>NZ_JADIJK010000001.1 GCF_017355205.1 Bacillus sp. SD088
TTTATGTGGAATTTTGAGTCATTCATTGTGTAAAAGAGAGCCTGTCTTTTGTAAGCGCATAACATAACTGTTTTAGAAGTCCTCGAATCAAGCAGGAGGAAAGAAAAACAACCTGTTTTTCTTCTCCTGTTTTTGCAATTTAGAGCTGGCTACCTTTCAGGAGATTGTATGTCAAAACCACAATACCGAACTTCTGAAAACTCATCTGGAGGATGTTCGACTCGACCTATCTATAAGTAATTGCCATTTTGGAAAGGAGCATTAATGTTATAGACATCTCCCCCATCTACTCCTATAAACAGTATTTTTCTCCAATACATGATAAAAGAGATTGGCAATCCTTTTAAATCTATTTAATGGGAGATTAAAAACACTCAATGGAATTTAACTTTTTAGCACTGAATGTTCAGTAAATACACGAATGCCATAAAGCTTATCAATCTAGGAATATTAATGATCATTCACTTTTTATTCTTTAAAATTCGGTTGAACGTATGTTCTTAAAAATGTATAATAATACTTAGGAGGTGTTGAAAGATTGGCAAGAAGACCATTTACTGCAACAGTAGATAAAGACTTGCAAAAAGCTTTAAAAAATCGTGCATTGAAAAAATGAATGATATGTTGGAAGCGTTTACTATTAGTTGCAAGAAGTCAATTATACCGTACAAAAGGGCAAGTAAAAGAGGAATCCACCCAACTAGCATAAGTAAACGGATTCCTCAATGCAACACCCTCCTGAGAGGTTGCAACTCTATTATATATGGGTTGCCTCCTATCAGCAAGGGGAACATAAGTGATATCCATATAACCTACAATGTTATATACAAAAAATAGGAGGAGTTTAAATGACAATCGATCTATATAGCGTAGAAAATTCAATGGTTTATAATAAGAGCTTAATAAAAGGTTTTATGGATTTTCCTTTTACTCAAGAAACCCACGAGAATCGTGATACCTATGAATCTGACAACAACCAGGATGAACCATTGTCTAGTAAAGACGTTATTCAAAAGGCCTTTATCGATATTGTCTTTTTTGAACGAGTTCATCGAGTAGCCTATAAAAAGGTGATGGCTGATTCAAAATACCGTACGGTAGACGAAGTTTCAGATCAACTCTTTTCCCAATTAAAGGAATCACTGTCTAAGGAGCAAAAAAAATTACTCCTTGAATTAGAATCATCGTGGAGCAGCAAGTATCTGATTTTCCTTGAATATTGTTATCGCCAAGGACTTGCAGACAGCCCAATGATTCACAAGGAGCTTGAAAAATTTGGGATTTCGGTTGTGAAGGAAAAACTTGAAAATAACTATATACCGCCAGAACCCGTAGTACTAAACTAACTAATTTAAAAACGAAATCGTATTATTACAACAAAACTATGTATACAGATGCCCTAACAGTTCTCAAACTGCTAGGGCATCATATAAATGTGTCATTAATTTCATCGCTTCGGAGCTCGATACCTCGCATTCTCTGCCTCTTCTACTGAACAAAACCATTGTCGACATTCAGAAGTGGCACGACAGTGAAGGGCAAGCAGCTAAAGCTGTGGTTAAGATAGTGTTGTATCCTAGTAAGTGGATCATCATTGTCATAACTGGATCATTTCCTTGTCATAGATGATCAAAAAGATAAGTGGGGCAATTGGATGGCTGTAGTCACCCTTATGTAAATGGGCTTCTTGCATACTAGAATGGGGATCCCCTGTTATGTATATGGGTTTCCTGCTAGGGTGAATGGGATTCCCCGTAACCCATAAGATTTCTCCTAATTATAAGTGCCAGGTTCTAAATTGTTTCAGAACCTGGCATCATTTTAAATCATAAGAATACGATCATGGATAAGATAAACATGAATACAATCCCTGAAAGCATTGGGACAGAAGTTCTTTTAACAATCTCAAGTGGTTCTTTTTTGGTTGTTCCGGCAACAATTAAGACGACGGCCGCAACTGGAGATATGGCACGCATAAGGTTTCCAGCTAGTCCCATTGGAATCGATAATGCAATAGGGCTAATTCCCGCTGCATTTGCAAGTGGCACTACTAATGGTACCATCGCGAAGAAAAGAGCGAGTCCACTACCACTTAGTAACACAATCAGCATGGTGATTGCAACTAAAATAAGTGGCAAAACAAAGTCAAAGCCTTGTCCCTGAACGTTTTCCATTGATGCCTGTAAAGCATCAATTAATCCAATCGATTTTAATCCCGTCACGTAAACAGAAGCGGCAACTAGAAGTGCAACAATGGGCATAGCCCCACCCATTCCTTTAAAAAATTCCTCCGTGCTTTTTAACACGCTTTTATTCCCTTTATGCCGAACTAATTCACAAATAATCGCTAAAATAAAAGATACAATCGTGGCAACTTCTACGCTAATATTAATCGCCGATCCTGTTCCTATTTGTATTCCATAGGCAATGAGCAACAAGATAATCGGAAAAATTGGTAAAATGGCATAAACAAATTTATATAATTTTCCACCTGTAACATTAGGTTGCTTCTCAGACATCTCTTCTGATTCAATCTTTCCTTCACTCTCCTGAGTACTTTGTTCCAGCTTTTTATCCATCCGCTTTTGCCAAAAATAGTGCACAATCGCAATAAAAATCAGGGTCGGAATTGAAACTAGCGCATGATAATTAAAAACATACTCTGTTACCGTTAAACCACTAAATGCTTCTTGCTTAGCTAATTCTTCTGCAATCGCGACATTGTCACTTCCTAAAGGAGTTGGAACAATTGTTGCAGATGTTGCGATCACAGCTGCAGCTGAGAGCGATGACATTCCAGCTTTCCTTAAAACCGGATACAAAGTAGCAAGCAAAATAATCGCCAAATTAGAGGCACTAGGAATAACGAGAGACAATAGATTACCTAAAAGAAACACAACTGGGACTAAAAAGTAAACCGACTTAATTTTGGAAATAGGTCTCGTTAATACATTTACTGTCACATCATTCGCGCCAATTTTAGACATATAGGCGGTATATCCACCTAACAAGAGAATAATAAATCCGGCAGCATTTAAAGTACTTTTAAATTGATCCACTATGACTTGAATGGGATCTAACAAAAAAGACCCGGATGGTACAAAGTCTTTGATCGCAATTTCCTTCCCCATCCCAATGCTGATCAGGATTAAAATGATTCCCATTAAAAAAAGTGTAATCTTAATATCCATTTTCTTGATTAACATAAATATGACAACGGCAACAGAAATAATAGCGGATGCATACATGACAATATCAAGGTTCATTGTTCTTCCTCCTCTTGTTGCTCTCAAATGTGTTGTTAGTTAGGGACACAACGGGGCCTTCATCAGCCCCATTGTTAGGAATAACCTGTCAGATTTAATTACATTTCTCTAAACTTGTAAAAAACCACTCTTTAAACTCAGATTCATTAACATCAAGGCAAACTTTAGCATTATTGGGTTTTCCTAGGTAACCCTTTAAATCGACAACTGTACAGCCACTTGTTAGGGTTCCAGTTAATTCAATATCAACGAATGTATCAGCTATCTGGAATATTTCCGGTTTTGATAAATAGGCAATGGCAAAAGCATCATACATTTTCAACCCCGTTTTCATGCTACCACCACGATATTTACTAAACAGTTGATAAGCCATATTCCCAGTTTCGTTCATATCCTTTAATTGTTCACTATCTTCTGGATAAATGAGCGCTTTTAAGCCAACATCGAGTCCTGCCATCACAATGGGTACACCACTATGGAAAACAATCTTTGCGGCTTCTGGGTCTGCATAGATATTAAATTCCGACATGACGCCGGCATTTCCTCTAGCCGTAGACCCCCCCATAAGCACAATTTCTTGAATGTTTTCCTTCACTTCAGGATAAACCTTAAATAACAAGGCAATATTCGTTAAGGGGCCAATCGGAACAAGGGTGATTGGTTCAGCACTGGTTGTAATAATCCGCCGCATCGCTTCTACTGCATTTTCTTTTAATAATAGGTCCTTGGTTGGCTCTTCGAAATCAAAACCATCCATACCCGTTGATCCATGAATACCACTTGCGTCAATTGGTGCTTTAATCAGTGGTCGATCGGCCCCTTTCGCAACAGGGATGTCTTTTTTAAAGAACTTAAGTAAACGAAGGGCATTATACGTTACTTTTTCGAGACTGACATTCCCCGCAACTGTCGTAATAAGTCGCACATCTAACTTCTCACTATATAGAGCGATCGCTATCGCAATTGCATCATCAATTCCAGGATCTGTGTCGATAATAATTGGCCTTTTTGTCATTTCGTTCTCCTCCTAAAATTAGTTATTGGTAAGAAAAGTTTTTACCTGTTCCTCTGTTGGCATTCCCGTTTGTGCCCCTAATTCCGTGATCGAGATTGCCGCAACAGCGCTACTAAAAATGCATGCTTCTCTTAAAGAAAGTCCCTTGCTTAGAGCCACTGCCAATCCGCCATTAAAAGCATCACCTGCACCAGTTGTATCCTTTACATCTACCTTAAAAGCTGGAACATCGATCCTTTTATCATTTTGATAAAAAGAAACACCCGACTCTCCTCTTGTCACAATTAACTTTTTCTGAAGTTCGTTTAAATCCCTGTTCTTCATTAAAAGTGTTTCTTCATGCTCATTTGGTGTCACATAATCAATCTGTCTGATCAGAGTATCCGGTAATTCTCTGATTGGTGCAGGATTCAAAATCACCTTTACATGATGTTCCTTAGCTATTTCAGTTGCTCTTATAACACTTTCTAAAGGAATTTCTAGTTGTAAAATAACGACATCACTGTTCGCAATCACTTCTCGCTTTGATTCAATAAAGTCTACGGTGACAGAGCCATTAGCTCCAGGAGTAACAATGATTCGGTTATCTTGGTCCGAAACAAGAATCGTAGCGGTTCCCGTCACAACATCGGTAACCGGTTCCACATTACTTACATTCACACCATTTTCTTCTAAATTGTGAAGTAGCTGTTTCCCAAAAGCATCTTGTCCAACACAACCAATCATGGAAGTGCGGGCCCCAAGTCTAGCTGCTGCGATCGCTTGATTAGCCCCTTTCCCTCCAGGATTCATTTGAAATTGTTGTCCAAGTAAAGTTTCACCTTTGTTAGGAAGTTTATCTGTCATGGTGACCAAATCCATATTTATACTTCCGACCACCGTAATTTTAGGTTTAAAGGTCATAGTATGGATCCCTCCTTATGTTGATTGTCTTTCTACAAGCTGTACCCCAAGAACATGATATACACGATCAATAGCTGATTGACCTTCTATGAGCTCCACAAGCATAGTAGCGGCCCTTTCCCCTAGTTGATAGATCGGTTGAGCGATGGTTGTTAACTCAGGTATGGTTGCTTTTCCAAGTGAAATGCCATCAAAACCAATCACCGCAATATCCCTTGGGGTATGATATCCAAGTTGGTTAATAGCTTTAATTGCTCCAATCGCCATTGTATCATTTGCCGCGAAAATACCATCTATTTCTGGGTGGAAATGCAGAAGCCTTTTTGTGCCCTCAATGGCTGATTCCATGTTGTAATGTCCTTCCACCACATAGCTACTTTCAAACCAATCAGCGGCACCTATCACATTCAGATACCCTTTATATCTCTCTGTTGCATTCAAAATATGGCTTGGTCCTTTAATGTGTCCAATCCTCTTTCGACTTTGATCTAGTAGAAATTGGGTTGCAATCTGTGCCCCTTTTGTGTTGTCTACAATAACTGTAGGGATTTCTTTACTAATCTCCCGGTCAACACACACAACTGGAATTGAAAGCTTTTCAATTTGTTCTGCTTTTAAATTATTAGAAGAAACAATGATTCCATCCACATATTTCTGTAAAAGAACATCTAAATAATGTTGTTCTTTTACCTGATTATCATCTGTATTGCATAATATAATATTATAACCCAGTGTCGAGGCAACATCCTCAACAGCCCTAGCAAGTTCTGGAAAAAATGGATTCATGATGGTTGGCACCATTAAACCAATCGCCTTAGATTGTTTTTTAAACAAACTCCTTGCGACCTCATTTGGTTTATAATCTAGTGTTTTAATCGCCTGCTCTACCTTTTTCCGCGTTTCCACACTCACATAACCCTTATTATTTAAAACTCTGGATACAGTCGCAACCGAAACACCTGCATGTTTCGACACATCTTTAATAGAAGACAAAATGCCCACTCCATTTTCTGAAATAATAGGTAACCGGTTACACATATTGTAACGTGCCTACTTAAAAAAGTCAATGCAAAACAACAGCGATTTCAGAAAGTGTTCACATCCGAATCAGGTTGTGGGACCATGTAAAATGTCACAGAAAACACATAGTAAAAGTGTCATCTCCGATGTAACATGATAAGTTTTTGTTCCATTAAACGCCAGCCGAGATATTAAACAAAAGCCACCGTTAGTCTATGTACGCACACCAAAAACTTTAGTATCTCATTCTCATTCTTAATCTAATAATTGACTAATAAAAATAAGCTGTATATCTAATTCAATATTTTAACTGATTGAGAGTTACTTTGGCAGAAAGTGTTCAATTCTATCGAGCAGAATCTGTCCACTTTAGTTTAGCAGTTACATAAGTGCTTCCAGGAACATGATAGATGCCATTTTGACTTCCCTTTATGTCACAACTAGCTGTTTCTGCTGGTGGATCAGGGGTTTTTGCCGGTGCAGGAGCTGAGTTTTCTTCTGTTTTTGGTTTAGAAGGCGCTTGTGTCTTTGTTTCCTCTTTTACTTTTGGTTTCGTTTCTGTACTCGCTGGCTTCTCTTCTTTAGGCGCCTTCGCCATCTTTTCCGAATCTTTTTTTGGTGCTGGTGTTGAAGCAATTGATTTCTTTTCCTTGCTCTCTTTCTTTCCTTTATTTGCTACTTTTTCTTTCTTTTTCTCTGGATCACTAAATCCATTTTTTTGGACGTAATTTTTAATACTCCAAATGCCAATTTCTTTTTCTTTAGCTTTGTCTTGAGTCTTGTTGAAATCATCAAGGTATTTTGTATTATCTGAGGATTCTTCTAGTTTTGCTAACCCTTTTTCTATCAAAGTATTATTGTAAAGGACATCTTCTATCCAAACATACGCGAGAAGTCTTCCATCCTTGTCCTTTTCTTGGTCATCAAACTCTAAGGTAACGGCTTTTTCTTCCAAACTTTTGGAGGTGAATTCAAGTGCATCTGTTCCAAATGGTTGTTCACCTTTTTTTGAATGTTTTGCTTCTGGAACAGCCACAGAACTCATTCTTACCTCTTCTTCTTTTCCATCTAGTTGAACTAGGATCGTATTGCCATCAATAACTTTTGTTACTTCAGCTTTGACACCTTCCACATCACTGGGTGGAGACCGTTCAGCTGGGATCGTAACATTGGCTGAGACGAATAATTGCTGATCATCATCTAATAAAGGCCCAATAAGGAGCTTAGCGTCCTCCCCAATGACCTCTAATACTGCATCAGGCTGTTGATCTGCAAGTGAGACTTCTATCGCTTGCTCCCCTGGCTTTAATTCTTCAATCGGAACGACATCCATGGAAAAGCTGCCATCTTTTATCGACACAGCCTGATCAAAACTTTCACCTTTATCATTTTGTAATGTAATAACTAACTCGGTAGCATCTGGAAGATTAGTTGTACCAGTAACCTCCAATTGATTATCCTTAATTGCACTTTGAATTTGCATTTCAGGTGTGAACGTCTTCACTTCTTGCTCATCTGTAACGCTAGCCTCCTCTACCTCATTCTCAAAAGAAGGTGAATTCAAGATAATCATAAAAAATGTAACAAAAGAAATAATAAACAAAGCCAATGACGCCCCAGCGCCAATTGCTCCACTTTTAATGGAAAGCCCTTTATTGCCAATGGCCCTAAGTAATAATAAACCGACAAATATAAAAGTCGCTATCCCTCCAACGACCATTAGTATTCCAAAAAGAAGACTAAATAAAATATCCATTTCCATCCCCCAGTTCATACACTCTACAACTTTAGTAGATTCCCTTATTTATTTTTCTTTATCTATCTCTATATAAATTTAATTACAAGTTGTGACAACGCTTCCATTTATTGGTAAAAGGAGGGAAGAGTTGCATTTATTAACTCTTCTCATTAAATTTTACTGTCAGCTTCAATCTCGACTGAACAAATCTCTTGTGTAGACCTTATCCTTTACTTCTTGTAGGTCATCAGATAAGCGATTGGCGACAATGACATCAGAGATTTTCTTGAATTCTTCAAAATCGTTGACTACTCTAGATTTATAGAAATCATCCTCAGATAGAGCTGGTTCATATACTACGACTTCAATTCCTTTGGCTTTAATTCGTTTCATAATACCTTGGATGGCTGATTGCCGGAAATTGTCGGAGTCAGTCTTCATTGTAAGTCTGTAGATCCCAACAACTTTAGGATTTCTGTTAAGAATCCTATCGGCAATATGGTCTTTCCGAGTTCGATTGGCGTCCACAATAGCGGTCATAATATTATTCGGCACATCTGCATAATTGGCCAAAAGCTGCTTTGTATCTTTTGGTAGACAGTAACCGCCATATCCAAAGGAAGGGTTATTATAATGTGTACCTATACGTGGATCCAGCCCAACGCCATCGATAATTTGTTTAGCATCTAACCCTCTAACTTCTGCATAGGAATCCAATTCATTAAAGAATGCAACCCTCATCGCAAGATATGTATTGGCAAATAGTTTAATAGCTTCGGCTTCTGTTGAATTTGTAAAGAGAATATCGATACCTTCCTTCTGTGCGCCTTCTGCTAATAAATCAGCAAACACTTTCGCCCGCTCAGATTGTTCTCCAACCACAATCCTTGATGGGTTAAGATTATCATAAAGGGCTCTTCCCTCTCTCAAAAACTCTGGCGAGAAGACAATATTATCTGTTTCAAATTTCTCTCGGACCGTTTCCGTGTATCCTACTGGAACGGTTGACTTAATCACCATGACTGCATCTGGATTGATTGATAGAACACTCTCAATCACGGCCTCGACCGTGCTCGTATTAAAATAATTCATTTCCGGATCATAATTAGTTGGTGTCGAAATAATAACATATTCAGCATCCTTAAATGCTTCAGTATTATCTGTCGTAGCAGTTAAAGTTAAATCTTTTGTCGCTAAAAACTCCTCAATTTCATTATCTGAAATGGGTGATCTTTTATTATTAATCATATCCACTTTTTCTTGAATAACATCAAGTGCAATAACTTCATTATGTTGGGCTAGTAGAACTGCATTAGAAAGTCCTACATAGCCTGTACCTGCAATTGTGATTTTCATTATCCTACACTTCCTCAAATCTACTTATCAACTAATTTTTATATTCACACAATACTCCTACTCAAATAAATTAACTTACACATATTTTTCATCTATCTTTCTTTCTCGAATGATTTTAGCAGGTGATCCAAAAGCTAAAACACCATCAGGAATATCCCTAATGACCGTAGAGCCTGCACCAATTAATGTTCCATACCCAATCTTGGCCTTTTGAATAACAGTGGAGCCCATTGAAATGGTAACCAATTCTCCTATCACTGCATTGCCACCAATCGCTACACCAGGTGCAATAGTAGAATAATTTCCGACGGTAACATCATGACCCACTGAAGAATTTGTGTTAATTATACATTGTTTACCTATAATTGCATTTGCGTTAATAATAGCACCAGCAACCACAACGGTTCCATCACCAATTTTAACGTCTTTCCCTATTACAGAGTTAGGATGAATTGCATTGATGAACTGAAAGTTATTGTTGATTTTCTTTATTTTATCAGCTACTTTATTTCTTCCATAATTGTCCCCTATTGCAATAATTCCTTTATCGAAATGGGTAAGGTTAGCTATCTGATCAATAATAGGATAGCCCATTATATTCGTTCCTATTAATTCTGGAGTGTCCGCAAAAAGACCAGCTATCTTATATTTATTTTGCTTCTCCAATATATCAATTATAACTCTTGCGTGACCACTGGCTCCAAAGATAACTATTTCGTCCACGTTAAACATCTCCATAGATAGAAAATTGAAATTAACATTCACATTTTTAGAAAAGAAGTTAGTTTATGTTTCCATATTGATTTTTGAAATAGTTCCTATATTCCCCTTCAATAATAGCCTGCCACCAATCTTTATTCTCCAAATACCAATCGATGGTTTGTTCAATTCCTGTCTCAAATGTATACTTTGGTTTCCAACCTAATCGTTCTAATTTAGTAGGATCTATTGCGTATCGTTTATCATGTCCTAAACGATCTTCCACAAACTCAATTAGGTCATCTGATTTATTTAATGTACTAATTATTTGTTTGACAACTTCTAGATTGGTCTTTTCATTATGTCCACCTACATTAAAAACCTCACCACTATCAGCTTTGTGTAAAACTAAATCAATTGCGGAGCAATGATCGTATACATGTAGCCAGTCTCGTACATTTTTACCATCGCCATATACTGGTACTTTGTCATTTTTTAAAACTCTAGATATAGTAAGTGGTATTAATTTTTCTGGAAAATGGTAAGGGCCGTAATTATTGGAACACCTTGTAATATTTACAGGTAAACTATATGTCTCATGATATGCTCTTACCAAAAAATCGGATGATGCCTTACTTGCGCTATATGGACTATTCGGACGCAACGGAGTATTTTCTGTAAAAAATGTATTAGGATCAAAATTCAATTCACCATAGACCTCATCAGTTGATACATGGATAAATTTTTTAACTCCTATTTTTTTAGCGGCATCTAACAATATTTGTGTCCCCAATACATTAGTACGGATAAAGATTTCAGGATCGGAAATTGATCTGTCTACATGGCTTTCAGCAGCAAAGTGAATTACATAATCAAAATCCCTCTCTTGAAATAATTGCATTATTGTTTTACGATCAGCAATGTCAGCTTTAATAAATTGGTAATTTTTTTTCTTCTCTATCATAGAATGCTTTGTAAGATCTCCAGCATAAGTTAGTAAGTCTAGATTAACAATATTATATTCTGGGTACTTGTTGACCATATATTGAACAAAGTTCCCCCCAATAAAGCCAGCACCGCCTGTTACTAAAATATTCATTATTGTTCTCCTTCATTTAGTAAATCAATTAAATATTTACCGTAGTCCGTTTTTATTAATGGCTCCGCTAATCTTTTCACCTGGCTTTTATCTATATAACCTCTGCGGTAGGCTATTTCTTCAATACAGGATATATAAAATCCTTGTCTTTTTTGGATAGCTTCTACAAAATTTGAAGCTTCTAATAATGATTCATGAGTTCCCGTATCCAACCAGGCCAAACCACGACCTAATAACTGAACTTTCAACTTTCCATCATTCATATACCTTTCAATTACCGAAGTAATTTCTAGCTCACCTCTATCAGAAGGCTTAACTTGTTTTGCATACTCTACAACATTTTTATCAAAGAAATATAGACCTGGAATCGCATAAGACGACTTGGGGATTTCAGGTTTTTCTTCAATAGAAATCGCGTTACGCTGATCATCTACTTCCACTACTCCATAGCGTCTAGGGTCCTTTACGTAGCAACCAAAAATCAAAGCTCCTTGCTCTAACTTAGCTTCACGTTGCACAATATTACCGAAATTGGAACCATAAAAAATGTTATCTCCTAAAACTAATGCCACGGATGATTCCCCAATAAAGTCTTCTCCTACGATGAAAGCTTCTGCCAACCCTCTTGGTTTATCTTGAATTTTATACTGAATGTCTAAACCTAAGTGATTACCATCGCTTAGTAGTTCTTGAAACATTGGTAAATCCCTAGGTGTTGAGATAATAAGAACCTCTCTTATACCTGCTAACATAAGTACTGACAACGGATAATATATCATTGGTTTATCGTAGATTGGTAACATCTGTTTTGATGCTGCTCGTGTCAAAGGATATAATCTAGTTCCAGATCCTCCTGCCAAAATAATACCTTTCATTACATTCACCACTTACCTTTTATTATTTTACAAATTTTATCTACTATTTCTAATTCTAAATCAGGATATATAGGCAAAGTTAATATGCGATCAGAAATATATTTTGCAATCGGTGTTTGCTCACTACTGTAATTATAGCAATTAATCTCGTTAGTTAATGGATAAAAATATTTCCTTGCAAATATATCATTTTTACTCAACCCATCCATTATTTCATCTCTAGAATATAAATAGCCATCAAATATAACCGGAAAATAGGCATAATTTTGCTTCACATTTTGCTGGGCAATTGGAAGTTTTATACCGTCTACTCCTTCTAGATGTTCAAAGTACCTTTCCGAAACTGCCTTACGCTTTTTAATAGATTCCTCCACGTAACGTAAATTACACAGCCCCATTGCTGCTTGAAATTCATTCATTTTAGCATTTGTTCCTATGTAATCAATGGACTCAGAGTTTGTAATTCCAAAATTTTTATAGCTTTCTATCTTACTTTTTATACTAGCATCCTTAAAGGTAACCGCACCACCTTCGATCGTATGAAAAACTTTCGTTGCATGGAAGCTAAACATTGACGCATCTCCAAAGTTACCTACTGCAACACCGTTTTGCTCTTCACCAAAAGCATGTGCCGCATCATAAATAACTTTCAAATTATATTTCTGTGCAATCTTTTCAATAGAGTCGACATCACAGATATTACCATAGACATGAACCGGTAAGATCGCTGATGTTTGATCGGTAATCAAACTTTCCAAATGATCAGGGTCAATGGTCAAACTTTCCGGATTTATATCACAAAATAGTGGATTCAATCCATTACGAACAATCGCATGCGTAGTTGAAACAAATGTGAAAGGAGTGGTGATTACTTCTCCAGTTAAATTCATAGTTTTAATAATAGCTTCAAGTGCTTGGTGCCCGTTATTAAAAAGGCTTATATTAGGCGTATGAAGAAACTCATTTAAATCCTTTTCTAACTGTCTATGTTTCTCTCCATTATTTGTTAACCATCGCGTTTCCCATAACCCTTTAATTTCATCAATATATTCTTCAAATGGAGGCATTGATGACTTTGTTACCTGGATTGGCATAAAAACCACCTTCTAAAATTAATTTGGATTTTCAATTTACCTTTTCCCAATACTTTTTAACATTCGAATCATAATTGTAAACTCTTTTAATCTTAATAACATACTCCCAACTAAGTATATCAGTATTCCAGATATAATTTGAATGAGTAGGTTAACAGAATAGATATTAAAAATATTACTCATTAAATAGACAACAATAGACATAATCCCTGCCAGCAACAGTGACGGTAGCATATCTTTTACTTGGTTAAAAAATGAATAATCAATTTCCCTTGCAGAATAATACGTATTAATAGCAAGACTTATAAAAGAACTAACTATTGCGGCATATATTAACCCTTCAATTGAACTTGTATATATAACTGCCACCACTATTAAAATTGTTAAGATTAGTTTTTTTATTACTTCCAATAATAGGAATAGATCTGATCTATTTCTTACTTTTAATATATTTAAATTAATAGCATGAATGGGATATAGCATCCCTGCGATACATAACAATTGAAAATATATGATGGATGGTATCCATTTATCGCCTAATAAAAGTGGAATAAGATTTGGCGCTATTGCCACTAGCCCCAGCATAAAGGGGAAAAACAAATAAGAGGTCATTTGAATTAACCTCTGATAATTTCCAGCAAGTTTCTTACTATCATCTTGAATATTACTAAACACCGGATATGTTACCTTTTGAATAGCTTGCGAGATCGATTGGGATGATACATCTTTTAATTTATTCGCATTCGTATAGTATCCTAATTGCGCGACAGGATATATCTTACCTATGATAATGAAATAAATATTTTGGTAAATAGTATCAATTAGACTTGATAATAGCAACTTATAGCCAAATATGAAGTACTTTTTAAATAATACAACATTGAATTGTAACGAAGGAAACCAACGATTATTGCTCATTAATAATATTGCTATCATTAACTGCATGAAAACCTGTTGAGCCACTAAGCTCCAGACTCCTGCACCAGACAATGCCATTCCTATTGCTACTGCCCCAGAAATTATTCCTGCAATAACGCTAACCTTTGTTTGTGTTTTAAAATCTAACTTCCTTATAAGCATGACTCGTTGAATAACTGAAAATGCATTGATTATAACAACAAGCATGACCACACGTAAAATTTTAATTAGCTCCGGTTCATTATAAAAATTCGCAATCCATGAAGCTACAAAAAAGATTATGAAATAGACCATTATAGAAACAACCAAATTATAATAAAAAACTGTTGAATAAGCCTCTTTGTCAATTTTCTTTTCTCTAATTAAAGCTTGATCCATACCGCTCTGCACAAATGTTGTAGAAATAGCAATAAAAATTGTGATCATACCAATTAATCCGAAATGTTCAGGTAAAAGTAATCTAGCTAAAATAATTTGAATGATTAATTGAATACCTTGTTTGGAAATTAGTTCGACGAAACTCCAAACGAAACCATTTATAGTTTTAGATCTTAATTGCGTACTTTTTGACATAATTCAACCTCAGCTCTAATCCAGTCAACTTTATAACTAGTCACTAAATATATTTATCCAATGTTCTTTTACTTTATTAATATCATATCTTATTGAAGCTTCATTTTTGTTATGATCTCGTTTTTCTTCATCTAAGTTACATAAAAAGTTTAAATTTTTATGTTCAATATCATTTACCGTAGATAGATAATATTTTTCATTTAATTCATCCCACATAGTTGTACCTTTCCTGATAAATACCTTTTTACCAAGATATAGTAATAAATAAATGTTTCCCATTGCTTGCTGTCTGTCATTGTTGAAAATTCCAACGTCCATTGTATTTAATAAATTTATATAATCAGCTCTATCCATAAATTCTGTTATCGGAATAAATTTACCTTCAAATATACTTTTACCTATACTGATTATTTTTTCTGCATAATCACTATTTCCATATGATAGTGGAACATATAATTTAATGTTTTCATCTTTAAACTTTGATAATTTCCGCAAAATATCCTCATGTTTATTAGATTCAGTTGCCGAATTACCTAATAAAATTTGTATGTCTTTCCCCCTTTTATAATCTTTCAGCTCTATTTTATTAATTATCTCAGTATTGACAGGATATATTGCATTATATCTATACTTTGCCTTTGTATGGTACCAATCCTTAGCTAACCTATAATCGCCTTCCACTATTGGGAGTATTTCATACATATTTTTGATCACAAATTTCCTTACAAACTCCAATGTCTTTTGTTTAAAAGTAACTTTTGGCTTTTTATATTTATAAAGATCAGCTCCCCACAATATCCAGTAGCATTTCTTTAAAATCCATGGTTGAAAAAATAGTAACACTAAAATTTTGGGGTCTATTAATAAAGAATGCAAGAATATCTTATCTGATTGATTCATCTTCATTATTAAAAGTAAGAAATCTTTACTATTTTTCACATAAAATTTATTGTTTTTTATACTATGAACTTCTTCTTGGCTACTTTTATTTGTTCTAATTGCAAAAAAGTGATCTTCTTCATCAAAATAATCTTCAATAAATTTATTAAATGGATCTGTAAATTTCTCTCGTTTTTGAATATGTAATATAGACATTGTCACCATCCCTAATATGCACAAAACATTATTAAAATGTAATATATATCCTATACGGCGTATTAAAACTAAAATAAACTAGTCCTTAATTGTACTAAAAACAAGAACTGAAAAATCATAAAAGTTATCAAATACATTAAAATAAAAACAAACAACAGACGATTTTTTCCTTTTAAATTAATAATAATCTCTTTCAATATAAAAAAGTTACCTATACTTAGGGTAAACTCAATTCTTCTTGCTAAAATAGTCGAATCCATTGCCCAGAAAAAAATAAATATTAAACTAGCGAGAATCTGTGAGTTTAGTAATATTTTTAAAAAGTCGCTTTTACATATATCTTTATAGTATGAAATAGCAACCACTATAAGTATAATATTTAGAAAAATCGGCAAATACCATGTAGAATATAGAAAAAGACCTTGCAAAAAACTATCAACCTCATAGTTAGCATCAATATATCGTTGAAATTTATATAAGATTCTATCAGTATTACTTATATCCATGTTATTTGTTATAGTTAAGATTAAATTCTTGAACAAAAAACCCAATAAGAACAAACTAACAAATAAAGTAGCATATTTTTTTATAGTCCATTTAATTTTAAGAAAAGGTCTGATAAGAAAATTAAGGATACTTGAATAATGGAAAAATATCGATACAATAATCTTCCAAAAATATCTGAATTCCTTTTTTATTGATAATGAATATAAAGCACTTAAATAAATTGCTGCCGCAAAAAACTGTCTTATCACATCTAAAGGTCCCCGTAGTGCATATAACAAAAGAAAGAGCAGAAATGTAAGAAATACATGCTTTTTCTCATGATTAAATATAACTCTATAAATAACAAATAAAGGTATAATTGCAGATAAAAAAAGGAACACATTGAACCCTAAACCGTACCTTTTTAGATATGATATTATTAAAACAAAACCAGGCTCAATATAATACTCAAACATTGTTTGTATAAAATCAAAATTCAATACAATAATCGGTTGTTCATCAAATATCTGTTTATAAGAATTAATGTCAGTACCAATAACTCTATATCCTGCAAATATTGAAAAACTAATAATAGCTAAAACAAGGATTCCTTTTTTAGCTCTGTATGAAAAACTTTTTTCATATGAAGATAATATATAAAACAATAGAAGAAATAGTGTTACTATAAGATAGTTAATAATTATTTCTGACATTGATAACTCCTCAAAAATTCTAATACACAATCTCCCTTATTTCAAATCTATAAGGTGAAAATCATGTATTTTGAAATTTAATTATTGTCTGTTCAACAACTTCAAGATAATGAGATGACAACTGCTTCTGAGTCATGTTTCTTGCAGTAGAAAGTGCATTTTTCACAATTATTTTTTTTTGATTCTCTTCTAACATCAAAGATTTATTTAACACACTAGTCAACTCATTTACATTCCTTGGTTCACACAAAAATCCATTGATTCCATCTTGAATAACTCCATCAATACCCTCACCTTTTGAGCCAATGGTAATGCAGCCTTTCGCCATTGCCTCTAAATAGACAAGCCCAAATGTCTCTGGGGAACTAACCATTGCAAATATATCTGACTTCTGCATTTCATCTAAAACCTGCTCTCGATTTAAAAAGCCAAGAAACTCAATTTTATCTTTAGAATCTACACTATTCATTAATTTTACTAATTTTTCCCTTTCAGGCCCATCCCCAGCAATTTTCAAAACTATATTTTTTTCAGAAGAAATCCTATCAAATGCCCTTATTAACACATCAATATTTTTTAATTTTATTAAACTAGCTGCTACAAAGATAGTTTTTATAGGGGAGTTCCCTTTTTCCCTTAGTAGTGTTTCATTAATAATTAATTTTTCTTCTATGCCAGATGGAATCACAAAAGTTCTTTCATGATCTAATTTTAGCTCCTCAAATTTCAATTTCAATGCAGAACTTCTAAATCCAATACTATCAATGTTATTCATTATAGAAGTAAAACGATTAAATCTTTTTTTATAATTTCTCAAATGATTGACATCAGACTGATGCATAGTCAGGACTAGAGGAGTGTTTATGTCTTTCTTAATTTCATTCGCAATAAATAATGAAGGATTAAACATATGACAAACAACAATGTTCGGATGGAAACCATCGGAAATAATTTTTAAAATTTTATTACGTGCTTTTTGAATATCAGTATTGGAGTATTCTAATTTAGGGAATTTAGTTATACTGACCCTATTTACTTCGACACCTTCAAGAAAGAACTTTTGATCATGCTTATGAGAAGTTGCTTTTTTACCTTTTTCAAAAAAGTTAAAGAGACTTGGATACTTTGGCCAAACTTTAACTACCTTAACCTCATGTCCTAAACTTACCCAATCTTTAACAAAGTAGTGTAGGGCATAAGATTTTTCTTTTCTTGACTGCCCTTCATAGCCAGGGTATAACGTTGTAATTAGTAATATTTTCATTATAGTCACTTTCCTTATTTACAGAGCTATCTCAAAAAATATGATTCAATTAAATCATTCGCTTGTAAAGTTCAATGTATTGGTTATTTATTTCTTTCCAATCAAACTTTTGACATCTGTGAATATTATCGCTTGATATCTGTTGATGATTTTTAATGACTTGAATAAGTCTATCTTTTATATTTTCTTTATCAAAGCAGTTTACACTATACCCTACTTCTCCATCATAAAATTGCCCATCAAACCCTTGATTCTTTGTATATATTATAGGTAAGCCCTGACTCATTGCCTCGGCATAGACTAATCCGAAAGTTTCTGTTATAGAAGGCATCACAAAAATATCATTATTCCGATAAACTTCAAGTAATCTTTCTTTTGGCAAGGGAGGTATATAATCAACAAATTTTTCTGAGGTTATTTTATTAAAGATTTCATTATCTTTCACATTTCCTACGATTGTGTATTTAATCTTATATCCTTCATCTATTAATAATTTAATCGCCTGAACAGTTGCTGATTGATTTTTATTCCTATTAATATCTCCGACTTGCAGGATTCTTACTTTTTCAGTTTGCTTTAATGGATTTTCTTTTCTATCAAATTTGTTTCGAAACCAAAAATGGTCTATTCCATTTGGAATGACTCTAATTTTCCTTTCAATTATCGATCGGTCTTTTGAAGGTATATAGTTATTTATTACTAATTTCTTATAGGAATCAGACAAAAATATAATATATTCCGCACTTTTAAGTATATTAACACCTAAATTTCTTAAATGGATCATTTTTTTAAAAAATACATTTACATCTGTATTTCTAACAGCCACAATATAAGGAGTATTATACTTTTCTTTTAGTTTATAGGCTATATACCCATTAGTAAATAGAGAGTGTGCATGAATAAGGGAATAATTATCGACTTTAAAATTTTTAATTACTCCCCTTAAAATTTTTCCGTTTTTAATATGAAAAAAAGCTCTATCATATTTACTATAACTTTCACTAACTTTTGTATACTCACCATAGTCAAAATTATTATCAATATGTGATGTTGGGACTGGGACAAATACATCTATTCCAATGCCATCTCTAACTTGCTTATCATATAAATTTTTGTAAAACCTACTAGTACTGTAATATGAGTTAATATGAAGAACTCTCATGCTAGCACTCCCATTTTTTATAATTTCCAATAAAGATATCCTTGCTCCTGAACAGCTTCTCGGTCGAAAAATCCCTTTACATCTATCAATACTTTTTCATTATTCTTAAAATCACCAAATAATTTATTAAGTCGCCTTAAATCTATGTTTTTAAATTGATCATGTGCAACTGCAAGAACAATACAATCAGCCTCTTGAACATCTTCCATTCGCTGTAATTCAAATCCATATTCATCTAGCACATCTTTTTCATCAGCCATAGGATCAACAACTATAGGCTTTACCCCAAAATCGTTTAGTATTTTAATGATATCAATAACTTTAGAATTTCTTATATCCGGAGTATTTTCTTTAAAGGTGATTCCTAAAATCACGACCTTGGCTTGTTTTACTTTTTTATTAGCTTGAATTAATTTCTTTATAATTGCATCTGCAATGAATTCGCCCATTCCATCATTGATTTTTCTACCTGATAAAATTATTTGGCTGTGATAGCCTAAGCGTTCTGCCTCGTATATAAAATAGTAGGGATCCACGCCAATACAATGCCCGCCCACAAGTCCTGGATGAAATCCCAATGCGTTCCATTTTGTATTCATTGCCTCTAAAACTTCTTTAGTATCAATATCCATACGATCAAAAACCATTGCCAGCTCATTCATAAATGCAATATTAATATCTCGTTGACTATTCTCAACAACTTTTGCAGCCTCCGCTACTTTAATAGAACCCGCTTTATGAACACCGGCTTGAATGACTAACTCATATACTTTCGCAATTTCTTCTAAGCTCTCTTTATCCATACCAGAAACTATCTTAGTGATTGTTTCTAATGTATGAACTTTATCTCCTGGATTAATGCGTTCCGGAGAGTAGCCCACCTTAAAATCGATACCACATTTCAAACCTGATTCCTTCTCTAGGATTGGAATACACACGTCTTCTGTTACACCTGGATAAACTGTCGATTCGTATACAACTATCGAACCCTTGGATAAATTCCTACCGATAACAGCACTAGCACCTTCTACCGGCGCAAGATCAGGAGTTTTATCCATATTAATTGGAGTAGGAACAGCAACAATATGAAACTTTGCCTCCCTTAGCTTTGTTTCATCAGCTGTAAAATCAACAGTGGTTTCTTTAATTGCATTACTTCCTACTTCATTTGTGGGATCAATGCCCTGCTTATATAACTCAATCTTTTTTGCATTTAAGTCAAATCCTATAGCATCTACTTTCTTTGCAAACGCAACTGCTATTGGCATTCCAACATATCCTAATCCAATTATTGCTAGTTTTTCTTTTCTATTTAATAAATCATTAAACAACATTATGACTTCACTCCTTAACTTGTTTGTTTAAATTCTTATCTTGTACTCTCTGCTTTCTCCCAAAACGGTTTTGCCTTACCAGTTAGAATATTAAACACCCCGACCCACTGGGCAAAAACGGTAACACAATAATAATAAACTAACACGAGATATTTATTGTTTGACTTGGTTAAAAATTTAATAATAGCCATTAAATAGAATAATATTTGGCCTACAAAAAGAGTAAAATAAAACCATGAATTTGCAATCAACATAGAATTTGATACAAACACAGTTAAATGTGCAATCCACAACAAATATCGGCATGTTCTATGACCAAAATAAAAATAAGAGAACCATTTATAACGAAATACATTGAGAAGACGAATATCTGGAACAATTTTTTCAAGAATTCTTCTGTTCATTCTGACTTTACGTCCAAATTCATCTTCTATTGTTTCTCCAGCCTTTTCATACGCAATAGCATCGTGATTACAGATTGCTCGTTTCCCCTTTAAGGCATAATATAAAGGCATTGCACTATCATGAGACTCTATTGGGTTAAAATCATGATATGCTTCTGTTTTGCAAGCATATATCGCTCCATTTCCAGCAGTAATTGTTTGAATTCTACCTTCAATTTCTCTTAAATACGTATCACTATCCCAATAACTTGCTTCAGCTCCACTAACCTCTGTACTTGGTTTGAGAATTGCTAATCGTCCTGAAACATAACTAATCTCATCTGAAGTAAATGCTGCCATAAGCTCCTTTATAGAATTCTCCTCCATAATGGAATTTGCATCGGTCATAACTAAATATTCTGTTGTAACTGTTTTTTGAGCTTCATTTTGTGCGTTTGTCTTTCCTTTTCTTTCTTTAACTTCATATAATCGAATTCTATAGTCAGGGTTTTCTTTGATAAATTGCTTTACAAATGCATTAGTTTTATCAGTGCTGTTATCGGAGGCTATTAAGAATTCAATCTTATCTTTTGGATAGTCAAGCTCTATTATATTCTGTAATTTTGTTGTGATAACTTTCTCTTCATCATGAGCAACCACCATAACTGTAACAGTTGGCTGAAAAGAATAATTTTTTTCAAGTCTTCTATTTTTAAATAACTTTGCAATAAGCTTTAACGAAAGTGAATATCCAACCATTGCCCAAATTATTATAAACGCACTTAAATATAATATTATTTTCATAATTAATTCCATTATAAGACCTCATTTTTTTCTTCAGCTGTCTTCATATTACATAAATCTATCAAATTATCTTTTGTTAAAACAGTCTCAATAACTTATCTCACAAGTTCAATCAAACTGCTCAGATAACTCGATGCTAATATCCTTGACTTTCTTTGCTGGAACACCCGCATACAAACTATTTTTCAAAGAATTCTTTATCACTGTAGACCCTGCGGCTAGGAAAACATGTTCTTCAATTATTAAACCTTGAATTATAATTGAGCCCGTTCCTACAGTTGAAAAAGATTTCAATAAAACATTACCTGAAATATTTGCCCCCGGCATTACAGTAACAAAATCCATTATTGTAATATCGTGCCCCAGCGTCGTCCCAATATTGATGTGACAATGATTTCCAATATAGCAATCAGGATTAATAACCACACCAGCGCATATAACATTACCAACACCTAAATTTATATATTTACTTACAATGGCTTGAGGATGAATTAGATTAACCCATTCAACCAATTTAAGTTTTCGGACAATTTGTCGCCTTATATCAGCATCTGCAATTGCAACGACTCCATATACCTTATGTTTCTTTGAATATTCCCTCAAATAGTCAGTTGTTCCTACGACTTCATAACCTAATAGGTTATGACCAACCTTATCTATATTATCATCAATTAATCCTACTAATTCATATTCATTACTATCCTCATTGATTTCCTCAATAATTTCAAGAACCTGTTTACTAAAACCACCACTACCAATAATAAAAAGCTTTTTCATTTTTCCACTCATTTCTATCGGCAACTTGTTCACAACTTATTTATTGCCTGAAAATTTATTATTAGATGACCCATTTTGAAAATTGATCCCGTCTCTAACAAATACTTTCTTTATTGTTAAGAAAATAAGTTTAAAATCAAGTGAAAATTTCATATGATCAACATAATAAACATCCAAATCAAATTTTTGCTGCCAACTAATAGCGTTCCGGCCACTCACTTGTGCTAAACCAGACAATCCTGGGCGGACTTGATGACGTCTTTTTTGCCTTTCATTATATAAAGGTAAATACTCTATTAATAAAGGGCGCGGCCCAATAAATGACATGTCACCCTTAAGGATATTAAATAGCTCTGGCAACTCATCCAAAGAAGTTGAACGGAGAAAGTTCCCAAATTTAGTCGTTCTCAGATGGTTTGGTAATAACGTTCCTGCCTCATCTCGCTCATCTGTCATAGTTCTGAATTTGTATAATGTAAATATTTCTTCATTTAAACCCGGGCGCTTCTGTTCAAATATAATTGGACTTCCTAATTTTTTCTTTACTAAGAATGCGACTATTGCCAATACTGGACTCAAAATAATTAGGGTCATTAAAGATAAGGTGAAATCCAATGGCCTTTTAACAAATTTTCTATAAATACTAAGTTTTATACTTGACTCGGTACTTGCTTTAGTTTCGTCTGACATCTCTACTTCCACAATCCTTTAATTATTGTTGTAATTTTATTCAAATCACTATCCGTCATCTTCGTATCAGATGGTAAACAAATTCCATTTTCAAACAATTTTTCTGAAACATTTTTACCTGTGTAGTCATATCGCTCAAAATAAGGTTGCATATGCATCGGCTTCCATATAGGCCTTGATTCAATATTCTCTCTTTCTAGAGCCTCCATAATATCAATAGGTCTGACTGATCCAGTCAATGTCATACTGCTTAACCAATAATTCGGTTCATTCCATGCATTACTCGGCATAAATTTAATGCCTTCAAGATTACCAAGTTCTTGTTTATAATACTCAAAAATATATCTTTTCTTCTTAACTCTTTGATCTAATACTTTTAACTGTCCTCTGCCAATTCCCGCTACCACATTACTCATTCGGTAGTTAAAACCAAGTTCACTATGTTGATAGTGCTTTGCTTGATCTCGACTTTGTGTTGCCCAAAATCTTGCTTTAGCAATTTTTTCTTCATTATCCGAAACTAGCATACCACCACCGGAAGTTGTGATAATTTTATTTCCATTGAAAGAGAAGATTCCATAATCTCCAAAAGTTCCAGTATGTTGTCCCTTATAATATGTACCTAAAGATTCCGCAGCATCTTCAATTAATGTCACATTATGTTTTTTGCAAAGTTCAACAATCTTATCCATATCAGCAGATAAACCGTAAAGGTGGACAACTATAACTGCTTTTACTTGTGGATATTTTTTAAAGGCCTCCCCTAATGCATCTGGAGACATATTCCAAGTTTCTTCATCACTATCAATAAATACTGGAATCGCATTTTGATAGATAATTGGATTGGCTGTGGCAGAAAAAGTAAGAGTTTGACAGAATACAACATCTCCTTCACCTACACCGGCAGCTTTTAGAGCCAAATGAATCGCAGCTGTTCCTGAAGATAAAGCTGCCGCTGATTTCGAACCAACCTTGGCAGCAAATTCTGCTTCAAATTGATTTACATTTTCACCGAGGGGGGCAATCCAATTTGTATCAAAGGCTTCTTTTATGTATTCCATTTCGTAACCCTCATCACTCATATGTGGTGAGGAAAGAAATATTCTTTCTTTCACTTTTGTTACCTCCATCTACAACACTTCCTTCCTAGGATGATTTACTTCGTTAGTTGACTCCAAGTATTTTTAGTTGTTTAATACTTGGTAAAATAATTGATTCTGACCAACTACTAAACAACTAAAATAATGTCAATTCTCTTTAGTCGTTTTAAGAACCCCCTGTCCATATTCATAAGGGGAAAATGGACAGGGACCACTCCTTCACTATACCAATTCTTTCTCCTTTACAATTCCTTGTAAATAAGTGAACAGACCATTTTTCAGTTCAGGATCTTGCAAGGCTATTTCGATTGTCGTTTGAATAAAGCCCATTTTTTCTCCAACGTCGTATCGTTTGCCTTCAAAGTCATAGGCATAGACTTTTTGTAATTTATTTAAATGTTGAATGGCATCTGTCAATTGGATTTCGCCACCTGCCCCAATTTCTTGGCGATCTAAGAAAGTGAAAATTTCTGGAGTAAAGATATATCTACCCATAATTGCCAGATTAGATGGTGCAGTGCCTAATGCAGGCTTTTCAACAAAATTTTTCACTTGATAACGACGGCCTTCTTTTGTATATGGATCGACAATCCCATAACGATTTGTTTCGTTTTCAGGTACTTGTTGCACCCCTACAACAGAGCTTTGCATTTCTTCAAATTGTTGGATCAATTGTTTGAGTCCTGGCGTTTCTGCTTGAACAATATCGTCCCCTAATAAAACCGCAAAGGGATCATTGCCAATAAATTTACGGGCACACCAAACAGCATGTCCTAATCCTTTTGGTTCCTTTTGACGGATATAATGGAGATCAACATTAGCCGGTTGTTTTACTTTCTCGAGTAACCCATACTTCTCTTTTTGGACAAGATTGTCTTCTAATTCGAAGTTATGATCGAAATGATCTTCAATCGCTCGCTTTCCTTTTCCAGTTACGATGATAATATCTTCAATTCCTGAAGCGACGGCTTCTTCAATAATATATTGAATCGTTGGCTTATCGACGATCGGTAGCATTTCTTTTGGCATTGCTTTGGTTGCTGGTAAGAATCTCGTTCCCAGACCAGCGGCAGGGATAATGGCTTTTTTTACAGTTTTCAATGAAGCATCCTCCTAATTTAATCTTTAGCTAACTCCCGCCTTTACTTTTTCTTTATTCTTCCAATTAGCTGTTGCTAGTACAACATCTCTAGTTTCTTCTATATTTAAATGTTCAAAGCGTTCGATAATCTCGAATAACTCCGTTTTCTCCATCGGCTCTGCCTTGCCAATATGAATCTTTGGAAATACTTGTTCTTTCTGTACTTCATTTTCATTAAGTAATTCCTCGTACATTTTCTCGCCTGGACGAATACCACTATATTCAACACCGATTTCTTCTAATGTATATCCAGATAAAGTAATTAAGTTTTTGGCAAGATCAGCGATTTTGACGGGGTCACCCATATCTAAAACGAAGACTTCGCCACCACGGGCTAAGACTCCTGCTTGAATGACTAACCGGGATGCTTCTGGGATTGTCATAAAATATCTTGTCATATCTGGATGTGTCACCGTCACAGGTCCACCTGCTTCTATTTGCTTCTTAAACAATGGGATAACACTACCGCGACTGCCTAAGACATTTCCAAAACGAACGGCAACAAATTTGGTTTGACTTTCTTTTGCCAAGTTTTGAATCACCATTTCTGCAATTCGCTTGGTTGCCCCCATCACATTTGGTGGGTTGACTGCTTTGTCTGTCGAGACTAATACAAAGGTGTGAATGCCAAAGGTGTCACAAGCTTCTGCTACATTTTTCGTGCCAAACACATTGTTCTTCACTGCTTCCCTTGGGTTATATTCCATCAATGGCACATGCTTATGGGCTGCAGCGTGATAGACAACATCAGGTTGATAGTCATTCATTATTTCAAAGATACGTGTCCGGTCTTGCACATCGGCAATGATCGGAATAATCTCAATTTCTTGACTATATTGTTTTTTCAGTTCCATATCAATCGAGTAAATACTGAATTCACCATGCCCTAATAATAATAGCCTTTTTGGCGCGAAGTGACAGATTTGCCGACAGATTTCCGATCCGATCGAACCACCAGCACCTGTCACGAGTACTGTCGAACCTGTGATTGACTCTGAAATTTGACTACTATCTAATTTTACTGGTTCACGCCCTAGTAAGTCTTCTACCTCGACATTACGGATCGCACTGACCGAAACTTTCCCTGTCATTACATCTTCAATCAGCGGCATAATTTTCACATTAGCGTCTGTTTGTGCGCAAATCTCATAAATTCGTCTAATTTCTTTTTTCGATAGAGAAGGAATGGCAATAATGATATCTTCAATCTCCCGCTTTTCGACAATATCAGGAATTTGCTCAATCGTCCCACAAACGGTTAAGTTAAAAATTTCTAACTTGTATTTTGTTAGATCATCATCCGCAAAAGCAACCGGGATTTGCTCTCCATCTTCATGATGAAGCAATTGCCTGGCAACCGTTGTCCCAGCAGAACCAGCACCAACGATTAAGGTATTTCTCTTTTCTGCTTTTGATTTGATTAAACGGTCACGTACCATTCGCCAAGAAAAGCGTGAACCACCAATTAACAAAATATGCAGCATCCAAGTGATAAACAGTACACGCCAATAGACATGACCAACACCAATAAATTGTGCAACAGCTGCGGTTAAGATCGAAAATGTCACGGCCTTGGCAATACTAAGCAATTCTCCGACACTTGCATATTCCCAAACTTTGTTATACAGACGATAAAGAAAAGCGAATAAATGATGGCTTGCGAGTAGGATAAGTGAACTCACGAATAAAAGTTTCGACGTATAAAAGTTTGAAAATGGGTGCAGAAGGAAATAGCCAATATAAATCGAAAACAATACAATGGCTGAATCCAACAAAACCAATAACGATAGACGTTTTGGATAAGTCACTAAGCATCCCTTCTTTCTCAATTAATAGATTTATGTATGATTAACCTTATTTTCACTAGCTAACGAAAAATCATGTACACACATGACCTTTCGTTAAATAATGAAACGTTAAAGAGCAAAGGCTAAGACGCGCCTCTTGGCGACAGGCTCAAAATGCAACATCCTGTTGCTTTGCCTGCACTAGTACATCCGTGTACGTCGTCTTGTTAGCCTAAAACACGGGCATCTAACCCGCCCTCACATTATCCTCTTGACAACGAATGTGTCTAAGGTAGGGACTTTTCCCTCCCACAGGATAACCGAGTGCCTCCGTTGATAACGGATTGGAGACATAACCGGCATTCCACCCGTTTATAGTCCTAGTTCCTTCGGGTTACTTACTATTTAGATATAGCAATATAATTGAATTGCGTTGTTTCGCCCCGTGGCCCTAAAAAAGACCTAAGAATTTTTTCTTTTTGATTTGTTTAGGAATATCGCGATCAATATCTTGTCCATCTAGTATAACTTCCGCATTTTGTAGAAATAAATCGACATAATCAAGACCATATTTGCTTTCCACTAGATCAACTGCTTCCGCCATTTTAAATCCTCTTGTCGTTGTATTATGAGCATCTGAGGCTAAGAAATGGGTTAAATTATTTTCGATTAAGTCAAAGCTAAACTTTTGAATTTTTTTGCCGAAATAACCAGTGAGACTTCCCGCTGTAACTTGAGAAGCGGCTCCATTTTTCACTAACTGATAGAGTTTGTTTGGATGTTCAATTAATTCCGTGTTTCGTTCTGGGTGGACAATCACCGGAATTAGTCCTTTCATCTGGATGTCAAAGCACAATTGCTCGGTGTAACGTGGAACATGGTTGGTTGGAAGTTCAATAAATAAATAGTGAGAGGTATCCCCTAACCTAAGGATCTCTCCAGCTTCATAATCCTCCATGATCTCCCCGTAAATTCGATTCTCCTGACCTGGTAAAATCTCAAGGTCAATCTGTTCTGCTTGCAAATACTCATTTAACTCTTTTACTTTCACCATAATATCTGCTTTTGTATTCAAAAAATGACCATTCATATGATGTGGTGTTGCAATAATTGTATGGATCCCTTCACTGACTGCCTGTTTCGCCATTAATAAGCTATCTGTATAATGACTTGCACCGTCATCTACGCCAGGAAGTATATGGCAATGGATATCAATCATTTACCTCTTCTCCCTTCCATTAAAAGTAAATGTACTCTTTCCTTCAGCATTTCCTCTAACTGAAAGAAATAAAGCATAAAGCGTAATATCAGGCTCATGACTACTCGCTATTTTCACGAATAAAACGAGATTATCGAGGTGCTAGTGCCCTTTTTCCTCCACTTAGACTTCTCTGGAAGTATATCAGAGTTCTACGAACGGTTGCACCGGGATAAAGGAACGATTTTCTAGAGTGATCGAATCTAAGAAAGAGAAATCGAGTACTTTTTTAGGATGATGTAAAAACCAACAGTAAAACTCAATAGTCCAAAACAACTTATACGGTTATTTTGGACTAATCGTTTTATGGATGTAAAACCTTTTTCTAAGAAAAAATTACTAGTTTTTTATTATCGAGTTGCTTTCTTCCTAGTAGTCTCTTTCTTCTTAATTCGTTCCATAATAATAGTAGTAATCGGTTTTTTCCATTTTTTTATTATTTAAGACAACCCCTAGTATTTTCGCTTGCGCAGCTGCTAGAAGTTCCTTTGTTTTTTGAGCGGATTCGAGCTCTGTTTTGCCACTTGCCACAACTAGAACGGTTCCGTCACATTTATTCGCCAAAATTTGCGCATCAGTGACAGCTAATACAGGTGGTGTATCAAAAATAATCAGATCATATTGCTCTTTTGCTCCTTCAAAGAAGAGTTGCATCCCTTTCGAGCCAAGCAATTCAGCTGGATTTGGGGGGATAGGTCCAGATGGCAATACGTGCAGATTTTCCACATCCGTCGGCCGCGCCGCTTCTTCTAATACCACCTGACGGGTGAGAACATTCGTTAATCCTGTCGTATTCGTGACACCGAATGTATAATGCACAGTTGGCTTCCTCATATCTGCATCGACTATCAATACCTTTTTCCCTTGTTGTGCAAAGACAACAGCTAAATTCGCGGTTGTTGTTGATTTTCCTTCTGCTGGTCCAGATGATGTCACCATTAAAGTACGAATTTCTTCATCAACTGCAGAAAACTCAATATTCGTCCGAATTGTCCGATATTGCTCCGAGATTGGTGACTTTGGATTGGCTTTAGCAACTAATTTACGTCGTCCCGATTGCGGGGTTAGATCTTGTTTAGCCAACTTGCTCACTCCTTACTCTAGCATTGCGGCTATTCCCTACTTTTCTTTGAATCTTCTGATCTTCAATATTTGCGACAGCCCCAAGCATCGGTAATTCAAGCAATTTTTCAATATCTTCGGCTGTTTTAACCGTGTTATCAAGATATTCAAGTAAGAAGGCAAGTCCCACTCCTAGCATTAAACCAACAACAGCAGCAATTGCAATATTTAGTAGTGGCTGCGGCTTAACCGGTGATGCCTTTGGCCCTACTTCTGCTTTGGTTAGAATGTTCACGTTATCAACGTTCATAAGATCGACGATATCTTTTTCAAATACTTCTGCGACTTTATTCGCAATCGCAGCGGCTTGATTCGGATCCGGATCTTGTACGGTGATATTGACAACTTGGGAGTCTGTTTCATTTTGAACGGAAATTTTATCTTTCAATTGACTAACGGTCATCCCAAGGTCAAGGTCTGTAATCACCTTATCCAGAATTCTTGGTGTCGTAATGATAACATTATATGTATTAATCAATTGCAAATTGGTTTGGATTTCCGATACATTATAAGCTGGTTGTTCTTCTTTTGATTGATTAACTAATAATTGCGTTGAAGATTGATAGATGGGTGTAAGCACAAAAAAACTGATCGCTCCACTTAGGACCATTGCGACTACTGTAATCAGTATAATCAAGGTCATTCTCTTACGTAGAGTCTGCATCAGCTCTTTTAGACTGATTGTTTCTTCCATAATATCCTCCCTGGATGATTGTCGACTATTCTATTAACGTGTATTATTATAGCATAGTATGTAAGTTTTTGAACTGGTATTTTTTCATCTTTTCTTAGAATCTTTTGCCAGGGTATGCAATGAAACTAGTATGTTTGTCTTAGGAGGGTATCAAAACGATGCGAAATTTGTTGACAGCCATTATAGTTTTGGCTTGTCTGGTTTTTCTTGGTTCAGGTTATTTGTACTGGAAAGATCGGACTGGGGTGGTCGCTTCTGAAGTTGATTCAACCCCAAAAAAGGATGATCATTCTGAATCAACTGATAAGGAAAAGAAAGAGAAGGACGTGGACACTAAGGTTGTTGAGTTGGCGAGTAACTGGCCAGAAGAGGCGCAGGCCGACTTAGAGAAAGCGATTGAAAACGAGGAATCCTATCCGATCGCTATTGTTGGCTCACTTGCGTTAGGTGGTGAGGATGGCTGGGCCGCTATGTTGAAGAAGGCATTAGAGAAAAGCTACGGGAAAGATGCCGTCGATGTGAAGCTTTTTGAATATGACCTAACCTCAACAGAGTTTATTGACGAGGAAAAGTATGAGGATGTTGTCGATTTTTCACCTAAATTGGTATTATTTGAGCCATTTATTTTAAATGACAACGGTGTTGTCGATGTCGGTGAGAACCACGACAATCTTGATACCTTCCTCGATGAACTATCAGACGCAGTCGTCCTTTTACAACCAGCTCGTCCTATTCCTGATTCCAGTATTTATCCGATGCAGGTGCAGGATTTGGAAAGGTATGCGGAGACACATGATATTCCTTATCTTGACCACTGGGAAAACTGGCCAGAGGATGCCTCTGATTATGTGGTGAATGGGGAAAGCGCTCCGAATGAAAAAGGACATGAAGTTTGGTTTGAGTATTTGCAGGAATATTTTATTGCGGAATAATGGATATAGTTCTGCAGGATAATGTGTGAATTTTACAAGAAAAATCGCGACTGGACTTTCTACCCTAAGTGGAGAATCCGGTGGCGATTTTTTTATGCGACTATTTCAATATTTTATTTTTACTTATTTGAAAAAATCCTCGTTTATACTAGATTGTTTGTACAATCTAATTGGCTACTTCCCCGTAGTATATAGTAAGGTCGGCCGGCCTTTACTAAAAGAGGGGAGATATGTATATGTGTTATCATGACGATAATGATTTTGTAGGTGGCGTTGAGGATAGACGGCGGAGAAGACCACGTGTCATCGTATGTAAGTGCCGTGAAGTTAATGTTGGTGGCGTAGGAGATCGGGAACCCGATAACGGTTGTCATTGTCATAAATGTTGTAGACGCCGTGAAGAAGCAGCCCGCCGCGACTGCTGTGACTACTAAAATTTGCGGGAAAGGCTCGTGCTAATCCACTGCTCGTGCCTTATGCTTATGTTATGAGCATGCCAAACTGGATTCAATTTCTTCGTACAGAAATGGTATGACTTTTTGTCTCATGCACTCGAGCTTGTATGCGGACGGAATGCAATCTCAGAGGGAATTGGGGCGAGAGCCTTGTCTTAAAACCAACTCCTTGTCATGGACAAAAGCACTCGTTTTTAGGGCGAATGGCTAAGGTACGACGTATTGCAAATGACTACATCCTGCCGCCTCATTTTCTATACGTCACAGAGTTATTCCGATCCACCTTCCGTGGATCGCCATCTTCATCCATCCCTGTTACTTCCCTTGCATGCAGACAATCGTTCACCATTTCCTGATTTAGACTCTTGCCATCGCTTCTGTCTTTTGTTGATCGTTCTTTTCCTGGGTGCAACCGGTGAGCCGGTTGCAAATGGAAGATCAGTAGGGTTCTCTCCCCTACTGGTTTTTTTGGTTTGAGGAGGGGTGTGGAGAGAAGAGGAACCCATTGCTGGAGGTGGTGGGCCCATTTCTGGGCGTGAAAAACCCATAATTGGAGGAGGAAACCCATTCTTGTGCGTGAAGGAACCATTTTCTGAAGATCACGCCCATTTCTAATGGGAGAAGCCCATTTAGTTTAGTTGAAGCCCATATCCAAGCTAAGGTCATCATTTCTATATTAGGAAGCCCATAGCTTACATGAGACCCCCATAAAGAAGCAGGGAAACCCATTTATCTTTGAAAAAAGTCGGGGATTGCGCGACTTTGTTGGGAAGGCGAATTTCTATAATAGATAAACTCCCCACTTATGATTCTATATTTATGACCTTTCTGAAGTTGTGAACATGCCTGAGCATTTTCTAGTTTAGAGTAACTAAACTACCTCTTAAAGTATACAAATTACTGATTTATGGTATAATTAATTTAAATTTCTATATAATATTAAAAACCGCTCCATGCTACCAACATGGAACGGTTACAATAGTCTAACCCCATCAAAAGGGTTGGCACCTAAAGTACTAAATCCCTCAAGGCTGGCTCAGAGCACATGAGGGATTATTTTTTGCTGTTTTTATCGGACATGATAAAAGCAATCAACATTCCGAATGCAATCATCAGAGTCAATGCATTTTCCACATCCATAGGCGCCACCTCCTTCTTGGGAAATTTCCCAGAAGGTCAAACAATTGGTGTGCCAATACCCCTCATGTGAAGCCATTCTATTGTAAAAATATTATAACATAAATTCTTCACAATTGGATTACCTTCACGGAGTGTAGTTCAGTTATATTAATTAAGATGTATATGCCAGAAGTTGTTCGAAGGGCCGTTATTGCACAACCTCGTAAGGATCACGGATCATTATTTGTAAACAACCTTCTCTAATAAGGAAGCATCCAGAGAGCATGGTGCAAGCAAATAAAAGGGGCAAAGCCGTGGTCTTCAGCTTTGCCCCTTTTATTTTATTCTTTTGCTTCTTCCAAGTAGTCTAGGTTAATGAGTCCTTCAATATTATCACTTTCGATGTAGTCGGCTTCTTTACTAATTTCGGCCATTTCTTTGATGACTTGTTCATTGACGTCTGTGGTCACTTCTAAATGTTCGAAGGCTGCCTGTGTTTCCTCTGCGTCCACTTCTTTACCGGTTAATTCTTTAATATGTTCGATAACAATTTCTTGTGCTTCTTCTGGATTTTCCCGGATAAACTCCACGGCCTTTTGATGGGCACGAAGATAGGCGTGAACAAGTTCGTCATTTTCAAGGAAATCGTCTCTAGCGACCACAACTGTGTTTGTGGAATCTTTCCCCCAAGCAAAGTTTTCCCAGTCCAATAAGAGATTTCCATTTGCTTGTGTTTCAAGGATATATCCCCATGGTTCCTGTGTTGCAGCGGCATCAACCGATTCTTGGACAAATAGGGAAGCTGTATCCGCAGGAGCCGCAGCATATAATTCCACTGTTCCTCCATTTTCCTGTACGTTCAGGTCGACTTCCTGAAGTGCTTTACGCAACATTACATCTTGTGTGCTTCCGATAACTGGGATGGCTACTCTTTTTCCATCAAGGTCGGCTAGTGTCTCGACCCCACTATTTTCTCCAGCTACTAGAACCGCTCCCCCATTGACAGCACCTGACACAATATGGTGCTGGGGATTTTTTACATAGAAATTAATTGCCGGTCCCGGACCGACTGTACCAATATCAATCGCCTTCGTGGTCATGGCTTCCATAAAGAGGCCACCATTGCTGACAGTCTTTGTATCAATCTTCGTATTCTCGCCAAACTCCTCTTGAAAAAATCCTTTATCCAACCCAACAATCGTCGCAACATGTGTAAGGTTTGGAAAATACCCGATCTTCACGGTATCACTTTTACCATTTCCGCAACCCGCTAAGACGATTACTAGTAATAAACCTATCCATAATTTTTTCATTACATTTCTCCTCTTTTTCCGATGACATTCGTATTTTAAAGGAAGTTAGGAAACCCATTCTTAGGGGGAAGGAACTCATTTATGTGGAATGAAACCCATTTTTCTTGAGTGGGGCCCATTCTCGTGTCAAGAAACCCATTCCTCCTTAAAACAAACCCATTTATTTGCAGGGAACCCATTTACCTTGTTTGGGGCTCATTCTCGTGCCGAGAAACCCACTCCCTTGAAAAGGAGCCCCATTTCTCATGATAATAAACCCATATGACCAAATTAAACGCCTCCCTGGCCCAAGGAAACTAACATAGATCTCTTGCCTATACTGAGCTTCCTCCAGAAATTAAGCCACGCCCCATTTAGTTTGGACTGAACGTTCCAAACGAGTGAAGAAGATTTGATCAATGATTGTACCAATGACGGCGATCACGATCATAACGGAAATGACTAAGTCCATTTGTCCCAGTGAGCGCCCTGTTTCCAGTAGTTGGCCAAGTCCGCCTCCTGCACCAAGTAATTCTCCAGCCATTAACGCACGCCAAGAGAATGCCCAGGCGATTCGTAAGCCTGATAATAATTGTGGGACAGACGCGGGTAAAATGACAGTGCGAATAAAGTGAAAACCGCTTGAGCCAAATGTTTTCGCTACTCTTTGATACAATTGAGGGACATTTTTAAAGCCGCTCGTTGCACTTGTTGTCATGGTCCAAGTGGCCCCAATGGTGACGATGAATAAGATTGCCATATCATTTAAACCAAACCATATAATTGCCAGTGGGAACCAGACGATACTTGGAATCGACTGTAAGGCTGTGACGAGGAAACCAAGTGTATCCTCAACCAATTTATAACGCCAAATGAGATACCCCATCAGCAAGCCAAGTACAATCGCAATTGAAAACCCGATTAGCAGTCGGCTAAGACTTTTTCCGACGGCGACCAAAATTTGTCCATTGATAATACCATTGAACAAAGTCTCAAATACTTGGATTAATGATGGAAACATGAAATCTGGAAGTCCCGATAGTCTAGATGTGGCTTCCCATATCGCCGCTATGATCACGATGAAACTGATTCGCCGAAAAGCGATAGTCATCTCCCATCTCCTCCTTCAACACTTTTTCAATTTCATTTTGCAAGATATTTAGTACACGCTGTTCCGTATGGAGGGTGACGCTATCCGGCATGATCCCATCCTTAGTGACAGGTACTTCAATTAATTCCTTTACTCGTCCTGGGCGTGTGGCCATAACGACGATTTTTTCCGATAATTGGACGGCCTCCCGAATATTATGGGTGACAAAAATTATCGTCACTTTCGTCTCTCGCCAGATTTCCAATAGCTCGCGATGTAGCACCATCCGCGTTTGTTCATCTAATGCGGAGAAGGGTTCATCCATTAGTAGGACCTCTGGTTCCATCACAAGTGCTCGGGCAATGGACACTCTTTGTTTCATTCCGCCAGAAAGCTGATGCGGATAGGAATCCACGTATCGACTTAAATGCACCATTTTTAAAATATTTCGTGCTCGCTCTTCCGCTTCTTGTTTGGACATCTTTTTTAATAACAGGCCATAGGTGACATTTTCCAAAACAGTCAGCCACGGGAATAAGCCTGATTCTTGAAATACCACAACCCGCTCTGGACTCGGTTTTTCAATTTTTTTGCCAAGGACCTCAATTTTTCCTTTATCCGGTTTGTCTAACCCAGCAATCAAATAGAGCAAAGTTGACTTTCCACAACCAGATGGCCCTACAATTGAAACGAAATCTCCTTTATCAACTTGTAAATCAATGGAATCTAAGACTAGCAAGCTCTCATTCTGTTTATTCGTAAAATTTTTCTCAATGCCTTCTAAACTGAGATACATCCCTTCACCTCCATACATCATTAAACCCAGTGTTTTACTCTATTTTACTTTTAAAAAAGAAGGGGGACAGGCCCCCATTAAAATTGAAATAAATCACTTGATAAATAGCGTTCGCCAGAATCTGGTGCAATGCATACAACCGTTTGATCTGGTGATAGTCGCTTCGCTACTTGCAATGCTGCAAACACGGACGCTCCACTAGAAGGTCCCAGTAGCAAGCCTTCTTTCGCCGCCAAATTTCTTGTAGTTTCATAAGCTTCTTCATCTTTTATTTTTAAAATCTCGTCATAAATCTCTGTATTTAAAATCGGCGGAATAAAGCCTGGACTTGTGCCCACCAGCTTATGTTTCCCCGGCTCACCGCCGGATAAAACGGGAGATCCCGCAGGCTCTACAACATGGACGGTGATATTGGGATTATATGTCTTTAAAGCTTCACCCGTGCCTGTAATCGTTCCACCTGTTCCCGCTGTACAAACGAAGGCGCCTAACTTTTTACCGTTGTCTTCCATAGCGGCGATAATTTCCTGGGCAGTCGTTTTGCGATGAATATCCGCATTTGCCTCATTCTCAAACTGCATCGGGATAAAACTATCTGTAATACCTTCCGCTAATTCCTCCGCCTTGCGAATACAGCCCGGCATCTTTTCAGCACTCGGCGTAAGTATAACCTCCGCCCCGTATGCCTTTAAAATATTGATCCGCTCCAAAGTCGATGAGTCCGGCATGACAATAATCGTCCGATATCCCTTTGCCGCGGCATTCATCGCCAAACCAATCCCGGTATTCCCAGATGTCGGTTCAATAATCGTGGCCCCTTTCTTTAGCAGGCCTGCCCGCTCAGCCTCTATAATCATATTATAGGCGGCCCGATCCTTTACACTTCGGCTTGGGTTAAAATATTCAAGCTTCACCAACACCTCAGCACCCTCTGGGTCATTCAAGCGATTTAAACGTACAAGTGGCGTATCCCCCACCAAATCAGCAATTGACTCTACCTTTCTCAACATCCTAAATACCTCCCTGATCATCGAAAAAATGATTCTCTGATCAAATTCCTTACATTTATGAAATTAAACTCGAACGTCCTCTCTCCTATTTTTAGGAGATTTACGTCGTTTTTTAATAAGTTTTAATAACTGATAATACATACCAAAATACAATGAATTAAGTCAATCGTCAAGCATTATTTTTACAATTTTTAAATTAGGCCCTGTGGAGGGAGGGGTTCATTTTGAATGGTGGTGCTTAAAATGGAGGACCTTGATTGGGGAATATGGGGAACTTGACCTGGGTATGAGGTTCTTGGCCTGAGTATGGGTTTCTTGGCCTGAGTATGGGTTTCTCGGCCTGAGTATGGGGTTCTTGGCCTGAGTATGGGGTTCTCATGTTAATTATGAGGTTCTATGAGATAGAATGGGCTCCTGATTAAAGAATGGGTTTCTTAATTTGGAAATGGGGAGGTTCACCATCGTATGGGGTTCTCTTGAACTAAATGGGTTTCTTGAATAAAGAATGAGCTTTTTCTCCTTGTTCATGAGTTCTTCATGAATAAATGGGATCTCCTTTTCACGAAGAACCTTTTTAATAACCAAAATGGAGCAATCGGCAAGCCGATTGCTTCGATTGAGCGATTTATTTTTGAAACCCTTCATAATGATAGGTTGTACCTCTATTTTTTCCTGTTTTCCTCAGATTAGGGAATGTGTTTAATATTTTTTGGGCTTGGTAACGTGAGTGAAGATGAAGAAATTTCCGGCATTGTGCATTGGTGATGGAAGGTTTTATGAGTAGGAAGTAGTCCAGGAGTGCTTGGATATGTGCGCTTACGGAGGTTTGTTGGCATCTTGGACAGAGCCATTTTCCATATTTCCGCTCCATTGCTAGGTGGTCACACTGGGGACAACGAACTCCAGTCTGAATCTCTGCTTGTTTGATCGCTAATTTATTCATTAAATCATAGTTAGCTGGTTTGTGCTGTTTAATTAGTTCGTTGCTTAGGGAGTTCATAACTTTCTTGCTAATACAATTTTCACGAATATGCGTTTCATAGTGTGACATTCTTAGATAAAGTTGGTTACTAGTAAAGATATGCTGATAATGTTCGGGGTTGCCGTTGATTTTGAGAATGGTGTGAGGATCACTGAAGATGATGAAGGAATGTATGGGGAATTGAGGATAGCCATTTTTTCCAAGCCATTGTTTTATCTGCATTTCATGATGGGAGGCTTGAACGGTTGGACATGCATAGCCCCTTTCCCTGCCATCAACAATGTGAATCATCTGTCTTGTCGACTCTTCAAAAATCACCTTTTCACGGAAGTTTTTAATGGATAGAAGGAGCATTCCATCTTGAGAAATTAGGATTGTGTCAATCTGAAAATAAGTTCCGGTCCGATTTTTGAGACGTAGATCGTTTAAAATGAGGTAAGTGTTTGGGTTTAATAACGAAAGGTGATAATCCACTGTCTTTTCCCCATGATAGCCAGCTAAGCGAGTTTTGTATTCTGTTTCGATTTCCTTCCTATTCCAATGATTTTCGCTTACTCTCTTCATGATCGCTTCCACTTTTTTCAAAGCCAGTGGCTTGGTTCTTAGTTTCAAGATCATTTCATTTATGTTCTCCTCTCCTATTTGTATTCCTTTATAGGATTCGAGACTAGTGTTAAAAGTCCTTCTTTTTATGCAAAAGGCCCTCCTGATATTTAATCAAGAAGGCCACATTTGCTTCTATTATTATGCTTTTACCCAGTAAGCTGCTTCACGGCTACTCGAGGATGGTGGAAATTGCTCCCCTTTTTCAATATCAATGACAGTGTCATCATTATGAGAGTTCCCGTTAACCAAGCCTTCCACCTTAAACTTGCCACTCTCGGGAGCATTTTCACCAGTTTTGTATTTGTCTGCCATTTGAAGCACCTCCAAGAAGTTTGTCTAGTTTTTGTATTCCCAATATAAATGTTGATAAACACTACCAAAATGTTTAATCAAATGTTTGATTAATAAGAAAGCCCATTTCTGGGCGGAGAAGCCCATTCTTCCTTTGGGAGGCCCATTACGAAACAGAGAAACCCATTCTCGAACCAATAAACCCATTTTCCCCTTGAGAGGCCCATTTTGGGATGAAGAAACCCATTTCTCCCTTCGAAGAAACCATTCCCTGATGAACCTTTCGTAATCTTCCTATCTTTTGTCCTAAATTGTTCTAAAGCTAGTGCGATCAATGGATTTTTTAGTTAAACTGGGATTATCTAGCAGAAGGAGGAGAGGCGATGGAGTTTCCTGTCTGGATCAATTTGGGGTTGTTTACACTGCATCCTCATGTGGTTTTTGAGGCTTTGGGGTATTTTCTTGGGTTCCGATTCTATCTTTTCTCGCGACGTTCGGAACGCTTATCTCCTTCTGTTTCCTTGTCAGTGCTTGCAGGTGCGATTGTAGGGGCTGCACTCGGCTCTAAGATGTTGGCTTGGTTTTATGATTGGGGCGTTTTATGGAACCACCTTCAACAGCCTCTTGCAGATCCTGGTTTTTGGATGAAAGGGAAAAGTATTGTTGGCGGGTTATTAGGCGGATTGATCGGAGTGGAGCTCGCGAAGAAATTGGTAGGCCATACGGAGTCGACCGGGGATGATTTAACTCTCCCCTTGATCACAGGGATGGCGATTGGCCGAATTGGCTGCTTTTTAACGGGAATTGAGGATAATACATACGGCATTGCAACTACCCTACCGTGGGGAATAGATTTCGGAGATGGCATATTACGCCACCCTACCCAACTTTATGAATTACTTTTTCTCGTAATCCTAGGAATTATCTTATTTTTAAAAAATAAATTACCACATCAAGAAGGGGATCTATTCAAATTATTTATGGTCAGCTATTTGCTTTTTCGATTTGTGGTTGATTTTATCAAGCCTTATCCGCGAGAATATCTGGGATTGGGAAGCATTCAAGTTGCCTGTTTACTAGGGATTCTGTATTACGCAAAGGATATTCCGCGTTTGTTAGGACTTTTACGGAAAAGAAGAAATTTTAAAGAGGAGAGTGCTTGAGTATGCCAGTGAGACCGTATATTTTTTATGAATTAACAAATAGTATTTGCTCTACCTGCTACCGAAAAGTGGAAGGGAAAATAGTTGAGCAAAACGGAAAAATGTATATGATTAAGCGTTGTGCCCATCACGGAACGGAAAAAGTGTTAATCTCATCTGATGCGGAATATTATAAAATGTGTCGGAATTATTTGAAGCCTGCCGAGATGCCAAGGCATTTCAATACACCAATTAAATATGGCTGTCCCTATGATTGCGGCCTCTGTCCTGATCATGAGCAGCATAGTTGTTTGGCGATTGTAGAGGTTACGGAATCTTGTAATTTAGAATGTCCGATTTGCTATGCAGCCTCCTCTCCCCACCGTAAAACGTTTCGTAGTCTGGAGCAAATTGAAGATATGCTTGATGCCGTGGTGCGTAACGAAATTGAACCTGATATCGTACAGATTTCAGGCGGAGAACCGACGATTCATCCTGATTTTTTTGCGATTCTTGATGCCGCAAAAGCGAGACCAATTAAACATTTAATGGTCAATACAAATGGACTCCGGATTGCGCGTGATCGGGAATTTGTAAAAAAGCTCGCCACGTACATGCCGGGATTCGAACTGTATTTGCAGTTTGATAGCTTTGAAAGGGACACCTTAATGGAGCTTCGCGGTGCTGATTTACGAAAAATTCGCGAAAAGGCATTGGCCAATTTAAATGAATTTAATATTTCTACCACTTTGGTGGTAACGCTGAAAAAAGGATTAAATGACCAAGAAATTGGCAAAATTATTCAATATGGATTACAGCAAAAAGCTGTGCGGGGCGTTACTTTTCAACCGATTCAAGCAGCAGGTCGACTTGAAGATTTTGATCCTGCCGTCGATCGTCTAACCTTGTCTGAGGTACGTCAAGGAATCATTGAGCAATCCGGACTTTTTCAAGAAGAGGATATGATACCAGTTCCGTGCCATCCAGATTGTCTAGCGATGGGCTATGCCTTGAAAATCAATGGCCAAGCACTCCCACTTACGGGATTAATCGATCCCGAAGTATTATTGCAAGGCCCTCGAAACACGATCGTATACGAACAAGATGAAACAGTAAGAGATCATATCTTTTCTCTCTTTTCGACAAGTCACTCACCTGAGTCCTCTAGCATGTCATTGAAAAATTTATTATGCTGTTTGCCGCAGGTTGAAGTACCAGAAAATATTCAATATGACAATGTATTTCGCGTGATTATCATGCAATTCCTGGATCCTTATAATTTTGATGTTCGTTCGGTCAAAAAGTCTTGCGTTCATATTGTCCATCAAGATGGTCGCTTAATTCCTTTTGATACCTTTAACCTTTTTTATAGAGATGAACAGGAAGAAATTTTAAAAGAATTGCAAGCAGAAATTGTACCGGAAAGTTCGATAACGGAAATTTAAGGGAGGACGAGCGTATGCCTGATGAAGAAAAGGAGAAAACCTATGGAGGAATAGGCTTTTTGATCCTTACAGTGATCAATCTCGTTTTATTCATTCTTGTCTTTAACTCTATGGGTTTCTTGCCCGAATTCTTTCTGTTCTTCTTGATGTTTATCGGCGTGGCCCAACTTATTTACGTCATCCCGCTTATCATCTACGGGAATGTAAAAAATCTACCTGGCTTTGCTAAGGGAATCATCATCGCTGCCGGCATTACCTTTCTACTGAATGCAGGTTGCTATGGGGTGATTTTTGTCCCTTTATCCAATTTATAATAGGAAGAGAGAGGGAGTACATTGGAATGTGCGCCCTCTCTTTATTGGGAATTTGGGAGGGAGAAACCCATTTATCTTGGGAGTGGCCCATTCTTCGGATAAGAAGCCCATTTTTGGGGCAAGAGACTCATTGGGAACGAGATACCCATTCTGGAGGCAGGAAGGCCATTCATGCACGAAGAAGCTCATTCTCTGGGCAAGAAACCCATTCTTTTCTTAGAAATGCCCATTCTTCAGACAAGAAACCCATTTCTGAAAGAAGTGGATCATCGGGAACGGACATATCCATTCTTAAGACGGGAAACCCATTCCTCACTCGAAGAAGCCCATTTACCTTGAGAGAAACTTATTCTCTGGGCAAGAAACCCATTTTTCCTCAGTGAGGCCCATTCTTCGGATAAGAAGCCCATTTCCGGGACAAGTGGCCCATTTGCTCCAGGAGAACCCATTTCCACACAAGGAAAACCATTCCCCCTGTGCCCTCCGTTCACGCTCACTATATATAAGCAAAACAACCGGCCCAGGCCGGTTGCTATTTTAATCCTTTATAAAAGGTTTCCATGGCCATTTCGTTATAGTATTGGTAGTCGAAGGGGGCTGGTTGGAAGTCTGTTACTTGGTGCATGCCCTTTTCTAATCCTTCGACACTATTTTCAACAAGGAGGCCATATTTTCCATTGGCGAGCACGTTGCGATTAGCGACGATATCGGTTGCGATAATGGTCATTCCTAGGGTCATCGCTTCCAGTAGCACCATAGGCTGCCCTTCATAATGGGAGGATAAAATAAAGGCATCGCATTTTTTCATTAAAGTAAAGGGATTTTCCACTTGCCCTAATAGGTAGACGGCATTCACGACGCCCAGTTCGTCTATTAGTTTTTGCAAATCCTTTTTTAAAGCTCCCTCCCCCATGATGTATAACGTACTTTTAGGGGATTGCTTATGAAATCGGGCGAAGGCTTGAATCAGTTGATCTTGCCCTTTTTCCGGGGATAGTCGCCCCATATGGACAAAATTGATTTTTTCCGTATCTGGTTCAGGTATATAGCGGCCGTCCACTACAAAACCAAATTCTGTTTTTACCCTTAAAGCCTTGCGATTCACCCAGCCTAGTTCACGATCATCTATCAAGATATGGGCAGATCGCCCTTTTTGCGTAATGGCTTCACGATCCACTTTGACCGTTTTTCCATTATATGCTTGAAAATCGGCAACCCTTTTAGCTCCTTCTAACCCATATGGTTTGGACCAAATTGCTCGGTTCCCATCCAACCTCAATTCCGCTACTTGAGATACTTCCCGCTCTCGAATCAATGTAGGACGAGTGATTTTTTCAAAGGCGCGTCCATCCAACCAGCCCACTTTTTTCTCATCTTTGTAAAACAAGTAAAAACGGCCTGCCCTTGTTTCAATCATAGCGCGAATGGTAACTACCTCACCTTCCAACCATTTCGCAGGTCCCATCGCTTCTGCTTTCCAATGCGGATAGGCGTGAGTCCAAATTAGATGCTCTCCCGGTTTGGCAATATAAGCAAAAACAGGTTTGACAATTTTTGCTTCCTTTAAGGCACGATTTTGTAGGTTTCGTACGATTTCTCGATTTTGCTGTTCATTTCTTGCCTTTAATAACCTTCTTTTCGCAGTAATTTGTGCTTTTTCAATCGCAGTTTGTCCTTCCGTCAGACTACAGGATGTGAATACATGTAATGCTTTTTGATCAATCCAACCGATTGTGATCCCATTCACAGCAATTTGGCAATAAGTTCCGTGCTGTGTTTTCGCCTCTTGATCAATCTCAACAAGTAATCCTTGATAATCCGCACTACCTGACACTCGCTCACATCCAGACACTTGGTAAGGCTTCGACCAAATCTGATTTCCTTTTGGGCTGGTCACTTTACCGATCTGATTGACCTCTTTTTCTTGTAAAATGGTATCTGCCATAAATTCAATCGAATCAGCTTTTACCCAACCAATGACTTGGTGTTGATCGTGACACTTATAATACATATGCGTATCATCTATTACTTTTCTAGATATGGAAACTTCTTTGTCTTCTCCCTGCGAGAACAACTTGGCTTCTTTACGAAAAGGCAGGGTGTTCCAAACTTGGCTGCCCTTTTTTAAAATAGCTCGTGCCTTAAAATTTTCTACTGTCCCTTCTTCTTTGACTTCTTCCTCAAGGTCGTCCCCTAGGATTCTTTCAGCATGAAGCGAATTCATAACATAATCAAATTTTTCATCATCCGCATATTTAAGTAAGTTTTTTCGATTCACTTCCATATTCACTTTCGAAACGCCGACAATTTTATCAAATTGATCATAGACTGAAAATAATCCGCGTAAATTAATCCGATGTGGTCTTTTTCCATGTACATTTCTCTCACTATCCGCCCATAAATCGCTATGCATGAAACATATCTTCTGTTTCGCTTCAGCGGGCAATAAATATTTAGCCCAATATAAGCTGTACCCACTGAAATCGATCACATAATCAAATTGCGCTTTTCCAAACAAACGGCGATGTTCTCTCACAAAGGCTTGCTCTGGGAATAAGCGATTGGCCAAAAGTCCGTTTTTCCCACGATTATGAACAAGCTTATCCTGATACACTTCAAAAAACGTGTACACAGGTAAACCTGGTTTAAAAAGCATCCGCACGTTCGGATGAACCTTTTTTATATTATTCAATGTCTCTGAGGACTGTGGTGCCGCTGTGAAGCATGTTACATCATAGCGATCATAATCGATATTATTCATCAAATTCAGGAAAGATGAAGTGATCCCATTATTTCGCATGCCGCCTGGATAAATAAGGATCTTTTCCTTTTTCGTCTGAAGATCGGTGATAGTATTCAATTTTCCCTTTTTTTGAAAAATATAGGAAACAACCCGCTCTGTCACTTGCCCATCATCATGACCCGTAAACCGCTGTTTCGCTTTTTCATATTTTTCTTGAAAGGAAGTTTGAATGGTCTCGATATTTTCAATCGCTTCTGCCAGTTCTCTTATATTAAAAAGCAATGGCCCCGGTAGTTCGTCCTGATGTATATATTGCCCACGCTCCTCGTTATACACATCTAAATCCCAAGTGTAAAAAAGAATCGGCTTATTGGTTACAAGATAATCAAAGAAAATACTCGAATAATCGGTTATTAATAGATCTACAGCCGCAAGCAGTTCATTCGTTTCGAAATAATCGGGAATGAGGCGATCTTGGATTTCCGGATATTTCACAGCCTTTTTATATATGAAAGGATGAACTTTAATCAGAAAATTGTATTGATCACCGACTCTTTTCACTAACGTTTGAATATCGGCATGAATCTGAAGCACATCATCATTGACCTTGCCGACATCCGTCCCTTTCCATGTCGGTGCGTATAACACGGTCTGCTTCCCACTATCAAGTGTTAATCCGATCTCACGTAACTGTTCACACACAGCCTGCGGGTTTCCATTTACTGTAAAATCGATTCTAGGGTATCCCTCTTCCATAATCTCACCTGTATATAAACCATCTAACTTATAACTATCCATGAAAATTTTAGTTGTATGAGGATTTGGACTTAATATGTAATCTGTGCTCAAAAAATTCCGCACGACATTTTGCGAATTTGAAGGATCCCCTGGAATATCATAGCCCATCCTTTTTAAGGGTGTTCCGTGCCATGTGTTCACATAAATCTGACCCTTTTTCGAGAGATAATAAGAAGGGAAGGTAGAATTATTCACCAAATAAGCGCAAGTAGCCAAAGCCTGTAGATAGGCGCGCGAATGGCGCTTCACAAACTTCACATTCGGATAAGATCTAAATCTTGCCATCACTAGCTCAAGAGCTTCCACATTTTCAATCGACCATATATGAGTATAGTTCTGAAAGTCTGGGTGCTCGAGCATAAAACGAAACATTGCATATGGACTATCCGTCATACTATTTCCATCACGACTCTCATATAAAATCGTATTTTCCTTAATCGGCATCTTCTCATAAAAATACGCATACTGATTCACCCGCCGATGATTTCCCTTAAGCAGAAAATTCGTCATCGGATTCAGCAAATAATTGACTTTTCGCTTCAGAACCTTTTTATTCAAAATCTATTGATACCCCCAATCGTCGAAATTTGGGAAACTTTCCATTTCCCGGGCAATATTTGCAAAATATTCCCGATCACAGTATGCCCCAATTCTCCAATAAATATAATGGTGCCTGACACGCCCCGAATTTTGTCGAAAAAAGACAAAAAGGAACCCTCGTTCTCTAAATTGTTGTGTGTTATTCTTTTTATAGGAATTACTTCCTAGTCAGGCCTCATTTATGGTAAAGGCTGTGATAAGATGGTATTCACAAATAAAAGGCAAACGATTTCATCTTTCATGATTAAGGAGGAACGAAATAACTACCTCAAGAGAAAACAATCCCTCAAGACAAATTCTCCAACAAAATTATTGAAAAGAATTCCGCTCGAGCGCTTAATGGATTTGAAGGTGGATTATGCTTTTAAGCAATTATTTGGAAATGACCGAAATAAAGTCATTACGATTAAATTCCTTAACGCTATTTTACAAAAAACCAATAGGAATCAGATTGTAGATATTACCTTTCAAAATACAGAATCAAGCAGAGAATATAAGGATGATAAAGAGTCAAGATTGGATTTATTAGCTGTAACGAATGCAGATGAATGGATTAACATTGAAATTCAATTTACAAACAAGTTTGATATGATTAAACGCTCTATTTACTATTGGTCTGATGTGTATAAGACTCCCTTGATGAAAAGTATGAATTATAAACAATTAAGACCTGTTATTGCCATAAACATTCTTAATTTCAATCTTTTTTCTGAAACGGAGCGCTTTCACACATCTTACCATTTATACGAAGATGAAGACCGATTTCAATTGACTGATGTGTTGGAATTCCATTTCCTTGAAATGGGGAAGTTACTTAAAGATTGGAAAGATGATAAACTAGACCCATGGAATGATATTTTAGCAAGATGGCTTTTAATGCTTGGTGTGGTCGATCATAGAAACGGGAAACAGTATGATGATATTTTTGCAGAATTGGAGGAGATTTCCATGGAAGATGAATCATTACGCACAGCCTTTGAAGATTGGGAAAAATTAAGTCTAAACCAAGAACAGTACATTGCCTATACCTCCAGAATGAAACGAATTATCGATGACGAATCCTTCCGACAAGATATGGAGTCGATGGCTGAGGAGATTGAACTTGGAAAAAAAGAAGTTGAACAGAGAAGGAAAGATTTGGAACGAGGAAGAAATGAATTTGAACAAAACAAAAGGGAGTTAGAGCAAGACAAAAAGAGGGTTGTGCAAGAAAAATCCGATCTTGCAAAGATCAAAAAGGAATTTACCCAGAAAGCTGAAGAAGTGGCTCGTAAGGAAAAAGAGGCTAAACAAAAAATAGAGGCCGTTGCCCGGAAGCTATTAAAAAATAATCTGGAAATAGATTTGATTGTTGAATCTACAGGTCTCACGAAAGACCATATCATGGAACTGAAAAAAGAGCTTTGATAAATACAATAGCCAAAGCGTTCTGAACTGCCTTGGCTATTTTTTCCTTCTCCTTGATAGCAAACCAATCATAATAAAGAGGATGATCGGGAGCACAACCCACCAGAATTTCTTCATATAATATTTGACCTCTATGTTCCCTGGAATTTTCGTCTGTATTTTCCCGTCTGTGGAGGTCATTTGAATTTCCCAATTGCTACGTGATTTTTCTGTTTCTTCAGGTCGAACCATTCATATGGATTATCGTTTTTCATTTCCTCCACAAGCTTTTTCAAATTTTCCAATCCCAAATAAGGCATTTTTTCGTTGCACAGGTATTCCACGATGCTTTAATGCCCCCACTTTACCAGCGAAACGATCCATAACCCTTCCGTTCCCTTCTTAATCAAACGTTTGATTAAGATCCTAAAAATAGCACACCGACAGCTTTTTCCTTTTTTGAACTATGGAACATTCGTACTTTGGATTCGATATCCGAAGCCCCCTGAAAAGAGCACTTTACAGATTACGTAAAGTGCTCACTTTAATGTTATCCTGAATTTTTCAGACGTTCTTCAAAATCTACATTCGACAGAGGTTTACTAAGGTAATAGCCTTGTCCAATCTTACAACCATCCTTACGAAGAGTGGCCATTTGTTCTTTCGTTTCAATACCTTCAGCAATGACGTTTAATCCTAGTTTTTGCGCCAATGTTAAGACGGCTTTCACGATGGCTTTGCTCTGCTGATTTTAAGCGATATCTTCTATAAAAGAAGCATCAACTTTTAATGTATCTACAGGAAGATGCTTTATATAACTAAATGAACTATAGCCTGTTCCAAAGTCATCGATCGAAATTTACACACCCAATTCTCTGATCTCTTGCAGCACTTTGGAAGGCCCGCTCGTTATCGGCAAATACACTTTCTGTTACTTCCAGTTCAAGCCATTTTGGATCTAAACCTGTTTCATGTAAAATTTGCGTAACTTTATCGACGAAATCAATATCATCCAATTGCCTGCCATCGGGATAAATTTATTAGCTATTAGGGGCAATACGTCCCAGTTCTGGGTGGATCCATCTAACAAAAGCTACCATGCGAGATTGGGTCTCCTTTTAGAAATATAGGGTTCAGAATGGAAATGGGTCCATAGACGATTTATGGGTTCCTTCAGAGATAGTATGGGCTTTCTGAACAAGTTATGGGCTTCTTTATGTACTGAATGGGCTCCTTTGCTCAATAAATGAGGTTCTTAATAGAATTATGGGTTTAACAATAAAAAAAGCCCTCTCCAAGGCTTTTTCATCCAAATATATGTTGGGCGATTCGCTTTGCTGAGTGGCCGTCTTGATGATCGAAGAAACGATTGCGGAATTGAGCGATGTCATCCTTTGTCTCATCTTGGTTCTGAATAAGCTGAATTAACGTTACCGTGTCTGCCGCCATCGGACCTGGGATCATATCTTCATAGGAATAATAAAAATCACGACTGCGGATGTACTCCTCCAAATCATAAGGATAAAAAATCATCGGGCGCCCAAGTAAGCTATAGTCAAAGAAAACGGTCGAGTAGTCCGTAATAAGTAAATCGGATAAGGCGAGGAGTTCCTGAATGGAAAATGCATCTTTTACGTGGTAGGCGAAGCCTTCCCCTTCTAATACAAATTCGCCACGCATATAAGGATGAAGACGAACCAGCAAAGCGTGTGTCTTCCCTAGCGCTTTCTTCATCTTCTCAACATCAAAAGGCATCCGAAAGTCTGCTTTTGCATGACTTTTCCCTCTAAAGGTAGGGGCATATAAAATGAGCTTTTTCCCCTTTATCCCAGGGTAAACCTGTTCAAAATTCGCCTGTAAATCCTCGATCATTTCCTTTGCATAAAAATAATCAGTCCGCGGGATTCCGAGAGGGTATATATTTTCCGTTGGCATATTAAAGGCCTCCGCAAAATAAGGGACCACTTCTCTGGAACTCACATAAGCTTTTGTGTAATTCCCATGAATGGCAACATGTTTTAAATACTCGGGACTAGGGCCAAATGGTTTTCCTACCGTACTTAAGCCGAACTTCTTTAATGCTCCCGCACTATGCCATAATTGAATGATATCGACTCCTTTTCGCGGTTTAATCACATAAATCGGAAAATAAAAATCATCAATAATAAAATAACGGGACGTGGCAAGATGAAAGATCGCATGAATCATATGGAAAATGTACAGTAGCTTTCCAAACACAGTCCCATCCATTTTTTTAAAAAGATAGTGTGGCTTATATTCAGGATAGCTTTCCCGCATCTCTTTATGGATATAAGCCAAATTGTCCTGAAGTTGATTTGCTCTGTAAGAGGCAAACGTCACTTTATGTGAATCTATTCGAAAACATAGGCAGAACACACTATAAAAGGTTCTTAATATATATTTTACAACAATTGTAGGTACTAGCTTGAGAAAACTCATACACGGCCTACCTCTCACCTTATATTTTCGTCACCGTAATAAATGCTCCATGATATACCGAACCTGCTTTTGCAATACTTCTCCCTGATTTTCCTTTGCATAGAAAATATTGAGCACTCGGTCACGCTCTTCCGCATAACAAGTCGGATCCTCCATCGCCCCCTCTAATTCCTTTAGTAAATGCGAAAAATCATTTACTTTTGGACCTGGGGTCACATCAAAATAATTAAAATACATCTCATTTGATTTTTGTAAATATACATTGAGATCATAACTATAAAATAGCACCGGGCGATCTAGTAATAGATAATCCGTATAACAGCTCGAATAATCTGTTAACAAAATATCCGTATATTTTAATAAAAGCTGTGGATCATAATCCTCTTCACTAATATCAATAATATTTTCATAGATACTTGGCACTTGACCACTACTATACATATGTCGTTTCACTAAAAATATATATCCCTTTTCAGCACATAATTGATTTAATTTCTGAAAATCAAATACAAGATTAATATCTGTCTCTAACTTCCCAAAATTTCGGTGTGTTGGCATATACATAATTACTTTTTGCCGTCGAATCCATTCGGGGATTAGTAAATCCTCTTGCGTTTCCTTGAAAAACACATCATTTCGCACTTGTCCCATTTGAATGACATGGCTTTCCGGTACCAAAAAGGTTTCCGGATAATAGGAAGAGACGGCATTACTTGTTGATACGACATAATTGGTTTTTGCTTGGTTCGTTTTTACCACAAAGCTTCCGAAATAACGCTTAAGCCAACTTTTTTCATGAAGAATTTTATAGGAAAAAGTTTTTTTATTAGCCCCCCATACCTTTTTCAACCCTACACCATGCCATGTATTATACGAAATGGCTCCTCCTAAGAAAGGCTTACTAAAATCGTCATTTATCGAATGAGAATGAATCACCAATTTTGCTCGCAATTGATAATAGATCCCTTTAGGGGAGTTGTGTTTGTACGCTTGATAGCCTTGTTTTGTTAATTGCGTCACAACCTGATCACTTTTTGAAATCCAGACACAATTTAACTGTGGATCTTTCGCTATTTCTAAAAATAAATATTTTGTATTCCCTCTAAATCCTTTTCCATTTTCTCCACCAAATACAACAAGATTACGCTTTTTGGGGACAGCTTTAGAAAAGGCGTGGATAGAAACTACTAATGTTCGTTTTGCAAGTAATTTCGCCTTTTTTAATAGTTTATGATTGGCTGATAACAAGATTAAGAGCAAAAGAATTATCTGTATAATGTCGATTAGTTTTCCATTCATGCTTTACCGCCTCAACAATTGATGTCATTTTATTCTTATTTCATTGTCTGAGGAATTGATGTCTTTACGACTTGCTTCCTCACTACGATATTTTGTCCATCTAAACAAATCCCATCAGCTGATAAAAGCAGATTCACAACCTCACCAACATGCTCTGGTTGCATAATCGTTGTCGGATCCTCATCAGGTGCTAAAACCTTCCGTAATTCCGTTGCACAACGCCCTGGGGAAATACAATAGACACGGATTCCATATTCAGATAGTTCTTCCGACAAAGTCTGGGACATACTGATTAAAGCCGCTTTCGAAGAAGCATAGGCTAACCATCCTGGTCTTGCCGAGCTGCCAGCTGTCGATGCGACATTTAAAATCTGCCCGCCTGATCGTTTCATGAATTTTACGACTTCTTTTGTTAGATTAAAAACTGAATGCACATTAATTTGATACGTTTTTTCCCAATTTTCCACAGAGGTTTCCAAGAGAGATTTAGGATTGGCATAGCCAGCTACATTTACCAACATATCAATGGTACCATATCGTACACCGACCATCTGGATAATCTCGCTAACTTCTTTATAATTCGTGAGATCGATTGCAAGTAATTCGATATTTTTACCAGGTTGCATGAAGCTGACAGTTTCCTTTAATCCTTCTTCCGTTCTTGCAAGTAGAATAAAGTGGCGAATATCCTCTCTTTTACTTAACTCAATCGCTATCGCCCTGCCAATACCACGACTCGCACCTGTAATTACACATGTTTTGGTCATCAGGAACCCTCCATTAAAATCGTGTCTTTGTAAATTGCCTCCGCAATCTTGCGGTCAATCGGTTTTGTAATTTTAATGTTGTATTCGCTTCCCTTTAATATCGAAATGGGAGAATGATAGTAATGGAAAAATAAACTGGCATCCTCGGTAAACTCTAAATCATCTTCACGAGCACATTCGTGAGCGTACAAAAGCCGTTTAGTTGGATATTTATGAGGTAATTGTACATTCACAAGCTGATCACGCTGCAAATTCCCCTCAACCTGTTCCTTACCTTGTAATACTGTAAATGGGATATCCAATCCGAAGATAGCGCTGTCATTACTATCGTAAAGCAATTGGCGGAATTCTTCGATCGACACAAATGGACGAACGGCCTCATGGATCATCACATTCTCATAGCCCGCCTCGCATAATGCCTTATAAACAGATTCCTGCCTCGTGACCCCGCCTTCGATACAATGAATCGATGTTGAAAAACCATAATCCTCAATAATTTCCTCCGTTTTCAACAAAAACTCAGCTGGGCAAGGTATCAGAATCTCCTGAATTTCCTGAAGCTCATCTACCTTTTCTAACACATGAATAAAAATCGGTTTCCCTGCCAATAGCAAAAATTGCTTAGGTATCTTTAATTGCATCCGTTTTCCAATACCGCCTGATAACAAAACAAAGCTATACTCTTTCATGAGTAGACCCCCAGTCTAAAGCTGAATTCAAACTATTATACTACATCTGAATTTGTCTGAAAACATATACTTTTCGACTAATTTCAACTAATTATAGATAGTATGGTTCAAATGAACCAATAAACTAGCATAAGCGAAAATCTTTGCTATTCGGAGAAACTACTTTTCTGAATAAAAATTCTCTTAGGGCGAAACATAGGATATTCTAGCTTAGGTCCTTCAACCTTATTGATCATAGATGTTTCCTTTGATCTCAACTAATTTGACTAGTCAAATTATTCCTTTTTTTAGTTATAGCTAATCTTATTATGTGAGCCCGCACGTCCTCCATTGAACACAAGTGAATAAATGGAACCTTTCCTTTTGAAAAGGATGTAGTTATAATGACCATATAGATTACTTGTGACCGGTATGTAAAAGGTAGAAACAAACTTGACCCGGAATCTAGACAAATTTAGGAAGAAGATGTGCTGGAATGTGAAATTGACATCTAATTCATTGGGGTTCGCTTGAGATTAGGCTTGGTGCAGACCAATATACGGATCATATTGGTCTCAAACTATTTCCCATAAAGAATTTTGTTGAAAGCATGCTGTATCGACTAATTTGTTAAACTAGGAAGCTCAATAAAAACCAAAAATTTTTTTATTGTAAGAGGTGCGTTGTTTATGAAAAATAAAATGGATAATTTGTTGACCCGCTATGTAGCTCTAAAGATATATACAAAACGAGACAATGTACAAGGGATGTATCGAAACCTGCTAAAATTGAAACCTATGTATAAGAATAAAACTGACTATTATTATCGTTTGGCAAAGCTATCTTACCGTCAAAAGAAGTGGAAGCAAGCATTAGACCATATTAATACCGCCATGCAGCTGGCAGGAGACCATTCCCCCGATGGGTATTACGTATATAAATCCGAAAGTTTAATTCATTTAGGAGAATCGGCTAAAGCTATATCATGCCTAAATGAGTATTTATCGACTAAACCAAAAGATGTTCAGGCTTGGCTTAAGTTGGCAAATGAACATAAAAAGCTCCGCCAATGGAAAGATGCAGCAAAGAGCTTTGAATCTTATCTTAAGTTACATCCAGCAGATTCAAGGGCTAGTTATCAATTGGCTGAATGTTATCGCAAGCTGAAGGATTATCAGCATGCCGAGGAGAAATATCAACAAGCTGTAAACAATCTTGATCATAAACATGTTGGTCAAACACTTGCCAACTCCTATTACTGGCTAGGTTTAATGCAACATAATAATAATCATCTTGAACAGGCTTTTCAGTCCTATAATAAGGCCATTGAACTGGATCAGAAATTAAAAGGACAACGCTTTGGCATCGGTGTTTTTCATGAACACTATAAGCAATGGGAATATGCTGTAGAAGCATATAAAACTCAATTGCAGCAAAACGCAAAAGATGCAGAACTACAGTTTAAATTAGCTTCGTTATTAGACAAAAGATTACATGCACCTGAAGAAGCCTTAGAGTATTATGAAAAGGCTTTGGAATTAGACAAAGTTCGAGCGGAATGGCATTATTCCTTGGCTAACTGCTACGAAAAATTAAAAGATTATCAAAATGCAGCAAAATACTATAGTAGCGCGATCGCTCGTCGGCAAAAACATAATGCTGAATGGTACCGTCGGCTTGGATTTGCGTTGGAAAAGTCAGGAAAGTCAAGTGAAGCTTTAGTGGCCTTTCAAGAAGCTGACTTGTTTCGTCGTCCTAGTGATATTAATAACAATTTTTATGAAAAATATATCAACAACTCGGCTACTCGATATGCGATTAGTTACGAATATTATCAAGTAGACGATAAAATAATTTTATATGAAAGTATGGCTGGGTCACGGCTAATGTGTAACCCGCTAGCGCTATTTCAGCAGTTACTGAAAGACAAAGAATTTAAAAACTATACACACGTTTGGTCTATAAAAAACCTTGATGATATACCGTCTGAGTACCGAAATTTTAGCAATATTTTATTTGTAAAACGTGATACTGATCTGTATATGCGGTATTCTTCTAGTGCCAAATTTATAATTACTAATTCAAAATTACCAAAACATATAACTCGTAAACCAGAGCAGAAACTACTAGATACATGGCATGGTACTGCTTATAAAACTATAGGTGGCCATGATAGTGCGTCTCCACTGGGCTTTAAAAATGCTAACAAGGTTTTCTTGACGACTACCAATATTCTGACGCCAAACCCACATATGTCGAATACCCAACCGGACTGTTACCAGTTTAAGAACATTTATTCTGGGCAAATGGCAGAAACAGGTTACCCAAGGATTGATGCTACAATAAATATTGATTCCTTGGAAAAACGCAAATTGGCCGATGATTTGGATGTTAATTTAGACAAACCCATTGTACTATATGCTCCAACCTGGCGTGGCACGTATTCCAACAATGTTTATGACGTTTCTAAGCTACAAAATGATCTGATGAAACTTTCTAAGCTGGACATTCAATTAATATTCCGTGGTCATCATTTGTCAGAGAAGCACATAAAAGGCAAACTCAACAATATTAAGGTAGTCCCCTCAAACATAGATAGTAACAAGCTATTGGGGATAGTTGATCTATTAATCACTGATTACTCCAGTATTTTTTATGATTATTTAGTAACCGATAAACCTGTTATCCATTACTTATATGATCTAGAAGAGTACACTAAAACTCGTGGTCTGTATTTTGGTGTAGATGAACTACCTGGTGACATAGCTTATACAATTGATGAAGTTGCTAAATTAATAGAGAAAGACCTAAAAGCTGACTATAAACCATCAAAACAGTATATGGTTGCTAAACAGCAATTTTGTCCACATGAAGACGGGCACGTATCAGAGCGGGTTATCGATTGGTTTTTCCATGGGAAAACTGAGCATGTCAAACTAGTAAATACCGGCAATAAGCCTTCTATACTTGTTTATGGCGGCGACTTCACGCCAGGCAACAAAACCGATGAATTTTTCAAAAAAATTAATGAGTTAGACCTTACCAAATATAACGTCGATGTTCTCATCCCAACAAACGTAGCCGGATCAGCAGAGAAAACTCAACAATTTAAATTGCTTCCTGAGCAAACCATGTTCATCCCTTATATGGAAGGAATGATTATGACGCTCCAAGAGCGCCAGGCGATAGAGTATTATAATCAGCACGATAATTTCACAAGTAAAGAGATGGAAAAAGCTTATAACAGGGCATTTACTCGTGAGGTCAGACGGGCATTAGGAGACTCGAAATTCGTTAAAACCATAGACTTTGCTGGGGACTCGAAGTTTTGGGCAAGTTTTTTAAGTCATGTCAATATAGAGAAATAAGGTACAAAAGAAGATCATTGTTAGTTGGTCGTACCTTTAATATATGAGACGAAAACGAATGTAACACTTGTGACAATTAATACAGGATGGAAGTGTATTGGTTTTGGCAGAAAAAATATCCAAGAAAAAAACAAGCAAATTAACAAGATTGCTCAAACTACCGCGCCATTATGTGGCTTTCAAGGTGTATACAAATAATAGTAATTTACCAGGCATGTACCGTAACCTTAAGAAGTTAGCACCAATCTATAAGGGCTCCCCCACTTATCACAAACGTTTGTCAAATCTAGCTTTTCGCCAAAAGTTGTGGAAGCAAGCTCTGGAGCATATTAACGACGCTATCAAATTAGCGGATAAAAACACTGCTATAGAGTTTTACAAATGTAAAGCTGATTGTTTGATCAAAATAGGTGAATCAGCTCAAGCCACATCATGTTTGGATGCATATTTGCGAGCAAATCCAACCGACTCACAATCCTGGCTTAGGCTAGCTTTGGAATATTTTAAACTTCACCATTGGCAAGAGTCTGCCAATAGTTTTGAAGCCTATCTCAAGTTACAACCAGAAGATTCAATGGCAAGCTACCAATTGGGGGAATGTTACTACAAGCTAAACTCCCCCAAGTATGCCGAACCTCATTTTCAACAGGCCATCAAGAATCTCGACCACAAATGTGTTGATCAATCGCTTGCTTTTGCATATTACATGCTAGGATTAATGCAGCTTATGAACAATAAGATTGAATCTGCTGCCGACTCATTTACTGAGGCCATCAAGCAGGATCAAAAACTGAAAAGCCAACGTTTTGGAATAGGAGTTTTCCACGAATATTTTAAGCAATGGAAATTCGCCTTAGAAGCGTACGAGGATCAGTTATCACAAAATAGCAGCGATGCTGAACTGCTATTTAAGATAGCTTCCATGCTGGATGGAATAAATCAACCTGAACAAGCCCTAGAATATTATAAAAAAGCCCTAAAATTAGACAAAGTTCGATCACCCTGGAACTTTGCACTGGCGAATTGTTACGAGCAGTTAAAAGACTATCAAAATGCGGCGAAATGGTTCGAAAGCGCAATTGCCCGCCAAGAAAAACATCGCCCCGGAAATTATAGACGATTGGGCTTTGTTCTAAGTCAACTTGGGAAAACTAAGGAGTCCTTAAGAGCATACAAAGAAGCTGAGCTTTTTAGCAAGCCCAACATCATTGATCAAGGATTCTATAAAAAAAATATCACAAAACTCAGAGTTCGTTATGCCATCAGTTATGAGCATTATCCTTTGGACAATAAGATGGTTTTTTATGAAAGTTTGGATGGCTCACAAATGACGGGAAATCCTTACGCTATTTTTAAGCATATCTACAACCACATCAATTTTAAAGATTATACTCATGTTTGGGTAGTGGAATCTTTTCAAGTTATACCTGACGAATTTAGATCTATGGACAATATCATTTTCGTAAAAAAAGGCTCGGATGCTTATTTTAGATACATATCTAGTGCTAAGTATCTGATATGTGATAACACATTTGCAGATTATGTCGTACGCAAACCTGATCAACTTTATTTGCAGACAAGTCATGGAATATTTTATAAAACAGTGGGCCGTGACAGCGCGGGAACCCCACTTGGGGTTGCGGGAGGCACACGCAATTTGCTTCAAGCCACTCATATTATTGTTCCCAACGATTATATGGCTGAAAAACAACCAAAAAGTTATTCAATAAAAGGTATAAACTCTGGTCAAATTGCAAAAATTGGTTATCCGCGTATAGACATCACCCTTAATGCATCGGATAATATCAAGGATCAAATAAAAACAAGGCTAAAGCTTGAGCCATCAAGAAAAACAGTTCTATATGCACCAACCTGGCGTGGAAGTTCTAAAACAAACAATTGGTTCGATTCAAAGAAACTGATTGATGACTTAAAATTGTTAGGAGAACTTGATGTGAACCTCATGTTTCGCAGCCATACGGATTCAGATCGCTTGTTAAAGGATATAAAACTTCCGGATAACATTATTGTTCCGCCATCAGATATTCAAACAAACGAGCTTTTAAGTATAGCTGATATACTTATTACTGATTACTCTAGTATATTCTTTGATTTCATCGTCACAGAACGACCGATCATTCATTATCTCTATGATCTAGAGGAGTATACTAAGGAGCGAGGTTTAAACTTAACAGAAGATGAGTTGCCTGGAAATGTAGTAAAAACCAGTAATCAATTGGTTGCAAGTGTCGATGATTGTCTCAAGAATAATAAACCTAGTTTACGCTATTTAGACGCAAAAGAAAGGTTTTGCCCATATGATGACGGAAGAGCAGCCGATAGAACTGTACGCTGGTTCTTCTATGAAGAGGATCAAGGAATAAATTTTGTTGATAAGGAAAAGCCCGCAAAAAGTTGTCTTTATTTGGCCGGGATGTTAAGGGATGAATCAGGAATTGATAGTCTTATCTCTAATCTAAATGAACTCAAACAAGACGATAGTGCCGTGTCTGTAATGTTGAAAAAGGGATTGGAACAAGATAAGGATAGACTAGATATGTTGAAAAAGTTAAAAACAAGTATTAATCTTATCGTCCACGCCGGTGTTATGCCAACAACGTTGGAAGAAGCCACAGCAATTGAATATTTTAATTCTAATGGAAAATTCATTAATAAAAGAATGGAGCACGATTATAAACAGTCATTTAAACGGGAAGCTAGACGACTATTTGGTGACAGTCAGTTCGATCAGGTCTTTAATTATGAAACCAACTCTATTTACTGGAATTCTTTACAGGAAAGTATTTCGACGACAAGTACATTGAATTAATGATTGATGTTGTTAGTACCTGTTATGAACTTTCACCACAAAGTTATAGCCCATTCAAGACATACAAAAGAACCGTGAAGTTCAATACCTCACGGTTCTTTTCTAACTAGTATGAAGATCATATGATCCTTGCCTGTTTTTTAATGCGTCTTCTCTATATTGATCTTTTTCTTTTTTAGGCATCTTCTTATATACCTTTAAGAATTTCTCGTATTTAGGCAGTACTTCCTCAACAGAGCCAAAGTCCTTGACCATGCCAAATTCTAACCAAAGGATCTTTTCACAAAATTCCTTCATTTGTCCAATCGAGTGACTGACAAAAATCATCGTTTTTCCCTTTTGCTTAAACTCTTTCATTTTTTCAAGACTTTTCTCTGCAAATGCCTTATCTCCTACAGAAAGAGCTTCATCAATAATAAGGATATCAGGATCAACACTTACCGAAATAGCAAAGCCAAGACGTGATTTCATGCCGCTGGAATACGACTTCACCGGCTGATCAATAAATTTCCCTAGCTCTGCGAATTCAATGATTTCTGGTTCCAGCTTTTTGATTTGTTCTTTATTGAATCCAAGCATAAGGAGCTTTAATTCAATATTATCTCTTCCAGATAAATCTGCTTTTAATCCAGCAGAGACGGCAATAAGAGCAGCTTGGCCATTAACTGTAACTGTACCTGATGTCTCTGGCACGATCCCAGAAATAATATTGGACAATGTCGATTTTCCAGAGCCATTAATCCCGATAAACCCAACAATGTCTCCTTTTTCCGCCTCAAAGCTAACATCCGTCAAAGCATAGAAATCTTCTCCATAGTCTTTTGGTGTAACAAGATCTAGGATCCGTTCCTTCGTATTACTATATAGCTTATATTTCTTCGTAATATTTTTTACAACTATTGATTTTTCCATCACAGTCACAACCATTATAAGTAATCTATAAAATGTCTTCTGAATTTAACATGAATCGTTGACCCAAATAAAAATAGCACAATCACTAGCCCCCAGAAATAGAGACCATATTGCCAATGCTCTATAAAATACCAATCCAATCCAAATAATGCAGACCGATATCCTTCAATTAAATAATAGAGCGGATTAAGTTTCATAAGTGTTGGAAGCGGATCGTCTAAAATCGTTACTTGCCAAAGGATTGGCGATAAATAGAGCACCATTCTTAATGTAGCATTCAAAAACATATGAATATCCCTTATGATCGTTGACAATGTCGAAGTAATTAGGGATATGGAAAACATTAAGCAGAATGCTGCAAAGATAAAATAAAATATCTGTAAAAAATAGATGCTTAGGAAAAAACCAGCGAATTGAAATATGATAACGACGATTCCCAATATAACTAAATGGATATAAAACTGAGAGAACAATGCTATATTAGGAATGACACTCATCGGAAAATTCATCTTCGACAACATCCGCAACCTTGAATAAATGGATTTAGAGCCTTGAATGGTCGATTGATAAAAGAATGTCCATAAAACAAAGCCTCCAAACAACCAATAAGAGAACGGTACTTCTAATCCGGGGGCAATTTCGATATCTGCCCTTTGTCTGATACTTCCAAATACAAACCAATAAATCAGCACTTGTATGAGAGGATTCAAAAATTCCCATATCATCCCTAAATAATTACTTTTATTTTGGCTTTTTAACTCATATAATGACAATCTTCGAATAAGATAAAAATGCTCTATTTGCTCTTTAATAACCGTTATTGCAGCTTTCATACAATTTCCTTTCAAATTCCATAATCGATACATGCACTTCATAAATTATACTAGGAAGGACATCAAATGACAATAAAAGAGAGAAAAAACACTGACCGTTCAGATGTTTCACTGAGGTTTACCGTATAATTGAGCCCTGACAATCTAATTGATTGATCAGGGCAGTCTATCTGGATATAATCACTTTTCCTAAAAAAGTTCTTCTAAAGTCACTCGGATGATTCTTCCAACACATCTGCAATTCGCTTACTTGCTAATCCGTCCCCATATGGATTACTCGCCTGACTCATCTTCTCATACTCAGCTTGATTTTCTAACAAAAGCTTAAAGGTTTGGTAGATAACTTTTTCTTCAGTTCCAACTAGCTTCAATGTTCCTGCTGCTATTCCTTCAGGTCTTTCTGTTGTATCCCTCATTACCAGTACGGGTTTTCCTAAGCTTGGAGCTTCTTCTTGAATGCCACCACTATCTGTGAGGATCATATAAGATCTTGAGAGGAAATTATGAAAATCAATGACTTCCAATGGTTCAATAATCCGAATCCGATCACAGTTTCCTAAAATTTCATTTGCTGCTTCTCTTACAACTGGATTCATATGGATCGGATAAATCGCTTTGATATTAGGATGTTCATCAACAATCCTCTTAATTGCCCTAAACATGTTTTTCATTGGTTCACCCAAGTTTTCACGTCTATGGGCTGTGATCATAATGAGTTTATTATCCCCTACCCAATCTAATTGTTCATGTGAATACTCTTCGTTTACTGTTGTCTTCAGTGCATCGATAGCTGTATTCCCTGTAATATAAATCGATGCAGGATCTTTGCCTTCTTTCATTAAGTTCTCTTTAGACATTTCGGTTGGGGCAAAATTATACTTTGCTACAATCCCAACAGCCTGGCGGTTGAATTCCTCTGGATATGGAGAGTAAATATTATACGTTCTAAGCCCCGCTTCTACGTGGCCTACTGGAATTTGTAAATAGAAGCATGCTAATGACGTGACAAACGTTGTTGAAGTATCACCATGAACTAATACGACATCTGGTTTTACTTCTTCCAAAACACTTTTCATTTTATCTAAAATATTAATTGTTACATCAAATAAAGATTGTTTAGATTTCATAATAGAAAGATCATAATCTGGTGTCGTCTGGAAAGCATCTAACACTTGAGCTAACATTTCTCTATGCTGACCAGTCACACAGACAATCGTTTCTAAACTTTCTCGTGTTTTCAATTCTTTGACCAGAGGACACATTTTTATCGCTTCAGGTCTTGTTCCAAAAACTACCATTACTTTTTTCATGAGATTTTCACAATCCTTTGTATTTATCATATTGTTGGCATTTCCATCATGATACAGGAAATGAAAAGGATAATTCAACAGTCAAGTGTGCAAACAGAACAATTGTAATCTTTGTAATTTATGCCTCTTGAGATAGACATTAGTATATTTATACCCATATAAAAAGTCCTTTATAATAGGTTTAAAATTATCTATTATAAAGGGGATTTTTAATAATTATTCATCGTTATTTAATATGAGTTGATATACAGTCCTTTCTATCTTGATAGTCAAGGAATAATCGCTAAAAGGTTTAACCTTTTCAATATCAAACTCTTCATTCCTAACATGCCCAATTAATTGAATTGAAATCTCCATTAATTTTCTAGAATTAACGAGACTTACACAAGAATCAATGTTGCTCTAGTCCCGCTGCTGATCTTGCTCCGCAATGGACCGTTCGAACAACTCAATTCTTGAAGTTGGCGGTGTAAGATCAACCTTTGTTTCTCTCTCGTCTTTCATATTGTTCTCTAAACTTGGGATAATTAACTCATCGACAACATTTTTCGACGCTTGCCCTAATGTATCCCCAAAGAAATATTGTACAAATGGCTGGATTTTTTCCATTTGGTAATTACCGGTGCGTATTGTTTGGAGCATCTCTTCCGTTGTCTTTACTAACGGACCCGGAATAAAATCAAAATAGTTATAATAGAAATCACGGTCTTGGATATATTTTTCAACGTCATAAGCAAAAAACAACATTGGTTTATTTAACAGCGCATATTCAAAACAGACAGAGGAATAATCCGTAATCAGTAAATCAGTTACTAATAATAAATCATTGATCTCTCTGTAGTCACTAACATCGTAAAAGAAGTCCGCAAATTCATAAGGTATATCCAATTTATTTTGTACAAAAGGATGTATTTTAAAGAGGAATACATATTCATCATGTAATTCTTCATATAACCTTTTTAAATGAAGCACTTCAAAAGGATAGTGTGCTGACGACTGTCCATGCCCCCGGAAAGTCGGGGCAAACAAAATAACTTTCTTGTTTTGCATAAAAGGATATTTTTGATGTAAGGTTTTAACAACATAACTTTTGTATTCTTCATCAAAGAAAACATCAGATCTTGCTACCCCAGTAGCATAAACCTTGTCCACCGTAACTCCGAAGCCTTCTGCGTAATTTTTCCTAACTCCTTCACTACTAACAGCAACCTTCGTATAATTTCTATGATTTCTTGATCGGGGTGATGGTCCTCCAGGTCTACCTAGTCTACTGAATCCAAACGTTTTGAATGCTCCAGCAGCATGCCAAACTTGAATTAAATCAGCATTTTTCCGGATATTTAACGGATAGATCATGGGATAAAAGTCGTCTAGCAAGATAATTTTAGATGTCGCAAAATGAAAAGCAATTCGGATTAAATCTATAATAGACTTCCTGTTATTAATACGTTCATTAAACAGAAACTTAATATTAAGTTTCAAATTTCTTTTATACAATTCTTCATAGACAAAAAAGAAATTACCATTTAGTGCCGAACGGCTATCAGAAGCAAAAACAACTTTATTTTTATTAATTGGTAATAAACAAAAAAGGATGTACAGTAGTTTAAAAAATCGGCGTTTTATCGATGTGACATACTTATTTTCATGTACTTTACTATTTTCATCAAGTTCTCTCGGATCATAGGATTGCAGTAATGAATTCTTAAAGCGTATCGTTTTCGTATGCTTATCTAAAATAATTAACAGATTATATTTCAGCACTTTTTTCGCTGAAAAAAAATGAAGCTTTGTTGTAATCAGTTTATCTCCTATCAATTTCTTCGCGCTTGAAAGGGGAATGACCTTTTCGTATTTTATATCATCTTGATCGATAGGCATTTGTTCCAATTTGATATATACGTCATATTCGCCAGCTTCTATCGGTTTATCTTGATGAATGGCCGATAAATCTACACTACTTTTAAAACCGCTCAACTGTTCCAGATCTGTATGCTTATCCGTATCAATTGAAATATCTCTTAATTTGCAATTTGTTAATGAAACTTGATACATTTCCTTTTCGAGTATTTCATCATCGGTCATTTCTTCGCATGTCCCGTCTTCTTCCTCACATTTTCTATGATCAATTCGATATTGTTCAAAGTCTATCTTCGGAATAATCAGTAGTGTTTTTCTAATTCGATCTTCTTCATACGTAGCTAATCCGTCTATCGTCGCATACCCCTCAATATCAAGATATGGCCCATAAAAACTAAGCTTTGTAATATCACTCTTTACTTTTTTATTATGTTTAACTTCTACTTGTTTATTATCAATTGATGAGATAAACAATAAAAAATCACCTCTATTTATCAGTTGATAGGGGAATGCTATATAGCCTAATTCTTGTCCTACCAATTATTAGCGAGCATTTGGTTGAATGTAAGAAGTTTTCCAGTCTTATTCCAATCATGTAGAATTTCTAGATAATCCAGCTTTTTTGATGATAGTAAGTGGCTGCTTCAAGACCGAATAAATTCATGGGACTTTTCTTGGCTTCTGTGTTCAATTTCCTTAATATCTTCTCCATGAATATGACTTACAATCCGTCTAGCACTCATACCATCCAAGTAATCGAAAAAGCCTTTTTTGAAACTTATAATGCCTGCAAGGTCATACTTTTCATTTAGAATCCAATCACCTAGAGACTGTGTTTCATCAAAAAATGGTCCAGGAATAAAATTTCGATAATCAAAATAAAAATCGCGTTCTTGGAGATATTCTTGAAGATCATTCGCATAAAATAAAATGGGTCTTTCAAGTAGGCTATAGTCAAAAATAATAGAAGAATAGTCAGTTATGAGGATGTCTGCAACAGCCATTAATTCCTCAATGGTATAATTTTCCTCAATCAAAAAAACAAAATTTTGATCCTCTTCTTTAATCCATGAATTTTTTTTCATATAAGGATGAAGATGGATCATTAAAATATATTCATTTCCTAGCATTTCCCGTAATACTCCAATATCGATTGGACAGGGAATGTTTGTAGGTTCATGGCTCTTCCCTCTAAAAGTAGGAGCGTATAAAAGTACTTTTTTATTAATCACTTCTGGGAATTCAAGATAAAACTTTTCAATTGATTCTTTTATTTTATTAAAGTCAAAGAAAAAATCCGTACGCGGGACCCCAACTGGGTAAATTTTACTTTCTTCCATCCCAAAGGCTTCCGCATAATATGGGACAACATTTTTACCACTTACATATACCTTTGAGTAATTGGAATGAACTTTCACATGACGTAAATAGTCTTTGCTCGGTCCATAAGATTTATTAACTGTACTTAACCCAAACTTTTTAAAAGCACCTACTGCATGCCATAATTGAATAATTTCGGTTCCTTTCCTTGGTTTAATAACGTATATGGGAAAATAATAGTCATCAATAATAAAATACTTAGAAGTAGCAAGCGCATGAATAGAATTCACCATGTGAAGAATGTATTCAATCTTCCCCCATATAGAACTCTTGAACTTTTTTATAAGAAAATGGTACTGATAATCTGGGTATTGGTTAACCATTTCGCGGTATACGTATTCTAAATTTCCTTCCAATGCTTGCGAACGATAGGAAGCAAATGTAACCTTTTTCTCATTAATTGGAAATAGAAAAGCTACCACAGAAAAAATACTACGTAGAAAGTATTTCACTATAATTGTAGGTAGGAATTTTAATTTCACATGTATGCCTGCTTTCCTTAATTACTATAAAAACTAAATTTTCCATGCCAATACTGTTTTTCCCCAAGATACCGTTAAATCATTTTCAAAGGATTGGATAATATCATTAATCGTAGTAACCGATTGAACAGTACCAATAAGCGTCGCCAAATAATCCACAATATCAGGATACTCTTTCATGCATTCAACAGTATGAACAAAATCAGCCCGTCCACTTCGACTACTTCCGATCAAAGTAATCCCTTTCTCTAAAATCATTCGGGTGTTCATTTGCACAGGATACTCTGAAACTCCCATAATGGATATTGCTCCCTCTGGATAAATATGATCAATAATCTGATTGATAGCTGATTCGCTACCTCTTCCACCCACAGCTTCAAAAGCGTGATCAATTGATAGGGACTCAGGGATATCATCTATTTGATAGGCTTCATCAATAAAAGAAAAGTGATCTAGTTTATATTGATTTTTACCAAATATTATAACTTTGCTTTCTGGATATTTCTTCTTTAATAATAATGAAGTGATATATCCAAGATTTCCGTCTCCCCAAACACCTAGCACATCTTTTCGACCATGTGCTTTTGCTTCAAACCGAGTAATGGAATGTGTTGCAATTGTAATTAACTCAGTAAAGGCTGCCACCTGAGGATTTATATCTTCTGGTAGTTCGACTAAGCGATCATACGTCAGAAAAACATAATCCTGCATAAACCCATCATATCCACTAGACCTAAATTTGCTGGACCGTAGATAATTCTCCGCACAATACTCATCAAATTCGCTTGGCACGTTAGGGATCATCACAACCCTTGTACCAATTTTAAACTTACCCGAACGATCATAAACAACTTTACCGATCCCCTCATGAATTAAGGCCATCGGCAATTTTGCTTTCATCGCCTCTTTTCCTCTTGTTCCTGTATAATAGCGTTGGTCTGCCGCACAAATAGAAAGATATTCAGGGCGTACCACTACATGATCTGATTGCAACGATCTATCTTTATAGGTAACTTCAAATTGACGCGCAGAGACTAATCTATATACTTGATTGATCATTTTGAAATCCGCTCCTGTATAATCGCATTCGCCACTTTTAGATCATAAGGGGTTGTTACCTTGATATTAAATACCTCTCCCCTCACCAACTTTACTTTTTCACCTTTTAAGGCGAATATTTTACACGCATCCGTCAGAATATTCTTTTCATCTTCATCAAGTGACTGATACTGCTCCACTAACTTCTTAATGTTGAAACTTTGAGGAGTCTGACCCTGGAACATGGTATCTCGAACAGGAATTTCAGTTATGATTTCTCTATCTTCTGAACGGATGATGGTGTCAATTGCCTCAATCACTGTGTCTACTGCGGAATACTCTAGGGCTGCATTAATATTTTCTTCTATGATTCTATGCGTTAAAAATGGACGCACTGAATCATGGGTAACGATGATATCCTCTTCATAGACTCCAAAGTGTTCATCTATATATTGGATACCACTCATAATTGATTCATTTCTATCTTGGCCGCCTGCCACAACCTCTATTCTCTCCACATCACCGATAAACTTCTTGATAATATCTTTAGTATGGTTAACCCAATCTTTCCTTGATACGATGATGATTTTATCAAAACGATCATTTAATAAAAATTTTTCAATGGTATGAATAATAATAGGACGATTATTTAGAGGCAAAAACTGTTTTGGCATATTCACATTACCCATTCTTGAACCATTTCCACCTGCTAGGATTTCTGCATAAATCACTATAATATCTCCTTTTGTATATGTTTATATGAACTTAATAATTATTGTTGAAAAATGTCATAAACTCATAGTAAATATACACTTCTTTTCTAAATTTATCAACAGATGTTCCGCGAGCCAGCCATTGACAATAAAGAAAAATCTATTCAAATGAATTGAAGTGAAGAGTTGGCACAAAAGTTGCTTCTTCCACAAAAAGAAAAACCCAGGAACGCTGTTATATCAACGCTCCCGAGTTTTTACCTTTTAGACATTACCTTCTCTTCTATCTTTGTAATCGTCTAACTGTCACAAATAATGATCCTATCACACAAGCAATACCGGATCATCATTTCCTTTTACCACTCATCTAGATTATATTTTCTTCTATTAAATACTGCACAATTCTTTCCGTATTTTTCCGATCATCAAACTTATTAATTCTTAAATACTTTTCTTGATACTCTTCTTCTAAAACATAATTGCGGGCTATAGCATTCTTTACATACCCGACTAATTCTTCGGTCGTATTCGCAATTGGCCCCGGGGCATTTTCTTCATTGACAGGAGGGATTGCCTTATAGTTTGTAATTAAATAATCCTTTTCCTCCCAATAAAAGACCGGATAAGCTCCTCTAAAAATCGCATCATAGATAGCAGAAGAATAATCAGTAATAAAAACTTGTGCTTTTTTTAAAGCTTCAGAAGGATTGCTTTCAATTATATCCTTATATTCCGGAATGTTCTCATAAATGAATTGCGAAAACTTATTGTGAGGGACAATGATCAATCGATCAAGCAATTGCGCTTTTTTAAATGCTCCTACTACCTTCATTATCGATTTGTAATACGTTGTTTTCTTTATTTCATTGTTATATATTAATGACTCCTCCCAATATCTATATGTTGGCATATAGGCAATTTTATTAGCATTTCCATCAAGCTTTGCAAAATCTAAGGTTGCTAAGCCCGTTAAAATTAAATCCTGATCACTATATCCCATTTTGTAAAATTCATTCGCCTCTAATTCAGAACTTATCACTGATTTATACATATTATACAAATTCTTATCTTTGTGAAATCCGAAAGCCATCGGGTTATCTACAGGCTTTGCAAACATAATACCATGCTGTAAAAAGATAAGGGGAACAGACATTATTTTGCTTCTAATTTCATCAATATATAAGCGATCATTTAACAAATGATTAGAAAGCTCACTCGAAATAAAATATTTTGCTCGAAATATATTCAAATAATGCCTAAAGCTATATTTGGCAATGATATTTGCTCCATACATTTCTTTTAGTTCAGCGTATCGATGGGAATGAGCGTTAATAATAAAAAAGTTTTCAGATGCCGTTGGTTTTTTCTTCATTACTTCTTCAAATACACGAAATCCCGATTCATCCGCTTTTTCACTTTTCTTTTCAAAATAAAGATTTACGTTTTTTTCTTTCGGTGGAAACAACTTCGATGCAACATGAGCCATTTTAATCTTAATTCGATTGATAAGGTGATACTCTTCACTGAACGGGACAACGGTTGCGGTTAAATTCCCACCTAAATTGGTTCTTAATACCATTAATTGATCATCTTGCTTTTTAAAAGACAGTGTGGTCGCTTTTCTATCTCTTTTTCTCCTTCTTAAATTATGAATTGGGATCTTTTCGTCGCCTACCAATAGATTATTATGAATTCGACCATCTACCATTAAAGATTTTATTGGTACTTTGAATAGACCGAACCTTTGCAAATATTTAATCGACTTGAATGGTCTAAAAAACTTCCCGATTTTTTGATCTGCATTCTGTAAATATAAATATTCATATTGACCATGCGCGTGATAAGCATAGTGTGTCATACGCCCGAAAACGTATAAATTTCTTTTAGTCAGAATCACCTTTAAGTTTGTTTGATTTCCCGTAACCTTATATGGATCACCTTTTACTATATAAATCCCTCTGTGACTACTGAAGATATAATAGCGAGTCTTATTAATACTAAGAATGGACAATATGTTTTCTTTGCTTCCATTTTTCACCTGATTATGGTTAAGGAGTTTGTATCTTTTTCCCCTAGGAAGAGAGGTAAATTTCACTTCTTTTGAAGCATTATCACTACTTATTTGAACTGTGTTTTTACTTAGCAACTTTATGTTTATATCTTCATGAGGTTTGACAACTTTCAAAAAAATTCTATCTACAATAAACTCTTTACGGAACAAGTCATAGGTAATCACAATATTGTATTTATCATAATTTATAATAGATACAACAGTGTACCTAAATTCCGTTGTTGTAAATCCCATGTCATATTGAAATTGAAGCTGATTTCTGTTATTTGTCAGAAAGTCATCAATTTTAAAGAGAGTTTCCCCGTTTTGATCCACCATACCTATTCGCGCTGAACCTAGTTGGTATACTCGTGTGGATGGATAAAAGTTTTCTATATCGAAGTTAAAATAATTTTCATTTTTTACGGTTGTAGAGATTTCTTCTTCTTCTAAAATACAATAGACCACGTTGTCATACGAATATAAAAGAAAAATAACATTTTCATTAGGAGCATACTTAAGAATCTCCTTATCGTTAATCTCTAATGTTGCTATCTGCTGTGGTACATTTAAATGAAGGGAAAGGATATCAATAGAAATGATTTTATTATCTATTTTTGAGTACAACTCTATTGATTCAGGATGGCTTTCAACAACTTCAAATGTGGAATCATAAATTTCCATTTAATAAACACTCCATTTTTCGTTTCCATCAAAATTAATCACGAATTCTTTATTACATTTATCTTTTGATCATTTCCACCACTTTATACTTCTGATTCGCAGATATTCTAAAGTGGAGGATCATTAAATGATTTTGCTTAAGATTGCTTTAAGGTTGGGCAGATGATGTCCAGCTCCAGGCGCCATCGGCTCGAGGTCAAATAACCTGAGCCAATGAAAGGCAAAAAACGCCTTTCTTTGGCTCAGAACATTTGCTTGTCGCCGATAGGCGGGCGCCTTGCGCTTTTTTTTAACTGTTCAATATAATTTCATTTATTACTCTTTTACTTGCCTGACCATCTTCTAAGGAACAAAATCTCTCATTGAATTCGATTGTAGTTCTTGGTGGGGTATAACCATTTTCTTCTATAAGTTTAATTTCTTCAATTAAATCATTTGTATTTTTAACAAGAGGTCCTGGAGCTTGATTCTCAAAGTCAAAGTAGAATCCTCTTAATTTATCCCTATAATCTTCTAAATCATAAACATAAAATAACATAGGACGTTTAAGATTGGCATAATCAAAAAAAACAGATGAATAGTCTGTCACCAGCATATCTGAAATAACATAAAGCTCCCTTATATCCTCATGATTAGATAAATTAATAACAAAATCCTCCATCCCCGATAAGTCGAGACTTTCAGAAACGAGATAATGTAATCTAAGGATTAAGATATATTGTTCTCCCAAATCATTCTTCATTTTTTCTAGATCTAAATGAAGATTAAATTTATATTTTCCTTTTGTATAAAATTGATCATCCCTCCATGTAGGAGCATATAAAATCACTTTTTTATTAACTGGGATGCCTTCTCTTTTTTTTATTCCTAGAATGTTTTTTTCATCGTTATGATTTATTAAAAAGTCATTTCTGGGATATCCTGATTCAACAATTGCTTTCTTATAATTAAAAGCACTCGTAAATATTTTTGTTGAATATTCGTTTGGCGATAGTAAATAATCCCATTTGGTTGCCTCATAAGTGAAATTTTGTTTATATTTCTCTGTATTTGTTCCCGGCATATGTACCTCTTCTATATCCGCACCTAACCTTTTTAAAGGAGTTCCATGCCATGTTTGAACATAAATCGTCTCCCTTGGCTTTGGGATCCACAATGGTAGTCTACTATTTACGATCCAATACCGAGCTCTAGCCATTTTCATTAACCACTGAAACGAGAAGCGTTGTAGACATCTTATGTTATGTCTTTTTCGAAATTGTTCCATGTATCTCTTGTCTATACTCCAGTACATTTCATATTCAATATGATGCTCTAGCATATATTCATATATCGCTCTTGGATTATCACTGTATTGTTTTCCATGAAAACTTTCAAAAATAATAAGCTTTTTTTTGGGTGGGAATTGCCCAATAAGCTTAAACACAATTTTATATAAGAACAGCATAAATTGACTGCGTAAAATTTCACTTAAAAATGACGACACTATACCGCTTCCTCCTTATTTCCATAAGCTCAGCTGACTTCTTCTTTTCAAAGTAAACGATCAGTTTATGCGAACGAACAACAATATCATTTATCGAGCAGGCTATTAAAAGAAAACACCCTTTTAAACTTTCATCGACCGAAAAAAGCTACCAAATTGGAGTAGCGTTTGATACAATAATAGCGAAAAACAATAAAAATCAGCAACGGCCAAATGAAATAGGCAATACGAATGGATTTTTTGATTACAAATATTACATTTTCTTTTAGAAACCCATTCTTTTAGTATTCAACTGAAAAAATGCCATCTAAATCTTTGACGAATTTAGCTGTTATTTGTATTATTATCATCACTTAAGCAATTATGCAATAATTAGAGGTTCACTTACTTTGCTTAAATTAGTTATGATATTACACTTTAACAAGAATTTTTAGTGACATTATGCTATTTCTTACGGAGGTTCTCAAATTGAAAAAAGTCATCACATATGGCACTTTCGATCTTCTTCATACTGGTCATATTAATATTTTACGACGGGCAAAGGAATATGGAGATTATTTGATCGTGGCAATTTCATCAGACGAGTTTAATACGATTAAAAATAAAAAAGCATATTATACATTTGAGCAAAGAAAATTGATTCTTGAGGCGATTCGGTATGTGGATGAGGTGATTCCTGAACATACTTGGGAACAGAAGACCACGGATGTACTGAACCATGATATAGATGTATTCGTGATGGGAGACGACTGGACTGGTAAATTTGATTTTTTGAAAGAGCATTGTGAAGTCATTTATTTACCTAGAACGGTTGGTATTTCTACGACGAAAATCAAAGAGGATTTGAATGCAGCTTCAGCCAATAAATAATAAATAATCGAAAACGGATTTGAGACTGAGATTAGCTTTTCTAACAGACATGCCTGTTGTGCGCTATGTCTGTTTTTTTCTGCAAAATTAATATATCCAATGAATTTGTTTTTATTCAATAAGGTTTGTCGAATTAAACGCATTTTATCCATTTTTCCCCATAAGATTTACATAAACCTTTGATGATTCTGTTCAATATGGATATAATATTCCATATACTGTGTCGGGAGGTTCCCAAATTGAAGAAAGCAATAACCTATGGAACATTCGATCTTCTCCATACTGGACATATTAATATTTTGCGTCGGGCAAAAGAGTATGGGGAGTATTTGATTGTAGCCATTTCAACGGATGAGTTTAATGCGGTTAAAGGAAAAAAAGCGTATTATTCGTATGAACAGCGTAAGGCCATTTTGGAGGCTGTACGTTATGTAGATGAGGTGATACCAGAGAATTCTTGGGATCAGAAAATAGATGATGTGAAGAAGCATGATGTCGACGTGTTTGTTATGGGGGATGATTGGCGGGGGAAGTTTGATTTTTTAAAGGAATATTGCGAAGTGGTATATTTGCCAAGAACAGTTGGCATCTCCACAACCAAAATAAAAGAGGATTTGAATAGAAAGAATAATGGGTAGAGAGCTGGCAATTACTTTATATTTATGGTTTTTTCAGATTGTCTTCTCTCTTTTTAGATTGTACCCTTTAAAAAAGCAATCAACCTTTGTGGCGTCATTTGGAGATAATGTTTTATATACGGCAGATGCGTTGGAAAAAGCCAAGCCTGACGTACCGATTATTATATTGAAGACAAGTTCTTGTAAGCTAGATTTCGCAGGTTATCCTGATTGGATTATCTTGAATTTCGAGCCTACCTCCCCTATTCATTGGCTACGTTCCGTTTTTCACCTTGCGACATCGTCTCATATTTTTGTCGATAACTATTTTGGGTTTTTAGCGGCTGCTCCCTTTCGAAAAGAAGTGGCTTGTGTTCAATTATGGCACGCAGCTGGAGCAGTGAAGAAATTTGGATTAAAGGATCCCTCTATTTATTATCGAACACCTCGAGCTCAAGCTCGCTTTCAAAAAGTCTATCATCAACATACTCATGTGGTTGTAGGTAGTGAGAAAATGAGTGAGATTTTCCAACAGAGCTTCGGGATTCCTGCGGAGCGAATTTTAAAAACAGGGATTCCAAGAACAGATTTCTTTTATGATGAATTGACTCAGCAAATTGTTGAATCAGATTTGGCTTATCATTACCCCGTTATTCGAAAAAAACAAGTCATGCTATATGCACCTACTTTTCGTGATGATCAAATGCATATTTCTCAGTTAGCTCTTGATCTTGAAAAAATGTATCAAGCTTTCCATAAAGATTATGTATTATTTTTGCGACTACATCCCGCTATACAAGCGGATTGGACAAATCATTATCCCGATTTTATCTATAATGTCTCTCATTACCCTGATGTCAATCATTTATTAATGGTCACGGATCTATTAATCTCGGATTATTCTTCCATTCCATTTGAATTTTCCCTGTTACAAAGACCGATGTTTTTCTTCGCCTACGATTTAGAAGCCTATAGTCGTGCCCGTGGTTTTTGGGAAAATTATGAAAGTCTTGTTCCAGGTCCCATTGTCCAAACAACAGATGAACTCATTGAAAGCATTCAAAATCAGGACTTTCATTTACAACAAATTGATGAGTTTGCACAAAACTGGAATGAGTATTCGCAAGGGAATTCGAGTGAACAATTAGTACAAGCCCTCTTTACTTCTTCCGAACAGACTTCACATTCAAGATCTATAGAAGAATAATCAAAAGAAAAAGGAGTCAAAAGTCAGACTACTTTTTCTTTTGATTCATGAACAAAAACACAATTCTTTCTCTCTCCAGTTACTTTTTTACATCGTTTTACATGATTTGTCATCAAAATGTATTTTACCTAATCAAACTTTCATAGTATTATAGTTTGTAGCATATTTATTTTTTATAAGCACATTTTAAAAGGTAAGAGAAATTTTAAATAAAGGGGTCTAATCCTTATGGGAAGACAACATATAAAAAAGGTAACTAAAAAAAAGCGTAAAAGACGCATCTTCTGGTTTTTAATTTTTCCGATTTTATTGGTAGCATCTGGTGCGATTAGCTATGGTGTCCATATATATACGAAGGCAGAAGATATGATGGCAAATTCTTATCAAGATGATCGCGATGGAAAATCACAGCTGCGTGAGAAGAAAGTGAATCCGAAAATTGATAATGTATCGATTTTATTTATTGGGATTGATGAAAGCGAAAAACGTGGCCAAGGTGAGAATACGCGTTCTGACGCGCTTTTGCTGGCAACACTGAATGAAAAGCAAAAGTCGGTAAACCTTTTATCCATTCCACGTGATACGTATGCTTATATTGACGAGGTTGGGTATTCAACAAAAATTAACCACGCTCACAGTTTTGGTGGTCCAAGGACAACAATCGAGACCGTTGAGAACCTTTTAGATATCCCTGTGGATTATTATGTACGTGTTGACTTTGAAGCCTTCATGGAGATTATTGATGCCATTGGAGGTGTGGATATTGATGTACCATTCGCATTTTCTGAACAGGATTCCAAAGATCGTGCTAATGCGATCTCATTAGAAGCTGGCATGCAGTCACTTGATGGTGAAGAAGCTTTAGCCTTTGCTAGAACAAGACATATGGATAATGACATCGAACGTGGGAAAAGACAACAAGAAGTCATTAAAGCCATGACGAAGAAAGCAGCATCCGGTGCAGCGATTCCGAAAATGGGCCAAATCATCGATGCCATTGGAAACAATATGAAAACGAATATGACATTTGATGAAATTAAGGCTTTTGCCGACTACGGCATTACTGGAAATTTATCCATAGACACAATGACCCTTGAGGGTTATGACAGCTATATCCCTAATAGTGCTGGTAATAACGTCTACTATTGGCAACTTGATGAAGAAGCATTAGCTGAAACCACCCTTAGCTTAAAACAACAACTAGGCCTAGAACCAGCAACGGACCATACAAATAATGTCGCTGAACCAGCTATTAACGAAGAAGATTAACATAGACAAAAATCAATCCCCCACTTGCATGATAAGTGGGGGATTTTAAGTCTCTTTCGGGTGCCTGGCAGCCGAATTTAAATTCATAAAGTGAAACTTCAATCAGTGAAGTTTTTTGACGTAAGGATGTGCTAGAGTAGACATAGCGGCGAACTTAGTCTATTTCTGATTCCGACTGATTGTGAAGAGGATCAAGACTAAGATCGCAACAACCTGTTTGTAGGCTCAAAGACGACACCCTGCACTTAGGTACTTCTGTACGTTGTAACGCCTTCCTGACCTGCCTCCTGCAATCCAAGAACCAATCGCAGTATCCCTGCTTCTCCGTCTTCCCTAGAACCTTGAGGTGGGAAGTATTACTGCTTGTTAATGCAGAATAGAAAAACAAGAGCATCGCAATTGGGCGACTGCTCTTGTTTTTCTATAGTCGATCATTATAGCGACTGTCATTTGCATTTGCTCTAGGTCGCATGAACTTCAGGATTGGTTTGTAGTCTTTTCCTGCAAGGCCAATGAGTTCTGCGAATAGTTCAATTAGCAGTAATAGCAAGGCAATGATGAGTAATGAGCCCCAAACGGTTGCCATGGAAAAGATAATGGCTACTAGGCTAAACATAATCGCAATACCATAAATAATTAATACGGTTTGACGATGTGAAAACCCAGAGCTTAGCAGACGGTGGTGCAAATGGAGCTTATCTGCTGAAGATAATGGCTTTCGTTGGATGAATCGGCGCATCATCGCAAAAAATGTATCAGAAATCGGAACGCCGAGAATAATAATCGGGATAACGAAAGACAAGAAAGTAATATTCTTAAATCCAAGTAGGGATAAGACAGCAATCATATAGCCTAAAAATAAAGCTCCTGAGTCTCCCATGAAAATTTTTGCTGGGTAAAAGTTATAAGGTAAGAACCCAAGTGTACTACCGAGTAACACAAGCGCAATCGTCAAAACGAAAAAATCACCTTGAATTAACGACATAATACTTAACGTTATAAGAGCAATCGATGAAACGCCAGCTGCAAGACCGTCTAATCCGTCAATAAAATTAATCGCATTTGTAATACCAACAATCCAGAGAATGGTAAGTGGGATGGAAAAATAACCAAATTCCACTTGCCCCCCAAATGGAAGATTAATGAATTCTAAATCAAATCCTCCGACTAAGGCAACAACTGCTGCAAGTAATTGCCCGATGAATTTATAGCGTGGAGCAAGATCAAAAATATCGTCTAAAATTCCTGTTATGATGATAATGCCACTTCCAACTATAATCGGCCATAAATAAGGACTGTTTTCATGGGAGATGATAAGACCAATCATGAAACTGATATAAATGGCAAGCCCACCAAGATATGGCATTGCTTTATCGTGCACCTTACGTTCATTCGGTTTATCGGTTACATTCCATTTGATTGCAAGCTTTTTAATGATGGGTGTTAAAATAATTGAGGCAACAAAGCATATAAAAAGATACAGCAAATCCAATTTGTACCCCCCTTGTCCTTACTATTGCATAATTTATCATAACTAGACATATCGATTAATGACATTTCTCCCATTATTAGGAACGATTGTATAAGAGCCCCTAACAACTGCTTCTATGCTCCACAAATACTCCTTTATACTAAGAGAAGCGCAAGGCGCCCGCCTATCGGCGACAAGCAAATGTTCTGAGACAAAGAAAGGCGTTCTTTGCCTTTCATTGGCTCAGGTTATTTGACCTCGAGCCGATGGCGCCTGGAGCTGGACAACAACTGCCCAGCCTTAAAGCAATTTTAAGAAAATTTTTATACTTTCTTACTTATAAAAAAGGTCGAATTTTGCCTAATCACATAATAGCCGAATTAAATCTCGTTTTCAACTAATCTTATATACTATGACGATCGAAAAATAAAAAGGTTACATATTATCGTGAATTTTTTCTTCTATAGCGAAACATTTTTTTCACAAAAATAGGCAATGCAAGCATTCTTTTCCACCGTGTTGGTTGCTGAAGCAACCGGTGCAGCCATTCAAGATTTAGTTTCCTCCAAAACGCAGGAGCACGTTTCACTGTACCTGCTAAAATATCAAAACTACCACCAATTCCCATAAAAATTCCCTTTTCAAAGGTATCTATATTTTTTTGAATCCATTCTTCTTGTTTTGGGTAACCTAAGGCAACGAAGACAAGGTCCGCATTTGCTTCTTTTACCATCTGCTTCACTTTATGCTCATGGCCCTTAAAAAATCCATGGTGATAACCTGCAATTACCAATTTTGGATAATCCCTTTTGATCTTTGGAATCATTTGTTCAAGAGTTTGCTCTCTCGCCCCCAAAAAAAAGACACGTAGCCCTTCCTCGTTGGCAATTGACAATAGTTCTACCATTAAGTCAAAGCCTGCAATTCTTTCTGGTAGTGGCTGACGAACAATTTTTGAACCTAAGATCACGCCGATTCCATCTGCGATGATGTGATTAGCAAACTGCAACGTATGCATATAGTGAGGATGTTGATTGGCATACATGACAATCTCGGGATTTGCCGTTACAACAAAGGCTTTTTTATGACGCTTTATTTTATCTTGTAAGATATTTATTATTTCCTTTTGGGTAGTATAGTCAAATTCCACTCCAAGGATGTCCACTTTTTCCAATATGGTTAACTCCTGTATCACAATTTATTGATATACTTAGATAGTATACACGTATAAACCAAGTATGGATATGGTAGAAGTTTACTTCATTCAAATAACCCCTACACTGTTCGGTGTACTGAACCATATCCAAACTTGCCATTTGTACTAAAATCAATTCAGACATTTTTTCTGCAGCCTCTCTATTGTACCCTATTTTTATGTCTAAACAGTTACGTTCTGTTTAAATTTCCAAAGATCTTGTCAAGCTAAGTCGTGTTGAAGCCTTACCAGTTTCCGCATCAAAAGAGGAAAGAAATCCCTTTCAAATATCTTATCACTTTTATTTTACGAGAAGTAATGTTTTTTACTCATAATATGCTTCTTTGAGGCTAATACCCCAAGTGTCAGAGCCTTTCGTTGAAATTGTATACTAAAGGAAGAGAAAAGTAGCACTTTTACATCATTGGGTATAAAGGTGCCCTCTCCTTGATCCTCTATGTAAAATAACCAATTGTTTAGGTCCATCACCATTCGAATATTCCATTCCATTTCTTCTTTTTTGACCGTAACATCAAGGGCTGTGTGAACAAATAAGGTTGCTGATAAAAGTATAGTGGTATCTAGAAAAGAATTCTTGGAGTTTTGTAAAGATGAAGGTTCTGAGAAGTAATTGACAGGGCTTAATATAATATTACTATTCTTTGTTACGCTTCCATGGCAAACCAACTGATATCCTCTTCCTGCTATTTTCCCATGCGACATTATCCTTCTAATTTCAATATTCATACTCAAATTTATCTCCCCCCTCACAAGGTCAAAAAGACCTACTTTTAGTTAAATATACCTATATATTAACTTCCTTATTGATTGTTTTTATCAAAAAAATAATTTGTTATACCATTTCCCATTCTATTTTGTTATAAAATCTTTTTCATTCCTTTTTTGTCGGTATCTTTAACGAAAAAGCTAAATGGGGGAAGTAGCATGGTATTTCATCAAGAACTTAAAAAATATCGAGAAGAAATTTTGGGAATCAGTCAAGATGAAGCAATCAAGCGACTTCATATGACTCAGGCTGCCCTTTCTAATTATGAACATGGGAAACGCCAAATCTCTATTGAAACACTCCAACAATTTCAGCGTGCCTACGCGATTCCGCAGGATCATTTGATGCGCATTCTTTTTGGTGAAGAAACAGGAAAAGAATACAACGCCATGATGTTGCGAGAACATACAAAGGATTCAGAACTCCATAAGATTCTGGATATGATTGAAAAAAATGAGAACCTACATAAGTTTCTCGTCTCCCTCTCTCATTCTGACGAAAAAACACAGCGGCTTGTAGGTGACTTTCTTCCACACGTCCTAAAACTTGCCCAACGTTAAAAAAACTAGCCTCTATAGTTGTGCCGTTAAGCCTTAACTAATTGATTAAGGCTTTTCTCCACCAGCTCCTTATTCCTCCCCTCCATCTAAAGTCCCATTTTTACAAAATTAGAAGGAAAGAAACAACTTAAAGAGGAATTCTTTAAGGATGATAAAGATGTCGACTTTTGAAGCAGGTGATGTTGTTGATATATGAATTAAGCATTTTTAAAGGATTATTTTATCCAAATCAAAGCTTTTACCAGTTAGCTAAGGCGGAAACCATTGAAAGATGGCGTTTGCGCATTTCTTTTCTTTTATTGGTAAGTGCTGCTATCTTTTCTTTGTCAGGCTGGTTGGGAGTTGGGAGTCAAGCGCTGTCCCCAGCATTATTGCAGCACTCGCCAGCAGAATATGAAAGCCTTAGAGGCTTCTTTATCATAGGTCGCTGTATCCTTGGGCTATTGTTTGCTGGAGTCTTTTTAACCTTACCTGCTCTCTGTTTTTCACTATTTTCTCACGAAACTTTTTCAAAGTTTGTCATGATTCAAGCGATTCTGTTGCCGATTTTATTACTCGAACAAATTTCTTATATCATATTAGCGCTTAGAATGGATTTGCCCTGGTATTCTTCCCCTTTTTCTTTAGGGGTAATCGGACAATATTCCACAAACTATACATATGTCATTTTCTTACTCGGTACCATCTCAATCTTTAAAATTTGGGTTATGGTTATGCAATATCGTGGGCTGAAGCCGCTCATTCACCTAGGACGTTTTCCACTTATTTTGCTTATTTTTACTGTGCACCTTATTTCATGGTGCGGTACTTCTGCTATCGCTATGTTCAACTTTGTAAACTTATTATAAAAATTTATTCTCACTAACGGGATTTCCCATCATCCTATTCATCTTACATAAAAAGCTGGTGATTTTTCTTATGAAAAAAGGTTTAATCTTCCTTCTGAGCGTTCTGTTTATTGGCATAAATATTTTTTTACTGGAAAAGGATGACAGTAAGGTGAAGCGAGTGACCCATCTTTCTGATTGGCAGATCTTAGCTTCTGGAACTCTCGAACAAACCTTACAAACAGAGGGGATGATCGTGCCTGCGGAGAAACATCCAATTTTTGTTGATGACCAAACCGCTTTTAAACATTTCCTCGTTGAAAAAGGAGATGTGGTTGAAAAAGGCACCCCGCTTTTTGAATATGAAAGTTCTCATCAAGATGAGCAGCTTGCTTTACTTGATGCAGAAATTTTACGGTTAGAATCAGAGAAGAAAAATATCGATGCTTATCTTGAAGAACTCGTACAAATGAAAACGAATTTGTATCCAACCACAGCCACTAGCTTACATGAAGAAGAAAATAAAGAGGATAGTCAAACATCTGAGGCAGTGAAGTCCGCCTCTATCAATGGATTATCTTTGTCACTTGATCAAACCATTGCTGAAAAAGAACTGGACAAGCGCAATATCGACGAAGCCATTCGGCAGTATGAAGCACAACGAGAAGCCGTTCAAAATGGGATAAAAGGATTAACTGTTTTTAGCCCTACAGGGGGGAAAATTACCGATCTTTCATTCGAACTAAAAAATCCTATTATGACCATCGTATCTGAAGAGCCAATCGTAGAAGGACGTTTATCGGAGAAGCAGGTCGAAAAGGTAGACCCTGATATGCCGGTAAAACTGCATTCCAGCCAGTTTAAGCAGCCGATTCTTGGTGAAATAGCGAGTATTGAAGATCTTCCATTTGAGGAAGCGGACTTGGATAAAGAAAGCTTTTACCCATTCTCAGTCGCATTTGAAATACCTGACGAAAAATGGCGAATCGGTCAACATCTTCAGACAGAAATCATTTTAGCACAAGCAAACAATGTCCCCATTGTTGCAAAAAACAGTGTGGAAAAGAAGGCCAAGCAAACTTTCCTTTGGGTCTTAACGGAAGAAGGGAAAACTGAAAAGAGAATGGTCAAACTTGGTTTACACGTTGACGATCAACAAGAATTAACAAGCGGTATTGAACCGGGTGAATACTATGTTCCTGATCCAACGGAGATTAGCGGAGCCAATCCTTTTATTACAAGTTTCCAATGGGATAAGCAAATATTGCAGACATGGAAAAAAGCCAGTTCTCGTAAAATAGTAAAATATCTATTGGTTGGACTTTTACAAAAATAAAATGAAACCGCAAAAAACTGGGACATAATTAAAACGTTAAGCTCCACGAATGAACGATACATTACCTTAGCGGAGAAATATACGTAGACTCCTGCGGGAAGTGAGAGTTCGGCAAGACCCCGGAAGGAAAGGGAGTCTTGCCGCTCGCCCGTGGAAAGCGAAGTATATTTCCGGAGCGAGAGTTATGCACCCTAGTCGTTCGTTTTTTCTTTGGTAAAAATACTTATGTCCCACCCTCTTTTCGGCCATCCTGATCTCCCACCAAACTGCTCTTAACCTTGCATTTCTCTTTTTAAGCGCCTTGTAGAACGATACCATAGTAAGATTCCTAGATAGATGCTGGCACTTACAAGATAGACTAGCAATAAACCATGCTCTAATTCAACAAACCAGTATGACAGCATCGGGCCTAGTGCAGAGCCTAAGTCTGTGACAACGGAATAAGTTGTCATCACAGCAATCACAGATGTTGTTTTTGCTATATCTGCGGCTAGGGCGTCCATTAAAGTATTGGTTGCTGTGCCAGTTACCATAACAAATAGAACAATCAGCATCCATATATATATCGGCAGTTCCCATGGGATTAAGAAATAGCCGATCGCTGCACAAAAGAGCGAAAGGAGAAATAAGGGAATTCTGTCTTTAGCTCCATCTGACATTTGCCCGATCTTTGTCGCTAGGAAAGGTTCCCAAACCCATCTTATGGCTTGAAGAATACCAGCTAATGCCGTGCTACTCATGATCAAACCAAAGATCGAAATTGATTCAGAGTAATGCCGGTCGATGAGCAGACTTAATGTCGAGCTAAATACCGCTTGTATAAGAGCAATCCATAACCCACATATCAGTATTTGTATAACGCCTTTCGTCCAAATCCGAGATTGCAAGGTTCCTTTTTGCGGATGCGCTTCCACTTCTGTTACTTGTTGATTAGAAATATACAAAAATATTGGTACTAAGCCAATAAACGTAATCAACCCAAAACCTAAAGAAACATTTTGCATTCCGACAATAGGAACCAGTATTCCACCAACAAGCATTCCAGCCAAGCTGCCAAGACGAAAAATCCCATTATAACTGCCCATTAATTGCCCGCGATTGCCATCATGAGAAGAATGAATAACAGTAAAATATCCTCCCATTCTTAGAAACGACCAAGCAATTCCCCATAATCCTCTAAGAATTAACCAAGCAATAAATCCTTTAAAGACCCCATAACCGACTGTTGTCAGAGCCCCAATAAGAACAGCTATGAATAGCCCAGTACGAAGGGACATTTTTTTATATAGCCAACCAATCAGCGGATTTAATGGGAGTCGAACAAAGCGGTTGACCGATAGCAAAATCCCGACTTCCCATAAGGATTGTAATCCAACTTCTCTCCAATACACTGGTAACACAATATAGAGCATGGAGTCTCCCAATAAACAAATAGCGGTCACAAAAGCGACAACATATACAGGCTTTTTATCATTCATACGATTCCTTCTTAATCTAAGTAGTTTTAGGAGAAAAAAATAAAGTAAAACTTCAATCAGTGCGGTATTCCTCCACCCCCACTGATTTCAGATGATCAAATGGCCAAGATCGCAACATCCTGTCGTTTCACCTGCACTAGTACGTCCTGTACATCGTAACACCGTACTGACCAACATCCTGTTGGCCTGAAATAAAGGAAACACGATAGGATCAAAGGGTGAATTGATGTTGATTTACGCAAGCAAAAACCGTAAATTTGCTAGGTGCTGCAACTAGATTAGGACAGTGTATCCCCATCTACGCTCCTTCTCTGTACTCTCTATAATCTTGAGGTAGGGGGAGAACGTAAATAAAGGGACAGTGCAGGCCATATCCATTTGGCAGAACATGCGTATGCTGCCTACCTAGATATGCCTTTGCCCATGCCCCTTTAAGGTGAAATTCACTTACCCACTATTGTTATTTCAATTTCTCCGCTGCAGCTTCATCGACAATAATGGTCACATCAGGATGATTCTGCAATACAGATGCAGGACACTCTTCCGTTACGTGTCCTTGTACCATCTGTTGCACCGCGTCTGCCTTCGCTGCTCCGAAAGCAAGGAGAATAATCTTTTTCGCCGACATAATCGAAGCAATTCCCATGGAAATCGCATGAGTAGGCACATCTTCAACTTTTTCAAAAAAGCGTTTATTTGCCTCAATGGTTTCTGCCGTTAGCTCAACAACATGTGTTTTTGTCGTAAATGGTGTGCCTGGCTCATTAAATCCAATATGTCCGTTCGTTCCGAGACCCAGAACTTGCAGATCTACGGGATGCTCATTTAATATTTGCTCATAACGTTTACACTCTGCTTCTAAGTCCGAAGCCATTCCATTAGGTAAATGAGAGGCTTTAAAGTTTAAGCTGTTAAATAACTCATTTTCCATATAATAATGATAGCTTTGTGGATCATCTGCTGCTAATCCGATATACTCATCTAAATTTACCGTTGTAACATTTTCAACGTTAAGTTGTGCTTCGCGCATTTCTTCGTATAGCTTTAATGGAGTACTTCCTGTTGCCAATCCCAATGTGTGGATTGTGCCACTTTCTAATCCCTCTTGTACTATATCGAATGCCGCTTTAGATGCTTCTTGGGCATTCTTTGCTGTTATAATGTGCATTTCCATCCCCCTTTTCCCTTTTTGAACACGCTCTTATAGTGATCGTTTAGCTAGTAGCCTTAGTATCTATCCAATCCCTAAACTCTATTCTTTCATGCTTTTGCCAAGTCGATAGGTGTTTTCGACTTCAAAACGTGGATTCATTAAGACAAAGTCTGCATCCTTGCCTACTTCTAGATGGCCTTTTTGCGTTAATCCAAATTCACGTGCTTGGTTACTAGAGGTCATTTGCACCGCTTCAGCGATCGAGCAGCCTGTGAATTCCATAATATTACGAAATGCCAGATCCATTGTCAATACACTTCCTGCTAGAGAGCCATTTTCAAGGCGGGCTTCTCCATCCACAACGATGACTTTTTGACCACCTAACTCATAATCACCGTTTTCCATTCCTTTTGCCATCATGGCATCTGAAATTAAAGTAATGCCTTCTGCCCCTTTAATAAGGTAGGCAAGTTCGATCATATCGGGATGAATATGGATTCCATCTGCAATGATTTCCACTTGTAACCCGTCCGTGATTAAAGCATGTCCAGCTACTCCTGCCTCACGATGATGAAGACCACGCATACCATTATATAGGTGAGTGGCATGTGTTGCCGCGCTCTCAAGAAGCTCTGCGCGAACAGCATCAGAGTGTCCAACAGATGGAATAATGTTACGCTCCTGCATCACTTGTTCGAATTCACGGGCTTCCGCTAATTCTGGTGCATATGTTACAAGCTTGATCTGTTCACCAGAAGCTTCATACCATTTTAAAAATGTCTCGATATCGGCAGGTCCCATATATTGAGGATCTTGAGCTCCCGCTTTTATCGGATTAATAAATGGACCTTCCAGATGAACGCCTTCGATATGGGCTCCCATTTCTTTCGCTGATTGGATCGCTTCCATTGCTCTGGTAATATGATCATATGTTTGAGTCATGGTCGTCGCAAAAAAGGAAGTAACCCCTTCTCCCATTAGTTCTTCACTTAATTTTACATTTGCTTCCGGATCGGCATCCATAAAATCAATTCCGTGTCCACCATGAATATGAATATCAATCATACCAGGAATAAGGAGATTGCCTTTGGCATCGATGACCGTTTCGCCTTCTTGTTCTTTGTACTCACTCATAGATCCTACTTCGTTTATCTGTTCAGAGAAACGCATATATCCCTGCTCAATCGTCTCTGCTTTTCCCCCTGGATAAATTTCAGCATTGATTACAACCTTTTGATTCATCTTATCACCCTACTTTCTCCAACAAGTTTAATTACTCCTATTATAAGTCTAGCACGTTATAATGACAAACATCTCTCTTAGAAGTAAAACTTTCATCCATGTTTTTTACAAAAAATGGTTCTAACGTTAATTTTTTGTTACAAATTGCAATATTTTCCATTATTATGTTTAAGTATATGCTACTATATTAATAGACTATATCGATAGGGGGATTTTATAGTGCGTAAAGCATTAGTAGGCACGGCAACAGCCGTTATGCTGACAACATCTTTCACTGGCACTGCGCTTGGCGCAACACATGAAGTTAAACCAGGAGACTCTCTTTGGAAAATTGCTTCCAAATATCAAACTTCTGTTTCCCAATTAAAAGACTGGAATCATTTAAAACAGGATCTAATTTACCCTAAACAAGTGATCATTGTGACCCCGGATGAGGCAAAGAAGCCACAAAAACAAAAAAAAGATTCAACCAATACAAAAAAACAAGCAACTTCTTCATCTACAGCGAAATCCTATACCGTTGTCTCAGGTGATAGTTTATTTAATATTGCAATCAAACATAATATCTCTTTAGCTGATTTAATCTCATGGAATAATTTAACAAGTGACTTAATCCATCCAGGACAGGTGCTAAAGGTCTCGGGTTCAAAAACAACGGCAAGCAAACCAAAAGAATCAAATAGTGGAAGCTCGAATAATACAAATACCAAAACAGATACATATAAAGTTGTAAGCGGCGATACGTTAAGTGGGATTGCTGCTAAATATGGGACAACGGTCAGTAAATTAAAGTCTCAGAATGGATTAAATTCCGATCTTATTCGTGTTGGACAAGTGTTGAAAGTTTCAAATTCATCAAACACATCGTCTAACACAACAAAACCAAATGAATCAAAGAATAATAGTTCCAATAATACAAGCTCTAAAACGGATACTTATAAAATCGTGAGTGGCGATACATTAAGTGGGATTGCTGCAAAGTATGGGACAACGGTCAGTAAATTAAAATCTTTGAACGACCTAAGCTCTGATTTCCTTCAGGTTGGACAAGTGTTGAAAGTAAATGGAAGTTCATCTTCTACACCTGACAAATCACAATCAAAGACTTCGCAAGATAAGAATACAAACACGGACTCGTCATCTAAATCTGAAGCTACTAACACAACAAAACTAATTAGTACGGCAAAAGGGGTACTTGGAAGCCCATATGCTTGGGGAGGAACCTCTCCTTCCGGTTTTGACTGCAGTGGTTTTATTTACTACGCATTTAGCCAAAGTGGACATAACGTCCCTCGTACAAGCTCTGAGGGATATTATGATCGTTCTTATTATGTAAAAGATCCTCAACCTGGCGATCTTGTGTTTTTCAGAGATACCTATAAACCTGGAATCTCGCATATGGGGATTTACCTTGGAAACGGCGACTTTATCCATGCTAACGACAAAGGCGTAAACATCATCAACCTTAGCAATCCATATTGGGATAGTAAGTTTGATGGGTATAAGAGATTCTATTAATCTAGAAAGAGAGGCAGCCGTTCTTGGCTGCCTCTTGTAATAAATCACATGCTTCATTGCTGTTAAACTTTTCATATATGTCTGTACAATTACACTTTATAGCTTTTAAAGTAATATTCTACAAAGACCTTTATATTTTTTTACTTTGTGATGTTAAATCAATTAGTCATTATATTATTTTCAATCTTGTAATAACGCCGTTCGCCCCCCATCCATCACATAGGTTGAGCCGGTTGCAAAGCTGGCATAGGAACTGACTAGAAATGCACAAAACGCTCCAACTTCCTCGGTCGTCCCTAATTGACCACCGGGGTGCATATTTTTTGTCCGCTCCCTCTCAGCAATCGGATCGGCAAATGTCGAAAACCATTTTTTACTACCACTGGTTTCAATATATCCTGGAGCGATCCCCACCGTTCTTATTAAAGGTCCCCACTCAATAGCAAGAGCTCGTACTAAGCCAACTAACGCTGTTTTAGCAACGTTATATGGAAAACATCCAGGTATCGTTGCTTCAGAGTGGTTAGAGGTCATAATGAGAATCGTCCCATTGCTACTTTTTTCTAGATAAGGTCGACACAGCTTACTTACCATCCAATGAGACTTCAAATTCAAATCCATATTAAACTCCCACGCTTCTGTATCACACTCTGCAGCACCTTTAAATACATTCATTCCAGCATTGGAAACCAGTATATCTATACTCCCAAAATGTGACATCGTTTCAGATACAAGAATCTGAAGTTGCTTATCATCTGTAACATCTGCTTGAATGTATAATAACTGACTTCCTAAATCTTCAACTTCCTTTTTGAGTTGAAGGATTTTTTTATCATTGGTCCTCGTTCTCCCACATCCCGCTATTTTCGCTCCAGCTTTAGCTAACATTTTTGTGATTCCTTCTCCAATACCACTAGAAGCTCCTGTGATTAGGGCCACATGCCCACTTAAATCGATACTGATTGACATCAACTCGTTCTCCTTTATACATAAAATCCAGCACGTGCTTCTCTAATTCCTGGATGAGCCTCCATGACATCTTCTATTAAATCGACACCGAGGCCAGGACGCTTCGATAATACTAAGTGACCATCTTGAATGACCAATGGATGATCCAAGATTTGATCTCGCCAAGGTACATCATGAAACATAATGTGTGCCCCATCCTTTTGAGCAGATTGGGCGGTATTTACGGCAACTTCCCAAGAGTGATCTGTGACAGATACTACACATGTTTTACCTTGACTCTTCATCAAACGAATAAATTCCTTTTGAATGATGCTTTTCTCTTGATCCGTTAATTTATAAAATTCACTTGCAATTCCAAATAACATGGCACCGGGAATATCCAATTTTGCCAGCCATTTGCTTAATTGTCTAAAACTATTTTCATCCATTTTTCCGCCTTCTGTAAATGGCAGGGCAACAACTGGTATGACTCCTTTCAGCATGTGAATCCCTCTCTTTTTAGATTCATTCATTTTTCAATGAGCGTATCAGGCAAGAAGGCCTTTAAGATAAAAGCCTTCTTGACCACCTTGGATTCCTATTTATTTTGATAATCATTATTATTGGTTAGTCTTATTGTGACTTCATTTTGATAACCCGCTTTGAGGTTAACTGGCTTTCTAACGTAGTTCCCCCAGCCTAATCCTTCATAATTCCATTCATTATTGATGATTAATTGAGCCTGTATTTTCCTAGGTATATTTTGATTTATAATTTCAATTGCATCGATCACGACATATACATCACGATTTTGTTCAGGTACTTCCACTGTCAACGTATGTTCACCAAGTGGCAAGTTTTTGACTTCGTATTTTTGATGATATAATGGTGTGCCAATATCACTATGTGTGTCCAATAGCTCAGGATCGCTATCATCCATGCGTATAAGCATAGGACCCGTATTCGCTTGTTTTTTGTAGATTAAGTTGATACCAGTCCCATAGAAGGTAAATGAAACTTTAGCACCCGGTTTATTGGAGAACGTTTCTGTCCCCATATAGCAATTCGCATCAGAACCGGTTTCCCAGTCACCCGTATACGCCAACTTTTCTGTATCCCTGTCATTGACGATCGGATTAGCAGCATGTTTATAACTCATTCTAGCCCCCACTTGTCCATCCGATTCTACTCTAATCCGCGCCTTTGTTTCGGGAAACTTGACCGAATAATATAAAATATGTTCTCTCATACTGTTAAAGTCTTTTGTCACCAGTCCTTTGTCTGGGTCATTCCCTCTTTCTAGGAAGAAATTACGCATATCGTCTTTCCAATCCCACATCGGTTGTTTCCGATATGTATCTGGTTGTTGTTCATGCCCCTCTCGCACTCGCTTTGCTATTCCTTTGCTTCTGCCGATATGGTTTTGTGGATAAACGGAATGAAAGCCAATCCTTTCCCATTCTACCTCTTGTACAGAAGGGTCGATAGCGTATTCAATGCCGATCTCTTGCTGATGGGAATTTAGCAGTTCTTTCACGATCTGATACTGAGTTTTTAACTGCCCATCATATGAAATCGTCTGTAAAAATTCAACAACCGTTCCATTGGAATAACTTCCCTTAATCGTCACTTCTACAGCTTCACCATTGTTCTTTCTTACTACGTTCATTTCGTTCGCATTCCAGCTTCCAAGTACCGCTCCTGTCACATGCAAGTGTGGACCTCCCTTGATAAGTGCTTGTCCTTCATATGAAGCCATTTCCAATTGGCCCTTTTGCTTGTCATATAGAAAAGACAATGTTTGATTACTAATATGCCATTGGTCGGCTGTTTCCTTCACCTGGAGTGGACCAAAATTCTCTCCTGTGAAGAACACCTCAGGGAGAATAAGAGGTACCTTATATTCATCCACTGTGATTCCATCTGCGGTGACGAACTGCAATTGAACAACTTCACGGTCATCCCATTTCCGTTTCGGAAGTGAAATATGTCCTTGTTGATAAGGTTTGACATCTGGACCTGCTTGCTTGCCTTGTTCAACAATCTTTTCCTCTAAAATGACTTGCCAACATACTTGTACGTCTTGAAGATTCGTATGATTGAACCAGTTTCGCACCAGAATTTTCAATTCCTTGAACCCTTGACTTCCTAGCGGTTTATCTTCAATCCGGATCGGTGAATATGCCTTCTTCGTCAACCAATACTCCGGCTTTTCCCGGCGCCACTGATCGCTCATATTTCCCCATTCTCCATACCCTGCTGCTGGACCGACAGAATGAACTTGATGGCGCTCTTTCACACCTTCAGGCAAATGAAACACATCATCAATATTTGCCCAAAGAGCTCCTCCAAGAGCTCCGCGAGTTTTGACAATCTTCTCCCAAAACAATGAAATACTTTCTCCCCAAAAGTTTCTCACATTATTGTCACGTTCGATTTCGTTCAAATTGTAACAAGCAATATGCGCATATTCATCATGCACAACAGGAGGTTCCTTATCCGCAATCACATCCTCTGTTATGGAACCGACGCCATAATTGATTTTGTAATGAGACATATCCTCTTTATAATCTGCATAATGGGCACTATAGATATCAGTGACGGTACCATCTTCCACCATGAAGGGATAGCTAAATTTCGCTGGTCTGCTCGTATCAACCTGCTTAAGATAACGATACTGTCTTCTGAACTTATCGCCCTCCGCTCCTTTTCTCCAACCACTTTCATTGGCGAGTGACCAGATAATGACAGAAGGATGGCTTTTATCACGTTCAATCATCTCGGCAAACTGATCCATATACCATTCCTGATCATCACCCCAGGGCCCCGGACCATTCGCATATTGAAAGTTGACAGCCGTTTCTTCCTCAACATACATCCCTAATTCATCACATGCTTCTAAAAACTCTTTTGTAGGAGGGTAGTGAGAGGTTCTCACATAGTTTACATTTTGCTTTTTCAACATGATGACATCATTTCGATCCATTTCAGGTGTTGTTACCCTACCTAATGTCGGATGAACACTATGTCGACACGTTCCACGTAGTTTGATGGGGTCACCATTGACGTATATTTCCTTTTTATCTGTTCCATCAGCTCCCCCATAGGTAATTTTTCTAAAACCAACTTTGATTTGAGTCGTTTGAATGATTTCCTTTTGATCATTGAATAACTTCGCTTTCAGTGTATACAAATAGGGTTGTTCAGCATTCCACTTTTTCGGATTATCGATGTGAAACGTTATTTCTTGTTCTCTTTGCCCTTTTGGAAAAGGAATCGTACTGTTTTCTAATGGTACTTGTTGCTGACCTGCATCATATAGCTCCAATTGGACGGACTTTTCAGCGAGATCCCCTTCGTTTTTACCAATTTTCACACTTAATTGGGCATTTTTATACTCCTCATCGAAATCAACGAGATAATGAAGCCGAGTAAAGTGATTGGCCGGCAAAGCGATTAGCTCCACGTTGCGAATAATCCCTCCCATATTATGGTGGGCATAGATACTCCCAATCGAAGGATCCCAAATATCATCGATAAATTGGATGAGGATGACTGCTTCTTGACCAGGTACAACAGCATCTGTAACATTGCAGTCCCATGTTGTAAACCCTCCCTTATGACTACGAATATATTGGCCATTCACCCACACTTTTGCTTTGGAATAGATGCCGTGAAAACGAAGGATGATGTGTTGATCAAAGAAATCAGCAGGGATCATCACAAAAGTTTTATAATAGTAAGGAATATCATTTTCAATATCATGCCCTTGCATCGCAACTTCTCCAGGAACAATCACCTTATCCCAACCGGAAAGGTCCCTCGCAGTCCCAAGAGCTTCTTCTTCGCTTCGGATCGTTTTGTTGAATAGCCATTTAGTACCTTCACTAGAAATTAAACTTTGAACAGGATTCGTTTCTCCTTGTACATCAAAAGGTTTGGGAACAATAGTTGGTGTCGTCCATACCTTTTCCTTATGATTGTTTACCATCATTTATCCCTTCTCTTTCTGTAAATTTTTGATTTTCTCAGAATTAGTGTAAATCGGATGTATAGCAACGTATAGTAAAGAATAAACATACTGTTGCGCCATTTTGTTTCCTCCTCGTATTTATCTATGAATAAATATCCGTGCCTTTCACTTCTTTTTTATAAAAGCGCTTGCAAATAATATAAATGTTCTCTAAACTAAACTCTATATAAATTTGTACAATCTTTTTTCATTTTTGATGAGAGGTGTAAACAGTTTGAATTTTATTTTTCATACTAAAAGACTTTATAGTGCCGTCAATTTAACAAATTTGCAATATACTTATGCTGAGAAAGATTGGATTTACGATAAACACCGTCATCCTTATTATGAATTTTTACATTGTATTTCTGGAAAAATCGAACAAGCGGTGGGGGATGATACCTATTTATTAGGACCGGGTGATAGCCTTATTATTCAAGGGGGATTTTTCCACAAAACAAGAATAATAGAATCCAGTGAGTTCTTAGGTTTCCATTTTGATGTGGAGAACACAGAAATAAATAGAGCTATACACCATTCAAACAATATTTTTATTACAGCAAAAACGGAACCGACGCTTCAGCAGTATATTATGAATTGGGTTACTAATTTTATTCATCAATATAGGGAAATACTGAACCTAACGAGCCCCTCTATAAAAGTTGAAGATTTTACATTTGCAAATAGTGAGTTAGAAATACACGGTCATGTCATCTTGTTAATTTGCCAAATTGCGAAGTATGCTTACGAGAATAAAGAAAAAGAGATGAAACATAATAGTTTTGAAGTGTATATTGCAGAAGAAATAGCCAAGATTATTCACACTCGTTCCATCTCTGATTTTAAAATAGCCGATATTTCATCTGAAATTCATTTACATAGAACTTACATCACCAGTATCTTTTCAAAGATCTATGGCATGTCACCCAAGCAGTACCATTTAAATGTAAAATTAGAAAAAGCTAAAGAACTTCTTCTAGAAACTCATTTATCCATTGAGGAGATTGCCGAAAGACTAAATTTCTATTCATCCAGTCATTTTTCAAGATTTTTCACAAAGCAAGCTGGCATTGCCCCAAGCAAATATAGAAATAGACATTTTTCTGTTTAAAGCAACCTGGATTGAGAATGAAGCCTCTAAAAACAGAATAGGTAGAGAAAAATAAACTATCTTTCTCCACCTACCTTAGTATTTCTTTATTTAAACATGTTTAGAGTGCAGTTATATTAGCGTTATAAACCAATAAGGAGATTTTTTGTTAGTATCTATTTTCTAATAAATCATTAAGTTTCTAAAACTTAACTCCAATGGTTCTCTTCTCTTAATGTGTTTGCCCGCTTAAACGGTTTTTTACGGCTGCGTGAAAAGCTAATGTATCTTATTCATTTAGCTAGGTGAAAGAATGCGAATATTCTCTCTGCCAAAACCCTCAAGTATATTGGAAGGAATTGAACTATCTGTAACGATAAGATCGATCTCCTTCAATGGACAAATATTAATATAAGAAGATGTTTCAAATTTTGATGAATCTGCTACGACAACTTTATGTTTTGATCGTGAGAGAATCGTTTTGATCACCTCTACCTCGTGTATTCTAAAATCGGTTAAACCATTTTCAAGTGATAATCCATTGACGGTAATAAAAGCGATATCAATATTAAAATTAGAGAGTACTTCTTCGCATTGTTTTCCATATAAAGTATACTCTTCGGGATTAAAAAAACCTCCAGAAAGGATAACCTTGAAATTTTTATTAGCTCCAAGAATACTTAGTATCCGGATATCATTTGTAATAATCGTTAACCTTTGAAATTTTTCCATCAGTACTTTTGCAATTTCAATGGTTGTTGTCCCGCCGTTTAAAGCAATTGCTTGTCCTTCTTCAATTAATTCGACTGCTACCATAGCGGCTTCTTGCTTCATTTCTATATTTTTGACTTCTCTTTCATTAAAAAGTTTATTTAGAACATTTTTTTCATTTTGTTTTAAAATAGCTCCTCCATGAACTTTCTTAATAACTCCTTTTTTCTCAAGTGCTTCCAAGTCCCTTCGAACAGTGTCTATAGAGACATCTAATAATGATGCAAGCTCAGTAGCTTTCACGGCTTTTTGTTGTTTTAGAAAAGACTCAATTTTTTGATGGCGATGTTCTTGTAACAATTTTTTATCCTCCGATTTATACCTGTATAATCAATAGCTTAACTTCTATATTAACACTTATGATAAAAAAGCAAAAGAAAGCAAAGAATGGAATTTCCAAAGCTAAGACTCCATATTTTATATGTATAAGCTTGTATTCAATATAAATTTCTTATGAAAACTATTGCAAAATAGTCGAAGAAACATTATTATTGCATTATATAGCAAAAAACAGCAAAAGAAAGCAGATGATACAATTGTATAACAAACTGGAAGCTGTCGTATTTGATTGGGCTGGTACGACTGTAGATTATGGTTGTTTGGCCCCATTAAATGCATTTATCGACATCTTTAAAGAAAAGAACATTGTTGTCACGAATGAAGAAGTTAGAGGCCCGATGGGAATGGGGAAGTGGGATCATATTTATGAACTATGTCAATTAGAAAGTGTTAAAGCACAATGGAAAGCAAGATATAAAAAGTGGCCAAGTAAAGATGAGATAGATGAGTTATATCAGGAATTTGAACCCACATTATTTGCTAATCTTAAGTTTTACGCGAAACCAATCGAAGGAACCCTTGAAGTAGTGGATGCACTGCGCAAAAATGGCCTAAAAATAGGCTCAACGAGTGGCTATACGAAAGAAATGCTGGATATTGTAGCTGAAGAAGCAGCAAAACAAGGCTATCAACCAGATATTAGAATTACATCAGAGAAATTCAGCAAAGGACGTCCATTTCCTTATATGTGTTATGAAAATGCCATTCAATTAGACATTAATGGAATGCAAAAAATGGTGAAAGTTGGCGATACAGTTGCTGACATCCAAGAGGGCATTCATGCAGGAATGTGGAGTGTTGGGGTGGTTTTGGGAAGCAGTCTACATGGTTTTAGTGAGATGGATATAAAACATATGAGTCAAGCTGAACTCTCAAAGAGCATGGAAGTAGCAAAGATGAAATTTTATCAAGCAGGCGCCCATTTTGTCATCAATTCCATCAAGGAGTTGCCTAGATTAATAGAAGAGATAAATGATGTATTACAGCAAAATATTTATCCCCATGAATATTCGCATAGAAAGAGGCTTGAACATGGGAAGCTTCTATAATCCAGTAAAAGTATTAATAAATCGTATTGACGAAATTGAACGTGTCTTGATAAATCTTGGTTCTCAAGTGAAAAATATTGTGCTTCTTACGCGAGGTGAAGATTTCTTAGATTCTCTTTCTGCTCATACACTCATGAAGTGTCTTGAGAATTTTAATGTGAAACATCTTCAAGTAGGTATTTCTAACCCTGACATTGAAGATTTATTTCATTATTATTCACAAATTAAAAACGTTGATTTCCACTGCATTATCGGTGTTGGTGGAGGTACCATTCTAGACCTTTCGAAATCTTTATCCGCATTAAAACATATAGAGATTGATTCTACCAATCAACTTCGATTGTTGATCAAGCAAAAAAGCTATGTAGAAAACCAAAATATCGTTCCATGGATTGGAATACCGACCACATCAGGAACAGGCTCGGAACTGACATGTTGGGCAACAATTTGGGATCGAGCCAAGGGTGTGAAATTATCGATTGAAAGTGAAAATCTGTATGCACATACTGCTATTATCGATTCTACCCTTACAACATCACTACCCAAAAAATTAACAGCTTCAACTGCACTTGATGCATTATGTCATGCTACGGAAGCTTATTGGTCAAAAAACTCCAATGAACTATCAAAAGTATATGCCTTAGAAGCAATCAAACGTATTGTAGGCAACTTGGAAAAAGTATTAGATTGCCCTTACGATCTTACATTAAGAAATGAAATGGCTTTAGGAAGTTTATATGCGGGACTAGCTTTTAGCAACACACGTACAACTGCATGTCATTCTATATCTTATCCTCTTACCTTGTATCTTGGAATAGACCACGGTGTAGCGACAAGTTTAACTCTGGCTAAAATAATGGAGTTAAATCTTGAAACAATAATTGATAAAAATCAATTATTTGAAGCGTTTGGTGTAGCGAACATTGAGGAAGTGAAGCAGTTTATTATTCATATATATGAACAAGCTGGTTTTCCAAGCAATCTCAAAGATTATAATGCTAATCTTGAAATAATTGAATCTATCGTTGAAAATGCCTTTACGAAAGGGCGGATGGATAATAATCCTATCGCTTTAACAAAGAAAGATGTTTTAAGCGTTCTTATGTCAATATTTTAAGATAAAAGAGAGTAAACAACAAGAACAAATATGATGAGTATATGAAGGTTTATCAGGATGCTTATGAAAGATATAAGGAATAAAAAGTACAGGTAGAGTTGTGTCGATGAAGAATTGATGGGGGCTTTTTTGCCTCCTGATTTTTCACTTCATCTAAGCGAAAGATAAATATTGAAAGTACTAACAAAAACCTTATTGAAACAATAAAACATTCTAGGAGGTTCTATTAAATGGGAAATGTAAATCAATCTGATGAAAGCGCTATTCTTGAATTCTTTATAATCAGTGACTTTCAGCTGACTGCCGGCAATGAGAGATCACATGAAAAGTTAAAAATGGGATTGGAGGATCTTAAATCAATTCATTCTGCGCCTGATGCATTAGTAGTCAATGGGGACATGACTGATGATGGAGGGAATGAAAGTTATGCAAAAGTCCTCGAGATAATGGAGGAAGCTTTTCATGTGGAAAATACTTTATTTGCAATTGGTAATCATGAATTTTTTAAGAATGATGGAAATGAACCATCAATCAAACGATTTTTGAATTTTGCCGGACGTGACCAAATTTATGATGAAATAGTAGTAAAAGGCTATCCCTTTATCCTATTGGGAACAGAAAGTTGGGGGCCGGTCGGTACACCAACCAAAGATTCAGCAGTATTAGGCGATGAACAGTTACATTGGTTAGTGCAAACCTTGAAAAAATATGAGACATCGAGGAGGCCAATCTTTGTTTTTCTTCATCAACCGCTTCCCTATACACTTACAGGTACGGATTTGAAGTACTATAGTAATGGGGTCATCCAGGATATGGAATTGAAGCGTATTTTATCCCAGTATCCACAAGTCATATTATTTTCCGGCCATTCTCATTGGGATTTACGTTTGCCAGGAATGTTTCTTCAAAACTCCTTTTCCATGGCGAATTCGGGAGCAATTTATAATACATATGGTCCTGGTGAGGAAGGGCATGAGGTCCTTATCGATCCAGATGGGAGTCAAGGTTTATATGTCCAAGTGTTTGAGGAGAAAGTCATCATTAGACCAAGGGATATAGCAAAAAAAGAATGGATAGAGAACACTTTCACACTACCTACCGCTTTGTATAAATAACAAACTTAAGCCTTTCATGGAAATCTTTGGAAAGGGGTGATATTTACAGTAACCATTTTATTGAGAGTGCAAATAAACGAGACAGCAAATGATTTTTCGGGTTAGGTTCTTAGCGAATACGGCAGAAAACTTTTTAATACCGGGGGTTAGATGAATGGATAGTATTGTTTCTAATGATTCACAGCCAGTTCGATTTGGTATCTTTACTGACTTACACCATGATGTTATGCATGACGGACAAGAACGATTAAAGACTTTCATTGATAGGATGAATGAAGAAGACGTTGATTTTATTATACAATTAGGAGACTTTTGTCACCCTTCATCAAATAACTTTGATTTACTGAACATTTGGAAACACTTCAATGGCCCCAAATATCATGTCCTTGGAAATCATGACATGGATCATGCTGATAAGAAAACAATAATGGACTTTTTGGGAATGGAGAAAAACTACTATTCATTTGATTGTGGTCCAGTTCATTTCATTGTTCTTGATGCAAATTTCTTAAAAATAAACGGAGACTATATTGACTTTGCAAATGCAAACTTTTATAGACCACGTGAAGAATGTCCGTTTTTAAATGATCAGCAACTTCATTGGTTAAAAGAAGATCTTGCAAAAACAAATAAGCATACAATCATATTTAGTCATCAAAGCTTAGAAAATGAGGAGGCTGGAATTAATAACGCAAGGGAAGTTCAATCTGTTCTTTCGGCTGTTAATGCCAAGGCAGGATATCAAAAAGTGGTAGCTTGTATGAACGGCCATCATCACCTTGATCATATAAGAACAATTGATGATATTTATTATATAGACATAAACAGTATATCGAACCATTGGATAGGTGAAGGCTATGAGCATATCCGCTATTCGAAAGAAATTGATGAAAAGTATCCGTATCTAAAAAGCACAGTTCCTTATAAAGATCCATTATTTGCAATCGTCACTATACAATCTGGACATGTAAGCATCGAAGGGACAAAGAGTGAATTTGTTGGAGCAAGTCCATTGGAATTAGGTCACAATAATATATCGTATGGACATGAAATTAAATCGATTATATCGGACAGAACACTTCCAATATAACAATAATAAAGACTTTCTTGGGGAGGAAAGGTTTTGAAAACTAAGGTGGTAGCTATTTTCGTTTCTTTGCTTGTTTTCTCCGCTTTAACTGGATGCAGTAATAATAATGCACAGAAAACCGAAATGGGATTAGACAAACAAGCAGAAGATGTTGTAACCGTTAAAGTTTTGTATCCATGGGGAGAGGATGCATTTAAACAAAGATATGAAGCGATCGATCAAAAACTAGAGCACATTAAACTAGAGCTTATCCCAGCAGAGGCAACATCAGAATCACTTCAAGAACTGAATGCCAAAAATATGACACCGGATTTAATTCATTCGAATTTAGGGTTGGCACCGTTAGAAGGACTGGACATGATTCAACCACTTGATGATTTAATAGAACAATATAATTTTGATCTTGACTCATTCTTACCATCGGTCGTTGAAACCATCCGATCTGCGGATTCCGAAGGAAGAATATTAGGCTTACCTACAAATGGAAGAACTTACGCACTATTCTATAACAAAGATATATTTGATCTCTTTGGAGTGCCTTATCCAGAAGGACAACTCACATGGACGGAAGTTTTAGACTTATCTAAAAAAATGAACGGAGAAAGAAACGGACAGCAGTACCGTGGTCTGGAGTTGGGACAAGCCAATACAGGGAACGACACCTTGACTCCTTTATTAGAACTTGGTGTGAACTTAACGGATCCTGAAACAGGGGAAGTATTAATAACACAGGAACCTGCTGTTACAAAATATTTTGAATTAATGGAACATCTATATAGTATTCCTGGATTGTACAATCCAGATCCAGAAGCAAGAGAGGCATATGAATTTCCTCTGAGTACGGTCGGTATGCTTGTGTCATGGGTTGATTACCCTCGCTGGGGGATTCCTGAGGCTGATTTTATGGATCATGTCGGAGTTCTCCCTGTTCCTGTATGGGAGGACAAAGGAGCTGCTCCAATACCTATGGGAACAGCTCGGCTTGTTATCAATAAACATAGTGAACAAAAAGAAGCAGCCTTCGAAGTTATTTCCGAATATCTGTCAGCTGAACACCAATCTATGCTAGCAGCTAAATATTCTGAAGTCCCCGTTTTAAAAGACGAGAAAGTACTGACTAAATTCGGTTCAGAGTCTGAAAAGCTAAAAAACCTGGAATTAGCGCCTGTATTTTCCATAGACTATACGAGTCCACCAGAAAATGTGAGTAGGTGGGATGAATATGTGGATATACAAGGGAGTTTAGCTGAGTTCGCAAAGTTTGAGGCGGATATTCCAACATTTTTACGAACGTTAGAAGAAAAATCAAATCCAAAAATTCAAGAGGCAATGAGTCAGATGGAGTAATCTCCGTGTCTGACAGCAATCGTATAAACGCTTTGGGGGCAGGAATCTACTTTTCCTGTCTTCCGGAGTGAAATAATGAACTCCCCCCCCCCCGAATAATCTGTCAATGAATCGGAGATTGGAAATGTTCTCAATCGGGAGTTTGATCAGGGCCAGGAACTAAAGGTGTTGTGAGTGATCTGACTTACGCCCGTGTCAGACAGGAATGGCATTACATCTGTGTTTTGCTATATTTATATAATCGCAAAATCATTGGCGACAGTGCTGGATCTGAGAAGACTGCAGCCTTAGTTCAGCATGCCTTTGCATCAGTTCCCTACAATCTTAGTCGCCTTGAATTATTCCACTCCGATCGGGAATTAACGGTTCATTTCACGTTGCAGTATTTCAAAAAACAACGTCACATGATAGCCATCTACTGTTGCGTGGTGAACCTTAATATTCACTGGCATTAGCAACTGTGAACCAACTTTTTCGTACTTTCCACTGGTAATCATTGGTGTTAAATTATTTTTGATAGCTCCTGGATGAGATGAAAAATGTTCAAAATGCATCCAAGGAATTGATGAAATATTCACCACGTTGGGTGGAGCATCTCCCATTGGTGCAATATCTGTTGTGTTTGCATAGTCTTTTATAAGCTTTTTGTACTCACGGTCAACTGATTTATAATCCGTTAACCCTTCCAACCATAAACTATAAAATAACGTTGTTTCTTGGTTAAAAGTCGTAAACGTTGGCACTAATTCTTGCCATTCTACTAATTGCTTATCTACGTGGGCATACCTCAAATTCGGAATCTTGTTAACCGATCTAGTTAAATTAAAAATAGAGTAAGCATAAAAACTTATAGATTCGTCTTTACATTTTTTAACTGCTCGAGTAACATCTATTTTTACTGTCATTTCAAACGTTGTGTCTGTCGCCATAAAATAATCATAATAGTTTCTTCTTGGAAAACTTTCTAAATCAATGACTCGATAAATTGTCATCTATTTCAACCTCTCATTTAAAATACTAGTTATTATAAACTCACTACATTCTTGGTAAGATGGCATGTATAAGACTTTACATAATCCAAGTACGGAGTTAAAGGGGATTAAACAGTATCATTACTGTTTAATTTTTAGACCAAATAACGAAGCAAATTGTATTGCTTGAGATGTTGATACTATACATCCTTTTAAGTTCTCTATTGAAACAGTTAAAGAGTCAAATTTGGATGAGCTTATATCAATTCCTTTTAATGGTGTCTCTTCAAAGTTCGCGCCATTAAGATTGCATGAAAGAAATTCTACCTTTTTAAGCTTACAGTCAAAAAAATCAGCGCTTTCTAACGCATCATCATCAAAAATTACCTTTTCAAGTTTTGAGTTACCGAACGTAACCATATTAAGAATTGATTCCCTAAATCTTGTATTACCGATATAAGAGTCTGTTAAGTTACTGCCAAGTAACTTACAATTAAGAAATTCAACTCGATTCATAGAGGCATTCCCTAAATTAGCATTGGATAAATCACAATTCTCAAAGCGCACATCGGTAAGATCAATTCGGCTAAAATCCGTATTTGTGAGATTGCAATTCCTAATCACTGTTTTATATAGTCGCACCCGCTCAAGACTTTCGTCGGCAAATTCTGAATCGGTAACCATACACAATTCAAATTCCGTATCTTCTTCGTAAAAAATATCTGTAAATCTTCTTTCCGTTAAATCTTCAGGGATCTTGGGTGTGTCAATCTTCACTGTATACCTACCTACTTTCAAACGAATTCAATTCATTTATAAACTCTCTAGTTACAAACATAAGGGAACGCACGCTCTTTTACAAGGCTTGACTTTTATGCATTTTCTGATACAAAAGATTTATCAAATGCATATCTTAACTGAAATTGTTTTGCTAAGAAATCCCCTTATTAAATTAAATCGCCCGATTACGAAAGAATACTAATATTATAAAAATGTGCTTTATAAATTCACTTGTTTAACAATATTTCACCCCTATGACGAATATGATGCCGCTGAAAGGTTAAATGATGTTAGGCTAGTAAAAACAGATAGGAAGCAGTGCATCAAGCAATTTTAACTCATCCTTATATTGAGAAGGGGCTAAATGATAAATGATAAGCCCCCTGGCAACATTTAATCGTTAGGAGCGAATTGGTGGTAATAATCGCTTCTTTTTTAGTTCCACTCCCAACAACGTTCATTCACGCCCTTCCAAACTGCTCTTGATAACTAGCTCTCTATAAAGTGGTAACGCCTACATTATCCTTCTGCCCAACGATCATAAGCAATTCGGGATAAATTTCTCATGATGTTCAGACTAATCCCTTCACTACCCAAATTCCTAACTCATTTTGTCCCCTCTCTAACGGAATGTTGTATCCGTTTACAATTACTATTATGAAAATTGTTACAAGGTGAATATTCCTCTTTTTCACCATGCTTTTTATCAGATATGAACGGCACCTCAAATAAACACGTTCGCCAGATTTAAGGATTGCTTCCCTAGGAAGTAGCCTGTGTCCAGCGTTAGGAACAGGCCACTCTTGTTAAAACATAAAACACATTAAAATAATTGTTATTTATGTTCATTCAATTAGTACATCATTAGCTATGCAAATCCAATTCCACTGCAAAACGATAGCCCATATCCCCTTCATACCAAGCCGGAAAGTTCGTTCCCCATACATTATTATATAAATTAATAAAAATACCATCGTTTAAGGAAGGCTGAGCATTGTCAAATTGTAATAGCCCTCTTCTGCCAAAAGAAAACAAAGGAGCTTCCTTGGAACGAATTGCGACTTCCCCCACAACGCCGGAATAGGTAAGCCCTTCTTTTGATAAAGCATGCATATTGCGATTTCCGTCTTCTACTACATGATAAGGAGATAGCGGCTCACTTAATTTGTGCATTTGCCAGCAATATGGATTCGCAACAGAGATACTCGTTTCTAGCCAATACGCTTCTGGCATTCTATTGGCCACTTTGTCTTGCATTTTTAACATTCCTGCTAATGTTTTCGTGCGAAGATTTAAATTGTAACTAAGCCGCATCCTCTTCGGTAATCCGAAATGTGTCACAGACTCTTCCTTGAACTTTAAATCCAATTCAAATATGACAAGCTCATTTTCTCGTCTAAAAGAAGCATTATCTACGTATGGCGAGATGATTTCATGTCTAATCTCGGAATATGCTTCGATTCCCCGTTTGGCAAAGTCAACCAATGCCCAACTACTTGTCCAACGTGTTAAACGACTATATTGACTTAAGAATCGGCTAAAGTTCGCAAAGTCGAAACGTTCATATGATAGCTCTCCAAATCGCTTTCCTTGCTCAAGCATTGAACGATTTTTTACCTTCAGTTCTTGGAGCGCTCCTGTCGAAGCAAAGACCATCTCAAACTCACCAAACTGATATGGTTTTCCTATTACAATTTGTTGTCCGGACTGGATCACTGGGATAGTACTTTCATAGTCCGCAAATTCCTGGTCTACTTCTTCCCGGTGGGCTTCTGATAAAAATTGAACTGCTTTTTCGACATACTGCCGCTGTTCTACCCAAGAAGCCTCATATAATTTGTAAGATCGTTTCTCTGTATGAAAACCGAGATCTGTACTAATCTCCGTCATCAAATCAAAGAAGTCCATCATTTTTCGATCACGATTAAACTCTAATTTATCTTTTGCTCGTGCCTTTTGAAAGTCGGAGATTAAATAATTTCGGTAATCCGGCAAAAATACATTACCATTCCCGCCCCATGTATGCTCAGCTACTAATAATAGTTGTTCTGAGAATTGCCGATATTCTTCGCTGTCCTTTAGCAATGTCCCTTGGGCTAACCATTTAGCTCGTAAACCAAGCAATATCTCATACTTGCCTATTTTTCCTGGGTCAGAGCCAACACCATGAATCCAAGAATCAGCGATTTCTTCTTCAATCACAGGCAGGGTTTCCCTTTTTTCCCAGGCTGCTTGGGCAAATTCATCTAATGTGGATGCGACAATTTCAACATCTGGATATTGCTGACTCAATTTCTCATGAAGTTCCACCACTTCTTGAGCATCACGAGGTGGACCTTGATTATCGTGACTATGTGCGAAATAAAGTAAGTCATTCCAATCTTCACGTTCAAAGGTTTGTCCATAATCCTTCGCATAATGAACAATGATTTCTGATCCGTCATTTGCCCGCCATACGAATAACTCTGGCACATTCGGAACAGCCGAACTGGCATTTACACCGATGTGCAAATACTTTAAGCCAGCCTTCGCCATTAAGGGGACGATTGCAATCGTATGTCCAGGAACATCTGTCATTTTCGCTGCTATGGTTTTCTTTTGAAATCGTTCATCAAGCTTTTGTGAAATTGACAAACCATATTCAAACAGATCTCGATCCATTAACTCTGTATGTGTCGTAACAGGCAAACCATGCCATTTAATCGTTCCTGCTTCAATAGCCGCAATCAGGCGATTTTTATCTTCTGCGACAACAGCTTCATGATTTAAATAGTGGTCAATTAACCATGACCCCGTCGTCCATGTAAACTTTTCCTTCAATGCTTCACCGATTTCAACCGCTCTAGGCATATAATCAAACAGATACGTATCCATTACCTTCTCAGCTAAGTCGGTAAAACCAATATCTAAATGTGTCTTAAAAACAACATGTAGTTTCTTCATGGATGTGACTCCTTCCTTATTCAGGGTTAACCGGAAAGGCTACTAAGCCTTCGTTTAACTCTTGACACTTCTCGATCAGTTGCTCGGCACTTTGTTTTTCTGAAACAAAATAAAGCTGATAATCAAACTCATAAAATCCGGATAAATCTACTTTAAAGTTGGTTTCCCAATAGTTATTCATAACCCATGAGTAGACAAGGTCCTTGTTTTTCTTATGAGTGTTTCCATTACACAATTCAATTTTATGATGATCCAAGGTTCCTAATGTCATTAATGGTGTGTCCTTAATCGCGACAAGCAGGGCTTGATCCTCATCTTTAAATGCTAATCCATTCTGCAGCAGGTAGAATTCGGTATTTGTGCCAGGCAGCTGATCAATCGCTGGTCTGAATACGGTACCTGTCTTCTCAACAAATAGTTCACTTGCTTCCCCGAGACTAAATGGAAGTGGGATATAAAGATTTTCCGGTGCCCACTCATTTTGTTTTTGAATTCTCACATTGACATTTATTTTCGGTACATGTTTATAAATTTTCAGGAATACGGTGTACATTTCCGTACCAGCCAATTCAAAATCCATTTTAACAGAGATAAATAGCGGTCCATCTTTTAATATCTTAATATTTTTCAGACTGGCAGGATGACGCTCTGTCAATCTCCCTTTGCGATTACGCCCCATCAATCTTCTTTCTGTACAAGCATCTGTTTGAATCGGCGTTTTTTCATATACACCAGCAAACGGAGCATATGGTGCATCTGGATGAATGAGTTCCCTGCCACTCTGCTTTTCAACGAATGATTCGATTCCTGATGTATCATTAAATGTAATTTTATAAGCATTTGTTTCAATCATATGCGTATTCGCAATCTCTTCATATCCAGGATATGAGGCTAAATCTTCCACACGATCTGTGCCAATATGCGCATGGTTTACAATCATTTTCTGTTTGGGCGCTTTTCCTCTCCGTAATTTCACGATTCTTTCTTCCTTAGGGTCTAACGTGATGGCGAATTCAATCAAATCGCCACTCGGTATAGATGTAAGCTGGCAATCCAGCACCTCATTCGTCTTGCAATCAACCACTTCCACATAGTTTTCCCTATCCCATGCTAAATAAGTTCCATCAATATGTTCCCAATGCTTGATTTGCACAGACGTATAATCCGTCACTCTATTCTCATGTGGATTAACTACTTTGAAATACTTTTCCCGATCTGTCTGCTGGGACACTTCCCCCAGATTGCTTAACACTTCATCCAAATTCTTAGAGATCAGCCGGTTGGCACTAATCGCATAAGCAGCCTTTCGATAATCTAAATCATTGACGAGCGTATTCCATGGTTCACTGACAGAAGAAGCATAGCCCCAAGTATGTTCCGCGTACATCATCAGCTGATTTTCCGCCTCTTGCAAAAACGACTGTTTGCCCAGCTCTGATTTTGGGTCCAATTTCTTCGATAGATGATATTTTCGCTGGGCATCACGATAAATTTTCGTTGGTGCTGGTGTCGAGCCGACCCCATCTGCCCACCAATCTGTCCAGTCCCCTGAATAAGTTGGGATTTCCAAATCTTTGTTTCGCAAAATTCGAAAAAACTCATTCAGCGTAATAAGTGCTATTTCCACCTGTTCGCCATGCTTCTCATTCCACTGATAAATGGATTCAATCAAACGTGGATTAGGTGGCGCATTATCTGTCACAATTCCCGAAATCATATTGGGAATGAAATCAAACGGATAGTTTTCAGCTTCCAAATCTTCTATATAGCTGAAAATTCTTTCCTCCGCAATGTCCATCTGATCCGGTTTCGTTACGACTACAGCACCTTGATCAATTCGATAACTATTGGGGATAAGCATAAAATCATTTCCGATTTGATAATGGTCGCCATTCCACACTAACACCTTATTACCTTTTGGCGTTTCCCACCAAAATGGTTGTTGTTTTTTATATAAAGGAAACATTCCATGATGCGTATGCAAGCATGAAAACAAGTTCACTATGCCATTTTTATGCAAAGTTTCAGCATATCCCCAGGAAAATCCGTTAATATCTGCCGTCATCGCGGAATTTAAGTCAAGCTGATTCGTTTCCGCATAGTCCCTTCCCTTTTGGAATTTCTGATCTAGAATCTCATTATCTACTAGTTCTGTCATATTTAAATAGGTGAGGGAAATATCAATAAGGCCCGCTTTTACATATTTTGTAAATTTTCTTTTGAATTCCTCATTGCTGTTTTCAAGGAAATTCTCCACCTGCCAAAAATTCTCACATGTCCATTTATAGCCTTCCCATTCTTTTTTCGAACCATTTCGGGCGGCGTCCAAAATATCAATCACCGATTTAATATAATCAACATGATATCTTTCGATTTTTTCTTGGCGGTCGGTATAACCAATATCAGTATGAGAATGCTGAATTAAATATAAGGTCCATTTCTTTTTCATCTGAAGTCCACCTATCCTTACCATTTTTTCTTTAATAAATATACTAAGCCTTTACATGTACTGAGCATTCCATTCTCACTTGCTTTTATCTCTGTTCTTGATGATTGTCCCTGATCTAGTCCTGCCTGGATACCAGCCTTCATCCACTTCATGCTTCCCGCAATTTGTCCACCGAAAACGATACAATCTGGCTGGAAGGATTGTACATAACGCTGTAAAGCCGTTCCAATTAGGAAACCGAATTTTTGAAAAACGTGCTGCGCCTTTTGTGAACCTATTTGTGAAGCTTGATAGAGCGCTAATCCGTCCGTTTCTTTCATCCCCATTTGCTTGGCTACTGTTTTTAAGCCGTTTGCAGATAAATAGTCTTCGATCGTTCCCTCTAAAAATGGATCTTGATAAATCATGCCACTCTCCTGTAAACCATATTTGTTTTTCACGATCTCACCCTGTTCAATAAAGGTGGAACCACAGCCTGTTCCTAACATAATGAACATCGCTTTATCCGCCTGTTGACCCACTCCATAAATATACTCACCTATGGAAAAGGCGACCGCATCATTTTCAAATAGGAAAGGGATATTTGCCGGAAAATTCATATCAGCCAACCATTTCTGGAAATATGGCTTTAGCTCGACTTGATAAAGAGCATCATATTTTCGTAAACCCTTTATCAAACTGATCCCATTTTCGTAATCAAAAGGACCCGGAAAGGCGATCCCGATCCCCTTTAACTTCCCTTTTTGTTCCAGTACAATCTGAAGTTGCCTTTTGATGATCTGTTCAAAATTGGCCAATATTTCTAATTTTCCTTGCTCAGCCTGGGAAGGGTACTTTTCGCCATCTGCCTGATCCCCATGTAAAAGGTTTACTTTTATTTCAGTCCCACCGATATCTAAACATAAATAAAATTCTTCTGTCATTGTTTCCACCTCAATTAACGTACAAAGGCTTTAATAGTTATTATTTCTTTTCCGATACTGCTGCCGTATGGCTTAATTCTGTAGTTCTTCACTGCCTCAGGGATGATAAAAGTTTCACCATAATGGACAACAAATGGGGCAAAGCTTCCATCAACACTTTCTACAATAGCCTCGTCACCTTCCACTAAGTTCAGGACATTCACACTCCCATGAGTTTCGTGTAATACTTCTCCGGAAAAAGTGTGTCTTCTAGTCTCGATAAATTCACTTTCATGAAGACCAGTTCGTTCTTCCTTCCACGTATCATTTTCGACCAGTACTTCAAAACGATTGGCTAGTTCCTCTTCCACCCAATCTTGGTCACGAGAAAAAATAATATTCGGTTCACCATGCTCTAAATGAACGGGACGTGGAATTCCATCTAGGCCAACCCGTTCCCAATCCCATAGCTTAAATGTAAAACGATTAGGGGTTGCACTGATTTCCAGTACAACAGAGTTGGCACCTGCACTATGAATCGTTCCCGCTGGAATGGAGTAGTGGTCATGCTTTTTGATTGTTTTTTTATAAATATAATCTTCATCTGGAAAACGCCCCGCACCAGTCTCGGCCAATCTTAGTTGCTGCATCATCTCTTCTTTGTCTGTCCCATTTTTCACCCCCAAATAAATCTGGGCATCTTCTTCTGCATCAACAATATAGTAGCTTTCATCTTGGGTATAATGCGCACCAAATACTTCTTGTGCATAGTCTATTAACGGATGCACCTGCAGGCTAAGGTTTCCTCCCCCCATCGTATCGAGAAAATCGAAACGAATCGGAAATTCAGCACCAAAGCGGCCATAAACCCGTTCGCCTAATAATGGTAACGGTTGGTGCATGACGACATTATTAGCCGGTATTTCCATTCGTACATCACCAAACTTTAGATATAAACTATTCTCTTCAGGAACCCCATCAAAGCTCCAAGCTAGATTGACTTTGTCTTGACCGACCTGAAACTTTTCCTGCATCCATTTTCCTCCCCAAACCCCTGGGTCAAAATATGGGACTAAACGAAAAGGCTGTCTAACGACCTGCTCTAATGCCTGGAAATAGCTCTCAGCATCCACCATAACAGGCTGATGTTCCTGATGTGTATCCAAAAAATAATCAATGTGAGCAAATAATTGCTTTTTCAATTTATCTGCTATACGCCATTCAAAAAAATAGCCACGCTTCACCATTCTTAATGGATCTTCCCCGAAATTTTCTGCCTTCCAATTACTAAATTCTCCTGAACGATAACGGTTTTGAATTTCCCATCTTGCTAAGTCGGCATAGATTAAGAGATCCGTTTCATAGAGTAATGAAGCTCCTACTCCATACACGACGACCAATTCATCATTATCTCTCTTCTCTTGAATACTCATCTTCAGACTTTTTTGTTTTTCTTCATCAACAAAATCGGAAAAACTGTGATGGCTCATTAAGCCAAAAACGCGATCATCCGTTAAATTCATTTGTATCATCTCTGTTATTTTTTCCGATGAATAAAATTGTTCAGATGCTTGCACGATATACCTTGGATTTAACGATTTAATGAGTTCTTCTAACAACTCTCTTTCATTCACAGTAGGGTAGCATTCTATTGTTATGACATTAGCGCTGGATTGAGAGATTTCTTGTCTTATTTTGGTTATGATCTCTTTATATCCACTACATGCCTGTTGCCCTGTTTCAACTTTTACCTCTGGAAAAGGATTAAACATTTCGTTCCTCCTAATGTATCTTTGTTATGACATTACTTTAGAGTCTATCACAATTTAATAGCGGAAATTGTCTTTTTAGAAGCACCATCCGAGCAAGCTTAGCGAGCTTTGTTATAGATTTTGGATCGATGGACCTAGTTTTTTATATGATTCGTGATCTTAAGTGATACTCTTTTATTCACGAAAATCTAAATAGTAACGGTATTTTTTTCCGATATAAAAACATTCTGTATACTCGTAAAAGTTTTCAGCAGCTTGTGAAGTAAAACGAACTCTTTTCAATACAGGTTCAGATTCCTTTATTTTTAACTTTCTTTGCACTTCACGATTGGGCGATATAGCCTCAACATACTCTCTTTCCTGATTTACACTAATGTTCTTTGTCTTCAAATAGGCATAGAAAGAGGAATAATAGTCCTTGGCATCTAAAGAATATTCGCGATCATAGGCAATATAGGTGACAAAGAAGGCAAAAATAGAATCTTCATCTCCCCGTACTCGCTTTAAGACCAGTACTTCGCTTCCAACTTCAATATTTAAAAACTTAGCCACACGTTTATTCGCATGCCCTATTTTCACCTCTACGTCTACTGTTTTCGCAAGCTTCCCACGCTCCTGTAGTTCTTGGGTAAATCCCTTAATAATTGTAAAATGATCTTCCTCTTGAAATGTATCTTTAACAAATGTACCCTTTGATCGAATGCGTACGAGCAAATTTTCCTTCATTAATTCATCAATTGCCTTCCGAATCGTGATCCTACTTACATGATAGATATCACATAGCTCCATTTCTGTAGGAATTCGCTCACCTTCCGGCCATTTCTCTGTTTGAATATGCAAACGCATATCATCGGCAATTTGCGCGTATAATGGATAAGCCGCTTGATTGTATATTTTCATTATGGACTCACTGCTTTCTATTTGTACTTATCACTAGTCTCTTTCGTTTCATTTGATAAGTCAAGCACTTCTATTCCCTTTCATATAAACACTTATAGTGGCCAAGCCAAACGTAATGTTTACGAACAGAAATCTTATAAAAATGGCCCTAACATTAACTTCTTATTACATATACGATAAGAATACAAATACCGACTCGTCATCTAAATCCATAGCTACTTAATGGAGCAAAATTAGTACGGCAAAAGGTTCCTTCTGGTTTTGACTGCAGGGACAAAGTTCTTATTAAGGTATAGCCAAATTTTTTAATTAGCTACGGAGCATAGCGCTAAGGATCAAATAACCTACGACAATTTTAGCCGTAGGTTATTTACGTGAGATCTTTCCTTTTGAGAAAGGAATGGATGCTCCTGAAATATTTTTGAGAATCTCTCCCCCTCGTTCAACAAGTCCTTCTAACGAATGGCCAATTCTTCTTTCAAAAGATAGTCCATATCTCCCTCATACTAAGTCGGAAAGTTTATCCTCCATGCATTTTGGAATATAATATCTTTCAGGTAAGCCGATAAAACCACTATCTAAATGCGTCTTAAAGACAACATGTAGCTTCTTCTTTATAAGATGATACTCCGCCTTATTCAGGGTTAACTGGAATGGTTACTAGTCCTTCGTTCAGCTCTTGGCACTTCTCAAGTAGCTGCTCCGGACTTTGCTTTTCTGAAACTACATAAAGCTGATAGTCAAACTCATAAAAGCCGGATAAATCTACTTTAAAGTTGGTTTCCCAAAAGTTATTCATCACCCATGAGTAGACAAAGTCCTTGTTTTTCTTATGGGTGTTTTTATTACACAATTCAATTTCATGATGATCCAAAGTCCCTAAAGTGATTAATGGAGTGTCCTTGATCGCGACAAGTAGGGCTTGTTCCTCATCTTTAAATGCTAATCCATTCTGCAGCAGGTAGAACTCGGTATTGGTACCAGGCAACTGATCAATCGCCGGTCTGAATACGCTTCCTGTCTTCTCGACAAATAGCTCGCTTGCTTCCCCTAAACTAAATGGAAGTGGGATATAAAGATTTTCAGGAGCCCACTCATTTTGCTTTTGAATCCTTACATTAACGCCAATTTTCGGCATATCTTTATACACCTTTAAGACCACATTATACATTTCCGTTCCGGCTAATGCGAAATCCATTTTAATCGATGTAAACAGTTTTCCATCTTCTATTACTTTCATATTTTTCAAGCTTGCTTCGTAGCGCTCTGATAATCTTCCTTTACGATTGAGTCCCATCACTCTTCTTTCTGTACTAGGATCTGTTTGAATTGGCGTTTTTTCATAAACACCAGCAAACGGTGCATAAGGGGCATCTGGATGGATTAATTCCTCTCCGCTACGCTTATTAACAAATGATTCAATTCCTGAGCTATGATTAAACGTGATTTTATAATCATTTGTTTCCATAACATGAGTATTCGCCATCTTTTCATATCCAGGATACGCGGCTAAATCTGCCACACCAGCATGGTTCACGACCATTTTCTTTTGCGGAGCTTTCCCTCTCCGCAATTTAACTATTCTTTCTTCCTTAGGATCTAATGTAATAGCAAATTCAATCTGGTTCCCTCTAGAGATAGATGTAAGCTGTGAATCTAGCACTTCATTCGTTTGACAATCTACAACTTCAATAGAGTTATCTAAATAAGCCCCATCAATATGCTCCCAATTCTTCATTTGAATAGATGTATAATCAGTCACTCGATTATGATGAGGATTGACAACTTTAAAGAACTGCTCTCGGTCTATTTGATGGGCAACTTCTCCAAGATTGCTTAGCACTTCATCTAAATTTTTCGATATAAGGCGATTTGCGTTGGTCGCATATGCAGCTTTCCGAAAATCCAAATCATTAACTAATGTATTCCACGGTTCTCTTACGGAAGAATTGTAGCCCCAAGTGTGTTCTGCGTATAACATTAGCTGATATTCGGCCTCTTTTAAAAATGGCAGCTTCCCTAACTTATCTTCTGGATCTAATTTTTTTGATAAGTGATATTTGCGTTGTGCATCACGGTATATTTTTGTTGGTGCTGGTGTAGAGCCAACTCCATCTGCCCACCAGTCTGTCCAGTCACCTGAATAAGTTGGAATATCGATAGCTTGCTTACGTAGAAATTGAAAAAACTCATTCAATGTGATCAATTCAATTTCTACTTGCTCACCATGCTTCGCATTCCATTTATGAATCATTTCCATTAAGCGCGGATTAGGAGGTGAATTATCCGTCCCAATTCCAGAAATCATATTAGGAATAAAATCAAATGGATAATCTTCTTCTTCTAAGTTTTCTAGGTACGTAAAGATTCGCTGTTCTGCAATATCCATTTGATCAGAGGTTGTCACTGTTGCTGAGCCTTTATTGATTCGATAGCTATTTGGAATAAGCATAAATTGGTTCCCCATATGGTAATGGTCCCCATTCCAAACTAAAATCTTATGACCTTTCGGTGTTTCCCACCAAAAAGGAATTTGCTTTTTATATAAAGGAAACATCCCATGATGCGTATGGACGCATGTAAACAAGTTAACAATCCCATTTTTATATAAGGTTTCAGCATACCCCCAAGAAAAACCGTTAATATCTGCCGTCATTGCGGAATTTAGATCAAGTTGGTTCGTTTCCGCATATTCCCTTCCCTTTTGAAACTTTTGATCTAAAATCTCATTATCTACTAATTCCGTCATATTTAAATAAGTGAGGGAAATATCAATAAATCCTGCTTGCACATATCTTTTGAATTTTTGTCTATATTCTTCATTACAGTTTTCAAGAAACTGTTCTACTTGCCAAAAATTCTCACAAGTCCATTTAAAGCCTTCCCATTCTTTTTTTGTACCATTTTCGATTGCCTCTATGCTATCAATAGCTGATTTAATATAATCCACATGATGTCTTTCAATTTTCTCTTGGCGATCCGTATAGCCAATATCAGTATGCGAGTGTTGAATAAAATATAGCTTCCATTTCTTTTTCATCTTAAGCCCACCTGTCATTTTTTTGCTAAATATACTTAAGCCCTTACATTTGCCGATGTTCCATCCTACTTACCTTTATCAAGGTACTTGGATTATTGATTTTGAATTCTTTCATATTGGGAACGTCTAATTTCTAAGTAACGATCAATCCCCATTTTTTCCAAGTTGTTTACATACTCTTCCCAACCTGTTTCGATATCAACCTTCCCTGTTACAAACTTCGCACGCATCTCTTCAACATATGTTTCAACATCTGTCAAGATGGCGGAAATTTCAGCACCTTCTTCCGCAGTACTTTGGAATTGAGGTAGGATGGTTTCTGGTTCTAATGCTTCAATTTCATCAGTATTTACTTTATATATGTCATCAATTTCTAATCCTCTTGCTTTTACACGCCATTCTGGATCCGGTTCAACATATGGATAGAATGCACCATAAACATTATCCACAAACTGGAATGCTCCTAATTGAATACCCCCATCATAGTTTAAAATTTCATCATTATAAAGTGGTGCCCCATCAACCATTTCATATGTTTCTCCTTCAATTCCAAAGAAACCGAAATTAGAACCCTCTTCTCCATAGAAGAAATCGACCCATTCAAGCGACTCTTCCGGATGTTGATTATCCTTTGTAATCATAAATTGAGTAGTACCACGAGCAGGGTGATCAATCCAGTTTAAAACTCTGTCACTATTTGGTCCATCAAAGGCATGGAATCCAACAAAGTTGTCCGCAACTTTACTGCCAAGATAATCAGGACCTGGGTGAGAGAAAACACCAACCTTATCTTGAGAACCTTCTGTTACCCACTCCTCATATTCCATATCAGAAAATGTTTGCGGGTGAAATAATTCTTCTTCCCAGAGCATATTAAAGTATGACCATAGACTTTTGTACTTATCATCCGTAAGCGTCAATTGTAATTCGCCCTTTTCGTCTAAATAAAGATTCATCTCAGCAGCCTTTAGACCCCCCTCTCCCAAACCAAAAGGACCAAGCATTTGTATTTCGAAGCTTCCAATTCCACCTGGTTTTAATGAAAGTGGGACCTCGTCATTTACATCACCATTCCCATTGGCATCTTCTGATTTAAATTTACGAAGTACATCTGTAAATTGATCTAGTGTTTTGATAGACGTAGGGTCATCAATACCGATGTTCGCTAACCAATTTTTATTAATGTAATACCTTGTAGAACGCTCTGGACCTGAGAAATCTACATACGGCAAAGAATAAATATGCCCATCTGGCATTGTAACTGCTTGCTTAATAGATGGATTTTCTTCAAATAATGCTGTTAAATTTGGTGCATGCTCTGCGATCAAGTCTTCAAGTGGAATAAATAAGCCCTCTTGTCCATATTTTCCCACCTCATCTGTCGAAAAGCCGAATCCTCCATAGAATGCATCCGGTAATTCCTTAGATGACATGATAACATTCTTTTTCTCTCCTCTGCTTTCATCAGGGACTTCCTCCCATTCGATATGGATATCTGTCATTTCCTCCAGCTTTTTCCACATCCATAACTCATCTGCGGGTGGATGAATACTGCCAAAACCTCTCTTCATAAAATGTAACGATAACTTACCATCTTTTGTCTCATCACCTTCCTTACTAGCTTTAGAATCGTCATTGCTACAAGCCGTCAGTATCATCGAAAAAGTTAGAAGCAAAACCAATCCCAACCATGAGAGTTTTTTCATCTCACTCCTCCTAAATGGAAAATTCTATTTATATCTGAAGAATGCAGTCGCATCCAAGATATCAAGTTTTTTATACTTTCAAGAAATTTGAAGTTGCCTGCTTAACTCTTCTCGGTAATGTTTGATAAATAGTCCCTTTAGTGATAAACCTATCCTTTTAATGAACCCACCATAATGCCCTTTTCGAAAAACTTCGATAACAATGGATATAGAATTAACAAAGGTAAGGTTGATACGATTACTACTGCATATTTCAAGCTTTGTTTTTCAATCATTCGGTCTGCATACCCTGCATCCACCGTTGTTTGAAGCATTTGTTCCATCGAGTTCTGTACCAAAATCTCCCTTAAAATAAGTTGTAATGGAAATTTCCCTCGATCTGTTAAATAAATTAAAGCTTCAAAGTAAGAGTTCCAGTGCGCTACCCCATAAAATAATATCAATACGGCAACGATTGGTGTAGAAAGGGGTAATACAATTTTATATAGCAATTGAAATTCCGAAGCACCATCCATAAAGGCACTTTCCTCTACTTCCTTTGGAAGATTTGTTTGGAAATACGTCCTCATAATAACGAGATTAAAAACACTAATTGCTGGTGGAAGAACAAGTGCCCACATCGTATTCATTAATCCTAGTTGTTGGTTTACGAGATAGAGCGGAATTAATCCACCGCTAAAGAACATCGTCAGTACTATAAAAAATGTAATAAGGTTCTTTCCATAAAAGCGATCCCTCGATAATGGATAAGCCCCTAAGATTGTCATAACAATATTTATAACTGTTCCTATCGTTGTATAGATAATTGTATTTTTAAAAGCAATCCAAATCTCCGTGTTTTTAAAGACTTCTATATAACTTGTTACATTAAAGCCCTTGGGCCAAATAAGTAGTGGACTTTCATAAATTAACCTCGGATCACTAAACGAAGCAAATAACACAAAGATCAGCGGATACAAAAATATGAATAGGATCAGGATGACTGCCATGAAAATAAAACCATCCAATATTTTTTCGCCTGTTGTCCTCTTAATTTGATTTAACATAATGCCACTCCCTTTCTGCAAACGCATGCATTACCAAAGACTCGTCTCGTTTACCTTTTTGGCAATCCAATTCACTGTAATGAGAAGGATACAACCTACTACATTATTAAATAATCCTACGGCTGCGGAGAAACTATATTGGGCTTCGACAATACCACTCTTATAAACATAGGTTGCGATAACCTCTGACATTTCCAAGTTTAGTCCATTTTGAAGTAGTAAGATTTTTTGAAAGTCTGAACCCATTATTCCTCCAACTGCTAAGATGGCAAGAATGACAATGGTTGGGCGTATTCCTGGCAGGGTGATATGCCATATCCTTCGCAGTTTACTCGCTCCATCGATATAGGCTGCTTCATATTGATCCTGTGGGATTCCTGCCATTGCAGCTGTATAGATAAGTGATCCCCATCCAACCCCTTGCCAGGTTCCTGACCATACCATGATATGCCAAAAATTATCTGGATTCGCTAGAAAGTCAATACGTTTTCCTCCAAAAGTTTCAATAATCGCGTTGATTATACCGTTATTAGGTGAAATGAAGAAAAATAAAATTCCTACTGCGACCACGACTGATAGAAAGTGAGGGGCATAAGCTATTGTTTGTGCGACATTTCTAAAAACCTTTGATCTTAGTTCGTTAAACAATAATGCAAGAATAATAGGAGCAGGTATACTGACTATTAAACTATAAATACTCAGCCCTAATGTATTCTTCAAAAGTCGCCAAAAATGGAAGGAATTAAAAAATCGTTCAAAGTGAGCCAATCCAGCCCATTGACTGTCAAATATCCCCAATGCAGGTGAAAAGTTTTTAAAGGCAATGATTACTCCATACATCGGCCAATAGTGCCAAATGATAAAATAAATGATTGCTGGTGCGATAATAATGTACAGCGGAATATTCTTTTTAAGCTTTTTCTTCACTTCTTGTAAACGACTTTTATTTTGAACATTCATTAGTGGCGTTTGACTAACAGTTTGTTGCTTTTTCACGTAATTCCCTCCTCTTTTTCTACTATGTTTATATTTTGATTTGTCTTTCACCACCTTCCAAAATCTTGTCTCTTAGATAAAAACTTTGACTAATCGCCCTTTATCCCCCGCTTATGCTTCTTTGAAGTCTCATAATTTGAAAGCAGGGGACTTATGGACGGTTACATCAGGATAAATACACCAAAAGGATTTGGATTATTGATTTTGAATTCTTTCAAATTGAGCACGTCTGATTTCTAAATAACGCTCAATCCCCATTTTCTTCAAGCTGTTTACATACTCTTCCCAATCTGTTTCAATATCTGCTTTACCTGTTACAAACTTTGCACGCATCTCCTCAACATATGTGTCAATATCTGTCATGATGGCAGATATTTCGGCACTTTCTTCCGCAGTACTTTGGAATTGAGGCAGGATGGTTTCTGGTTCTAATGCTTCAATTTCTTCAGTATTTGCGTTATATATATCATCAATCTCTACCCCTCTAGCTTTTGCACGCCATTCTGGATCTGGTTCAACGTATGGGTAGAATGCACCATACACGTTATCCACAAATTGGAATGCCCCTAATTGCACACCACCGTCATAGTCTAAAATCTCATCACTATAGAGTGGAGCTCCATCCACCATTTCATATGTTTCCCCTTCGATTCCGAAGTAGCCAAAATTAGAACCTTCTTCACCGTAGAAAAAGTCTACCCACTTAATTGTTTCTTCAGGACTCTGATTATCTTTCGTAATCATAAATTGAGCAGTACCACGGGCTGGATGGTCAATCCAGTTTAATACCCTGTCACCATTTTCTCCTTCAAAGGCATGCAACCCAACAAAGTTCTCTGCAACCTTACTTCCAAGATAGTCAGGAACTGCCCATGAGAAAACACCGACTTTATCTTGAGTACCTTCTGTTACCCATTCTTCATATTCCATATCAGAAAATGTTTGCGGGTGGAATAATTCTTCCTCCCACAGCATATTAAAATATGACCATTGACTTTTGAACTTCTCATCCGTAAGCGTCAATTGTAACTCATCATTTTCGTCTAAATATAGCTTCATCCCAGCAGCCTTTAGACCACCATTCCCCATGCCAAAGGCTCCAAGCATTTGCTCCTCGAACATACCAATTTGACCCGGCGCTATGGAAATCGGGACTTCATCGTCGGCATCGCCATTGCCATTGGCGTCTTCTGACTTAAATTTACGAAGTGCATCCGTAAATTGATCTAATGTTGTGATTGATGTAGGATCATCAATACCAATGTTTTCTAACCATTTTGCATTAATGTTATATCTTAAAGAACGCTCTGGACCTGAAAAATCTACATATGGTAGAGAGTAAATATGTCCATCTGGCATTGTGACCGCTTGCTTAATTGACGGATTTTCCTCAAATAATGCTGTTAAGTTTGGTGCATGCTCTGCGATCAAGTCTTCAAGCGGGATAAACAAGCCCTCTTGTCCATACTTTGCCACCTCGTCTGCTGAAAATCCGAAAGATCCATAGAACGCATCCGGTAATTCCTTGGATGACATGATGACATTCTTTTTCTCTCCTCTGCTCTCATCGGGAACTTCCTCCCAATCGATGTGGATCCCTGTCATTTCCTCCATCTTTTTCCACATCCATAACTCATCTGCCGGTGGGTGAATACTGCCAAAGCCCCTCTTCATAAAGTGTAACGATAACTTACCATCTTTTGTCTTATCACTTTCTTTGCTTGCTCCTTCGGAATTGCCACCTGAACAAGCAGTCAATATCATTGAAAAAGTTAGAAGCAAAACCAATATTAACCATGAGAGCCTTTTCATCTTACTCCTCCTAAATGTAGAATTCTTTTTTATATCTAAAGAACGCAGTAGCATCCTAGATACCGAATTTCTCGTATTTTCAAAAAACGTTAGAAGTAATACCATTTATATAACAGCCTCATAATGACAAGCTTAAAAACACTAAGCCTTTACATGTACTAAGCGTTCCTTTCCCACTTGCCTTTATCTTTATTGCTAATGGTTCTCACCTGAATGCTCGGCTCCATCTGCCACCACATGCTTCCTCGAATTTATCCACCGAAAAACGATACAATCTGTTTGGAAGGATTGTACATTGCGTTTTACAGCCGTTCTAATGAATTAATTGAATTTTCGAAGCTCTGAAGAGTGCTAATCCATTCGCTTTTTTCATGCTCATTTTTCTGGCAACCGTTTTCAAATCGTTTGCAGATAAATAATCTTCGATTGTACCATCTAAAGATTAGTTTTGATAATTCAAGCCATCCGACGGCAAACCATATTTTTTACGATCCTACCTTTTTCAATGAAAGTGGAGATACTGCTCATCCCTAACATTCATTTGAACCATTCTATATTTTTTGAGATGAATAAAATTGTTCAAATGCTTGTTTGATATAACTTGGATTCAACGTTTGACAAGCCGTTCTAACAACTTGCTTTCGTTCATAGTAGTATAACATTCTATTGTTATGACATTGACTCGGGTGTGAATACTTGTCTATGACCTCTTTATAACCGCTGTATACCTGTTTCCTTACCTGTATTTCTGAAAAAGAATATACATGATATACCTCCTATACTATAATGTCCCTTTGTCATGACATTATATCACAACCCAACGTGTAAAATTGTCTTTTTAAACGCCTACTGCCAGAACGCTTTACATGCTTTGTCATATCTTCGCAAAAAAATGGTTATTAGGGGTAATACCAGCGTAGCTGACATGGGTAAAAGTATAAGAACCCTCCGCATTTGGTCTGGAGAGTTCTTTTAGGAGTGATAAAGTGAACCTTCAATCAGTGGGGGTTTTCTTTCATCCCCCACTGATTTCAGAGGATCAAAGGCTAAAATCGCGACATCCTGTCGCTTCGTCTGCACTAGTACATCCTATACGTCGCTACGCCTTTGCGACCAACATCTTGTTGGCCCGAACCAATCGGGCTTTTACTCGAAGAGGCGGAAGCGCGACGTACAAATTTAAAGGGTTCTGACGGGATAAAGGAAACACGATGAGCCCAAAGGGCGAATCGATGTTGACTTACGCAAACAGAAACCGTAAATTTGCTAGTCACTAGTCGCTGAAGCTAGATTAGGGCAGTGTATCCCTCACCTATGCTTCTCCGTATTCTCTAAAGCCTTGAGATGGGGGAATTACTGCCCGTTAATGCAGGATAAATGTACCAATTGCAGCCTGTTGTTAAACTAACGTGCCCATCAGCTTAATAAGCCCATTTGCTATAGCATCACCTCTAATTGAATGTCACTAATTTCTCGTTTATAAATAAACTCATTTATCTCTGCCGCTAGAACACAACCCATTTTATGATAAAAATTTTGAGTTTCCACTGATGGATGTGCACCTATATACAGTTTTTCCGCACCTAATAATTTTGCAGCTTCTTTTGCCTTAAGAAAAAGATACTCACCAATCTTCTGTCCTCGGGCGGGGCGAGTTACATGGAGAAAAGATAACTCTCGATAAATAGACTCGCTTCCAAATGGTACTGCTTCAATAACAGCGAATCCAATCAATTGTGCCTCTTGTTTTGCAATTACTACAGCACCGCCTTTTTTAATCGTTTGTTTAAAATGCTCGACAATCTGTCGTTTCTTTTCCAAGGTCCAATTGTCTTCAAACAAATCCTCGTTCTCAATCAATGTTCCCTGATCATTGAATAGCACTCTTGTTGTTCTTTGAAAACGTTCAAAAGAATCTAGCATCCCAGGTAAAACATCTTCAATTTGTATAGCACTTATTGTAAGCATGGATATTCACTCCTAAAAACCATATTAAAGTTGAATTACAAACACCTAAGCTTATTTTACTAATATTACCTCCTTAACGTAACTGTCCATTACTTCAAATAACGAAAAAAGGAGTAGCCGCGTTGGAGATCCTCCACTATCGTTTCCAGATAGCGTGGAACTACGCCACTTTTTACTAACTTGTCTAAAAAAGCAAGGTGTGGACGATACGCTAATTCAATCCTATTCAGGACACAAGAGCAGAAAGTCACTCGAGGTTTACTTTAGATTGGCAATTGGGGAGGTACAAAATGAATATAATGAAGTCATTATTAACTCCCAATTTAATACATCTTATTGCGATCACGAACTCATTACAGAACGATTCAAGTGCTGCTGGAAGCTTAATTCAAGGAGTTGTAATTCGAGCGATCATTTATACAATCGTAGTTTTAATTATGATCCAAATGAAAAAGGAAAAAACGGGCAAAAATTGCATTAGCAATTGGATTAGGCGTAGGAACTCTCTCTTATAATCGAACCCATTAGATGGTTTTACGTAAACAATTATCCACAAGCTACAATTTTATAATTTACTAGGCCACAAGAAATAGGCTGTTATAAAAGTCATTGAATAACTTTTATAACAGCCTTAGTCATGTTCCTTATTATTTACTATTATAAACCGCAAAGGAAGAAATCTGTGGACACCATCTCGATGCTGAAATCGTGAGTCGAATAAAGCGAGCTTTTGTCTCATCGCAACGGCAAATGCGTTTATAGCCAATCACCGTTCCATCAAACAATGGCTTCCATTCATCACCCGCTTTATATTCGAGTTCAAATTTTTCAACTCGCTGCCCGTAACGATATTCCTGCAAAACAATATGATCAAATTCCTGTTCATTTTGTAAATCAATTTCAACCTGGGCTTGTTCAGTTCCTTCTTCAGGGGCCCAAAATGTGTCTTTATTATCATCAAACATGGCATTTGCTTCATGTCCGCTTTGTTCTTCTGTTGCAGTTGCTGTCGCCTCAGTCGCCAGATTTTCTTGGAAGATTTCGCATATCCGATCCCCAAGTTCTTCTAAACGTTTGACATCATTTTCATGAATAAGCCCCCGTTTATCTGGTGGCAAATTCAATAAGAACATGGCGTTGCCGCCAACTGATCCATAATAAACATGTAACAATTCATCTAATGATTTAACCTGATCATCTTCTGTGGCATGGTAAAACCAACCTGGTCGAATGGATGTATTGACTTCTGCTGGGTACCAGACCAGTTCATCTGCCTGCTGAATCACCTTTCTACTTCCCAAATCCTGATCAACTGCCTCATATTTTTGAGCGAACGCGCGATCATCCGTTTGTTGAGATTCTTCAGCAATTTTTTCCGTTTCTCTTAATTCAATCGGAACGACACTCCATTCCGATTCTCGACAATGTCCTGCTTCATTTCCACACCAGCGCACATCTGGTCCACATACAGACATGCTGGCATTTGGTTGCAATTGGCGCACAAGGTCATAATAAGAATCCCAATCATATTGTTGGCGCTTTCCATTCGGACCTTCTCCACAAGCACCGTCAAACCAAACACTGAAAATCTCACCGTAATTCGTTAATAGCTCTCGTAATTGATTCTTGAAATATGTATTATAGCGAGGAGAATCTCCATATGTAGGCTCGTGGCGGTCCCATGGAGATAAATAAACCCCAAATTTCAAGCCTTCTTTTTGACAGGCCTCGGATACTTCTTTCACAAGATCGCCTTCACCGTTTCTCCACGGACTATTTTTCACTGAGTAATCCGTATACTCACTTGGCCATAGGCAAAAGCCATCATGATGTTTACATGTGAGAATTAGCCCTCTCATTCCAGCGCTTTTACAGGCCTGTACCCATTGCTCCGCATCCAATTCCTCAGGATGAAAAATGGCGGGATCCTCTTTTCCGCTCCCCCATTCCTGATCGGTAAAGGTATTAATGCCAAAATGAATAAAGCCATAAAACTCAAGTTCTTGATGCTTCACTTGTCTTTCTGTCGGTTGTACATGAGCTGCATAATGAATAATCTCTTCCATCGTTATCTCCCCTTCCATGTTGAGAGGCTGGGACATAAGTATTTTCATCAAAGAAAAAGCCGAATTCTGCTAAGGTAATGCATTGTTCGTTTTGGGGCTTAACGTTTTAATTATGTCCCAGCCCCTTTTTTAGCTTTTGTTCCTGATTTAAAGCATTACTGGAAAGGTTGACAACAAATATAGAATGATTTATTTTTAAAAAAACTCTTCAACCTAACCAGTTAATGCAATTCAAATTCATATTCCCAGTCAATCCCACATGGCAAACCTTCCGCATTCGCATTCGTGTCGACTGGTGTTCCGTCAAATCGATATAGGGGCGCATAGCCATGACCGATCCGACTTGTCGATTCTCCTACATAATGGCAGATAAAGGAGCGACGAAAGCGGTCTTTCGATTGATTAGGATAAGATCCATGAATGACACTCCCATTAAAGAATAGCACATCTCCAGCTTTCATATTACACTGTTCGACAGACTTACCTTCGGGAACCTCCACTTCTAAAGCTGTAAAAGACTCTTTAATATCTGCTTTATGTGGGCACATAATATCCAGTTCACTCGTTTTTGGGACAACAACAAGCCCACCATTTTCTTCGTCTGCATCATCTACCGCAACCCAGGCGGCGATACAAGTCCCAGGTTCAACCTTCAAATAAAAATTGTCTTGATGGAGCGCCTGCCCCCTTGATCCTGGTGGTTTAAAGTAAAACATACTTTGGGCCGCAAGCGGTTCCTCATTAAATAAATTTGCTAGGACTCGTTTGATATTCGGATGAAGCATATACTCTTTCAGCGTGCCATTCACCTTATGGGGATGGATCATCCTTGGATAAAGCTTCAGAGGGTCCTTCCCTGCTTCCTCTTTTGGAGCGGGATTGAAACACCCCTTGATCGGACCTCCAGCGTGCATATTCATTGCTGTCTTTTTTATTTCATCGATTTCTTGCTCAGTAAGAAGACCTCTAGCGATCCCAAACCCTTCATCGTGAAACTGCTGAACAAGTTGCTTATCTAACATATTACTTTCTACACTTTTCTCCATATTGTCCCCTCCATTTTATATTTTCATAGGAATGGTTACGTTTGCATTGTATAATAGGGAGAAAACGAAAGGAATACAGAAAATGGCTAATCATTATCATGATCCTGCTACATATCATTTTCCTAATGTCCTCGTTTCAGGCCATTTTTCCAAAGCATTTGGGTATGAAACCGTTCGTTCAGAAGGGACACATGATTGGCTTCTGACCTACACACTGAAAGGAAAAGGCGGTTTCCAAATTGGAGATGCTGACCTCATGTGTCAACCTGGTGATATTATCATATTAAAACCAGGAACACCGCATCATTATTATACAAGAAAAGAAGAGGTTTGGGATTTTCTTTGGGTCCATTTTATCCCTCGCCTAGATTGGAAACCATGGCTACAGTTACCAGAACAAGAAACAGGGTTATTATCGATCCATACAAACCAACCAACCTTGCAGAATAGGTTGACAACTGCATTTTTCAGATTAATCGGAGACAATCAACCATTTAATCGTATTTCTAGAGAACTGGCCCTTAATGCTCTTGAAGAAATCATTCTACTTATCTATCAGAAAAGCAACCCATTGTATAATTACATTCGAGATCCACGTATACAAGACATCGTAGAATACTTAACACATCATTATAACCAGCACCATTCCATAGCCGAACTAGCTAAGATGGCTTGTTTATCCCCATCACGCTTAGCTCATTTATTTAAAGAAGAAGTTGGACAGTCCATTATTGAGATGCTTATCACCATTCGTTTAAGGCATGCAACACGTTTTCTTCAATTTACTTCTCACCCTATAACGGAAATTGCAGAAGAATGTGGGTTCCAATCAACCAGTTACTTCAGTCAACAATTCTCTAGGGTTTATGGCATGAGTCCCACTGCTTATCGGGCGCAAGCCGCTAGAATATAAGAAATGGGAGGATTGGAAATATGAAAACGTTAAGCTCCAAAGATGATCTTAGCCTCCTGCGGGAATTGAGAGTTCGGCAAGTCCCCCTGAGGAGGCTTGCCACTCGCCCGCGGAAAGCGAAGTATATTTCTGAAGCAGTTGGTAAGAGCATTTTTGTCTTAGCCTCTTAAGGCTAACTTCCATGAAACCTTCTGGTACACAGTAAATTCTAGCTTCGAGAACTATTATAGTCAGGATTATTTCAACGCCAAAGTCGCTTCTAACGTATTGGTAGAATTCGCCCCTACCATCACTTTGATATTCCCAGGTTCAACCACAAAATTCATTTCGCGATTCCAAATGGCTAAGTCTTCCTTCTTTAATTGCAAGGTCACCATTTTCTGTTCATTTGGCTCTAACCAGATCTTCTGGAATCCTTTTAATTCTTTTACTCTTCTTGTAATACTTGCTTCCATATCTTTTATATATAACTGTACCACTTCGGCACCTGCTAGCTCTCCTGTATTTTTTACTACCACCTGGACTTCAACAGCTGCACCCTCGTTTATTTGTTCTAACGAAATGTATGAGGGCCCGATTTGAAGATGGTTGAATTCAAATCGTGTATAACTTAGGCCATAGCCGAATGGAAATAACGGTGTTCCAGGTGAATCGGTATATTGCAGGACTCGCTCTTTGTGATTATAGTAAACAGGCAGTTGACCGGATGAGCGCGGTAAGGAAACGGACAATTTCCCGCTCGGGTTAACATCACCAAATAAAATTTCTGCCAAGGCCTGTCCGCCTTCCTGACCGGGATACCAGCCGCACAGGATCGCATCACAATGATCTACAATATTGGCGATAGCATGGGGGCGTCCTTGAATCAGCACCGTGATAATGGGTTTTCCAGTGGCAGCCACTTCCTTCACCAATTGTTCCTGGACACCGCCCAGTCTTAAATCCGCGACATCCACACCTTCCCCGCAATCCATATCGGTCGGATTGCCGGAGACAATTGCTGCGCCATTGGAATCAAATTCGAGATCAAAATTCCGCATACTGCTGCCACCTAATACAAGAATTACGGCATCCGCATTCTCAGCAGCAGCAATCGCTTCAGGAAAACCTTCTTTCGAATTTCCTCGTACAGAACAACCCTTTACATAGGTAACGTCTCCCTCAGCTATATCCTTTATCCCTTGAAGGACGGTGCTTCCTTTTCCATCCTGCTGAATGGCTGTATAATCCCCGAGCTGATTATAAATTTGATCCGCATTCGGACCGATCACGGCAATTTTCCCTGTTTGCTTGCTTAACGGTAAAAGTTGATCTTGATTCTTCAGCAATACAGCCGACTCACGGGCGACTTGAAGATTGGCTTTTCTAAACGATTCATTCCCAACTATCTGCAAAGCTTTTTCTTCATCTGTATAGGGCTGATCAAATAAGCCGAGAGCAAATTTCAAATGAAGAACTCTTCGCACGGCACGGTCGATCAGATCCTCGGTTGTTTTTCCTTTTTCAACGGCCTGTTCTAGAGTTGTAAAGGCTGTATCCCATAGGCTAAGGTCAACACCTGCGGAAAGCGCCAAAGCAGCAGCTGATTCATAGTCACCCGCAAGCAGCCTTAAGCGATCAATGGCCACTCCATCCGCCATAACAATTCCTTCAAAACCCCATTCCTCACGAAGTATGTCTGTCAGTAAAGTTGTATTTGCGTGACATGGGATCCCATCAATTTCATTATAGGCGGCCATACACCCGAGTGCACCAGCTTCTACCCCAGCCTTCATTCCAGGTAAGTGGATTTCCCTTAATTCTCTTTCACCGATATTGGCTGGACCGGCATTATGGCCCCCTTGTCCTTCTCCTTGGCCGCTAAAATGCTTTAATACCGCAACAATTTTATCATCTTGAGCTAATTCTTCTCTGCTTTCCCCCTGTAGTCCTTTTACAGCGGCCTCAGTCATATTTGCGGCCAGATAAGGATCTTCACTGAAACATTCTTCCGAGCGCCCCCATCTTGGATCACGCAAAATATCTAATGTGGAGATAAGGCCTAAATGAGCGCCTCTAGAGCGGACTTCTGCTGCAACATGTTGATAGATATTCTTCATTAGGTCAGGATTCCAAGTGCTTCCCGCTCCAATGTTTGTCGGGATTAAGGTTCCATCTAAAGCTTGGTGTCCATGCGGACATTCTTCCGATAATAAAACAGGAATCCCTAAACGGGTATTCTCCATTACATAGCGTTGAATTTTATTGGCCCATTTTGCATTTTCATGAGTAGGAATGCCATTTTCATAGGTGACCGCAGACCAAGGGTCAGAACGAAACAGGCCATAAAGCGCCCCCATCCCATCTCCCAATGCCACTTGCTCTTTAAACGCTTCTGTTAGCTCAATACCATTTTCTGTTTTTCGGTAAGCTTCCCATCCGTACATTTTTTGATTAAGCTGGCCAACCTTTTCTTTTACTGTCATTCTTTGCAATAAATCTTCTACCCGTTCCTCTGTAGGGAGTGAAGTGTCTTTATATTTCACTAACTCACATCCGTTTCAATTGATTTTCCATTGCTCATTATGAGCCTTTTTCCGTCCGTAACACTTTGATAAGTCTCGCATACCATCAGGGAGGAGATGAAGCCCCCCTTGATGTAAGTTTCACTTTACGAAATCAGCCATGGAACGAACTTTTATAGCGCCCGGGTTCTCTAACACAAAGGCAGATTGACCATTGCTCCGCGCCGAAAATGTGATCTTTTTTGGAATACCCGGAATTAAATCAAAATAATTATCTGAGAAAATCCCTTCTTTTTCGGCATCCAACCAAATATTTTTGGCTAACACATTAGTCGTTAGGACGAAAGCGTAGTCTTGTCCTTCCACATGTTCGACTGAAATATTCGGTATCTCCAAGTCTATTTCTTTCATTTTTGCAAAATAATGTACTTTTTGATCTATTATTTGCTCATTTGTTTCCAATGAAGCATGTAACACAACATTGTTTGCTTTATGATTCTGTATGATATCTTTCACTTCTAGTTTATCAACCATCGCCACTGCATTGCTCTTCAATTGAATCCCTTGCTCATAAGTCCATAGCTTTTCCCCTGAAAAGTCGTATAATGTCAAGTGCAGCCTCCCTTCACTATCTTGAACAAGATCAGATACAACCATAAGATTCAACTCTTCATCCGCTTGATCTAAAATTACCATAACATCCTGGTAACTGTTCTTAGCTGTATATTGCAATGCTTTCCATCTTCCGTAATAATCCATACTGGACCATGATGCAACAGGCCAGCAATCATTCATTTGCCAATATAAAGTCCCCATACAATAAGGCTTTTGGGCACGATGCGCTTCAATGGCAGTTTTGATCGCATCTGCTTGGAGAATATGGCTCATATATAAAAATGCAGGGAAGTCTTTCGGTTCTTGGTAATACTGATCCATGTACTCTTTAATGAGTTGATTGCCACGCCCATTTTTTTGATGATGGAGCATCACAGGCGATTCTAATTCAAGCTCTGTTTCTTCCGCATAAGTTTGAACCGTTTTTAGCTCTGGAAAGGATTGGAAGCCATACTCGCTCATAAAGCGGCCGACGACTTTCTTATAATCCTCTAATGGTTTCGCTCCATGCCATACATCCCAATAATGCATATCACCACTTGTTGATGTGTATGTTGCATGCTGGTGTTCATCTCCTGTTAATTCATTCATTGGAGAGGATGGCCAATAATCTACCGCAGGTGAATGCTCCGTAACAACTTTTGGTAAAATCTGATGGAAGACTTCCTCATAATCAGCCCAGATTTTCTCGCGGATTTCTGCCGTATGGGCCTCCTTCCAACCCCATCCTCTGTTTTCAATATAATGAGCCCATGCTGAATCCATTTCATTATTGCCACACCATAATGCAAGCGAAGGGTTATTTCTCAATCTTTTTACATTCTCTTCAGCTTCGCGCTTCACATTGTCCAGAAAAGCTTGGTCTCCAGGATACATGCTGCAGGCAAACATAAAATCTTGCCAAACCATAATCCCGTATTCATCACATAATTCATAAAACATGTAATATTCGTAGATGCCACCGCCCCAAACACGTAACATGTTCATATTTGATTCTGCAGCACTAGCAATTTCATGACGATAACGTTCATAGGAGATATCTGTTAGAAAACTATCATTTGGAATATGATTCGCACCCTTAGCAAAGACGGGAACGCCATTTAATTCAAAGTAAAAGCTTTTTCCCGCTTCATCTTTTTCTCTAACTAAGCGAATCGTACGCAATCCTGTTCTTACCTTCTTCTCAGCAACCGCCTTACCAGCCTTTGAGAAACTGACTATAAATTGATAAAGGTTCGCTTCTCCAAGTCCTCTACACCACCACAGCTTAGGGTTTTCAAGCTCTAATGCTAGCTCAATCGCATGATTTCCCTTTTGGATCGATACTTCTTTTTCCAAGCTAAGCCCTTCTGTGGCAATCCGTACCTTTCCTGCCCAATCTTGATCTGCTTCTATTTCAATTTCTGCTGTCAATCGCGCCAATTGAGTTGTAACATGATCTTGGCGAATATAGAGGTCTGTAATACGGATGTCCGTCCAAGCTTGGATTTGTACAGGTTTCCAAATTCCACTTGTGACAAAACGCGGTCCCCAATCCCAACCATAATGGTATGGAGCTTTACGCGAAAAAATACTCAATCTCTTCTCGCCTAATCCCCCATCCTCTGAATGATCATTAGAAGCTGGTAAATCATAGCCAAGACTTTCTAGCTTCGGAAGATCTTCTTTTATAGGCGATCGGAAGGATACGAGCAAATGATTCTCCTTTTGTTTCGCGTAAGGCTTTATATCTGCCTTCCATGTGCGAAACATATTATCTGCAGACAGAATGCGTTGACCATTCAAAAAAACATCTGCATACGTATCTAAGCCTTCAAAGAAGATTTCCAAATTTTTTTGCTGAAATAGCTCTTCCGTTAGATCAAAGATTGTTTCATATTCCCAATCTTCCTTATCAATCCATTGCATAGCCAATTCATTTTTTCCATAAAAGGGATCCTCTATTTTGCGATTTGCCCTTAAATCAGTATGGACAGACCCTGGTACTTTAGCTTGAAGCCACTCCCCCTCGCCTTTCTGCCTAAAACGCCAATTTTCTGCTAGACTCATAGAATAGTTCATTGGAATCTCCTCTATTTCATTTTTTAATTGATCACTTAAAGGGGATGTTCAAAAAGTCCAATGAAAATGACACTTCGAAATAAAGGACCTTCGACTAAGGAACGACATGTACTAGTGTCGGCCCCCGACGATTGACGTCAATCCCTTTAGTCGATTTAGTCCTTTTTCATCCTCCTTATTGAACAGTCACTTAATGCGCATGGTTTTCACTTCATATGGTTTATAGTCTGTTTCTACCTGTCCGTTTGTGATGTTCAAATTTGCAACAGGCTCTTCTAATAGATTTGTTTCTTCTACTGTGTCAACAGGTTGAGATAATTGCAATGTTGCCCGCTCTCTTCCACCAGACGTTTCATATAGTCTCACAATCAATCCATTCTCGTCTTCAGCTGGTTTAATCGTTTCGACCACCACATGTTGGGCTTGAGTTTTCACGAAGCTATGATGGCTTGGCAAATCACCAGGATGAGCTTCTGTTTGGATAACAGAAATAGGATGATTTAACTCATACCCTTTTCTTGTGATATTAGCTTCCCGCCAGTTTCCACGATGCGGGTAAAGAGAATAGGTAAATTGGTGGTGACCTATATCTGCTTGTGGATCAGGCCATTTCGGTGCACGCAATAACGATAGTCTTATCAGCTGTCCTTTCACGTCATATCCATATTTACAGTCATTCAAGAGACTGACTCCATAATTCCCCTCAGATAAATCGGCAAACCGATGCCCACATACCTCATATTGGGCAGATTCCCAACTTGTATTATTATGAGTCGGCCTTTCCACTGTTCCAAATGGAATTTCAAACGTTGCTTTATCTGTTAAAATATCGACAGGAAATGCCACCTTCAATAGTTTATGCTCTTCCTTCCAATCTACCTGAGTGTCAAAATCGATTCGTTGCGAATGATGGTACAGAATCATATCCTGTTCAATAAAAGAGTTCGATACAGACCATTTGAATCGTAAAATATCCTTTGTTTTACCTTCTTGGATGACTTCAACCGTTTGTAATTTCACTTGATCTGCTATTTGTCCTTCAAATTGCGGGTCGATGTCCCATGCATCCCATAAAGGGGGGCGATCATGAAAAAATTGAAATTGATTTACGGTTTCTCCTGGTTTTACGATTTCCCGATCTGCTTGTTTATCATATAAACGGGAAATTTCTCCTTGGTCATTCCATTCTATTTGATAATATTCGGTCTCCCAGTGTCCTTCAAAAGTAGGACTTTCCAATTGGCCATGTAAACGGCTTTCTTTTAACCAAATTGTGCGATAGCCCATTTCTGGGATAGCTGGAACATAGATAGAGCATTCCACTTGATTCTCTCCTAAAAGGCGAACGTCACTTTCCAACCTATTTCCGTGTTCATCGTAGGCCCCCAGCGTCTTCAATTCAGCTCCACCTTGAATCATCACTGTTTCAGATCTTGACCAAGATAGACTATTGAAAACGACAATCGGGATTCCAGCGCCGCTTGTGTCGATTTGCTTCTCCAAACTTTGCAGAGCCTGATCCTTTATCTTGTGACCGATTTGGAAAATTTCCTTGTAGTCAGATGCCGATTTCACATACACCTCCGGAATAGAAGTGCCGGGGATAATATCATGGAATTGATTGAATAATAATAACTTCCAACCATCATGTAAAGTCGATTGACTTTCTCCCAAATTAGAAGTAAAACTACTCCAAATTTCGGCATCTCGATAGAGAACCTCTGCTTTTCGATTCCACCGTTTATTATGAGCCTGAGTTGTATAGGTCCCACGATGGAGTTCAAGATACATATCGCCATGCCAGGTAGGGAGTGAAGGATTCGCCGTTTTAACTCCATCAAAAAACTCATGGGCAGTACCAAATGTTGCACTAGGCAGACCTGGCAAATTTTCAGAGCGTTCTACATACTGTATCATTTCTCTTGTGACACCACCGCCGCCATCCCCATGGCCATACAATAGCATTTGTTCTGGATGTTCGGCTTTCTGCTTATAACTATCCCAATGATCCTTGATTTCCTTTGGATGTGTATGTTCATTCACACCATGATTTAAATAGGAGAGAATACTTGTCCCATCAATGCCTACCCAATGGAAAAGATCATATGGAAATTGGTTTGTATCATTCCAATTCATTTTCGTTGTCATGAAATATTCAAGTCCTGCTTTTTGCAGTAATTGTGGTAAGGAAGCACAATAACCGAAAGTATCTGGAAGCCATTCAATGCGAGGCTTAAGGCCAAATTCCTTTTGGTAAAAATTCATTCCATATAAAAGTTGCCGAACGAGCGATTCTCCTGAAGGAATATTCAAGTCCGGTTCTACCCACATTCCTCCAACAAGCTCCCATCTCCCAGAAGCAATATGTTGTTTCACCCGCTCATAGATAACAGGATAATGTTCTTTCATAAACTCAAAAGCTTGTGGTTGACTTTGCACATAACCAAAATCCGGAAACTGGTCCAATAAGGTGCTCATCGTAGAAAAGGTTCGAGAACATTTCCGAACCGCCTCTTTAGCTGGCCATAGCCAAGCAAGATCAATATGCGATTGACCAACCATATGTATTTTGCCAGCTGATGGATCTGCTGGCATGTCTAATTCTTTCCGTAATTCCGCTTCGATTGTGTAAATCCATTCCTGATTCCTTAATTGTTCAGGAGATCCATTTTGAATTTTATCGGCTGCTGTCGTTAATGCTTTTATGATCGAAGATTTTCTTAAATCTCCATCTGGAAGTAGCTTCGCCGCTTCATCATAAGTTTTTACGGTATATAGAAGCTTCTCTACCGCAATATTCATACAAACGAGTTTACTCTGTAAAAGCGATAATGGAGCAGGGCTATGTTCAGCCGTTTCATTTTGAAAGTTTAGTCGATCGACAACTTGTGCAACAGGGTTAAATAATTCGATTTGCACATGATACGTAAGTTTTTCTTTCTTTATTTCCGGAAACGGTACAAAGCTTCGGTTACGATCAATCCCATGATAGGGCTCCCCGTCAATGGATAATAAAGCCTCATGGTTTGTTTTTACATTAGGCTGACCAACTAAAAATTCTAATCCTACAGATTGATCCGCCCATTCTAATGGAACGGTAATGTCACTTTCAAGAAACATCGTCTCCCCAGAAACGATTAAATGATCTCCAACATTGATTTTGACCGACTCTATGTCTTTATAGGTATATTGGACAGGCTCAGTATATTCTGCACGCTTTGCTTTCCATTCCTCAAGGACAACGGAATCTAAAGCGAGATGATCTTGTAAATGCTGGATAAATCGTCGAACCTCGTACACTTATATTGACTCCTTTCAGTACCCACTATTCAGTAAAACGAAAGACATGTGCGATTGGAGCTGTTTGCCCTTTTTCAGAATCAGGCAAGATAATCGATAAACCTTTTTCCGCTTGACTAAAGTCTACTTTTCTATCTCCATCAACCATTTCTACGCTGCTCACTTTTTCGGGATAAGGAATAAAGATTTCCTGCTCTACAGGAGTATCCTCATTCTCATACATATAAAAACAGTAAACCGTGTTGTCTTTCTTGGTAAAAGCACTATTTCCTTGGAAGTAGGGAGCGCACATTCTTGTGCCGTACACAGCTTCACCATGCACCTTTAACCAAGCGCCCATTTCTTTCATTCTTTTAATTGCTGTCCGTGGCAAACGTCCATCCGGTTGAGCGGCAACGTTTAAAGCTAAGTTTCCACCCTTCGAAATGACTTCTACTAATAAATGAATCAATTCTCTTGTTGTCTTATAGTCATCTTCATATCTAAACGAAAAGGCTGATCCCATTGTAATACAGCTTTCCCATGGTACATCCATTGGTTTTTCAGGCACTGCTTGCTCAGGCGTGATAATATTTTCATAGGGCCCGCCAATTAATCGGTCAGCAGAAAGTAACCATGGTTGTTTTTCACGGGCACGTTCCACTGCTTCTCCAAGACGTATGTCTTGCTTACTCTTTGCAGATACCCAACCTGCATCTAACCAAAGTACTTCAATTCGTCCATAATTCGTTAGTAATTCCTGCATTTGCTCGTGTGTGAATTGCACGAATTTCTCCCATAATTCAGGATGCTTTTCCGGATCATAGGAAGGCCCCCTCCACATTTCTGTCCCTCGCTCCATATTCGGTGCCCAGTATGTCGGTGTATGCCAATCCGCTTTAGAGAAATAGGCAGCGATTGGTAATCCTTTATCTCGGAATGCGTTAAATGCATGTTTGACAATATCTGCATATTGATGTGTATGGAATGGACAGCTTGGATCGGTTATTTTATAATCGGTTGTCTTTGTATCCCACATACAAAAGCCATCATGGTGCTTCGTCGTAAAGAGGAAATATTTAAATCCTCCCTCTTGTGCTAACTCAGCCCATTCCTCTGGCTGGAATCGAATAGGATTGAAGCTTTTATTCAAGTCCACATACTGGCGCTTAAAAACTTCTGGATCTGACTCCCAATCAATATCTTCCCGTGACCAGTCAGCATCATCATCACTTAGCGCCCATGACTCGACTAACCCTAATTGTGAATATGGACCCCAGTGCATCATAAAGCCGAGCTTTTGGTCCTTAAACCATTCCAATTGCTCTAAAAGGGCTGGATCTTCCGGCTTCACCCAGCCTTTTTCATTACTAAAGTGGTGAACACCGTTTTCAACTTCTTCCTTTTGTTCCGTCTCTTTTATTTCATCATGTATGTTTGTCAATTTTATTCCTCCTCAAATGTTCAACTATACAACGCTTCCAACTTGTTTTTAACTTATAAAGGAAACACCACCTTTGCTCAGTGGAGATTATTCCAAAAGCAAAGTTGAGTTTCCCATTATAAGTCTAAAAAATAGACTAGTCTCTTACTTCCTATCTATTTCACACTTTCATACCATTCGTGCAGATCGGTTGTCATTTGTTCTACCAATTCAGGGTGTTGTGCAGCTAGGTTGGTTCGCTCACTAGGGTCTTCTTCAAGATTGGAGAGATGAACCGTATCCTCTATAGCTTTATCAAAATCTAGCTTTCCATTTAAAACGAGCTTCCACTTTCCTTGACGAACCGCAAGTTGGTCATTGTATTCCCAAAATACTTGGTCATGGGGACTTTTTCCGTTCTTTGTGATCATTTCGACAATCGAATCGCCATCTATCGCTTCATTTTCAAAGGAAATATCGGCAAAGGACATAAAGGTTGGAAGGATATCCATCATCACGCCAATTTCATCGGAAACCTGTCCTCCTGGGATAAGAGACGGACAACTTAAAATCGCAGGTTCCCGGGTTCCTCCATCAAATAAACTTCCTTTGTGGCCTCTAAAAATTCCAGCGCTTCCACCATAATACTTATCTTCTGTACCATCTAGCCAATTGCGCACTTCTGCCGATGGGCCATTATCACTGGAAAAGAAAATCATCGTGTCTTCATATTTTCCTAGTCTTTTCAGGGCGTTGACAATTTCTCCGACCCCATCATCAACAGCCGAAATCATTGCAGCCATGACTTGGCGGTCCCATGGTAAATGAGCAAATCGCTCCATGTATTTCTCTGGGGCATGCATTGGATAATGAGGCGCATTATAAGGAACATACAAGAAGAATGGTTGTTCCTCTTCACGCTCATTTTGAATAAATTCAACGGCTTTCTCTGTGATTAATTCTGTCATGTATTCGCCATTGTTCCAGACTTCATCCTTGTTATGCCAAAGGTCATGAACAGGTGGGTTTTCCCAATAAAAAATATGGGAATAGTAATCTATGCATCCCGCATGGAAACCATAGAATTCATCAAAACCATGAGCATTGGGACGCGTCTCTGGCGTCGTACCCAAATGCCATTTGCCAAACATCGCCGTGCGATAACCATTCGCTTTCAATTTAGCAGGAATGGTTTCATGTTCCGCTGATAATCCAGCTGCCCCTCTTTTCCCACTTAAAATTTGATCGACCTCTGTACGAGCAGGATACTTCCCGGTTAATAAAGAGGCTCTAGAAGGTGAGCATACCGGGGAATTGGAATACCAATTCGTAAATCGAATCCCTTCTTCTGCAAGCTTATCAATATTTGGTGTTTTCACATGCTCTGATCCATAACATCCTAAGTCACCATATCCTAGGTCATCACAATAAAAAATAATAAAATTGGGTTTCGACAAAATAAATCACCTTCCGAATCATACTATTTGTTCATTAAAAACGTAGATCTTTGAATTGTCCTAAAGCAAGGTCATTATGTTCTTCCATCCAAACCGCCAATAATTCTCTCATCTTTGTAAGAGTCTCTTGATACTCGCTATTGTCAATTTCGTTGTTGAGCTCATGTGGATCCTTTTCCAAATCGTATAATTCATCGGTATCTCCACAATTAAAAATATATTTCATTTGTCCCTGGCGAATCATCCGTTGAGTATACAAAATTTCAGCAAGACCATTACCTTCTGTTACTACATGATCTGGCCAATCTTTCACATCTTCATTATTGATAAGGGGTACAAAAGATCTGCCATCACGGGATACTTCGGCTTGATCTACTCCCGCCCAATCTAAAATACTGGAGTAGTAATCACAGGTGCCCACAAATCGATCCTCATATTTTGTTTCCGGTAACTTTTCTTGCGGCTTCACAATCAAGGGAATTCGGCATGTTTCTTCATACATAAAGAAGTTTTTATCACATAATCCCCCATGGATTCCAAGTGACTCGCCGTGATCAGCAGAAAAGATAATGATCGTATTCTCATATAAATCATGCTGTTTTAAATAGTCGACTAATCGGCCAATTTGTTCATCAATCAGACTTACATTAGCAAAATAATGCTTCACATAAGGTTCAAACGTTTTCCAGTCAGTAGACTTGGCTCTTTTTAAATTATGAATAGCCGGCTTATTTGTCGATTCATCAGTAAAATTCGCCCATGGTTCAATATCGAGATCACGATAGAGATCTAAATGCTTTGTTGGTGCTACATAAGGCTCATGTGGTCCCCAAAAGTTTAGTTGAAAATAAAAAGGATTTTCTCTTTGTCGGAATTGATCGATATAATGAATGGCCTGATCGGTTAAAAAGTATTCAACGGTTGTTTCAACAGGTGAGACAACCTCTGCTGCCCAATGACCTTTATAATGTCCTGACATTTTATTTTCAAGCTTTACTTCTAGTCCCTTTTCCTTTAAATAATCATGGTATTGCTCATAACCATGTCCTCCAGCACCATGGCCCGGAAAGTCATCTCCCTCATAGCCTACCTTTGAGGGCCCCCAGCCTAGATGCCATTTGCCCGTATAACCAACACTGTAGTTTTGCTCCTTTAGTCTGTTGCTAAGCAACTCACTAGAATTCGGCAGGCTATCATATTTACATGCTGGTTCTGAGGTGTTATTTCTCATTTCATGATTATGTGGATACAACCCTGTTTGCAGAGATGCGCGCGCTGGTGTACACACTGGACAGCTAGCGTATGTATTATTAAAAACAATGCTTTCAGCTGTTAACTGATCAATATTAGGTGTTTGACACACCTTTCCACCATAAGCCTTTAATGTATCCACACGTTGTTGGTCTGTTAAAATAAAAAGAATATTCGGTTGTTTACTAGGCATCTGAATCCTCCTTCGCTTTTTCACGCAAAATAATTTCGGATCTTAATCAACATCTATGGTTGACAAATCAGATGTCGTATTGATATAAGCTAAGCAGCCGCTACGAAAAAACTACGCTTTCCGTGGGCTTGTCCTCAGCCTCCTTGAAAAAGAAGAGCGCTTTTTTTATGGGGCTTCACACTGCGCATTCCCATAGGAGTCTCCGTGTTTTTTCTTCGCTGGCTAGTCTACTATTACCATTTTGACCCACTCATTCCAACCATAGATTTTGGTGTTGACCCATAATTTCAACTAGGTACTCCTAACCGTTAGGTAAAATGAAATAGCAATCAGTGAGAGGGCTTGCCTTTCTCACTGATTGTCGATTTCCACTTTAGTTTATCATGCCTTGCAGGAATTGTAAGTGGATTCCTGTAAATTGGAAACCGTTTTCCCTATGATTCCTCCTGCTTTTTAACTCTCTTTCCAACGATCATAGGCATCTTGATGAATGTTCACATATTCCTCAATTTGCATATTTTCAATTGTTTTTACGTATTTATTCCAATTTGCTAGTGGTTCTACACCTGTGACAAATTTTGCTTCCATTTGTTCGACATACGATTGTAAGTCCACTTTAATATCATTTACTTTTTTCTGTTCTTCTTTTGTTAGGTAAACAAGTGGGAAAGGTACTTCTGCATATGGCTCAATTTTTTCCTCTGTTTCCTTTTCAATGAATTTTTCAAATTCAGTTATCTCTTTTCCCTCAATAGGACCAGTAAGGGCTGGTGCATTAATCCCAAAATCCGGTGTAAGTGTACCGCGATAGTCTTCCCGCGTTTTGTAGTTTGATGGGATTTCAAGGTCTTTTTTTGTTCCGTCTTCCGCTTCTTCCCATAAATAGCCTTCAGGCCCTTCATTTAGGAATTCAAAGCCTTCCTTAGAGTAAAAATAATCGATCCAACGCATGGTTGCTTCCGGATAGGAATTATTGCTTGTAATCGAGAATGTTCCCCTTAGAATTGCAGGGTTTCTTGGGATTATCGGTTCAGACGATACCGAACTTGTTAATGGATAATACATCGGATTATCTACAGCATCTTCTTCGGATTCTTCTGTTAACATATATGAATACCAAGATGTAAACACACCTAAACGATTATCCTGTCCTTTTGCTGTCTTTTGTTCATCTGATTGTGAGAATACCTCTGGATCAAGTAGTCCCTCTTGATATAATTTATTCATGAAGGTTAAATATTCTTTATAATTCTCGGTGATCGGTGCATATCTTACTTTTCCATCTACTTCTTCAATCTCCCATTCTTTCATACCAAAAGCACCGAGTAACCAAGGACGAAGGGTGTTCATTTTCACATCTGTCAATGGAATTTCATCTGCTTCTCCGTTTCCGTTCGGATCTTCCTCTTTAAATCTTTTTAGCAATTCATAAAATTCGTCTGTTGTTTTGGGCACATCCTCTACACCAAGTGCCTTAAGCCATTGGCCATTGTACCAAATCGGCCCTAAATACCAGCTAGAAGTCGAGCCTTCCTGTACTCTTGGCAAGGAGTAAATATGTCCATCAAGTGTTGTCACTGATTTTTTAACATCTGGTCTTTCTTCAAATAACTTTTTAATGTTTGGCGCATATTCATCAATTAAATCTTCAAGCGGAATTAAAACACCTTGCTCCCCATAATCCACTTCCATTCCTGGGGTCAAGTTACTGGAGCTTGCACCGTAAATGATATCCGCAATATCACCACTCGCAAATGCCAAATTCAACTTTGTTTGGAAATCACTTAGTGGCGGTGTACTGTATTTTAAGTCAATATTGGTCATTTTTGCATATTCTTGCAAAGTCGGCATGTCTTTCCATTCCGCCAGACCCGTTCCTGGTGCGATCATGCTTAATGTGATATTTTCATCGACAATCGGAAATCCTTCTTTATTTACCTCAACATTTTTTACTTTTGAAGATGTGTCTTTTTGTTTATCGTTGTCTGATGATGCACAGGCACTTAGTAGCAGTGTCGCTGCTACTACACCTGTGAGGACGAATGCAAATGATTTTCTCATGAGTGACCCCCCTTATCAGTGGGATAAGTTACCTTTCCCACCGATTTTTTTGATGCTCTCGGAATTGCAACCTATGAACAGCTCTCCACCATGTCTCAATCGATGTCTTGCTCCAGGCGGATTGCACTTTTCTCTTTAGCTCTCTTTCCAACGATCGTAAGCATCTTGATGAATTTTCACATATTCCTCAATCTGCATATTTTCAATTGTTTTTACATATTTATCCCAATTAGCTAGTGGCTCTACGCCTGTGACAAATTTCGCTTCCATTTGTTCGACATAAGATTCTAGATCTACTTGAATATTATTAGCCTGTTTCTGTTCCTCTTTGGTTAAATATACGAGAGGAAAAGGAACTTCTGCAAAGGGTTCTATTTTTTCATTTGTTTCCTCTTCAATGAACTTATCGAAGTCAGACTGCTCTTTTCCTTCAATTGGGCCAGTAAGAGCGGGAGCTGAGATACCATAATTAGGCGTGATGGATCCTCGGTAATCTTCCATTGACTTGAAACCTTCTGGTGGTTCCTCCAAGTATTCCTTCTTCCCGTCTTCCCCTTTCTCCCATAAATGTCCTTCAGGTCCCTCCGTCAAGAACTCAAAGCCTTCACTTGAATAAAAATAATCAAGCCAACGCATAGATGCTTCAGGATACGAATTGTTTTTGGTAATCGAGAATGTTCCTCTTGAAATAGCCGGATTTCTTGGAATAACGACTTCAGGTGAAATCGAGCTTGTCAATGGATAAAACATTGGGTTGTTCATCGCTTCTTCTTCTGTTTCACCCGTTGTGAAAAAGGAAAAGAAGTCTGTGAATGCGCCTAGTTGGTTATCTTGGCCTTTTGCCTTCTTCTGTTCAGGCGATTGAGAGAACGTTTCTTGATCAAGTAGTTCCTCTTTATAAAGCTTATTCATATAAGTTAAGTACTCTTTGTAATCTTCTGTGATCGGTGTATATCTTACTTTCCCATCAATCTCCTCAATGCCCCATTCTTTCATGCCAAAGGCTGCAAGTAACCATGGGCGCATCGCATTTAGTTTCACATCTGTCAGAGGAATTTCATCTGCTTTTCCATTCCCGTTTGGATCTTCATTTTTAAACCGTTTTAATAGTTCATAAAACTCATCTGTTGTTTTTGGCAATTCTTTCACATCAAGTGCTTCAAGCCATTTGCCATTATACCAAATCGGTCCTCTATACCATGAAGAAGTTGGACCTTCAGCCACTCTAGGAATAGAATAAATATGTCCATCAATAGTCGTAATCGATTTTTTGATATCTGGTCTATCTTCAAGCAATTGTTTAATATTTGGTGCATATTCATCGATTAAATCTTCAAGCGGAACCAAGACACCCTGTTCCCCATAATCGACTTCCATTCCTGGTGTTAGATCCTCTGTACCAGCTGCATAAATGATATCAGCAATATCTCCACTCGCAAAAGCTAAATTCAATTTTGTTTGAAAGTCACTGATAGGTGGTGTATTGTATTTAAAATCAATATTTGTCATTTTTGCATATTCTTGTAGTGTCGGCATGTCTTTCCATTCTGCAAGTCCTGTTCCTGGTGCCATCATGCTTAAAGTTATTTTTTCATCGACGATCGGAAATCCTTCCTTATGAACTTCCACATCTTTTGCTTTTGAGGCTGTTCCCTTTTTGCCATCATTTCCTGAGGATGCACAGGCACTTAGTAAAAGTGTCGCTGATAATACACCCGTTAAGGCCAATTTAAGTGATTTTCTCAATATAATACTCCTTCTATTAGTCAGGATATGTTGCCTATCCCACTGATTTGTTTTCTTACTACTCTCCAAGACTGTACAATTTTCAACCTATGAATAACTCAGGCGATATCTTGCTTCAAACACTTCAGCAAGAGCATCAGCATTACGACGACGCGGCTAGGACGGCATGCTTTTTCTAACCTGGTCCGATGAAAGGCAATGAATGCCTTTCATCGGACCAGGACACTTGCTTGGAGAAGGTAGCGTGCGCATTATGCCAAGACGGCGCGCTCATAGCCTTTCTTCTTAAGTCAAGTCGCTTGCGCTTTTGTCCTTAACTCTCTTTCCAGCGATCATAAGCATCTTGATGAATTTTTACATATTCCTCAATTTGCATATTTTCAATTGTTTGTACGTATTTATCCCAATTTTCTAATGGCTCAACGCCTGTAATAAATTTCGCCTCCATTTGCTCAACATAGGATTTTAAATCCACTTGGATATTATTGATCTGTTTCTGCTCATCTTTCTCTAAATAAACGAGAGGAAAGGGAACTTCTGCAAATGGTTCAATTTTTTCGTTTGTTTCCTTCTCAATAAATTGATCAAACTCAGATTCATCTTTTCCTTCGATTGGTCTCTCAAGGGCAGGAGCCGCTATTCCGTAAGCAGGTGTGAGTGTACCACGATAATCTTCCATTGATTTAAACTCTTTCGGTGGATCTTCTAGGTACTCCTTCACGCCATTTTCCCCTTCTTCCCAAAGATATCCTTCAGGCCCTTGGTTCAAAAATTCGTAGCCCTCTTGTGAATAGAAATAATCAACCCAACGCACAGTTGCTTCTGGATATGGATTGTTTTTCGTAATCGAGAATGTTCCTCTTTGGATAGCTGGATTTCTTGGAAGTATTGGTTCAGGTGAAACTGAGCTTGTCAATGGATAATACATTGGGTTGTTCATTGATTCCTCTTCCGTTTCTCCTGTTGTAAAGAAGGAATAGAAATCCGTGAATACACCTAAACGATTATCTTGGCCTTTCGCTTTCTTTTGTTCATCAGATTGCGAAAAGGTTTCTGGATCAAGCAATTCTTCCTTATAGAGTTTGTTCATAAATGTCAAATACTCTTTATAATTATCGGTAATTGGTGCATATCTTACTTTACCATCGATTTCTTCAATATCCCATTCTTTCATACCAAATGCAGCGAGTAACCATGGACGCATTGAATTCAGTTTAACATCTGTCAAAGGAATTTCATCTGCTTCTCCATTCCCATTCGGATCTTCCTCTTTAAACCGCTTTAGCAATTCATAAAATTCATCCGTTGTTTTCGGTAACTCTTTTACGTCCAATGCATCTAACCACTGGCCATTATACCAATTCGGTCCAATATACCAGGAAGCTGTTGTCAGTTCGTTTACTGTAGGTAAAGAATAAATATGACCATCCAGTGTTGTAATTGATTTTTTAACATCTGGTCTATCTTCAAGCAATTGTTTTAGATTTGGTGCATATTCATCAATCAAGTCTTCAAGCGGAATCAGCACGCCTTGTTCCCCGTAATCCACTTCCATTCCGGGAGTTAAATTATTAGTTCCAGCAGCATACACCACGTCCGCAATATCACCACTTGCAAAGGCTAAGTTCAATTTTGTTTGGAAATCACTTAGCGGTGGTGTATTGTATTTGAATTCTATATTTGTCTTCTCTGCATATTCCTGCAATGTCGGCATATCTTTCCATTCTGCCAGGCCTGTTCCTGGTGCCATCATCCTTAAGGTGATATTCTCATCGACAATCGGAAATCCTTCTTTTTGAACCTCAACATCCTTCACTTTTCGTGCAGGTTCCTTTTTTCCATCACTTCCTGATGATGATGAACAGGCACTCAACAGCAAGGTCGCTGATAATATGCCCGTTAAAGCTAACTTAAATGACTTTTTCAAGATAAAAACCCCTTTCTTATTTTGAAATTGATCATTAGACCATATTTTGGAAAACGGGACGGAGAGCGCTATTATTACCTTAAAAGGCCCATTCTCGAACAGAGAACCCCATTTTCCTCAGATAAAACCCATTTCTAAACAAAACAACCCATTTTTCCTATGAGAAACTCATTCCTGTTATCCTTTTAATGATCCAATCATCACCCCTTTTACAAAATAGCGTTGTAGGAATGGATAGACAATAATAATTGGTAATGTTGAAACAATCATTACCCCATACTTAATGACTGCCGCCAACTGTTGCTTATTATTCATGGCTTCTGCTAAGCTACTCGAAATCTCCGTTGAATTAGAGGACATTTCTTGTAACACTAGTATTTCCCTTAGGACAAGTTGTAATGGATATAGTTGCTTATCAGACAAATAAATTAACGCATTAAAGTACCCGTTCCAGTGCCCAACGCCATAGAATAAAGCCATGACAGCAATAATCGGAGCTGATAAAGGCAAAATAATTTTGGCAAACATCTTGAAATTGGTGCAACCGTCAATAATCGCTGCTTCTTCCAATTCTGTTGGAATCGAGGTTTGGAAAAATACACGTGCTACAATGATATTCCAGACAGCAGCTGCATTCGGTAAGACCATCGCCCAAACCGTATCGATTAACCCTAAGTTCCGAACAACTAAATAAGTTGGAATTAATCCACCACTAAAGAACATGGTTAATACGAACATCCCCATTAATAGACCACGTCCTGAAAGGTCCCGTCGTGACAGTGCATAAGCTGCAGGGATGGTGATCGCTAAATTGATTACTGTACCTAGAGCGGTATAAAAAATCGTATTCAGATAACCCTTCCAAATATCAGGATTATCAAAAATTAGCTTATAGCCTTCAAATGTAACCCCTTTTGGAAATAACCACATATCTCCTGAATTAACAGCTTTTGGATCACTTATCGACGCACTAACGATATAAATCAAAGGATAAAGAACAACAAGCATTGCTAATGTTAAAAAGAGAAAGTTAAAAACCTTAAATATCTTATCAGCCTTCGTATCTTTTATCACTGATGCCAAATTAATCTACCTCCTTACCAAAGACTGGTTTCGCTTGTTTTTTGAGCAATTTTGTTCACAACGATTAACAAGATGGCGTTAATCACCGAGTTAAATAGACCGACAGCGGCAGAGAAACTATATTGGGCATTTAATAAACCAGATTCATAGACAAACGTAGCGATTACATTGGAAGATTCTAGGTTTAATGGATTTTGCAAAAGTAGGATTTTTTCGAAACCCATGGCCAATATATTACCGACATTTAAAATCATCAGGATGACCATTGTCGGTAGAATCGCTGGTATATTAATATGCCAAATTCGTTGCAATCTCGTTGCCCCATCGACAATTGCTGCTTCGTGATGTTGCGGGCTAACACCTGCAAGGGCTGCCAAATAAATAATCGTTCCCCAACCAGTGCTTTGCCAAACTCCCGACAAAACGTAGATCGTTTTAAACCATTTAGGGTCTTCCATAAACGGAATAGGTCCTATGCCAAAAAAGCCAATAATATGGTTGATAATTCCTGTCGTTGGTGAGAGAAAGGAAATAATCATCCCAGAAATAACGACAACGGCAATAAAATGAGGCGCATATGTAACCGTTTGTACAAACCTCTTATATATACCGTCCTTCGCCTCATTCAAAGCTAAGGCTAAAATAATCGGTAATGGAAAACCAACAATTAATTCATATACACTAATTCCTAATGTATTTTTTAATAAATCCCAGAAATAGTAGGATTCAAAGAATCTAGTAAAATGTTCAAACCCTACCCATTCACTCCCCCAAATCCCGAGTGTAGGAATGAAATCTTTAAATGCAATTTGAACTCCGTACATCGGTACATAATGGAAGATCAAAAAGTATAAAAAAGCAGGTAGAACAAATACATATAGCTGCCAATTCTGTAAGGCCTTACGAAATTTGGTTGTGACAGGCCGACTTTTCAGCTGTACTTTTTGTTGAGTCTCTGTGGTTGTATTCGAGCTCATTCGATTGCCTCCTTTTAAGTGAAAGTGTTTTCAGCTTGCCTTTATTCTATTTTTTCGACAACTTGTACACAATATGTCGATTTTAATGGAAGCGTTCCACCTATTAAACTTTTGATAGGACAAACCTTGATAATAGAAGGGCTCACAACGCGCGAATATGTACAAGTTAATCTAATATGTGCGTTTTGCTTCACCTAGAAAGGCTTATTCTAAAGGAAATAATGTCGAATCTTGGTAGATATATTACCTCCCCTTTGCTTTTAGACAAAAAATAGGGGCTGTCCAGAAAGTCAGTAAAAACTAAGCTTTTCTGTGACAGCCCTTCTTCTAGGCATGTAAAAGTTGGTGTGCGGTTGCCTTCCGTTTCAGGGCACGCTTTCCGCGGGGCAAGGCTTGAGCTTCCTCAGTCGCTGCGCGCCTTGCGGGATGCGGGATCTCAAGGCCATGATTGTCCCTAGCAAACTTTCGGTTTCTTCCTACGATAAGTCAACATCCATTCGCTTTCCAAGCTCATGGTGTTTCCTTTATCTCAGGCCCACAGGATGTGGGTCAGAACGGCGTTGCGCCAGGACGGCGCGTCTTTAGCCGTTCATCCTTATTATGAAAGTTTGTACGTCGCTGATCAGGCGCTTGCGCTTTTCTTGTCACCGGTTTAATTTTCGGTATTGTCCTGGGGTGACTCCTTCTAGTTGTTTGAAACGCCGCGTGAAGTTGGCCACATCTTTGTAGCCAACATTCGATACAATTTCTTTAATCGGTTGATTGGTTTCCCTTAATTGTTTTTTTACTGCTTCCATACGTAAAGTTAAAACATATTGGGTAAAGGTTTCACCTGTTTGTTCTTTGATAAATTTACTTAGGTATGGAACGGATAAATCAAAATGATAGGCAATGCCTTCTAAAGTTAAATCATAGCTTGTATAATGCTCCTGAATATATTCCAGCAGCTCTCGACGTAGATGCTGACTACGGTTTTCTGTCTTATCTTCTACTGTTTGGCATATTTTTAAAATAAGGGGACTAAGGTGTTGACTAAGCTGTTCGACAGATTGAAATTCTCCCAGTTCCTTATAATCGTCCAAATTTAGCGTTAGTTGCAGCTCCATAGCTGTCTTAATCACGGTGTTGATAATGTCGAAACAAATATATTTTAATGCCTGAATAGACATTTCTGCTTTAGCCAAATTCGATAGCATCGTATGCAAGGTTTCCAAGGCAACTACCTGATCTCCTTGTTTCAAGCTTTGCGCCAACTTCATTTGATCCTCCCTCGGGTAGCCAAGCGCTTTCTCCCCTGGGGATCCTAACTCTTCAAAAAATACAAGCCTTCCCTCTGAGACGGCAAACTGATAATCTAAGACAGTCAAAGCCTCAATATAAGAACGATTAATATGATTTTTCTTTTCGTAACTCGTCCCTACTGTCACAATTAGCACTTTTAACGGTGAGTGCTTCTGAATAAACTGCTGAAGAGTTTCCACAAGCATACGCCGTTGTTGTTCAAGGTCATCTTTTTCCTTTAGACTTATAATAAATGCCAGAGTATGTTGTTGGTATAGTAAATCAACGCCGTTTACTGTTGCATTTGGTAATGTAAGTTGGGACAGAGAATCAATGAATTGCTCCCAATTTTGTTGGTTCCCTTCATATTCTCCCTTTTGAAATTCAACGATCGCTACAAAATGAGGCCCTTCATTCATTGTCATATTTAAGGCTCGCAGCATCGACTCAATTTCCTGCTCATTCGGAAAACTTTCTTTTAGCATTTTTGTCAATAATTGTTCTTTGGCATACGGTTTCTGTAAATCTACTGTTTCTGATAAGCTTTTATGATCCTTAAAAATAGTGGTAATTGTTTGACGAATCGCTTCCAGTTCGTTTTCTCCACCCCAATTTGACGTCTTTGTACTGCCCATTTTAGCAAATTCAAATAGGCCTTGAATCGGCCGATATTGCTTTTTCCCCAATAAAATAGCGGCAGCTAAACCAACTAGAAGTATGATGATCAACAGCACAATGATAAATGTTGCGCGATGAATAACCCGTTCGAAAAACTGGTCCGAATCCATCAGTGTCACAAAAGTCCAGCCACTCATATCGGAAGTGACCGTCACCAAAGAATATTTCTGTCCATTAATGCGCGTCGTCTGAACTCCCTTTTTTTCGATGAGCGATGGATCAAGCTGTGAGAATGAGATTTCTTCGCCCTTTACTGCTGAGACGATTAGTTGCTGATTTTCATCTAAAATATAAGTATTCCCTTTAAAATCAGCGAGGATATTTTCAATCATATCAGTTAAAGTCGATTCTTCGATAAAATACATCACAGATCCATATGGATTAGGATTGTTTGGGGCAATCGGAAAAATGAAAGCAATCATCCGATCCCTTACACCATTTTTTAAAGTTACATCTCCAACAGGCAGGATGAGTGGTTGGGCTGAGTGTAACTGTTGCACCATGCTGTCTTTTTCCCATGTATCAAATTGATAAATTCTTTGGGTAAGCGTAGTAAAAGAATACAGTCCATTAGAAGAATAAATCGATTGACCTTGATTATGGAAATACACAAAGAGCTCTTGAATAATGGAGCTATTATCTTTATATTTTCTTAATTCATCCTGTGCTTCTTTCCCATAATACCCATGTTTCATCATATAGGGAGTTAAGCGCGGATCATAGGCAATGCTTGATGCAATCTTTTCCAATTCTTTGATCCGCTCATTTGTCATATTTTCAACTTGCTCTAATTTATTAATATTGGATTGTTCAATTTCCGTACGCAGGCTTGAAACAGAATTATAATAAATAAACACACTCATAAAGACAAAGGGAATTAAAAACACCAATAAATAAGAGATAATATATTTATAGATGAGGCTTGATTTTTCTATTTTTCCAAGCATATTTCATTCCCTCTTTCCACTTCACGATTTCTTCCTTTCAATTCCCATGAAAGCACGCATAGCGAACCACATCACAGGATAGGCCAACATTGCCGCCCCCATGAATACATATAAAACGGGAATGAAAACAAAAACATAATACAGAATAAGTAAGCAAAGAATAATAGCGATCGTCTCAAACGGCCTGCTGATGGCGATGAGAAAAGCTTGTTTTATATACTGAAAGCCTTTCAATTCATAACGCGCAAAAACAGGATAGAAATAGAGGACCGTAATAAAATAGAAGAAACAAAAAACAAGTAGAATTACGTGCAAAATAGCAGATTGAATTACCTGTTTTGAAATGGTGACATCCCAATATAAAAAGAGACCAAATGCTGTAATAATGAATCCAAAGCCATTGGCTTTTAAAAACTGACTCTTATAACTCGAATAAAAGGTTCGGAAGATCGATTCTCCCCGTTTTCTTTCGATTGATTTATGAATGACAGAAAACATGGCCGCGGTTGCCGGAAAAATACCAAAAACACCAAGTCCTAAACAGGTGAAAAGCACCCAAAGGATATGTAAATAAATCAACCTCGCTAACCCATCGCCTATTTCATATATCCACCTAAATAAACCTGATACATGTTCCATCTTTTTTAATTCCTTTCAAAAACCGACTGTTTCTTACGAATTTTCGATCAATCGTTTTCCTTTTCTCTTGAATTGCGTGTTCAAAAAGAAGGGTAAAAAGGACCAATCCGGCTAGAACCGCTGATGTCGTTGTTCACAGGACATGTCGGTGCTTAGTCGAAGATCCTTTATCTCGAGGTGACATTTTTACAAGACTTTTCGAACATCCTCTTAATTCTATCATAGAAATAGTTTTTTTCTTTGTCAATGACATGCATGTTAGCGTTAATCTCCCCCCCTCTTTTTTATTTTCTCAAATCACGGTATAATAAGGATTTGGAGGTTTGTGATGATATATAATCAGGGCTTGTTAAAATCTATACAATCATATAGTAAAGAATTACAGAATCAGCTGGATCCGAGGACAGACGTGCATCAACGAATGGTCCAAAGAGGGATGATGCTTTTTCGCGAGCAAAATGTATATAACGTCAAGTTTAGCCATAAAAAGATGGTCGGCAATGTCCGCGATGTTAGTACCGTTTCAGTCGAACTTTATTTTGAGGAAATGGAACGAAATACATGTACTTGTCCAGAGCAAGGCATATGCCGTCATCAACTCGCCCTATTTTTTGCGATTTTAAGTAAAGCACAAAATATTTTTACATGGACTCAGGAATGGAAGGCTCATTGGGAAGTGGAAGATATCCTTTCTAGCTTAAAGCGTGGCTCGGATCTATTACAACAGCCATCACCCAATCCAGAAAGTGGTCCAACACAATGGGTCAAGCGTGTTCAACAAGCTTATTCTGATGTTCCTCCACAAAATATCTATCAATTGCAGGAATGGGTCCGGACTCGTTACCAGCGTTTGCTTGGCCTTGCACCGATTGAACGGGAATGGCGGCCGTTATTTCAACTGTTTGCTGCTTTTGAATCCTTAAATATGATCGATTCTCTTGCCACAAATTCCGCCAGAATGGATGAAATGTCATTTTTCTCGGAAAAAATGGTGGAAGAAGCAAAAGAAGCAATCACCACATTGTCAGCAACTGCTTCTCCATTTGCCTTTGATGAGTACTTACATTATTTACGCAGTCATAGCACCCGATTATTAGAAAAGGAAACAGCTTTTGACGCAAGCTTTACGCTTATGTACTTATTAATTTGGACATCGCTGTTTAAGAAGAAGCAAGAAAGAGCGGAAGAATGGAATCACCTTCAACATAATAGTGATCTAGAACGGCCGCGGATACAAATTGGGCTTATTCACTTATCAATTTTATTGGAAAAAGATGAATTAGCCCTGCAAAGAATAAAAAGTTATGGCGCCAATATTGCACCATATGTATTGAGCTGCTTTGAATGGTTGCCAAAGGAACGAATCGCACCATTTATTCCAGAATTTATTCGGCAAATTGAGCAGTATATTACAAGCTTAACGTTACCACAGGAAAAAATTCAGTTTACTCGTACATTATACGAAACAATGGATGAGGAAACTTTAACGAAAATAGATGCTTCGCTAATCGAACGACTATATACAACTTTACTGCCCTATAGTCGCTTTCGCTATAATGAATATTTGCTCAACAAACAGGATTACCGAAAATGGGTCGCGCTTCAGGTGTATATGGGCGATACAATTGATTTTATTGATCGTGCTACACTAGAAACTGTAGCCAAGCAAGATCCTGCTGCCATTAAACCACTTTACCATGCTGCGGTTATCGAACAAGTTGATCTCCGTAACCGGGATTCATATAAAAAAGCAGTCCGTTACTTAAAAAAGTTACGAACCGTTTATCGAAAAGAAAAGAATTTAGATCAGTGGGAGTTTTACTTATCTACTTTATTAAAGAAAACAAAACGATTACGTGCTTTTCAAGAAGAGTGCCGGAAAGGAAAGTTAATTCATGAGGAATAATGATCAATGGCAACTGCATATCCGACCACTCGCTGATGATGCTTTCTTTCTTTATGCTGAAAATCAACAGGGTGAAGGGGTGGATGTCACTGACTGGCAGCCTAACCTCTTTCTTTGGCATGAGGAAAGCTTTTACGGTTCTTTTTTAAATATAGAAACCCTTAATCATATAGAGGGCATTCACTTAACTAGTTATGAACTTTTAACATTATTAGGAAGAGAGAGTTTTAGTCCGTTTATTCAGTGGATCTGGGAGGAGCCAGAAGAAGCATTACTAAATGTAGCCCCCATTATCCTTGAAGCGATCCAAAGTGGACACTGGAATCCTCATTTTTCTGACGAGGAAGAGGCTTTATTTACATGGAAAGTCCCTTCCCTTGTTTGGGATGAATTTCAAGATAGCTTTTGGGAGCAAACTTTATTTGATGAATCGATTCAATCCTTCATTTCAAGGTTTTATCATTATGCTTTAACTCAATACCTAGAGAATGGCTATCGTCATCCACAGCTAGCGGAAAAATTGTCCACCTTGCAGGATGGGCCATTAGTAGCGGAAGAGTTAAATACGTATTTCGACGAAGAAAAATGGAGTGAATGGGCCAATCTTTCTGAGGAGAACCTGCCTTTCTCCATCGGACTTCGTTTAGTAGAACCTGATACAGATGAGGAACCATGGGGATTGGAGACCGTCCTTCGAGATGTAAAAAATCCAGAAAAAGTCTATACGACTGATGAGAAGCCTCCCAAGCGTTGGCAACCTTATCTAGAAAATGTAGCAAAGGAAGAGAAGCGTTGGATTCAGCTATTCCCTTGGTTAGAAGGTGAGCAAGGAATTACAAAAAGCCTTGAAGAAGCTGCAGCTTGGGATTTCTTAACGGAGGCGAGTGAAAAATTGCTTTCGCTTGGTGTTGACATTCTTCTACCAAGCTGGTGGGAAGCCATGCGAGAAGCAAATTTAACTGTGAAAGCACGTATAAAACAAACAGGTACACAATATCGGCCTTCCTTTGTTGGCTTAGATGCCATGCTTAATTTTAACTGGCGTTTTTCCATGAATGGAGCTGAACTATCAGAAGAAGAATTTCAGAAGCTTGTTCAAGAACAACGTCGACTCGTGAAAGTTCGCGGTCGCTGGGTGAAGCTTGATCCAAAGATGATTGCCCATCTTCAAGCATTGATGACCCAAGCAAAAAAAGAAGGCTTACGAATGCAGGACATTTTTGCCATGGAGGCTGAGGAGGAACTTGCTTCTACTCCAGAGGAGGAATTCGATCCACGTGCCTTTGCTCAAATTAAGATCGAACTCAATCAATCACTTAAAAAAATGCTCAAACAACTTCATACATTAGATGATATTCCTTCTATTCAGATTTCACCTCATTTATTGGGGGCGTTACGACCTTACCAAAGGCTTGGCGTTGATTGGCTTGCCTTTCTACGTCAGTTTGGATTTGGAGCTTGTTTAGCCGATGATATGGGATTAGGGAAGACAATTCAGCTTATTGCCTATTTGCTTCACGTGAAAAATGAGCTTGTAAGCAAGCAACCTGCCCTGATTATTTGCCCAACAACAGTGCTCGGGAATTGGCAACGCGAATTAGAGAGGTTTGCTCCTAGTCTTAAGGTTGTTCTTCACTATGGACCAAATCGCCCAAAGGATAATGCTTTCCCTGATAGCATTCAAAATGCCGATGTGGTGCTAACCAGTTATGGATTAACCCATCTTGATTTTGAAGAATTCTCAACGGTTGATTGGGGAACCATTGCCCTTGATGAGGCACAAAATATTAAAAATGCCGAAACAAAGCAATCTCGAGCAATTCGGAAATTAAAAGGTGTTCATCATATCGCCTTGACAGGGACACCAATGGAAAATCGATTAGCTGAATTATGGTCCATCTTTGACTTTATTAATCATGGCTATCTAGGAACCTTTGGTCAATTTCAAAAGAAGTATATTTCTCCGATTGAAAAGGATAATTCTGAAGTAAAAATCAAGGAATTACAGCGATTGATTAAGCCTTTTTTATTAAGGAGAACAAAAAGAGATCCAGAAGTGGAATTAAATCTACCAGAAAAGCTAGAACAAAAGGAATACTGTGCCTTAACAGCAGAACAGGCTGCCCTGTATGAGGATCTAGTACAAGAAACCTTCTCAAAAATTGAAACCTTGAGCTTTTTTGAGCGTAAGGGGCTAATTTTACAGATGTTAAATCGCTTAAAGCAATTATGTAATCATCCTGCTCTGTATTTAAAAGAAACTCCGCCCGAAAGGACGCTTGATCGCTCAAATAAAATGAAGACATTAGTCGAGTTAGCTGATACGGTTGTGGAAAGAGGAGAAGCCGGAATTATTTTCACTCAATATATTCAAATGGGAGAAATGATTCGTCACCTTTTGCAGCAACGATTTTCGATTCAGGTCCCTTTCTTAAATGGAAGTATGCCAAAAGCAAAAAGAGATGAATATGTCGCTCGATTTCAAGCAGGAGAATTTCCTTTCTTCCTTTTATCCTTAAAAGCTGGTGGAACAGGGCTGAATTTAACAGCAGCCAATCATGTGATCCATTATGATCGCTGGTGGAACCCTGCCGTTGAAAATCAGGCGACCGACCGTGCCTACCGAATTGGTCAAGATCGCTTTGTTCATGTGCATAAATTTATTACAACAGGAACACTGGAAGAACGAATCGATATGATGCTAGAGAAAAAGCAAGCTCTTAATGAAGAGATTATTCGCAGTGATCAATGGGTAACAGAATTATCGAATGATGAATTACGTTCCTTACTATCCTTGGCTTAATCAAGAAAAGCGCAAGGCGCCCGCCTATCGGCGACAAGCAAATGTTCTGAGACAAAGAAAGGCGTTGTTTGACTTTCATTGGCTCAGGTTATTTGACCTCGAGCCGATGGCGCCTGGAGCTAGACACCAACTGCAAGATAAGCAATTTATCCGCAAGCTACAATTTTATAGTTTTCTAAACAAGAACAAATGCGCAAGCGCCCGTTTAGTGTACAAACTTTTTAAGCTTCTGACGAGATAAAGGAAACACCATAAGCTTGGAAAGCGAATGGATGTTGACTTACGCAAGCAGAAGTTGAAAATTTGCTGGGCGCTGGAGCTGCATGAAAGAAAAGCGCAAGGCGCCATGATATAGAAGAAAAGCTAAGTTCGCGCGTCGGCCTGCGAGCCTCTCGGGGCTAGGCGCTGGAGCGAGATGACGTCTACATCCAGTCTCAATCGATATCCTGTTGCAAGCCTTTGTACCCTACGTCCTGTAGACTTAAGAAAGAGGTCCTTCCTATGTCTAGTGATTCTTTGAACCAAGAAAAAATGACTGAGTTTCTAACAGCGTTAAAAGAAAGAGAAAAACAATTTCAGCAAGAAAAACAAGAAATACGAGCTGATTTTCTCGTACGTGGTATCTGTGAAAAAGAAGTGGATGGACTATTAGAAGACCCGGCTTTATTCCCAGAAACATGGTTGCCTCTGCATCTACGCTGGAATGCGATAAGTGCAGCCGACGGAAATTTATCAGCACTTCTTTCAGAGGCAGCAAAGCTTTTATATGGAGATGCCTCAGATATTATGAATGATGCACAAGCAAAAGCTTTCATAACAAAGCTCATCAAAGATAATACCCATTAATGTATAAAAAAAAGACTGCGCCATTCCACTTGGTACAGTCTTTTTCCATGAGGGTATTATGAGGATTAGTAATTGGCACATAAGGAGTAATTTATTGTGCCATTTTTCTCTCTACATTGGGGGTGGAATTTGGGGAACTCTTTATATGCGGTTTCTGCAGGAGACTTTCCAGGTGAGCCACTCGAGCTTTTAATTCATGTAATTCGTGATTAGCTTTTCCTAACTTCAAAATAAGATCACCAACCATCATCTCCACCGAATGATTCTCATTTTCCCTAACCAAGTGTTCACCTCCAAGTATTTTGTTTCGACAAATTCCGGGGCGTGCTATTCTAAAAGGCCTTTTCTTGAGTTGACTTTTTATCCATGAATTTTACTGACTCGGCCAATACCTCTGTGACATAGACTCTCTTTCCTTCTTGGTTTTCATAATGTCTTGTTTGAATTCTTCCTGTAATGCCAATAAGGGAACCTTTTTTGCAAAACTTCGATGTATTTTCAGCGGTTTTCCCCCATAATGTACAAAGAACAAAATCTGCTTCATACTCTCCTTGAGCATTCTTAAATATCCGATTGAGGGCAATTGTCACATTAAGCACAGCTTTTCCTTCCATTGTATAGCGAAGACTAGGTTCTTTCGTTAATCGCCCGACCAAGGTTACCTGATTAATCACCATTTCCTCCTCCTTTTCGACAAGATATTCATATCATAGCGGACATTGTTCCCTTCGTAAAATCAGCAAAAAGCAATTTTTCGCCCTATTTTCCGGTAAAAAATTGAGTTTTATCCACCAAAAAGCTAATTTTGCCACTTCATTTAAAATGAAAGCCTCTTTTCTAAGGAATTTTTAAAAATCGCAAAAATCATGCTATAATTTTAGGAAAGGCCCGAATGGAGGGGATTGGTTTGAAAAGCTTTAAAATTATAGCTCTTCAACTAATGGATCAACAGCAAGCCATCGAAATTCCTTTAACAGATGGATTGGTGATTAATATGGAAAGTGAAGATGGAGAATGGATTATAGAGGCTTACATTGATAAGCAATTTAGACAAAGCTTTCAGGAGAAATATCAAAACCAGGATCCCTTTGAAATTAGAGTCGTGATTACACATTCAGGAAATGATCCTGCACCGTTTACAGTACAAGTTCATTCCATTCAAGAATTGGATCAGCATATTAGTGTGTTGTTAAAAGGTAAACTAAGCAAAAAGCGCATTGAATATTTAGAGCTGCTGTTAAATGAATTGATCAAGGAAGGCTACAATGGTGAGGCTTTAAGAGCTGAATTTAAAAACCGCATGAGGACAAAAAAGGCGAGTAAAGATAATGAAAAATTGAGGAGCTAGGTCTGAATTTTGCTGAGGAAATTTTATTGTTTGGATAAGAAGCATTAAGGATGGCGAGGATGCAGGCCGTTACGCTTTTACTGACTTCTTCGGCTTCGGGAACGGCGGTGGCTCCCGCCGTTACGCTTTTTCCGACTTCTTCGACTTTCGGGCACGGCGGAGACCATCGCCGTTACGCTTTTTCCGACTTCTCCGACTTTCGGGAACGGCGGAGACCATCGCCGTTACGCTTTTTCCGACTTCTCCGACTTTCGGGAACGGCAGAGGCTCGTGCCGTTACGCTTTTTGGCACCCCTCCCTATTTTGTCACGGCCAAGCCCTTCGCCCTTACGATTTTTGAGCAGGCCTCTCATTTTCGTCACAGCCACCCCCGCCCCTTGCGCTTACCAATATTCTGTCCACAAGCTAAATTCCCGATATACTCCTGATCTACAGGACGAGAGTAGCATTCCTGCGAGCAGGTAATGCTACTCTCGTCCTGTAGAAAGCCATTATTCAGTCAGCTGAGTATAAACTTCATACACATAGGGATTATCTGGCTGGTCAATTTTTTCTAACTGTGTGATCCGGAGAAATGGAAGTTCCCACCCATCCAATTTTATGGTGTCTAATGTTCCGGTTGCTTTCACCCATTGATCAACGTGTAATGAGGAGGCTTCTGTAATCGAGGCAACTAAACCATAGACGGAAGCATCTGCAACACAGCAAGAAACAGCAAATCGCGCAACGACAAATTGATCTTCTTCAAAATCTGGCTCTTTATAGACAAATCCAACTAGTTCCAATTCCTTCCCGATAAACAATTGGGGATCTGTGTGTAAAAGGTCCATAATGGCAAGATAGCGTTTTTCGTCTAGAGTGATTTTTTCGCTGTTCTCAAGTTCTTTTGCTAATTGATCCATTTCTTCTATTGTCATGTACACTACATTATTATTTTCCATCTCAACATGATCATTCGATCCTATCTCTTGATCAGCACCCTGTTCATCAATTTTTCCATCTGAATTTTCCATATATGCTTCAGGGCCTTGTAAATACTCCTCTGCTAAGTTTCCCTTCACTTCAGGTGGTTTCGTGTATAATCCTGATCCATATTTGATCCCTCTATTTGCTGCAACAGAACTGTCTAACGCTGTATTGGGAAATATCAGACCAGTTAAAACCGGGCAAATAAACAATGTGTAAACAACTAGTGAATGTAGGAAAGAACTCCCTTGATCATGGATGAAACCACAGCCACAATAGACGTCCTCAATTTTCCCTGATGTTCCTCTCCATATTTGGATCACACCTAATATAAACAAAACTATTACGGAAAAATAGGCGAAAGGCACCATCTTGGGTGCTATAAAATAGTGGATATTTCCGGTGACAATCAATTTAAATATTAATAGAAAAAAGCCGATCAGAATAATTCCCTGAAATAGAATATGATAACTAAAATCCCTTCTTTTTTGCATCAACACACCTCACACATACAATTGATAGCCTAAAATGATAAGATAAACGGATATTGTCACAATGATCATGAAGCCAATGACGAATCTTGCTCGAAAATAGGCAAATAACATAATCGTATTCTTTAGATCTAACATCGGGCCATATAATAAAAAAGCTAACAATGATCCAGTCGAAAAAGTATGAGAAAATGAGGAAGCGACAAATGCATCTGCTTCGGAACATAAGGATAATATAAAACCAAGTCCCATCATCACCAATGGAGAAGACACATCATTGGTCCCTAATTGAATTAACACCTCTCGATCTAAATACGTTTGAAAAAGACTAGCAATGAGAGCACCGATAATTAGATATTTCCCCATATCAAAAAACTCATCACTTGCATGATAAAAGGTAGATTTTAGTTTATTCGTTTGGACTCCCCTTGATTCTGTCAGCTTGTCCACCAACTCATTCCTTGTCCATTTTAATTGGTTACGATTCCGAAAAAATAGATAGGTTACTAACCCAATGATCATAGCTAAAACAAACGCCAAGATCATTCTCGCATAGGCAATGCTTGGGGTAGTTTGGAAAGCATAATAAGTAGACGCAAAGACAATCGGATTTAATATTGGTGCTCCCACGATAAAAATAACGCCAACATGTAATGGCATCCCCTTTTTCATTAACCTTCTGACAACAGGGATAATCGCGCATTCACATACAGGGAAAACCGCACTCACAAGGACTGCAGGCAAAATAGCGAGCAGAGGGTTCTTTGGTATGAGCCTCTGCACCATTTCCTCTGATAAAAAGGTTTGAATCAAAGCTGACACAAATACACCAATCAGCACAAATGGAAGAGCTTCTAAGACAATGCTTAAGAAAATTGTATTTACATTCAACATTGATTTCGAAATGGTTTCTTCTATATTCATCATATCTGCGAATAAAAATATGCATATCAACACTCCCATAAGCACGATCTCGACTCCATCTCTTACCCATCCATTTACATGTGCACGCATCTTTACACTCCTATCCTTAGTTATTTTCACTGTGTGATTAATTTCTTATAGGATTGTTGAATCTGTTTTTCTTCTATTCCAATGCCAATTAAATTGATTACAGCCTCTCGTTCTAACGAAGCCGAAATTGGAGCAAATGCTACCTTTTTTGCTGCATATTGAAAGCTGAAGAGATCATCAGATCCTTCAAGTTTGATAAACCCTTTTCCACGTAAAACACCATCAGGTAATTGCTTTATCCATTTCTCAAACTTCCTCTGGTTGAAGGCAGGAAGCTCATCTAACTTAATCGCCTTCACGCTAGAATGATGATGATGAGCATTGTGTGTTGCCTTATTGTCAAACACGATAGATTGAATTCGTTGCTCAAAGAGAAGAGCCGGATCCACTTCTCCATATGCACTCTCCACTATGACCTTTTTATCTCCAGCTATTTTCATTACCTTTTGTTTTAGCTTTTTAAGCTGCTCAATCGAAACAACATCTGTTTTATTAAGTAATAATAAGCTCCCACAAACAATCTGCTCCTCTAACAAATGACGAACTTCTGCAGAACTCGAAAAAATACTTTGATATTCTAAAAAATGACTCGCATCAATTACCGTAATAATCGACATTAGTTGAAATTGATCGATATAGGGTGTACTTGACATGACTTCTTGGATCTCAAGAGGGTTGGCCACCCCTGTTCCTTCAATAAATAAGATATCTAATGGCTGCTGTGTAATCTCAGAAATAAGAGTATCCATCGTTTCCTTTAAATCGTCTTGAATTGTACAACAAATACATCCATTTAATAACTCATATACTTTTTTATTATGAAATAGATGCCCCTCTACATTGGCCTCACCTAATTCATTTAAAATAACCCCCGGCTTCCAGCCCATTTGCTCACAGTATTGAAGCATATGTAATAAAACGGTCGTTTTTCCACTTCCCAAAAAACCACCTAACACATAGACAGGGATTCTTTTATCAGTTTTCATGCTTGTTTTCAATTTCATTTGTCTCTCCATCCTTTCGCTATTTTTTATAAATTTTTTCCATTGCTAAAAAAGTACTTGCCAATTTAGTTTTTTTATTATACGATACAGATCGTAATGATTACGGTTGTTGCTATGAAAAATTGCCCTTTGCTTTCTATTAGACATTACTTATGAATTGGTCTTATCCGAATCAGAGTTAGTATATTCATAGGACCGCAACACTTTATAAAGTGAAACTTTAATCAGTGGAGACTTAATCCCTGTTAATGCTAAATAAATCGTAATAGTTACTATTTACTTTAAATCTATTCTCTTAGAAGAAAAAAATACCAATTTTATTTTACAAATGTTAGAAAGGAAAAGGATATATGAAAAGAAAATCCATTTTTTTGATATTGGTTTTGTTGATCGGCATTTTTCTTAGTGGTTGTCAGACAGCTTCTTCTACTAAATCAGAGGCCACAGAAAAAGAGAATAAGCCCTTAACAGTATTTACTACGATCTTTGCAATAGAAGACTTCACAAAGAAAATTGGCGGAGAACATGTTCAAGTGAAAAGTGTCTATCCCGTCGGAGCAGATGCTCATACTTTTGAACCGACGATGAAAAAGATGATGGAAATAGCCGATGCAGACTTATTTATCTTTAACGGATCTGGCCTAGAGCCTTTCATTGATAAATCTAAGGACATCTTTACAAATGAAAATGTCACTTTAGTAGAAGCTTCAGAAGGAATCAAATTATTGGAAGGTCATGGACATGACCATCATGATGGTGAAGATGAGCATACAGATCATGAAGGGGAACATAGACATGATGATGGGGATGAAGATGAACACGCAGATCATGATCATCATGAGGGAGAACATGATCATAACCACGACCATGATCCACATATTTGGCTAGATCCAAATCATGCGATCAGCATGGCAGAAAATATAAAAAATGCTCTAATAGAGGCAATGCCCTCCGCCAAAGAGGATTTTGAAGAAAACTATCAAACTGTAAAACAAGATTTAGAGAATCTCGATGATGAGTTGAGAACAACGGTTGAAGGTGCAGAACACCCGGAAATCTTAGTTTCCCATGCTGCTTATGGATATTGGGAGCACCGTTATGGCCTTGAGCAAATTAGCATTTCAGGATTAAGCCCGGAAAATGAGCCATCGCAAAAACAGTTGCAAAACATTATCGAAACAGCTGATGAACATGATATTAACTATATTGTCTATGATCAAACTCCTCTCACAAAAATTGCTGATATTGTCCAAAAAGAAACAGGGACGACAATTGTAACACTTCATAACTTGGAGTATATAACAGAAGATGACGTAAAAAATAAAGAAGATTATTTTAGCATTATGAATAAAAATATCGAAAGCTTGAAAGAAATTCTTGCCCCTTGATGTTTTGGGACGTCTTAGTCGCTGCCTACAGATGACTAGGACGTCCCTTTTGCTATATAAGTGGGCGGAGCCCGTTGCTCTATATGAGTTATTCTTCGGTAATATTCCTTCGACTTCCCAAAATATTATTGTGAATTTTCTAGCCGCCAGATATACATTCCCAAACCCCAAAGGAAAAAGCAGGAGAAATTCCCCCTGCTTTGTTTACCTCTTATCGTCATCCTTCATATTGTTATCATTGTTCATATCATTATCATTGTTGATGTTGTCATTTCCCTCTAAATCATTATCCATGTCCGTATCATTCATATCCGTATCATCATTGACACCATTATCATCGTTGACGCCGTTGTCATTGACACCGTTATCTTCCATTCCATTGTCGTCGTTAACACCATTGTCATTCATTCCATTGTCATCAACTTCGTTATCATTTGTCGGAGGTGGAGGATTTTGATCATTATCATTATTCCCACATCCTACTAATAATATCGAGGCCAATGCCGCTGCTCCTAAAAACTTTGTCCATTTCATATTCATTTTGGTAAGCTCCTTTCAGATTTGCCCCATATAAGCGGAATTTTTTTGGCTTTGTTATATCCATAAAATATAGCATCGCCCGTAGCCTGATATTAGCTTTCCCAAAATCGGTAAAACCTTGCAAAAAACTTTCTACAAAATTTGGTAACCTTTTTTCCACTTAAAGAAGCGAACAAAACTTACTTCATTTTAATGCTCATTCAACATTTTGTTAAACAGAACTTTCTGTCGCTTTAGCCTTACTTATTTCCAATTCTGGATGTGCCTTTCTTATAATAGATGGCCTTGAAAAACGCTAAAGAGCTAACAAAATATGCCGTAGAAAATATGAAGACATTTCCCGACAATCCTTACAAAGATTTTGCAGTTGAGACTTATAAAAAGTTGGTTAGAAAATAAAGAGGCTAAGACAAAAGTTTTTCACTCAAGATAAAACCGAACTGCTAGATGCATATCCCCGCTTCGGAAATATACTTCGCTTTCCGCGGGCGGCTGGTGAGCTTCCTCAGGTATACAGGATGTAAGTCACGAAGGCGTTGCGCCAGGACGGCGCGTACTTAGCCTTTGATCCTCATTCGCACTCCGGGATCTCACCGATGTCTTTTTTCCCGCTGGAGTCTCGTATATTTCCTCCGCTAAGGCAATACATTGTTCGGCTTTGAATGTTAGCATTAGTTATGTCTCAGCCTCTTCTACTATTAGATTTTCTGAATCGCAAACATGATTTCCGCTTCACAGACTAATTCATCATCTACGGTTGCCTTCACATTTGCTTTTGCGATCGAACCTCTCATACGCGTAATTTCTGCTTCAAGCTTTAGTTGATCTCCAGGTACAACTTGGCGCTTAAATCGGCACTTGTCAATCCCTGCAAATAGGCCAAGCTTCCCTTCATTTTCTGAAGTTTGCATCATCGCGATACCACTTGTTTGCGCTAAAGCTTCCACAATTAGAACGCCTGGCATGACAGGATATTCTGGAAAATGACCATTGAAAAAGGGCTCATTTGCAGTCACATTTTTGATGGCAACCGCTTTTTTTCCCGCGTCCACTTCCAACACTCGGTCTACTAACAGAAAAGGATAGCGATGAGGAATAATGTCCTTAATTTGTTGAATATCTAACATTCTGCCATCTCCTTTTATTCAATTATGTATGGAAGAGCTAGCTAAAAGCGCAACACAAACATTACGCCAGCTTGCTCATATATGTTTCGAGTCTTCCTTTACTTGTCTTCTTTTACTAAGTCAATAATATGGGTCCACGTTTTCTTTTTAAAAACATCCTTAGAAACTCCATCGCCCATGACTCCATAACCAATCATCAGTCCACTTGCAAGACTAGCCGAAAAAAGAATGATGATTAAAACCAAGCGAAGCCATATCGGAATAAGCCTAATACGAACTCGTTGTTTAGACCGCTTCTCCTCTTTACTTGCTTGCTTTTCAATCTTCTTATCATGTTTTTTCTTTGTCCGTTCTTCTTTTGACTGAACTTTCTCTTGGCTGATTTGATTGGCCATCTTGCGAAAAACTCCTTTGTTTTAATTAGTAAGAATAATTAAAACGAAAAATTTACTTGCTAAGTGTTCAGTGACTTCTATACGGACACTCTAACACAATCTATATATGTTGTCCCAGTTTAATAGAAGTTCCACTTTATCATATCATATTTTAACGAATGTTGTTGATAATTCCCATCATTTGATCTGATATTGAAATAGATCTTGATTGAAATTGTAAAGCACGTTGCACCATCGTCATATTTGATAATTCAACTCCGATATCAACATTCGCATTCTCGAGTGTTTGTTGCTGCATACCAATATCTCCTCGAAGTCCAGCGGCATTCGTTAAATCCGTGTAGATCTCCCCCGGCTCGACATTGGGGTCATCTGGAAGACCAAGTAAAGAATCCCCTTTTTGTTCAAGTAACTGCGGCTTCTTGACTTCAATCACCCCTAAATGAATGGGATCTAGTAATCCTTCTGCCGTTAACTGACCATGATCATTAATTTGGATATTGCTTATTTCATTTGGCAAAATAATTCGATTGTTGTTCTCGTCTAAAATGGGAAGGCCATCTTGGTTTACCAGCTGAGTGCCTGGTTGGTTCTCTAGCGGCATTAGGTATAAAGCACCATTTCTAGTAAACCGCAGTGCATTGTCATCAGAGACTTTCAAAAACTGCTTTGGACTTGTGAATGCAATATCCAAGGGACGGTCAGTCGTTTTTAGCGAGCCTTGCTCTAAGCTAATCGGCATTTTTGTTACCCTTGCTCCAACTCCCTGGCGAATGCCGAAGGCTGATACTCTTCCGGTTTCTTTTTCTTGAGCAGACTGATTATTAATGGATTGAACCATTAATTCTGCAAATGAAGCATTTTGTGTTTTATAACCCGTTGTATCGGAGTTACTGATATTATGACTAATCAAATCAAATTGTTTTTGCAATTGATTCATTGTATTTACTGCAGTTGTCATCATATGACTCATCTATGGCCTCTCCTTAGCTCTAAATATCATTTTATCCATTCACTTTGCCAACTTCGTTCACGGCTTTATCTAAGCTCCTATCATAGGCTTGTACAATTTTCTGATTGGCTTCAAACGATCGATAGGCACTAAGCATCTCAGTCATCGCTCGAGACGAGTCCACATTTGAGCGCTCATAAAAGCCTTGTGACACACTAAAAGGCTCCTGATCGGCAAATGGAAGGTCTACAGCCCCTTCTTCTATGCGTAAAAGGCCGGTGCCTTCTTGGATAAGTTCTTGAGGGTCAGTTGCTAATGTAATCCCTAACTGGGCAATTTGGTTCTCATTTTCCATAATCGTTCCATTTGCTGTAACCGTGAATTGATCACTATCTAAAGTAATTTGGTTCCCTTGTCGATCCAGGACAGGATAGCCCTCAGATGTCGTTAATACTCCATCTCCATCTAAAACAAAGCGACCATTTCGCGTATATTTAACCTGATTTTGATCTTCAACTGTAAAAAACACAGAACCATTTGGTCCATTTGTAAGAGCTAAATCAGTGTTTTGATTCGTTTCATGAAGGTCACCTTGTACATATTTTGGCATTGTTTCCTGCATGTACACACCTGTATTGATGGATCCTACTTCCCTAGGTAGATTAGGCTTTTCCATTCCACCTACTTTTTGGAGTAGCATTTCTGGAAATGCTCGTATGGCAGATTGGCTCTCTTTGTAGCCAGGCGTATTCATATTGGCTAGATTATTCGTGATTAAATCTGTCTTACGTTGCTGTGCGTACATTCCGGATGCTGCTGTCGATAAACCTCTTAACATATAAACCCTCACACACCTTTATTCGTTCATTTTTCTCTACTTCTTATATCGGCAAGTTAAACATTCCTTAATGTTGTTAAATGAGCGCTCGGCGTGTCACAAGATCCATATTTTTAAGCATTATGCCGGTTCCCATCGCTACTGCATCCATCGGATGTTCTGCAATCAGCACAGGTACCTTTAGTTCATCTGCTAGTAGTTGGTCCATTCCGTGAAGGAGGGCACCGCCACCAGTCAACATAATTCCTCTATCAATAATATCAGCGGATAGCTCTGGTGGAGTTTTTTCTAAAACCATTTTAGCCGATTGAACAATCGTCTCTACAGGTTCACGAAGAGCCTCTTCGATTTCCTTAGAATAAATCGTAATCGTTCTTGGAAGCCCAGACACCATATCACGCCCCCGGATATCCATTTCTTCCTTACGCAATCCTGGAAACACAGTCCCGATATTAATCTTAATATTTTCCGCTGTACGTTCTCCAATTAATAATTTATACTGTTTTTTCACATAATTTAATATTTCTTGATCAAATTTATCTCCGGCCATTTTGATCGATGAAGAAGTCACAATATCCCCCATAGAGAGTACAGCAATATCAGCCGTTCCACCGCCAATGTCCACGACCATATTCCCACTAGGTTGGAAAATATCCATTCCCGCACCAATTGCTGCTACTTTCGGCTCCTCTTCAAGAAAAACCTTTTTTCCGCCACTTTTTTCTGCCGCTTCCCTAATGGCTTTTTGTTCAACGCTCGTAATATTTGTTGGACAACATACTAAGATCCTTGGCTTTGATAAAAAGCCTTTTACATTCAGTTTATGTATAAAATGCTTGAGCATCGTTTCAGTTACATCAAAGTCTGCGATCACTCCATCCTTTAATGGACGAATCGCCATAATATTTCCCGGGGTTCTTCCGACCATTTGTCTCGCTTCTTCTCCGACAGCTAATACTCTATTTTGATTACGGTCAATTGCAACCACAGAGGGTTCATTTAAAACAATCCCTTGTCCTTTAACATGAATTAATACATTTGCTGTTCCTAAATCGATTCCAATATCCTTTGCAAACATTCTATTCCCTTCTTTCTAAGTTCAATCCCTCGTATGGGCTATTTGTCATTTTTCGTGTATATTTTAAGTTCAAAAAAGCAGATTAAGTTCCTATTTTACGGTGATAATGTGCCGTTAGGATTTGTTCATGGAGTAAACAGGTAAAAAGTCTCACCATATAATATTCCCTAATTGTTTATTTTACCATAATCCTATACTAAATACGTAGGTTTTTAGAAATAATTCATTCGGATTTTAAACAATTAGAGTTTATCCACAAGCTAAAATTTTATAATTTCCTCAGCAACAAGCGAATAGACAAAAGGCGGATAGAGATAGTACTGCGCTCTCCATCCGCCTAATTCCAATAAAATAATTGGACAATATCCTTATTTCATGACTTCCAGCTTTGATAGTTCTTCCTGTTCATCTTCCTTTTTATATTTTTGCCTTGTCGCCTCTCCTCCTCGTAAATGTCTAATTGATTTATGATACTCTAAAATAGTCTTCACTTCATTGGCTAAGTCAGGATTAATATCCGGCAGTCTTTCTGTTAGGTCTTTATGAACAGTGCTTTTTGATACTCCAAATTCCTTCGCAATGACACGAACCGTTTTTCTTGTCTCCACGATATATTTACCTATCTTGATTGTTCGCTCTTTGATGTAATCGTGCACACCTCTCGCCCTCCCCAAATTGGATGTGAGGAGTGTGAAATGAGACTCGTCTTTTTTATATCATTTCTAGATCTACTCGCGTTAGGTTAATCTCACCCTTTTCGCAACTGGTATTTGTTTAGTGTAATTTTTTATTTGAAAGTCTTCTCTTTTTCTGGACTTAAGCATGTATTCAACGAAATATGGCTGCCAATGAACGATCACTCACCTCAAACACTCACAATGTTTTGTACAGTTTGTATATACTTATTGGCTAAACGGTAAATATATGCCTAAATTCATAATATTCATAGTTAAAGGCACGCAACAAGAAAAGCGCAAGGCGCCCGCCTATCGGCGACAAGCAAATGTTCTGAGACAAAGAAAGGCGTTCTTTGCCTTTCATTGGCTCAGGTTATTTGACCTCGAGCCGATGGCGCCTGGAGCTAGACACCAACCGCAATGTAAACAGTTATCCACAAGCGACATTTTTATAGTTTCCTAAGCAAGAACAAAATCGCAAGCGCCTTAATCTAGGAAGAAAGGCTAAATTCGTGCCGTCCTGGCGCAACGCCGATGGACTCGCATCCTACGAGCCTCTTGGGGCTAGGAGCTGGAGCTGGATGCCGACCGCAACATAAGCTAGTTATCCACAAGCCAAGAATTTTATGGTTTTCTTAAAAATAAAAAACCGGTGGTCTCATGATCTAATTTTCTTTTGGCAGGCTTCCTACTGATTTTGATGCTCGTATACATTATGACAACTTGAATAGCAATAAAGATCCTCAAAAGTCGGTTCATTCTGCTATTTTCTGCAAAACAAATTGCATTATTTCCCGAGAAATGATATTTTCCATAAAAAAAAGACGAATCCTAATAGAATTGGATTCGCCTTTTTTTATGTGCGTTACTCTTGAATTTGTAAATTTGAAGTTTCTTCCATCGTCTCATCATCTGTATTCGTTTGATCATCTGTTTTTGCTTGATCATCGGATTCTTCCACATCAGAACCAGTTTGGCTTTCAGAATCGGAGTCTTCGATATCAGAGCCTGTTTGGCTTTCAGAATCGGTTTCTTCATCTGTTTTTGAGCTTTCATCAGCTTGTTCTTTCTCTTGCATTTCAACCTTAGAATCTTTCTCAAGAGATGTAACTGACTGCCCAAAATAGCTTTGTGGGTTCACAGCTTGATTGTCTTTCCTAATTTCAAAATGCAAGTGGGTTTTTGCATCTTTATTTAGTTGACTTGTACCAGACGTTGCGAGTGCATCTCCTTGTTTAACGGAGTCTCCTACTTGAACTTTCATATTCTTTACAGATTGATATATAGTTGTAACACCTTTGTCATGTTCAATTTCAATGACATTTCCCAACAAAGAATCGTCACGAACGGCTGTAACTTTTCCACTTAGAGCCGCAAGAACATCAAACTCTGAATTATCCTTTTTAGCAATATCGACTCCTAGATTAGGATGATATCTGTTCCCATCCACAATAAGTGCTGCTTCTTGCTCCTCTTCAGATGCATTAATATCAAAAAATTCCGTGACGTACTCCACTTCATCTGCATTTGCTACAGGCATGTCTACATTTTCAAGTGATTGTGTAACCTCTACTGCATCTTCATTGTTGTTGCTACCTAGTAAATCATCTGTATTATTTTCAGTTACACTTGGCGGATCTGCTACATCTTTATTCGCCGCCTGGAACCAGAAAATTCCAGATATAATCAAGGCTGCACTGGCAAGATAAATTGCTGGATATACCCACCGCTTTTTTAGGACTTTTTTCCATTGAGAAGATTGATTCTTTTCTTCCTCTCTCATTTTCATCACCTCTGTCAATCATTCTGAACAGAAAATGAAAATATTATACTTGTCCCAAACAAATTATCCAGTTATTTTTCGACAAATCTATTTTTTTATGCATTAATTTTGTAATTGGATAAAAATACCAGACGCCTCCCAAGTTGGCTAATCTGTTTCTTTTACCTTTTTAAGAATTGAAGAGGTCAAACTATGCGCTGTTCTTTTTTCACTTTTTCAACCAAAACAGGCACGGCCTGTGGCTGCACCGTGCCCCTTTCTTCACTTTCCAACCAAAAAGGGAACGGCCTGTGACTCGCCATGCCCCTTTTTCACTTTCCTACTGAGACGGGAACGGCCAGTTAAGGCATTTGCCCAAATCGATTTCTCTCAAGAACTAAATGCAAATTGCTTTTCAAATAATTGGTTGGCTTCAGATATGTGGATATCATGGTAATAATGTTCCACAATCTCTCGATAATCCTTCCCTGCTTGGGCCATTCCATTCGCACCATACTGGCTCATCCCAACGCCGTGTCCATAGCCTTTTGTTGTGATGGTGATTGAATCACCATCCCTAACCCACCGGAAGTCAGTTGAGCGAAGATCAAGTTTCTCCCTTATTTCCCGTCCAGAGAATGTTTTATCAGCAATTTTAACCGTCGCTACTTTATTTCCTGAAGTCTTGCCAGTAATCTCTCCAACTTCCTTTTCACTGCCGATGCTCACTCCTAGCAATGTTTCAAACTCCTCAACTGGTATTTTTTTCTCACTCTCAAAATTAGGCGCTTTGCTATCCCATGGACTTTCAACACTTTTCAAATAGGGGATTTTATCCTTCCAGTACTCCTCTGCATTTTCCGTGTAACCATTGCTGGTTGAAAAAAAGGAGGCAGTAATCGGCTTATCTTTATAAGTAAGGATTTCTCCTTTTGTCGTTTGAACAGCTTCGGAAACTTTTTTATATTTCCAGTCAAAGTCTTTTCCCCACAGTTCTTTCAACTCATCTTGATTTTTAAACACCTGATGGGTTACTGTATCGGTAATATTTGCCCCTTCTGGAACGGATTCTTCATCTGTTTGCAGTAAAAAATTCACAACATATGTCCTTGCGGCTAAAGCTTGTGCTTTAAGAGCTTCTACCTCAAAATTAGCAGGCATCTCCATCGCCACTACTCCCGTTACATATTCCTCTAAAGGGAAGGTCTCAATTTCTTTAGATTCATCGCGAAACACCGCCACATCTGGCTCTGATTCCTCTGGTGCCTCCGCTGTTTCTTTAGCGGATTCGACTTTTTCCTCTTCCCGAACTACGGTTTTTTCATCTTTTGAAAATAGCACAAGTAAGGAGGGGATGATGAATGTTAGAGTAATGAGAAGTGTAGCAGAAATAAAAATAGGCTTGATTGATTTCATTTGAAATTCCTCCATATCCATATTGTAAAAAAACTGTTCGTTCAACTCCATGTATATGGGCTAGGACAAGCAATTATGTCATTTTATCGAATGAACATTATGTATCAGGAAGGCGATGAATTGATTCGCATATTATTAGGCGCCTACACAGGTATGTACAGGAGGAAAAAGTAAAATAAACCTGAATCCAGTGAGCTTTCTCTAGAATCCAGGCTTATTTCGTGTTTAGTATTATTAAATTTCTGTTACATTTGCTGAAGTAACTTCTTCTTCCTTTGCTTCTACTTGATCCGCAACTCTTTCAATATCGGCACCAAGGGCCTTCAATTTCAAGTGGAAATCTAAATAGCCACGATCTAAATGATGTAAATCCGTAACACGGGTATAGCCGTCAGCCGCAAGACCACCCAAAATTAGCGCTGCAGCGGCACGTAGATCAGTTGATGAGACCTCTGCCCCCTGCAGTTTACAAGGGCCTGTAATGATCACAGAGCGACCTTCAATTTTAATATCAGCATTCATTCTTCGGAATTCTTCCACATGCATATACCGATTTTCAAATACCGTTTCCGTAATAAGGCCTGTGCCATCCGCACATAAAAGCAATGCCATAATCTGCGACTGCATATCTGTCGGAAAGCCTGGATGTGGCATTGTTTTAATATCAACAGCCTTTAAACGGTCAGGTCCAATGACTCGAATGCCGTTTAGTTCCTCAATAATTTTCACATTCATTTCTTCCAATTTTGCTATGACAGAAGATAAATGTTCAGGAACCACGCCCTCAATAAAGACATTTCCACCTGTAATGGCTGCAGCGGCCATGAAAGTACCTGCTTCAATTCTGTCAGGTATAATCGTATGATCCGCACCATAGACCTTTTCGACTCCAACAATACGAATAGTGCCAGTGCCTGCACCTTTAACATTAGCCCCCATCTTATTTAGGAAATTGGCAAGATCCACAATTTCTGGTTCTTTTGCGCAATTCTCAATAATGGTTTCACCTTTTGCCAACACAGCTGCAGTCATAATGTTTTGCGTTGCTCCAACGCTTGGGAAGTCTAAATAGATTTTTGCTCCTACTAAACGATCAGCTGTCGCTTCAATAAAGCCATTATCTACCTTCACCTTTGCTCCCATTGCTTCGAAGCCTTTTAAGTGTAAATCGATCGGTCTTGAGCCAATCGCACAGCCTCCTGGTAAAGCAACTCTTGCTCTACCAATTCTACCTAATAATGGTCCCATTACCTGTACTGAAGCTCGCATCTTACGCATATATTCAAATGGAGCTTCAATATTAAGGTGATCCGTGGCATCTACTGTAATTAGTTTATTTTCAAATTCTACATTAGCATTGAGATGGCGTAACACTTCGCCAATTGTATATACATCGGAGAGAGATGGAACATCCCGAATGATGCTTTTTCCCTCACTTGCTAATAATGATGCGGCGATCACAGGTAGAACGGCATTTTTAGCACCTTCAACTTTTACTGTACCGTTCAATCTGTTACCCCCGCGGACGATGATTTTTTCCAAGAGAATTCCCCTCCGCGTCCGTAGTCCTTATATTAATATTCAATCGTCAAGATGGGTGTGCCGATCACAAAAGTCGTTCCATTGCCCAAATCATTGTTTCTTAATCCCAATTGTACATTCATTTGTTGGTCTGTTAATGCTAAAGTTTGGGTAAAAAGAGAAGAATATGCTGAAATGGATCGAAATTTATGTTCTTTAATGGATTCAATTTCTTTTGCTTGTAAAGATTGCATAATATGATTGGTAAATTCATCGATAGAATTATTGAATTCGCCTTTAATACAAGAGAACAAATTTGGTTCACCATTAAAAAGGGTGTTCATACGAAGGCTAGCGATTTTCGAAGCCCGCATCCCAGTAGCTTCGTCCCAGTCTGTACCTGTTAGCTCGTATGAAATAAATGGAGTATCTTTTTGTTGATTGTTCATGATCTGAATGGTTTCATTATATGTATCAGTGTTTAAGATTCCTACCACGGAATCCTCACTAACCGTCCATTCCATTTCTGGATATTGAAGTATATATTGATCCACATCCAAATCTTGAACAGCTTCTCTTGCATACAGAGACCATTCAATTATTGTTCCATCTGCTTGTTCAACTGAATTCGCTATTTGTTGAAGATCTTCTATATTTGTCCTCGCACTAAACTTATTCCCATTAAACATTAAGATAAAACAAAAAACACATAAGCCGGCCATAGTCGTAAGCTTGTAAAAGTTCGTTTTCATGTCCCATTCCCCCTTACTAACATTGTTTCCTTTAGGGGGAAAGACATACAAATAATATAACGCAAAATCAGACGAACAATGACTTTATATCCGACAAAATTCGCACACATCAATACACATATTATACAAAAGTTCCCGGTTTGCAAACAGGTAAAAAGCACCATTATTATAATAAATTTATTTATTTGTTATAATTCAGACATATTTTGTTGACAAAATGATTGTCATGATGGATTAAAAAATGTGTGGTAAACCATGAGGCAGTAATTCAACATCAACTAATGGACAAGATTTTAGATTTAAAAAAGCAATTGTAATTGTTTTGACCAATCCAAATAATCAAGAAAAAAATTACTCACTGTCGAGCCAATCACAATCGTTAAAAGGACATATAGTAGTCGTGCTTGGAATACACGATTTCCTCCTCTGAGTAATTTATCAAAATGAAGAGCTTGTAAGGCAATGAAGGCTATGCCAATGAAAAACAAATGTGAAATAATATTGATCAACGCCTGTTGACCTAAATTCTCAAGCAAAAGCTCAACCTCCTCTACATATTGGGCGCTTTTATGTCTATCCAGTTAAACAGATATGACCAAAGTGAAGAATCGGAAAAATGAACACCCTCCAATCAAGCGATCAGAAGGTGTTAAATTAAATTTTAAGTGGATGTTCAAAAAGTCCGGTAAAAATGACACTGGGAATTTCTTCGTTGGCTTGCTTCTCCGCTGCTCAAAGCTACGCCGCCTCGAATTTCTTGGTCCTTTTTATCCTCCTTTTTTTAACACGCTCTTTAATGATGTTTATAAACATCAATACGATTCATCGCTTTCTTCAATGCCAACTGCGCACGTTTAAAGTCCACATCATCCTGGTTTCCTTGTAGAAGTCTTTCGGCACGCTTCTTTGCTTCCTCCGCACGGGCAATATCGATGCTGTCAGCTTTTTCAGCCGTTTGCGCTAAGATCGTAACTTTCTCTTGTTGTACTTCAACGAAACCGCCATTGACCGCAACAAATTCTGTTTCATTGCCTTTATTGAGGCGGACGGCACCAATTTGTAAGGGCGCAACCATTGGAATATGACCAGGAAGAATACCTAGCTCTCCGGATTCTACCTTTGTGGTGACCATTTCAACATCGCCATCAAAAACTGGGCCATCGGGAGTGACAATATGAACTTGCAATGTCTTCATAACTTTCCCTCCCTATTTTTAAACTTCTACGCCCATTTCTTGTGCTTTTTTAATTGCGTCTTCAATTGGTCCAACAAGACGGAACGCATCTTCAGGCAAGTGGTCATATTTACCATCTAACAATTCTTTAAAACCTCTTACCGTATCTTGAACAGAAACGTAAGAACCAGGTTGACCTGTAAATTGTTCCGCAACATGGAAGTTTTGCGATAAGAAGAATTGAATCCTTCTAGCACGAGCAACAATCAATTTATCCTCATCAGACAGCTCATCCATCCCTAGAATCGCAATAATATCTTGCAACTCACGGTAACGCTGAAGCGTCTGCTGAACTTGACGTGCAATTTCATAATGCTCTTCCCCAACAATTTCAGGAGAAAGGGCACGTGAAGTAGATGCAAGCGGGTCCACCGCAGGATAAATCCCCATTTCGGAAAGCTTTCTTTCCAGGTTTGTCGTTGCATCCAAGTGAGCAAAAGTTGTTGCAGGTGCCGGATCAGTATAGTCATCCGCAGGAACATAAATGGCCTGGATAGATGTAACAGACCCCACATTGGTTGATGTAATTCGCTCTTGCAATTGCCCCATTTCGGTTGCAAGTGTTGGTTGATAACCAACTGCTGATGGCATACGGCCTAGAAGTGCTGATACCTCTGAGCCTGCTTGAGTAAAACGGAAAATATTATCAATAAAGAACAGAACATCTTGTCCTTGATCATCACGGAAATATTCTGCCATCGTTAGGCCAGTTAGAGCTACACGCATACGTGCACCTGGTGGTTCGTTCATTTGTCCAAAGACCATTGCTGTTTTATTAATAACTCCAGAGTCCTTCATCTCGTAGTAAAGGTCATTACCTTCCCTCGTACGCTCGCCAACTCCAGCAAACACGGAAATTCCTCCATGTTCTTGCGCAATATTATTAATAAGTTCCTGGATCAAAACGGTTTTCCCTACTCCCGCTCCACCAAATAGACCAATTTTTCCACCTTTAATATAAGGAGCAAGTAGGTCAACTACTTTAATTCCTGTTTCAAGGATTTCAACTTCTGTTGATAATTGATCAAATTTCGGTGCATCACGGTGAATTGGATCCCGTCGTGCATCACTGGCAAGTGCTTCATCAAGGTCGATGTTTTCTCCTAGCACGTTGAAAACTCGTCCGAGTGTTACATCACCAACAGGTACAGAAATAGGTGCGCCCGTGTTAACAACTTCCATACCACGCTGTACTCCATCTGTAGATGCCATGGCAATTGCGCGGACAGCGTCATCGCCTAGATGAAGGGCTACTTCCAATGTTAAATCAATATTTACTTCAGATTCTGTTTGCGCCTTATACGATACTTTCAGCGCATTATAGATGTCAGGGAGTTGGCCGCTTGGGAATTTCACATCCACGACCGGTCCCATTACTTGAAGAACCTGTCCATTGTTCATCTTGTCCCCTCCTACCTGGGTTCATGTAAAATATTATTCTAAAGCTGCAGCTCCACCAACGATTTCAGTGATTTCTTGAGTAATCATTGCTTGGCGAGCTCGGTTATAAGATAATGTTAAATCATCGATAAGGTCAGATGCATTATCTGTGGCACTCTTCATAGCAGTCATCGTTGCTGCATGTTCACTCGCTTTTGCATCAAGAAGTGCCCCGTAAATTAGACTCTCAGCATACTGAGGAAGCAATACTTCCAAAATGGCTTCAGGAGATGGTTCATATTCATATGTCATCAATTTTGTAGAGGTAGCAATTTCATTAAGTGGAAGAATTTTCTTAGCCGTTACTTCCTGGGTCATGGCACTTACAAAATGATTGTAATACATATATAACTCATCAAAGGTGCCATCAGAGAACATTGCAACTGTTTTGTTAGTAATCTCCATAATATCAGCAAAATTAGGTTGGTCTGGCAATCCATTGATCTCCAGGACAACATTCATATTGTTCTTCAGGAAAAAGTCTCGCCCCATTCGTCCAATCGCAATGATGGCATACTCATCTTTTGATTTATGACGCTCTTGGATTTTAGTATTAACGGCGCGCAAAATACTACTATTGTAGGCACCACATAATCCACGATCCCCAGTAATCACTAAATACCCGGTTTTTTTCACTGGACGTGATTCTAACATCGGATGAGTCACATCGCTACTACCTAAAGCAATACTTGCGACCACTTCCTGAATCTTTTCCATGTAGGGAACGAACGACTTTGCGTTCATTTCTGCACGGTTAAGTTTAGCAGCAGCCACCATTTGCATAGCTTTTGTAATATGACTCGTTTTTTGAGTGGAGGTAATGCGAGATTTAATATCTCGTAAGGAGGCCATCTAAGTTCACCATCCTTTCCCAGTATTTAAAACTCATTTATAAGTAGATCACGCTATTGATCAATATGGTCCACTTATAAATAGAGTCATGTTTCGAACATTAAATAGTTCTCTTATTCACTTTTCGCAAATGTGTTTTTAAATGTATTGATGGCATCAGCCATTTTTTGCTCATCTGGAAGTGCTCCAGTCGTACGAATTTCTTCTAAAAGTTCTGCACGGTTATGATCCAGCCAAGCTGATAAGCCATCTTCAAAGCGAAGAATATCATGAACAGCGATATCATCAAGGAATCCTTTTGTTAATGCATATAGGATCATTACTTGCTTTTCTGCTTTAATTGGTTTATTTAGATCTTGTTTTAATACTTCTACTGTACGTTGACCACGTGCTAATTTATCTTGGGTTGCTTTGTCAAGATCTGAACCAAATTGAGCAAATGATTCTAATTCCCGAAAGGAAGCTAGGTCAAGACGTAAAGTTCCTGCTACCTTTCTCATAGCTTTAATTTGGGCAGATCCCCCTACACGTGAAACGGATAATCCTGGATTGATCGCAGGACGTACACCAGAGAAGAAAAGATCAGATTGCAAGAAAATTTGCCCATCTGTAATCGAAATTACGTTTGTTGGAATATAAGCAGAAATATCGCCTGCTTGTGTTTCAACAAATGGCAGAGCTGTTAATGAACCACCGCCTCTAGCATCACTAAGCTTCGCAGCACGCTCTAATAGACGAGAGTGGAGATAGAATACATCCCCAGGATATGCCTCACGACCTGGTGGACGGCGAAGTAATAGTGAAAGCTCACGGTAAGCAGCTGCCTGCTTGGATAAGTCATCATATACAACAAGTACATGTTTACCGTTATACATGAATTCTTCTCCCATTGTAACTCCAGTATAAGCTGATAAATACAAGAGTGGTGCTGGTTGGGAAGCCGAAGCAGTTACGACAATGGTATAATCTAATGCTCCATGCTTACGCAGAGTTTCAACTGTTCCACGGACAGTTGATTCTTTCTGACCAATCGCCACATATACACAAATCATATCTTGGTCATTCTGATTCAAAATCGTATCAATGGCAACCGTTGTTTTCCCTGTTTGTCTGTCCCCGATAATTAATTCACGTTGTCCACGTCCAATTGGAACAAGTGCATCAATGGCCTTAATCCCAGTTTGTAGTGGCTCATCAACCGATTTACGATCCATAACACCAGGTGCTGGTGATTCGATTGGACGTGTTTTCGTTGTATTAATCGGGCCAAGTCCATCTAAAGGTTGCCCAAGTGGATTCACGACACGACCAATTAATTCTTCCCCGACTGGGACTTCCATAATCCGTCCAGTCCGTCTAACCTCATCACCTTCACGAATATCTGTAAAAGGACCTAAAATTACTACCCCAACATTCGATTCTTCAAGGTTTTGCGCCATTCCCATGACGCCAGTAGAGAATTCAATCAGTTCTCCTGCCATGACATTGTCCAGTCCATACACGCGGGCAATACCATCCCCGACCTCGATGACCGTACCAACATCATTTACTTCCATATCAGCCTGATAATTCTCAATTTGCTTTTTTATCAGTGCACTGATTTCCTCAGCATTGATGCTCATGAATTTCACCCCTCATTTTTCAAAAGACTTCATCAAGTCGTTAATGTTTTCGCAAGACGATCTAATTGCCCACGAAGGCTTCCATCAAAAATGCGATTTCCTATACTTATTTTAATCCCACCCAGAAGCTCAGAATCGACAATATTTTCAATGTTTAACGAACGTCTACCTACTTTTTCTGCAAATGTTGCTGAAATGGCTTCTGTTTCCAAGGCGGTTAATGCTCGAACAGAATAAACCGTTGCTTCTGCTATCCCATGATCTTGATTCGCATAATTAATGAAAGAGCTAGCCACATCTACAATGTGCTCTTGGCGATTTCGATCAATTAAAAGCATAATGGTGTTGACTACGCTTGGAGATAGTTTAGCAAAAGCTTCTTTCGCAACATCTTTCTTTTGCTGTATCGTGAGATTAGGAGAGGAAAGTAGTGTAATTAAATCTGGATTGTCTTTCACTGATTTTCGTACAACACGAACTTCTTCTTCCCATTTTTTCACTTGGTCTTGTTCTTTGGCTAGTTGATATAAGGCTAAACCGTAACGTTCAGCAACAACATTTTTGCTCATACTTATTCTCCTGCCCTTTGAACATATTCATCAATTAGTTTTTGTTGATCTTCTTCATTCAATTCTTTTTCAATAACTTTGGAAGCAATCATAACAGACAATGAGGCTACTTGTTCACGCAATGCAGTAATCGCCTGTTCTTTCTCTTGCTCAATTTCAATACGTGCGGAATCCTTCAATCGTTCAGCTTCTTGCTTCGCTAGTTGAACGATTTCCTCACGTTGTACTTCTCCATGCTGTTTGGAGTTTTCGATCATTTCTTGTGCTTCTTGACGAGCCTTCTTTAATAATTCTCTTTGTTCTTCCAATAGTTGATTGGATTCAACTCGACTTTTTTCAGCCTCTTCAATTTCAGTGGCAATATATTCTTCACGCTTGATCATAACACCCATTAATGGGCCCCAAGCAACTTTTTTAAGTATGAACAATAATACTAAGAACGCTATCAAGGTGAATGCAATATCTCCACCATTAAAAGCCTGTCCTAGCACTAAACTATTTGCAAGCACGGTATGCTTCACTCCCTTCAAAATCAAGGCAACTTTTTTTCAAAAACATGATAAAAAACAAACATTTACATTTAGTAAATAAAGCAATGGCGAAGTTTTTAAGTAAGCTTCGCCATTTTCATCTAGTAATAAACTCCGCCAACTGAAAGATAGGCGCCTACTACATTATGTAAATGGACCGCCACATCGGCAAATGGAGCCTTTATTATCTTCCTTGAAGCATAAATGCAATAACGGCACCCATGATTGGAATCGCCTCAACGATACCAACACCGATAAACATTGTTGTTTGAAGCATTCCACGAGCTTCTGGTTGACGAGCCATTCCTTCAACTGTTTTTGAAACGATCATACCGTTACCAAGACCTGCTGCTAGAGCTGATAAACCAATTGCGATTGCTGCTGAGATTGCATACATTATTATTTTCCTCCTCGTTTATATAAAAAAGTATGTTTTCCGCTATTAAAAACGGGTATATATTAATGGTCAGAACTCACTTTATGTGAGATATAAACCATCGTTAACATTGTAAAAATAAAGGCTTGCAGTGCACCTACAAAAATACTGAATCCTTGCCATACCATTAACGGTAAAAATCCACCGATTGTACCAATAAATCCTGTTGCGGCCATTGATGCTAACAAAGTAATTAAGACCTCTCCAGCATAAATGTTACCGTAAAGACGTAGCCCTAAGCTAATTGTATTGGCCACTTCTTCAATAATTTTAAAAGGAAACATAAATCCTACTGGTCTGAAATAATCCTTACCATATTCCTTGAATCCTTTCATTTTCACACCGTAATAATGTGATAAAGCGATTACCATCGCAGATAATGTTAAGGTTACTACAGGGTCAGCGGTTGGTGATTTCCACCAAAGATCATCTTGGACAATGACTGCCATTGGTAACCCAAGCATATTCGCTACAAAAATAAACATGAGTAGCGTGATCCCTAACAGATGAAAGTTACCACCTGTCTTCCAATCCATGTTGCTATTAATAATGCCTTTTACGAAATCCATAATCCATTCCATGAAGTTCTGCATGCCGGTTGGTTTCATTTCAAGCTTCCTTGTGGCAATAACAGCAATAAGAATGACGATGAGAGCCGTAACGGTAATCATTAGCACATTGGAAAGGTTAAACGTAAGCCCCGCTATCTCTCTTAATGGCGCTTCATGTTCCAAATCAGATTCACCTCTCTTCCGATTACTTTCGGGGTTTGAAAATTTGCTGGATCATAAAATCTATCATAATAACTGCATAAGCAGTCACTATTCCAATTATAACACTTCCTAAATGAAATACATCGGGGAATTCCATAGCCACATAAACGGCTAATATGACCGCAGCCATTCGTATTAGCATTCCCATTCCGTATACTTTTTTTCCTTCTGTGACAGCCAATCCAAGTCTTTTTGTCTTCCGATAAAGATTCCAGTGATTGTAAAGACTCACGACGGTTCCCAAAATTAGCCCCATAAATATAGTTTTATATTCTGTAAATCCCCAGCCCAACACATATATGGCTAGAAAGTAGAGCATATATTTACAGTGTCTAATAAATAGTTGTTGAATTTCTGACATTTAGATATCTCCCAAAGTCGTATACTTGGAGGCTAATCTGTAGGACAAACAGCTGAATGGCGACAGCATGACGACCAGAAAAACGATACTTGGATCTTCTGCTATTTTTACTTAGTAAAATTGAAATTAAAGATCGCATTTAACTGAGATTCTGATTAGACATACTACGACATAATGTGCGGAAAAACTATGACCTTTTTCGCATAAAACAAACCTTTATATGTAATTGGGCCCGTTTCTATGTATTACGTGGATTTGACCGGTTATCCACAGCCTTTTTTAGCATACAATAGCACTATATCAAAGTCAATTGATTTCCTATTAATTTATTACAGAGGATTTTTATTTTTTTCTAAATTTGTTCACAAAATTACCATAAAATTCTTTCTTTGTTTTGATCCTCTGAAAACATCACTCAGAATCCCTTTATTCAAAGGGATTTGGCCCTTTTGAGCTTTGATTAAAATGATATAAAATGGCTTTACAAATTCTCTCAGAAGCATGCCCTTCACCATAAGGGTTAGAAGCATAAGCCATTCTGTTATATTTCTCTTGATCCGTAAGTAATTCACTTGCTAGCTTATAAATTTGTTCTTCTTCTGTTCCTGCAAGTTTTAATGTGCCCGCTTGAATGCCTTCTGGTCGCTCTGTTGTATCTCTAAGTACTAGAACTGGAACACCTAGGGAAGGAGCTTCTTCCTGGACGCCACCAGAATCTGTCAGAATTAAGTATGCTCGCTCCGCAAAATTATGAAAGTCAATGACATCTAAGGGATCGATTAAATGAATACGTTTATTTTCCCCTAATACGTCTTGAGCTAGTTCCCCAACAACGGGATTAAGATGGACAGGGTAGACAACTTGTACATCGGGATGTTCTTGAACAATCCTTTTTATCGCTTGAAACATATGTCTCATTGGTTCGCCCAAATTTTCCCGTCTATGAGCAGTTACAAGAAGAAGACGATCCTGTCCGATCTTTTCAAGCACTTCATGGTGATATTCCTTTTTAACAGTTGTTTGCAAAGCATCAATCGCTGTATTCCCAGTAATAAAAATGCCCTCTCTCCGCTTATTTTCCTACAATAGATTGTTGGCAGCAGCTTTTGTTGGGGCAAAATGCAAATCGGCTAATACTCCTGTTAATTGGCGATGAATTTCTTCAGGAAATGGAGAATGCTTATTCCAAGTCCTCAAGCCCGCTTCTACATGTCCTACCTCTATCTGGTTATAAAAGGCAGCTAAACTAGCAATAAAACTTGTCGAAGTATCCCCATGAACAAGAACGATATCCGGCTGTGCTTCCTTCATTATCCGGTCTAATCCTGCTAGCCCACGTGTGGAAACATCTATTAACGTTTGCCGATCCTTCATAAGATTCAGATCATAGTCAGGGCGGAGAGCAAATATCTTTAAAACTTGATCTAGCATTTGCCGGTGCTGGGCTGTCACTACAACAGTAGATTCAAATTAATCCGGATTTTTTTGCAGTTCCAGTACGAGGGGAGCCATTTTTATCGCTTCTGGTCTTGTCCCAAACACAGACATCACTTTAATTTTCTTCTCCATTTTCATATCACTTCCTACAGCCAATTCCCAATTATGGGTGAGATAATTCAAGCGGTTCCAAATCTCTATATAAAAATTAACCCGGGCGATTCTCCACCTGGATTAATTTTTAAACTCATTATTTCGTACCAAATAACCGGTCTCCAGCATCTCCTAATCCCGGAATAATATAGCCTTTTTCACTTAACTTTTCGTCTAATCCCGCGATGTATATATCTACATCTGGGTGAGCCTCCTTCATTGCTTCGACTCCCTCTGGAGCAGCAATAAGACACATAAACTTAATATTTTTTGCACCACGGCTTTTTAACGAATCAACCGCAGCGATCGCTGAACCGCCGGTTGCTAGCATTGGATCCACTAGAATTAACTCCCGTTCGTGAACATCATTTGGCAATTTCACATAATATTCTACAGGTTTAAGTGTTTGGGGATCACGATAAAGACCAACATGACCTACCTTTGCAGCCGGAATAAGATTAAGTATTCCGTCCACCATTCCAATTCCGGCGCGCAGAATTGGCACAATGGCAAGCTTTTTCCCAGATATCACCTTCGCTTTTGCTGAAGCAACAGGTGTTTCTACCATCACTTCCTGCAAAGTCATTTCTCTTGTAATTTCAAACATCATCAAAGTTGCCACTTCATCTACAAGCTCACGAAATTCCTTTGTCCCCGTATTTTTATCACGAATATATGTAAGTTTATGTTGAATGAGAGGATGATCGAACACATATACTTTAGCCATGGTATCTCTCCTTTAAAATTTAAGTACGTAACCATATCATTTATCAGCTTAACTCAACATTCCTTTGATTATTCTACAGAAAAGGAGATAGTAGAGCAAGAGAAATAATTGGAATCTTATTATCTAAAATTTGTATTTCAAAAAAATCCGCCCCTCAATGTGAGGAGCGGATTGTAAATGTTTATTCATATAGAGAAAATTTTGCTGTTAAAGTCGCGACACGCTCGCGTGCTTCTTCAAGTTTAGCTTCATCTTCATGATTCTTTAAGACCAATCCAATCAATGAGGCAATTTCATCCATTTCTTCCAGTCCAAAACCACGGGAAGTTACTGCAGGTGTACCAATTCTAATACCACTTGTCGTAAATGGACCTTCTGGATCAAAAGGAATTGTATTTTTATTCACTGTAATTCCAATATCATCCAATACTTTTTCTGCTACTTTTCCTGTCAATCCAACTGAACGAACATCAAGAAGAACCAAATGATTATCTGTTCCTCCCGACACTAGTTTTAATCCTTCTTTTTGTAAGGATTCGCCAAGACGCTTTGCATTATCAATCACATTCTGACTGTATACTTTAAACTCGTCTGTCATTGCTTCACCAAAGGCTACAGCTTTAGCGGCAATCACATGCATAAGCGGGCCACCTTGAATGCCAGGGAAAACAGATTTATCGATCTTCTTGCCAAATTCTTCTTTACAAAAAATCATTCCACCACGCGGACCTCTCAATGTTTTATGAGTGGTCGTTGTAACAAAGTCGGCATAAGGAACCGGATTTGGGTGATGCCCAGTCGCAACTAGGCCTGCAATATGCGCCATATCCACCATTACATAAGCTCCTACTTCATCGGCAATTTCACGGAACTTTTTAAAATCAATTGTCCGAGGATAAGCGCTAGCTCCGACAACAATCAATTTTGGTTTATGTTCTATCGCTTTTTGACGGACATCTTCGTAATTAATATAGTGAGTTTCTTGATCCACACCATATTCTACAAAGTTATATAGAACTCCACTAAAATTAACTGGGCTTCCATGAGTGAGGTGACCACCATGTGAAAGATTCATTCCAAGTACCGTATCACCTGGCTCTAAGATAGTAAAGTAGACAGCCATATTGGCCTGTGCTCCTGAATGTGGTTGCACATTGACATACTCGGCTCCAAAGATTTCCTTCGCACGATCTCGCGCTAGATTTTCGGCAACATCCACATACTCACAGCCACCATAATAGCGACGACCTGGATATCCTTCTGCATATTTATTCGTCAAAACAGAGCCTTGCGCTTCCATAACAGCAGGACTCACAAAATTTTCTGATGCAATGAGTTCAATCTTTGTTTGCTGACGTTTTAATTCATTTTGAATCGCTTCGTACAATTGTGGATCTTGTTCGGCAATGATGCTCATTTCTCATTCCCCCTATTATTTGACTGTATCGACTTTTGTAAATTCATTCTTATTCTACCATGTAGAAAATTCCTTGCAAACAAAATTCAGATTATTTCTTGTTATTTCTTAACATTCTCGTCAAAATCTAAAATAATGTTCAGCTTTTACAGAAGACGTCTTAATAAGAGAAATGGCAATTAAGGGGTGATTACCATCCAGTACCATTCTGCCTTAATCCTTAGAGATTTTCTTGATAAAATGATTTACTGTTCATAAATAGCGCGTGCTCCACCAATTAATTTTGGTCGGGTGATGGCACTCGTGACATGGGCATAGCCAATTTGCTTTTGCTCCATTCTGATCGGAACAGCGACAGGTTTTAAATGCATACCAATAAATGTATCTCCTATATCAATACCAGCATCCGCTTGAATCGTTTCTACTACGACAGCCTCTTCAAAATGTTGAAAAGCGTAGGTTGCCATGGAACCGCCCGCATGCGGAGCCGGGATGACGGAGACTTGTTCCCAGCCTTTTCTTTTCGCAATCTCCTTTTCGAGCACCAAGGCTCGGTTTAAGTGTTCACAACATTGAAATGCTAGAAATAACTGTTGCTCATCTGCATATTTATGGAGCGCTTCAAATAATACTTTTGCAACTTCCATTGTTCCGGATGTTCCAATTTTTGCTCCTATAATCTCTGATGTAGAACACCCAATTACTAGTATGCTTCCTTGTGCAAGGTGAAAATGTTCTTTACATCCTTGAATAAGTTGTTTCACTTCCTGTTTCCACTTTTTCGGTTCGTTCATTTTTCCGTTTCACTTCCAGAAGCCGCCTCTTCTTCATAGTTGTTAATCTTTTCAACCCTTTGTTGATGCCGGCCACCTTCAAATTCGGTTAATAGCCATGTTTTAGCAATTTCACTCGCTAATCCTGCACCAATTACTCGCTCTCCCATAGCTAATACATTGCTATTATTATGGAGTCGAGTCATTTTCGCACTAAACACATCATGAACAAGCGCACAGCGAATTCCTTTTACTTTATTGGCTGATATGCTCATGCCAATTCCTGTTCCACATATAAGAATCCCACGGTCAAATTCACCATTCGCTACTTTCTCAGCAACAGGCATTGCATAATCAGGATAATCAACAGATGTTTCACAGTCACAACCGAAATCCTGATATTCTATTCCCAGTTCTTCCAATAATTCCCGAATCACTTCACGGATTTGAATCCCACCATGGTCTGATGCTAGTGCTACCTTCATTTTAAATTGCCTCCTTAAAAGTAAGGACCGTTCTTATAGAGGATGTTAAAAAAGTCCGGTAAAAATGACACTGCGAGATAAAGGATCTTCGACTAAGTTCCGACACGTCCTGTGGGCACGTAGAAGTCAGTACATCCTGTACAAGTCCGCTGCTCGAAGGCTTCGCCGCCTCGAAATTTCGACGTACAGGATGTACTAGTGTCGGCGTTGTTGACAGGAAGTCAGCGTAGTCGCCGACTTGGTCCTTTTTATCCTCCTTTTTTAAACACACATTTATCTGAACGGTCTGATAATCATACTACTATTATAAATAAAAACGGGCAATTGTGTCTTTTAATTTGCTGGCTTGTTTTTCTAAAGCAATCGCTAATTGGTCGATTTCTTCCATATCTTGAGCTTGTTTGCTCGCAACCCGTGCCACTTCTTCCGATCCTGCCGATGTTTCTTCAGCAATCGCCGCAACTTCTTCTGCTTGTCCAGAGGTTTCTTGGACATTCTCCAATTGTCGCTCCACCAGCTGTAATATATCAGCAACAGAGGTGGCTGAATGATGAATGGTTTCCGTCATTTTCCCGATAACAAGATTGGTTTGTTTTCCTCTATCTACCTCTTCTTTAGCAGACGTCACTTGGTCTGTAATCTGTTCGACTACCTGTTTAACTTCCATTTGAATATTTTGTAAGAGTTCTGTAATCCCGTGCACAGCATTTGCACTTTCATCCGCTAGTTTTCTAACCTCTTCTGCAACGACTGCGAATCCTTTTCCTTGTTCCCCTGCCCGGGCCGCTTCGATGGAAGCATTTAACGCTAACAAGTTGGTCTGATTGGCAATATCCCCAACAAGATGAATAATTTCTTCTACCTTAGAGGCATTATCTTCTAATCTTTTAACAGACTTAAGAGATTGATCATTTCGATCAGCTAATTGTCCAATGCCAACGACAAGGGAGTCTACTACCTTCTGGCTTTCTTTTAATTCTGTTAGCATTTCTTGAGAGATGTCTTCCGATTTTCTAGCCTTGTCCTGCACCAGTTGTGCAAGTCTTGTGATATCTTCTACCGATTCCGCTGTGGCCTGGATAGCAGCGGCAGAGCTTTCAGCACCAGAAGATATTTCAGAGATCGTATGTGCGACACTTTCTGCCTCTACGGACACCTTTTTAGACTTTTGCGAAATTGAAACCACATTTTTATTCGTTTGAGTAATGCTTCCTTCAATCTGTTGCACGATTTCACGTAAATTACCTAACATTTGATTAAAGGCAAGACCTAAAGATCTGATCTCGTCATCTGTTTTTCCTACCATAACATCAGTACCGATGTCACCTTCCCCAGCCTTCGAAGCCGCCTCTTTTAAACTTTGAAGTGGCTTTGTCATGATGGTGGCGCTTAAATAAGCAAGAATCCCGGACCAGATAATACCTAATAATAAAGTTAGAATAGTAAACGCCTGCTCATTTATATATTGATCAACAAATGGATAAATAAAATACAAGAAAATAGCACTTGTTGAAAATGTAACCACTGCCAATGTCGTTGTGAAAACAACTAGTTTTTTCTGTAAGCCAAAACGATATCGCTGTTTCTTTGTCATATTCCTGCTCCTGTCAATAGTAAGAATCCCTTTTTATTCTGTGAATATCCTGCTAATTAACTCATCTAATTCAGCAAACATCCTTTGATAGACAGTTTCATCGCCACCATACGGATCTGCAATATCTAGCGGATATTCTCCTAAAAACTCTTTTAGCGTAAAAATTTTATCAGCATAAGCTGGATAGGTATTCATAACCATATCTTTATGCATAGTTGTCATTGTAAAAACATGAGTAGCCCAATCCATATCATCCTTATTCAATGCTTTAGATAGATGCTTACAATCAATTCCTTTTTCTTGTAAAACTTGTATCGTATTGCAGGCAGCATTTTCTCCTTCAATAGCAAATAAACCAGCTGATTTCGCTATCCCCCTATTTCTCCAATTATGATTGAAGATCGCTTCAGCCATCGGACTTCGGCAAGTATTACCAGTACAAACAAAAAGCACCCTCCAACCGCTCAATGTATGATCGCCTCCATATTCTTCGCGTTTTCACATATAGGTCGAAAGACCGCATGTTACTTTGTAAAAATTATGCCATACTTCCATAAAAAAAGACAGCTTTTTCCAGCTGTCGCATACAAAAGTAGCAGCCCTGTTTAACGTCCTATATTTGCTGGGCGTAGCTAAATATAGAAAAAAGCACTTGTTTTATCTTCTCCTCATTTCAAGGTTACTTTTCACCATGGAAACGGAACTAACAGTTTTATTCCATAGGCAATTAAGATAATGCCTCCTAATAATTCACCGTATATCCCTAACATATTTTGCATTTTCCGACCGATTAACAGACCACTCCATGTCATGCCAATCGACATAGCCGAAAAACAAATAACAGCGACTGCAGCCTTCGCGCCAAAAATTCCCAGACTTAAACCTGCTGAGAAACTGTCAATACTAACTAAAAAGGAAAAGAGTAATACGCCCCATCCAACAGGGAGAAAAGTCGAACCACGATCCTTTCGAAAGATCATCAGCACCATCTGCAATCCTAGTATAATAAGTAAGATTCCACCAATATAATTAGCAATATCTCCAAAAGTACCTGATAATAAATGGCCGGCAAACATTCCTAATAAAGGCATTAGTAAGTGAAATATGCCGACAACAAGCCCAATATAAAAGATCTGTCTTAATCTTATTTTATATGCACCTATAGCAAGAGAGAGCGAAAAAGCATCCATACTTACCGCAAAAGCCATGATCATAACCGTCACAATCTCCGCAAGCAACCCACTATCCCCTTTCCCTTCGGACATGCCTATAAGGGAAACATATGCAGGAAACTATAAGACTAGAAGTTAGTTAAGAGATAAAATGAAACTTCAATCAGCGAAAAGTTTGCGACCCTCACTTATCATTCTTGTTTTCCCTCGTATTCTTGGAGCGGGCTAGTTGAACTGTTATAATATCAGTAGTCTTTTTCCCCTTGAATTATCCACTGATGCCCGGCTGCTTTTTCAAGTCGATTCATAATCGCTGCCCCTACACCCGTTTGAGGAAATATCTCCGAATAAATAATCTCAACATTCGATTTATCAAATTCACGTAAACTGTTATAGAGTCGATGAGCTACGTGGTCAAGCTTATGTTTACTGCCGACATCCAATACAAGGTCAGCCTTATATTTTCGTTTTGTTTCTGCTGAAGCAAGCATGCCTACTTTAAGTCCCTCCTTGTGCTTCTCATCAATTAAATCTTGGATCCAGTCCACTTTCCCATCGACTAAATAAAGCGGGGCACTTGGGGAATAATGAGTATATTTCATTCCAGGTGCTCGTGGTGTATTCTTCTTTTCTATAGTATTAGATGCAACTTTAATTTTATCTGATATCACATTTTCTAATTCTTCCTTCGTAATTCCACCTGGTCGCAAAATGATTGGAACCTGGCCAGTACAATCTAAAACCGTAGATTCAAGGCCAACACCTGTCGCTCCTCCATCTAAAATCCCGACGATTTTCCCATTAAGATCCTGTTCAACATGCTTCGCAGTAGTCGGACTTGGCTTACCTGAACGATTCGCACTAGGGGCAGCAATTGGAAGACCTGAGGCGCGAATTAAGGCGAGAGCAACGGGATGACTCGGCATTCGAATCGCTACTGTATCCAATCCTGCAGTCACATATTCTGATAATTCTCCAGGCTTTTTGGGAAAAATCAACGTAAGTGGTCCCGGCCAAAAAGCACTTATCAACAACTTGACTTGCTCTGATATCTCCATTACTAGTTTTTCTAACTGTTGATATTCAGCAATGTGGACAATAAGTGGATTATCAGATGGTCGACCTTTCGCCACAAATATTCGCGCTACAGCCTCGTCTGAACCTGCATTTGCCCCCAATCCATATACCGTCTCAGTTGGAAAGGCCACTATTTCGTTATCCCGAATGTACTGTGCAGCTTCTTGAATCTGTGGATAGGTTTCTAAATTATCCACAACTTTTTCCACAGACCAGTGAATTGTGTTCATCATTTGTTCCCCATTTCTATTCAATATAAAAAGTCCGTTATATTTGGCTTTATCTGTTGATAAATATCAAAAAGGCGAACTAGTTACCCACATTTGTGGATAACTAGTTCTCTCCCAGTGGATAACCCCTGTTAATTCTGTGAATAAGGATTCAAAAAATTTTATCCCATAATTCAACCAGGAAAAACTTTACTTCTACCTCGTCTTCTTGGTTGACTACCATATCCGCTTTTACTTCATGTTCCACAGTTTCTCCGTTATCCTTAGGCTTTTCTACATCAGCCTCTGCTTTCTTCTCTTCTTTATTCTTTACTTTATCTTTTTCTTGTATTTCCCGTTCTTGCAAATCCTCTTCTGCTTTGGATTCTATATGCTCTTGATCTACAGTTTCTTCTGTATCTTCTGCCGCTTCACTTATGGCTAAACTATTAGAGAAATCTAGAAAACATAATGGTGGAAAAAGCACACACCACCAATTCGCTCCTTTGCCTTCTCCAATTGTAATCACAATCGCCTCGTATGTTCCTGCCGGATAAAGATATTGACCATAAAGTTTTGTTGGAAACTGCGCTTCACCAAAATCAACTTGTACCGTATCCTCTATGTTTGCTTCTTCTAGTTTTTGATTGGCAATCTCTTCAATAATGTCTAAACGTGACCTCATCAAATGTCTAGCTTCATCAAGTGAGGTTAATTCAGCCACCCACTCATTAATCTCTTCATTTACAGCATCCCGAATTTCTCGCTTAATCGCCTGATCCTTATCCTTATCACTATTCGCCAATATCCGTAAACGAATCGCTTCATCTGGTATAACGAAAGGATCTGTTGCCTGCGCAACTTCCATCTTAGGTAAAATTAAGCTTACCGCAGACCCAATCACTAAAACCAATATATATATCCACGCAATATTTTTTTGATAGAATCTTTTTTTCATATATTCCTTCTTCATATCTAACCGCCCCCTCTACAAAAGCAGTATAGACAGAAAAATAGAATCATATACACACGAAAAGCGCAGGCGACTGATCAGCTGCGTACAAACTTTTTAGGGGACTGACGAGATAAAGGAAACACCATGAGCTTAAAAAGCGAATGGATGTTGACTTATCGTAGGAAGGCACCGAAAGTTTGCTAGCAGCTAGGAGCTGGAGCTGGACACACGAAAAGCGGAAGGCGTTTGCCAGGGGCGACAAGCAAATGTTCCTGAACCTATGAAGGGCGCTCTTTCCCTTCATAGGTTCGGGGTTATTTGACCTCGAGCCCCTAACGCCTGGAGCTAGACACACGAAATGCGCAGACGACTTTAAAATCATCACTCTCTGCATTGAATGATGACGATTCGATCTTTCCCGTTAATATCAAATAGTATTTCCGTAAGCGCTGTTGGGAAGACCTGCTGCATTAAAGAAGCGACCGCTTCCCCTTGGCCTGCTCCAATTTCAAAGGCGATCAACGCTTTTCTCTGAACGATTTTCGGTAAGCCCAAGGCAAATCTCCTATAAAAATCCAGGCCATCCTCTCCAGAAAATAAGGCCAAAGAAGGCTCATGATCTCGAACAACCTCATCTAGAATATCATCAACAGGAATATAAGGTGGGTTAGAAAGGATAATATCCATTTTTTCGCCGGCCTGTATAAGCGGTTCAAGTAAATCTCCTTGCTGAAAATGAATCGTTGCTCTCAATGCATTTGCATTGTCTCTTGCTACTTTTAATGCATCCTGAGATATATCCGTTGCCATCACCTGCATATTTGGAGATTCTAGCTTCATGGTAATCGCAATCGCTCCACTACCAGTCCCAATGTCTACTAACTTCAAATGCTCGTCTACAGGGAATACATTATGTATTCTCCGCAAAACAGCCTCGATTAACTCTTCTGTTTCTGGACGAGGAATCAATACATGTTCATTTACGATAAATTTTCGTCCGTAAAATTCTTCATACCCAATAATGTGTTGAATGGGTGCGCCTGTTATATGCCGCTTTACCGCCTGTTCAAAACGTTTCCATTGATCCTCTGTTAGTGACATTCTTTGTTCTGCTAACAACGTAGATCTATCTATCTGTAAAATCCACAGAAGCAGCCATTCCCCAGCATTCTCATCACGATGATGTTCCTTTAAACAAGAAGAAGCCCATTTCAGGGCCTCAAACACTTTCTTCGCTAACATTTATTCTTCCACGCTCTCAAGCTTTTTCGATTGATCCTCAATCACCAAACTATCGATTACTTCATCAAGCTTGCCCTCGAGAATTTGATCCAACTTTTGAATCGTCAAACCAATTCGATGGTCCGTTACCCGATTTTGCGGGAAATTATATGTGCGAATTCGTTCAGAACGATCTCCAGAACCTACAGCTGATTTCCGATTGGCATCATATTCCGCTTGGGCTTCCTGCTGGAATTTATCATAAATACGTGCCCGTAACACCTTCATCGCTTTTTCTTTATTTTTAATTTGCGACTTTTCATCCTGGCAGGAAACAACAATCCCTGTTGGAACATGCGTTAGACGAACAGCAGACATCGTTGTATTAACACTTTGCCCCCCTGGACCACTAGAGGCAAATGTATCTACACGGATATCCTTTTCATGAACATCTACTTCTACCTCTTCTGCTTCAGGAAGCACAGCCACAGTGGAAGTTGAGGTATGAATTCGCCCGCCTGATTCTGTTTCAGGCACACGTTGAACACGGTGAGCCCCATTCTCATATTTAAGTTTTGAGAAGGCACCATTTCCTGTAATCATAAAAATAATTTCTTTAAATCCTCCAAGACCTGTAGAATTTGCTTCAATGACATCTGTTTTCCAGCCTTGCGCCTCCGCATAACGACTATACATGCGATACAAATCACCCGCGAATAAAGCTGCCTCATCTCCTCCAGCAGCACCACGAATTTCCATAATGACGTTTTTATCATCGTTGGGATCTTTCGGGATAAGGAGAATTTTCAAACGCTCTTCCAGCTTTTCTAGTCTTTCTTGAAGCTCATTGACTTCCTCTTTGACCATTTCTCGCATATCTTCATCTAATTTTTCATCTAACATATCTTTAGCACCTTTAAATTCTTCTTGTGCTATCTTGTAGTCTCGGTATACTTCTACGGTTTCTGCAATACTGGATTGTTCCTTTGAATATTCCCTTAGTTTATCGGAATCACTGACCACTTCTGGATCACTTAATAATTCATTTAACTTCTCATAACGTTCTTCAACCGATTGCAATTTATCAAACATGCTTTTCACCTCAAAAGTTGGCTTCCATGATTACTATATTATAACGTTGGCTCCCTTCAAAGCAAACCATTCTGCGAAAAAAAGGAAATTTTACTAACTACCCCAAGAATAAACGTTCGCTAAGAAGGGGGTGTTTCTTCATGGATTTTCCATTTGTGTGATAGTCGAGGTTAACTTTGTAGGAACTTCATGATGATGTCGACAACGTGCTTCATAGCTCTCCGCAGCACCTACCATAATAACTGGATCTTCATAACAGGCTGGCTTACCATTGATTAAACGTTGGGTACGACTAGCCGGTGATCCACAAACAACACAGACTGCTTGAAGTTTTGTTACTCGTTCCGCAATCGCCATTAATGTAGGCATTGGACCAAATGGCTCTCCACGAAAATCCTGATCTAAACCAGCAATAATGATTCGATAGCCTTGGTTAGCCAGCTGTTGCACAATATCCACAAGACCCTCATCAAAAAATTGCGCTTCGTCAATCGCTATAACGTCTACCTCTTCATTGAGTCTCTGAAGTATATTCGCAGAGGAAAGTATTGGTTCTGCCATAATCGCAGTTCCATTATGAGAGATAATTTCGTCTACGCTATAACGGTCGTCTAATTGAGGTTTAAATACCAAAACCGATTGATTAGCGAAAATGGTCCTCCTTACACGTCGAATCAGTTCTTCAGACTTTCCTGAGAACATGCTTCCACAAATCACTTCTATCCACCCTGGTTGTTTCATCATTTCCATGAAGCAATAACTCCTTCCTCTGTGCTCATGTATCAGAGTAATGATCTTCTACTAAAGCTACCCATGTCCTGTGGATAACGTAGAAGTCGGCACAACATGCGCAAACCCAATTTCAAGCATTAAAAAAACAGGCAATTATACATGCCTGTTTTTTTCAGCCTATTCTTATTTTTCTTTAAGGCCGTATTTTTTATTAAAGCGATCAATACGCCCATCTGCAGAAGCAAATTTTTGACGGCCTGTATAGAATGGATGACATTCTGAACAAATTTCAACTCGCACTTCATCTTTTACAGAACCACTTTCAAATTCATTCCCACATGCGCATTTCACCATAATTTTTTTATATGCTGGATGAATTCCTGCTTTCATTCTTTTCATCTCCTTATGCCCTGAATCATTTGCTGAAACAGAGTAAAAATACACTAGAAATCGTTTGTGTTCGTATCATGCAATAAAAGCACAAGTTTAATTATAACAACTCTATATTTAGATTGCAATTATTTTAATAGAAATTCTATCGGAAATATCTTCCTTGCTACAGAAAAAAATAGCATTGATTAGACTAACGTTTTACTGTTTGCCCTTCCTCTGGTTTCTTCTGCAAGCATATTAAAAAATTCTTCATTGGTTTTAGATTTCCGCAATTTACGCATGAACTTTTCCATAAAGTCCGGAGTATCAGACATCGCTTTACGCAACTTCCAAAGTTTATCCAGTTGCTCTTTTGGTATGAGTAGTTCTTCTTTTCTTGTACCAGAACGATGAAGATCAATAGCAGGGAATATTCTTCTTTCTGCCAGCGAGCGATCCAAATGCAGTTCTAAGTTCCCAGTCCCTTTAAATTCTTCATAAATCACGTCATCCATTCTTGAACCTGTATCCACAAGAGCAGTTGCTAGAATCGTTAAACTGCCGCCTTCTTCAATATTTCGCGCCGCACCAAAAAAGCGTTTCGGACGGTGGAATGCAGCAGGGTCTATCCCTCCTGAGAGAGTTCGACCGCTTGGCGGTATAACTAAATTATAAGCACGCGCCAATCGTGTAATACTATCCATCAAAATGACAACATCACGACGATGTTCCACTAGTCGCATCGCTCTTTCTAACACAAGCTCCGCCACTTTAATGTGGTTTTCTGGTACCTCATCAAAAGTCGAGCTAACCACATCTGCGTCAACGGATCGTTCAATATCCGTTACTTCTTCAGGACGTTCATCTATCAATAAAACAATTAACTCTGCTTCCGGATGATTCGTTGTGATAGAATTAGCAATTGACTTTAATAGCATTGTTTTTCCAGCTTTCGGTGGGGCAACAATTAATCCCCGTTGGCCAAAGCCTACAGGTGAAACCAAATCCATGATTCTTGTTGATAGATTGGTTGGGGTCGTTTCCAATTTTATCTGACGGTCAGGATACAGAGGAGTAAGCGCAGGGAAATGAACGCGTTCCTTTGAAGTTTCAGGATCTGCTCCATTGACCGCTTCGACATGAAGCAATCCAAAATAACGTTCGTTTTCTTTCGGAGGCCGAACTTTACCGGAGACTTTATCACCATTTCTTAAATCAAAACGACGAATTTGTGAAGCGGAAATATAAATATCTTCCGAGCTAGCCGTATAATTAATTGGCCTTAGAAACCCAAACCCTTCAGATTGAATGATCTCCAAGACACCTTCCATAAAGAAAAAGCCTTCTCGTTCAGCGCGAGCTTTTAAAATTGAAAAAATCAATTCCTTTTTCGTCAATTTACTGTAGTAAGAAATTTTGTATTCCTTAGCTAATTCATATAATTCTTTTAATTTCATATCTTCAAGTAATGAAATATTTAAATCCGCCATCATGACACCACACTTTTTTAATTTCAAAAAATATAAAAATAATAGCTTTGTTAAAATACGGGAAGGATGCTAGTTAGCTGCGCAATGAAGAGTTGGAGCTTTGAAGATGTCTCTATATTACACGGAAATGGGAAAACTTGCAAAGGGAGTCTATTTTATCCTTCAGACTCCCCGCTTTTATGTTTATTTATACTCTATATATTCAATCGATCGTACTGAGTCCTATAGACCTATACGTTCTTTATTTGTTCCATTTCTTCCTCTGTCATCTTTTCACGCCAAATCGTCGCACCAAGTCCATTTAGCTTTTCAACCAAGCCACTATATCCACGATCAATATGGTCTAGACCTGATACCTCAGTAATACCGTCTGCAAGTAATCCGGCTATAACTAAAGCAGCTCCAGCTCGTAAATCAGAGGCTTTCACTTTTGCACCTTGCAATTCGGATGGACCATTAATAATAGCTGAACGGCCTTCTACTTTGATATTTGCGTTCATTCTTCTTAATTCATCAATATGCTTAAATCGTCCAGAATAAATGGTATCTGTTACGATGGATGAACCTTCTACCTTTGTTAACAATACAGTAAGTGGTTGCTGTAAGTCAGTTGGAAAACCAGGATAGACAAGTGTTTTTATATCAATCGGTTTAAACTGATCTCCCTTACCAATAAAAATTTGGTCATCCCCAACATCTACTTGAACGCCCATCTCTCGTAACTTCGCTGTTAGTGATTCGAGGTGATGTGGGATCACATTATCAATCAGAACACCTTCTCCTACTGCCGACGCTAGTATCATGTATGTACCTGCTTCGATCCGGTCCGGTATAATCGTATGACGGCAGCCATTTAATGTTTCGACACCATCAATACGGATAACATCTGTCCCTGCACCTTTGATTTTGGCTCCCATATTGGTTAGAAGTGTTGCTACATCAATAATTTCTGGTTCTTTAGCCGCATTCTCAATAATGGTACGTCCTTTTGCTTTGACGGCAGCCAACATAATATTAATAGTAGCCCCAACACTCACAACATCTAAATAAATACGAGAACCTCGAAGTTCATCTGCTCGTAAATAAATAGCCCCTTGTTCATTCGTAACCTTTGCTCCAAGAGACTCAAAACCTTTTATATGCTGATCAATGGGACGAGGACCTAAATGACAGCCACCCGGAAGACCGATAACTGCCTTTTTGAATCGGCCAAGCATAGCCCCCATCATATAATAAGAGGCTCTTAATTTTTTTACCTTTCCATTTGGTAAGGGCATTGAAACCATCTTCGTAGGGTCCACTGTCATGTTCCCCTGATCAAAGTGAACGTCTCCACCAATTTCTTCTAGCAATGCTTTTAAAATATGCACATCTGAAATATCAGGAAGGCCCTCGATTGTCACAGGCGACTCAGCCAAGAGTGTAGCAGGGATTAAGGCAACGGCGCTATTTTTAGCCCCACTTACTTTAATCGTCCCTTTTAAAGGATAACCACCTGCAATTTTAAGCTTTTCCATCTTAGTCGTCCTTTCTGGGAAATAATAAGAATAAAAGGCTAACTTAGCGACTTACTGTTGACAGACTCAAACGTTTTGCCTGCAATAATACGTCTTGTACGTCGCAACGCCTTTGTGACCTGCTTTCTGCAGGCCTAATTATACAATATTATATACGAATTTTGGCGAAACATGTAAAAAAGTAGTAATTTTTAACATTTGTGTAATCAAATCATTATATGAGGCCCAAGCAATAGATATTTTATATTTTTTTGTAGATCATAAAATAGGAGTAGTGACATTGAAGGAGAACAAAAAAAGCGTAAGGCGACAGTGAAAACCGCCCATGAAAACGAGCGGCCACCATCATTTATGCTTTTTCTAAAAAATTATGCTTTTTCAGAGGAACCAAATTCACGCATCTTGCCAATCACCGTTTCTTTAATGGCATCACGTGCTGGTCCAAGATATTTACGAGGATCGTAAAGATCAGGTTTTTCTGCTAAAACTTCACGAACTGCTTTGGCAGAAGAAATTTGGTTTTCTGTATTCACATTAATTTTAGCTGTCCCTAAAGAAATCGCTCTTTGAATATCCTTCGTTGGAATACCTGTACCACCATGAAGAACTAATGGCATTCCTGTCAATTCTCCGATCTCTTCCATTTCTTTGAATCCAAGATTTGGCTCACCTTTGTAAGGGCCGTGAACAGAACCTAATGCTGGTGCCAAGCAATCAATACCTGTGCGTTCTACTAACTCCGCACATTCTTTTGCATCTGCATAGATAATGCTTCCAGATACATCATCTTCTTGTCCACCAACAGTACCAAGCTCAGCTTCAACCGATACCCCATGGAAATGAGCAAGTTCAACGACCTTAGAGGTTGTTTCAATGTTCTGTTCAAATGGATCGTGAGAAGCATCGATCATTACAGATGTAAATCCAGCATGGATAGCTTTGGCACATGCTTCAAAACTAGAGCCATGATCTAGATGGATTGCCACAGGTACAGTAATTTCATATTCTTCCATTAAACATTCTACCATTTTCACTACAAATTTAAAACCACCCATATAGCGAGCCGCACCCTCTGAAACACCAAGAATAACAGGTGAACTTTCTTCCTCTGCAGCTTGAAGGATTGCTTGTGTAAACTCCAAGTTATTAATATTAAATTGTCCTACTGCATATTTTTCGTCTTTTGCTTTATTAAGCATATCGGTCATAGAAACTAATGGCATTGCTTTTCCTCCTCTGGGGTAAACTGCGCACTGGTGTGCTATTTTAGGACTATATCCTAGCGGTTAGTTTTCTTCCTTTCTTATCATACCAAATTCACCTACTTATTACCAACGATTTTACCAATGGGATGATATACCAGACAGACTCTATGAGGGAGCGTCTGTATTTCCTTCAAATAAATATTTTTTAACAGCACTGCGAACTTCTTCAATATCAAATGGTTTTGAAAAATGAGTGATAACCCCTAATTTTTTGGCATTTTTAATTAATTCATGTTCACCATATGCCGTCATTATCATCACCCCAATATTAGTCTTCATCTTTTTCATTTCAGCCAAAATTTCCGGACCACTCATACCCGGAATTTTCATATCTAATAATACTAGATCAGGATCATGCTCTTCTGTGATAGATAGTGCCTCTGGTCCATTAGCCGCTTGATAAACTTGATAGCCTTCTTTTTGTAAAATTTCGTTTAATAAAATACGAATACCAAATTGATCATCGACAATTAATATTTTCTTTGTCATTTTATCTCCCTCTCAATATTGTTAATTAGAATAGTAAAATATAAATCCAGTAACACTTGTTAATATTCTATTTTTATTTTACTTAGTCCTTCAAAAATCCCTTTTTTTCTTCATATTTCAACAGTATAATGAGTGAAGGAATAGGGAAAGGAGCAAATTTTTAAAAATGCAGAAAATGTTTACCACCCAATTATCAGGACTTTTTACCCGCATTATGGATAAGGAAGCTTATTCGATTGAAGATGGAGCCAGATTATTAGCGCAAGCTTCTGCTGGTGAGGGAGTCATTTATATAAAAGGCTTTGGAGAAATGGAAGGGGTTGTGCTAGAGGCCATCCATGGTCCGGAACCTTTAGAAAATGCACGAGTCCTAAAGGATGTTGCCGACCTTAAACCGATTGATCGAGTGTTGCTATTTACACGTTTCTCTGATGATCATAAGGCCAATGAATTCGCAAAACAGCTGGAAGAAAAGGGCATTTCCTTTGTAGCCGTCTCAGGGGTTAAAAAAACAACTGAACACCATCTTCCTGATGTAGCTGATGTTCATATTAATACATTTGTATTGAAGCCACTTATTCCCAATGAAGATGGAGAAAGAGCTGGATTCCCTACTTTAATAGCAGGTCTTTATATTTATACATGCATAAAATTTATTTTAGATGAGATTTTAACTGAAAACGAATAGACAACAGCCTGTTTTGCCCAATTGAAGTGAACAAAACAGGCTGTTTTTTCAGCTTAGATTATTTTTCTGTCTTCATAGCTGCTTCTACAAAACCATAAAATAATGGGTGCGGGCGTGTTGGACGTGATTTGAATTCTGGATGGAACTGACTTGCCACGAACCAAGGGTGATCTTGTAATTCAACGATTTCTACAAGACGTCCATCTGGACTAATACCTGAGAAGACAAAACCATTCTCTTCCATTTTTTCTCGATACGCATTATTAAATTCATAACGGTGTCGATGGCGTTCCTCAATGATTTCTTCTCCATATGCTTCATAAGCCTTTGTGCCAGGGGTTAATTTACATGGATATCCGCCTAAACGTAATGTTCCACCAAGATCCGCTACGCTCTCTTGATCAGGTAATAAAGCAATAATCGGAGCCTTCGTATCTGGTTGAATCTCTGCAGAATGGGCCGTTTTTATCCCAAGCACATTGCGAGCATATTCTACAGAAGCCAACTGCATACCAAGACAGATCCCTAGAAATGGAATACGGTTTTCACGAGCATATTGAATGGCAATTAATTTCCCATCAATCCCACGGTCCCCAAATCCACCTGGAACGAGAATACCATCTACCTCTTTCAGTTCCTCTTCTACATTTTCACTTGTCATCTGTTCAGCATTTAACCATTTAATGTTGATTTCCGAATTGAATGGGTATCCGGCATGTTTTAAAGCTTCTACTACAGAAATATAGGCATCTGGTAATTCCACGTATTTTCCAACAAGGGCAATCGTTGTTGTATGCTCAAGTCCCTGTACCTTTTCAACGAGCTTTTTCCATTCTGTCATATCTGCCTCGCCACATTCTAATTTCAAATGCTCACAGACAATTTGATCCATTTTTTGTTCTTGGTAAGATAATGGGATGGAATATAGAGTACTTTCATCAAGCCCCTCAATAACAGATCCTTTATGAATATCGCAGAATAAAGCAAGCTTGTCCTTTACCTCTTCCGAAATTGGTCTTTCCGTACGAACAACAAGAATATTTGGCTGAATTCCTAAACTATGAAGTTCTTTTACACTGTGCTGAGTCGGTTTTGTTTTCATTTCTCCAGCTGCTTGTAGATAAGGAATGAGCGTACAATGAATGTACATTACATTATCAAGTCCGACATCATATTTCATTTGTCTAATCGCCTCTAAAAACGGAAGTGACTCAATATCTCCAACCGTTCCACCGATCTCAGTAATGATAACATCTGCTTTTGTTTTTTCAGCAACGCGATAAATACGATCTTTAATTTCATTTGTAATATGTGGAATCACTTGAACAGTGCCGCCTAGATAATCCCCGCGTCGTTCTTTCTTGATCACCTCTGAATAAATCTTACCTGTCGTCACATTAGAATATTTATTTAAATTAATATCAATGAATCGTTCATAATGTCCAAGGTCTAAATCCGTTTCCGCCCCATCATCTGTAACAAAAACCTCTCCATGCTGATAAGGACTCATCGTTCCCGGATCCACGTTTATATACGGATCGAATTTCTGAATCGTCACACTTAACCCACGATTCTTTAGAAGTCGCCCAAGGGATGATGCAGTGATTCCTTTTCCTAATGATGAAACTACCCCACCGGTAATAAATATAAATTTAGACACAATTCTTCCTCCTTCTTTACCTTCTACTCTTTTTCAAAATCAACAACCCGATATAAAAAAGTAGTACACATAGTGAAGGCAGTACGAGCAAAGCTCTTCCAATTGATAATAGGAAAAAACTCCATATTAGCAAAATAGAGATAGTGAGCTCTACCATATTCCTTTATAAACAGAAAAAACGCCCCCGTTACAAATGTAATGGGAGCGTGTTGGTTTATAAAAAACAGTCCTTTTTCAAGGAGCCCAAATAAGATAATACATATTCGTATTTAGGAAGTCAAGTGAATTATTCTTCCTCCTCTTCTTCTACCTCTTCTTCCTCATCATCATCTAATTCATATTCCTTATCATCGTCATCGAGAAGGTCGTCATCAAAATCATCATCTTCTTCAAATTCTTCCTCGCGAAGAGCTTCTAAGCTTTCGTCCTCTTCTTCCTCATCATCTAGAACTTCCTCCTCATCCTCGAGGTCATATTCAAGTTCTTCTTCTTCCAGATCCTCAAGCGGATCTTCTTCTTCCTTGACCACTTTTTTCGCTTTCTTTTTCTTCTTAGGTTTTATTGGCATGACCACTTCTTCATCAATTTGTTCAATCGGATACCATTCACGAAGGCCCCAACGATTCTCACCAAGTGTCATAAATCTTCCATCTATATTTAAATCTGTATAAAATTGCACCATTTTTTCTTGCATTTCATTTTTGGATAATCCTAGATTAGCTCCCAATTCATCGATTAATTCTTGAAAGGAAATAGCTGCCCCTCTCTCCTCAAAAATTTGAAAAGCAACCTCAATGAGTGACATTTCCTGTAATTCTTCCTTCGATCGTTGCAACATTGAAAATTCGCTCCCTTTATAGATATTTACAGTTTTATGTACGTAAATCCGCGATAAGATCATTTTCACAGCAAGATTTCCTATTTAACTTAGTTTCCCTTGCTAACAAACAGCTGTATTCTTCTTTATCTAGCTATTTTAAGGCTTTTGCTTACGATAAGTCAACATCGATTCGACCTTTGGGCTCATCGTATTTCCTTTATCTCGTCAGAAGCCTTTAAATTTAGGCCAGCAGGATGCTGGTCAGAACGGCGCTGCGCCAAAACGGCGCGCCCTTAGCCGTTCATCCTTATCAGCCAGTTTGTACGTTGCTGAACAGGCGCTTCCGCTTTTCTCATTATAAACAAAATGAACCTCCCGCCACTTAAAACATTCCGTTTTTGAAGTGGGGGTTTCCTAACAAATTAATGGAAGCGCTCCAACAAAGAAAGTGGGTGACACTCTCTTTTTACGAGCTCTCGTAGGAGTCGTTTTCATTAACTGCATTAGGCAACTACTTATCTAAAGATAAGCAGGGTCGGAACTGACCATCTACTACTTCCTGCCATTAGGCAATCCGTAGATACTTTGTATTTTTTAGGCTGAAATCAAGCACCTTGATTTCTCCGTAAAATGTTTTGGCGAAGAAATTGGACGCCCCGTGAATATCGCGATGGTTCGAATATCCGCAAGTACATGTATAATTTCTCGAAGATACTTTTCGTTTCTTCGAACAACAAGGACATTGTTGCGTTGTAAAGCTTTCATCATATTTGTTGATTGAAATTCCTGTTGCCCCTAGTTTATAGGTAAGGTAGGCATAGACTTTTCCAAAAGACCAATTGGATAGTTTCTGATTGGTTGTTCTACGACGAACCCTTTTCTTTTTACGGCGGGATGTGTTGCATTGAACCCCATCTACATGGCCAAAAGCCACTTCTTTTACTTCATTTTCAATGCACCAATCGACAAATTGCTTCGTCGTTTTGTGAAGGGCATCTTGAAGTTGTCGGTTGCTTTTCGAGAGAACATAGCGTTTCGCTCGATTGTATTTTTTCCACTGCTTCGAACCTTTTGTGCACTTACTCATTTTTCGTTGCAGTTCTGCCAGTTTTTTATTACGTAGCCGATGAATGGAACGGATTTTACGACCTGTGATGAGGACGCTTTCACCATTCTCCGCAACGGCCGCTATCGTATGAACCTCCCCAACATCAATAGCTGAACGGTTCACAAAGGAATTTTCTTTCACTTCTTGTCCATCTTCATAAGCAATGGACAATTGCAGCTGTCGGTCAAAAATCAGTTCGATTTCTTTGATTGGGCCTTTTGGTACTTCTTTTATCCAAAGAATAAGTGGTATTTGTCTTTTGCCTTCAAAGTCACCCATTGATAATTGGATTTTCCCATTTTCAAAGACTTTGAAACCGTTGTTGGCCCACTTCGTATTGAAATAGCCTTTCCGTTTGTACGGGTATTTATTCTTATGTCCTGCTTTCCTGGCCTTTAATGCCGCATCACGTGCAAACAGATATTTATGGCAAACAGCCTGTACGGATTGAGAATGAAGCGGGAAAATCCCCTTTGTCCCTTTCTGTAACGCACTCTTGGTGATCCACTTCCCCGTTTTCAAATGGGTTTCTTTCGCAAGTTCTAGACATCGATTCCAAACTTCCCCTGAAATTCGGTTACACTGGAACAGACGGTCAATGGTTTCTTTGCTGGCCCGGAACGGCGTCTTCATACAACGAATCATTTCTATCCCTCCATATGATGATACACTTAATTATACCACATATAGAAACGATTGTTCGTAAAAAAATAAGAGAAATAGGATCAAGCATTCATCTCCCACCTACATCTTGTTGAGGAAGGAAACTTCTGCCTAAGACCGTTAAATTCCTTTATGCTACAGTTTTTGATTTATTATTGATTTTTGTTAGGATCTCCATTTTTTATTGAGGTTTCTTCTTCCTTTTTGGATACGAATTGGCTTTTATGTACTAAAAAGAATAAAAAGATCGATCCAATCAAGAATGGGATGGCCCCTAGCGAATTTTGATAAAGAAAAAAGCTGGCGATCAAGAATAAACTCCCGACCATTATATAAAGTGCTATTTTCATACATCCACACCCTGTTCATCGAGGTTTGTTCAGTAACTCCTCATAAAAATTGTTTAAAAAAATAGAGGAGGCTGGGACAAAAGTGTTTTCATTCAAGACAAAACCGAACTACTAGGTGCATATACCCCGCTCCGGAAATATACTTCGCTAAGGTAATGCGTTGTTCGTCTTTGAGCTTAGCATTTTAGTTATGTCCCAGCCTCATCTATTTTCACATATTTCGAAGAATTTTTCCTTACATTTATTTAGATTATGAATGAGCTAGTACGCTTATCCCGCATTAACTGGCTGTAAGACCCCCACTTCAAGAATTCGTGGAAAACCTAGAATTGTAAGTGGGGGATCAACAGCCAGTAAAAGCCCGATTTGTTCGGGCCGACAAGAAGTTGGTCACAAAGGCGTTGCGACGTACAGGACAGGACGTACTAGTGCGGGCGAAACGACAGGATGTCGTGCTTTGAGCCTGCCGACAGGACGCCGCGAATTTAGCCTTTGATCTTCTGAAATCAGTGGGGGATGAAAGAAAACCCCCACTGATTGAAGTTTCACTTTATGATATTTTTTCATTTTTAGGATTTCCGCAAACTGATCTTTCCAACAATTCTGCTACATCATAGGTGCCAATATCATCTTCCACTTCTTTTGCCTTTGTTCCATCTGATAACATCGTCAAGCAATAGGGACATCCTGAACTAATGATCGATGGGTTTACCTTTAAAGCTTGTTCTGTGCGCGCAACATTCACACGTTGCCCCACATCTTCCTCCATCCACATTAATCCCCCTCCGGCTCCACAACACATCCCGTTCTCACGATTGCGATCCATTTCGACCAATGTAATTCCCGGGATCGCCTTTAAAATTTCCCTTGGTGGATCATAAACTTCATTATAGCGACCTAGATAACAAGAATCATGGAAAGTGATTTTTTCCTCGACATTAAATTTGGGTTTTAGACGTCCTTCCTGAATCAGTTGGTAAAGTAGTTCCGTATGATGAAATACTTCCGCTTGAAAGCCAAAATCAGGATATTCATTTTTAAAAATATTATAAGCGTGCGGATCAATGGTCACTATTTTTTTAATCTGGTGTTTTTCGAATTCCTTTATATTAGCTGCAGCTAATTCTTGAAATAAAAATTCGTTTCCTAATCTACGAGGGGTGTCTCCAGAGTTTTTCTCTTTATTTCCAAGGATAGCAAATTTCACTTTTCCCTCATTTAATAATTTTGCAAAGGATAAGGCAATTTTCTGACTGCGGTTATCGAAAGCGCCCATGGAGCCAACCCAAAGCAGGTAGTCAAATTCTTCTCCCGCCTTTTTCAGTTCCTTAACAGTTGGGACCTGAACATCCTCCCGAGCTTCTCTCCACACTTCCTTCTCTTTGCGATTTAATCCCCAAGGATTTCCTTGTCTCTCAATATTTTGCATCGCACGCTGGGCATCTGGATTGACTTTGCCTTCCGTTAGGACCAGATAACGGCGCATATCAAGAATATGACTTACATGATTATTCATGACAGGACATTGATCTTCACAGTTACGGCACGTCGTACAGGCCCACAACTCTTCCTCTGTAATAATATCACCGATCATACTTGGATGATAATCTACTGACGCAGCTGCTTCTTTCGCTCCCCTTCCCGCTCCAGCCTTCGCCAATTTATTCCCTAAAGTTCCTGAAAAGGCATATGTCGGAACCCACGGCTGCTTACTCGTTACGGCTGCTCCATGGTTCGTGAGATGGTCGCGTAATTTCGTCATAATATGCATAGGTGATAATGCTTTTCCAGTTCCAGATGCTGGACACATATTGGTACAACGTCCACATTCTACACAGGCATAGAGATCAACTAGTTGCAAATCTGTAAATTCATCAACTTTTCCTACACCAAAGGTTTCCTGCGTTTCGTCCTCGAAATCAATGGCTGATAACTTCTTTCCTTCATCAAGATTGCTTAAATAAACATTTGCGGGTCCCGCAAGTAAGTGGGCATGTTTTGATTGGGGGACATAGACAAGAAAGGCAAGCAAAAGCAGGAGATGAACCCACCAAGCAATATAAAACAAGGCAGCTCCTACTATAGGGTCCAGCCAACGAAAGATACTTGCTATTCCTGCGGCAACAGGTTCTGTCCATGTTCCAGGATCTTGATGCCATATAAAGGACATCGCATTTCCAAATAAGACAGATAGCATCAGACCACCAATAAACAATAGGACTAAACCTGCGTAGAAACCTCTTTTTAATCTCGCTAACTTTTCAATATATCTCCGGTAAAAAGCGCCAATGACTGCGATTAAAATGAGAAGTGTGACAATTTCCTGGAAGAATTTAAAACCAGGATATAGGGGGCCTAACGGAATATGAGAAGTGGGGACAAGTCCTTTCCAAATAAAATCAACGGCCCCGAACTGCACAAGAATAAACCCATAAAAAAACACAACATGAATAAGACCGCTCTTTTTATCCTTCAAAAGCTTCTTTTGGCCGAAAACATTAACAGCGATTCTCTTTAGTCTCTGTTTCACATCACGATCGAATTCTGCCTTTTTTCCAAGTTTCATATAAGCGATTCTTGTCTTCACGACATACACGAAGAGATAAACACCGTAGGCGGTTACAGATAGAAAAGCAATCCAATTAGGCCAAAACAGTGCACTCATTCCTAGCACTCCCTTTTTGTATCTTAGTCTCTTTATCATATAAAATGAATGATCATTCAGTAAATGCCTTTTGTTTCTATCCAAATTATGTTGTAACCAATCACTTTATTCCAAGAATCACAAATTGCTAGGCGGATGTCCAAATCAAGAAAAGCGCAAGGCGCCCGCTACCTTCGACAAGCAAATGTTCTGAACCAAAGAAAGGCGCTCTTTGCCTTTCATTGGTTCAGGTTATTTGACCTCGAGCCGATGGCGCCTGGAGCTGGATCAAGCATTAGCCAAAATTTATACTTTCTTACCTTTTCAAAAAAAGCAATCCCTCCTTATAGAAAGTAATTGCTTCTGATTTTATGTTCTATCATTTTATTCTTAAGCCTATAACGAATCAAAATGAAGAAAGTAATCTAATTGCTGCTTGATCCCTTCTTGTAAGCTGGAGCGTAACTCACTCGGATCAACCGATTGTCCATTTTGTGAAGATGCTATGATAAACTCCCCTTCAATTTTTCCCAATAATAGTGTTTTTATTTCGCTCACTGCCATCACGGCTCGAACATATCCTTCATCCGATAAGAAACCATTTATAAAAATACAATGATGAAAAAGCTGTTTGCCTGAATTCGCCCAGGTAATAATAAAGGATTTTCCATATGTGCCGCATTGGAAATCTTGGGAAGATAGACATTCCGCGATCTTGAACTGGCTTTCCCAGCCTATTCTACCATCTGGGCCCATTACTTTCAGTGGAACAGGAGCTTCGATACAGAGCGTGTTTTCTTTATACTGCACACATTTTTCATTGATGAGCGCGTCGTTTTCGCTCCTCCATTTATTTGGAAGCAAAACTATTTGTGGCTTTGGGATTATAGGATGGGGCTGTACTTCTACTTCTGTTTGATAGACCTTCTGAACCGACGTTTTTTGAATGACCTCTTCTACATTCCCCACAGCATGAACGTTCCCTTTGTCCATTAGGAGTACACGATCACAATAAAGACTTGCAATATTCAAATCATGAAAAATAGAAAGAACAGTCAGCCCTCTTTCAATTACCCATTTTTTTAATTGATCCAATAGTTCTTTTTGAAAAGCTAAGTCCAAATGATTCGTTGGCTCGTCTAGTAGTAAAATTTCCGGATTCTGTGCTAGGGCTTGTGCAAGGAAAACACGTTGCCGTTCGCCACCTGAGAGCGACTGCAATAATTTATGTTGAAAAGAGTAAACGCCGGTCGCCTTCATTGCTTCCTCAATCATTCGTTCATCCTCTTTTCGGTCAGTCGCTTGAAATAACCCCTTTTGATGAGCATAGCGCCCCAATGAAACCGTCTCTCTTACGGTATATGCAAAAACCTCAGATTGAATTTGCGGCAACACAGCCATTTTTTTCGCCAGCTCTTTCGCGGTAAAGCTTTTAAGCGATCTATTTTGAAGAAGGATCTCTCCCTCCTTTGGATGTAGCAAGCCACTGATCATTTTCAATAAAGTTGTTTTCCCACTTCCATTCGGCCCGAGGATACCAAAGATCTCACCTTTTTCTACTGAAAAGGAAAGATCAGCTAATACTTGATGGCCAGGATATCCACCCGAAATATGATCAATTTTCAGCATTTTATCCTCTACTTTCTCTTTTTCGTCTCATCAAAATCATGGCAAAAACAGGTGCTCCAATAATAGCCGTAATGACTCCGATCGGAAGCTCCGCTGGTTGGATAATCGTCCGAGCGATTAAGTCAGCTAGAATTAAAAAGCCTGCCCCGATAAACATGGATAACGGCAATAAATGTTTATGATCAGGCCCCCATAATAATCTTGTTACATGTGGGATAACTAAACCAACAAAGCCAATGGTGCCCGAAACAGCGACGGCCGCTCCAATCAGTAGAGACCCTGCAAATAAAACAAGCATTTTGCGCTTTTCCACATTAACTCCTAGATGATGCGCTTGCTCCTCACCAAATGACATGGCATTTAATTCTCGGGTATTTACTAACAATAAGCAAGCACCAATAAGGAAAAACGGAAGAATGATCCAAACATAGCTCCAGCCGCGCATGGAGACACTTCCTAACAGCCAGCCAATAATTTGTCTTAGCTCTTGTCCAGATAAAGCAATAATCAAGGAGAGGAAGGCTCCCAAAAATGAACTAAAGATAATGCCTGTTAATATAATCGTCTCTACTCGCATTCCAGGTTCAATTTTACGAGCAAAAAATAAGACAATAAAAATCGTAATAAAAGCCGCAACAATACTGGCGGTTGGCAATGTTAATAACCCGACAAATGGAAGACTGATTTGAAAAAAAATCACCACGACTGCTCCAACCGAAGCACCAGAAGAGACCCCCAAAGTATATGGATCAGCCAACGGATTTCTCAATAATCCTTGAAAAGCAGCTCCTGCCAATGAAAGGGATGCTCCAACCAGCCCGGCAAGCATGACACGTGGCAAACGAATATTGGTGACAATATTATCAAGCAAAGGATCAGCTTGAATGGAAAGAGGAAGAAGATGATGGCTAAAAATAACCATCATCTCCTTAAAAGAAACTTGTACTGTCCCGACACTTACACCAAGACATAATGTAATCACCAAAAAGACGATCGCAAGGCAATATGAAATGCTTAGCTTATTCTCCGTATATTTCTGGATAAATGGTTTTAGCAAGCTCCTCTACTCCTTCAATAATCCGCGGACCTGAACGACTTACAAGATCTTCGTTCACTTGATATACTTGTGCCTCTTTGACCGCAGTTACCTCATTCCAAGCTGATCTCTGTAACACCTGATCTACTGCATCTTCAATATAACTATAATTGACAATGATCACATCAGGATTACTTTCAATGACAGCTTCCTCGTTTAAAGTAGGATACCCGTCCTCTGTCACAGTATTTATCGCACCGACTTTTTCTAACATTTCATTCATGAATGTACCTTGACCTGTCGTGAATATTTCTGGTGCAGGTTGAAGTTCAACGAAGACTGTTTTTTTCTGATCATCAGCAATCTCTGCCGACTTCTCTGTAATCTCAGCTAACTGTGATTGCATATTCTCAATAAGCTCGCTCGCCTTATCTGATTTTCCAAGCGACTGACCAATCGTTTCAATCGTTTCATAGACTGATTCAAAACTTTGTGCGTCCTCGATCACCAATACTGTTACCCCACTATCTTCTATTTGCTTGAGCCCACTTTCCCATGTTGCAAGGTTGGTACCATGAGCAAGTACAAGGTCTGGTTCCAAGGAAAGTACCTTCTCAACATTTAATTCAAAATTAGCAGCCACTTTTTCGATCTCATTCACTTCTTCAGGATAATTATCATATTCAGTAGACGCACCGACCACGTCATTTCCTTTGTCTAATGCGAATACGATCTCCGTATTACTTGGCATTAAGGAAACAATCCGTTCCGGCTCCTCTTTGATCTCCACATCTTTCCCTGTTGCATCTTTAATCATCACTGGATAAGTAGCTTCTTCTGTCGACTGCTCCTCTGTTACTTGCTCCTTATTTCCTTCTGAATTTTTTGTATTTGGTTCTGCATTCGTTCCGCAGCCAGTTAGTAACGTAAATAGCAGCAAAATGATGGCTATAAAATTGATATTCCATTTTCTCATCTAAATTTCCCCCATATAAAATAATAAAAAAACATCGCCTACTGGAGATGCTTTGAGTTATGCAGAGAGCAAAATTTTTTCGCTACTTCCTCTCTCCCCATCCGCGTAGGTTGATTGACAAATAGCATCGGCAGGTCTCCTGGCTTATGATCATCACTTACTACCCCTTCCCATGCAAAATGCACAGTGGTTTTTGTAGCAGCTCCCATTTACAGTGGCGGGACCGCGTTGGAATCATACCAACTTCCCTATTAAGTCGAAAATAAGAAAAGCGTAAGGCGGTTGTCTAGGGGCGACAAGCAAATGTTCTTGAATCAAGGAAGGGCGATCTTCCCCTTCCTTGATTCAAAGTTATTTCGTGGAACATCGGCTAAGGCCGCCACGTCCTGTGGCAACGCCGATGGACTCGCCTCCCGCGAGCCTCGAGCCCCTACCGCCTGGAGCTGGACAAAAACAAAAGCGCAAGCACCTGTTCAGTAACGCACGAGCACACAAGGTTTATTTTCGACACCGATACTAAATATGTAATTTTCTACCCCATTCATTATACATCTTTTTTTAAAAACCAACATCTTTTTCCCATAAAGGGGGAAATTAAGAAATCGAAGGGGGATATACGATGAGTTTTGTAATGATAGGCATTTTCATTATTATTATTCTCATAGGCCTAGCCTTTATCAATTATTATTTAGGCAGACGCCATTTTCTTAATCAGATCGAGATAAGGCAATACCCCATCCGACATGGCCGGATACAGCTGATTACCACTGGAACAAATTTATTTCTTACTTATTTTGCCGATTTAAAAAAGGCCAAATCCACCATTCAAGTGCAATTTTATATTGTGAAAGATGACTCATTAAGCCAAACCTTTTTTAATATATTAAAGCAACAAGCTGATAAAGGGGTTAGAGTACAAGTTCTTTTAGATTGTCTTGGCAGTTGGAAGGTCCCTCGAAGCTGGATCAAAGAGGCCAAACAACATGGGATAGAAGTCGCCTTCTGTCATCGACCTAACTGGCTCTTTCCTTTGTATTCACTTCAACAACGTAATCATAGAAAAGTAACGATTATTGATGGGGCAATTAGTTATTTAGGTGGTTATAATGTCGGGATGGAGTACATTGATCAGAAACCTGGACTATCACCTTGGCGTGATTATCATATTCGGATAGAAGGTAAAGGGATTGAGGACTTGCAGCAAGAGTTTTATTTTGACTGGCAAAAAGCAACTGGACAACCACTCCCCCATGTTTCTAACAATCGTACAGCGAATGGGACAATGAAATATCAAATTTTTCCTACAGAAGGGGTAAAAATGGATGAGAAATGGCGCTCACTGATTAGACAGGCGAAGCACTCCATTTCAATCGGCACTCCTTATTTTGTTCCTCCTAAGGATCTTCTGACTGAATTAAATAAAGCGTTGATGAGAGGGGTACAGATAAAAGTTCTTGTTCCCAATACAGCTGATCACCCAATCGTAAAAGAGGCCTCTTTTTGCTATTTACGCCAGCTCTTATCCCTAGGTGCTACTGTTTATCAATTCCAAAAAGGATTTTATCATGCAAAAATTATGATTATTGATGAACAATTATGTAGCATTGGTACAGCCAACTTTGATAATCGCAGTTTTTTTCTAAATAGTGAGATGACCTGCTTCATTTACGATAAACCTTTCATCGCACACGCAAAGGATACATTTGAACAGGATATTCAGCAATCAGAGGCGCTCTCCCTTCATGGACTCAATCAAGTAGGCTGGTTCGTTCGCATAAAGGAAGGGATTGGTTGGCTAGTGAAAGGACTGATGTAAATGCAGGCTGGGACATAACTAAACGTTAAGCTTCAACGAACAATGTATTACCTTAGCGAAGGAAATATACGTAGACTCCTGCGGGATGTGAGAGTTCGGCAAGACCTCGGAAGGCGAAAGTATATTTCCGAAGCGAGTATATACACCATATTAGTTCGTTTTTTTCTTTGATGAAAACACTTTTGTCCCAACCTCGATGTAAATGGCGACACATTTTTAAAGCCCAGACGTGAGTGCTTGTCTGGGCTTCTACTTATCGAAGAAGAATGAACATTAATTTGGCTAATATTTAGTCAGTAGGAGGCGAGTCCAGTATATTTGCTTGTCACCCCTGAATAACCGCCTTCCGCTTTTCTTATTACATTTTTTCTGGTGCTGAAACGCCAATCAGTGCTAAGGCATTTTTCAGTGTAAGCTGCACAGCCTTCACGAGAGCTAATCTTGCCACTGTTTCTTCTTTGTTTTCCTTATTTAACACCTTTTCAGCATTATAGAAACTATGGAAAACAGAGGCTAACTCATAAATATAATGCGTAATTCGATGTGGGATTCTCTTCTCAGCCGCATCGGCAATAATTTGTGGAAACTCCCCAAGCTGCTTTAATAAGTGAATCGCCTTTTCACTAACAAGAATTTCAACCGATGTATCTTCATCAAAGGTAAAACCCTGCTCATCGGCAGCGCGAAGAATACTGCAAATGCGAGCATGTGCATATTGGGCATAATAAACAGGATTCTCATTCGATTCAGCGACTGCTAAATCGAGATCAAAATCAAGGTGGGTGTCCGCACTTCTCATTGTAAAGAAATAGCGAGTGGCATCTAGGCCTACTTCCTCAACAAGATCACGCATTGTGACGGCCTTCCCTGTCCGTTTACTCATCTTCATTTTTTCGCCGTCTTTATATAACTGAACAAGTTGAATGATTTCTACTTCAAGTCGACCCGGTTCATATCCTAATGCTTCAATCGCTGCCTTCATTCGCGGAATATAACCATGATGGTCAGCTCCCCAAATATTGATCAGTTGCTCATATCCACGAGCTAGCTTATCTAAGTGGTATGCAATATCTGGCATCAGATACGTGTAACTACCATCCTTTTTAATCAATACCCGATCCTTATCATCACCAAAGGCAGTCGATTGGAACCAAGTGGCCCCGTCCTTTTCATATATATAGCCTTTTTCCTTTAACTTTTCTAAAGCAGGGAGAATCTTCCCGTTTTCGTATAAAGACGTTTCCGAGTACCACACATCAAAAGTTACTCGAAAATCTTCTAGATCCTTCTTCAATTTCGCAAGTTCATAGTCCAATCCATACTGACGAAAAACATCAAATCGTTCCTGCTCATCCATTTGCACATATTGCTGCCCTTTTTCTGCTGCTAGCTTTTGTCCAAGCTCAATAATATCTTTTCCATGATAACCATCCTCTGGCATATCCTTTTCCAGTCCTAAAGCTTGAAAATAACGAGCTTCCACAGAATAAGCTAAGTTGTTAATTTGATTCCCAGCATCATTAATATAATATTCTCGTGTCACTTGATAACCAGCTTTATCGAAAATATTACATAAAGCATCGCCTACTGCTGCTCCGCGCGCATGGCCAAGATGTAAATCCCCAGTTGGGTTAGCAGAGACAAACTCCACTTGAACACTCTGCCCTCCCCCGGCATTAGAGGATCCATATTCATCCTTTTGCTTAAGGATAAGCGGCACAATGTCCGTTAAGTAGCGATTATCCATATAAAAATTAATAAATCCTGGACCGGCAATTTCTACTTTTTCAATGGAAGCCTTTGAGCGGTCGAAATGAGCTGAAATCTCTTCGGCAATCATTCTTGGCGCTTTTTTCGCAATTCTCGCTAATTGCATCGCCATATTTGTTGAATAATCCCCATGTGCTTGGTCTTTCGGGGCTTCGATCATCACCTCTGGCAGTTGCTCCGCTTCAGCAAGTCCTGCCTTTAAGATAGCTGCCCGAATCTCGCTTTTTAAATTCTCTTGCATCTGTTCTACGATATTCATTTGTTTACTTCGTCCTCCTCATAGACAATCTTCATCTCGTAAAAACCCGCTAACGTATCTTGCATTGAAAGCTCATAAGCCAGATGTAACTGACCGTCACAATGGTCATTTGTCTCATGATGTGTCAATTGTTTTGTATTTGTTGTTAAAAACAAGGTACCTAGCTCACTTTCATGTGAGCCTCTTTTTTCTTCATTCAATTTAAAATTCAAACGCATTTTAAGCAGGCCTGTTCGTAAAATGAATGCTTCATTCTTGGTGATTTTTACAACAGTATGGACCGTCCCTTGTTCTTGTATTTCATCATATTTTAAATAAATTGTATCACCTTTTTGATAATGGCGGCCAAAAACTGTCAGTTCATACGTTTCTTCGTCTTGATCCAGTTTAATTTTCGTCGTTAGGTGAATCTTTATCGGTGTTTGTGTGTCAATTAGCAAGAAAAGCACAACCTTTAAATACATTTTGTGTAACAGGAACTAACTAGGTTGAAGTACCTCCCTAATTCATCCTGATTTCCATGTAATTAGTAACTTTTCTATTATAAGAAAGATTTTAGTGAAAGTCCATTCTACTAACAAGATTAGGATTTGCAAAAAAAATCCATTTTCCATGAATAAAACTGGGAAACTTTCCTCATACTGGGTGATAGGAGATTGCTAGAATGTAGGAGGTGGGTTCATGGAAGCAGAAATAAAAGTGCGGAAAAAGTGGAGAAATATTCGGTTGCTATCTTATATTGTATTATTGATGGTCGGCCTTATTTTAATTATGGGGTTATCTTTTATTATTTATCTTAAAATCCTTGGACCACCACCGTTAACAATTCCGCAATCAACCTTATATTACACCTCAGACGAAACAGTTTTTGGTGAGAGTCATAATGGGGAACGTAGATATTGGGTGGGAAGCCAGGATATTTCTCCAGCTGTCATGGAAGCGACCCTCTCTATTGAAGATCAAACCTTTTATCAACATCACGGTTTTGATTTTAAAAGAATTGCTGGAGCCATTTTAGCCAATATACAGGCAGGACAAAAGGTGCAAGGCGCCAGTACGATCACGCAACAATATGCTCGTAACCTTTTTTTAACAATGGATAAAACATGGAGTCGAAAAATATCGGAAGCGATGTATGCGGCACGTTTGGAATTCCATTACGATAAAGATCAGATTTTAGAAGGCTATTTAAATACAATCAATTTTGGGCATGGGGCTTATGGGATCGAGTCTGCCAGTCAATTTTATTTTGGCAAAAGTTCAAAAGAGTTAACTCTTGCAGAAGCCTCTATGTTAATGGGTATTCCGAAAGGACCCAATATTTATTCGCCATTAAAATCGGAAGAAAAAGCGAAAAAGCGGCAAATGCTTATTTTAGATGCCATGCAGGAAAACGGTTATATTCAAGCAGATGAGAAAAAAGAAGCGCTCAATGAAACATTAACTTTTGTAGGCGAGCATCCACATCATCGAGCTGATATGGCTCCCTATTTTTATGATATGGTCCAAAAAGAGTTATCAACAACGGTTGGATTAGATGAAAGAGTCATTGCTTTGGGTGGCCTGCAAGTATACACCACTCTAGATACGGAACAACAGAAAATAGCGGAAGATGTGGTCGAAAAGGTGATTCCTGATTCATCGGATATCCAAGTGGGGTTTGCGGCAATGGATCCGCAAACTGGATTCGTAACAGCCATGGTCGGGGGAAGGGATTACAATGAAAGTTCATTTAATCGAGCTTCCCAAGCGATACGGCAACCAGGCTCAGCCATCAAACCGTTTCTATATTACGCAGCCTTAGAGCATGGCTTCACCCCTGCTACTCAACTTCGGAGTGAGAAGACAACCTTTAAATATGATCATGGACAATCCGAATATGCTCCTCATAATTTTAATAATCATTATGCGGATGACGAAATTACGATGTCACAGGCGCTTGCCGTCTCAGATAATATCTATGCTGTGAAAACACATTTATTTTTAGGTGCGAATGTTCTCGCCAATACAGTTAAACAATTCGGTATCAAGTCTGAAATGAAGCCTGTACCTTCTTTAGCTTTAGGAACATCTGGATTAAAAGTAACGGAGCTCCTCAATGGCTATAGTATGTTCGCAAATGGGGGCAAAAAGGTGGATCCCATTTTTATTACAAGGGTAGAAGACCGAAATGGAAACATCCTTTATGAAGCGAAGCCTGACCAGGAGCAAGTCTTAAATCCGCAATTGGCCTTTGTCATGAGTCATATGATGATGGGCATGTTCGATCATCGTTTAAACGGATACGCCTCCGTGACGGGAGCCTCTATGACAGGGAAAATGAGTCGAGATTATGCAGGAAAATCAGGATCTACGAACACGGATTACTGGATGGCGGGTTTTACTCCAGGATTAGCCTCTGTCGTTTGGACAGGTTATGACCAAGGGGAAGAAATCACGCTAACCGCTGATAAATTATACGCCAAAAACATTTGGCTTCAATTTATGGAACAATCCATTGACCAGCAATCAGAGGAACAACATGTCTTCAAACCTCCTTCGGGCGTAGAAGCCGTCCCAATGGATCCAGAAAATGGCCTATGGGCCACCGACATGTGCCCAACCTTCAGGCTCACCTACTTCCTCAAAGGCACTGCACCAGAGGAAGTTTGTACCGAACATCTTTTAGGAGGCCCTTTTTAGGTGTCTGGCACGCCCCAGATTTTTCCGAATGATAAAATAGAGTAACAAAACAACCTCGAGGTGTGCGGCCTTGAGGTTGTTTTGCGAAAGCGGAGACTTCCGCTTTTCTTTGTCCAGCTTCTGTCTCCAGCGTCTAGCAAATTAACACTTTCTTCCTACGATAAGTCAACATCCTTTCGCTTTTCAAGCTCATGGTGTTTCCTTTATCTCGTCAGAAAGCTTTTAATTTGTACGCCGCTAAACGGAGACTTCCGCTTTTCTTTGTCCAGCTGCAGGCGGTAGGGGCTCGAGGTCAAATAACCTGGAACCTCGGAAGGGAAAGACCACCCTTCCGCGTTTCCAGAACATTTGCTTGTCGCCCCTAAGCAACCGCCTTCCGCTTTGCTGTGTCCTAGTTTGCTGTGCAAACCATATGTTAGTTTACTGATTTTTGTAAAAAACGGCAAGAAAAACGATTAGGTCCAAGCGAAATATTTTATTTCAACAAGGATTCTATTTTTAAAGAAAAGCGTTCTTTACTTCTTCTTCTGTTCGTTCCCATATCTCGGCATCGTATTGTTTTAAAAATTCCCCTAGTTTGTGTCGCGACTCTTGGTCCATATGATCAACGATAATTTTTCCTTTCATCGCCTTATCCATGTAATTGACGTGCTGGGGCATTGATTTATATCCTCTGCGTGCAGGTCGATTGATATATAATTCACACGCAGTCACTCCTGAGTAACAAGGCCCCTCAGGTTTCCGATCTAAAACCACCCAGATTACCCAATATTTTTTCGTGTCTTCTTCAGGGTATTGAGCAAGCAACTCCTCTAATGATTGAACATATCTCACCCCACGCTCTGTTTTGCTGCGAGCATGCATAACCTGAGGATCAATCCAAATTTCCCCTTCTGCCACATCAATCAATAATGGTGTCACATTTTCTAAACTAAGCGATCCAACTCCATATCCTTTATGTCCATCAACAGGATCGTTTTTTAATATATTAAATTCAACCTTGCGCTTATTCGGCTCCATCATTTAAACCTCCTAAAAAAATATAGAAAACATTCGTTGGATACTTTGAATGAAAAAGGGAATAGCCGTATTAATAATCGGATAGATCGTATATCTCCCTAACGGCGTAATCACTAAAATTAAGAAAATAAGGGCGCCAAATGATTCGAATTGCGTCATCTTTGCCCTCACCTTCGTTGGCAAAAGATCTTCCAAAATCCGATACCCATCTAAAGGTGGAAGCGGGAGTAAATTAAAAACAAATAATAATACATTAAAATAAATAAACAGATTAAAGAACTGAATTACAAGTGGATGTAAAGATCCGGCAACCCCTGTTACAACCAATATGTAGAAAATACCTGTGCCGATAATCGCGAGGATAAAATTACTAATTGGTCCCATAAGGGAAACAAAGATTCCACCTACACGAGGATTCTTAAAATGATATCGATTAACAGGCACGGGACGGGCCCAGCCGAAACCAGCAATTAATATCAATAATGTTCCCAAGGGATCTAGATGCTGAATCGGGTTGAGTGTCAGTCTTCCCTGCTCCTTCGCTGTATTGTCTCCTAATTTATAAGCTGTAAAGGCATGGGCAAATTCATGTACTGTAAAAGCTATCAATAAAACCACCACAATCAGTGGCAATTGTTCTAGCGGAAAACGCAAAAAACTATCTAGAAACCTTTCCACATATCCAACTCCTCATTATTAAGAATATCTACGCTTGCCTCATATTATACAAAATTTTTGGATAAACCTCATACAATCTGTTCCGGGTATTGATTCAAAATCACAAAAGGAATACACTTTTAGGTGTACATAACTTGAGATGAGGTGATCGAAATGCCCTATGTGACAGTAAAAATGCTTGAAGGTCGAACAGAAGAACAAAAAAAGGCCCTTGTAGATAAGGTTACAGCTGCTGTAAGTGAGACAGCTGACGCTCCAAAAGAAAAGATTGTCGTCTTCATTGAAGAAATGAGTAAAAATCATTATGCAGTTGGCGGAAAACGCTTAAGTGATGAAGATTAGAAAACCGTTTAGTGACATACAAACTTTTAAAGGTAAAAGAAACACGATGAGCCTAGAATGCGAGTCGATGTTGAATTATCGCAGGAAGAAACCGAAAAGTTTGCTAGGGTGCTGAAGCTATTTATGCTCCCCCTACCGTTTTTAAAATTTAAGACAGCAGTTCGACTTAATGGCTTCCTGCTGTCTTTTCTTATTCAATATAACAGTGCTATTCTTTTACTTCACAAAGATATTTTTGTCTTTCTTAACATTGCAATATATTGATAGGCTTCCTCAATCTCCTCACTTGTGTACCCCTGTTTTGGCTTTAGCGTCTGAATTTTCTCCTCAACCTCTTCACGTGGATCTTGTTCAAAATAAAGCACAGTTGAGACAAGCTCAAGAAAACGGGCACTTTGCTCATTCATACTGGACAAGCACTCTTTTAAATGTGGAACTTCCACATTGTATTCTTCTAAAAATTCGCTACCGTTCTCAGTCATTCTATATTTATATTGAGAATATCCACCTTTATCTTCTTTCATTTCATCTAAAAAACCAAAATTGCATAGTTCCTCAACACGTAAGCTCAATTCTTCAGAATAGGGTCCATAAAAATGGAATTCAAATTTTTCCTGAAATGGAAAGCCCAATTTCTTCGCTATGTAGATCATTTTTTGTAATTTTTTCCGTCCCGTTACTTCTCCAGATAAGGCAAATACATTCATTAATCTTTGATGATCATTTAGCATGGCAAACGAATCAACTCCTGGTTCTATTTTTCAATCTTTCTTTCAGAGGATAGTCAATGTTTTTCTAAGATGGACAAGATTTGCTTCTTCACTTCTCGGTGCTTTGAGTTATCTAGCAGGAGTTCACGTGGATAATATAATTTATGATCTGTCCGCAGTTTGCCGGATATCGCTTCAACAATAGCAGATTCCCGAGATAGTTCATGGCGTTCCTGATTAGGCATTAATAAATGGATGGGGAGACGCTCCTCTTCTTCCCCTGGCCGATAAAAATCATACGGCAAATCGGAGGAGGAATCAACCGCCAAATAATAATCAGGATCAATTTCCGCTTTTTTAAATAGCTCCTCTAGCTGTCCCAGCAGTTTATACTGTTTTGACGGGTCAAACTCCACATATTTAAATAATTTCCGATTCATAAATCGAGAGCATAAATCTTGCAAAATCACATCTTTCTCTTCTTCCCACATTTGGAAATAATAAAGGATCACCGGCTCATCTAATTTTAAATAATCCTCTAAACCTATTTTTTCTTCAAATAAGGAGACAAAATGAGTAGGATAATATTTAAATTGATAGTCATCCTGATATAAAGCCTTTGCTCGTTGCAATATTTTAGTCAAAATCACTTCAGCACTACGTGTAACTGGATGAAAATACACTTGCCAATACATTTGATAGCGACTCATAATATAATCTTCTACTGCATGCATACCCGTTGTTTTAAACACAACTTGGTCTTCTGTTGGCCGCATAACTCGCATGATTCGTTCCATATCAAAATGCCCATAGCTTACGCCTGTAAAATAGGCGTCTCGTTGCAGATAATCCATACGATCAGCATCAATTTGACTGGATATCAAGCTAATGACGAGCTTATCAGGATATGTTTTTCCAATTACATCCGCAACTTTTTGCGGAAAATCGGCACTTACTTTATGTAAAACGGCATAGACCTCTGTATCACCTAAAATAATTTGCTTTGTAAACTGTTCATGATCTGTATGATACACCTTCTCAAATGAATGCGAAAATGGTCCATGTCCAAGATCATGCAAAAGTGCCGCACATAATGACAGCAACCTTTCATTTTCGTTCCATTCTGGACGTCCTTGAAAGACATCATCCACAATTCTACGTACAATTTCATATACCCCAAGTGAATGATTAAAACGACTATGCTCTGCCCCATGAAAGGTTAAATAAGTCGTCCCTAATTGTTTAATTCGTCGTAGACGTTGAAACTCTTTTGTTCCAATCAAATCCCAAATAATTTGATCTTGTACATGAACATAGCGATGAACAGGGTCTTTAAATACCTTCTCTTCACTTAATTTTAAATTGGAATGATCCATTGATTTGGCCCTCTTCCTATCTAGCATAATTTTATTATAGCGGCTTTAGATACTTATATAAAGTCCCGATTTCCTATCAACTTATAATCCAAGATATCCATTTAGGTTGAAAACAAAGAATTGATTGCGCAACTGTCCAGACTTCCTCTCGATTTTTTAATAACCACGCATGGATTGCAAACGATTTACAATTATTTTCATCATTATTTTTTATTCTTGTATAAAAATGATTTGATCTGTCCATGATAGTACTAATCAAAGAAGTTAGCATTTGTCTATTCTAACAGAAATGAAGTTAGCAAATCTCGAGATAACTTCTACTAAATCATAACTTTTTACAATTAGCAAATGCTTAAAAAGGAAAATTAATTTTGGGAGAAAAAAAATAGGAGATGATGAGAATGAAAACAAGACAAGACGCTTGGACAGAAGAGAATGATTTATTGCTAGCGGAAACGGTGTTAAGACATGTTCGCGAAGGAAGTACACAGTTAAATGCTTTTGAAGAAGTGGGGGATAAATTAAATCGCACCTCTGCTGCATGTGGATTCAGGTGGAATGCTGTTGTTCGTCACCAATATGAAAAAGCATTGGATTTAGCTAAAAAACAGCGCAAGCAACGTCATCGTGTTATGGGGAAAGAGCAAAGCGGCAAAAAGAAACTGCTTTACCAGCCACCTATGACGCTTCTCGATGAGGCAGATATGGAAATGGATGAAGCATTCGAAATCTTAAATGGTGAGTCAATGAGAGCAGAGTCTACTAACTTTCAAGAAAATCTTTTACCAGCACCAGTTGAACCGACTGGCGATCTGAATATGCAAAAGATCATCTCATACCTACAAACTTTGCAAAATTCTGGTTTCCAACAAGAAATTTTACAAAGAGAGAATGAGAGATTGAAAAAGCAGCTCCGCGACGTAGAGGCGGAAAATAATACTCTTCAGAAACAAGTTGCCAAATTGGAGGACAACTCCGTCACAATGCAGGAAGACTATGAGACCCTAATGAAAATTTTAAATCGCGCTCGAAAATTAGTCTTATTTGATGAAGAAGAAGCTCCCCCGACATCCTTTAAAATGGACCGAAACGGCAACCTAGAAAAAATGGCCGAGTAAGAACAAAAGCGCAAGCGCCCGTTTAACGACGTACAAACTTTTTAGGGTTCTGACGAGATAAAGGAAACACCATGAGCTTGGAAAGCGAATGGATGTTGACTTATCGTAGGAAGAAGCTGAAAGTTTGCTAAGCGCTAGGCGCTGCAGCTGGACAACAAGAAAAGCGGAAGGCGGTTGCTTAGGGGCGACAGGCAAATGTTCCTGAACCTGAAAAGGGGTGAATTTCCCCTTGTTAGGTTCAGGGTTATTTGACCCCGATCCCCTACCGCCTGCAGCTGGACAGAGAAAAGCGGAAGTGCCTGTTCAGCGCTGTACAAACTTTTATAATAAGGTTGAACAGCTAAGAACACACCACTCTGCCCCATCCTGTGGGCCTGATTACGTATAATTGTTTTTATCATATAGATGCAAAAATAGAGCCATGACTTCCCCCTGTCAAGGCTCTATTTTTTGATGATCAGCTGTTCATTTCGCTTGACCATCCGCTCATAATATTCTTGGAACCAATCCAATTCCATCCCTCGAAGTTGACCCGTGAATAGTTTGTCACATTTGTTATTCATCACTTGAAGAAAACGTTGCATCACAGCTTGGATGGAAAATTCCACTCCCAATAATTCAGCTAAAGAAGCCATTACATATACTTGAATGTTCGGAAACGCAAACTTTGTAGAAGCCTGATACTGAGCATGCTCGTAAAATTCTTTGACGAGAGTGGCCCGTTTTGCTCCACTTCCCGCTACACAAAGATAAATTTGCACAGCAACCGCTTTTCGAATTCGTCGTTGGGAAATGCCCGCGAACTTTTTTCCTCCAATGCTGAGATCATAGCTTCCGGGACAGTAAGAACCAACAATTTCTCTGGCTTCAATCTCACAATCAAAATCAGCAAACATTAACTGGACAAGCTCCCACATCGCATCATAACCGCGATTAATATCGATGCCCTTCTCCGTGTCCGGAAAAATTAAAGATAGATTTAACACATTTTCATCTAGAGCCACTGCTAGTCCACCGGAATTACGGACAATCCCTGTGTAATTCTGTTCTTGCAAAAAGCGAAGACCTGCATGCAAATTAGGAAGTTTTGTATCCTGGATTCCTAACACTAATGTGGACGGATGCACCCATGCACGTAGGGTAGGTGGGGATTCCCCGCTCCCCACTGACCTACATAAAGTATCATCCATCGCAAACGATTGAATGGCATGAAAATAAGGATTATATCCTGATTGATCGATCAAGCGCCATTCCTTTTGCCTTAATAATTCTGACATTCTTTTTCTCCTATTAATACGTGTTCAAAAAAGAGGATAAAAAGGACCAAGTCGGCTAAAAGCGCTGACGTCCTGTCAGCAACACCGATACTAGTACACCTGTACGTCGATAAGTTCGAGCGGACTTGTGCGTGTGTGCTGACTTCTACGTTGCCCACAGGACGTGCGATTTTAGTAGAAGAACCTTATCCTGATACATGAGCATAAGGTAAACTTCCCACAATCCGCACCGCACGATGGAAAAGTGTTTCTTTTCCGAACAGCGCAGAAACAAACCAACGAGCTTGCGCATGCGTGGTGACTTCAACGTTCAACACAGGAAGTGTCGGTACTTAGTCGAAATCCTTTATCTCGCAGTGTCATTTTTACCGACTTTTTGAACATCTTTTATTAGTTTTTCTCCATTGATTGGATCGCTGTCACAACAGCCAAATGATAAACATCCTCTTCACTACACCCGCGAGAGAGGTCATTAACTGGTGAATTCAATCCTTGCAAAATTGGTCCAACTGCCTCAAAACCACCTAATCGTTGAGCTATTTTATAGCCAATGTTTCCAGCTTCTAGACTTGGAAAAACAAATACGGTCGCATCTCCTTGCAGAGGAGAATTAGGAGCCTTTTTACTTGCTACAGAAGGAACGATAGCTGCATCAAATTGAATTTCCCCATCAATCACAAGTGTTGGATCCATTTCTTTTGCCAACTGTAAGGCTTCCTCTACCTTTTTCGTTTCATCAGATACAGCTGATCCTTTTGTTGAAAAACTAAGCAAAGCAACACGCGGATCAACATCAAACATTTTAGCCGTCTTGGCACTTTCTACAGCAATTTCTGCTAAGTCTTGTGAGTTTGGGGCAATGTTGATGGCACAGTCAGCAAATACGTATTTTTCCTCACCCTTTACCATCACAAAAACACCCGACGTTTTGCTTAGGCCAGGCTTCATTTTAATAATTTGTAAAGCTGGTCTAACTGTATCTGCTGTAGAATGGGCTGCACCACTTACCAAACCGTCTGCCTTTCCCATGTAAACCAGCATCGTGCCAAAGTAATTTTCATTTTGCAATAATTTCTTAGCATCTTCCTCTGTTGCTTTTCCTTTCCTCCGTTCCACAAATGCAGCGACCATTTTATCTATTTCAATATAATTTTGTGGATCATAGATTTCCATTAGATCTAAGGAAATCTTTTGTTCCTTTGCTTTATCTTGAATATCATTTATATCACCTATTAAAACAGGAGTAAGAATTTCTTCTGAAGCGAGACGTCCCGCCGCAGCTAATACCCGTGGATCCAATGCCTCGGGGAACACAATTTTTCTATCCCATCCTTGTACTTTTCTTTTCAATTCTTCAAATAAACCATGATTTGATTGAGCCATCATAAAAGCCTCCTATCTTCATAATAAGAATCAAAGGTTAAAGTCGCAACATCCTATCGCTTCGCTAGCATTAGTACGTGGCGACGCCTTTGTAACCAACTAACTTCCTGTTGGTCTCCACCTAAGCATATACCTTTTTACCCAGTAACACATAATGATATTTATATTCTTGTCGTTTTTTCTACATTTTTGATTGGAAACTGAATAGTTGGAAAAACTATGATATAGTTTGGTTAAGTATTAATAGTGCGTGTTCAAAAAGGAGGATAAAAAGGACCAAGTCGGCGACTACACTGACGTCCTGTCAGCAACGCCGACACTAGCACATCCTGTGCGTCGAAAGTTCGAGGCGGCATAGCCTTGAGCAGCGGAGAGGCAAGCCAACGAACTTGCGCGTGTGTGGTGACTTCGACGTTCGACACAGGACGTGTCGGTGCTTAGTCGAAGATCATTTATCCCGAAGTGTTATTTTTACCGGACTTTTTGAACATCCTCTAATAAGATATTTTACATATAGGAGTGGATAAAATGAGTGAAGCAGTAGTCACATTAGATGGTTGGTATACACTTCAAGACTTTAGAAAAATAGATTGGGCTTCATGGAAGTTACTTTCAAATGATGAACGCCAAGCTGCTATCCAAGAATTCCAGCAATTTTTGGATAAATTAAATGAAGTACAGGAGCATAAAGAAGGCAGCCATGCGCTTTATACAATTTTAGGCCACAAAGCTGACTTTATGTTTATGGTATTAAGACCCACATTAGGAGAATTAAATGAGATTGAGAATGAGTTTAATAAATTAACAATCACAGAATTTACCCTACCTACTTATTCATATCTCTCTGTTGTGGAGTTAAGTAATTACCTCGCTGGCGATTCCGATGAAGATCCTTATCAAAACCCTTATGTCCGTAGCCGACTCTATCCAATATTACCTAAAACACAGCATGTTTGCTTCTATCCAATGGATAAACGCCGGGAGGGAAATGATAACTGGTACATGCTTCCAATGGAGGAAAGAAGAGAACTTATGAGGAGTCATGGTTTAATCGGTCGGAAATATGCTGGAAAAATCAAGCAGCTTATTTGTGGCTCAGCTGGTTTCGATGATTTTGAATGGGGTGTGACTCTATTTTCCGATGATGCTCTCCAATTTAAAAAGATTGTTTATGAAATGCGCTTTGATGAAGCGAGTGCTCGTTATGGAGAGTTTGGTGCCTTCTTTGTCGGAAACCTGCTAGAAGACCAAGACCTATCTCACTTCTTGCATGTATAAACATATTTAAACAAATAAAAACACAGTAACCACACTGTGCTCCAATCCCTATCCTTATCTTCAAGGTTAGGGATTTTTTATTCGACAAAATCTGGGGCGTACCAGGCATTTAATTAACAGGCATATCTCTGCTTAGGGATACATACAAATGAAAGAGCAACAAATTTCATGGAGAACCTATTTATAAGGAGTGAGACTCTTGGCAAATTCGAATCCATACCAAGCGAATTCCGGCGGCTATTATCCTATGTATCCCATGCAGCAAATGCCAAATCCGAATGGTCCACAACAGGGACAAAATCCAAATTTCTATCAACCTCAGCCGATGCAAATGCCGAATCCGAATGCAGGTGCAAAAGCTGGTAACAATGTTCCAGGAATGCTCCCGATTGAAGAGTCCTATATTGAGAATATATTGAGGCTAAACAAAGGGAAACTCGTCGATGTTTACACAACCTTTGAAAACAATCGGGAATGGAACGCCAAAGTTTTTACAGGTATTATTGAGGCTGCCGGAAGGGATCATGTCATTCTAAGTGATCCAGAAACCGGAAAAAGGTATTTAATTCCGATGGTCTATGTAGATTATGTAACATTTAATGAACCCGTCGAATATGAATATCCCTTTGGTTCTGGTCCCCTTGCCTCTGCACCACCGCGTTAGGGCAGCAGGACTTTGGTGGAGCACTAATCACTTGGTTAAAAATGCACTGAGAAACAAGTTTTGTTTCCCAGTGCATTTTTATGTTTTTAGAACTATAGATGTTTCACCGCAAAAATAACCAATAAAACCCATGATACGAGAAAGGCAATTCCCCCCAAAGGCGTAATCGCCCCTAATACCTTGATACCCGATGTACTTAATACATATAAACTCCCTGAGAATAAGATAATTCCGATTAGCATCATCCAACCAGACCATGACAAAAGAGAGGATGCCGGATATTTTCCAGCAAGGATCCCAATTGCGAGCAAGCCGATTGCATGAAACATTTCATATTGAACTCCTGTTTTCCAAACTTCTAAGTATTTCGGCTCTAACTTCCCCTCTAAACCATGGGCGCCAAAAGCTCCTAACGCAACGGCTAAAAAGGCATTCAAAGCACCTAAGATAATAAAAATTTTCATTATGTCCAACCTTCCTTTTTAAAAATTCATTCATATCTAACAGATCTTTATATATGGAAAATAATCCACCTGAACAAACACTTCTACTATATTCTATTAGCCGTTAAAAGCTTTCTATTAGCCGTTGCAGGATCCTATTAGCCATTATTTACATTCTATTAGCAGATAACCGCTTTCTATTAGCCATTAGGCCCACGGGTAGTTGGTCAGAACAGCGTTGTGCCGTGCAGGAGGTACTAGTGCAGAGGAAGCGACAGGACGTCGCAATTTGCATCTGCCACCGGGCGCTTTTATAAAAGTTTGTTTTAAAAATCAAATATAGAATCCCCATTAGCTCCATCTTCTGTTTTAATGGGCTCTGATTGCGGAATGGATATTGGCTTTGATTGGGTTTGCTGTGTAAAAGTTGGCGTGAATTCAGAAACCTTCTCCTTTTTTTCCGCATGCTGATTGAGTTCCTCTCCCCCTATTCCAAGCTCCGCTAATGTTTTCACTGTATACAGATGAGCTTTTCTAGTAGACATCTCACTCGCATGTTTTGCCTTATTTATCTCCTCTTGCATTTTAGCTAATAAAACTTCATAGGAAACGCCCATTATAATCACCTCTTATCCATCTAGCTTAGGGTTTATCGATTGAAAAAGCAAAAATTTTATCCGCAAGTTTTGAAAAAATCCCCTTCTATGAGAATGAAAAACAAATAGATGTTTGAAATACTCAAAATCGGAAATATACATAATGTGCAGATCATATTTCTAAGGAGGATGATTGTTAATGAATAGAATTGAAGTTTGTGAAAATGGTGTAGAAGCTAATAATATTATTACTCAGTTAACAGCCCAAGGTTTTTCTCACGATGATATCTATTTATTTACCCATGATGATGATCGAACAGAAGATCTAGCGGATGCTACTAAAGTAGAAACAGTCGGCCTTCAAGAAGAAGGTGTTGTGGATTCTGTAAAAAACGTCTTTCGAAAAAAAGGAGACGAGCTTCGAGCAAAATTCGAATCAGTCGGTCTGACACATCAGGAAGCCGAGAAGTATGAAAGCATTCTAGATAAAGGACAAGTTGTGATTGTGGCTCAGCAACACTAGGCAAATAGGGCTGTGATCATTAAACTCGAAAATAAAAACATTAAAGCCCAAGATTGCTGATTTAACAGCATTCTTGGGCTTTTAATTTTGAAAAACATAATAGTCATAATTAAGCTATACTTTTGGTACGGCCTCTTTATACAATCTCCTTGATTTCACAATCCAAACAATCGCGATTACGGCAACAAGGGCATAAACGATCTCCACAAAGAGGATATTTTCAATTGTTCCTGTTTGATAAAGCGCTGCAGGAAAGTCAATGATCGCATGGATAAGAATCGCGAGAAAATAGAAGATAATCTTCCTATTTTTCACACCATACATCACCAAGATCGATAATCCAAGTTGAATCGCAAGCGCGCTAACTCTTTCAATTCCGCCTAGCCATACAAGAGCTGAACTTCCTGTTAGCTGATCCTTCGCCATTTGCAGCGATGGCTCCATCGAAGCAAGAGAATCAAAAGAGCCATTATTAATCATAATCGCCATAACAAGAGTGCTAATACTCGATATCCCCACCAACACAGCTGCTTCAAAGCCACCATGCCCTAATCCGAAGGAAAGACCATCTTTCCAGTCACGGTATTTTTTCAGGACATATTTCATCATAATCAAACGTCCCGTTTCCTCAAAAAGACCCGCCATTAGGCCACCATACAGCATATACAGCCAAGGATTCTCTAACCATTCTTTTGTTGTCGCATTTCCAACTAGAAAATAAGTATGGGGGATATTCTCTAGTATTAACGCAAAAACCAAAAAGGTCGCCATTCCAATTAAGAGAACATATAACGAAATACCAAATTTCTTTTTAAATAAAACGACTAATACAATCGGTAAGCCGATTGCAAATAACATGGATGCAATAAGTGCAACAAACATAGAAGTAGAAACCAACGTTTACCATCTCCTTTCTAGATACTTGACCCCATTTCTGTTTTTATCTCCTATTGCATACGAATAAAGGGAATAAAAGTTTCATTCCATTCATTTTTCCTCACTCTTCTGAATTGTTCTCCAGCTAAAATGATCGTTTTCACCTTTTCCTTCTAAGGTTTTATCATTTTTCTCTGCAAAATAGGCTACCCTATAGGATAGCCCACCCTCAATATTTCATTATTCCTGCTTTGCTTTCTCGTCTTTAATATTAATTTCGATCTCTTCTTGTAATTTCCGTAAAAAAGTAACAACATCATCATCAGACTTTGCAAAATCATCTAATTTATAATCAACTAATCGATCCCATTGGCTTTGACTTTTTAATTCAGCAGGAGTCAATTCATAAAAAGCAGCAATATTTTTATCTTTGTAGCTAGGTACCTCTGCTCCTGTTTGACTATATATCTCTTCATCCAGTAAAACAGTCCCACTTGCCATCGCACGGGATATTTTAAGCTGATTTTCTTTTGATACATATTCTGACAAAATCGCAAAGGCCTCTTCCACATGTTCACTATCTTTCATAATCATCATTGGGGTTGTAGTCAAATAAGGATGGACACCTGGTTTTTCTGGCCACGTAGGCAAGGGTGCGATATCAATATGTTCCTTTGTTCCTTCTAAATCGCCCCAATCATATAGCAATGTTTGATGCCACCCCGCATTCATTGCAGCAAACCCTTGGGCAAATAAATCCCCTTCTTCTTCAACATCCATAATGCCAGGAATACTATAATATCGATCCATTAATTCATAATATTTTTTAAAAGCAGGCTCCTTCGTCAATAACACTTCATCTGTGTCAGGATCGATAGGATTAACTGCCCACTGTTCTATAGGGATTTTCGGTTCATCAAAAACCAGTCCCATATACTTTTGACCGTTTCTTTCTCCAGTCATTTGTTTCGCAAGTTCCATGGCCTCATCCCAAGTGATCTCACCAATAGGATACTCCACTCCAAACAAATCGAAAATATCCTTATTATAAAAGAGAGCTTTAAATCCTACACCATCTGGCATCCCTATCAATCTTCCTTCTGGGTCATAAGAGCGTGCATAGGAAACTAAAGCTGGATTAAGGTCCTCTAGGTTAAAATCACTTTGTGCGATAAGATCATCAAGTGGATAAATTAAATCATCATCTAGTAATTGTTTAATGGTGTCATAGTGAATACTCACAACAATATCTGGAACGACACCAGATGCAAAGATTTCTTCTAAATTTCCCCAGGTTGTATCAAAAGGGATCCGTTCAATCTTAATATTGCCTAACTTCTTCTCTATTTCTTTAAACCTAGAATCAAAAATTTGATCATCCCAACCGATGGCAATTTTAATCGTCACTGGCTCATCTGATTTTTCTTCTTTGTTATCTTGTTGATCGGTTTCCATCCTTTTCTCCCGCGATTCGTTATGTGTATTCGTAGAACAAGCGGTCATGAAAATAAATAGAAGTCCTACAATCATCCATCGAAACCACTTCTTAGTCATCGTACGATACCCCCTCAAGAATTTAGTAGCCCAATTAGATAGAGTTTGGATAATATTTTGCTTTATTTTCCACTCCTTTCCAAAGCTTGTAAGATGAAAGCGTTTGTAATAATATATTAATGATACATGCCTAGAGTAGGATTTTCTCTATCTTATCTTGCTTGTTTTTCGCACAATTTTGATTTTTGACTTTTTATAAAAGTAGAATTAAACAATACTTTCACTTTTTATTGACTAGTACTAGGGGGATCTTCCATGGATGAGCAAGTTGAGTATCAGGAGTTTCCGACATTAAAAAGTAAATCCTTCCCATATTTTATTTATCAACCGCCAAAAGACAATCCTTTAACTCTCTTTCACCCCCATTGGCACGAACAAGTTATAGAATTAATTTACATGGTAGAAGGAGAAGCAAAATTTCAAATAGATGGGCAGACATTCCATGCGGTTAGGGGCGATATTTTTTTCATTCGTGAAAATCTCATCCATGCTGGGGAAGCAATCGGCGAAACACCCGATTATTATGCGATTCTATTTAATAGAAAATTATTAATTAATCCTGAGCTTATGGACTATTGTGATAATAACAATTTCTTGATTACTCACTTATTACCGCCGCCAGTATTAAAACCAGCTGACGCCAATTATCAGATGTTTTTAGAACCATTACAAGGCATTGTTGAGGAATATAAAGGACAAAAAGTCGGTCATGCAATAGCTATAAAAGCATACATCTTCGTCATCACAACGGCATTAGCTAGACTTTATTCATCTAACGAGAAATCTAGCCGAAGTGTGAAAGCTGATAAACGGAATATTAATTTGCTCAATCAAATCATTCATTATGTAGAACAGCATTACCATGAAAAAATTACCCTAGAAGAAATAGCCTCTATTACTAACATGAGTCCATCTCATTTTTGCAGAATATTCAAGAAACAGACGGGAGGAACATTCACTGAATTCGTCAATAAATATCGCATCAAAAAGTCCAAGAAACTGCTTGACGATCATAGTCTAACGATTACAGATATATCTGATGCTGTTGGCTTTTGCAATATCAACTACTTTGGCCGCCTATTCCGAAGATATAACAAATGTACTCCCATACAGTACAGGCATCGACAATAGCCATTTGATGCTGAACAATAGAAGCTGGGTGACTCTTTACACAGCGTCTTTCTAAATTAAATGGGCCAAAAAATAAATATCTTTTATTTTCAAATCAATTGGTATATCCTAAAAAGAAACATTCTTTATGAGCTAGGAGGAAAAAGAAATGGTCATGAAAAAAGTTTTAACTCTTGCTGGCTCGGATTCAAGTGGTGGAGCTGGAATCCAGGCTGATTTAAAAACATTCCAAGAATATGGCGTGTACGGTATGAATGCTTTAACATCTATCGTCACAATGGATCCAAACAATAGCTGGAGCCATGATGTCTTTCCAATAGATGTTGATACAGTAGAAAAGCAATTAAACACAATTCTATCAGTTGGGATCGATGCTATGAAAACAGGGATGCTCGGTTCTGTTGAAATTATTGAGTTAGGTGCTCAAAAATTGGATGAACATGCATTAGAGAATGTCGTGATTGATCCTGTAATGGTATGTAAGGGCGAGGATGAGGTTTTACAACCGGAAAATACGGATGCAATGCGTGAGCTTCTTGTCCCACGGGCTTTAATTGTAACGCCAAACCTATTTGAAGCTGGACAATTAGCACAAACAGGTCCTGTCAAAACCATTGATGGGATGAAGGAAGCCGCTGTGAAAATTCATGAGCTAGGGGCAAAAAATGTTGTCGTAAAAGGTGGAAAAGCGCTAGCACATGACAAAGCAATCGACCTTTTCTATGACGGTCATGACTTTACCCTACTTGAATCAGATAAACTAGAAACAACCTATAACCATGGGGCTGGTTGCACTTTCGCTGCTGCGATTACTGCGAACCTAGCGAAAGGAAAATCAGTCAAGGATTCCGTCATTTCTGCCAAAAACTTTGTGACAGCCGCTATCCAACATGGATGGAAGCTAAATGAATATGTTGGACCTATCATGCATGGTGCCCATTTTACATTTGAAGAAAATACAGAGAAATAAAAACTTGCCCAGAAAAGGGAATTCTTCTTTTCTGGGCGTTTTAGGGCTTGAGCAGAATGTGCTGACTTCCGTGCCCCATAGGACGTGGACAGATCCTTACTTTTTTTAAGAAAAGCACTATGAAAAATAAAACAAATCAATGGCGTCCCCATAGATTTAATACCCTTCTCTCCATAATTCTTTTAGCCATTTAATTGCATCTAGCATATCTTCACTGTGATCAGCAGCCAATCTTTCCAATTCCGCGGTTTCAACCATTTTCATGTGGCACCAAAATGGTTTTGGCAGCTGCTGCAACCATGTAACTTCCTCTTTTTTAAGCACATCCTCTAGATTGCTTCCCACAGTCACTGGCAGCATTTACGGCTATTCCCTCCCAAGACCTGCTTGCTCCATTAATTCACGTACTTCTAATGTAAAAGAAAACTGCCACCGATCTTCATGCAAATCTTCTTCCTCACTAACTTCGATAAAACTCGGGTCTTTCCCTTTGCAAAAGCCGATCCATTAACCCATATTTAACAGGTTCATCCACGAAGGTTCCATTAGGGAATGCAAAAAGATTGATATAACTTTCCTGTAAACTTTGCTTACAGTCTAATCGATCCTTTTCCCATACTTCTTCATATAAATCGTCTAATCCTTGTCTTTCATCTTTACTTAGGCTCCTGGTTAGCTCTTTTGTTTGTAACTCCTCTATTCCATCGTACACTCTTATACGATCAGCTTTATTCATTCCCAACAAATCATCCCCTATTGTTCTAAATCTTCTTTTACTAGAATAACATTGGAAGCAAAAGATTCAATGGGGGAAGTAAAAATGCAGACCTTTTTAGGAGGAATCATTCTTTTAATTCTAGGGTACTTTACATATGGAAAGATTGTTGAGAAGATATTCGGCATCAAACATAGTCGTCCTACTCCTGCATTTGTCAATCATGATGGGGTCGACTACATGCCAATGAACTCATCCAAAAATGCTTTAATCCAATTGCTAAATATTGCGGGGACAGGCCCCATTTTCGGTCCGATTATGGGAGCTTTATACGGGCCTGTTGCCTTTGTTTGGATTGTGATTGGATCTATTTTTGCCGGGGCGGTTCATGATTATTTAATAGGGATGATTTCTATTCGCAATCGCGGCGCTCATTTGCCCGCATTAGCGAGCAAATTTTTAGGACAAACAATGAAATATCTTGTTCATGTGTTAGCTGTTCTGCTGCTTTTATTGGTAGGGACTGTTTTTGTTATCACACCTGCTAGTCTACTGCATGTTTTAATGGATGGAAAGATTGCATTGGGAATGATTGTTTTTATTATTTTTAGTTATTATATCCTTGCTGCCCTTTTACCGATCGATCAAATCATCGGACGATTGTATCCATTTTTCGGTGCGCTGCTAATCCTAAGTGCAATTGGTGTCGGCGTTGGACTTATCATCACTAGAGCTCCGATTCCGGAGTTGTCCTTGACAAACCTTCACCCTAAACAGACACCGATCTTTCCACTTTTATTTTTTACTATTACATGTGGAGCCTTATCAGGATTCCATGCTACGCAAACCCCGATTATTTCCCGTACTATACAAAAAGAAAGCCAAGGCAGGAAAATATTTTATGGGATGATGATTGCCGAAGGAGTGATTGCGATGATTTGGGCAGCCGCAGCGATGAGCTTATTTGATCCTGGTGAATTGAATGACCTTTTAGCAACAGGTGGACCAGGAGCGGTTGTCAATAAAGTTTCGACCTCTCTGCTTGGCGCAATAGGTGGGACACTCGCTGTACTTGGAGTGGTTATCCTTCCCATTACATCTGGGGACACAGCTTTTCGTAGCGCTCGTATGATTATTGCCGAATATTTAGGTTTAGCGCAAAGAAAATTTTCTAGCCGCTTATGGGTTGCCTTTCCTTTATTTACTATTGCCTTTCTGCTAACCAAAGTCGATTTCAACCTGTTGTGGAGATATTTTAGCTGGGCAAATCAATCGACTGCTGTGATCACTTTATTCATTGGTGCAATGTATTTATATATTGCGCGAAAAAATTACTGGATCTCACTCATCCCTGGAACGTTTATGCTTATCATGGTTTTCACTTATATTTTGCAGGCAAAAATTGGTTTCCATTTGCCGGTGACAACTTCTTGGATAGGTAGTTTGATCGGAACCTCGATTGTTCTCATTTTTTTCTTTCATATTGCGAAAAAAGCGCGAGAAAATAATTGGCCAATTGAGGAGAAGCTTTCTAGGTAGAATAAGTGCCAACACTTATTTTTCGTAATTTTCCTTTCCTAGTAGTAAAATAATAATTTAGAAAGGAGGTTATATTGTGGAGAAGATTCGTATCGATGAAGTCCAACAATTAATCAATACTTTTGCGACAGAACAAGTTTACATACATTTAGAAACAACCAACGGAGCCTATGCCTCCCATAATGACGAAACATTTTTTTCAGCTGGGGCGTATATTCGCAATGCTGAAGTTTGTTACGAATATGGCAAAATTGTCGGAGATGGGCCCTATCGGATCGGTCTAAAGCTAGCGATTGGCTGGATTTATGCAGAAGGTCTTACCCATTTCGAGTTAGATAATGAAGGAAGATTACTGCTTGCAGGCCATGGATATGATGGGAAGCTAGCTGTTGCTTTAGAAATTAGTAAAACACCATTTAAATCTTGATAGAGGATGTTCAAAAAGTCCGGTAAAAATGACACTTCGGAATTCTTCGTTGGCTTGCCTTTCTGCTGCTCATGTATCTAAAAACATACATTCCGCTGCTCAAGGCTGCGCCGCCTCGAACTTCTTGGTCCTTTTTATCCTCCTTTTTGAACACACACTAATAGAAAGGGGTTGCTCCATATGGAAAAAGAACGTCACGTTTTAGTTGTATTCCCGCATCCAGATGATGAGGCCTTTGGTGTCTCTGGAACGATGGCCAGTCATATACAAAATGGTACACCTGTTACTTATGCCTGCCTTACTCTCGGGGAAATGGGGAGAAATTTAGGGAATCCTCCTTTTGCCACAAGGGAATCCCTTCCAGAAATCCGTAAAAAGGAACTACAGGCTTCTGCAGACGCAATGGGTGTCACCGACTTACGAATGATGGGCTATCGTGATAAAACATTAGAATTTATCCCAGATGAAGAGTTGACTAATCTTGTCTTTAATCTAATTGAGGAATTGAATCCTTCTTTAGTAATCTCCTTCTACCCTGGATATTCGGTTCATCCGGATCATGAAGCAACTGGTCGTGCAGTCGTTCGCGCAGTTCGTAGACTGCCTAAAGAAAGTCGTCCAAAGCTTCACTGTGTTGCCTTTGCGAAAAACCATGAAGCTGAAATTGGCGGACCTGATATCAAACACGATATTAGTGCCGTGTCTGAACGGAAATTTTGGGCACTAAAAGCTCATCTTTCACAAACGGTATGGATGTTGGCAGATCTAGAAAAGCAAATGGCTCAGGAAAAAACAGGATTACCAGAGCACTTTCTAACAGAACGCTTTTGGACATATCCTTGGGATCGGGACAAGGTTTTATAAAATAGGTTGGGACATAACTAAAATATTAAGCTCCAAAGACGAAACGATGTATTATCTTAGCGGAAGAAATATACGTAGACTCCTGCGGGAAGTGAGAGTTCGGCAAGATCCCGAAAGGCAAAGCCTGAGGAATCTTGCCACTCGCCCGCGGAAAGCGAAGTATATTTCCGGAGCGAGTATATGCATCATACTAGTTCGTTTTTTTCTTTTGTGAAAACACTTTTATCTTTGCCACTTTATATGTTAAAGCCCGTTTCAATTTATGCAGTAATCAAGCTTTTATCTAAAGTAAAGTCATGCTATTCCCATAGCTTTTTGCCAGTTTGCGCATCCACAAACATGTGACAATCAATCATCCAAGTTGACTTTAGCCTCTTGTGTTTTATGTCATATAAATAATAGGGTTCAAAGAAGATATCTTGGTTGAGGATAGCTGTTGCCTCCTCTTTTGTCACCTGCGGCTTCGGTATAGAAGAATCTACCAGTTCCTCAAACAATTCACGTTTATTTAATATCTCGATTATACCTTTATCTTTTGAATCGTAAACGAATTTGAATTTGTCCATGATCCGATCAAGAGTCGATATAGGGCTAACGCTTGCTTCTATCATTCCATGCTGACGTTCAAGCCTTTCTACCACCCACTTCCCACTTTCATTTGGTCGGTGCATCCTCATGTAATCGGTTATAACCTGGAAACATGCTTCTCTCTCATCTTGTGAAATCGGGATGGCATCGGGATGTGGAACAGAAACATCCATCTCATCCTCCGAAATAATATGCGACTTTCTAAAACATTCCCAAAGTTTACCAAGCTGATGTTCTGATCTAGGTATTTTTTGTATCGTTTTTTCATTCGACCATTCAAGTACGAATCTTTCTTCCTCATCATCCAGAAAGGCTTCCTCCACTCCATAAAGGAGCTGGTAACCATTTTCCTTTAAAGTGCCAAACAGAATGACCTGTTGATTTTTCCATTCTTCAATATTTCTTGGTTCTTTTTCACTTGCTGCCTCGACCTGGATTTTTGGATAAAACTTCGAAAAGAATCCAGACAATGTAAAGAAAACGATCACGCCTTCACCGTTTACCTTAACTTCCAGATAACCTCCCGGAGAAATTTTCCTTCCAGCTAATCTTGAAGTAAAGAAATACTCAAAGCCATTTTCCCCTTGTTCTTCTCGTTCTAATTCATAATCTACCTTTTGTTGTAGTCCTGTATTTTCCTGTATCCAAGCTACAACATCTTTTTGTTTAGTGCTAGATAGAGGTAAAGGTTTTTTTCGAAGATCCGCATTTTGTACAACAATAAAGCTTGTAAGTAAATCCAAAGTCAAATTTACCTCAGCATACACGGTCCCCGGTGGATTCAGATCATCGATCATCGCTGTTCCTGGAGGAAACCATTCTATTCCAATTCGGTATTCTGTTGTTTGAATAGGTGAAACCTCTCTTCGAATGGTTGCACTTTTTAATTGAAAATCTTGTAATGCCCAAGCATTACTTATTCTCTCTGTCCACTTTTTAACGATATGACTCATTTTATCACCACCAGTACTTATTACGTGCTAATGCTAGCATTAGTTTCATTCCCATTTGAAAAAGCCCCCTGTCGTTTAGACAGAGAGCTCCTTCCATTAAATATTTTCCTGCTTTAACGCATCAATAATATTTTCCTTTTTCACTTTGGCACTAGAATATAACATCGCAATACCTACAATGAGGAAAACAGCTACTACTACATATAACAGACTTAACCATGGAAGCGTAAAGACATAATCAAAACTATTCATCAATGCCCGATACATGAGATACATAATCGCAATACTAATCGGAAGTCCATATAACAATGCTTTGATTCCGTAAAAGATACTTTCATAATTAATCATTTTATTAAAACCTTTTGGCGTCATTCCCATTGATTTCAGCATCGCAAATTCACGTTTTCTCAGTGAGATGCTCGTCGAAATGGTATTTAAAATATTGGCAATGGAAATCAATGTGATTAGGGTAATAAAACCATACGTAAAGACGGACATAAGTATGATTAGTTGCTCTTCTCCCTGTCTATTTTGATAGACATTGTAGATAGCATGCCGTACCTCTTCGATTTCTTCAATTTTTTTCTGGGTGTCCAGAGGATCATCACTTCTTAAGTAAAGAGATTCATTATTTCCCCCCTCTACTAGGACCCCATCGCCCAACTGATTCAAGGTAGATTCTGAGATGATCAAAACCAGATTATCAATTCCACCAGCACCGGAGAATACTCCCATTGGTTGTTGATTTGTCAATGTTGCAATGGTAATTTGGTCTGATTTTTCTTCTTTCTCTGTTTCCCAATCTCCTATATTCAAACTTAGTTTGGTCCCAGCCTTTGCGTAAATGTTTTTTGTCTCAACATACCTCCCTGCTTCAGCATCCTCATATTGAATCGTATCGATCGCAATCGCAGATATGCTATTTTTCAGTTGTTCATAATTCGCTCCCACTTGCTCAGCATAAGTTTTTAGGCTCTCATCATTTAGAGCATATAGGATAACATAATATGGAAATTTACCATCTTTAAACTGCTCTTTAAACTCTTCCTCTGTCTTCAGCTGCTCTGCTGCCATATCTTTATCTATCCAAGAGGTGACACTCTTACTAGCAGCATCCTTTATGACATTATATTCCGTTACTTCATCCATCGCTATAATCGATTGGACAAGCTGCTCATCCCCTTCATGGCCTAAGTCAATCGATATGTCATAATCCAGGCCATCTTGGGAAAGTTCAAGAGACTTCTTCAGATTATCTGTAAAATAAGAGACAGATAAAAATAGAACTATACTAATGACAAGAGAAAAAACAGTCGCTTGGTATCTCCGTTTATTGCGCTTCAAATTTTTCAAGCCAATTTCCGCTTCAAATCCGAAAAACTTCCGAACAAGCTTGGATGTTTTAACTGCTTTTCCCGTTAATTTAACATCCGCTGTTTGGCGAATTGCATCGATGGCCGAAACGCGTGACGCTCTTCTTGCCGGAATAAAAGTAGAGATAAAAATCGTTAAAATGGAGACAAGCACAGCAACTAGAATGGAACCGGCCGTAACCGTCACCTCTAGTTTCTCACTGACGCTAAGAGCACCTTGAATCATCTTATTGATGAACATAAAGGTAATCCCCATCCCAATAAGCCCAGCGATAATCCCCAAGGGAATACTGATCAGCCCAATTACCGCTCCTTCAAAAAAGACGGAATTTCTCTTCTGTTGTCTTGTGGCTCCAACACTTGACAGCATCCCCAAATGCCTCGAACGCTCCGATACAGAAATGGCAAAGGCATTGTAAATGAGGGAAACAGATCCAACAATAATGATCGCCATAATAATCGCTGACAAAGAATAAAGCGTCGTACGCATGCCTCCGTTTTTAATGACACCTGAATATTGTAGAAGATTATAATTGAATCCATATTGATCATCATCAATTTTATTAGCTTCCGCGAACTTCTTTGTATCATCAAAAAGAGAACCCTTTAGTTTTTTTAATACGATAAATGCATTGACTTCCTTTACTTTCTCTTTATCAAGATAGGAAAGGACAGTGTACCCTGGTGACCAAGGTTGTTCCCATGTAGGACGTTTCATTGTACCCACCACAGTATATTCCATTGTTCCTGTCTTTTTGAATTCCTCTGCTGGCCCCCCGTTTTCATCAGTCATAAAGGAAAATGATTGATCCATTGGATCATTGATTTCTTCATCAAAAGCATATCGCTCTCCTACATCAAGCTTAAGAATATCCCCAATTTTATAGTCCAAGCCAGCTTCCTGATTTATTTCATCCGACACCACAATCTCATTCGTCTTTTGCGGGAAACGCCCGGAACTTAATTCAATCGGGAATTGTTCAAAACCTTTCTCATTGTATTCTTTTATAAATAAATAAGGCTTGTACGGATCCTCACCTTCTTCCAAAAGAGCATAACCACGATCCTTTGATAAAACAACGTCTTTTGTGTTCGGATCCTGTTGCACTGCTTCGAGCTGTTTTTCATTCAAATCAGAATAAAAAACATGCCAGTTTCCTTCATCAGCTATCGATTGCCGCTTCAACAAATCCATAAATGAAACGCCGATCGTCGCTACAGCGGTAAGCATGGCAACTGAAATAATCACACCAAAAATAGTTACAAGGGTTCGCCGTTTATTCTGCTTTAAATGTCTGATTGTCAGTTTGTTGACAATATTCATGGACGAACCACCTCATCTTTGGTGATGCTCCCATCTTCAATCGCAATCACCCGATCCGCCTGTAGGGCAATCTGCTCATCATGCGTAATCACAACGAGCGTTTGTTTATATGTTTTATTAAACATTTTTAAAAGATCGATGATTTCACTACTGTTCTTACTATCTAAGTTTCCTGTTGGCTCATCCGCCAGCATAAGAGCAGGATTACAAATTAAAGCTCTCCCAATCGAAACCCTTTGTTGCTGTCCACCAGAAAGCTGATTAGGTAAATGGTTTAATCGTTGTTCTAACCCTAGACTTTTGACAACATCGTCCAATTTTTTCGGATCTACTTTATGACCGTCTAGTAATAATGGCAACGTAATATTTTCTTCAACCGTAAGCACTGGGATTAAATTATAAAACTGATAAATGAGTCCAATCTGCCTTCGTCTAAAAATTGCCAATTGCGTTTCATTCAAATCATAAATATCGGTATTGTCAACAAAAACCTTCCCACTTGATGGGCGATCCACACCGCCAAGCAGATGCAAAAGAGTCGATTTTCCAGAACCCGATGGTCCAATAATTGCCACAAATTCGCCCTTGTTAATGGAAAAAGAAACATCGTCCAACGCCTTCACAGCTGTTTCCCCTTTTCCATACATTTTAGATAGATGCTCGATTTTTAAAATTTCCACTGTAAAACCTCCATCAATTTAACTGTTAAGTCTAGTCTATCTATCTAAAATGACTCTCAAGTGACTAGTAAGTGACAAATTCGTCACTTTCGTTTGCGATTTGAAACGTAAGAATGAGGTAGTTATGATTCATTATGGGCTTCTCTACTTCTTATGAGTTCCCAACACCTTTTATGGGCTATCTCTACTTCTTTATGAGTTCCCAACACCTTTTATGGGCTTCTCTACTTTCTTATGGGTTTCTTCACTTCTTTATGGGCTTCCTCTACATTTCTTTTTACAGGAATCCTCTTTATATAACCTGCTTGTACATTTTTATATGAAATTTAGTCCCTTTTCCTACCTTACTCTGCACATCAATGGAGCCATTTTGGCTGGTAATAATGCTATGAGCCATGGCCAGACCAATGCCAGCACTCTCTTCATTTCCCGTTTTACCTTTGTAGAAGCGTTTAAAGATATAAGGCAAATCTTCCTTCATAATGCCTTTCCCATTATCGGTAATAACTATTTCCGTGAAAAGTGCGTTTTCTCCATAAGAAATTGTAATGGCTCCCCCAATCCCCGTATGTTCCACACAATTTTTCAAAATATTAATTAGAGCTTCCACCGACCAATTAAGATCGCCTTTAAAGGTCACCTGTGATTCTCCTGTAACAGAAACGGTTTGTGCTTTAATATCCAATGGGATGAGCACAGGTTTTAAGGCCTTTTGAATCAATTCTTCTACATTGACTGGGTCCTTCTTAAAGATCACCGTACCCGCATCAATTTTCGCTAGTTTCAATAACGAAGATACGAGCCATTCAATTCGCTCTAGCTGGACTTGGATATTATGAACAAATTCTTTTCGTTTTTCTAAAGGCAAATCATCATCACTTAATAAATCTGCCATTACGGTCATAGAAGTGATCGGCGTTTTTAGTTGATGAGAGATATCCGAAACGGCATTCGTCAAGCGTACTTTATCCCCTCGTAAAAGGGACCCTTGTTCCGATAACATCAGGGTCACTTTATATATTTCGTTTTTTAGGATACTTAATTCACCTTCTCGATTATCGCGAACATCTAAAGAGTAATCACCTGCACTAATTTTTCGTAAATACTGTGATAATTTCTCTATTTCCCGATATCTCCAACGCGTATGAATAAAACTGCATCCTATTAATAGAAGGCCTGTTACGAGGATGATGAGCGCTGAAGCCAGAGAAATAAAGCTCCCAATTATAACCGCGATGACACTGATACAGCCCATCACACTGAGTAAAATTTGAATTTCACGATTACGAAGCATCTTTAATCCCCGACCTTATATCCCAAACCACGAATGGTTTTAATCATTTTTGGTTTTTGTGGGTCATCTTCTAATTTTTCTCGCAGTCTTTTAATATAAACAGTTAACGTATTATCATTCACAAAATCACCAGCCACATCCCAGATTTGCTCTAAGAGCTGATTACGTGATAGAACTTGTCCAAGGTGATTGGCAAAGATTAATAATAATCGGTATTCCAACGCCGTTAGAACAACTTCCTCGCCATTTTTATATACTTTTCCTTCAAGAAGATGAATACGGATATTTTCAATATCTACAAATGAAGTTGACTTTGGCTGTTTCTGATACCGCCGTAATACGGACTTAATTCGAGATAGTAATTCACGTATCCGGAATGGTTTTGTAACATAATCATCTGCGCCCATATCAAGCCCCATCACGACATTGACTTCATCATCAATCGCCGTTAAAAATATGACGGGAAGATCAGCCCCTTGCTTAGCCAGCTCACATAATTCATAGCCACTCCCATCTGGCAAGGATAAATCGAACAGACATAAATCAATTTCATGACGTTTTTCTGCCAATATGCTTTTCGCAGAGGTGGCATCATAGCAAAGTGTTGTTGTAAATTGTTCCTGCTTGAGTGAGTATTCTAATCCTGACGCAATGGTTTTATCATCTTCAACAATTAAAATATTCATATATCCCATCTCATTTCATTATTTATTACAGATTTTTCCAGTAATTTTTGATTTTACTTAGTGCAAAAAGACCATCTTATATTATAATAAAGAGTAGAATACAATATAAAAAACCGTTGTGGCCCATTATTGTGACTCGCACACTATTTTAAAAGAGGGGAAAAATTGAATCATACAAATCTTTGTAAACAAATAAACGCCTGGATACAAGAAGTAATGGAAAGAGTCCATTTATTCATGCCGATTAAACAACGATCTACAGGGATAAATATGAGTTATAACTTCTTAGACGATGTTATTTCTTTTAACCCCACACGTTCCATTCAATCTCATAAAGAGATGGACGAATCGCTTCCATTTAAAGCCTTTATTCAAGCTCTAACACTTCATGAATTAGGACACTCTCTTGACCGTGATTCTTTATATGCTTCTATCTCAAAATCCTATCACATTTATCAAATAAAAAAAGCTCATTCCTACTCGAAGAGAAGTAAAAATATTGAGCTCTTTCAATGGGATATTGAAGACCATGAAATGAAGTATGTTTTTGAAGAAGCAGCCTGGCTTAACGCGCGACGCTTGAATCAAACATATCAAATTGTAGATCCAACAATCATGGAAGAAGTAGAATTTCACAGTCTATTAACTTATACCGCACAGTACAACCGTGATTTGTTGATCTACCACCAACTGAAAGCAACCGAACCAGTGGCTGTCTAAGAATGCTAAGAAAAGAAGCTGTCTCATGGGTCATACATGGTATGATTCATGGACAGCCTTCCCTTAAGAGGCTCCTTCTTGTACTAACTCTGGTGGTAAGACAAGCATACTTTTCTTATACTCTTCCCCTGACATTAATTGTCCAGATGAATTACGATACATCAGATGTTCTTCTGTAAACTCTGTTGGCGAGGCAATGCCAGCTGCCGCAGCGAGATCAAACAAACCTTCTCTTAATGAAACAATATAATTTGTCACTCGATACATTTTCTCTTCAATCACTAATGCCTTTTCCTTTTTGGGATCTGTAGTCGCAACACCAACAGGACAAGTATTATTATGACAAACCTGTGCCATAATACAGCCGACTGAAATCATCATCCCTCTAGCTGTATTCACGAGATCTGCACCTAGGCAAAGAGCGTAGGCGATCATATCAGGGGTTACTAGTTTGCCAGAGGCGATGATTTTGAGACGATCACGAACTCCATATTTCTTCAACATCGAATCTAATAATGGCAACGCAGAGAATAGCGGTAATCCTGCTGCGTCGGACAGCTCTTGAAAGGTTGCCCCTGTTCCTCCTTCCGCACCATCGATGGTGATAAAATCAGGAAATGTTCTTAGTTTAGCCATCTCGCGAACAAATTCTTCTGCTTCCTCTTTGGAACCAATGACAATCTTGATTCCAACAGGTTTTCCCCCAGCTTCTCGCAGCTCCTCAACAAATTTCAATAAACTCTCTGGACAATCATATTCAGGAAAGCGATTGGGACTATCAATAGTCTCCCAAGGTGTAACCCCTCGTATTTCAGCGATTTCTGGTGTTACTTTTTCGCCTAGAATATGACCCCCACGTGTTTTGGCACCTTGGGCTAATTTTAGCTCAAAAGCCTTTACTTGTTTGATTTCACTTTTCCTTTTAAATTGTTCCCAAGAAAAAACCCCTTCCATCGTTCGAACTCCAAAAAAGGCAGGGCCGATTTGCATGATAATATCTGTATCACCAGCTAGATGATGTGGAGAGAGTCCGCCCTCTCCTGTATTCATCCATGTACCTCCTGCCATTCCCAATCCTTTTGAGAGTGTGGTAATGGCGTTTTTTCCCAGTGAGCCATAGCTCATAGCAGACTGTCCGATTAAACCTTTCGCTTTGAATGGTTGTCGACATGTATGCTCACCTAAGATCACAGCATCTTTTTCCGCTAGCAAATACGGTTCAACAACAGCGGCTTCCCGATGTTCTTTGCGATTAAATAATCCTTCATGATCGATCTTATACATTTTTGTTTGTATTTTTTTCTCTTGATCGATGCGCAGTTCCTCTTTCAATTTTGGAAAAATTGCATTTCGTATGTAGAATCCTGGTTTTTCAAAGTCTCTCTCAGACCCAAAAGCATGAACGCGATCTTTATATTTCCCCGACTTTACAACATTTTGATATTGATGTCTCGAGAACGGCATTCCTTCGCGATTGTTTGCGAATAAATACTGGCGCATTTCAGGTCCAATATTTTCAAAGAAATAGCGGACATTTCCAAGAACAGGATAATTCCGTAACACCGAATGCTCTTTTTGACGTGCGTCTAGAAAATAAATCCACACCACCATCACAACAGCCACAATTAAAATTAGTGCAAAAACGACAAATACACTAACAGCTAATATTTCTGCTAGATTCATATAAGTCACCTTACCTTTCTACTTGTCTCACTCAAGGATGGGAAACAATTTTTACCTAAGATAGGTAAGCGCTTTTTTTGTAAAGGAGCGGCTAAAGACGCCGCTCCCTACAAGTATGCTGAAAGCTTCGAGCTCCCTTACTTCGATTTCCCGTTCCCTTCCATTTGGAGACCCTCATTTAACTGATTATATTCCTTTGATATCCTGTGTATGAAGCTAGATTCACCCTATTAACTTTTTTATTGCCTTGGCTACGCCATCTTCTAAATTTGTATCTGTCGTATACCGACACACCTCTTTAATCGCAGGTTCTGCATTTCCCATTGCAAAGGAATGGCCAACTCTTTCAAACATGGAAAGATCATTATAATTATCCCCGATCGCCATTGTATCTTGAAGGGAGATCCCTAATATTTCCGTCCACCTTTTCAAAGCAATTCCTTTTTGTGCTTCGCGATGACCTATTTCTATGTTATGGCGCCCCGAGGAAGTTACTTCAATTCCTTCAATGTCTTTCAATCGCTCGCTCACTTTGAGTAATAAGTCTTCATTCATAGAAAAAGCGAGGAATTTGTATATTTGACAGTCCTTTGCTTGAAAGATTTTTTTATATTGATCGACAATTCGCAGGGAACTATGTGTAAATCTTCTTTTTACAGAATCACGAATTTTATCTATATCCTCTGAAGGATTCGCTGTATGATATATATCGACAAGGGATTGAACACCCAATGCTTCATCAGCTGACAGCGTTCCTTCAGGTGTATATAATTCATAATACATACCGACTTCGTCAAATACCTGGGCCACCTTTTCAGCTGTTGCCCCATCAAGCCCGATGGAATAGAGGATGTCTCCTTTTCTTGAGCGGATCTCTGCCCCATTCACACAAATAACCGCACAATCGATTCCTTCTTTATCTAATACGTAGCGCGCTTCTTCCCAAGATCGACCCGTTGCAACTAAGAATTCAATCCCTTTTTCTTTCGCTAATTCGATCGCTTGCTTATTATTCTCACTAATCATTCCTTGTGAATTTAATAATGTTCCATCCATATCTGATGCAATACACTTTACCATATTTCAAGCTCCTTTAAACCTTCTAGTCAAAATAATCATAGCGAATTTATAGGACCAATGCAAAAATTCAGCCAAAAGCTACGCTTCCCTCCTAGGTTTCCAAATACTGCCAGTATAATAATGTGGATTTTTTTATAAATATACACTAGAATAGACAAGTGAATTTATAGATATGAAAGGTGAACGTTTTGAATAAGAAAACTTTTTCGTTAGGCAATTTTTTATTATTTTTAATTCCATCTTTAATTGGTATTTTTCTTTTTATGATCCCCATTCCTTCTTCTGAAGGCGTGACGATTGCAATTGCTGTTTTATCGGATCTTATCCAGGATTTAATCGGGCCGATTATTCCAGCTATTATGGTTTGGATTCTTCTATTTACTTTTATTGGCACCATCCTTGCAAAGACAATTAAACCAGGGTTTATAAAAAACTCTCCCTTCTTTACAAATTTATTTGATGTCCATCCTATCTGGGTGATCGTTAGAATATTAGCTTTTATCTTCTCTGTTATGGTCTATTTTCAGATCGGCTTTGAGGCAGTCTGGTCTGATGCTACGGGGGCCAATTTGTTATTTGATTTATTGCCGGTTCTTTTCGGGGTATTTTTATTTGCTGGCTTATTATTACCGCTATTATTAAACTTTGGTCTGTTAGAGCTATTCGGGGCTATAATGACAAAGATTATGCGACCTATTTTTAAATTACCTGGTCGGTCTTCCATCGATGCTTTAGCCTCATGGCTAGGAGACGGGACAATAGGTGTATTATTGACTAGTAAACAATATGAAGAAGGCCATTATACAAAACGGGAAGCAGCAATTATTGGCACAACCTTCTCCGTTGTTTCGATCACTTTTAGTATTGTCGTCTTAAAGCAAGTGGGTTTAATGAACTATTTTGTTCCATATTATTTTGCCATTACCTTGTCAGGTGTTGTCGCAGCAATTATTTTACCACGCATCTGGCCACTATCTAAGAAAGAAAATACGTATGCAAATGGAAAAGAACAGGATCATACGTCCGAGCTTATCCCAGATGGATATAGTCGATTGGGCTATGGCTTGGAACAAGCACAGATTCAAGCAAAGAAAAGTAGCAGCGTGAAAAAGTTTCTTTCAGATGGTTGTAAAAACATTATCGATATGTGGATGGGAGTCACACCGGTCGTGATGGCACTCGGAACCCTGGCACTTATCATTGCAGAATACACACCCATTTTCCAATGGTTAGGACTTCCGTTTATTCCAATCTTACAAGTACTAGGCATTCCTGAAGCTCAGGCAGCTTCCCAGACTTTTGTTGTTGGTTTTGCCGATATGTTTCTTCCATCCATCCTAGCAGAGGGGATTGAATCTGATATGACCCGCTTTGTTATTGCTGGTGTTTCTGTTACACAGCTTATTTATATGTCTGAAGTTGGCGGACTGCTGATCGGTTCCAAAATCCCTGTGAATATGAAGGATTTAATCGTGATTTTCCTTCTAAGGACAATTATTACTTTACCGATCATTACGGGAATCGCTCATCTTATTTTTTAGAAAAGAAAGAGGCTGGGACATATTTAAAACAGCAAGGACGGAAATGCATTACCTTAGCGGAGGAAATATACGTAGACTCCTGCGGGAAGTGAGAGTTCGGCAAGCCCCCGGAAGGCGAAGCCTGAAGAGACTTGCCACTCGCCCGCAGAAAGCGAAGTATATTTCCAGAGCGGGAGTATATGCACCTATCCGTTCGTTTTTTTCTTTGATAAAAATAATTATGTCCCTGTCTCTTTCATTCATTTACGCTTTGAGTTTTTTGTAGATAAGCTCGAATCATAAAAAAGCTAACTTCTTCTGGTAATTGTTCTTTAATCGGCGTTAACCTTGTGGTTTCGGCTTGTTCAACCGCTTGTTTAATCAGTGATTCAAAAGCTGTCGGAATAAATTGGTCCCATGAAACGGCCATCCCCTCTTGATCACATTTTATAATATGTCCTTCTACTGTTCTTTCAGAAAGCCCCCGCTCTGCTGCAATCTCTGCAATTTCCTTCCCACCTTGTAATAATTGGTAGGTCGTATGATGACTTGCTTCTTTGGAGGATTGTGAAGTGACTTTCTTTTCAATGATAGGCATGGAGAAAGTTTCTCTTTCGATCCCTTTTTCGTCACAGTATTGTTGAATCGCCTCTAGGAATTGAGGGCCATAAGCTTCTAATTTTCGATCCCCGACCCCTTTGATTTGCATTAGTTCTTCATTATTTAACGGTAATTTCCCACTCATCTCTCTTAATGTCACATCAGAGAAAATAATATAGGGAGGAACTTTCTCCTCTTCCGCAATATCCCTTCTTAATTGACGAAGACGTTCAAACAATTCATTATCTTCCACAACCTTAGAGATTTGAACCTTTTCTTTCTGGTAAACAAGCTCATTGCCTTTGAGAATTTCACCCGCTCTTTCAGTCAGCATTAGGATAGGATAGGTTCCATCCGTTGGCTTTAAATAGCCCTCCGCTGTTAAGAAATCAATAAACTCATTCACATCTTTTTGCGATTTTTCTTTCATAATTCCGTAGGTAGATAGATTCTGAAAACCAAAATTTTTCACTTTTTGATTTGCTGACCCTGTTAACACTTGGGCAACCATCGTTTTGCCAAATCGTTCCTTCATCCTACGGATACAGGAAAAAACCTTCTGAGCATCTCGTGTCACATCAATGTGTTCACGCTCATCAATACAATTTCCACATTTTCCACATTCCGGTGGGTTTTCCTCCCCAAAATAGTGAAGTATGTATTGCTGTAAGCAAGACTCCGTATGTCCATAAGCGACCATTTTCCTTAACTTTCCATATTCATTCTCTTTTCGTAATTCATCCATATCTGATTGTTCAATTAAGAAAGATTGAATATGCGTATCCTGCGGTGAAAATAAGAGAATACAATCACTTTCTTCTCCGTCTCTTCCCGCTCTTCCAGCCTCTTGATAATACGATTCCATATTTCTTGGGATATGATAGTGGACGACAAAACGAACATTAGATTTGTTAATTCCCATTCCGAAAGCATTGGTCGCAATCATTACTGTCACATCATCATATAAAAACCGCTCCTGCTGCTCATTTCGATTTGCTTCTGATAAACCTGCATGATATCTCCCTGTAGTAATACCCCTTTTATTTAACAACTGATACAAACGATCGACTTCTTTTCTTGTCGCCGCATAAATAATTCCTGATTGTCCACGGTTCTTTTCTATATACTCCAATAAAAAACGATCGCGATCCTGGCCTTTTACCACTTGAAAATGAAGGTTTTCGCGTTCAAACCCTGTCATCACCACATTTTCTTGTTCAATACGAAGAAGTGCACAAATATCTTGCTGAACTTGTGGAGTCGCAGTTGCAGTTAAAGCCAGCACAGTTGGCTTTGGCTGAATATCATGAATTAAGTTTTTAATTTGTAAGTAGCTAGGACGAAAATCATGACCCCATTGAGAAATACAATGTGCCTCATCAATCGCTAGACAAGAGATATGGATTCCATCCATAATCCTTCTAAAGGAAGCTACTTCTAATCTCTCAGGTGCAATATAGACGAGTTTGTATTCACCATTATAAATATCTGCAAGCCGCTGATTCATCTCTTCATTCGAAACAGTGCTATTAATATAGGTTGAAGGAATCCCTGCCTTCTCTAGGGCATCGACCTGATCTTTCATTAAGGAAATCAACGGAGAAATGACGATCGTAACCCCAGGTAACATCATGGCAGGGACTTGATAACAAATCGATTTCCCTCCACCTGTCGGCATAATCGCTAGCGTATCCTTTCCCGTTAAAACCTTTTGAATAATCTCCTCCTGACCTACTCGGAATTGACTATACCCAAAATGAGTTTGCAATATCTCTTTCCCTTTGGTTAACAATGAAAAATTCCCCCAATTGAATGATAAGAACAGTATATCAAAAAAAGGAAGTACCTGGCACCTCCCCGTTTTTGTCGGTAAGATAGATTCGACATATTCCGGGGCGTGCCAGGCACTTAATATGAATTTGCGGCCGCATGAAGTGTGTTGTATGCATAGTTGCTGATCGTTTTATTTTCTTTATGATGGTTTAATAATGTTTGGAGACCTTCCAGATGTTTCTCCACTTTTGCGGTTGCTTCCTTTTGTTCAAATTGACCAATTGCTGTTAAATGCAATTGTAAAGAACCAACAATATCGTCACTCTTAAATGCTCCTTCCTTCTCAAACTGTTCAACCAGATTTCTCAGATCCTTCACTTCAATATTTTGCTTATATTTAAACTTCACTGTATGGGTTTTCCCAATTGAATTTGATACATCAAATTCTACTTTAGTATAGGGTGACATGTGAGCAACAGTCACTGTCTTATCCTGGTCAATGACAGATAAGCCGATCTTTCCAAGATCTATCACAATTTTATCCTGCCCGTGGGTTGGATCTGATACCGAAAGGGTCAATTCATCTCCTTCTTCCCTTACCAGCACAGAAGCGGGTTGATGAGAACGGAGAATGTCGGTAGTTACATTTCCTTCCCAGAAGTTGGCTGCCGTAATACCGAGATGTTGTTCTTTTACCGCATGCACTGCTGATGTTTGATTCAATATCATAACATCTGGTTTTTGGCTGTAATCCTCTATTTCTTTTACAGATTTACTCGGCAAAAGAACATAAGAATATGCTTCATTCTTAGGGTTAGCCCCATGCTCAAATGATAGACTGAGATAGTTTCTCGTAATTGATTTTTTTGAACCACTATCATTAATATCATTCCACGAACCTGTTCTAGCTTCACGTAAAGCAGACACTTCAGACGTTTCTGGAAAATAGTAGCCAATATCCGCATTCGTCACATTGCCTTCTAAATGAGCCCACTTCACTTGATTGACTTTCTCTGACCAACCTAACTGTTTTGATTTTTCTTCTCCGTTCATGACTACCTGATTGTCCCCACTATCTTTTAGTAGCCGATTCTCAATAATTGTTTCCACTTGGCGGTTATCTGAGCTGCTAATATCTGACCCCATAGCAACGATTTCATCATCAAACATAAACCAAGACTTTTTGCCTTGTAATGTACTTTCTGTTAAGCCTGACATTGCAAAATCCATACCGGCCGCTCCATATAAATTATCTAATGAGGCGCCTCCAACCCAATTTTTCGGATTTAAATAGGACTTCCAAGCTCCTAATATTCCTTTTGAATGATCTGTCGTTGTACCTGGCAAGCGCTCGCTATCAATCGTTGGCCAATAATCATCATTATACTGAGTCAGATCAGCATTGTATAAATAAGTCATCCCTGCACCCGTATACCACCCTTTTTTATTTTCGCCATTGCCGTATTCAAATGCCGAGATTCGGTCTGAAAACATACTTATACCAAAGCCAAATTGAGGGCGAAGATGAACAGCTCGTGCCATTCCCGCAAACACTTGATTCTTAATTAATTCTCCTCTTGGTTGAATCGAAGAGTCATCCATCAGTGATTTGACTAGCTCAATTTCATAAACGGACAATCCTTGCACAACATTATCATTGATTGAATTGTCCAACCATTCCTTGACCATTTCCCTCATCGCTTTTTGTTTTTCTGCTGGTGCTGAAGCAGACAAACGAAGAATGCTAAGAACGGTTCCTTTTCCACTTTGATAATCACGCTCATTTTCTCTAGAAATAGCTCGTCCGCGAACCATATCCATCATTGCACCTTGATAGATGAGTGGTTCAAAGGAATCTGATACCCAATCATAGACATGATGAATATTAGAGTCTGCCAAATCCCATGGCGTATTGTTGAGTAAATATAGCATATCTGCAGCTCGGTTCATCCAAACCGCACCATAGCTTCCGGTATAGGCAATATTCGTATGTTGCACAAGTGAGCCGTCTTCGTAAACACCTTCTCCTTGTTCTACATAAAGAAACTCATTTTCCATCGATTCGCTACCCTGACTCACCTTTGCTCCATTTTTACCAATGATCCCTCTCAATGTCACAACAAGAGCCTTATCTAATAAATTCGCACCTGTTTCAGTCACATTCTTGTTCGCTTCTCTTTTCGTTGGATCTGGGACAAAGCGATCAACTGTCCTCATATATTGATCAATATGAGCCTGCGGTAAATCGTTATACATCAGCACCACAATATTATTTAAAATTTGAGGCGTGCCGATTTCCCAATCCCACCAGTTTCCGTATTCATTTTTATGTTCATTATAGCGATTATCATACATCCACTCTAAAGCCCCGAGAATGTCTTCCTTTAGCCGCTCATTTTGATACAAATTGGATGCTTCCGTAGAATAAGCCCGAGCCATATCTCTGATAATCCCGTAGGCTGTTGAGATTTGACTAGAGTCTGTTGTGCTTTGTAAATGCTCCCATAAGTAGGTACGATCCGCTGCTTTATTCATTGTATCCCAACGGCCCGTCTGTTCGGAGTTTGTAAGACGATCTTCCAAATCTGTAATATAGTCGACCATATCGGGATCATTAGAGTTAAATTGAAGATTCCCCGTAAGTTTATTCAACCAATTCAAACGAATAGTATCATATGCTTCTAGCATGGAATCTGACTCCACACTAACAAAGGCTTCCGCTTTATGATCCCCGTCACGAGTTGTTGCCTTAATAGTTGCATTGCCATATTCTTTTGCATGTATTTCACCTTTTTCATCGACTGATACGATACTAGGATTGGACGATTCCCAATGTACCGTTTTATCTGTAACATTTGCTGGTTTAAAAATGGGAGTTAATTGAGCTTTATCCCCTTTTTTCAAAGATATAAAATCTTTCTCTAATTCAAATCCTGTTAGAAATATTTCATCAGTCTCCTCAAGACTTGTCTGATCAAACCAAACAGTCCCAGTCGCTGTTTCAAGAAAAAGCTCAATTCGCAATGTTTTTGCATTCTCAGGGGCCGCTATATTCATCCCTAATAAAGTCCAGTCATGGTTACCCGTTAATCTAGTTGTACTCGGCCCATCACTAATCTTTTTCCCATTCATATCTAGATACTGCGTTCTAACATATACTCCTCCACCAGAAGCCTTTACTTGATTGGTTCTAGTCCAAACGTTGAACTTGTAATTCGTTCCAGACTTAATAGGCACATCTTGTAAAACATCTGCTCGACTAGTTGCTTCAGCATCTATTCGGATAGACTGATTGCCATCATAATATATATCTGAATCAATCATTAATGTAGGATTTCCACTTGGAATCCATACATCCCAGTCCTCAGGTTCCACATTGTTTTTCCATATATTCTCTTCAGTCTCAATTATTTTTTCAAAACTACTATTTTTGAGCAAGTTTTCTCTTTGAGTCTCTTCTGCATTCGCCTCCTGAATAACAAATGAGAACAAACTACATAATATACATGCCAAAGAAGTAGAGAAAATTTTATTCATCACGTTCCTCCCGTTTTCTCATATTTACAGATTACTAAAACGCCTGGCCCTCCTGTTGACTAGAGGAACCAGGCACTATATTTTTTACATTATCTTTGTTCACCCTCTGATTGCTGAGCATTGAATGTCCAAGTCAGATTAATAGAGTCCCCTTGGAATTGGTTTTGGTCTTCTCCATTATCTATAAAGTTGAATTTCACCACAAGATCATCAATATCACCAACAGGTAAGCCTTTCTCGCCCAATATTGGGTAAAAGACATGTTCATTCACAGCTTCAGGTTTCATATCTTTCAATTCGGCTAAAGTTGTTTCATAAATGACCTCGTCTAGCTTGTCCGCATTATACAAAAACTCAACCTGGATGTGTTCGCCAAAGTCTTCCGTATTATCGCCTTGTGCATCATCCACTGCATAGTCAGTTTCAAGCAAAACTTTTCCAATATCAAGTGTACCGTTATTTTGCAATTCGAAGTCACGAATGAAGGAGTCCCCAGGCTTCATCTCATCTACATTAATAATTTCCGTAGGAGCTACTGCAAGATCCAAAGTTCCCGCCGCAAATGTATTATTCGTCTCTACACTGTCGCTAAAATAAGCGTATGTGCCTCCCGCTAATAATGTAACCCCAAGTACTGCTGACATTAACCCCATACCTAACTGTTTTTTAATATCCATCTCCATTTTCCTCCCCTTGTTTATTTATATGAACATCCCCTAAATAAGGGATGTGCCTACCATTGAGCACTATTATTCTTCTAAAGATGGCTTTTTTACTGTTTCAATTGACTTAAGAGCACGCCAGATTGTGAAAAAGGCATGTCCTAGGAACAGGAGCCCCGGAATCATTAAGAGTAAAACCGCCCCTTGTTTTGTATTCATAAATTGCAAGGCATAACCAACATACGGAACGGTGAATCCTGAATATTTCCCTACCACATTTTGGGCCATTACCGGTTCGACATCCGGCGCGTTGTTCGCATCACCTTGGGTCAGATATTGTTCCCCATTATTTTCCATTTCGATGACTCTGTGGGTAATCAGGATGTTCTCGTTTGTGCGAAATGTAATTACATCGTTTTTTGCAAAATTTGTTGTATCTTCCGTTTGTTGAACCAAAATAATGGATCCTGTCTTTAATTCTGGCTCCATAGAACCAGATAACACCGCTTTCAATTGATAGCCAAACAGGCTTGGTTCTCCTCCGGCAGATCTAGAGGCGATGATGATAAAGACCATACTTATGAGTAGCACGATCAATAGAATACTCACAATTTGATTCAACCATTTGAGGATTTTTTTCATTCTTCCCCATCACTCCAATGCTATTTATTGTTGAGCTCCAATTCTAAATCCTCATTGTCTACCTCAGTATCCGATGTTGACTTCGAATCATTCGCCAGCGAATCTTCGCTGTTGGACGTGGAGTTCAAGTCCTCTGAATCGGGTTTTGACGTTGATTCGAGTTTTGACATCGAGTCGGTCGATGACGGGTTCGCTCCCTCATCGGAAGACTTCGGATCATTCGGCAGTGACTCCTGCTCCTCTATGTTTTCAAGATTAGTAGATTGATTGCTATCTTCACCGCTTTCAGACTCCGTCTCTTCATCAACACGATCACCTACAGAATTTGAATCAGCCTCTTTTTCATCTTCATCTAATTCCTTGTTCTCTTCCGTATATGAATCGTGACTGTCTACCTCTTTGCTTTCTTGTTCATGTTCTGTATCCTCTTGATCTGAAAATAACACATCAGCTGAGAGATTGCCTTCCATGTTCACAACATCATGAAAAGAGGCCTTCGTCAGAGTCGTAAGGAGCGAAACATTCAAAAAGAACAAATAAAGTAATGCGAGCAACTTTATAAAAAACCTCATTCCAGTTTTCTGACCATTTTGCTCCTTCCTTGTTATCTTTCCGTCCCTCATTCCTCTTCCTCCCTCCATCATGTCTTTGTGAATTTCTTTATTGCCATTCTGCTATTAAACGATTGGCATTTTTCTTAAGAAGATGATAGGCAGTTTCCGATAACTGCTTTTCTTCTTTATATTGATCGAGCAAAAGCTTAAAGCTGATCATATGTTTGACCACTTTGGCTGCTTTCTCTTGTTCTTCAAAATGACCCACGGCTGTTAAATGTTGCTTTAACGCATGAGGAACTTGATCATCTGCAAATTCCCCTTTCTCTGCCAATTGCTCAACTAAACGTTTTATACTGGGAGCACTTGCCTCAGGTTCTTGAATCGAGCTGACAATAAGCTGTGGCTTGTTTTCATCCCCTTCCCTTGAGGTAAAAGAAACATCGTTTTTCTGTGTATTTGGCCCCGGGTTCATGGCAAGGAAGGAGATAATCTCACCTACTTCATTTACCTTAAAATACTCTGTCAAATCAAATTCATACCATTCCTCTGCCTTTGTAACGGTAACACTAGATAGAAGTTCTGACTCCTCAGGAGCGTTATTCCATGTGATGCCGGACTCCTCCCATTGATGATCCGTTGCATAAAGGTTGATTGTCCTCTCTGGGTCACTATTGACGCCGTTTGCATATAGTCTCAAAACAACAGACTCAAGCTTATCACGCTCTATCTGACCCACATCGAATTTCAAATATGATTTGCGTCCATAGCCAGATACATCACTTTTGACAACTAATGAAGGAGCGCTTCCAAAATTTGTATTTGCAGACCCTCCACTTTGTACATAAGCATCTGCAAATGGAATATGAAACCCTTCCATTTCTTCAACTTTTACCGATAATTGTGCTCTTACATTGGAATCTCTAATGCTTTCTGCTGTTATAATCGCGGTTCCCTCTGATACTGCCGATACATATCCATTATCATTTACCGTAGCAATGGAGGGATCACTGCTTGACCATTTGATTTCTTTTACCCACGTATTTTCTGGTAATACTTGTGCATGAACCGCCACACCTAAGTTTTTAGAGTTAAGATGTAATTCATCCTGATCAAGAACAATTTCAGCAGGTAAAATCTCTTCAGGAAGCTTTCCAGCATTTTCATCAATTTTTAATTTCAGCGTATGTGTTTTCCCTATTGAACCAGATACATTTACGTCCACTTCCGTATATGTTTCCTGATCCGACACCTTGATCGTATCATCTTGACTGATAACCTCTCGGCTAACTTTGCCTAGATCCAGTTTGATTTTACTTTGGGTTTGTGTCGGATCTGATACCGATAAGGTTAATTCATCTCCCTTTTCCTGTACTATGACCGAAGCAGGCCCGTATGAACGGATAAAATCAACATTATGTGGAGTAGATTCGAAAAAGTTTGCTGCCAAAATACCTAGTTTGTCTTTTTTTACTGCATGCGCCTTCACACTGTTTTCAAGAATCGTAATATCCGAGTTTTTCGCATATTGCTTTGTTTCTTCTGAACTTTTTCCCGGAAGTAAGACATACTCATAATCAGCTCCATCAGGATTCACTCCATGATCAAAAGCTAGACTTAGATAATGTCGCGTTACCGGATCTTTGGAACCATCAACATTAATATCAGACCAAGAACCAGTTCTCGCCTCACGCAAAGCGGAAACTGTAGAATCTTCAGGAAAGAAATAACCAATGTCTGAATTGGCTACATTCCCTTGTAAATGAGCCCACTTGACTTGATCCATTGTTTCCTGCCATCCAGATTCTTTTGGTTTTGTTTCCCCATTTACAATCAAGCGATTCTCACCATTATCCTGCAACTGTCGATTTTCAATAATCGTTTCTGCCTTTCGGTCATCATTTCCCGTAATCCCCGAACCTACTGCAACAATCTCATCATCAAACATAAACCAGGATTTTTTACCTGTTAGCGTGCTATTCTCAAGATCAAACTCCATTCCCGCAGCTCCAAATACCCCATCCATGTTGGAACCGCCTACCCATGTCTTTGAGCTAAAATAAGGTGACCATGATTCAAGTGGACTTCCCTTTGCTCCGTCTGTCGTTGTTCCAGCGAGACGAAACATGTCAACTGTGGGCCAATAATCATTACTGTATTGTTTAAGATCGTTATTATACAAATAGGTCATTCCGTAACCCGTATGCCAACCTTTTGTATTTTCAGCTCCACTATGTGTCCCCATCTCCATACTGGAAATCCGCTTAGACGACATACTTACCCCAAATGCAAATTCCGGCCTGTGATGAACAGCCCGATCCATTGCCGCAAATATCTGATTCTGCGAAAATTCGCCGCGTGGTTCGATACTGCCATCGTTCATGAGGTTTTTAGCAAGGATGACATCATAAATATTAAGACCTTCGAAATAGTCACTAAAAGTTGTATCCGCTTGAATCCATTCCTTCGCCATGCTTTTTATTTCCATGGCTTGTTCAGGTGGAAGACCTTCCGATAAACGAAGGAGACTTAGCGTAATCGTTCGCCCTGTCGTATGATCGCTGGAATTTTGCCTGGAAATAGCCCGTCCCCTCACCATATCCATCATCGCCCCTTTATATATTAAAGGTGCAAAGGAATCCTTTGCCCAATGATAGACATTGCTAGCATTCGGATCGGTGACTTCCCACGGTGTTTCCCGTAAAAGGTACAACAGATTAGAAAGTCCATCTACTAATACGGAGCCATAGCTCCCTGTATAGGGGACATGATCATGTTGAATAAAAGAACCATCCTGATAAAACCCATCACCACTTGTTGTATACTTAAATTCTCGACTTAGCGCATCGCGAGCTTCAGCAATCTTATCACCATTTTTTCCAACGATTCCTCTAACACTTACAATCAGGGCTTTATCCGTCCGATTCGCTCCTGTTTCGATCACTCCTGGAAAACGAACCCGATCAGTGGAATTCGGTACAAAATTGTCAATCGCCTTGATATAGTCCGCCTGTTGCGATTCAGTCAGATCGTCATACATCAAGACCAACAAATCCTTCAATGCTGCAGGAGCGCCAATTTCCCAGTTCCACCAATTTCCATATTGAGACTGGTTTTCGTTGTAGCGGTTAGCATACATCCAATCTAACCCATTGATAATATCCTCACGAAGTTCCTTATTTTGATATAGTTCAGAACCTTTCATGACATAAGCGTAGGCCATATCCCTTAAACGATAATAATTGTTTGAGACATCGGCTGAATCACTCGCACTCGTTAAATCACTCCACAGGTGATTACGATCTTTGGAACGATTCAGCTTGTCCCAATAGCCTGTTTGCTGACCGTTTTTCACTTTTGAAACTAAATTCTCAACATATGCAGCTGTATGTGGATCATCCGGATTAAACTGATCATTTCCCGTCAAACGATTAAACCATTTCAATCGCATTTTCTCATAGCTTTGCGATTCTGCCTCTTCTCCTTCAGCAGCATAGATTTTGTCCCTTGGTAAAAACATACTTACAACCAACCCCACGGTCAGAATAAAGATAAATGCTTTTTTCAAATTCAGCACCCCATATCCCATTTTTCAAAAGTAAATTGGAACTCCCTGTGATAGAACCAGTTTGCTATCACAGGGTTCCAATTTAAAACCTTATTTCCATTTTTGAATTAAAGACTCGGAGTTGGACTTCAAAAGATCGTATGCATAGTCAGAAAGCAAATTATTTTCCTGCTGCTTATCTAGTAATTGTTTAAAGCTTTCCATATGCTTTACTACTTTTTTACCTTTCTCTTGATCTTCAAATTGATTCACAGCTGTTAAATGTAGATTTAAAGAGTGGGGAGCATCGGCATTTGAAAAATCTCCGGATTTCTCTAATTGTTTCACCAGCTCTTTTACACTTTTAGCACTCACTACGGGATCAGGTTCTTGATCCAATTTAACTATCAGTTCAGGGCTGTTTCCCTCTCCTTCTCTTGATGTAAAAGCAACATCATTCTTCTGTGAATGAGGTCCAGGATTCATAATAAGAAAAGAAGCGGTTTCATTTAATTCATTTGACTTAAAATACTCTGTCAAATCAAATTCATACCATTCTCCTTCTTCCGTAACACTGGTACTAGCTAATAGTTCCGAACCTTCAGGTGCGTTATTCCACGTGATGGATGACTCATTCCATTGATGATCCGTAATATAGACGTCGATTATTCTTTCTGGTTCACTATTGACAGATTCCGCATAGAGCCTTAGTACAGCAGATTCAACATGATCATGATCGATCTGATTCGTGTTGAATTTCAGATATGATCTCCGTGCAAATCCGGCTATATCACTTTTGACCGATAACAAAGGATCACTGCCAAAATTGGTATTAGCTGAACCCCCATCTTTGACATACGCATCAGCAATCGGGATGTTAAGCCCCTCCATATCTTCAACTGTTACCGTTATTTCCGCACTGACATTAGGATCCCTTACACTTTCCGCCGTTATGACTGCAGATCCTTCTGATATAGCCGAAACATATCCATTGTTGCTTACTGTTGCAACAGTTGAATCACTGCTTGTCCATTTGATATCTTTCACCGCGTTTTCAGGCAATACTTTTGCTTGAACTGTTGCTCCTAAATTAGTTCGATTAAGGTGCAATTCATCGAGATCAAGAATGATTTCAGTAGGTGCAACCTCTCCCGGATTCCAAGTTCTCAATGTCCAAATGTCGATCTCTGGTTCAGGTAGATTCATTTCCTCTACTCTTTGCTCCGCAACATCAGAATGACCAATTACCCATCTATCGAAAAATGCAAGCAGATTGCGGCCAGAATATTTTGATGCTGCCACGACAAATTCATCAATTTTCTCTTGATTCGTATTTGGTAATTGATCGTCAGCCATTTCACGATAATGAGTGTGTAAATCTGTAAACAGATCCCAGCCAAAAGCAAGCTGAAGTTGGCTAAATAAAACGAGTTGTTCATAGTGGCCATTATCGCCGTATTTCTTATCGGGATTTTCACTGTTTAAATAATCAAATGCGTGTTCAAAATAGTCCTTCCCGTCCGTTTTGGTAAGCAGCTCAGACGGATTTCCGAATTGTTCCTGTATATATAATGAATAGATATTGGTAAGGACTTCATTGGCATCTCCAAACAGCCATGGTCTTTGCTCGTATTCATGACCTAACTCATGCCAGAATCCCCAGGCTTTCGTTGTAAGATAGTCAACATCGACCAATTGTTCTGCAAGATTGTCTGTTAACATAATCGGATAACCCGCATGCATGGCTCCACCTTTAATTTGTCGATCTGTTACATAATAATAAGAAAGTTGATGTGCCTGATTCGGCATCGCTTTATCAGGAGATAGACCAGCTAACTCATCATAATGTAAAACAATTGAATCCCATGTCTTCATTAATTCTTCGGGATTTTCCAACTCCTTTATCACTTTCGAGGGAACCACTAGATTAATACGATCCGATTTTAATTCCGCAAATGGTGTAGACAAAGTCTTTCGCATCTGGTCCCATTCTTCCTTCGTCGTTTTCCCTAATTCGTAATAAGGAGCTTGGACAGCACCGCTTATCTTCACTTTTACTTGTGTATCTTCTTTCGGCTTCATCGGGATCAGATAGATCATGCCACCGTATGGACTACTGACCCGGTTAATACCTGGAGCAAGTTTTTTATGATGGACTACAAGTGGTGCTCTTTTCCATTCACCAAGTCCACTGAGATCATCATCATGTGAGCCAATTTGAACCGTTAGATTTTCCGTATCAGAAGGAACTTCTAACTCAACTATCGTTCCAGGGGCTGCATACAATCCAGTACTTATCCAATTTTTGTTTGGTAAGGCCCGAGTATACATTGTGTCCGGGAAATCAAAGTCAACCCCGATTTCCTTTCCATTAATAACCTTCGCATCCTCTGCAACTTTACCAGGAAAATCATCGGCGTAAAGCGACTTTGTATTATCTTCATCAAGCGTAAAATGACTAAATTGGAAATTGTACAAAGCATTTTTGTATGGATTCTCTTGCCTTTTCATCGGAAATGTTGCCGGCTCCAGTTCTTCCGATTCTTGGGCCGCCCACGTATACAGATCTGATTCAGAAGACAGGCTTTCTAATGCTTCAATCACCACATCTGACAATAATTTCTGTTTCTGATTATCATCTGCATCAGCAGCTCCTATTTCGATCTCATCAAGCGTGATGCTGCCATTTTCTAATGCTTGTGCTTCATGAAGTCGGTTGAGCAAGTGGTGATTATAAGCCTTGTCCTCTGTCATGACTGTAGGCGTATTATAAGCAGATACCCCTGAATTTAATAAAGATAGACCCACTTGGTTCAATAATTTTTGAACAGCAAAATGTTCGCCTAATCTTGCTCCCCTATAATTTCCAACAAGTAATCTTCTTTCAAGCGGAGTATCTCTCGTGATCCCTACTAAAGAACTTCCATTTTCAATTACAACGGCCGCTCCCCCATTTTCAATATATTGATTTAGAGAAGAGATATCCTCTTCCATCATGGAACCATCAATAAGGGCAACCGTCTCATTCTCGGGATCCAAACTTGCTGAAGTCCAATTATCTACCTTTATTACCTCTATCGGCAGAGCTGAGTTCACTGAAAAATTAGTTAAAGTTGTTACTAACCTAATCTTCTTATCTCCTGAACGAAGAGCCTCCTCATAGCGATTCGTGTAACCCTCTCCACCTCCATTGTTCGAGCCCCCTTCATCCGTTAGCCACAACAGAATATTTCGAGCAAAAATTCCGTTGTCATTTTCATGAGGCTGGGATAGATCAAAATACCGATTACTTCCAGTAACAACTACACGACCTTTACCGTAGCGAGCGGCCGCAACCGCCGAAATGGCTTCTGGGGATAAGACTGGGAAAGTTTCTGTTCCAATCGCAGCCACCCCACCGCCTGAATAAACGGGCATTCCTTGTAAATCCTGATAAAACATCGCTAAATCTCCTTGTAGATTTTCTGTTAGTTTGATAGGAGAATCCGAAGTAGAATTTACTTTTTTTGTTACATGTTCCCGCTTTTCTGCACTGACAGAAAATGCAACGGAACTGATTATTAGGAAAACAAGACAAACTTGTGTAATTCTTTTTACAACCATTCCTCTTCTCCTTTTAAATAACTTTTTATTCAGAAAATCCCCATCTCAAGACTACGGGACTCCATATAAGTTTAAGTGTGAGATGAAGCCCCGCTGATAGAAGCCTTAAGTTATTGCCATTTTTTAATCAAGGAATTCGCATTGCTTTTTAAAATGTTATAAGCATATTCGGGAATAACTTCTTTTTCCTTTTGGTCATCCAATAGCTGCTTAAAGCCATCCATATGTTTGACTACCTTTTCTGACTCACCCTTGTCTTCGAAATGCTCCACAGATTTTAGATGAACGGATAATGGATGGTACACTCTTTCAGGCAAGTTTGCTTGATAGGAATCAAGTGTGTCCAGAAGTAGTGAGGCCGAAGCATCTTCAACATTCGATTCTCGTAATTCCCAAATCGCTACTTCAGGATCCGGTAAATCCAAGGCATCTACTTTTGCTTGCCCATTATCCGTAATACTCCAACCCCATCTTTGGAAAAGGGAAACCAAGTTGTAACCTGATTGCTTCGATGCCATATAAAGAAGCAGATCTTTCTTCTCCTGATCTGTTGATGGCAGTTCCTTTTCATCCATTTCACGATAAGCAATATGCAGATCTGTATAGAAATCCCAGCCAAAGGCAAGCTGAAGTTGCTTAAAGAAAACAAGTTGATCCATCAGTTCGAGATCTGTGTATTTTTTAGTTGTGGAAGGATCAGCAACAAATTCCAAGGCACGATCGTAATGAGATTTCCCATCATCACTCTTCTCAATCAATCTTTGTACATCGGTAAACTTCTCTTGAATATAAAGGGTATAAATATTAACAGAGACTTCAGTAAGGTCTCCCCATTTCCAGGCATTTTGTTGATACTCATGACCCATTTCATGCCAGAATCCCCATCCCCGTTCCAAGGCTAGCTCAGGGTCCACTACGTGAGAGGCGGCTGGATCAATCGGAATCATAATTGGATATCCAGCATGCATATATCCAGCACTGATTTGTACATCTGCAACATAACGATGTGGCCTGTCCAATCCTTTATGTGGTAACGGCAATGCTGGATCAATCCCAACAAATTCATCATAACTTGCCGTTACTTGATCCCAATGCTCAATTATTTCTGTAGGGTTTTCCAATTCCAGCAGCGTTTCTTTAGGTAATGTAAAAATTACGTGTTCTCCAATTAGTTCTCCCCATGGAGCTGGATTATTCTTAACTGTACGATGCCATTCCTCATTTGTCGTTTCCCCCTTAACAAAGGTTGGAGTGGAAACAGCACCGCTAATTTCGATTGGGGCTGTAAATCCTGACTTGGCTGTTTTCGGAATGAGATAAATTAATCCACCGTAAGGACTTTTAATCTGATTTCCCCCTGGCTCAAGCTTCTGTTGCAAAGCAACGATTGGCATCCGGCTCCATGTTGGTTTTCCAGTTAAAACATCGGTATGTGAACCAACTTGGACATACAAATCTTCGACTCCTTCCGGTACGTCAATCGTGATGATTTCCCCAGCTGGGGCATAGAGCTCTGTACTCATCCAAGTACCTGGTGGATAACCCATCCGTAAATAACTTAAATCAGCATAATCAAAATCAACGACAACTTCTTTATTGTCAATTATATCTGCATCTTGAGATACAGCTCCAGGGAAGTGATTAGCATAAGGTGATTTTTCCCCATTAACATCCAAAGAAGCAGCACTGACCTGATAGGCCAATAGCGAACTAGAATAGGGATAATCACTTTTTACAAATGGCCATCTGACCTCAAATTCTGTTAAGTCATTTTTCATCTGTTCAAGAAGAGGATGTTCCTCTATCAAACTACCAATTGTTGCACTCACAACTTGAGCAATAATCTCCTTCTTTTTATCGGGGCTTGCTTCATCCGAACCAATATTAAGGGTGCTAGGATCTATGGTTCCCTCTTCAATCGCTTTTGCATTCTTAATAAGAGTTGGGACAAAATAATTTTGGATTTTTTCTATTTTCATTTGTGGATAAGTCTCTGTCTTAGTGGTCGCAATAATATTTGTGAGAGAAAGACCTACTTCATTTAGAAATGTTTGTATGCCATAATCTGTAAGTCTGGGGGTGCTATTTTCCTTTGCCATCCATTCTTTAGGATGTCCTTCCATCACCCAACCCTTTTCTCCAAAGATGACGGCTCCACCTTCCTTAACATAGTGTAGCAAAGCCTGGACTTCTTCGTCCGAGAGAGGTTGATGAAAGTTATTAACGAAAGCAACTTGATGTTCCAATGGATCAAGGTCTACCGATAGAAAATCTGCCACATATTCCATCTGAATGGGTAAATCCTCATTCACGGGTATCTCTCGATTCGTCACCATCGTGATTTCTTCCTCTCCCTTTAAAGCTTGGGCATAGGTTGAATATGTGGGGTTTTCATGATCAATATCTGTAACCCATTTCAAAATATTGCTTAATACCTTCGTATTAATCTCATCAGAGGCTGAAAAATCAAAGTATTCACTCAAACCTGCGGCTACTACTTTTCCCTGCCCATATCTTGCCGCTCCAACAAAAGGAACAGAATCTGGATTAACAGCAACAACAAAAGCACTCTTACCGATCGCACTGATTCCACCTGAATGTGAACTCGAATAAACAGGAAAGCCATCCAAACCATCATAAAATATGTCAAGATCCTTTTGGAGCTCTTCTAACTCAGTTACTGATATCGAACCTTTTTTCGCGGATGTTTGAGTAGAGGCATTCGCATCTAACATCACGAGTGGGGATATACACCCGACTAAACTCCCAGCTAAAATCATGTTCATCCATTTTTTCCTCAAAAAAACCCCTCCAATGATTATAAGAAAAGCGCAAGCGCCTTGCTCAGCCCCGACAAGCAAATGTTCTGAGCCAATAAAAGTCCGGTTTTGACTTTTATTGGCTCAGGTTATTTGACCTCGAGGGGCTAGGCGCTGGAGCTAGATCAAAACACTAGCCAAAATTTTATACTTTCTTATCTTATAAGAAAAGCGCAAGCCGCCCGCCTATCGGCGACAAGCAAATGTTCTGAGACAGAGAAAGGCGTTCTTTGCCTTTCATTGGCTCAGGTTATTTGACCTAGAGCCGATGGCGCCTGGAGCTGGACAACAACTGCCCAGCCTTAAAGCAATTTTAAGACTTTCTTATCTTATAAAAATAAACATGATGTCATAACCTGAGAAGCAATAATGATGATTCACTTTGACTCACATGACGTTGTGATGTCATTACCAGATAAAATAATATCCTTACACACTCCTCCTTTTCATGTTTGTAAAACGCTTACATAAAATATATTTTAATATTTGTGTGATTGCAATCCCATTAGGGTAAAACAGGAGTAAATAACTATGAATACTAGTGCTTTTGTGCAAAATGACCTAAAGGCTATTTGTTTCTACTTTCATCAAATAGCCTTCAGCTTAATCTATCTATTTTGCTCTTGCTTTTGTGCCACGAAGTTTCTCTAGCATATCAGCTGTCATACTCTCCAAATTATATTTTGCAGAAAAACCCCATTCTTCGCGTGCAATGGAATCATCAACAGAGTTCGGCCAACTCTCAGCAATTGCCTGCCGGATCGCCTCTACCTTGTAGTCCAGAACAAATGTAGGGATATGTTTACGAATCTCTGTCGCAATCGACTCTGGATCAAGGCTCATCGCTGTAATATTATAGGCATTGCGATGTTTTAATTTTTCTGGATTCGCCTCCATTAACTGGACAACCCCTTGGAGAGCATCAGGCATATACATCATATCCATATAAGTCCCTTTTGCAATAAATGACTCGTATCTTCCTTTCGCAATGGCCGCATGATAAATGTCCACTGCATAATCAGTTGTGCCGCCCCCGGGAGGTGCCATAAAAGAGATCAGTCCAGGAAAACGGACACCTCGCGTATCCACTCCATACTTCGTATGATAATAATCACATAATAGTTCTCCTGCCACTTTGTTCACTCCATACATCGTTCCAGGGCGTTGAATGGTAATCTGTGGAGTCCGTTCTTTTGGAGTCGAGGAACCAAAAGCGCCGATAGAGCTTGGTATAAATAATTGAATATCCAGTTCTCTTGCTGTTTCAAGCGCATTTAGTAAGCCGTTCATATTTAAATGCCATGCGGCAAGTGGCTTTTGCTCCGCAACGGCCGATAACATAGCAGCTAGATGGATGATAACATCTACCTTTTCACGTTTTGCTATTTGCAACATTTTTTCTCCATCGGTAACATCTAAGATCGCAAATGGTCCTGAGTTTGTCGCTATATTTGTTTCACTGCTACGAATATCGGTCGCAATTACATTATTTTTTCCGTAAAGATTTCTTAAGAAAATGACTAACTCAGTTCCGATTTGACCAAGTGCACCGGTAACTAAAATTTTTTTCATGCAAGCTTCCCCCTGAGCAGTTCGTTTAGATGATACCCATTTCCTTTCCAACCTGCTTATAAATCGCAATTGCCTGATCAAGCATTTCCTTTGTGTGAGCTGCTGTTGGCATATTTCGAACGCGGCCTGTTCCTTTTGGAACGGTAGGAAAAACAATTGATTTCGCATATACCCCTTCTTCGAAAAGTCTTTTACTGAATTGCTGAGTCCTTTTTTCATCCCCAATCACACAAGGAGTAATAGGTGTTTCACTATGCCCAATATCAAAGCCTAAATCCTTCAGTCCCTTTTTCAAATAATCGCCGTTTGCCCACAGCCGTTCATTTAACTCTTTGCTATCCATTAATACCTCAATCGCCTTTGTAGCAGCAACAGCATCTGCAGGGGTAACAGCTGTAGAAAACAAGAAAGGACGTGAACGGACCTTTAACCAATCAATCAATTCTTTTTTTCCAGCTACATAGCCACCGACTACCCCAATCGCTTTGGAAAGTGTACCCATTTGAAAATCGACCTGTTCTTGTAAGCCAAAATGCTTAACAGTTCCAGCTCCAGCTCCAAGTACACCTGATCCATGGGCATCATCAACATAGGTAATAAGATCATATTCTTCCGCAATCTCCACAATCTCTGGTAGTTTGGCAATATCTCCGTCCATAGAAAAGACCCCGTCAGTAATAACCATGATCTTATTATATTGACCAGATTCCTTTGCTTCTCTTGCCTTTTGACGTAAATCATCCATATCTGAATGGTTTACTCGAATAATTTTTGCCTTTGATAAGCGGCATCCATCAATAATGGAAGCGTGATTTAATTCATCAGATAATATCGCATCATGCTTATCCATTACTGCTGAAATCGCTGCCATATTACAGTTAAATCCAGATTGATACGCAATCGCTGCTTCTGTTCCTTTAAATGCAGCTAATCTTTCCTCCAGCTTCGTATGAATCGTTAAAGTTCCATTAATGGTCCGAACAGCCCCTGCGCCTACACCCCACTCATTAATCGCTTCAATCGCTACTTCCTTTAAACGTTCATCTGTAGCAAGCCCTAAATAGTTATTAGAGGACAAATTGATTAACTTTTTACCATTAAGTTGGATTATCGGTCCATTCGGACTTTCGACAACATCGATTTCGTTATAGAGACCTTGTTCATGCAATTCTTCCAAATTCTTTGTTAAAAATTGATTTAGGTTCTGACTCGTCATGCTAATCCCTCCTATTGTTCATTATTTATTTCTCTTCCACCCTACTAAAAATACATGTGTTCTCTCCAAAAACACAATTATCACTACTTAATATTGTCTTATACACATAATATACCACTTAATAAAAAAATGTCCATACATAAAGGACATGTTCAACAAAAAAAAGAAGGATCCAAAATCTCCTTCGTTCAATAAACTAACTGTCTATTTTTATGTTTATTGTTGGGCTTTTGCATCTTTTATTCGATTTTCAGTTTCTTCCTGAAGTTCTCGTAAAAAGGTATTGACATCTTTATCTGATGTTAAAAACTCATTCAATTGTTCACTTAAAACTGTCTTCGCAATTTCTTCATATTTAGACCGGCCATCTGGCGCTGGGGGTGCAGGATATTTATATAGGGATTCCATGTTTTGGTCTGCTAATAAAGGATTACGAAGATCTTCAGACATCGAGAAAAATTGTTCATCCGTATAGACTGATTCCTCTGGATAACGTATCTTATGGGCCACCTGTTCATCGCTTAATAAAAATTCAATCACTTTAAAAGCCTGTTCTTTGTGTTCACTTGCTGAAGTGACTCCTACCCAATAACCGTCCGAAAATGCGGATACATCGCCTTGATCCTTCCATTTGGGAAATGTGGCAATATCCCAATTCATTCCCTGTTCCTGTGCTTCGAGTAGTCCTGTCCAATCTAGTCCAAGGAAATACATTGGAACCATGGCTAATGTTTGTTCTGCAATAAATTGATCAATCGCATCATCTCCATGAAGCGGATCCCCTTCTTGGAATTCATTTACTTTTTTATAAGTTTCTAAAATATCTTTTATCTCTGGAATGGTGCTGAATTGTGGTTCATCTGTATCAGGATTCACCAATGTAATACCTAAAGGCGGAAATAAATAGCGATCCGCAGACGGCATTACCATTCCAGTATAATAAGTACCATTTCTTTCTCCTGTTACTTTAGCAGCAAGCTCAATTATCTCATCATAAGTCATATCATCAGTTGGATAATCGACACTGAATAAATCAAAAATATCTTTATTATAGTGCAAGGCAGCCTTATTGTGCATATAAGGAATTCCCCACAGTTCCTCTTTACTCTCTGAAAAAGCGCGGATTTGATCAAGGAAATTTTGATCAAAACGATCAATATTTTCAAAACCGTATTTTTCAATCAACTCCGTCATATCATACGCAAGCTCAACATCCTTTATAACAGGAATGTAACGAAAGTCAGGTCCCATTACAATATCAGGAATATTATTGCTCGCAAATTCCTCTTCAAAACTACTTTTATAAGGCATTATTGGGATAAGTTCCAATGTCACATTTGGAAATGCTTCCTCAACAGGCTCTTTAATAGCCTCGTTGAATACATCTTCTCCACGCCAATCATTGATTTTTAAGGTAATCGGTTGATCCATATCAATTTCAGGAACTTCTTCCGCCACTGTATCATTATTCATATTTGGTTCAGATGCATCCGCAGATCCATTCCCTTCTTTACTGCAAGCCGTACCGAAGATCAATATGACTAAAAGACTGAACATCCAAAATTTTTTTATACGAAAACGATCGATTCTCACTTTACAAATCCCCCCCTGTTTTTTGGAATAACTTTTTTACCTAACCTGTTATTTGTTGAAATAGATCTCAGCATGTCGGCTATAACCCTCTTTATCTGGCAGTTTTAATAACCTATTGAAATCCACCTTTTTAATTCGTAGCCATTGCTTCTTTTATCTTCGAGACTGATTCTTCTTCTAACTTCCTTAAAGCGGTTACAACATCTTCCCCTTCCTTAATCGCTTCTTCTGCACTAACAAGATCAACATAGTCATCCCAACGACTTACACGCCCTTCAGGAGTCTCACGTTCTAATACATAATAAGCGTCTAGGTTCTTTCCTTTATATATTTCAACCTCTGCAGCATATTGTTTGTGCAACTCAGGGTCAGCTACAGGTGGAACAGTTCCTCCCGAACGAACCTGAGAAAGAAGAATATTCGGAGTAAAGTAAGCCTTTATCACTTCAAGCGCCATTTCTTTATTTTCACTATAGTTTGTAATAATCATTGGTGTAGTCCCAGCGATCGGACCGATTGTTGGCTGATCTGCCCACACAGGAAATGGCACTAAATCAATTGGCTTTGGATCGTCTCCTGCAAGCCAAGTCAAGCCTGTATTTGTAGCGATTGTCATGGCAGCTCGCTTTTCAGGGAAAGTATTGGCAAGATCTTCCTCTTCTTTAATTCCAGGAATATTATAAAATTCCTCAATCAAATCAAAATACTTCTTATAGGCATCATTTTTGTTAATTAACACTTCACCAGTATCGGGATCTGTAGCCGTCGGGGCGAATTGATTTAAAGCAAAGGAACTCATCCCTGCTAGACCGATATATTGAGTACCGTCTTGCTCCTTCGTCATTTTCCTAGCCAAATCCATTACTTCTCGCCATGTCATCGGTATCAGTGGATCAGGATAATCCTCTCCAAATAAATCAATAACATCCTTATGATAAACAGTTGGGAATTTTAAAAAATCCAGATAATTCTTTTAACATTTTTCCTCACTTAAGACAGAAGCAATATGGTAGTTAAATATAGAAAATTATGATTCTCTTTTTTACTTAACATGATGTCACTACCACATAAGTTATAAAATAGTTTATTGTTCCGCCATTGCGCTTTTAATTTTTCCTTCCGACTCTTCCGCTAATTCTCTTAAAACTGTTACAACATCAACTTTATCTTCCCTAATCTTTCGTTCTGCTTCGTCAATGTCAACATAATCATCCCAATTGCTTTGCCTACCTTCATATTGAGCCGCTTCACCAAAAAAGTATGCTTCGATATTTTTCCCTTCATATGTAGGGACATCCGAACCATAATATTTGAGCACTTCGGGATCTACTAAAGGCGTTTGTAACATCATTGTTTTAGCCATTCCGATTTGAATTTCGGAGTCTAAATAGGTTGTCAACACTTGAAAGGCTTCTTCTTTATGTTCACTATAATCGGCGATGACCATTGGCCATGCATTTTTTGCAGGTGTTGTATTAGGTTGATCTTCCCATACTGGGACTGGTGCCAAATCAATATTTTTAATCATCTCCGGATCTGGATTCCCCCATCCCCAGGCAAAATAGTTGTTTGTTCCGATATACATCGCCGCTGTCCTCTCTTCAACAAATGGGTTGTCAGATAGATCAGGACTATCTATGTCAGGAATGTTGTAATAGGCTTCTATTAAATCAAAATACTTCTTAAACGCCGGGTCATTTTCTACTAAAACTTCTCCTGTATCAGGGTTGGTACTTCGGGCAGCTAGTTCACCCAGTGCACCTGAAGGCCCTTCTTGAAGACCAATATATTGATCGCCACCCAATTCTCTTGTCATTTCTTTGGCTAATTCCATCAGCTCATTCCAAGTCATCGGAATATCAGGATCCGGGTATTCCTTTCCAAATTTATCGAAAACATCTTTATTGTAGTAAAGTCCATAAAATGACGTTCCATCGGGGAAACCTACCATTCTGCCTTCATCATCCAATGAACGCATAAAAGAAACTAACGAGGGATCGAGAGCATCCAAATCAAAATTATGTTGTTCAATTAGGTCATCGAGTGGATAACCGATGTCAAGCTCTTTGATGGGTGGATAATCACCAATAATAATGTCGGGACTCTGTTTTTTCGAAAAAAATTCTTGTAAAGATTCTGCTGAATTTCCATAAGGAACGTACTCGAGTTTAATATTTTCCAACTTTTTATCAACTTCGCCAAATCTTCCATCAAAGTATTCTTCACTTAACGGTATCGCTACTCTTATGGTTACTTCCTCAACTTTTTCAATATCATCGTTGTCATCCCCCTTTTTGCTTGTGCCTGCAACTCTTTTTGCATCATTCGAACATGCCGTGAATATCAATAATAAACTAATTACAGTGACAAACAAGATGGTATAATTTTTCTTCCTCATTGTTCTATCCCCCATACATCACCAGTTTATTTTCTAGCTTGGTATAACGATAATGATCGGTTATGCTTCTTTTAAAAGCTTCCCTTTATACTAAGCATGACCTCATGACCAGTTGATCGACTCTTTTCCCTATCCCCTTCCTTTAAAATAAGATCTGATACCATTTTCTCAAATCAATATTTTGTAAGCGCTTCATAACAATTACGATAAACAGCCCATCAAATTTCACTGATACCAATACTGAGGCCATAATATCTGGAATCATCAGCAATCGAAGCTATTCTTGCAGTCCTTCACTTGTACTATTTGTAGAATGAAAGACTTTTCTATTTTGGCAGACCCTTCTGTTCATCACTTGCACTGCGGAGAAACGCCATATTTTAGTTAGAAATGAGATGCTTTGTGACTAAGAAATAAATACAATAATAAACCTTATGCTATATTATGGGTAATTGAAGGGTGAAACGTTCTGCTTTCTAGTTTTCTCGCAACATTTAAGGCTACAATTATCCTATGGAACTCAACATGATGTCATGACCACATAATCCGAAAAAATTTTCTCCCATTGCATCCCCCTTTTTAGTAGAGTTGTTTCCTTAATAATCTTACATTAAGGTTATACAGCGCTTACATTTTTAAAAATACTGAAAACTTAGCTGCTATTACACTATAACCGCTCCTTTTCATTTATGTCAATAGGTAAAATGAAAAGGAGCGGTTATAGTGTTTAGTTAAATAGGCAATTAGAACGTTTCCGCCACCTTCGACCTTTTTTGATAACGGAGTGTTATAACCCAATAAATAAAGGTGACTAATAATAACAGACTGGTAATCCAATACAGCCATTTAATTCCAATAAAATCCAGCACGAAAAAACTAATTAATGGTCCTAAGGCAGAACCAAGATCCACAACCAATGTATAGTGAGTCATCATTTTAACGGAAGCTGGGCCGTTCGCTGCGTCTGCTGCGAGAGAATCACTTGTTGTAATAAAAATAGTTGCCACTAATTGGAAAGCAAAGATTAGGATTAAAAAAAGCGGGAACGGCATTGATAGCGGTATAAATACAAAGAGAATTGCGCCTAAGATATAAGCGAATAAAAGCATAGGTATGCGCCCCATTTTTCCGTCTGACAATCTTCCGATTAAAGGGGCAGTAAAGGGATCTGTTCCCAATTTAACGGATTGGACAATTCCGGCAACTGCTGCTGCTCCTAAAGAAAAGCCTAAAATGATAAAGTTCTGATTCATTTGATATTCCATTAGTTTGCTAATCGTTGAAAAGAATATGCCGTAAACAATCAAAGCAACTAGCAACCCATTAAATAATATTTTTAGTTGCTGTTTATTTTTTAGAATCGACACTTTTCCATCTGTGGGACGCTTAGTATCTACTTCACTTAAACTATTTGGAACAAATCGAACTGCAAAGGGTAGAGTCAAGACGCCCAGTATAGCAAAAACTGTCGTAATCCATTTGATACCAATCAAGTCGGCGAATAGACCACCAATTAACATGCCAATAAGTGTCCCCAATCCCCAAAGTCCATTGTAAAGACCGATTAATTGTCCTCTCGTTTGTCGATTGCTCGAGGAAAGAACGGTTAAATAGCCGCCTAAACGGAGTAGAGACCAAGAAATCCCCCAAAGGATTCGCATAATTAGTAAAAGCCAAAAACCTTTAAGGGTCCCATATGAATAGGTTGATATAATCGCCAGAACTACTGCGATCAGTACCCCAGTCCTTTTGCTAATTCTTTGGTAACACCAGCCCACAACGGAATTAATCGGTATCCGAATAATCCGATTAATAGATAAAATAATTCCTACCTGCCATAATGCGGTTAACCCAAAAAACTCCCAATAAATGGGCATAACAATTAACAACATTTCATTTCCAAGAATACTAATCGCCGTAATGATTGCGATAATAATGACAGGACTCTTATTCACGGCTTTTTCATGCATAGTTGGTTTATCTCTCCCCAGATTGAATGAATACAGAGTATTTTAACGGTTAGCTCTGGATTGCACAAGCTATTTTATAAAAAAAGGGAGGCTCTTCTTAGCAATCAAGAGTGATCACTTTTGTCACACGCATAGTAACAAAGCAACTAGTGGAGGGTATAATACACCTCCACTAAAAGTCTACCGTTATTTACTTTCCTCTAATAACTCGTTAATAACAGGGCTCTTTGTAATTTCCATAACCTTTCCACCTGAACGAATTGATTCCGTTGCCGCGCAGCCTACCGCCACGCTCATTCTTCCTGCAACAGGAGAGGTTAATGGTTGTTGATCGTGTAAAACTAAATTGATGAAGTCTTTGGTAATTTTAGGGTCTGCCCCGCCATGACTGCCTTGCTCTTTTTTAATGTCATAGGTTTGGTCACTAAGTTCATTCCAAGAATTTGATTTTCTTGTTTTTACATAGACTTTTCCTTCTAATTCGGAGTTTTCCATTCTCCCTTTTGTGCCAATAAAGACATAGTTTCGTTGATAATCAGGAGTAAAATGACACTGTAAATACGAAGCCTTAATGCCGCCTTCTAACTCCATGATTAACATATTATTATCTTCTACATCAATTTCCTCACGGAAAGCACATTCCGTCAATGTATGGGGACTATACTCTGTACAAGTGTCCTTGATATCACATTCTGGACATGTAAGTGTATTTGGCTTATCTCCCCCAAAGAAATCTAGGCTGCCGAAAGCTGAAACTCTCTTTGTATATTTTCCTGTAATCCAATGAATCACATCCAAATCATGAGAGCCTTTTTGCAAGAGCAAAGAGGTCGTATTTCGGCTCAAACCGTGCCAATCATGATAGTAGAAATAACCGCCAAACCCAACAAAATGACGTACCCACACCGCTTTAATATCACCGATCACCCCGGAGTCGACAATGCCTTTCATTGTTTGAAACATGCTCATATAACGCATATTAAAGCCAACCATCAAATGTTTTCCTGTTTCATTGGCTGTTTCAATAATCCGGTCACAGCCTTCCACTGTAATCGCCAGCGGCTTTTCGCAATACACATGCTTGCCTGCTTTCAAGGCGGCGACAGCATGCTCTTCATGTAAGAAGTCAGGCGATAAAACGGCGACAGCATCAATATCCTCTTGCTTAAGTAATTCTCGGTAGTCCGTCGTTACAAATGCATCCGGATTAATTTCTTGCTTGAACTTTTCCAATCTCTCTTCTGACACATCAGCTGCTGCTACAACAATTGATTCTCCATTAGGGTCGTGCCAATTTTTGGCAATTCCACTTCTTAACCCCGCTCCAATGATTCCCATTCTTACCTGTTTCATACCTTTCACTCCTCTTTTTTAAAAAAATTGCACTTAAAACTATATGAAAACTTCCTGCTTGGAAGCAGTTCACAAATATATTACGCCCAGATAGGCAGCCGCCACGCCACTGCTTAGCTTCCATTTTCCACTCGATTTAAGGCTTTTCCAATTGATTGATTCACTTCTTCACGTAAATCAAATAGATAGCTAGACTCTTGTGGATATTTTTTAAAACTAATTTCACCTTGCTTCTCTATTTTACGAAGAACTTCTTCTTTTCCTTCTAATTCTGCAAGCCACTTGAACGCTCGTAAGTCCTGCAAAGCTTGATAAAATACTCTTAAACGAATTGAAGGATACGCCTCCCCATTTTCTCCCGGATACACAAGAAAGGCATCACCTGAAGGAAATCCTTTTCCCGCATCCGTCACTTCATAAGGATTAATGGCCTTTTTAGAAAATTGACTATTATAGAAGTTATATCCCCATTGCAAAAATCCTTCGATATCATATTTAAATAATTGTGTCGCGATAATACGATTTCGTGCAGATGGCATGGCCATAAATCGGTTACTTACATCGATATTTTGCGAACAACAATAATACGTCCACAGTCCCGGAACCTGATGCTCTATAAAAGGCTCGATATGATTAGAGGCGACAACAGGCTTAGCGACAACGCCTTGCTCATAAAATTGATAATTACTTAAAGCATCAATCATATGGAAATCTTTCAAATAAGGTGCAACAATCTCTTTGGCCTTTGCATACATAGGAAGATGGGCTTCTCCTGGCTCATCTGAGATATGGAAATAGACTTTATCCTGTTGCCAATTCTCTTGTAAAAATGATGTTAGTTCTGGTAAAAAGGCATGGAGGAACTCCCGATATTCTTCACTATCAGCTTTCACATGCCAACCGAACTTTTTCGTTAATGCCCCATTTTCCTTTACGACAATCTTTGGTGTAAATTCGGCGCCCCATTGTGTAAAGAGATGAGCGATTTCCAGATACTCAATTTGATGGCGTTCACATATTTCTATCCATCTTTTTAATAAAGAAAAATTAAATGTATATGTTCCATTTTCATACTCCATTTGCACTAATTGAATCGTTGTTCTTTCTCCCCCTACTTCTGTATCTAACGGGGGTGTAAAGATAGGAGTTAGGATCATATTGGTACCATTTTCTCCAGCAGTTTGAATAAACTTCTCGATCGCTTCCCAATGCTTCTCAGAGAAAACGTCTACCTGATAATAATCAGCCAAGCAGTCCGCATGAAACCATTCCGTGTGGATCAACGTTTGCTTTGGAAGTTCATAAGGATAAATAAATATATCCACCTCTTCTTCATAAAGCAAGTCTGTTCCGTCTAACACCTTGAGCTTGACTGCTTGATTTCCCGAAGTTTGCTGTTCTGGCTGAATATCAACCCATATCGCATTCCAACCATCTGTCTCTAAGTCTATTTGATTGTCTATAATCGGCTCTAGCAGGTCAGGATATAACCCTGGTTCTATTGATAAATAATTGTCATCATGTCGATCCGGATAGGCTGGTAGTTCAGAAGGTACCTTTTTCACCTGACTAAGCGTTATATCCACTCCGCCAGCTTCTACTTGGAGTTGAACCACTTTGGCTTCTGCTCCCTCATATTGGTAGGCTATTTGAAAAGAATATTGCTCCCTTTGAAAAAGGCTGATTCTTTTTTTCTCCCACACTCGTGGTTGTTTTTTTGGAAAAACCTTTTCCAATGAATCTGTCAATTGAAATTGCAACATCTGTTTTTTTCCCCCTATACTTGAACTTATTTTGTTCACTGGCTTCTATTTACTCACCCTACTTTGATCAAGTAATGGCTTACATATTTCTTAAAGGAAAAAGATTTTACGCTTTTTCCTTTTGAATAATTTGGATTTTCTCCATTAATTCTTGCACAATATGAGGATGGACGGTTCCTGTCCCTTGCTCCATCGCATTGGCTGTCCCACATGCACAGGCCCATTTCAGACAATCTTCAATTGAATATTTCTTCTGTAAAGCGTAAGCCATTCCTGCCACCATGCTGTCACCAGAGCCAACAGCATTAACAACCTGGACAGTAGGGATCTCAGCCTTTAGAAAAAGATCCTCCCCTACTAGAAGGGCTCCTTCTTTTCCAAGTGATACAAGGACATACTGTACACCTTGGGTACATATTTTTTTAGCCGCAGCGACCATCTCATTCACCGTTAAATCTGCTTGATTCATATATTTACAGAGTTCTTCTTTATTTGGCTTAATCAGGAATGGCTTCCCCTCAATCCCTTTTGTGAGAGCATCCCCACTTGTATCTAATAAAACAGGGATGTTTGCCGTATGGGCCCATTCACATATTGTCTGATAATAAGAAGCTGGAATACCAGAGGCCAGGCTTCCCGAAGCAATAATCATCCCCGCTTCACTCATCAGCTCTTTTAAAACTTCCTCAAATTCTTCCTGTTCCTCTTCTGACACAATTGGGCCCTTTTCCATTAACTCTGTTTGTGTCCCCGCTTCTTCATCTAGCAACGCAAGACAGGTTCTTGTCTCACCTTTTATTTCGATAAAAGCATGATCCAGCTCTTCTTGTCTAAGCTGATCAACAATCCACTCGCCACTATTCCCACCTAAAAAACCAGTACAAACAGGGCTTTCACCTAATTTCTTTAAGACACGAGATACATTGAGGCCCTTGCCACCTGCTGTTTTACTTCCAGGCTCTACACGGTGCCCATGACCAATTTGGAAATGGTTCACCTTGTAAGCAATATCTACTGCTGGGTTTAAGGTGACCGTCACAATCATGCTTTTACCCTACGCTTTCTGTGCACTTTGGCACATTCGAATTTTACTCTCAACCACTTTTTTTAGATCATCAATGGCTTCACTAAAATATTTGCGTGGGTCGTTTTCAGTGGCATGAGCGGATAAATAGTTTCTTAATCCAGCAACATAGGCGTTCTTTAATTCTGTTGCGACATTCACTTTGCAAATGCCCAAACCAATCGTTTCATGGACCAAGGCGTCCGGGATGCCAGAAGCGCCATGAAGAACAAGTGGGATATCTACTACCTCACGAATTTCTCCCAAACGCTCCAAGTCTAATTTAGGTTCACCCTTATATAAACCATGTGCAGTTCCAATCGCCACTGCCAAAGTATCAATACCGGTGCGTTCAACAAATTCCTGCGCTTGGTCCGGATTCGTATAAATTGCATCCTTCTCATCTACACTCATATCATCTTCTATCCCACTTAAACGACCAAGCTCTGCTTCAACAAGAACTCCCTTTGGTCGAGCATAATCGACAATATCTTTGACAATAGCAATGTTCTCTTCAAAGGGATGATGACTTGCATCAATCATCACAGATCCTACACCCATATCAATCATTCTCTTAATATCGTCTACATTTTCATGATGGTCTAAATGAAGCTCAAACGGGATGCTATACTTCTTTCTCGCCGCTTCCATTATGCCAATCAAAAATTCCTCTCCCACATATTTAACCGTTCCAGGTGTCGCGGCCAAAAGGACTGGGGATTGCATTTCCTGAGCCGTTTCTAAAACAGCCTTTGTAATCTCCAAATTATGAACATTGAAAGCAGGGACGGCATATTTCCCTTCTTGAGCTCGTTGAAAAAGATTCATTGTTGACTTCACCATCTTAGTTTTCCCCCTCAAAAGGATAAATTTGAACACCTTGGACAACCCGACTAATCACACCTGTTGGGGACGGATTATCTGGTGAGATGCCACTATGAAGTGATGTTTCATAAGCAAATAACTGAGCGAAAATTACATACGGGAATGCAAGAGCAATATCTTCTTTATCAGCTAGAGGAATTGTGATTTGATAATCGCTATATTCTTCCACTTCAGCATCTTGTTTCCCAGAAATAACGACAAGCTTTCCTCTTTCTTCCGTCGAATAGATTTCCTTCAAAATATCAAGGTCATATTTTCTTGTATAAGGATGGTTAGATACATAAACAACTACCATTGTACCAGAGCTTAAAATCGACTTAGGACCATGACGAAAACCTAAGGATGTATCAAACATCGTTGGGAAGCGTCCTCCAGTTAACTCTAAGAACTTCAATGCTGACTCCCTCGATAATCCTTCGAATACACCTGAACCAAGATAAACAATTCGAGAAAACTTTGTTTCTAGCAATCTCGGAATAAAGTCGGCACATTCCTGTAGCATTCCTTTTCCTGCAGAAGAAACATCCAATATCGTCTCTGCAAAACTCGTTTTATCTTCACTGAATAAATATAAAGCTGTTAAAACCATTGTGGAATAACTGCTTGTCATCGCTAATCCCTTATCATTCGATTCTTCAGGAAGAATAAGAACAAGTTGGCGATCTTCCCCTTGTTTCCTTTTCGCAAGTGCTCCATCTTGATTACACGTAATCGTAATTTCATAGAACTCATCGACAAGCTTTTCTGCTAATTCCACTGCAGCCACACTCTCTGGACTGTTGCCCGAACGAGCAAAGGAAACCATAATGGTTGGAATCTCTTTATCTAAAAATAAATACGGATTGGCAGTTAAATTCGTTGTGGAAATAGCCTCAGACTCCCACCCCTTATTTCTGATCGCTCTCCTGACATATGGATAAATAGTTTCCCCAATAAAGGCGCTAGTCCCCGCACCTGTAAAAATAACACGTGCATGTGAATGCTTTTTTTCAATGGCATGGAGAAATTGCTCCATTTTCTCCTTTTCCTCAGACATTTGCTTGACTGTTTTTATCCATAGCTCTGGCTGCTGTTCAATTTCCCTTCTCGTGTGGGGTATTTCTTTAGAATAATTTCCCAATTTATATCCTTCCTCTCATGTAATGTTGTCATGACCAGATAATGCTAACACTACTCAGTGCTAGTTTAGCTCTACTGAGTAGGTAAATTTATCCCCTCTCGCGATCGTAGAGGTATACTCTACAACCATCTCATGTTCAAAGGTGAGCCTTTCAATTAATAAACTAGGCTCATCCTGGCTAATTTGCAAAAGCTCTGCTTCTTCCTTTGTCGTAGGTACTGCTCGGAAGCGTTCATTCGCTTTCGTTAATTGAACATGATATAAATCGCGGAAAATGGTATACATAGGTTGTTTTTTCAATGTTTCTTCTTGTAAATCTGGGAACTTACTTACTGGGAGATAAGAGATTTCATAAAGCATGGGGATATCATCTGCTAATCTAAGACGTGTAACTTTATAGATTTTCTCCCCTTCTGGCAACCTCATCTTGATTGCCAACTTCCCCTCACAATCAACCTTTTCAAAGGCCAAAACTTTTGTAGAGGGGACTTTATTAATCTTTTTCATTTCTTCGGTAAAGCTGTAAAACTTGACCAGGCTTTGATCGATAATTTTTGGAGAAACAAACGTCCCTTTTCCATGCTGTTTATAAATGAAATGTTCCTTCTCTAGCTCCTGCATAGCTTGCCTAACCGTTGTACGACTAACATCATACATCTCGCATAGTTCTCGCTCTGACGGAAGGCGATCATGTTCTTTTAAATCACCTGACTCAATCTTTCCTACAAGGATATCCATTAATTGATAATATAAGGGCAATCGATTGTCTTTCTGCATTATGATTCTCCTTCATTGTACCACATCACGTGGTCATTACCAGTTAGTTTATTTTAACATGTTATGAAGAATAATAATAGGGGAACATATATATTTGTTTTTTAAGTTTTAGTTGTGAAACAAAGATCCCCTACCTCGATGATTTCCTATTGGGTAGGGGTATCTTAAATGATGTATTTTTATCCCGCATTAACTGGCTGTAAGACCCCCATTTCAAGAATTCGTGGAAAAACATAGAATTGTAAGTGGGGGATCAACAGCCAGTAAAAGCCCGATTTGTTCAGGCCTGCAGGACGCAGGTCACAAAGGCGTTGCAACAGGATGTTGCGAATTTAGCCTTTGATCCTTACTAATCAGCGGGGGATGAAGGAAAACCCCCACTGATTGAAGTTTCACTTTATTCCTTATTTGCCTTTTCCCATTCTCCTTCGATACCTGCTTCATCTATTATTGTGTTCACATCATCAATGACCTCTTGTCCACCACGTGCCAAATATTCCTCTACAAATTGGTCCCAATCAGCAACCGGCCTTTGACCTACGATCATTTTTGTTAATTCATTTGTTGCAAACTCATTTAATTCAGACATTTTATTATTGTAGACATCAGAATGAATTCGATTCATTGGACTTACATATAGATCTGTTTCGTTTAACACCTCAACTAACTTTTTATTGAATTCCTTTGCTTCCTCAGCTTTCGAGTGTGTAGCATACTCTTCCATTGATTTATTGTCTTCTGTCCATCCACTTTCTTTAGGAATATAAGCGAGTGGAGCATATTTAGGATACTCTTCTGTTTTCTGCGGGACACCATCGACTATTTCGTAGCCTTTTCCTTCTCCACCCCAGCTCCAGTCAAAGTATTCGTTATCAGGCGTCTGGTCTTCAGCTGCTACATATATTTGCATATAATCGATCATTTCCAATATTTTTTCAACCTTTTCTGGATCATCTTTTAAATCTGCACTTATGGACCACATTCGATAAAATGGAGAGGCAGAGGAAATTCCTCGACTTCCATCAGGTGCCTCAAAGGCTGGAATCGGCACCACTTCAGCTTCTGGTGCGGTCTTTCTCAGCGTCGGAATATCTAAATTAATCGGTTGTGCTCCTTTTTCAATTCCAGGCTGTTCATACCAAATGCCTACTTTATTGGCATTAAAATCTTTGAAAACATCACTATAAGGTTTGACTGCCCAATCCTTATCAAGCGCTCCCGCTTTAGAAAGCTCATGTAAAAAGGTAATTTTGTCTTTATTCCCTTCAGAAATCCACCCAGGAATTAATTGGCCCTCGTCATTTTTATGATACCAGCTGCTTGAACTCCAATATGTTCCCATCGCTGGATCGTACACGATATCCTTCGCCAATCCAAGTCCGACTGTATCATCTTTTCCATTCCCATCTGGGTCCTCTGTTGCAAAGGCGATCGCGACCTCTTTTAGCTCTTCGTAATTGGTCGGCATCTCAAGCCCAAGATTATCTAACCAGTCTTGACGAATAAGTGGTTTCTTGCCACCATTTGGCGGAAACCACACTGGAATACCATAAATATTTCCGTCTAAGCTTACCGCATCCCATACTTGCTCAGGAATGACAGAAAGTCTTTCATACTTGTCAATATAATCATTTAACGGGAGGAACGCCCCTTGACCTGCCCATTTCATAAAATTCACATCTGGTCCTTCTGTTCCTACTACATCAGGGATATCACCGGAAGCCATTTTAACAGATAATTTTTCTTCATATGTATCCCAAGGAATGTATTGTGGTTTGAAATTCACAGCAAACTTTTCATTTAACTTTTTTACACCTTCACTATCTGGTTCAGGCACTGGTCTTTCCCATGTACCATCAAACCAAGAAATCGCCACTTCCCCATCTTTACTTGCGGAAGAACCCGTTTCCTTTTTTCCTGATGAACAAGCACTTAAGACACCTGCTAAAAGCAATACTGAAATGAAAATAAATAGATATTTTTTCATGCACATCTTCCTCCTTATGTTTTCATTGTCATCCATTTCCTTGCACTATTCTTTGACTGATCCGAGCATCACCCCTTTTGCAAAATGTTTTTGTAGAAATGGATAGACTAATAGTATTGGGATTGTTGAAATTAAGATTGCTGCCATGCCAATAGTTTCTGCTGGAGGAGGATTTTTTCCATCTCCTACATTCATGGCAGGATCTAAAATATTACTTGCTTGATTCAAAATCACAATCTGTCTTAATACCACTTGTACCGTCCATTTAGCAGGTTCACTTAAATAAAGTAAGGCCGTAAAATATGAGTTCCACAAACCAACAGCATAGAATAATCCAAATGCAGCTAAAGCAGGCTTCGATAATGGCAGCATGAGCTTGATAAAAATTTGCAGATCATTGGCTCCATCAATAATTGCTGCCTCTGTTAGGTCATTCGGTAAGTTAAGGAAAAACTGCCGCATCACGATTAAATTAAACGCATTGATCGCTGTCGGAATAATTAAAGCCCATAAAGAATCCATTAAACCCGTGGCTTGAACAATCATATAGTTTGGAATCATTCCAGCACTAAACACAAAGGTAAAGAGAATTAGAAACAAATAAACCTTCTGCCCCAATATATTCCGAGAAAGGGCATAAGCCATCATGGCTGTAATCAATAAGCTTACAAAGGTACCAATGACAGTCACATAAATGGTCACCCATAAAGAGCGCATAAATTCCTTCGAGCTCAAAATATATTCGTAGGCATCTAACACCCATTCTTTTGGAAAAAGTAATAAATCTGTATTGACAAACTCTTCATAAGTGGCAAATGACACAACAAACATATAATAAAACGGAAATAGCATGGCTGCTGCAATGAGAATAAGGAAAAAGATGTTTATCCCGTCGCCAATTCTGCTTAATAGTGTACGATCTTCCATGTAATCACTTCCTTTCTAGTAAACGCCTTCTTCACCAAATCGCTTCGCTAGACGGTTGGCACCAACGATAAGAATAAAGCCAACAACCGATTTAAATAAACCAACTGCTGTAGCAAAGCTAAAGTCAGAGTTTTGAATCCCCTTATAATACACAAACGTATCTAAAACATTTCCTACTTCCATTGTGAATGGAGTAAGCATAAGATAGATTTGTTCAAATCCAACATCCAACACACTGCCCAGTCGTAAAATAAGCAAAATAATGATCGTACTTTTTAGTGCCGGTAATGTAATATGCCAGATTTTCCGTAATCGCCCTGCTCCATCAACAGATGCGGCCTCATATAATGTTGGGCTTATGCCTGATAAAGCAGCTAAGAAAATAATCGTCCCCCAGCCAGACTCCTTCCAAATCACCTCTAATACAATAAGCGGCATAAACCAAGCTGGTTCTTGCAAAAATCCGATCGGCTCCATACCGAAAACGCTTCCTAAAAAGGAATTCACAATACCATTTGACTTTAGTACAACGGTTACAATTCCGATCACGACAACCCAGGATAAAAAATGGGGGAGATAGACGATGGATTGTACAACCCTTTTAAAAACACTACTTCGAACTTCATTCAGCATCAAAGCCAAAACAATAGAGATGGGAAATGCAAAAACAATTTGTAGGAATGATAGATAGATTGTATTCCATAGGACCCGTATCACTTCTTTATCAGCAAAGATCGTTTTAAAATGCTGTAAGCCTACCCACTCACTATCCCAAAAACCCTTAAAGGCACTATAATCTTGAAAGGCTATGATATTTCCAGCCATCGGTATATACTTATACACGATAAAATAAATGAGGCCTGGAAGAAGGAGCAAGGTGAGGTACCGTTCTTTCCAGATTCTTTTCCAAACGTTTTTTTGAGGTGGCCTTCCCATAAATTCAGGCTTGGCGATTGATTCTGAGCTTGTTTTTTCAATACTCTCCATTTACTTATGTCACTTCCTTTTTAATTGGTTGAGCATTTGATCTTTCAATTTCGACAATTTTCAAAAGCTTGTCGAATATTTACACAAATAGTAATGATTAGGACGAGCTTTCGTCAATCGGCTCTTTTTAGAAAGGTTCACGCATTTCTATATATCTGAAAAATAGTGAAGTTTATGTAAAATTGACTAGTATAGGGGGAAACGCTATTGCAACGTTACTTGCAGAGGTTTAATAGAAAGTCTATCTTTTTTAAATTATTCTCCAGCTTTATGGTGGTCATATTATTATTTATCTCCTTTACGCTTCTCTCTTTTAGTTATTTTAAGAGAGCGATTCAACAGGAAATCATTGTCTATAATACGAATAATTTAATTCGCACCACAAAAGACTTTGAACATCATTTTAATAAAGCGTACAACAGCATGACCCGCTTTTATTTACAAGATGATTTAAAAGCATTGTCTAACGAGGATTTAGACTACGCAGCGGCCAACCAAATAATTAAGGATTTATTCAATCTCCAAACAGATGACTCATTATACTTTGACAATCTATTATTATGGGACCGGAATCATAACATGGTATTTGGCCAAGACCGGGGAGCCTCACCTAATAAAGTCTTTGCTGACTTCTATTCTAGTGATGCCTATCCTTATGAATTCTGGAAAACACAGTTCAAGGATTTAAATGGGACTAAATTTTATCAGACTGCTACTTTTACAAAGGATGATCCCGTTTTTCGTAAAAGCAAAAACGTTATGCCGATCGTTGTAAAAAACAAGCTGATGCCAGATATCATTATGATTGGCTTCCTAGACATTGACAGAATGATTGATGACTTCCACCAATCGATCAATCATCATTTCCTTATTCTTGATGATGAAGGGGTCCCTTTATTTACTTCTTCATCCATTCAAGATGGGTCCATTCCCTCCCTTCCAGCTGACAAGGATTGGGTTAAAACGGACAAGAACTATTATTTTTATTCGAAAGGTTTGGAGCATGAGTTCACCTATGTGAACGTCATACCTGCGGCAAATATTCTCTCTCATATATCAAAGATGAATATTACATTAACGATCATTTTATTTGTGACTTTACTGATCGCGATTAGTGTCTCTTACTTCTTTACCAAAAAGTTTAATAATCCAGTAAGGCGAATCTTTGAATTAATGAAACCATCAAATGAAAGCAGTTTATCGTTAAAACATATAAACGAGTTTGAGCTTATTCAGGAGCATGTCCAGTTATTATTAGAGGCCAATAAAGAAATACACGAGGACTTAACAGAAAAAAGAACATTACTTCGGTATTATGCCTATATTAATATGATGAAAAAAATGCACGCGGATTTTCAAGAATTGAAGGAGCTCGAAGAAAAGAAACAACCTTATCGCATTGTCCTTATACAACCAACCTTTAAGGAACGGTTTTTCAAGGAAAAGCTAGATGAGGATAAGACGATTCAACACTTAATGGAATATGTAAAGATCATGATGACAAATGCTTTTCAAAAGTCTGTCTACACCTTTCAAATTGAAAGAAATGAGATTCTTTCGATTATTTATTTTTATGAGCATGAAAATAGGCTAAGTGAGATATTGGAGACTATTCAGCAGGCTGCTCAAGGAGACAAAGATTATTATTTCCTTACGATGACAGTGAGTTCACTTCATACTCAAGCAGCCGAGCTTACCACTGCCTATGAAAAGGTGCAAGAGGTTTCTAAATATCGCCCATTCTATAGTGAAACCACCCTTTGCTATGAAACGGGGCAACTTCCAAAAGATTATTCCCCATCACCTTCCTATAGAAAGCAACTTCATACCCATTTGATGGAAGGGAATGCTGAGGAGGTCACGCGTTTACTAGATCAGATGATTGAAAAGATGGAGAAAAAAGCAGCCCCAACGGTTAGTTATATGATGTTTAAAGAAGCGGTTTTTCAAGAAACCATTCAAATTATACAAAGTCTTCATCTTCATGCAGATGCTTTACGTGCAAAAGAGGATTCATTTATCTATTCTGTGCAGAAATTAAAAGACTATTTTCATCAACTTATCCATGAGGCCTGCGATCAAATAAAACAATCTAAGAATGAACAACATGATGTAATCGCGAGTGTCAAAAACTATATTCAAATAAATTATGCCAGTGAGTTAACCTTAGACACCGTAGCAAAGCAAATGAATATCTCCGGCGGATATTTATCCACCTATTTTAAAGAAAAAACGGCAATTAATTTTTTAGATTATGTCAATCAAGTTCGGATCGAAAAGGCGATGATTCATTTAGTGGAGACTGATTGGAGGATCAACGAAATTGCTCGTAAAGTAGGCTACCAAAACCTGAATTCATTTAACAGGATGTTTAAAAAGCATACGGGCTTAACACCCAGTCAATATCGGAAAACACGCTCACACACTGAAAATGAGATATCCTAGCCTCCAGAACATATTACACGAGGAGAGATATAATGGTGAAAGATTACAAACCCTTGCTGTTAAACGATATGTTTCAATTGTACTTACAGCAAAGATACAATATTAACAGAAGTGACTATGTTTATCATTTCAATATAAGCTACCTTATGAATGAAAAAGAAGCTGCTCAATTTGATTTCGGCTATTTTGAGCAACTGTTTGAAGAAGTGCACTTAACAAAGCAGGAAAATGGAGAGTTCTTTTTAGAATTATTCAATTTGAAAAAGACAATTTTGCAAGAATTTGATTATAATTATGAGAATAAACTTTTGGATGATTCATATATCCATATTATTAATTACTTGGAACAACAAGAAATTCTAATAACAAAAAAGCCAAAATCTGGATATCTCCAATCTAAAAAAATAAGCACAACCAAAAGGATTCCAATCAAGTCAAGTTTATTTCTAAACCAGCTAATTAGAAAATATTCCTTTTTGAACAACAGGTATGGTAAGGCATTTATTATAATCCCTACTCCATTTATAAAGTGAACCTTCAATCAGTGGGGGTTTTTCGACGCACAGGACGTGCTAGTGCAGACGTTGCGACAGGATGTCGCGTACTTAGTCTGCTTTCATCTCCCACTGATTGTTAGTTGAACCAATCGGGCTTTTACGGCAGTATATCCCCCACCTATGCTTCTCCGTATTCTCTAAAGCCTTGAGAGTGGGGGTATTACTGCCCGTTAATGCGGGATAAAATGGACAAAAAAGATAGAGGAGAAGATTTCCCTTTATTTTGGTTATCACTTTCAAGATATCAGCTTGCATATTGCGACAATCGATGATGTACACTATATTGTCAGTGTTGATTTACATGATTTAAAAGAGGAGCAAATTGCTGATGCAACTGAAGACTTGTTATTATTAATACAGTAATGCTTTGTATAAAGCGATACTGTCATCAGTGGGGACTTCGGTGGCAGAGAGGTTGAATACAAAATAAGGGCGTTTTGACTCTGTTGCATAGTCAAAACGCCCCTTTTCCATTTCACTATAATGATAGAGTTTGTTCTAATTCGTGGTAAATATTATTGCTGCGTGAACGATCGATGCATTTGGCATATAAATCTTCTAACTGATCTTGTAATTCCTTTGCTTCTGCCAAGTGACTTTTCCCTCGCTGCATTTGTTCCCGATACTTTCCTTCAATATGGGCAATTTCCCCTGCAAAAGTCTCATCTGTTCCCGGTGCGATCGTAAGCTCATACATATCAATAATGGAGTCTCCGGGACGATCAGGAAAATATTCATGCGGGGCCGTACTATCAAAAACCGCCCAACTTAGTTCCCGAATCAAGACCATATCAAGGCTTTCTGGATCAAACCCACATTGATAAATCTCTATATCATACCCACGGTTTTCAGCTTCTGCGACAACTTTTTTTAGTAAAGTTGATTTTCCTGTTCCCGCTCTTCCTTTCAGAAAATAGCGTTTTTGCAAACCTGCGGTAATATTATCTACAAAATCAACAGCTCCTACTGGTGTTGCTGCTCCTAAGAAACGCCGTAATATCGTCGTTTTTTTAGTGGTTGTATTTTTCGCATCTTGAAATAGAGTGGTTAGAAGATCTTTTGTTACTTGATTAGCTTTAGTGAAGTCCATTTTTCCAATGTAAATGTCTTCCCAATCATCATGTATACGAAGGGCTTTTTCATATGCCGCATATGTTTTTGCATATTGTTCACTTATTTTTTCTTGTAAGGAATCTATTATTTCTTGGTTCTCTTCTAATTTTAATGTACTCTCTTCTTGCTCAAGATCAATGGTTTCCCATTGAGGCCCAACACACTCTTCACCTATTATACGAGGCGGATCTGCATCAATTATCGCAAAGCCTTCCTCACGAATAATAAAACCTTCGACCTGATCAGGATGGTTTGCTCGGTGAATGATCTCAATCAAACTTGCTTGATCTTTCCATTTATTTACAAGCTGTTCCATTATCGCCGATTTTTCATTTTGTGATTTCCCAGTCAATAATAAAACCCTCTCGACATTCGCCAAATTTGAATCGTATAGACTGTAGAAACCCTTGGCTGTATTCCCTCCTGCAAAATAGCGCAAAATATTTCCGCTCATTTCATCATCTCCTTCTGATGAGCTTCCTCCACTCTAGCCTATGCAATAAAATGTAATTCTGACATTCACCTTAGAACTTTTTCCCATCAGCCGACAAATTAGTGATAGATCATAGGGAAAAAACAGAAGGTGATTATCAAACTATTGTGACTCAGTAAAGGACACAACCTCGTAAAACACGCCATTGGACTTCACTGCTGCGAGCCCCGTTCTCCACTGTCCTTAGTTAGAGACTTGGGAAACGAATAAATGATGAGTTACGTAATTTGAGAAAGCAAAGTTTGTTTGGTACTGAAATCTAATCCATGAACTCCTTTTCTTCATTTCATCCTGATTTGTGTCCATAGAACCTTCTACGTACCAGTTTCCTGCTTTTCATCCTGATTTTGTGCGCGTAGAACCCTCTACGTACCAGTTTTCCGCGTTTCAACCTGATTTTGTGTTTGTAGAACTCTCTACGCACCAGTTTTCTGCATTTCAATCTGATTTTGTGTTCATAGAACCCCTCTATGTACCATTTTTTCGCGTTTCAACCTAGTTTTGTGTCCATAGAACCCTCCTATGTATCACTTTTCCGCGTTTCGATCTGATTTTGTGCTTATAGCCCTCTCTACAAACCAACTTTTGTGCTTTCTTGATATGCAAATAACCCCAAATCTGCGAAGGGCGATCTATTTCTTCTCAGATTTGAGGTTATTGGGTCTCGAGAGGTTAGACACTAGCGATAGGTTCAACACCAAGATCCGTTTTGACTTTGTGCTTTCCAGTGATGCCTTTATTCTTCTCTCTTCCGCGTGCGGGATGGTTGACCTTTTTTTATAAAATCAATTGCTTCCCTTGTTTCATCAATAGAGGCGATCGCTTCTTTATATTGCTGGGAAGCGACACACATAAATAAGATATCGATTGCATGGAGCTGGGCAATTCGAGATGAGGTAGCGCCACTTCGAAAAGTAGGCTCCTTTGTTGCTGAAATGTACAGGCGTATATCTGCCTGTTCTGAGACAATCGATGAACCATATTTTGTCAAACTAATGGTTGTTGCCCCTTGTTTATTTGCCAATTCAAGAATTTTTGCCACTTCATGGGTACCACCTGAAAAAGAAATACCTATGACAACATCGTTTTTTCCCGCATTGGCTACAACGGTAGCGGCCATATGCAGATCATTAAAAGCAAGAGCATTTTTATTAATCCTTAGAAATTTCTGTTGAGCATCCTCTGCACTTATAAAGGAAGCACCTACACCAAAAAGATGAATTGTCGATGCGTTCTCAATGGCTTTGATTGCTTTAGATAGTTCTTCTGGACTTAACAGTTCAGCTGTTTCTTTTAGTGTTTGGATACTATTTGATGTCATTTTTTCAATAATTGAGTACATAGATTCATTCGGTTCGATGTCCCGGAATTCTGAAGTTGGCTCTTTCTGTAAATCTCCAGCTATGCGTAACTTTAATTCTTGTAATCCTGTTAAATCGAGGGATTTACATAACCGAATCACCGCTGCACTACTAGTAGAACTCCTCTTCCCTAATTCACTTGCTGTCAAAGAAATGGACTCTCTAGGATTTTCCAACATATATGAAGCAATTTTTCTTTCTGAAGGGGGCAATTTTGCAAGCATTTCAGAAAGCATTACTAATCCACCTGTTGCATATGACATGGCATTCAACCCTAACTCAATTTTTTTCCTCGCAAAGACTGTATATACAAGATCCTACCATTTTCTCTCCTTTTCTGGCAACTACGATTTGCTTGAGTGTCTCCCCCCGTTCCCCCACCAGATGAAAGTTCTTATTTATACAGAAGATATGGTTCTCTTTGCTTTTGGAACTGTTCTACTTGAACTTGGCATCCTTCGAGAAACTCTTTTGTTTTCCCCTGCATAATAATATCACGCAGCTTTTTGGTTCCAGCTAGTAGATCGAAAAAACACTTACCATTTTGATGTCTGAATTGAAAATCATGTGGATACATTTCCGCAATCAGCTCTATAATCGTTAAGCCTGCTTGCAAAGAAAATAGGGATTTACGATCAACGATATGCAATTGTACCCCTTCACAAACTTCGCCTTGATATTTTTGTACATTCGGTACATAGGAAACTGGACGAGCTAAAACACCTGGTAGTTGTTTCTGATTGAAGGCTTTTGCCAATTGATAACCATCAATATAAGGAGCTCCTATATATTCAAACGGCTTTGTTGTGCCTCTTCCTTCCGAGATATTGGTTCCCTCAATTAAGCATGTACCTGGATAAAGAATTGTCATATCAAGTCCAGTTGTATTCGGTGAAGATGGCACCCAAAATAAGTCGGTTTCATCATAGTAAAATTGCCTCTTCCATCCTTCCATTTCTATAACAGTTACTTCACAATCAATCCCCATTTCATGCTTATAAAATTGTGCGATTTCACCGACCGTTAGCCCATGTCGATTCGGTATAGGATAAAGTCCAACAAATGAGCGCACATCTTCCTCCACTAAATTCCCTTCAATGGAAGTACCTGAAATAGGATTCGGACGATCGAGAACAACAAATTCATTACCATATTCAGCACACGCTTCCATGACATAGGCCATCGAGTAAATATATGTGTAATACCTTGACCCAATATCTTGGAGATCAAATACAATAACATCGACAGGGTCAAGCATCTCCTTACTTGGCTTTTTCGATGCCCCGTATAAGCTGTATACAGGTAGACCTGTGTATGGATCGATGGAGGATTCTACTTCTTCTCCTTCTTTTGCATCTCCACGTATCCCATGTTCAGGGCCATACAAAGCCGTCAACTGAATGTCTTGGTGGTCATGAAACAAGTCAATGGCAGGAACAAGCTTCTCATTTACTCCTGTTAAATTCGTTAATAAGCCCATTCGCTTCTCTTTAAAAGCTTGATATTCTTTTTCTAAAAATACATCTAAGCCGATTTTCATTCTCTCACCATCCTCTTTTGCTTAATCCTATTCTTAAAGTTCATATCCTGGGATACTGCCACCTTTTCGAACGTTAGACCCAGTAGGGAATTTTAGCGTTTGCGCATACTGTGTCCGATTGACACACCCTCGTACTGTTCCTAATGCTTTGTAATAATCATGATAGCGGAAAGAGGAGGAATTCATAATAAACCAATAGTGAGTCAGCGCTTCTAAATAAGTGTCGAATTCCTCTGAAACATCGACATAAATATCAGGTACATATCCCTCCATATCTTCCCAATTCTCACTGTGATAAATTCCGTAATAATGGGGGGCTAATCCATCAAGGTCAAACCCGGGAAGGCCAGCTTTTAATTGTGCTGCTTGGACAATTTTATAACAAAGAGAATGATCGGAATGGATGCTATTTTCCCAATGGGTAATCACTACATTCGGTTTGATCTTTCTTAATAAGGTTGCCACATGTGTCACAATCTCGTCATTAAAAGTAAGCTCTGCGTCCTTATAATCCAGTGTGATCGTCTGTACCCCAAGAATTTCCGCAACCTTTTCAGATTCTTTTATTTTTTGTTTACGGTATTCTTCAACCGAAATATGAGGTGGATTTCCCTTTTCTCCTGCTGTTAAATGAACAAAAGTAACTTCATGACCCGCCTTTGCATACTTATGGGCAATTGCACCCGCCTGCAGTTCTACATCTCCACAATGGGCTCCTACTAACGCTAGTTTCATAAATGTTTCCTCCTTAAGATAATATAAATAAGAGTTTAGTTAATATCTTTTTTCATAACATGAAAGGTACGAGTGATTTCGAATCCTGTTTTCTTATAAAGATAACCGGCTGCGCTTTTCTCTCCAGTCCAAAGGAACCAAGCACCATGCAAGCTTTGCGCTTTCATTTGTTTTAAACACAGATTTAAGAGTATTTTCCCCAGCCCTTTTCCTTGTTCATCTGGATCCACGCCAAATGGACCAAATCGATCTGGCACACCTTCATAGCCACCAAAAATACAAAATCCTACTACTTTTTCGCCATTTCTAGCAACAAGGATATGTTCCATTGGTAGACCTTGCAAGACACCTTCTCTGATTGCACGCCCCCAATCTGGATTGAACTTCAAGTTTGCAAACTGAATGACTTCATACAAGTCTTTATCTTCAGCAAGCGAAAAGGAATAGCCTTCATTCTCTCTTTGTTTAATAAGCTCTTTGATATTTTCTGAGATTTTAAAATCAACGAGATTGCGATCCATCGCAACCGGGGAATACAGTTTCGTAAATCCTTCTGCTTGCAAAAACTGATACGCCTCAGGGTAAGCCTCTTCATCAATACCAGGCATAATGTAGTTCGGTGCATAAGAAGCGAAAAATACAGTTTTCCGCTCGTTTTTTTTCAAAAAGTTAAAAGCCTCTTCCATCAACTTTGTCCCCACACCGGATTTACGAGAATCCTTATCGACAAAAAAGAATGGGATCCAGCCATTATCTGCTTCCAAATCAGTGCCAAACATTGGCAGTAATCTCCTTACAGTATATACGCATCCAATTAATTGATCATTTTCAAATGCTAGCAACATGCCTTTTGGATCAAAATTTGCATCCAAGAGTACGAGATTGCGAAAGCGTTTGGGGGTGATAGGATCTTTCCATAAACTTTCATTCCATAATTTTACAATCCCTTTTTCATCACCTGATTGATAATGTCGGTATGTCAACATCATTCATTTCCTCCTTTTAAGTCCCATAGAACATAGTTGAGCGGTCCTTACTTCTCTTCTGCCCAACGATCGTATGCATCTTGATGAATTTTTACATACTCATCGATGCCTAGTCCTTCAAGTGTTTCGATATATTTATCCCAGCCCGTTTCAATCGATTCTGCCCCAGTGATGAATTTTGCCTCCATCTGTTCAAAATACGTATCAATATCTGGCTTTAATGTATTGATCCTGTCCTGCTCGTCTTCCGTAAAATATACAAGCGGATACGGCATTTCAGCATGAGGCAAAAGTTCATTTGCCAGATTTTTATTAATTTCGTGAATCGTTGGATTGTCTTCCTTACCAAAGATTTCTTCGCTTAACACCATTGGGACATTCGTTCCTACCCCAGGAGCATATTGAGAGTTTGTTTCCGTTGTACTTAAACCGTCCTTTGATAATAACGTCCATTTTGTTTTATCCTCATTCCATTCATAAGATTCGCCCTCAATCCCAAGTCTTGAAAGAATGGAACCTTCCTCTGAGTATGCATAATCCAACCAGCGCATTGTCGCCTCAGGATATTTATTCTCACTTGTAATCGCTGCTCTTCCCCTGCGAACTTCCGGCATTTCAATCGTAAGTTTTTTATCATTGACCGCACTTGTCAATGGAGGTAATGGTGGATACTTCAACGCTTCCGAAGGATCCTCAAATCCAAGCATCACAATCGGCCACGTCGAGTAGATGCCCACCTTAGGGCCTTTTGCAACAAATTGCTCCCATGTATGGGAAAACATATCATTATCTAATAATTTTTCGTTATACAGCTTATTCATAAAGCTGATATATTCTTTAAACCCTTCTTGTGTAAATGCATAATCGACCTTACCATCTTTTTGAAAAATCCCATCTGTCTGGATAACACCAAAGTTAGGAAGAATTCCAACCCGCAGATCTGCTGGTGAATTGGCCGTTAATGGAATAGCTTCTCCTACATCCCCAGGATCTTTTTCTTTAAAATCCTTTAACAGTTTGTATAAATCATCAACTGTCTCTGGAGTTTTCGCGTCAATCTCCTTCATCCATGGTTGATTCATCCACATAATCGGCGTTTTCGATTGGGTTGTTGTGTCCAATCCAGGCAATGCATAAATATGTCCATCAGGTGCCGTAATCGATGGCTTAATATCTGGATGCTCCTCCATCACCTTTTTTAAGTTTGGAGCGTATTGATCAATCAAATCCTCTAACGGAATTAACATTTCTTGAGTTCCATAACTCACTTCTTCCGCTGAAGTCAACTCAGCTCCATAAAATACATCTGGTAATTCCATACTAGCAAAGGCCAGCTGTTTCTTTTGTTTATAATCATCTGCAGGCGAGGTTTTAAATTCAAAATCAATATTCGTCATCTCATTCATTTCTTTGAAAAAACCCATGTCTTTCCAGTCAGGTTGAACAGGTGAACTTTGCCCCATCATCGTTAGTGTAATAGGTTCCTTAACAATGGGATAACCTGTTTCATTGAAATTTTCGTCGTTGTCCGCATCCTTCTTTGTTTCATTTTTGGCACACCCTACTATGAAGACCGTACTAATTAAAAGTACCGTCAGGAAAAATAATGCCTTTTTCTTCATTCAATTTCCCCCCGTAATAATTTATCTCAGTGTGCTATATCGTCCATAAGCCCCACACACTGATGGCAGCTTTTGAAATGTATTCGTTCACCCCCTTCGTTATCCTTTTATGGAGCCTATTAGAACACCTTTTAAGAAAAAACGTTGTAGGAAAGGATACACGATTAATAATGGAGCAGCTGATACAATCATGACAGCGTATTTAATAATATCTGCAATCCTTGCATGCTCACTTAAGGCTTCTGCACTCCCACTTTGCATCATCATATCTGCCGTCATTTGTTGCTGAATCAAAATCTTCCTTAAAAATAATTGCAATGGAAATAACTTTTCATCAGAAAGGTAGATCATTGCACCAAAATATTGATTCCAATGCCCAACCCCATAAAACAATGCCATTACAGCAATAATTGGTGCTGATAATGGTAAAACGATTTGAAAGAATGTCCTGAATTGGGAAGCCCCATCCATTTCAGCCGCTTCTTCCAATCCTTTTGGAATTGTCACCTTAAAGAAAGTCATAGTGACGATAATATTCCACATCGCGGCTGCACTCGGAATGACTAACGCCCAAATCGTGTTGACCATGCTTAAATCCCTGACAAGCAAGTAAGTAGGAATTAACCCACCTTCAAAAAACATAGTAAACACAAACAATGCCATGATAACCTTTTTTCCAATCAATTCTTGCCTAGAAAGTGCATATGCTGCCGGTAATGTAACGGCTAAATTAATAAAGGTGCCTAGCAATGTATAGAAAATGGTGTTGCGATACCCGATCCAAATGTCGGTATTTTGAAATACACGCTGAAAGCCTTCAAAAGTAATCCCTTTTGGCCATAACCACATTTGGCCTGAGTTTACAAAAGAAGGGTCACTGATAGAGGCACTTACAATGTATATAAGCGGATACATTATAATGATAATGAAAAACCAAACTAGGATTTTATTACAAATATCAAAAATCCGATCCGTCTTTGCTTGTTTAATTTCCATATCGATGCTCCTTTACCATAGGCTTGTCCCCGTTCTTCTAGCCAGCCTATTAAAGGTTATGAGAATAGCAAAATTAATAACTGAATTAAATAAACCAACTGCTGTTGAATAACTATACTGGCCGTTTAATAAACCCGCTTCATACACATAGGTTTGAATTACTTGGGAAGATTCCAGATTTAGTGGATTTTGCATTAATAGGATTTTTTCAAAACCAACGGACATAAAGTTACCCATATTTAAAATTAGTAGAATAATAATCGTTGGTAAAATCCATGGAATATTAATATGCCATATTCGTTGCAGCCTAGATGCACCATCTACCTTCGCTGCTTCATGTAGTTCTGTATCCACACCTGCGAGCGCTGCCAAATAAATGATTGCTCCCCACCCAAGATTTTGCCATTCATTAGAAAAAACGAAAATGGTTTTAAACCATGATGGTTCTGTCATAAAATTAATCGGTGCAAATCCGAAAAACTGGATAATATTGTTTACGATTCCAGTGATCGGGTTGAGAAAGGCAATAATCATGCCAACAAAAACAACGACTGATATGAAATGTGGTGCATACGTAACCGTTTGTGCTATTTTTTTAAATCTGCCATCTCGGAGTTCATTTAAAGATAAGGCGACAATGATCGAAATTGGAAATAACAATAATTGGTATAGACTAATACCTAATGTGTTCTTAATAAGATCCCAAAAATAATGTGACTGGAAAAATCTCGTAAAATGCTCCAATCCAACCCACTCACTACCTAATATCCCTTTTGATGCGACAAATTTTTTAAAAGCGATTTGCAATCCATACATCGGATAATACTTAAAAACAAGAAAATATACTAAAGCTGGAGCTAATAAAACGTACAATTGCCAATTTCTTTTAATTTTTCTTCGCTTTAATCCGCTTTTCTTTTGATTTGAGCCTATAGTTGTCATGTCATTTCCATGCAAACGGTGCTGTTGGTTCATCTGATTATTGACAACTCCTTTCTTTTTTATATTCATACTTCAGGTGCAACAGCCCGCAAGCACCCTTTAAGGTAATCTCGCTTTATCCGAGAATCCCCCTCTTTGGATTACCCTTTTTTACATTTGAATAAGGACTAAATTATTCTTTCTTATATCGATCATAGGCTGCTTGTTGAATCTCCATATATTTATCCAGCCCCATGGTTTCAATTGTTTTGACATACTCATCCCATTTTGAAAGTGGTTCATCACCAGAGATAAATTTGTCCGTCATTTCCGTAACATATTTGCTAATATCTGTTCCGGCAGATGCTAGAAATTTGTTTTCTTCCTCTGTATACAAAAATGCTGGCCAGATTTCGTCTGCAACATATGGTTCAATTTTCTTAGCTGCTTCAAGGGAGGCTGGCGCGTTCTCCGATCCTTGAAAATAATCTTCCTTAATGATCCCTTGTACACCGCCCAACCAGGTGAGATGTTTAGCAATTTCTTGTTCCATCGTTAAACCTTCAGCTGGATTTTTGATTTTATCGACGTATTCATACTTGCCATCTGCTGTTTTTTCGTACGTTTCACCTTCAACTCCCATATAATAAAGTCTTGCTCCTTCATCACTGTAGAAATAATCCATCCATCTCACAGTAGCGGCAGGATTTGGATTTTCTTTAGTAATAACAAAACTTCCAATACTGGAGACCATTGGTGCCACTTTAGTAAACGACTGATTTCCGTTAGGACCTTTTAAGGCAGCAGCACTGTCGTAATCACTGCCGACTTCTTTGCCGAAAAGTTCTACAGGATCGTAAAATACCGTGCTAGCATATTTTTTCTCTGCTGCATTCCCCAAATATTGCCCCCATTCGATGGAAAAAATATTTTGTTCGATCAATTTTTCGCTGTACAATGTATGCATATATTCGAGCAACGCTTTGTAATCATCAGATGTCGTGTAAAACCTGACTTTATCGGGATCATTTGGGTCTACATCAATATTTTCATTTCTAACTCCTCTATTCGCTACTCCAAATGAGCCTTCTAGCCACCCAACCAATTCGTCCATACTTGTTCCACCGTAAGGAACTTTATCAGTTTTTTCTTTAGCATCTTTTAAGAATTGATAGAATTCATCTGTCGTTTCCGGAACTTCCATTCCTACATCATTAAGGACTTCTTTGCTAAACCAAGGTCTGCTTGCGACACGAACAGATAAAAAGTCTGGTGAAACCAAGGATGGAAGCGAATAGATATTGCCGTCAGGGAATGTGATCCCTTTTTTAATTTCAGGATTCTCTTCCATAAGCTTGTTCAGATTTGGGGCATATTGATCAATTAAATCATTCAGTTTTACAAAAGTCCCTTGTTTTCCATATTTATAAAGATCCAATGTTGGCATGGAGGAAAGGAAGAATACATCCGGCAAATTACCTCCGGCTAGTGCAAGATTACGCTTTTCTTCCAGGGAATCGGTTTGAATCTGCTGTTCCCAATTAAGCTCGATATTGGTCATTTCGGAATACTTGTTCCAAATTAAAATATCATTCCAATCTGAGTTAGCATTTTGCGCAGATTTACCTGTAAACATTTTTAAAGTGATCGGTTCCTCCACAATCGGAAAACCTGTTTCGTTCACATTTTTGAGCGCTTCTTCATCCACTTTCCCATTGTCCTTTTCAACGTTATTGCTGCATGAAGCTAGTAACACCAGCAAAACGACCCATCCAAATAAAAAGATTTTGATTTTCATGAGAAACCTCCTTGATACTGTAAAGACTAACTTCATATTTAAATAACAAGCTAACTAACACCTATTCTCCAAATAACCTATCGCCGATAAAATTTAGAAATCATCTCCTTCTTATTTCAGGCCCAGCGGATTATACGCTTACATAAAAACAAAAAGGAACTAACTATGCTAGCCCATTACATCTCTTATTAAAGAATAGCATAATTAGGCAGAAAATGAAATATAATTTTATATTTTAATATATTTTGTTGTTTTTTAATATCATACATTGAAACAATTATTCAAAAAATACTTTGCTACAATTAAATTTTTCGATAGATGATGATTTATATTTTTAGAAAAACACGAATAAACATTAAAACATCGAATTTATATTGCGGTTTCATTAATAGTTTTAGAAAACGAGTGGATTTTCCGAATATTTTGGTAGATATACATGAAAAGTAAGAGAGGAGGATAAAAAGAGGTTTTTTGAATAGGCCTCGAATATATGAATTTAGTGTTCTCTCTTGCTTGCTACACTAAATTTCTCAATCGAAAATCAGCAAAATAAAGTGTTTTTTCATCCCCCACTTACAATTCTGGAAGTGGGGGGCTTACTACGAGTTAATTCGGGGGAAATCACTTAAGAATACAAATGATAACGGGTACTTAGTTTTTGAAACGCTTCTGCTTCCTGCTGAAATTCTCCCCAAAGGCTATGAACGGTTTCATTTAGCACATGTTTCCGTACCTGATCTGTCCGGGATAGATTATCGAGTGCATACCTGTTTGCATTTTGTAAAAATTGCACATCCTTCGAAGCTAGCTTCACAATCTGCTCAATCAGGACAAGTCCAGCGTAAAGAGGTTCAAAAATATGCCGATCGATCACATGTAATTGCACACCTGAACATAACTTCCCAGCATGCTTTTGTTTGGCAGGGATGAATGTCGTTGGGCGGGCAATCACTCCTGGTAATGAACGAGAATTAAATTCGTTTGCTAACTGTGCTGCATCTAAAAAGGGAGCACCGATGTATTCGAATGGAAATGCCGTTCCTCTTCCCTCTGAAAGATTTAACCCCTCGATCAAACATGTCCCCGGGTATAACAAACACATATTTAAGCCTGTTGTATTCGGAGATGGTGGAACCCAAATATAACCTGTATCATCAAAATACATATCTCGCTTCCACCCCTCCATGGGCACTACTTCAACATCACATATTAGACCATACTCATGTGCAAAAAGCAGCGCAAGTTCTCCAATTGTTAGGCCATGGCGATTGGGAATTCGAAGTTGATCGACAAACGTGGAAGATCCCTTTAAATTGAGGTAATTTCCTTCTACCTGCTTGCCTCCAATCGGGTTGGGGCGATCCAAAACAAGCATGGGAATGCCGGCTTCTCCACATGCTTCCATCACATGAGCCATTGTATAAATATACGTATAATATCGCGACCCAATATCTTGCAGATCTAGAACCATAACATCAAGTTCGTTAAGGATTTCGGATGATGGCTTTCTCTCCTTTCCGTATAAACTATACACAGAGAGACCGGTCCGCACATCAATAAACGTATCAATCGGCTTCCCTTCATCTTCATCTCCCCGTATGCCATGCTCAGGAGCAAATAGTGCGCGTAATTCAAATTCTTCATGCAAACGGTCAATCGTTGATCGAAGCTGTTGATCAATACCAGTTGGATTGGTCACTAAGCCAATTCGTTTTCCCTCCAGCCGCTTTCGTTCATCTGTTAAAAGTACTTCAACGCCCAATTTCAATTCCTTATTCCTCCTTGCCTTAATTAAGCTTGGCTTCTTAAATCTATCTGATCAATCCAAATTCCTCGTTTAGTTAAAAAATGGATCCCCCGCTTGCAAATTGATCGCAATTCGGGGGAAAATCATAGATTTATTCAGTCTCCATTGCTTTTCTGATATTTTCCTCTGTTTTTTCTGTCATTTCTCTTAAAAAGGTGTTAACATCTGTATCCAGTGAAGCAAAATCTTGCACACCTCGATACAAAGCATTATAGTCTAAACCAGCGTATGGACTTATTTCCTCTACTGGAAGACCAGGATTTCGATCCATAATAAAGATGGATTCCAAGTTTTTATCCTCTAATCCTTCGATTTCAGAAGCAAGTGTTGCTTGAATATCCGGATTGTCTAACACTGTTGTCCGTCCTAGGTTTCGTGATGCCCACTCTTGGTAATCATCAGATAAGAAATACTCTAACACTTCATAGACAGCCTCTTGATGTTCCGTTGTTTCAGAAGGGAAGACGTAATAGGCATCAGGGGGAGTTATAATAGTTGGTTGATCCTCCCAAACTGGCATTGTCACCATATCCCAATTTAACCCTTGTTCTTCATAGGCTTTCGCATTTGGAAAACGGTCCCAAGCAATCGTCATTGCCACATCATGATCACCGAAGAAATTTGCTCCCCATTGATATAAATAATCCCCAGGATCTTCTTCAGGTAATATATCTGGGATGGACCACAAGCTTTCCAAGTACTTTACATATTCAGCGTAAATCGGTTCTTCTAAAAACAACACTTCATTTGTTTCCGGATCAACATGGGTCACCTGCCGTTGGTCTAGCATCATTTGTGGTGAATTAATATCAAAACCACGGTACATTTTTCCATTCTTTTCTCCCGTAACCTTTGCTGCTAGTTCCCGTACCTCATCCCATGTCATATTGTCTGTCGGATAGTTCACTCCAAATAAATCAAAAATATCCTTGTTGTAATAGAGACTGTCAGCCCCTTGATAAAGAGGAATCATATACATTTGTTTATCATGTACTTGATTTCGAACAAATTGTTCTATTTTCGGATCTATTCGTCCCCAATCATAGTCATGACTTGCAAATAATTCATCGAGTGCATAATCCATCTCATATTTCTGCATAATTCTTAATTGCGCTGCACCTGAACCAACCCACATATCAGGAACAGTGCCTTTTGCCAGCAATTCCTCCACTTGTTCCACAAGACCAACATTCGCATCTACCCACTCCAACTTAATATGGGGCAAAGCCTTTTCTACCGGGTCCTTATAATGCTCAATAAAAGCATCTTCTCCCCAACCATAAGCAAATGTCAGTGTCACCTCTTCTGGTTCCTGCGCTTGAGCTTGCTCATCACCCTTCCCATTATCTGTTTCTCCCGTCCCGCTTTCCTTGTTGCTACAAGCCATAAGTAGGCCGAAAAGTAGAAAAACGAGCCCTAACCCCCACCACTTCTTTTGAAACATGTACTTCCCTCCTCAAATATTGAATGATTCTATTGTTTAAATAAGATTTAAACCAAGCTTAGTAGTCGATAATGCTCTCATACCTTAAGCAAATTCCTTGTCTAAATGGGATACAATTAAATTATGCAGCCTTGGTCTAAGCCGAAGAATTCCGTTTTTATTTTTCGAATGCACTCGATTTGTTAATAAAATTACTGTTAGCTTTATTTCAGGATCAAACCAAATACTCGTTCCAGTATATCCCGTATGCCCATAGGAATAGTCGGATAAGAGATCACCACTGGCTAATGTTCCTGCACTCTGCATTTGCCATCCAAGCCCTCTCGCTTCCTGATCAAATGGGGTAAAATTCTTCCTCGCTAAACGTAAGACAGAACTTGTTATGATTCTCTTTTTCTTGTATACACCATCGTTTTCAATCATCGTCGCCCATTTAATTAAATCATTGAGAGTAGAGAATAAGCCGGCATGACCACTCACTCCCCCCATCGCTTCTGCATTCTCATCATGGACAACTCCATATTTATAATCCTCGCATTTATCTGAATACTCCGTCGCCGCAAATCTCTCTTTTTCAAAAGGCAGATTAAAACCCGTTTCATGCATTTCTAACGGGCGAAATAACGATTGCTCGGCAAAACTTACAAATGATTGTTCTGTGATGGTTTCAATAATTCCTGATAGTAAAATAAATCCTAAATCACTATAAATGACTGTTTTTCCAGTTTCCTCAACTAAGCTTTCGTTACAGATTCGTTCGATCACTCCCCTAGGATCAAGTGATTCTAAATAAAAGGGCCGATGGGCTGGTAATCCAGAGGTATGTGTCAATAAATGTTGAATCGTGACATCCCCCTTTCCCCTTTTTTCGAAGTCGGGGATGAAACGTGAGACCCGATCATGTAAATGAAATGCTCCTTCTTCTAAAAGTTTCAGCATCAATGGAAGCGTTGTCAAAATCTTTGTTAGAGAAGCAAGATCATAAATCGTTGCCTCTTCCACCGGTTTTGGAGAAGGATGCAAGGTTCTTGCACCAACTCTTTCTTGGACCAACATTTGACCTTCTTTTGCAATATACACCGCAGCCCCCGGGATATATTCATTTACAATTTCTCCTTCGAGAAAATCGATCACCTTTTCTCTTAATAAGCCATTTCTATCATAATGCTTGTTTTCGTTTAGCAAGTTGAATCGCCTCCCTGACAAAACCATTTGCTTTCTCAATATATTGAAATGCTTCTTCGCTAGAAACGTCGGCCTCTAACATGACAATGGCTGGTTTTACTTTTAAATTTGTTTCTTCCAAAGCCTTTGTCGCTTCCTCAAACGGTTTCCCAGTAATAGTCATCAAGATGGTCCTGGCTCTATCCACTAATTTACTGTTTGTTGGCTGAACATCAATCATTAGGTTCTCATAAGCTTTTCCCATTTTAATCATGGAAATGGTTGTGAACATATTCAAGACCATTTTATGGGCGGTAGCGGCCTTTAATCTTGTGGAACCTGTCAACACTTCAGGACCGACAATGACTTCGATAGAATAGTCAGCTATTGTGCCGATGGGTGCACCATGATTACAAGTAAGGCCGATTGTCTTGGCACCAATAGATCGAGCATATTCGAGGGCGCCAATAACATAAGGCGTCCTGCCACTTGCTGCAATACCCACTACAATATCCTTAGAAGTTAGATTTTTTTGCTTTAAATCTTGCGCTCCTCCTTCTAGATCATCTTCTGCTCCCTCAACCGCTACAAACATTGCCTGATTGCCACCTGCGATAATACCTTGCACCATTTCTGGTTGGGTATAAAACGTTGGCGGACACTCTGCTGCATCTAAAACTCCCAACCTTCCACTACTACCTGCTCCTATATAGAACAGTCGCCCATCGTTTTGCAAGGCATTGTAAATCTGATCTGTTGCTTCAGCGATTGCAGGCATTACAGATTGGATTGCTGTAATGATTTTCCTGTCTTCATCATTCATAAGTTGTATCATTTGCAAAGTAGACATTTGGTCAATATCTTTTGAATTTTCATTTACCTGTTCTGTTATTAATTCCGAAAGCTTTATCTCCATTTCAACACGCCTCTCCTATGTCATCAGGTTGTTAATGCCTTCCTGTAATGCTTAGTTTTGTAACCTTATTTCGACTAAAGATCGACTAGTTCCATTCAATCGATTGAATTCTATGAATCTTACAATATCATTAATGAAATCATAATTCAATATAATTTTAAATATAATGTATATTTATTTCAAACCTATTCTCATTTCCCCCAAGTGATGGAGCCTAAAACAACAGATTGAGAAGCACCTGTGGCTTTAGGTACATTTGCAGGCTGACGATTTAGCGTTTCATTGCCAAGAATAGCAAAAGCAATCGCTTCTTTTGCTGCTGATGAAAAGCCAAGCTCTTCCTGGGTACGAACGGCGATTCCTGGTAAAAGTCCCTGGAGAAAAGCAAGCAAAGTTTTATTGAAACTGCCTCCACCGCCAACAATCATTTCATTAATGGAAAACTGTGAAAGAATAAATTTTTGATAAGCAGCAGCAATCGACCTGGCTGTAAAATAGGTTGCCGTTGCAATCAGATCATTTGGTTCCATCTGCTGGTGTTCTTGAATTATTTTTTCAACAAAGGTGTGGCCAAATAGCTCCCGTCCTGTCGACTTAGGAGGTGGCTTCATAAAGAAGTCCATCTCCATCCAAGTATTCACGAGTGAATGATCTACTTGGCCAGAAGCAGCCCACTTCCCCCCTTCGTCAAATGGTTGAGCCTTTACAATTTGGCAAATCTGATCAATAACCATGTTCCCAGGACCTGTATCAAATGCTAATAAATCTTCCACCCTTCCTCCTTTTGGAATGGCCGTCACATTTCCTATCCCACCAATATTTTGTAAGGCAACTCCCTTTTGATCACTTTGATATAGAAGATAATCCGTATAAGGAACAAGAGGGGCTCCTTCTCCACCAGCTGCCATATCCATGGAGCGAAAATTGGAGATCACCGTTATTCCTGTTTCATAAGCAATCACTGCTGGCTCGCCAATTTGCAACGTCGATCGTTCATAAGCCCCATCTTTATGAGGGAGATGATAAACAGTTTGACCATGTGAAGCGATAAAATCTATTTCTGTTAATGAAACATCCGCTTGAGTACAGACTTCTTTTACAGCTTGTGCGAATAAATAGCCTAGCCTAAAATTCAAATGGCAAACTAACGCAACATCTGAATGTTCGAGATCCATACAGCGAAAAATATCCTCTCTATCTTTGTTGGAATAGGGCATCGTAATAAAATCCAGTAATTCAATTTCAGTTTCATGTCCTGAGCCATTGATTTCTACAAGCGCGGCATCAATCCCATCAATGGATGTGCCTGACATTAATCCTACAGCTAATCGAGTCACCATATCTCACTTCCTCTCATATCCGTATTTAGAAGCAACTGACACGGCACCAGTAGCAGAGGGGCTATCATTTCTGATCCACTCTATATCCCCCACAATTGTTGAAAGTCCGGCCTTAAATTCGGTTTGTACATAGTGATTTTTTTCTAGTAATGAGCCTTTACAAGCTATTTTTAATGGGCGGCCTAATGCTAATCGTTTATGCAAATAAGCAGTTTGCTCTGCTAATTGCTGGCCAGCCTGATAAAAATATTGTTTAGCCTCCTTGTCTCCATTCACCGCTTCATTAAATATCGTCAACGACAATGCGGCGATGTCTCCTTTCGCAGCCTGATAGATGAACTCTTTCATCCCTTCCGCCTCTTGTACGCCAATCTCCTGCAATAATGTCTGTGATAATGATGAATGTGACAATCCTTGATCCACCTCCAAGGTTATCCTGTGTAAGGCTTGAATTACGACGTTATAAGCGCTTCCACCATCACCAAGAAGATGTCCCCAGCCACCGGTATAACCTTCCTTGTCTTTGTTCCGTCCATAAGAAATTGAACCAGTACCTGCAATTGTTAAGATGCCATCTTCCTCTCCTAACATGGCATGGTATGCCAAAACAGCATCGTTGACAAGAATGACCGGTAATGATGTTCTTTTTTTAAAAAACTTTTCAAGCTTAGCACGATGATGTTTCGCTTCAATTCCTGCAATACCTGCCACAATCTGCTTACATTTGTGCCCAAATTCACTTTGCAGACAAGCAGATACGGCTTCCCATATATGAATGGAGGCCCGCTCATAATCAACTTGCGGATTACCGAAGCCTGTTTCTACTGTAAACACAATATTCTTTTGTTTATCCAAAATTACCGCGCTTGTTTTTGTCCCACCTGCATCAATGCCAATTATGTAGGTCATGCACATCCCCCTTCAAGTACGAATTATAATTTTATTAATATAATCATATTATCGAAATTTAATTTTAATTCTATTTTAATATGATTATCTTAATATATCAACCGTAATTACGAGTATACGAGCATTTAGTAAATAACATTGAAGGTCATTTTGAGCATTTCACGAAGTTATACTATAGGTTCTTCGGATAAAGAAAGGAACGATAAGCGATGGAGCTAGTTCAAAACAAAGATATTTTTAAAAATATAACAGCCTACACCAAGACAGTAAAACAAGACATATACGCATCCGGGTCTGCATTGATAATTATGAAAGATAATAGGATTGTACATGAATGGTATTCAGGCACTCATCATTTTGAAAAAGGAGCAAAAAAAGTAGATTACTCTTCACAGTTTAATGTTTATTCGACAAGAGTAACTTATGTTGGCTTAGCAATGGCAATAGCTGTGTACGAAGGCTACTTACATCTTGAAGATAAAGTAGGCGACTATTTTGATAAACTTGATAAAAAAATCCTTGGAGAAACAACTATTAGGCATCTATTGACACGTTGTACGGGTTTAACAATTAAAAATGATAACATGCAACGTAAGTTTGAGTTAGGAACTAATATTGAGGGAAAAAGACCAGATTTATTAGCAGAAATATTGCACAAAGCTACTGGTAAAACAGTCAATGAAATACTGACAGATCGAGTGTTTAAACCTTTAAATTGGACAAATACGGAATGGATTACTGAAGGTAAAAGTAATTTAGTGTGCGATATAAATTCACCTGACAGCTACCCAGTATTAAGAATTGGATCAAATATTGGCGATGAAAGAAATTTATACGTAAGTGCTAGAGAATTAGCGTTATGGGGGAATTTTCATTTAAACAAAGGGCTAAGTGATGGAAGGCAGATTTTGGCGGGAGAAGTTTTTGATCTTGCTACATCCATTCAAAGTCCTAAAACTTTACCCAAGCAACTTCCAAAGTTTGGTTTTCTTTGGTGGATAAAAGATAGCGCAGTCTCCTGTGAATTTGATGAATTAGGTTCAGATTTACCAGAGGGTTCGTACCAAATTTTAGGAGCCTCGGGTTGTTCTTGCACCGTTATTCCTAAATTAAATGCAGTCGCTGTCAGGATGTACAATAGCTTATATCCATATGAAAATAAAGATTTTGACCATATAAAGGATATTCAAAGTTTCGGAAATTTAGTCGTTTCAAGTTTAAAAAGTCTTTAACAAGAAAAGCGCAAGGCGCCCGCCTATCGGCGACAAGCAAATGTTCTGAGACAAAGAAAGGCGTTCTTTGCCTTTCTTTGTCTCAGGTTATTTGACCTCGAGCCGATGGCGCCTGGAACTGGATCAAGCACTAACCAAAATTTATACTTTCCTATACTGTTACAAAAGCCTTTTGTATAAAAGAAGCGAGATGAAAAATCCCCAAACTTTGAAAGCTACTTTATCTGGATACAATCGTCCGTATGCCCCACTTCAAAGACTATAACCTTTGAAGTGGGGATTACGGAAGCTAACACCTCGGTATGTTTCGCCTTATTTCCGATGTGCTATTATCATTATCTCGATATCATTGATTGTTAAAGACTTTTTGCTGAAATTCCCTGCTGAACAACCGTATGCAGCATCTACCTCAAACCCTTCACTTCCCAATAAATATTTTAATTCGCGAAAAGTAAAAGCTGTTGTGTAAACTGGAACCTCTTTCATTTCACCTTCAGGACTAATTATTTTTTCCTTATCAATTTTAGTACAAGTATACGTATCAAATTCACAGTTATCAGTTAGATTTCTAGCAGCACTCAATGCATTAATAACAGTTAAAACGAAAATCCCATTCGGAGTTAACGCATTATAAACACCTTTCAGTATTTTACGGTGATTTTCTTCATTACCAGCTAATCCGAAAGCACCTTCACAAAGACATATAGCCCCTTCAAACTGCTGATTGTAATGTAACTCGCGAGCATCCGCAACAAAAAACTCTGAATTTAACTGTTGTTTCTTTGCAACTTTATTCGCATAATTGATAAATCCTGAAGAAATATCAACCCCAACTGTATTGTATCCCCGACGGGCCAATTCTAAGCAATGGCGCCCCGGACCACAACCAATATCCAGAATACTAGCATTTCTCGGAACCTCCATTATTTCAACTAAAAAGTCGACTTCCTGTTTTGTCCCTTGAGTATAGCCATACTTCAAATAATTTCCCCGGAGAAAATCACCAATTTCTTTATAATAATCACCATTATAGTCAAAGACATTAGATATATTTTTATCCATTTCCATCTTTTTCCACTCCGTGTAATCAATTTATAACCACGGAAGATGATCATTCCGTGCTCCCTTTTAAAATGCTTAACCTTTCGCTTTTAAGGGATACACGTTTTAATGAGGCTAATCACGTGTTATCCCCTTATATGTGTGCCCAAATAAACTCATTCTACTTTTCATGGACATTACCCCCTCAATTTCAAGATAGAAATACTATTCGACACTTTCTAATAAATCCCTCTAAATATGGCTTCGAAAAATGGCTAGTATTGTAATATCACTGAAGGATTGGTTCACTGATACATACACTACTTTCATTATTTCGAGTACTTTCCAGAGAAATAAAAGATCCTAATTGGAAACCATTAGAAAACGCTGTTGAAGGTTAACCTCAACAGCGTTTGTAATTATTGTTGTGAAATTACTACTAAAATATAAGTGAATCCCGTTGCCTTTAGGTCAGCTCCCTATGATTCCTATTCCACTTCATCCAATTTTTTATTCCACTCTTGCAACGCTACTTCTATTTCAGCGAGTTGCTTTTCCAAAGGGTGTAGGTTCCCTTTCACATACTCAAGTTTTTCTAAATCATGCTGCAACCGTACATAATCCGCCTTTAAATCCTCAATTTTATAAAGAATTTCCCTTTTATTCACATGATCACCTTCTCCTCTTAGAGGCATTTTAACATAATCGTAAATTTTTATCCCGACCCAATCATCCAGAAAAGCCTAATGACATTTTCGCTTTATTTAATCTGATACATGCCTGGTTTCTCCCACATATACATCTCGCCCTGCTCCAAATCCCGCAACAATGGTTCCAACAGCGATGATAAGAAGGAAAGATAATGGGATGGTCCATGAATGGGTATAATCAAATAAGAGGCCAATCAATATCGGGCTAATAGCGGCTAATAAATAGCCAACCGACTGCGCCAGTCCTGATAGTTGTGCTGCCTGTGTCGAATCAGCAGCACGCAAACTAAATAAAGTAAGGGCCAGACTGATGCATGAACCTTGGGCAACCCCTAGAAGCAATACACAAATAGAAAGAAAGACTGGACTACCGCCTATTAACAGTCCACTAAGACTAGCCAAGTAAAATACCCCGACAACCATGACAATTGGGCGCTGATTTTTCATTTTCCCTGCCAAAACAGGCGTTATAAAATTGGCGGGTAAACTACAAAATTGCATAAAGCTTAACATCCACCCTGATGCGGCAATACTAAATCCCTTATTCACTAATATTTCTGGGAGCCACGTGATGGGTCCGTAAAATAGGATCGATTGAAGGCCTAGAAACAGAGTAACTTGCCATGCTATAGAAGAACGAAACATATTTGTAATTGATAATCCGGCCGGTTGTCGCCCATGTCTTCCAGCAAATTTTAATACTTGGGGAAACCAAATGATAGCAGCCATGAGGGCCATTATTCCCCAAACAAGTAAAGCTTTATGCCAGCCAAGACCAAGTCCTCTTGCTAATGGGATGCTTAATCCTGATGCTGTTGCCGCACAAAATCCCATCGAGGTGGAATAAATACTCGTCATAATTCCTACCTTATAAGGATAGCGGTGCTTGACGATCGCAGGTAATAAAACATTACAGATTGCGATTCCAACTCCAATAAAAGCTGTACCGAGAAAAAGAAGATTTAAATTTCCAGAAGAACGAATAAGCACTCCGATTAATAGCACAAGTAAGCTCAGAAAAATAGTGGTTTCATTCCCCCACTTCTTTCCTATAATTGGCGCTAGGATCGAAAACAAGGCAAATGCAAGTAGAGGCAAAGTTGTAATCATTCCGGCACCCCCATTGGAAATGTCAAAATCGGCGCGGATCGTCCCAATCAAGGGACCGACTGATGTAATCGCCGGCCGCAAGTTAAAAGCTATAAAAACAATGCCGAGAATCAACAATAAACTTTGCATAGAAGATTCTCGCCCCAAGTTCTTATGGTTCATTTCAACAAAACCTCTTTCTTTATCTCGCATTAACTGGCTGTAAAACCTTCAAAAAATGCAAGTCCTTCACTTGCAATCCACTTTATTAAAACAATTTTAGCAAAGATTAAATATTTGTAAGTAAAGATCCATTCTTATACGATAACATAGACGAGGTTTATTTTTGAATAATGGAGAGAAGATAATTGATTGAGGTGATCATGATGAAGGCTATTTTAGTCGAAGAGAAAGATCAATCATTATATATTGGGGATTTTGAGAAACCTAAAATCGGTCCCAATGAAATACTTGTGAAAGTAAAAGCAACTGCCTTGAATCGAGCAGATCTATTACAAAAACGCGGGTTATATCCGCCTCCACATGGTGCTTCCCCTATTTTAGGCCTTGAAATGAGCGGGATTGTCGAAGAACTTGGTGCTGAAGTAACTGATTGGAAAAAGGGAGATCGAGTTTGCGCTTTACTTCCTGGCGGGGGCTATGCAGAGTACGTTTCTATCCCTGCAGATATGGGCATGCGAGTTCCTGAACGGCTTTCCTTTGAACAAGCAGCCGCTATCCCAGAAGTCTTTCTTACTGCTTATTTAAATATGTTTTGGCTTGGTAACTTGCAGAAAGGGCAAACGATTCTAATTCATGCTGGGGCGAGCGGAGTAGGAACAGCTGCCATTCAACTTGCAAAAGAGAAAGGTGCAAACATTATCGGAACAGCTGGGACACCTGAAAAAAGAGAGTTATGCCTTTCATTAGGTGCTGATTATGCGATTGATTATAAGGAAGGCCCCTTCTCCGAAAAGGTAAAAACCGCTACGGAGGATAAAGGTGTTGATCTTATCTTTGATTTTATTGGGGCAGATTATTGGGAGGAAAATATTCGCTCTTTGCGATTCGATGGAAAGCTGATTATTATCGGAACAATGGGAGGATCAAAGGTGAAAGAAGTCGATCTCGGAAAACTCTTGGCTAAAAGACTTCAAGTCATCGGGACAGCCTTACGAACTCAACCACCGGAAAAGAAAATCCAATTAACACAAGACTTATCCAGCTTCGCTTTCGCCAAAATTGCCTCTGGAGATATTAAACCGATTCTCGATTCCACTTGGGATTGGGCAGACGCCAATAAAGCGCATGCGCATATGGAACAGAATAAAAATGCGGGGAAGATTGTTCTGCGAGTCAACGCTTAGTCGACTTGCAGAATTTATAGTTGGCCTCATTATCATCGGCTTCAGCGACGTCTTTTTATGCCTCCTATGTTTTGAAAGATCTTCAATAGCTAAAGCTAATAGGAGATATGAACAGAGGGATGATAGGAAATGAAAGTAGTTTTATCTGTATTTAAGCGATTCTTTATCGAACGATTCCATGATCAATCTGCATTAATGGCATACTACTTTATGCTGGCCATTTTTCCTTTCTTGGTCTTTTCCTTTGCGATTATAAGCCTGTTTCCTGTTCAGTCGGAAGATGTACTCACCATATTAGAGCCTTATATTCCAAAAGGTAGCTTTACTTTAATCGAAGATAACATTATGGGCATTATCGGTAGAAATCAGACAAAACTTGCTTCTTTTAGCTTACTTGCAGCTTTTTGGATCGCTTCTATGGCTGTTCAAGCGCTTGTCCGATCAATGAATGAGGCCTATCGAGTCGTTCGTGGAGAATCCTTTTTCCTCGCCTTAGGAAAGGATCTTATTTTAACGGCGGGGCTGATGGTTACCTTGACCGTATCTCTATTGATTCCAATTGGAGAAGAAATTGGTCGGGTTTTCTTAGTCGCCCATATCTATCTCCCAACGTCTTTTTATCATTGGTGGACACTCGTAAAATGGGGAACAGGCTCTATCTATTTATTTTTCTTTTTTCTTCTTTTATACAAAGCAGTTCCAAGTTCTAAAATTCGCTTTGTTCATGCTCTGCCTGGGGCCATTTTCTCCACAGTGGGGTGGCAAACAGTCACGATTGGCTTCTCTTATTATGTTAGCTATTTTGCCAGCTATACAAAGCTTTATGGCTATATGGCCAATATGATTGTGTTGATGATTTGGTTTTATTTTACCGCTGCAGTGTTATTAATAGGGGGACTCATCAATGCTTCTTGGATGGATAAACAACTGAAATAAGAAAAGCGCAAGCGCCTTGCTCAGCCCCGACAAGCAAATGTTCTGAGACAAGAAAAGTCCGGTTTTGACTTTTATTGGCTCAGGTTATTTTGCAGAACATCGGCTAAGTTCGCGCCGTCCTGGCGCAATGCCGATGGACTCGCTCCTGCGAGCCTCGAGCCGATGGCGCCTGGAGCTGGACAACTCCAACACTCGGTCCCAAAGCAAATCCTAAAGAAAAGTTTATACTTTCTTATCTTTTTAAAAAATTCCCTGGCTCTCAATCGTGAGAATCCAGGGAATTTTGCATCTAGCTCCTACCGCCTTGCGCTTTTCTTTATATTTGCAAGCTTTGTTTTGGTTGATTATAGACATCGTCATCTAATTCACCGGTTATTTTACCTGTCAATACTCCCGCTGTCATACTTCCACTTACATTTAATGCTGTTCTTCCCATATCAATTAGTGGCTCAACCGAAATTAAAAGACCGACGATTCCGATTGGTAAATCTAGAGCCGAAAGGACGAGTAATGCAGCAAAAGTCGCTCCTCCTCCGACGCCTGCTACTCCAAATGAGCTAATTGCCACAATTAACACCAATGTACCAAGAAACACTGGATCAAGAGGATTGACGCCTGCTGTGGGGGCTACCATAATTGCTAACATAGCAGGATAAATACCTGCGCAACCATTTTGTCCAATCGATAATCCGAAGGAACCGGCAAAGTTAGATATTCCCTCCGAAACCCCCAATTCCTGATGCTGTGTTTTTATATTAAGTGGTAATGTCCCTGCACTTGAACGAGAAGTAAAAGCAAAGGTCAACACAGGGATCACCTTTTTAATATAGGTGATCGGGTTTTTACCGGCCAATAGGAGTAAAAGCAAATGGACGATAAACATAACAATAATCGCCACATACGAAGCCGCCACAAATTTCCCTAGCTTTACAATTGCTGAATAATCACTTGTTGCGGTTACTTTTGCCATCAGCGCCAAAACACCATAAGGCGTTAAACGAAGGATTAATGTGACCACTCTCATGACAATCGTGTAGATCGTTTCAACAATTTTAGCGAAAAAATCAGCATGCTCTGGTTCTTTTCTTTTTACACCTAAATAGGCTATCCCAATAATAGCCGCAAAAATTACCACAGCGATGGTCGAGGTTGGCCTTGCTCCTGTTAACTCCATAAAAGGGTTTTGTGGAAACAAGCTAACAATTTGTTGCGGGATCGTCATACCTTCTACATCCCCCACCGTTTGTTCTAGCTGTGTATTTCTTTGCGCTTCTGCTTCTCCGGCTTCAAGCTCAATGCCTTCCAATTGGAAGCCTAAAGATGTCGCAATCCCAATCGCTGCCGCAATGGCCGTTGTCCCGATCAAAATTCCGATCACTAGGGCACTAATTTTCCCTAAGTTACTTGTCAGCTTTAATTTTGTAAAAGCAGACACAATCGAAATAAACACAAGCGGCATAACAATCATTTTCAAAAAGGAGATATACCCGCTCCCAACAACATCAAACCACTCAACCGAATGTTCCGTCACACTTGAATCCGTCCCAAATACAAGATGAATATAAAGTCCAAGAACAATACCTAAACCTAATGCAGAAAAAACACGCTTTGAAAAAGAAAAATGCCTTTTTTGCATATAAAATAAAAGCCCAATTAAAAGTAGGAATACGATAATATTTACTATCACCCACAAGGTATTCATGAGATGCCTCCTTTCCTAAGTAGGGTTTGATCCTCCATAGTATATTCCCACAATATTCAATTCATAACCAAGTTTATCATTGGTAATAAGAAAGCTTTCCTTCTTGTGCGTGTAAAACAACTGGTATCCCAAGTGGCAGCGTAACCGTTGGCTCGCAATGTCCTGCCCTTACATTCATTACAGTTGGTTTTCCAAATGGGGCAATTATTTTTCGAAATAAATCTTTTACTTGAAAACTGTCGGGATTGCTTGATTGGCAATCGGTCCAGCTTCCTAATATAATCCCTCCTGCTTCAGCAAATTTTCCTGCTAGCGCTAATTGTGTGAGCATACGATCAATTCGATAAGGCTCCTCCCCTACATCTTCTAAAAACAGTATCTTTCCCCTTGTGTTGATTTCAAATGGAGTCCCAAGTAAGCTGGTAATTAAGGCTAAATTTCCTCCTGTTAACATTCCCGTTGCGTTTCCAGGTACAAGGCATTCGACTTTTTCTCCAGGAGGATTTTCAAGTCGCCCGACAGATTGGGAACTAGTTAAAACAGCAAGCATGGATTCAATCGTAAACTCGGATGCGGAAATCAGGTCAGATGCAGGCATCGGACCATGAATGGTTACAAGATTACTTTTCTGTTGTAAGGCAATATGTAGAGCCGTGATATCACTGTAACCAATCAGCAGCTTTGGATGATCGGCAATCATCTCAAAATTTAGAAAGGGAAGAATTTGCATGGCTCCATACCCACCGCGCAGGCAAAATATCGCATCGATATCAGGGTCAGCAAACATTTGATTTAATTCATTTGCACGCATAGCGGCGGGCCCCGCTAAATATCCACCCTCATTTTGATAGCATGTCAAGCCAACGCTCACTTGAAAACCGAGCCTTTTTAGAATAGAAATCCCCTTGTTTAACTTTTCTTCATCTGTCGGACCCGCAGGAGCAGTAAGTCCAATTTTATCTCCCGCTTTCAATGGATTTCTTATATCCATACTCTGTACCCCTTTCATTGTTTGCTTCTCTCTTCATCGTATTCCTTTTTGATTTATCCATGCCCTAACTTTATCTTTAGCGCAATGTTAATCGGGCTAATGTTGAAGGTAATCGGGCGGAATTTGGTGATTATCGGGCGAAGAATTCCGATAATTGGGCCATGATAACATCTTCTTCATATCCGTCCTTTTAATGTTTTAATACAAAGTCGATATCTTGCATTTCTCCCTTTACCTAAGACTTTGAAGCCTAATGTGGATAGAAATTTTTTAACAATGGAACTGGATGGTATCTGTAAAAATTTTCGACATTCCCTATTTGTAATTTCGGGTCCAATTAAGTAATAATAATCAATTAATGCGTGAATAGGAGCGGTATCATCGATTTTTTTACACCTTTGACATATCCATACCCTTTTTTTCACAATAGAAAAGCTCCTGCATCCTTCACAATAAACCCCTGATAAAAGCTCAGCTTTATCCACCTTATATTTTTTCATAACGTCTGGATTGTCGGGTGTATGGAGCTTTATCAGCACCCGCGATAGTTGAAGCATTTCTCTCTTAGTAAAAATTATTTTCAGATGCTGTCGATAAAAATTATCAACCCTTTGTCTAATGGCATCCGGGCGAATAACTTGTTTTGCGACAGCGGGATAATGGGGATTAGGTAAAATAATGGATGATTGATGGGTGAATACTACGAATGAAGCAGTCGGGGGAATCGGAAACGAAAAACAGTGAAGCAATCTCATTAATTGAAAGAGCTGGTTACATACCTGCTGAATGGGATTAGAAAATGATTCAGTGAGGTCCGGTAGCTTCCTTATCAATTGATTTTCTTCAATTAAAATACGACCTTTTAAATTTTTAGCTTCTAAAAGAATAATCGTCTCAGGAGATAAAAGCAAAAAATCAATTTGATAGTAGGAACCGTCTGGCAGTGGTAAACGAAGACTTTGAAAAACAAAGAGGTCTTCATGAAGGATGTGAGAGATGTAATAATCAAGTGACTGTTCACCATAAATGCCGGCATTGCAACGGGCCAACTTGGCTTCCACTTGATACCAACTAGGATGACTTTTTAGCAATCGCCGCAATAAAGCCGTAAGCTTCTCTTTTTCGACCGAATCTCCTCTTCTCTTTTTAATGATACTCAAAATATCACCTTCTTAAGAAATCATTTCAATACAAATTTCGACAAAAGATGGAAAAGTCCTTTATTTTAGGAAGAATTTTATTATCATGAATGGGCGGAAGGTGGTCGTTATCGGGCCAACTCTGACCCTAATCGGGCGCAGAATGCCAATAATCGGGCCGAGTTCTATATAACTACTGGCAAAGATGACAATCCCCCCTCTCTTTCGTTAGAATAGAGAAAAGTGAAATCTTTTAGTTTGGGAGTGGATAAGATGCTATTAAATAAATCTACGCAGTACATAAAAAGAATTAAGATTCTGAAAGAGCAAATTCCATCTTATTCTAAATACCCTTTTGATTTGCCTATTGTTCAAGCACTGAATGAGCTCCCTTTCCACCCCCAAGTCACTTATCTAATTGGTGAAAACGGAATGGGGAAATCAACTCTAATAGAGGCGATTGCAATCGCCTATGGATTTAATCCTGAAGGTGGAAGCTTCAATTTTAATTTTTCCACCTATGACTCTCATTCACCACTTGAACAATATTTACGTTTAATCAAGGGCGTTCATAAACCAAAGGATGGATTTTTCTTAAGAGCTGAAAGCTATTATAACGTAGCATCTAATATCGAAGAGTTGGATCTCGATCCAACTGCCGGTCCTAAGATAATCAATCAGTTCGGTGGTGTTTCCCTGCATGAACAATCACATGGAGAATCCTTCTTCGCCACATTTCTGAATCGCTTTAGAGGACAAGGCATTTATCTTTTAGACGAGCCTGAGGCAGCCTTATCTCCCTTACGGCAATTATCGATGTTATCACGCATGCATGAATTAGTGGAACAAGATTCCCAATTTATCATTGCCACTCATTCCCCCTTACTCATGGCCTATCCTCACTCTACAATCTACGAGTTTTCAGAGGATGGAATCAAAGAAACCACCTTAGAGGATACTAATCACTACCTTTTATTCAAGCAATTCTTTGATGACAAAGAAAGGCTTTTACATCATTTGTTTATATAGGTGCCTGGCACACCCCGGAATTTGTCGAAAGAAGGTTGAAAGTTTTGAATGTGACTATTATTGGTTTAACTGTTGTATTAATGCTTGTTTTGTTTTTGCCGTTTACTGTAAAAGCTGTTGAGGAAAATTTGGAGGCCTTTTTATTTTTGATGGGACTAGCAGCGGCGTTTATTAGTAAAGTTCTTGATGGTCCGTTGTTTTTTAAGGCTTTAGAAGATCCCATCCATATTACTTTAGCTGTTTTCATTGCCGGCTTATTATTTCGTTGGTTACAGTCACCGATTGAGAAGGGAATTTTAGGCTTAAGCCGAGCAATTCCAAGCCGATTGTTTCTAGCTATCATTGTTATCATCCTTGGCTTGGTTTCAAGTATCATCACAGCGATTATCGCCGCTATCGTACTCGTTGTTATCGTAAGTGTAATCCGTCTCGATCGCCAATCAGAAATTCGCCTTGTCGTGTTAGCCTGCTTTTCCATCGGATTAGGGTCCGCCTTAACTCCATTGGGGGAACCTTTATCCACGATTGCGACAAACAAGCTTGGTGAGGATTTCTTTTTCTTGATGCGACTGATTGGAACGAATGTGATCCCTGCCGTATTGATTTTTGGAATTCTTGCAGCTGTGCTAGTCAAGCCGGCCAAGGATCAAACTGGACTTTCTAGTTCTCTTGAGGTAGAAAGTTATGGAGAAATCATTATCCGCGCAATTAAAATTTACCTTTTTGTTATGGGTCTGACCCTGCTTGGGGCTGGATTCGAACCTTTTATCGAAAAGTATTTACTTGGCCTTAGTCCGCTACTGCTTTATTGGATTAATATGATTTCAGCTGTCCTCGATAATGCGACATTAGCCGCGGCAGAAATTAGCCCACTTATGGAGCCGCCGACCATTAAAGCGATTTTGCTTGGACTTATGATTAGTGGAGGTATGCTCATTCCTGGAAACATCCCGAATATTATCTCTGCGGGAAAACTAAATATAACAAGCCGTGAATGGGCACGATTTGGTGTTCCAATTGGACTAGCCGCAATGGTTCTCTATTTTCTGATCATCTTAATCTTTGGCTGATGCAGACATTAGACAAGAAGCACGGCCCAGATTTGGGACTTGGACCGTGCTTTCCTCCTTATTCATTCATTTCCGGTGCTTCCTGTAGTGTGTGATACCTGGAAGCATATCCTTGTTCACAAGTAGAAGGATAGCCCCAATTGAAATCAACAAGCTTGCCCAGATCCAAATCATTTTTTTCATTTTATATTATAGGTAGAATGTCTTTGTCGCTTGTCATCTCGCCCACGATATAAATCTCTTAAAGATATTCCTATAAAACTCATAATCTCTACTCCTTTTTATATAATATTCATCAAGTCAAACCAATCGTTCATTTGCTTAATTGTTTGCCTAAACTTCCCCCAGGATGGTATAAATGAAAATCCTCTTTTTTAAAATTACGATTTTTACAGAGCGAAACCGCTAGTGCATCCATCATAACGAGGACAAGAGTTGTACTGATCGTTGGGGCTAAACCGAGGTGATCGGCTTCGGCTTCGTACTGATAAGTCAATGCAACATCACAAGCCTTCGACAATGTAGATTCTTTGTTTTTAGTAATCGCTATTTTTTTTACTTGCATTTTTTCTAGTGAAGGTAGCAAGCTTAGCACTTCTTCTGTTTCCCCGCTATTTGAAATCATGAGAACGATATCACTTCTCTCAACCATACCTAGATCGCCATGTACTCCTTCTGTACTGTGGACAAAAAAAGCGGGTGTTCCTGTACTTGCAAGAGTTGCAGCAACTTTCTTGCCAATATGTCCAGATTTACCGACACCAGTTACAACCACCTTTCCTCCACAATTTTGAATGAGACGAAAAGCTTCATCAACATTACTATCCAACTTTTCTGATAGTTCTCTAAGAGCTAACGCTTCTATCGCAATCGTTTTCTTAATTTCATATAAAGCAGACATAAGCCTATCTCCTTTAACTAAATGATATACAAGTGAATGAAAGTTAAGAGCCAGACCACTCTCTCATTCAACCTGTAATATATTATTGTGTGTAATCGTTTACCCATATGCATTATAACAATTTTTCTATTAAGCTCAATAACCTTTTAAAAATCTATGTTACTTTGCTTGTTTGATTTCCTTATATTTAGATAAAAGAATCTAAAAAAGGTGTTGTCCTATAAGGGCTATGAAAATCACCAAAACCGGTGACACGAATAGCATCAGCCGAAGCCTCTCACAGGAAGGATCAATGGCTTAGTTAGCGCCGTCCCGGCGCAATACCTGCATGATTTAAGTCCAAGTAGACCCAGACCCACGCGGCGAGGAAGCCTTTTTGGCGATTTTCAACTTTAGGGATTGTCGCTTTAAATACGGTTTACTCTATCCCATATTCTTCTTTTAATTTCTTAATTTCTGGGGCAAGTTGTTTTAAGGTATTTTCTTCAATCTGTTCCAGAATTGTTCTGGAATCAATGTTCTTATCAATCGATTCATTAATATCATCAATATATAATGGCCAGGCAGGAGCATCTATAGGTGTTAACCGGCGAACAGGAATATCATCCACAATGGTTTCATAAAATGCATAGTCTTGTTGTCCACCTAAATATTCATTCGTATGCTCTATATACCACGGAAGGGCGGTAATATGTTTCCAACCTGGCTGCACAGCATGCTCCACATAAACCTTCCATGCCTCTTCAGAGAAGTTTGCAAATTCCAGGAATGCCCAAGCGGCTTCTTTGTTTTCACTTTGTGAAGGGATCGAGAACGTAGAGCCACCTAATCCTACATTTACACCCATCGGCATTCTCGTTACTCTCCACTTTCCTGCTTGTTCTGGAAATGCATCTTCTAAATGACGAGAACCATTTGTACCTGCTGGAAAGGAAGCTGCCTTTCCTTGTTTCACAAGTTGTTGTCCTTCATCACTGAATATTAAAGACATTTGTGGGGCCCAGCCAATTTGAACACCTTGTTTCACAAAATCTAAAAGTTCAATCATTCTTTCATCATTCCGCATATAATTCAGTTCACTGTCAAAATATCCTGTCTCATCTCCATATTGAATCGCTGGAGAATCTCTAAATTCATACATATAAATATCATTTGCCTTTAACGTTTGAGCCGCGTTCAATACATTTTCAGGATCTTGAAGCCATTCTCCTAACTCTTCAGGATCAGTCGGCAGTCCCATCTGTTCATATATATCTTCTCGATAATAGAATACACCGGCTGTAAGATCCCAAGGAAATCCTAATAGACGTTCTCCATCCGGAGACTTCCATCTTTCCCAATTATATTCAGATTGTAGATCCTGATAACGTTGAATATTGTATTCCGGTTGTAAGAAATCTTCAAATAGCCCTTCAGATTGAAATCTTGGAAATTGTGCTTGTTCAACATGCACAGCATCAGGAGCACCTCGTCCGGCTGAAATGGTTGTATGCAATTTATCATGTAATTCCCCCAATTCAAGATTAGTTAAATTCACCTTGATATTGGGATACACTTTATTAAACTCTTCAATCACTTCTTCAAACATTTCATCCCATGACCAAAATTCGATTTCTCCTTCCAAATCTGTGTCATGAGTATACGTAATTTCTGAAGTATCAGCTTCTTCTTCTCTATTATCTACATTATTTTCATTTTCCTCTTCTGTTGGCAAACCGCTCCCGATCGAACACCCCGCAATAATCAAGGTTAGAGACAATAGAAACATCAATATACCAATCTTCTTACTCACACCTATTTCCCCCTTTGTTTTTATAGATAGCCTTTGAAGCGAGACTGCTTCAGTGAGAGTTTTTTCACCCCCAACTGATAGTTAATGAGACTTATCGGAGTGCTAGCGCCCACTATCTCCATCCAGACTTCTTTGAAGATTCATAGTCTTGAAATGATAGTTTTATGACGGACTACACCGAGATAAATGAAATACCGATTGACAGGCTACACCTCCTTAAGAACTTCCCTGACTAACACAAAAATAAAAAATCTATATAAAAGTCCCTCTCCACCCTATTGACTCCGCTTACATTACTGTGATATCGTTTACACATATATCATATCTTCTCGAATTTTCCCTTCTCCTTCATTATTCTCGATAAAGTGAAACTTCAATCAGTGGGGGTTTTCTTTCATCCCCCACTGATTGGTAGTTGAACAAATCGGGCTTTTACTGGCTGTTGATCCCCCACTTACAATTCTAGGTTTTCCACGAATTCCTGAAGTGGGGGGTCTTACAGCCAGTTAACGCGGGATAAAAGGAAATACCCTATTTATATAATGATATCACTATAAGGTCAGGTGATGAACATTGAAGTTATTCAATAATAAAATATATCTTTTTTTAGATCGAGTCTCTAATTTGTTTATTCTTAATAGCCTGTGGGTGATTACTTGCATTCCTATTATTACCTTTTTTCCAGCAACCGCTGCGATGTTCAGTGTCATTCGGCAATGGAAACGTAAGGATGAAACAACCGTGATACGACCATTTTTTATTCATTTTAAAAGAAATTTTAAAGATAGCTTCATCGTCGGATTACTTTGGATCCCCTTTGGTGTATTACTTTATTTTAATTATTTGCTCATTGTGCAGACCCAAAAGGGAATTGCCGTATTCACATTAATTCCCATATTTCTTATCTCATTAATCTACCTCTTCATGTCGATATATCTATTTCCAGTTATGGTACATTATCAAGTAAGAATCAGAGATATACTAAAGAATTCCTTTATTGTCTCACTTGTCTATTTTCCGACTACATTTGTATTAATAGGAATGGGAACTATATTATTAACTGTGCTGTTCTTTATTCCACCATTCGCTTTAATTATTTTTAGTTGTGGTGCCTATATGAACTTTTTGCTTTGCGACCGATTATTTCAAAAAATTGAAAAGTTAAGATTCTCCCCCACCTCTTCAAATATTTCAATTGGAGAAGAATGAATGTAGAAGAATCCTCGTTCATCCTTCTCATTGGACCAAACATTTTTTACTTTTAAAAACCACCTCCATTCTAGCAAGTTTACTCTCCAGCAATCCCTGATCTTTCTATCCCATGAACAAAGGCACGTTGAACAAATAAATACAAAATCAGGATTGGCAAGATTGTCAGCATTACTGCCGCCATTATCTGATTCATTAAGGTCGGAGCAAGTCCTATCGCCTCGCTCTGTTGAATTTGACTAGCAACAGCATCTAGGCCATCTGCGTTTGCGTTCCCATTAAATGTCGCCAGGTTCTGTGCTAAATTAAAGAAATCTGGCAGCAACAAATACATATTCGGTTGAAATACATCATTCCAATGCCAGACAACCGAGAATAGAAATACAACAATCATGGCTGGCTTGGCCAAGGGAAACATAATCGTCCAGTAGGTACGAAATGCCCCTGCACCATCAATCCTAGCCGCTTCCTCCATAACTTTTGGCAACCCCCGATAAAACTGAATAAAAATTAGCACGAATAATGAGCCTTTTAATCCAAATCCCATCGCAGAAGGAAAAATAAATGGCATTAATGTATCAATCCAGCCCAAATCACTATAAAAAATATAGAGGGGCACTACAAGCGTTGTGGGCGGAACTAGAAATGTAAAGATCAGTAAGCCCATCCACAAACCTTTTAACGGAAATTTGTACCGGGCAAACCCATAACCAATAAAAGAACAGCTTATAATCTGAAGGATAGCACTACCTAGTGAAATTAAACTACTATTTAGTAAGCCATTCCAATAATTGATTGCTTTAAAGGCTTCTACATAATTATTCCATTCAAGAGTCTTAGGAATCCACTGTACAGTTGCATCGGCTACATCTGATGGCCGCATTAATGATTGAGAAATCATATAGATAAGTGGATAAATAAAAACAAACGATAAACTGAATAGCAATAAATAATAAAATATATTTCCTATAAATGTTCTCGTTCTTCTTAGATATAGAGCTTTTTTATCATCTGTTATTTTCCCATGTATGGATTGTTGGATGGAACCTACAATCGGAATATTCATTAGACGACACTCCCTTCCCTTAATTATCAGCCAAACCTTTACGGAATATCAGGAACACGACTCCCAATACGATAAAAATAAAGATAAAATACAGCCAACCAATGGTAGATCCATACGCATAATCATTCGATACAAAGACAGTATGTAACAAATGATTCATAATTCCGTTATCAGGATTGGTAAAAGAATTCACAATTGTGAACAATGTATTCACAAAAATCATCGGGATTAACATGGGAAAGGTAATTTTCCAAAAGGTTTCCCAACTTGTCGCTCCATCCATCTTTGCTGCTTCATATAGGGCTGGGGAAACGGTTTGTAATGCCGCTAGGAAAATTAAAATTTGTACGCCGGAATCCCACATCACAAGCGTCAGGGAATCGGCATACTTGAGAAGTGGTTCCAGGATGCCTTCCGGAATAAAATGATTCAGCTGGCGATACAATGACCAATTCGTAAAGATTGGGAGATTAGCTGAACCTTGTTGTAACAACTTTCGAAGTGCCTCCCCTGAAGCAATAATGACTGGTAAAAAGAAAACTCCTCTAAAAAAAGTTCTGCCAAATGTCTGGCGATTCAATAAGACTGCACTAAACATAGAAAATATAAGAATCAACGGTACATGTGTCACAAGATCTTGCATTGTTTCCGTTAATAAGGGAACAAAATGCACATCGGTTGTAAAGGCTTGGCGATAATTTTTTAAGCCAACAAAAGTAGCTGCTAGTCCTTCTTTTGTCGGTTTTAAATCATTAAATGTATAAAAGAGGGATCGTCCTAGTGGGACAGCCATAAAGAGAAAAAATCCAACAATCCATAAAGAGACAAAGGAATAGCCTTCAAGTATATGTCTAGTCTTCATTGAGAGTTTCACGATTCACTTCTCCTTCCTTTTTGCACCAAATAGTCAAGCCCCTCTATTAATACCCCGTCTATTTCTTTCGCCTTGCGATTATAATTCACTATTACTTCGGTGCCATTTTCATAGGTTGTTTTATAGACGTTTCGAGCCAATTCTTCATGTCCAATCATTATTTGCCCGGCGGTTTCTTGAGTTACTTGTAAAAAACGATCATATTCTTCCATAGAGCGGTCAAACCAGAAGTGGAAGCTCGAACTAAATAACCGGTCTTCCATTGTTCTTTTTAAATGATCTGTAGATTTATAGGTTAATTCAAAATTGGGACTAGCCCCGTATTCGATCGCTCGTAATAAATCAACACGCTCATCATTTCGTAAATTTGATGGCTTCCCAGTATAAGGAATATATCCATGAATAACCATTTGATAAAAAGGGACCGTTTCATCCAGATTAACAAAATGACTTGAGTCCATCGGAATTTTCTGAATCCCATCTACATGTCCTAGCACATAGGCAAACCCATAATCAACAGAAACCTTTCCGATCGAATCCGCAAATTGATCCAAAAGATTGGTCCAAACTTCTTTCGTGTCTTTTCTACTAGTCAATTTATTTCGATCTTGATCTGAATATAATAGCTCTCCTATATGGTCTAAGTGAATTCCTGTTATACCTATATCTTGATATTTTTTTATTTCTCCCTTAGCATTTTCTATAGCTTTATCAGGGTTCATTAAATAAAATATTTCATCAGAATTACTCACCCTACTCGATACATGGTAATTTGAATTCTCCATTATTTCACGGTCAATCCCCCTGATGGCATCTTTCGAGGCAGATACTCCTTTACTTTTAGCATAGGGCCTTATATAGTTTGTATTGAGATAGAGATCAATACCTACACTCTCAGCATACTGAACTAAATCAGTTAATTTTTTCTTTCCCCCTAACTTACGTTCAACCGGAAAGTGTTTGGGTTGATTTCCATAAATACCTTTTTGAGACCAGCCTTTCAATGTAATCTTCAATGAATCAATCCCTTGATCAACATATGTACCGATGATCTCTTTCACCTGCTCAAAAGTGGTCATATCAATAAAGGTGGATCCTACAATCTCATCTCGCATAATTCCCCCTACAAGGGTAATCGAAAGGGGTCGAATTTGATCTTCTTCTTGTTTTTGCAGTACATCTTCCTCAATTAAATGATTACGGTATGCCTTTGCCATTCCAACATAATCAGCTTCTTCGTCTTCTAATAAAACATATTTTATCGTTCTGTCAGCTTTGTTTCTTTCTCCTTGGAATAAAGGAATACCCCCTGAAGAACCAATGAATACTGTATCTTGATTACGATAAAAGAATTCTGCCCCAGCCCGGTACATATTAATATTTCGAATACCGGCAGGCGTTGCATTAATATTGGCGGTTTCTTCCCCTTCCGTAATTATCGCTAAAAACCCTTTGTCTGCTTGATAAATGCCGTAAACAGGTAGAGCCACTTTCTCCTTTGGCGCATCTGCGATGATTAACCCGCTTGCTAGCACTTCGCCACTGTCTTCATTAAAAGCTTGGTCAGGACCATAAACCGGTTCCGAATAGCCACTAAAGTATTGAGGATGTTCTTTTCTTACCTGCATTAGCCCACCAGATCCATCTGGAAGAAAAACAGCGCCTTCATCTAATCCTTCATAAGCCGCACCAAAAAAAGGCAGGAGCTCTAAGCTTATCAGGCGAATCACACCTTCTTCTCTAACTGAATCATCTGGAATAGAGGCTTCAAATCCATCAACTGTCAGTTTGTATTCAACAGAGAAGAAAATATCGATGTCTTCGAGGCCAAAGTCCACACGCGCTCCATCCTCTATCATGGTAATATCCATTGTTGTAGAACTTTCTTTTAACGTATATGTATTCGTTATACTTGAACCTTCTGTATATGAGATATAGACAGGCGAATCCATATACGCAATATTGTTCGGTAAAGTCTTTTTTGACTTTCGTGGTCCGCCAAACCATTCATAATTTGAATCTTTATTTACAACGCGAATATTTCCACTCCCTTCATCGATATACATTTCCCATTTCTCATTTTCCGCCACTTGTTTCTTTGCAGTGCTGGGAAGCCACTCGATTTGATCAAAATCTTCCTCTTCACTGACCATCTCTTCAGAATTTCCCATTTCGGCATTCGAATCATTCTCCTCATTTGATTGGGCTTCTTCCGTAAGCTCAGTACTTGCCTCGTTCTCTTCCTTTTCATTGATCCCCACTTCGGCTAAACTGCTCAAAGGATAGAAACTGATCATGATGATGCAACCAATAAACAAAATAATGTTTTTTCGATATGCTCTTACAAACTGTTCCTTAATCAAAATGTAAACCTCCTATACTCTGAAGCGAATTTCTTTGAATATATCAAAGAAAAAGATCACGAACTGGCTTAGTAATCCATATAGTAGAATGCCTAGAAACCAAATAATCCCAACAGCTAATATGGTAATAAATGTAATAAAGATGAGTTTACCAACTTCAAAGTCATGAAGAACCTTAAGTTTGATTAAAATGAGTAAGCCGCTCCAAGCAAAGATGAACATTGTCATGACAAGATAAACAGCATCTTCGCTAAGAGCTAAAATATTAGTCAAAAGGGTAAGCGGAATAATAAAGAGGATATAGGGTGACAGACAAAATGCACTCCCAATTAAGAGTTCTTTGAACTTCCCTTCCCCATCCAGAATCGTACTCACACTCCAATTCGCAATACACCATGTGAGCCAAGGGACAACGATCCAGATCAATTCATGCCCATAAGAGATTTCATACGCTTCCCGCGTTTCGAAATGATAACCTATTAATAAAAGAGACCCCATCCTAGCTAGGAATGTTAGAAAAATCAATAGAATGCCTTGGGACCACTTTAGACGATTGGGCTCTTGAATATCATGAAAAAAATCTAATGGATGGATTAAAATCTGCTTCATCATAATTACTGTCGTCATGATACTCTCCCCTCCCCTTTCATCGCTGATTCTGTTCTACTTTTGGGGTTGTTTTTTTTCTTAACCAGTCGGATCATCGCTGGAATACCATAACGAAGAACTATGAATAAGACAATCAGACCTGAGAAAAACCAAGCAAAATGTTCCCGAACAAATTCAATTCGATAAAGTCGAAATGCTTCAGAATAATCTTCTCTTGCGTTCGCCATTTTAAAATAATACATCGCATCCTTATAATCTTCATTTTTATACAATGCTTTGCCAATAGCATGATAAGCAATATCAAAATTACCATTTAATTGGATAACTTCTTCCCAAATATCCTTTGCCTCTTCATAATGACCATCGACATATAATTTTGACGCTTTATGAACGCGATCGGCAAAAGGAGTTGTTCGAAACAAATCGACACGATTTCGTCCCTTATCGACAACGTAAATAATTCCTTCTGAATTTTCCGCTAAACTAGATGGTGTCGTAAACACACCATTCTGTGCACCATTCCCTCCAAAAACGAATAAAAGATTCCCTAGCTTGTCATATTGATAGACTCGACTTGATGTTAAGTTCAATGCCGTTATAAGGCCATCTTCATTAATGGATACATCAACAAAGGAAGATACTTTAAATGGTCCTTCATAACTTGTTAAGTCTCCATAAGTGTTATTTGCCTGATTTAGTGTATCAACACCAACTGGAGATAGCCTTTTAATTTGATTAATATCAGTCCCCAGAGTTGTTGTATAAATGAATCCCTCACTATCTTGTGCTAAATTTGAATAAGCTAGCGCTCGAACGGAAGGTAACTTTGCTTTTTGTTCATCCGTGGCAATCAGTCTCACAATTAAATTCTTCAAACTAAATGGAACATCATTGGAGCCAAAAAAACCTTTAAATTCACCCATGCTATCGATCTGCATAAGTCCTTTGGTATTCCCCTCACTTACAACATAGAGATACTCCCTTTTATCAACGATCAATTTTGAAGGAGAATAGGAAAATTTTGCACCAAGTAGCGGGCTGCTTGGAGCTGTTAGTTCTTTTAGGAATTCTCCATTTTTGTCAAAAATTGCAATCCTCTGGTTTTTCGTATCTGCTACATATACCATTCCATCTTCTTTCACAAAGACTCCTTTCGGTCCATTTAACATCCCTTCTCCCTCTATATCGCCAATCACCTTGATCAATTCATTCTCCTCATCAAGGTGGATAATGCGATTATTCCCAGTATCGGTTATATAGATGGAGTCATCCGGAGCAATGAATATATCCTCAGGACTATTGAATGAACCTGTAGGTAGATAGGCTCCATCAATCGAGCCATCATGCAAATAACCATTAATAGATCTGACATCCCTCTCCTCAGTATCCCAAATATACCCTTCATATGCCTCTTGAGCCCAGCCTTCAAGTGGAAAAAGGAACATCGCAACAAGAGCTGGAATGATGCAAATCCATTTGGATAAAGAAAATTTCAATAACTCCACCCCCTACTCTTTCATCCCTGAATGAGCCATCGTTTGCAAAACCATTCGCTGGGTGATAATAAACACGAAGATGGTTGGAATAATCATTAAGAAGCTTGCAGCAGCCAATGTCCCTACACGGGCAATGACTCCAGCACCCCCACTGATGGAAGTAATCGCAAATGGAATGGTCTTAAGCTGGTCTTTTGTTGCATACATCGTCGAAGCATAGGGATCATTCCATGCCTGAATAAAACTAAATAACGCAAATGTCGCTACAGCTGGTTTTAATAAAGGAAAAACAATGGTCCAAAGAATCCGCCATTCCGAAGCCCCCTCCATTCGGGCAGCCTCTAAAAGGGAATCGGGAATCTGCTTTAAAAACTGAATCATTAGAAATATACCTACTGGAGCAGCTAAACCTGGTAAAATCATTGCCCAATACGTATTCATCATGCCAGACCGGCTGATAATTAAATATTGTGGGATCTGCAATACTACGGGAGAGAACATTAACGCCGTAACAATTAGGCTGAATACCATACTCTTAAAAGGCATCGTGTGTTTCGCCAATGGATAGGCCGCCATGGCGGAAATAATAACCCCGAAGAACACAACAGCGGATGTCACAAGTACACTATTGAAAATATATCGTGAAAAGGGAACAGTTGTAGTCCCCGTAATAAAAAATAGATCTCTGAAATTCACTAAAGTGGGATTAATCGGGAAAAATCTAGGCGGAAATAAAAATAATTCACTAATCGGCTTTACTGATGTTGATGCCATATAAACAAGTGGCGAAAGAAACAACAAACCGCCTATCGTCAAAAATGTATATAAGAAAATTCCGCCCCAGTCTATTCCCTTTCGCTTAATGGTTGTTTTCATCCGTTTAATCCTCCCCTCCTAGAGTTCTAAAAATCAATCGATTTAGACCAAGCATGATCAGGAATAATACAACTGCTATCGCTGAAGCATACCCCATTTCAAAACGTATAAAAGCGTAATCATGTAAGTGAGATAAGATTGTATGCCCGGCATACAATGGACTAGGAAAACCAACCAATTGCGTGCTCACATCGAATATTTGCAGCGAGCTAACCACTTGCATCACAGCACCAAATAGTAATTGTGGTTTGACAGACGGGAGGGTAATATACCACAATTCTTGCCAACGGTATTTTACCCCGTCCATTTTCCCAGCCTCATATAACTCTCTCGGAACATTTTGCAAACCAGCCAGGAAAGCAAGAAAACCAATTCCCATACTCATCCACAAAGACACAAAGATAATCACCGGAATAATCGATTCCACGTTTTGTAAAAATAAATACGGTTCATTCAAAATTCCCAATTTGATTAAAGTATGATTTAGTAACCCCTTTCGATCTCCGGCAAAGAAATATAACCAGACAACAGAAATCGCAACGGCACTGGTGACCGACGGAGTATAGAAACATAATGTATAGAAGAACCGAAACTTTTGCTTCACTTGTGAAATAAGCCAAGCCAAAAAGAAGGACATAATATATCCAACTGGCCCTGTTACAAAGGCTAAAGTAAAGGTCACTCCGATCGCTTTTAAAAATATATCATCATCTACAAAGAGAAGGCGATAATTAGACAATCCTACAAAGTTAGGGCTTTCCACAATATTATAGTAAGAAAAGCTAAGACCAATCGAAGTGAAAATTGGAACAATCGTAAAAGTTGTAAAGAATATAAGGAAAGGCGCTAAAAGAAAATACGAAATTTTATTTCTTTTCATCTCTAGCCATGTTTTTCGCCATTTTCCCATTGGAAGCTGATGATTCGATCGTTCTTTTACAATCGAAACACCATTTGTTTTAGCTGTCGCTGAATCCATAGGCATTTTTCCTTTCCCTCCTATTCATCGTGACTTTCAGGTTGGGGTGTTTCCAATCCAAATTCTTCACGTTTTTTCCGGAGTTCTTTATTGATTTCTCTCACTCCTTCTTCTACTGCTTCTCGCGCCATTTTTCCATTTAAGACAATCTCATTCCACATATTAGCGATATGACGAGTCGTAAAATATCCACCGACCACTACTTCTCTTTCTCTAAACCATTCCCACTGCTCCAAAATCGCGTCTAAATCAGTTTGTTCCCATGGAAGTCTTCTTAAAGCCTCTACATTCGCCGTGTTCCAGCGTGCTTCCACACCAAGTAATGCTTCTAGTTCAGACCCAAATCTTTCTTGGGCATCAGCACTTGTCCACCATTTTAAAAATTCCCATGCCTCTTCTTTCATCTCAGAATCTTTAAAGATGATACCAGTTTGACCTAACCCTCCAGTGGAACGATTAATTTGACCATCTGGTTGCTCGATTCCTGGATGCGGTTTCATATCCCACCAGCCCGTTAATTCAGGCGCGGCTGTTGAAAGCAAAATATAAGTAGAATAATCCGCTACCCCAATCGGCATTTCTCCAGAACGAAAACGATTATAAAAATCAGCTTGCTTTTCAATCTTGTAGTTTGTGAATAGTTCTGTCCACATCTCCATGGCCTTTAACGCTTCTGGAGAATCGAGTTTTGATTTCATTCCTTCTTCATCATATAGATCTCCATTATGTTGAAATAAAAATGGTGCAAATTCATTAACCGCCACATTCGGATCATTAGGGGCATGTGGATAATAAAAATCCATTCCGTTTTGCTGTAAAAGCGGGATTAATTCCATCACTTCTTCCCATGTATCTGGTATTTCATCCTCCGAAATGCCTAATTCCATCATGATATCTTTGCGGTAAAAAAGCATATTAAAGTTTTGATTTTCCGGGACGGCGTAGTCTCCGCCATTATATTTATAAGGAATCAGTGCTCCAGGCCTAAATCGATCAGCGACTTCCTCATAGTCTGGAAATTCATTTAAATTCACTAGGGCATTCCTCACAGCAAAATCAATAGGTGTTTCCCCTTCTACACCTAATGCAACGTCAGGGGTCAGTCCCGAAGTATTAGCAAGCAACAAGACTTCCATTTGTCCCGATGGAACTAAGTTTACATTTACTTTAATCCCGGTTTCAGTTGTAAAATCTTCATCAATCATTTGTTTTATAATTTGCACCCAATCCCGACCGCGAGCAATCCACACATCTAAAACTTTTTCATCCTCATATACATTTCCTACACCGTTGTAGTCCCGAACAAATGAATCGGCTAAATCGAATGTACTCGTTTTCATTTTTGTATACCACGGTGCGGTGGCCTTTGGCCACTCTTGATCCGGTGACTGTATTAAAATATAATCAAGCAGTAAACTCTGGGAGCTCAAGCCATTAATCCAAGTTCCTAATTGTGATTGCATGTCATTAATAGATTCTAATTTTCCTGGAATAGATGAAGGTTTATCTGCCATCGCAATCAGCGTGTCACGAACTTCTAATAATGTACTAATATCGGAGCTGCCTTCTTCTACTCCCAAATCGTAGAACGATTGCACAACATCATGGATATTTCGCGCCATAATATGTAAACGTGGAACTAAATTAGGAACACTGTCCTCTAAGTTCCAATCAATATTTGGATCTGGACTTGTACCTGTTACCCGAATCACTTCCCGATACAACAAAGAGAGCTTGTTCGTCACTATGCGAATATCTTCAAGCATTGGACCGATACTCCCTACCTGTACTTCCATGCGAATCGTATGTGACCCCTCTTCGAAATAATAAAGATAATCCTCCTCTTCTGTTCCTATGCCTTCCATTTGCCAGCCAGCTTTATATGGGAATAAAACACTGTTCATCTCTTGAAATGGTAACTGACCATCAATCGTTATTTTCCTTTCTGTCGGCATGCCGTTTAAAAAGTGTTGGCCAAACCGAGTTCCGATATTATATAAACCGCTTTCATCAATTTCAAAATTCCACTCGGCCCATTGCTCTCCATTTCTCCAGCCATCCCCTCCAAAGGTATTTAAGGCAATTGCATGTTGAACAAATGGCTCCGTTGATGGTTCCCGATCTTCGACACGTTTTAAAGTCGGATCAGAACGTAACGTTGAATCCTCCGCTTGCAATTTAATTTGAACGCCTTTTGTTTCCTGATAGCCTCTTTCTGCATACTCTTCCTTGACATCCTCATATGTAGGGTAATGGATGGGTGAGAAAATATGAATATTTCCCATAGCAGCGGGTTCACGCACCCCTTCAATCCGGATCACATGCTCACCCTTTGTAAGGTAAAACCGAAGAGGTTCTGCAACTTTTGCTTCCGAATCTCTAAACTCTTTATATTGCCAGCCTGATCGTTCTTTTCGGGCAGGGTTAAATTCATTGCCTTGATTGTCATACCAAGATTCACCTTCTTCTTGCCACATGCGTTGAAATGTTAACTTCTTCGCTTGAAAAGTAGGATATTCTCCATCTACTTGTAAACTTCTTACTACATTGGAGCGCTTTCCTGGCAATGCATAATAATCCATGCCCATTTGATAGTAACCATCTTCTGGAACACTAAAACGGTATTCCACCCATCCCTCTTCATCCATAATTGCAACAGCTTTATCAAATGGTTCTCCGAGATCACTCATCATCTCGACTCCCTCGTTGCTCATATCAGAATACTCTTTGGAGGGAATCCGCAAGTCAAAACCTTCCGTATCCGTGATCCCTTCTATTCCAGCCGCTTTATAATATTCATAAACGGATGGTTCTAATAATTCTGAAATATCCTCTTCAGCTAAAATCGATCGTTCCTCAATATCATTATATTCAGCAACTGCCTCCATCACAGTATCGTTGTAACCTTTTGTTTGTATCCAATAGATGACCGTAGCCGTAAGTAGAACAATGACTGTTAAGCTAATGGCATACTTACGAAGTAGCTGTAACACGTAATCCCTCCATTTCCATCTTGAATTACGAGATTATAGATTTCTTTTACCTTATTAAAGAGACAAACAGTAAACTAACCTCCCCTATATAAAGCAAAATTAAATTCATTTTTTAATTTACTTATTACTGTAATCGTTTACACATATATTTATTATTATATTAGCGTATATGAATATCCAAAGCAATGCTTTTTTGATTATTTTTTATTTTCTTACTTGTGTTTTGCCTCATCCTAGCTTAAGGACCTAGTTCTTTTGCAATATCTTGCCATTTATAACTTTAAAAGCTTATCATGATGACTCGATTAATTCTGTCGAATTCATAATTCATTGATTTCAGCAGTTATCCATGTGAAAATATTAGATCCATATACAGCTTTCATGAGACAGAAATAATCACCAAGTGTATCCCCCCGACAAAATGACCGTTTATGTTAGACCCAAGATTGCCGATCAACAGACCATAATATAGAATATTGGCCTTGTTTGCTCAATTTTCATGAACGAAAAATACTCTTTGATACAAAACATGAGCACAAAAAGAATTAGTCATGAATACTACTTAAATCTGTTTGAAAGTAAAAGGAGCATGAATTTTCCGTTCAGAAGTGGTCGAGGATACTCTTGTCGGTGGATCATCTTTTTCTTATTATCGCGTTTGACTTATTATAGTTGAATCTGTTGCTGATCAACTGTTGGTCCGTCTATTTTTAATTTTCCGTCTACAAAAAATAAGCGATCAATACACATTTGCCGATTTCCACTCGGTTTTTCAACATCCGTATGAATATGATATACAATATAAAGTGTCTTACCGTCTGGACCGATTGTGACACTATTATGCCCTGGTCCTGAAACGCCCTTCGCTAAATCTTTTGCCAGAATAGGGTTCTCATCTGCCTTATAGAATGGTCCCATTGGATGCTCTGCCACAGCATAGCCAATAGCATAATTTAGACTGGCAAAACATTGGGCTGAATACATTAAATAATATTTGCCCTGATGTTTTAATAAAAAAGGACCTTCATTCCACTGGAAATGGTCATCGATCCCTTCCCACTCCTTATCTGGTTCAAGTATTAGCTTTGCATCCCCTGAACATTCAGTTAAAGATCGGCTCAACTGCTGAACGTAAATTTGGCTTATATGCTTTCCGTTTATAATATTTTCTGAACAGTCTTTCACATAATAAAAATAGGGTGTTCCATCCTCTTCAATAAATAGATGTCCATCGATATAGGAACCTGCCCATTTTATGAGATCTATCTTGATATCAATAAAAGGTCCTAAAGGATGGGGACTCCGAGCAATGGAAATTCTCAAGGACCCTTCAAGACTACGAGCACTATACGTCATATAATACTGGTTATCATAATGAATAACTTCTGGCGCCCAAAAATCACCAGTTGCCCATTTTTCTGATTGCTCATCCATTGAATAGGCTAACCCTTTTTCCTCCCAATCAACTAAGTTAGGTGATTGCCACACCTTAAATCCAACATCAGGTTGGGAAGTCGCATACATATAATACATATCATCTGTCTTCAGAATATAAGGGTCTCCAATATTAGTCATTCCACCTACTGGGTTTGTATAAATTAATACAGATTTTTGATTATGATGGACCATTTTAATTCATCTCCTTTTACGCCTGATCATTAAGGACCGGAATGTAATCACTTACAAAAAATATGATATTCAATGAATAAACTTATTAATATACTATTTTTAGTATAAAACGGCAAAAATACGGTATATTCTATCATCTATCCATCAATCTTCACTTGTTGAAACATCCATTCCACCATCTTTTTACTAGCATAAGTCGGTACCCAGGATCCGTGTCCATATCCAAGTTGTGCGGGATATTCGGTGTAACGAGGATTTCCACCCGCTCTTTTTATACTTGCGATGATTTCCCTAGAATAAGAGACGGGTATAATCTCATCATCTTCTGCATGGAAATTCCATAGGGGCTTTTTAGCTAGCACATTTGCCTTTTCCGGATCTCCTCCACCAGCAATGGGCACCATAGCAGCAAATAATTTTGGAAAAAGAATATTTAAATTATATGTTCCGAAACCGCCTTGAGAAAGCCCTGTACAGTATAAACGATTGGGATCAATTGAAAATTCCCCTCGAATAGATTGTAAAATTTCATGCGCCATCAGCAAGTCATCACTTGGTTCAAAAAGCCGGCTCAAATTTATTTGATTGTGATGATTGCGCGTTATACCAAAACCACCATGTGGCAGATTACGGGATTGCGGGGCTAAGACAAATGCGCTATACTTCGCTTGATTTTCTGCTGTTGCCCATACCACTGCTCCATCAGACGAGAGAATATGGGATTCATTATCATTGCCTCTCTCTCCACCGCCATGCAAAAATAATACTAATGGGTAGGATTGGTTTTCCCGATAATTTTCAGGTACATATAACCGATAAGGCATTCCTTTATAAGTAAAGCGGAAAAATTTCTCTGCAATCTCTTCTCTTGTTTCAGTTACATAAGCACTGTTATCCATAGCTTGAACATCTCCCTCTTTCAAGATTCAAAAGCAAAGCATAGCTAAGCTTTCCTGCTAAAATGGAAATCTACCTTAATAATATTTCGGCCAATGAGGCGGAGGCAGATCCATTTCCCCAATCAAATATCGTAAATTCCCCTGGTTGAAATTGATCATTTTCACCATGATGGGCATTTTCCATTTCAAAGCCGTAGTCCTGTTCACCGAAATGAGGAAATGTCTGTTCATATTGCTTCATAACGCGTGGATTTTCCGGACAATACATTAAATAGAACGACGCTCTCATTGCCCAGATTCCCCTAAGTTGGTATGCTTGCTTTCCAGTCAGCTCATAATAATCCAAATACGTAAGGGCAAATAAACTTTGGCGAGCATCATTCCATTCATCATCGGAAGTCATCACACCGAATCCACCGAGCATTGGTATATCCAAATATTTCGGATTCCAAATCGCCTGATAAAGAGAAAGTTCAGCTAACACGTTCTCTCCTACTTGTAAATATCGTTGTTCATTCGTCACCTTATACAATTCTTTCAGCGCTTCAGCTGTCCAATATATCGAAAAGCTACATTGATTGTATAAACCACTGCGAGGATCTTTTTCACCATATCTTTTTCCATCCCACTGCCTGGCACATGACCAATACAACTCGAAATCTTCCCAACGCCCCTCCGAAAGTACTTGTTTAATAACAAACGCCATTCCTTTTTTAGCAGCTTCTATATACCTATCATCCATCGTAATACGATACAATTTCGTCAAAAGCCATACATGCATAGAGGTTTCTGGGCTGTCGATCAAGTATGGGGAGATTGACCCCGTTTCTTCATGAACCCATGCTGGAAAACTACCATCCGAATTTTGCAATGTCAATAATCTTTCAACATAACGTTTTGTATAGCTCAGGAGTTTTGGGTCTTTTTCAATATCAGAATACCATTTTAACATCCATAAACATGTCCAAGACATATCCAATAAATGCCCATAGTGATCATGGCTTTCAGGTCTTCTATCAGAATGTCCCCATACCCCATGTACAAAACTACCATTTTCATCTGCCCAATAAACAGATGGAAACAGTCCATCGGTCTGTGGAGCTGCAAGCGCAAAGTTCTTCGCCTTTTCTGCTCTCTGAATCATCTCCTGATTATTCCACTTTTCACCCCAAACCCTATAACCATATGCACTTCTTAAGCTTGAAAACCAAGCTTGATTCCACAAACTCTTTCTTTCACGCCAATTTTCTTCTTGTCCAAGACCGGGCGATTGAGTAGCTCGTACGATAAAAACACAGCCACCAACCTTTGTTTGATTGAATGTAAACTCCTGCCAAACAATCTTTTCCCATCGTTTAAACGCCCAATCATAGGTATGCTTTACGAAAACCTCCAGCTCTTGTAAACGATCAAATTCCCCGTCCTTTTGTCGCATCCTTTTTTCCCCGAACTTTTCCCAGATAAAATCAACAACCGGTTGAACATTTCTCTTTCCTTCCCTCTCCTCCCACTCTATCAAATAAAAACGGAACAAGAGCTGATCTTCTTCCAACTTAATCGGCTGATCAATGCGTGTGTGATAAACATGCTTTGTTTTTTCATAATGTCCCAATCCATATGTTAACATTCTATCTGATTGAACAAAATCCATTATGTGTGGAGTTCTGCGTTGTGTATCCAAAAAGTCAAGATCTGGAATTAAAGCAAACCGTTTATTTAGCTTTTCAAAAATAATCGCAGGGGAGCGAAACACATAGTCACCAATTACCATATTTTTTTCTGGGGATAAATGAGGCTTCCAAACACAGTTTATTCTAGGGTCGTTTACGACCATATCGATTTGCATGCGCTGAACCTCTTGTGAAGGGTGTTCCCATTTTGCTTCCAATAGAGCAATTTGTTGGCCAGCCCTTTCTTCTTCCGTGATACATACAGTGCATGGTACCTCATTGAAAGCAACCCATTTTTGAAGCCACTTTGGATATTCCACTCTTCAACCTCCTCCTTTATTCCACCAATTTGCAACTATTTTTCACTGCCTGCAAAATTAGTCCCAAGATCTGAAATCCAACTAACCCACTAGCAAGATTTTTGTTTACAATTTTGTCTTATAGAATAAGGACTCTTTTTCTACATTAATTTATTTCCTTTGAAAGAAAGTTAGGAAGTTCTCGATTGAAATTCCTTAGAAAAAGCCTCAATTTCTTTTAAAGTAGGTAAGGAAGGTATTGCTCCTGCCCGTGTCACTGTTAACGCACCAGCTGCATTCGCCTGTTTCACAACTTCAAGGATGGGCTTTCCCTGCGCCACTCCAACTGCAAGAGCTCCATTAAAAGCATCTCCTGCTGCAACAGTATCATATGCTTTCATTGGAAATCCCGAAACATGAAATGAACCATCTTGACTTACAACAAATGCCCCACGCTCACCCAATGTAATAATAGTAGTTTGAACCCCTTTTTCTAAGAGAGCTTTCCCAGCTTTTTCGGCATCCTCTTTTGTAGTTACTTTAATATCTGTAAGGATCTCGATTTCTGTTTCATTTGGTGTAAGATAGGTGACTTTTCTCAGCAATTCATCACTTAGTTTTTGTGCAGGTGCCGGGTTTAAAATAACCGGAATCTCATATTCATATGCATAGGAAATAGCTCTATGAATCATTTCTAGTTCCATTTCCAATTGAACAACCAAAACTTTTGATCTGCGAATAAGCTCGCGAATTTTGTTCAAATCTTCAATTCCATAAGCTAAATTCGCCCCTGGAACAACAATAATTCGATTATGTCCGTTTTCCTCCAATGTGACTGAGCCGACTCCTGTAGGATGTTCATCATCACGAAGAATATAGGACGTATCGATATCTTCTTTTTTCAATGTCTTGATCGCTTCATCTCCAAATAAATCGACCCCTAATTTCCCAGCCATTGTCACTTTACCGCCAAGTCTAGCAGCGGAAACAGCTTGATTGGCACCTTTTCCTCCCGGAAACCTAGAAAATGATTTTCCTATTATTGTTTCACCGTTTTCTGGAACTCTTGGAGTGCGAACAACTAAATCCATCATAAAACTACCGATCACAAGTATATCCAATTCATCTACGTCCTTTGTCTATTATTTAGTACATGCAAACAAAATATGCAATCGTTTACACTTTATGTAAAGTTTCGAAGGGATTCACCATCCTTATTTTTATCATATCCACACTTTATTTTTGCAAGACTCTTACCTATCTTTTGAGATTGCTTGTTGATGAATTCTTCGTGAGGGCGAATGGGAAGGTTCCGCCCCCATTGCTTTCTTTTTGAAGAGTGAACCAGCTACTAAGTATCTTCAACATTTCTATTTTCTCTCTATACTTAAATCACTTCCAATTCATCCTTATTTGGAAGTTTAGGAAACTCCACGTGAGGCTCTAATTGATACCAAAAGGTGGTTGAGGCAATATCATCCTGCAATGGAAGGTATCTTCCTTCAGAGCGCCATCCTAAAGCTTGAATTGTCACTTTCAACTCATCTTCAAAACGAATTGGGTCCATAATATGCCATCTGTACATCCCAAATCGCTGTTGACTACGATACAGGCCATCAGGTTTGATGACTTGCGGTAACCCAAGGAATGGCGTTGAAAATGTTCCGTATTCACCTTGGGGATGCTCAAAGTTCCAAGCACCTCCAAAGTAATCCTCCGTCCCAGTGCTAACTATGGTCGGGTACTCTTTATCTCCGTCCATATAAAACTTGATTTCTCCCTCTCCCCACCAACCATTACTATTCACTTGCCAAGCAAGATAAGTTCCTACATAATGGCCTATGCCCTTAATACCATCTACTAATGTATGAACATCTTCATATTGAACAGGATTACTTCTTCTCCATTGAGCATGAAAATAAGCCATATCTTCAGGAATATCGGTTAAAGCGTAGTTAATTTGGTAATATAACGGATATTCAACGTGATCTCTATTTTCAATGGTGATTTTTGCCGATTTTCTAAAAGGCATCTCCCAATAGGCATTCATTCCACCTGCTGGATTGACGGAAATAGGCAAGGAATTGATATTGATTCGCTCACACCAGCCATTACAGAAAAAGTCCCCATATGGTACCTCGACTGAAGGTGTTTCTTCTCCATCCCAATACATACGGATGATCGTATTTCGCCAATGCGCGGGAAAGCAGGTCATCCACATGCTTTGAATCACACCAGGTCCTTCAATTTCTGCCAATGTCACGGTGTTACCTGGTTGAAGCATTATTGAGGGGGATACCTTCCAACCTTTTCCAAGCTCTCGCGCCGGCCCAGCACCTGTTCCTTCTGTAGCCATCGCTCCCTTCCCTTTTTCGCCAGTAAAGTTTTCTGCACTGATAGAGCGTGTTTTCGCTTTTGACACTCTTGATAGATTACCAAGTCCCATCCCTAATCCATTAAATTCACTCATGGTTTCATTCCTCCATTATCATATTTTAGTCTTTAAAAAAGCGATTACATTTACAAGAAAATGTTTCAACTGTCATATTTTATCTAAACGATCGAGTCAATATACTACGATTCTATTTCTCAATTTGATTCTTTTAAAAAAATCATTTAGAAAACAATCCAGTCATAGAATTCTGTATCAATGTGTATCAACATTTTCAAAAACAAGAGTTTATGTAATCGTTTACACCATCATATTATACATCATCCTCCTTTTCAAGTCATTTATTTACTTTTTACAATTTCTGTTTACCTATGATATTTTTCCTGTCTCTAACCAAAAAAAATCGATCCCTTAATCATTATAAATATGGCAAATTATTAGATTATATTCATAGATTTTCATGGTAATCGTTTACACACACGGTAAACTTTCTTACTTCCACCGTCAACCCTCTTTCACGCTGTTACGATAAAACGCCTGTTTTCTTTACGAATAGGAGAGGTTTTGGCCAATGATTGTTTTAGAAATAGGAATCTGCCTTTGAAACTTCACCACATAATAAGTTCCCTACATCTTAAATCAAGCTCTTTTTTTAAAAAAGCTTTGGTCCCTTTTCCGTTTCGTTACTATGAAAAAAGGGAGCAATATTATACATTGCCAATTATGTGATAATTAATTTTGGATTAAATTTTTTATGAGTTGGAATTTGTCTTTTATTTAATAATCGTTCGATCAGAATTTCCCCAGTTCGAACACCCATTTCATAAGGTTGTTGTTTTACATAAATTATCCCTGATGGTCTTAACAACTGGGCTGCCTCCACTTCACCATATGAAGCAACAACCATATCATTTGGAATTGTATATCCCATTTTTGTTAACTGCAAGAGCACGCCAAAAGTCATCGTGTTATTAACCGATAGGATCGCTGTCGGTTTTTCCAATTTATGTAGAAAATGGGAAACGGCATTAGAACCGTCTTCTTCAGTAAAAGTGCCATTGAATACCATATTTTTGTCTAATTCCAAATTATATTCCATCAACGCCTTTTTGTATCCCACATATCTTTCTCGGCCAGTGCTAACATCCAAAGAACCGTTGACGATACCTATTTTCTTATGGCCTTGGTCGATTAAATATTTTGTTAGCTGGTACGCTCCTTCAACATTATCCTCTTCAATTAAATCTAATTCCAATTCATCACTTTCCAATTTCCTATCGATAAGGATAACCGGCACACCTGAATAGTTAATTTTTTTAATAATTTCTTCGTTTTCACCGGAAGTTGCTAGAACAATGGCATCAACGCGTTTTTCCAGTAAAACTTTCATTACTTTCTGCTCTTTATTCGAGTTTTCATCACCACTAACAAATAATAAGCTATAACCTATTTCAGCTAAGGTATCCTCAATTCCACGGGAAATCTTCATAAAATACGAGTTTGATATATCTGGAATGACAATTCCAATGGTATTGGTTCGATCCATCTTTAAACTTCTTGCAATAGCATTAGGCTGATAATTTAATTGATCGGCTACAGAACGTACTTTTTCTTTTATTTCTTCGCTTGCATATCCTCTATTGCTGAGTACTCTAGAAACAGTTGCTGTCGAAACTCCCGATTCTCGTGCTATATCTTTGATTGTTACTTTATGCATACCATCGTCTCCTCTTAATTCCGCAAAATATATGTTATCGGTTACATATTCGATTATTATAGTTGATGAACTAGTGATTCCTCAATTGATTGCCATCTATCTAATCCATTTTATTCAATTCTCCATTCCTATTCAAGTTTTTTATGTTTGTGAGGAAGGATAACGTTTATAATAATGTTTTTATCCGTTTTCTATAAAGTGAAACTTCAATCAGTGGGGGTTTTCTTTCATCCCCCACTGATTGGTAGTTGAACAAATCGGGCTTTTACTGGCTGTAAGACCCCCACTTACAATTCTAGGTTTTCCACGAATTCTTGAAGTGGGGGTCTTACAGCCAGTTAACGCGGGATAAATAAGCTGGAAATCGACAAACACAGAAATTGAACATCAGATAACGAGGGGAAGTGAAGTTAAGAGGCCCTTATGAATGGCGTAAGCTACTATCACTTATCCCTCTTGCGGATTATTTGAAGGGTCTGGCTTCTTTCGGAATAAGTGTTAATGAATAGGTTCTATTAAAACAGCTTCAGATTTTTTTGGACCTGGATTATAGTTAACGATAAAATGGAGGTCTCCGTGAAAGCGAGAGTCCTCCATCTCCGTATTATTTCTATTATTCTGCTTTCTCCATTTCCTCTTTTAGTTTATCAATCTCACTCGCTAACTCTTTCATGGCATTTTCTTCGATTTGGTCTAAGCTCGTTTTCGAGTCAATGTTATTTTCAATGGATTCATTAAGACCATCAATATAATGACCCCACGCGGCCCCATCAAGAGGAGTTAATCGTCTAACAGGGATATTTTCATCAATGGAACTATAAAGTTTATAATCTTCCTGATCACCTAGAAACTCATTTGTATGTTCCTGATACCATGGCAAGGATATGATATGTGAAAAAGAGGGTTGTACCGAGTGTTCAACAAATTCTTTCCATGATTCTTCTGAGAGCGTGATCCATTCTACAAACGCCCATGATGCATCTTTATTTTCGCCTTGGGAAGGAATCACAAATGAAGACCCGCCAAGTCCCACATTCACATCCAATGGCATTCTCGCTGCCCGCCATTTTCCAGCTTGTTCAGGCAAAATTGCTTCCAAATCACGAGCACCAAAACTCCCCATAGCAATGGAAGCAATTTTCCCTTGTTTCATTAATTGTTTTCCCTCATCTGAAAAAAGTCCTGATAGCTGTGGCGCCCAACCAATTTGAATTCCTTGTTTGACAATATCGAATAGTTCAACCATCTTGTCATTATTTCGGACCCAGTTATAATCAGAATCAAAATATCCGATTGAATCGCCATATTGAACTGCTGGTAGATCCTGCCAATCATACATATAAATATCATTTGCTGCTAAAGTTTGCGCTGCATTTAATAAATTGTCCTTATCTCGTAAATATTCCCCCAACTCTTCGGGATCACTTGGCAGTCCCATTTGTTCATAAATATCTTCTCGATAATAAAAAATCCCAGGCGTAATATCCCAAGGCATTCCGACAAGTCTTTTCCCATCCACTGATTTCCAGCGTTCCCAATTATAATCAGAGACAAGTTCTTGATATTGCCCTGCATCATATGGAGCTTGTAACAAGTCCTCTAATAAATCTCCAGTTGAGTATCTGGCAAATTGCCCTTGTTCTACTTGTGATACATCTGGAGAACCTTTCCCTGCAGCTAAAGTTGTTTGTAACTTATCGTGTAATTCTCCAAATTCCACTTCAATCACATTCACTTTGATGTCTGGATAATCTTTATTGAAGGCTTCTACTACCTTCTCATATATATCAGGCGTCCATGTCCAAAAATTGATCTCTCCCTCAATATCTGGACTTATTTCAAAAAGTTTTCCAATGTTACGATCAGTTTCACCATTTCCTTCCTCACTATCTGTTTTTTGAGGATTACTATTAATTGAGCAACCAACAAACATGGTAACTGAAACGATAAATAGAATAATAATGCACCAAGACTTTCTCATTGGCATATCCCCCTCTTCATAATCATTTCAATAGCTATGCGGTAAAAGAAACAAACAAGTATTTTACAAAACACGCAGTAGATGGTGATTAAAAAAGACTTAGTGTAAACATGCAATTCAGGCATTATGTGGTAGTCGTTTTTTTGCCAACTCCTTGACCACACTTTAACAAAGACATATGACTTTTTAGTAATATAAATTTATGATCAATCCCCTCCCTTTCTGTCTTTTATACATCAGTATGATAACGTTTGCATAATAGATTATTCTTATTTAGTAAGCGCATTCATTTTTATTGTAAGAAAAACGGCTTATTTATTATATACTATATTTAGTATAAAAAACCTTTATTTAGAGTTTGTCCCTTTCATCAATACTAAAGTCAAGCCTCATTAATGTAATTTTGTTTGAATCCTCTAGAAACTGAATACAATTCAACACCCTCTAGAAAAACCCTCTGTAATCGTGTACATTATGTCTTATTCAAGGATATCATGCACCCATGCTTTTATATTGTCATAAAAAATCAAGTCGTCCTAGCGTCGATGACGCCTTATGCTTGATATCGAATACCTTAGTTTAAAATATATACGTAAACAAACTGACTCTTTTCTTACTTTCAAAAAAAGAAGCTGGAACCTAACTAAAATGCTAAATTCCAAAACAAACAATGCATTTTAGTTAGGTTCCAGCGTTAAGTGGGCTACACGGTCACGTCCTGTGACCAGCGCCGCCAAACCCGACTAATACGTCCTTAACGCCTTCGTAACCTAAATCCTGTAGGCCTGAGGAGGCTCACCAGCAAACCGCAGAAAGTGAAATATATTTCCGGAGCGGGGTATATGCACCTAGTAGTTCGGTTTTATCTTAAGTGAAAACACTTTTGTTCCAGCCTCTTTTTCTGTCTCTACTCTCACTGTTTAAAGATCATCCCTTAAAAAAACTAGCAATAGATTCAAATAAATTTTTGAAGAAATTGCTGACACTATCCCAGAAACCTTCGTCTCCGACAACATCTTGAAGCTTGTTCTTAATATCCTTTGAAATATCTTCTAGTTGTTGTTTCACATTGTCGAAGTCAATGTCTAAGGAACGCATTTTTTCGAAAAGATCAATAAGTAATTGCCGATCTTTATCACTTAATTGAATTTCCATTTTACTTAATTGCTCTTCAACAATTTGCTCTACTTCTTCTCTTGTGACCGGGTTTTGATCAGCAATTTGTTTTTTAATTTCTGTTAAAAGCTCGCCAACTTTTTCATCATTTAGGCCTTCTTTATCCGCAAGTTCAGTGGCGATATCAAGCTCTTCATTGGCCACTTCCATTCTTCCCTTGTCTAACTCTTGGCCGCGAGATTCATAAGCCTTATAAATCCCAACTAGTGCAGAGTGCCCCGTAACGGCTACAGGGGAGGCGACTTCCACAACCGCATTTTCCACACCCGCTGTAAGCATTGCATTAGCATACATCTCTTCTGTTACTTCTGTAATGTTTTCTGGTGTAACTCTTTTAATAACGAGCCCTTTTCCTTTATCTTGTAAAGTAATTTTTGCAGAGGAATACATTCTCGAATTCGGATTGCCATCAATTAGGCGTGCCAAGTCGTCCGCTGTCACAATGATTTCCTCCACATTATCAGGGTTTTTCACTTTCAAGATCTTTCTGACTTCCTCTTTTTGAGATTCTGTCAGTGTTTCACCATAAACAACAATAGGAAGTCCAAGTTTCTCATCAATTACATCATCATCGTCATTGGCGGCTAGCGCTGGACTTGCTGCATATAGCAAACATCCAAATGTTAATAATAAAACAAGGAATTTTTTCATTTTGAATTTCATCTTATTCCCTCGCTTTCGTTCCCATTCATGATTTCATTAGAAGTTGGGGATGAACTTATTTCTTAGCTGGTAGTTTTTCCAAATAATCAATCGCCTCTTGCAAGGTTTTAACCGGAACGATCTTTACTTTATATCCTTCTTTTTCTGCCTTATCCAATACATCCTTTTCGTTTGAGTCATAGGGATGAATATCGGCTGGACAGAAGAAAATATCCATACCAGCTTTTTCAACAGCTGTAATTTTCTCACGAATGCCGCCAATTTGCCCGACATGCCCGTCCATATCAATTTCGCCTGTACCAGCTATCTCATATCCTTTGGTGAGATGTTTTTGAGATATCTGATTATAAATCTCTAAGGAAAACATCAGTCCTGCAGATGGCCCCCCGATATCTCCAGCATCAATGCTAATTTGCCTTGATGGGGTAATATTAAATTCATTCTCAGAAACAATTCCAAGCCCGGCCTGATTTGTACTATTAGTTAGTGGCACAAGCTTAATTTTTTCCTTTTTGATTGTCCCTTCTCGGTGAAATTGCAATTCAACAATTTCCCCTGCCTTTTTATGTGATAAATAATTAAGAAAGGTTTGTGCATCCTCTACTTTTTGGTCATCTATTTGCTGAATCACATCACCAATTTCGAGTTTTCCTTTTGCATCGGTATCCTCTCGAATATCCCGTACAAACACACCTGTTGGCTTTATTTCCACCTTTTCTCCAGCAGCACGTAAACCAGCCGCAAAAGCGTGATTTTGCGAACTTTCCATCATATGCTTTAACAAACGATTATATTCATCATCCGTCATATCTCCTCTTACTTCTTTCACCTTCCGCATATCTGTATTGGGGGCTAACCATCCATAGGCTAAATAATAAATATTACTCGCCCTCATGGATAATACTGTCGTCAGGTGCAAATTTCCTGTGAGGTCTTTCTCTCCACCTTCAACAGTAACTTTTGACCTCAGTTCTTCTACTGAGCCAGGTTGGTAAAGATAATATGGAGTCGGGATAAAGAGTGAAATGATCACCAAAACTAAGATAATCGTAAGACTTCTCTTTTTTATCCGCTTTGTAAAAGCTGAATTCATACATGCTCCTTTCCCATTTCTTCATAACCTATTGAAGAAAGTAGCAAATCAAATATTAGGCTTCATTCATTAATTTTTCCAATGCTAATGGTTCGATATAGACTCCATCTTTATAGGCACGCATGTTGCCACCAGAGATCTCGTCAATTAACATCATTTCGCCTGCTTCAGTCTTACCGAACTCAAATTTAATATCATACAATTCGATTCCTTTATTCAAAAGCTCTTTTTTCACTACAGCACCAATTTGCCTTGTGAGTGCTTTTAACTGAGCATATTCATTCAATGACAGAATACCTAATAACTCAAGCGCATCCGCGCTAATCGGTGGATCCTGACGTTCATCATCCTTTAATGTAACTTCGACAAAACCACCAAGATCTTGGCCTTCCGTCGCATATTTCCCATATCGTTTCATAAAACTTCCCGTTGCTCTATAACGACAAATGACTTCTAACCCCGATCCAAAAATCGTAGCGGGCTTTACGATCATTTCCGCCTCATCAAGATGAGCATCCACATAATGAGTGGGAATTTCCTGCTCTCGAAGGATCTCAAAAAAGTGCTTTGTTAGCTTTAAACCTGCTTTACCGGCTCCCTCAATTTGCAGACCTACTGTATTGGCTCCCGGATCAAACACACCGTCTTCCCCTGTTACATCGTCCTTAAATTTCAACAGACAATGGCCATTTTCTAATTCATACACATCTTTTGTTTTCCCACGATATTTTAAGTTCATTCCCCATTTTCCTTTCCATATAAAGTTTGACCTAAGTATAGCAAAAGCATTATTCTTTGTCTTTTTAAATCATATTAAAAAAGGTTTGTTTAACTTTGCCGTAAAAGGGTAAAATTCATTACGAATAGTTATACAGTTACTGATAACCACTTAAACGATCAAAGAAAGCTCTAATAAATTGATAAAAAAGCAATTCCGTAGGCATGAGCGCTCGGTCCTTGGGAATAATAACCCCGACTGTCCGGGTCACTCTTGGTGCATCAATTTCTACTTTGGCGGTCGCTCTTGGCAAGCTATCAATTAATGTAATTTCTGGAAGTAATGTTACACCTAGGCCAGCAGATACAAGTCCTTTAATGGCATCAATATCCATACCTTCAAATCCGACCTGAGGCTCAAATCCATGCTGTTTACAGGCATTTACAACCAAATCACGTAAAATATAGCCTTGAGGTGATAAAATAAAAGCATCGTTTCTTAAATCATCTAAGGAAATGGATTTTTTTTTCGCTAAAGGATGGTTAGATGGTAATAATGCGACAAGATTTTCTAGAAAAAGAATTTCGCTTTTTACACGAGGCTCTTCCTTGGGAACAGGACCTAAAAGAGCCATGTCAATGTCACCCTTGATCACACTGTCGATTAAATTATAATAGGCACCTTGGTGAAGTTGGAAATTAACATCTGGAGAATCTTTTCTGAAAGCAGAAACAACAGAAGGCAATAGATAGGCAGAAAGGCTACTCGGAAAGCCAATACGGACTGTTCCCTTTTTAGGATCGAGATTTTCTTCAATTTCCCGTTTTGCTTGTTCGATTACATCCATCGCCTGTTCCATCTTTTTCAAAAACATTTGTCCAATATGTGTCAGACGGATATTTCTACCTTCTCGGATAAAAAGGTTCACACCGAGTTCAGTCTCCAAGTTTACAATTTGTCGACTGACTGCAGATTGTGCGACATGTAAGGCATCAGCCGCATCAGTCATATGTTCGCGCTTAGCAACTTCAATAAAATACTGAATCTGTCTTAATTCCAAAATGCCACCCCTTTCTGCGATTAATATCAATATGATATAGATATTATCTAATATCCATATTGTTTAGATTAATTATAAAAGATAAAATATCTCTTAACAACATATCTAGTTCGAGTTTGCTTGCTTTTGTTAGTAATTCTTGTTCAGAAAGACAGATAAAAGGATCAAGTCATGAAAAGCACTGATATCCTGCACATCGAAAGTTCGAGGCAAAGCAGTGGAAAGAAAGCTAACGAACTTATACGTGTGTAGTGAATTTGACGTTTTGTCACAAACATGGCGTTACTTAAGTAGCAGACCCTCTTTCATGAAATGTTATTTTTACCGGACTTTTTGAACAGCCTCTATTTAGTGAATGTAGTAAAGGAGTGGAAAAAATGGCGATGGTGACAAATATGAATGAAACAAATCAAAATATGCAATCGGCAAAAAGCTATATCGATAACGTATACGAAACAGTAGTTAAACGCGGCCCTCACGAAGAAGAGTTTCTTCAAGCAGTTAAGGAAATCTTTCAATCACTAACCCCAGTGTTTGCGAAAAATCCCAAATATATCGAGCACAATATTCTAGAAAGAGTAGTGGAACCCGAAAGATTAATTTCATTTCGGGTGCCATGGGTAGATGATCAAGGCAAGGTGCAAGTCAATCGTGGTTTTCGTGTTCAGTTTAATAGCGCAATTGGTCCTTACAAAGGCGGTTTACGTTTTCATCCATCTGTTAATGCCAGTATTATAAAATTTTTAGGTTTTGAACAAATCTTTAAAAACGCATTAACGGGTCAAGCAATTGGAGGCGGAAAAGGCGGATCAGACTTCGATCCTAAAGGAAAATCAGATGCGGAAGTCATGCGCTTTACGCAAAGCTTTATGACAGAACTTTCACGATACATCGGCTCTGATGTAGATGTTCCTGCTGGTGATATCGGCGTTGGCGCTCGTGAGATTGGCTACATGTTCGGACAGTATAAACGATTACGCGGACATTTTGATGCAGGGGTACTAACAGGAAAAGGTGTAGATTATGGTGGCAGCCTTGGTCGTACCGAAGCAACCGGCTATGGTACGGTTTATTTTGTTGAAGAAATGCTGCGCGATCAGGATCTAGGCTTTTCTGGCAGCACGGTTGTTGTTTCCGGCTCAGGGAATGTTTCGATCTATGCGATTGAAAAAGCGCAAGAATACGGTGCAAAGGTTGTTGCATGCAGTGATTCCAATGGGTATATTTATGATGAAAAAGGAATCTGCCTTGATACCTTAAAGAGACTAAAAGAAGTTGAAAGATGCCGAATTTGTGAATATGTGAAAGAACATCCTCATGCGGAATACCATGAAGGCAGTGAAAATATCTGGACTATTCCTTGTGATATTGCTCTTCCATGTGCAACACAAAATGAAATTAATGAGGAATCTGCAAAGATTCTTGTCTCTAATGGTGTAAAAGCTGTTGGAGAAGGTGCGAATATGCCATCTGATCTTGGGGCCGTTGATGTATTTTTGGAAAACAAGATTTTATTTGCTCCAGGAAAAGCTGCGAATGCTGGTGGTGTTGCTGTTTCTGCACTTGAAATGGCTCAAAATAGTTCTCGTATTCCGTGGTCATTTGAAAAAGTGGATACAAAATTGAAGGAAATTATGGTTGATATTTACCAAAACAGCATGCGCGCATCAGAAGAATATGGCTATTCTGGTAACCTAGTTGTTGGTTCTAATATTGCAGGCTTTGTAAAAGTTGCAGATGCTATGATCATGCAAGGCGTGATCTAAACTTGTACTAAAAAGATCCCTATCGATCCTGATAGGGATTTTTTTAGTCTTTTAAATTGTCTTTTCCAGGTCAAGATGGGCATACATGATAAGGAATCCAGCACAAAAAGAAGGACAGGACATCTTCGCCCTTGTCCTTGTCCCTCAACGTGGAAAAAACGTCATTTTTATGTTTGGTCTACCACATTACATTCGGAGAAATTGGCACAGAGAAATCATGCTACACATTCTTACGCGGTATAATAAATGCTGCAATGCAAATAATCAGATTATAGTGTGCGGATTACTTTGCAGGGATTCCCAACAGCTAAGCTTTTTGGCGGGATATCCTTTGTAACTACACTTCCCGCGCCAATCACACTGTTCGCACCGATCGTCACGCCCGGCAGTATTATGGCCCCTGTACAAATCCACACATTATCGCCAATCGTTACAGGGGATGCATATTCCAATCCTGCCAGACGTTGTTCTACATCCATTGCGTGTTTTTCCGTTACGATACAAACGTTAGGAGCAATAAATACATTGTCTCCGATCGTAATTTTTCCGCTATCCATGAGTTTACAGTTGACGTTCAGGAAAAAATTATCGCCCACAGAGGTATTATACCCATAAGTACAGAATAGTGGCTGCTCCACAACGCAGTTGTCTCCAGTCTCGCCCAGCAATTCGCGTATAGCTGCCTGCCGCGCATCGTGATCCAAAGGGTGTATATTATTGTAATCGTACAGCTTTTTCACAGTTACATCACGGTCTGCGACAAGTTCGGGGTCACCCGGTTGGTATAACATGCCTGCATGTGATTTTTCTTTTTCTGTCATTTTTTACACCTCACAAAATAGTTGATTTATTTCTTCGTTTCTCACTATACTGCGACATTTAACTTCTCCCATTTTTCTGCATCGGTCGAGGTTGGCTCTCTTGCTACATATGTAAGAGTAAATACATACTGCGTGTCCATTATAACAACTACTTGGCACGTTCAGCCACACCATCTTAATATCTTTTTGTACTCGTATAGGACATTGCTAATTCACGGGGCTTCAGAGGCATATCAAGGCTCCTTCTAAAGTAGTAAAATAGTAGTGAATTCAAGATAAAATCTTGAAAATGCATATATATCAAGGAGTTCAGCAGATAATCCATAATTTTATCCCGAATTAACTGGCAGTAAGACCCCACTTCAAGAATTCGAGGTGTAAACGAGAATTGTAAGGTGGGGACAACTGGCATGGTTCAGGCCTGCAGGACGCAGGTCACAAAGGCGTAGCGACGTATAGGATATACTAGTGCAGACGAAGCGACAGGACGTCGCGTTTGAGTCTGCCAACAGGATGTTGCGAATTTAGCCTTTAATCCTTAACATTCAGTGGGGGGATGAAAAATCCCCACTGAATGAAGTTTCACTTTATGATAAAATAGTCTTTGATTGGTCAGGCTTCCATTGTGATTGTCGAAGGAAACATGGCTCGGATGAAATATACATTTCCCTTTTGAAATAGTCATGTTCGGTTAACCTATTTCTTCCATCTTTATGGAAGATGACTTCATTGAGAAACATTAAAGGAGGATATACAAGTATGAATGCAAAGGATCATCGAAAAGCGATTTATAATATAGATCCGATTTTTTTAGAACGTTGGTCACCACGGGCGTTTAGTCAGAAAGAAATTCCTGAAGAGTTACTGAATGGAATACTAGAAGCAGCAAGCTGGGCACCTTCTGCAGCTAATATACAACCATGGCGATTTATCATTGCACGAAAAAATGAAGATCGCAACCACTTCTACTCATTTATTAATGAAGGCAATCTCACTTGGTGTAAAAAAGCGCCTGTCCTTATTTTAGTAATGTCTAAAACCTCAACAGATCGCGGGCCAAGCGTTTCCCATGCTTTTGATGCAGGTACGGCTTGGGGCTTCCTCTCATTAGAAGCAGCCAAAAAGGGAGTCATCACCCATGCCATGGGAGGCTTCAACCGAGATAAAGCTCGTGAAGAACTAGGAATATCTGCTGAGTACCAGCTCCACGCTGTTGTCGCTGTTGGTTATTTAGGAGAAATAAGCGAATTATCCGAAGAGCACCAACTACGCGAAAAGCCATCTGATCGACGTCCTCTTAAAGAAACAGTGTTTGAAGGAACCTTTGGAAATTCCCTCAAACTATAAAGTGAAATTTCAATTCTATTAAAAAGGCAACCGTGCAAACCATTTTAGCGGCTTGCTCAGTTGCCTTTTATCATTGTTAAATCTGAGCCATTTCAACGAACTCAACCTCAAAGCCCATATCCTCCAACATCTTCTGGTCAGTTAACCCAGCATTGCCTGTTGTTGTCAAATAATCGCCGACGAAGATCGAATTAGCTGGATACAGACCAAGAGGCTGCAGGCTTCTTAAATTTACTTCTCTCCCCCCGGAAATCCGAATTTCCTTACGCGGATTGATAAACCGAAAGAGACAAAGTACCTTCAAACAAAAACGAGGATTCAATTCGTCTGTTCCTTCTAATGGAGTGCCCTCTATCGCATGTAAGAAATTAACAGGAATAGAGTCTGCATCAAGTTGCTTTAAGCTACGTGCCATATCGATTATATCTTCCAGCGTTTCTTTCATCCCAATAATAACACCTGAGCACGGAGAAATGTCCGCTTGTTTAATGGTTTCTACTGTATCTACTCGATCTTCATATGTATGGGAAGTCGTGATATTGGGATGATGAAAGTTAGATGTATTGATATTATGGTTATAACGATCAACCCCGGCTTCTTTTAATCTTTTCGCTTGTTCTGGCTTTAAAATCCCTAAACATGCACAAACTGTCATCTGATGGTATGTCTGCTTGATCTCCTTTACTGCCTCCACAACGATATCCAACTCTCTGTTGGCCGGTCCTCGCCCACTTGCCACAATACAATAGGTTCCTGCCTTTAATCCATAGGCTCTCCTTGCTCCTGCTACGATTTCCTCTTTTTTCATCATCGAATATTTTTCTACTGGCGCTTTCGATACAATAGATTGAGCACAATAGCCGCAATTCTCCGGACATAAACCAGACTTCGTATTCATAATCATATTTAATTTTACTTTCTTTCCAAAATAATGCTTTCGAATTTGATATGCCGCTTGTAATAAAGGTAGGAGTTCCTCATCAGAACATTGCAATATTGCCATTGCCTCTGCTTCCGATAATTCTTCCCCACTCAAAACTCTCGTAGTCATTTTTTCAAAGCTTCCCATTTCCATTCTCCCTACCTTCTTTTCACAATCTTTTGCATTCTATGGGCGAACATACCGGCAAGAACCGCTAAGAGAATATCTTTTGGGAGTGGAAAGGCCATCCACACCCAAACAAGTTTATAGGAAAATGCCTCTGGCGCATGAGCCCATACTTTATAAGCTATGTACATCCAGTTCGTTCCAATTATGTAACTGATCAGTGTACCGATTAAGGGAGCTAGAATATAGCTAACCAGACTTGGCTTTTTTTCAATGATCTTCCCAGTAATATAGGCCGTTAAAATAAAAGTTAAAATAAAACCGAATGTCGGACTGAGAATTTGTGCAAATCCTCCCTGAAACTTAGCAAATACTGGAGCTCCCATTAAGCCGATAAATGCATATACTGCCATCGATAAAGCACCAAGGCGACTACCTATAAAGGCACCTGCTAATACGGCAAAAAAAGGTTGCAACGTAATAGGAACTCCTCCTATCACAAGAAATGGAACAAAAGAGGTAATATTTGTACCAATCATCATCAGTGCAGCAAACATCCCTACATATGTGATATCTAGTGCGGTTAACTTATTATGAGTCCTCGTGGTGACCGTATTCACTCTTTCCACCTCATTCTCCTTTATATAAGATAAGAATAAAGGAAATGGAGTTTATATGTCAACCTATAATTTAAATTGGTTAACATATATTTTTTGAAACGAAATCCTCACTCATGCTACTACACTATTGAAAAGGGAAATCGGGAGGGGCATTATGCAAGAGCTCGAAAAGCAATATACAGAGATTCAGCCTAAGATTTTTGCCTTCTTTTATATAAAAGTACAGAATCAATCCATTGCAGAGGAATTAACTCAAGATGTATTTTACCAGGCTGTCAAAGGGTTTCATTCTTTTTCTGGCAAATCAACGCTAAAAACCTGGATTTTCTCCATTGCCAATAATCGTTTAAAAACCTATTACCGTTCTAAAAAGTATGCACGTTCTCTAAATGATAAAATCACCAATCAGACAGTGCAGCACCAGACTTCTCCGGAAGAATGGATGATTCATAAAGAAGAGCACCAGCGTCTTCAAACCTATTTGAAAGAATTATCTCCTGCCATAAGAGAAATTATGATTTTACGATTATATGGTGAATTATCTTTTAAAGAAATTGGTGAGTTAGTGAGTCAAAGTGAAAATTACGTACGCCTTGCCTTTCATCGAGCCAAAATTAAATTAAAAAACGAAATGAGGGAATTTGATGGATAGAGATTGCTATATTGTCGAGGATTTGCTCCCCCTTTACAACGAAGGTTTGTTACATGAGGAAACTGCGCGTTGGTTGGAATCACATATACAATCTTGTGAGCATTGCCAAAAGCTTGCCTCCCTTTCACAAGAACCGATTGAACAAGAACCGATCCATTCTTCCCTTGATAATGAGAAAATGCTCAAAAAAATCAATCTTAGGCTATCCTTCTATCAGATTATTTTTATTGCTATTTCTTTTATCTTGGCAATGAAGACTTCATTACTAAATGAGAGTTTCGGGTTTATTTTAACCTATACGATTCTCGGATTGATAACGTATCTATTTTATAGAAGGATGACAATCGTCGTGGTGATTGCTTCTTTACCCAATTTTATTTGGTCGATGGTTGATAGTTTATCCAATGAATCCACCTTTTTTCACGCCGTGGCTGGCTCTCTCTTTCTAGCCTGTCTACATTTAATTTTTGCGGTCATTGGCGGCGTAATTGGATTGCTCGCTTTAAAATTAAAAGAAAGTGGTGATGGAAATGATGAAGAAGAGAAAATGGATATACATTAGTTTGATTTTGCTTCTTGTTCTCCCTATATTAATTCTTTATAACGCTTTTAATGGCAATCCCCTTTCAAAATGGATCGCTGCTTCCACTCTTAATAAATATTTACAAGAAACCTATCCAAACCAAGAATTCAATACAGATAAAGGCTTTTACAATTTTAAAATTGGTGGGTATTCCTTCGATGTAAACAAAATTGGAGGCGAAGACCAAGAGAACTATGAGTTTAATGTGACCGGATTCTTTCAACCAACCGTCACTTATGATGAAATCTATTATGCTAATTTAGATGAACCATTAATTGAAAAATGGCAAGAGGAAGCAGCAGTTGAGTTACAAGACATCTTCAAGGACATTCAAGCGATTGTCTACATCGAAGTCCAACTTGAAGTTCTGAAGGACTCCTACGCTTTTCAAACTGACTGGGATAAGGATTTACAGCTTGAAAAACCTATGTATATTCATGTCTTAATGGATGCTGGTCAGCTATCTAAAACAGAGCTTGTGGAAGAAATGAAAAAGATGCAACGCGATTTAGAATCTGCAGGATACACATACGATGTAGTCAATATCAATGCTAATCTGTTCGATGAGGATTTAAAGGATGATCAGGGCTATGTCAAATACGCAAGCTCTTTTACCGAGGACCAAAAGATTTCTTTGCGGGATATCGAGGAATATGATCAGTAAAAACAATAGCGCAAGCGCCTTGATCTAGGAAGAAAGGCTAAATTTGCAACGTCCTGGCGGCAGACTCAAACCGCGACGTCCTGTCGCTTCGTCTGCACTAGTACATCCTATACGTCGCAACACCTTTCTGAGCAATATCCTGTATGTCGCGACACCATGCGACCTATTCACAAGCTAAGTTTTTATAAGTTCATAAGCATCAAGCAAGAGACCATCAACATTCGCTGATGGTCTCTTAATTATGCCCTTATAAAAACTTCACACAAACCGCTTCTGGAACTTCTATTTCAGAATCAAGCTGGGTCAATTTCCCTGTCTCTTGATCACGAGCAAAGAGGACAAGATTGTCCGTATGCTGGTTAGCTGCAACAAGGTAGGCACCGCTTGGATCCAAGCAAAAATCGCGTGGCCATTCTCCACCAGTCGGTGTGCATTCAATAAATGTTACCTTTCCACTTGTCTCATCCACTCGGAAAACAGCGATACTATCGTGACCACGATTTCCCGCGTACACAAAACGACCGTCCGGGGAAATATGAATGGCACTCGCATCATTTTGTCCTTCAAAGTCTTCTGGCTTCGCCAAAATCGTTTGTTTTTCAGTAAAACTGCCTGTTTGTTGATCATAATCAAGGACGATCACTTCAGTAGATAGCTCTGTTAAAAGATAAGCCCACCTACCATTTGGATGGAAAGTAATATGGCGCGGACCAGTTCCTGGTTTTACATGAAGTGTTTGAACTCTTTTTAGTACGCTATTTTCTATCTTATAAGTTACGACCTCATCCGTCCCAAGATCGGCCACAACAACATATTTTTGATCAGGTGTTAGCCCTGTAAAATGAACATGTGGCTTTTCCTGACGCTCATGAGGACCGTTTCCTTGATGGTTGCACACATCCAATACAGGTTCTACCCTCCCTTCATGGTTAATATCATAGAGGTTCACTCTTCCCTCATGATAATTACCAGTAAGAAGGTGATCACCATAAACATCTAAATGGCAAGGGGGAGCACCTTCCTCTACCTCGGTGTTTAACGGCTTTAGTTCTCCGGCATCGTTCGTAATTTCAAAAGCCGCTACACCACCAAATTTCTCCTGTTGAGCAACCGAATACAGAAATTTGCGGTCTTCGCTGATAACAAGATAAGTAGGACTTCCCACTTCAGCCGCCACTTCAGGTTCACTTACTTTTCCAGTAATGGTGTCAAGCGTAAAACGATAAATGCCTTTACTGCTTTGTCGTGTATATGTACCGACATAGCCTATGTATTGTTTTCCCATCTCTCTATCTCCTCCAATTATTCCTTTCTGTCCTCATTATATCATTGGATAGAGAAAACGAAACTATCGCCCCTCGTTCTCCCCTAACCAAAAACAGGAGGCGTTCAGTACGCCTCCCATCTATTAAATCGACAGAGCAGAATGGCTGTAACTATCTAGGGAAACAGTCTCCCCCGTCTCAGCTGATTGATTTGCTGCCAGTGTCACCGCCAATGTTTTTAATCCGTCTGTGTACGTGGCGCGAATGAGCCCTGGATTACCGGTCCGTACTGCTTCGATAAAAGCATTATCCTGTTCCACATAAAAATCCTTATTTGTCCGATACTCTATTCGTTTTCCATCTTCTATGATGGTAACAGTGCTAAAAGTAACTTCTACGCGAAAATCTTTCCCCAGAATTTCAACACCTGTTCTAAAATCTGGTTGTGTCAATGTACAATCCAAGTGCCCTACTGCACCAGAGGCAAATCGACAATTAATCGATGAAACATCAGGTATGTCTATATTCTCAATCTCATTCAGGACCTGTAGAGACATATCCGCAGAAACCCGTTCAATATCGCCCGCTAAATAACGCATCAGATCCATCACATGTGTCGATTGTTCAACCAATTGACCTCCAGATTTATCCTTTTCGCGGAACCAAGGTGTTGGAACAAAGCCTCCTAAATATTGTCCACGGACCATCGCAATCTTTTTATCTTTTAAATATTCATTTGCCTTTGGTAACACATCAATATACCGGAGACAATACCCTGATGCGTTGATAATACCTGCCGCTTCAATCGCATCTGCTTTTGCATGAGCAGTCTTCAAATCAAGGGCAACTGGTTTTTCAATAAATAGGTGGATTCCACGTGCGGCCGCCTTTTCCTCAATATCTCCATGAGCAAAAGGGGGCACACAAACAAACAATGCATCCAACGTCTCGTTTTCTAGTAAAGTATCCGCATCCGTATAAAACGTCGAGATCCCTAATTTCTTTGCTTGACTTTCTGCTGTAACTGCGTTCACATCGCAAATCGCTACAATTTCAGCTTCTTTGTTAGCCGCTACACTTTTGAGATGAACAGAACCGATCCCACCGACACCAATAAATCCCACTTTTACCTTTTCCATACAATCTCTCCTCTCCAATTTAAAACATCTTCCAAAAGCTTTTTCCTACTCCAGGTTCTGATTGAAACTGGCTATAGTCCTTACATCATCACTCTGTTCTTTTCCGCACTCCCAATGATCGCATCCATTTGGCTTGATGTATCATGAGCAAGTTGTTCAGGCTTAAATGGATACGGCGTTAATTCGGCCGTAATCGTATCATGATAATCGATTTTCACCAATGCCTCAGCTACCGACTTCCAATTAACCGCCCCAGCCAAAAGTGGCACGAAGCCGTTTGCTTCACTAAAGTCTTTTACATGGACTTTGAAGATCCGCTCTCCTAAACTATGAATCCAGTGTTCCGGGTAGCCAAAGCGGAGCACATTCCCAACATCAAAGTAAGCACCCAGATACTTGGAATCCAACTCGTCTATATAACGAACCATTTCCATTGGGGATAGCAGAAATTTATTCCAAACGTTTTCAACACCAATTTTAACTTCATATCGTTCAGCAATTGGTAAGTGCTCCCCTAATGCCGCTTGACTGCGCTCATAACAAGCCTCATACGTTGTATCTGGGGTGACAGCACCTGGAACAACGAGAATCGTGTCTACTCCCATGATAGACGCTAACTCTAATTGTTTTTGCACCACTTGTTTTCCTTGGCTCCTAACACTTTCATCCGCAGCAGAAAGCGGCGTTTGCCATAACAACGAAGTAGATAGACTACGCAGTTGAAGCCCGGCATCTTGTGCCTGCTTAGCAATTTGTTCTGCCTCATCTGATGTTGTCTCCATCGTTAAACCGATACTGCCCACAGGATTCACATTGAGTTCAACTGCATCGAAACCTGCTGCTCGGCTATATTCAAATACTTTGTCTAGCGATGTTCCTTCAGGATAGCACCACTGATTGATTCCTTTTAACATCCAATCCCCTCTTTCTTTTATATAAATAAACTGTTGAATATACACGAATGGAAAATGACTATTTCTACGGGATTACCCCTTTGAGCCTGTAATGGCAATCCCCTCAATAAATTGTTTCTGTAGCAAGATAAACACCACCACCATCAGCCATATCGCTAATACAGACCCCGCCATTAACAAAGAGTAGTCTGTTGTATGTTCTCCCTGGAGTGATGCAAGACCGGCGGAAAGGGTCATTTTATCAGGAGAACTATTAATGGCCACATTAAGTCATTCCACGACCAAAGGGCGGTAAAGATTGCTAAAGCTAATAAGCCTGGTTTCACTAAAGGCAGCATAATATGCCAATAGACTTGAAAGTGATTACCTCCATCTAGCTTAGCCGCTTCTTCGAGCTCATTTGGTAATATCATAAAAAATTGTCTTAAGAGGAAGGTCCCGAATGCGCTAAATAATCCTGGTACAATCAGCGCCTGTATCGAATTCAACCAACCTAGTTTGGACATAATCAGATACTGTGGTAATAAAAAGACTTGGTTTAGCACCATTAAAACAGATAACATTAAAAGAAATAAAATATTTCTACCCGGAAACCAATTCAATCATTTTGCTATACTCCCTTTTGCCAATAGAAGCATAAATTCTGGAATGAATAGCGGGCCAACTTACATAACTTTCCAGGCAGCCTTTATTCCCGCACTCACACCGAATTCCATTACTTTCCACAATGGTATGGCCAAATTCACCAGCCCCTCCCTTATGTCCACGAAATAGGCTATTATTTAGAACAATCCCAGCCCCGACGCCATCACTAAGAATGACGTATAGAATATTTTTATAATCTTGGTAATCTCCTATTTCTTTCTCAGCTAAAACGGCTGCATTTGAATCATTATCAAGCCAGGTTTTAATATTAAATTTTTCTTCAAATATTTGTTTCAAGCGCACATCCTTAAGCATTAATTTAGAATTGTAACGGATGATACCGCTTCCGTAGTCAACAATACCAGGAGCAACGAGCGATATGCCGATACATTTTTCCTTATCTACCATTTTATTAAAAAATGCATCCGCAACACTTAGTAAAAAATCAATGTACTCTATTCCTTTTCTTTCTTCAGCGTCAAAAGAAACTTTATTGATAATCCTTGGGTTTAAATCCAGTTTTCCTACTGTAATGGCAGTATTAGAGATAGATAGACAAACGATAAAATAACGATTTGATGAAAAATGTAGAAGGATCGGCTTTCTTCCACCACTTGATGCTCCCGGTTGTTCTTCATAAACTAATCCATCCTGAATTAAATGATTTACGGCTGATGTTACGGTAGTAAGGCTTAAATGATGCCTTTTTGCTATTTCGCTTTTGGAAATAGGTCCCTCTTTTCTAATCGTATTCAGCACCATAAATTGATTCAATTCTTGAATAAGCTTTAAATGGCCTGTTCTTCGCAAATGATCACTTCCATAAAGGCTTACTTTAACTTTGGCGCCTTAAACTTATAAATACATCACATGGTTGAGTAAATATTAGAGTGTATTCTGGGAGATAAGTAACTTGATCCTATTAAAATAGTCATTTGAGGTATAACTAGAAAATCCTGTAGGTGTTTGTGGAAAAATTCTAAGATGTCACATCATAAATTGCTTTCTTCAGTGACTTTAGTAAGTTGTTCTCATCATACAATTTTTATAAATCATCTGGCAATACTTTTTCTGATTTTTCGGATATAAACTTCTCATCAAAATTTAGCATAAATCGACTATTCCTATTTAAATTGCTTCACAGAAAAACAGTCATGAGAGGAATCCCATAAAAGGTTGAGGCAGTCTCCCTTGTACATAAGGCGGGAGCGAAGCCACTTGATTTCAGGCCTAAAGTCTACTTCCTATCACCTTACTTATTATGTTATGAATAGAAACTCTCTAGTGTAGTTCCGCCCTTTTCCACAGAAAAGAGGCACGCCTATTAAGACGTCCCTCTACATTATTTCTTATTTAAAAACTTTCATTCTTTCTTCAAGACTATTAAATTGCTTTTCTCCAGCTGCAGCTGTTGGTTGTCCAAATGGCATTTGAGACACTAGGCTCCAGTTGCTTGGGATATCCCAGACTTTTTGCACAGCATCGTCAATAATTGGATTATAGTGTTGAAGAGAGGCACCTAATCCTTCTACTTGTAAAGAAGTCCAAACAATATATTGTAACATTCCTGAAGATTGCAAGGAATAATCAGGCATTTTATCTTGATACAAAGGAAATCTCTCTTGTAAATCCTTGACCACTGATTGGTCTTCAAAGAATAAAACTGTTCCATATCCATTACGGAAGGAAGCCATTTTATCAGCTGTTGGTTGGAAATTTTCAGCTGGAACGATTTCTTTTAGTGCCGATTCTGTTAAATTCCAAAGTTTATCATGATTTTTACCTAGAAGTACAACAGCTCTTCCACTTTGTGAATTAAACGCAGACGGAGCATGTTTGATAGCATAAGCGACAATTTCTTCAATTCTCTCATCTGAAATAGGCGATTGCTTGCTAATGCTATATGCAGAGCGTCTATCCTCTACCGCTTTAAAAAAATCCTGTTTTGTTTCAATCATGTTGACCTCTCCTTACTGAACATTATCTACAATTTACTAATGAAACCTCATTAGTTACTTTACGTAAGTAACTATAGAATAAATATGTTATAATGTCAATAAAGTGAACCTTCAATCAGTGGGGGTTTTCTTTCATCCCCCACTGATTGTTAAGGATCAAAGGCTAAATTCGCAACATCCTGTTGCAACGCCTTTGTGACCTGCGTCCTGCAGGCCTGAACCAATCGGGCTTTTACGGGCAGTGTATCCCCCACCTATGCTTCTCCGTATTCTTTAATGCCTCGAGGTGGGGGTATTACTGCCCGTTAATGCGGGATAATAAGGACAAAGATGAGACTCCCATTACAAAAAAAGAAAATTATATCAGAAAGACAGATCATGATATATAATAATGATGTGAGGTGAACATAATGAATAATAATTTATGCCCTAGATTTGAAAAGGCAATGGGATTATTGGGACAACGCTGGACAGGTCTAATTATTTTCCAACTATTAAATGGTCCTCAACGTTTTTGTACAATTGAATCTTCTATGCCGATTAGTGCCAGAGTGTTATCAGAGAGACTAAAGGATTTAGAACACGAAGGAATTGTGAAAAGAAAAGTCTATCCTGAGACCCCAGTTAGAATCGAATATTCTTTGACAGATAAAGGAAAAGCCCTGCAACCATTAATGGCAGAGATCCAACGTTGGGCAGAGAATTGGCAAGAAATAGATCCAAATCAAAATTGTTAAAAGTCGGCTGTTTATTGCAAAACAGACGGCTTTTTTATTTTTTACAACAGACCCATTGCACTTTTGTTCTTTTTCTTGAAGATTTACTGTAAACTAAGAAGCATGGTAGCATTTACATGATGAGTTTCAAATAAAGGAGAGAAAATGGATGAAAAGTAAGATCATTGAACGTTTTTCAACCTACGTTAGAATAGACACACAATCAAATGAAAACAACAGCAATTGCCCATCCACTCCTGGACAACTTGAATTAGCCGAGTTATTAGTCGAGGAATTGAAGGAAATCGGGATGGAGGATGTGACCATGAATACGAATGGATATGTTATGGCCACACTTCCAGCAAATACGGATAAAATCGTCCCTGTGATCGGATTCTTAGCCCATGTTGATACAGCAACAGATTTTACCGGTGCTGGAGTAAACCCGCAAGTGATTATTGATTATGATGGGAAAGATATCCCTCTAAATGACAATATGGTACTATCACCAGACCACTTCCCCGCTCTAAAGAATTATATCGGGCATACGATGGTGACAACAGACGGGCGCACGCTGTTAGGTGCTGATAACAAGGCAGGGATTGCCGAAATTATGACGGCCATGTGTTATTTAATCGAACATCCTGAGATCAAACATGGAAAAATTCGTGTGGCCTTTACTCCTGACGAAGAAATTGGCCGTGGTCCGCATAAGTTTGATGTAAAAGCATTTGGCGCTGACTATGCCTACACGATGGATGGCGGCCCACTCGGGGAATTACAATTTGAGAGTTTTAATGCCGCAGCCTTAAAAATTTCATTTAAAGGGACTAATATCCATCCTGGAACTGCAAAAGGGACGATGGTGAATGCAAGTAAAATAGCCATGGAATTCCACCAAGCATTACCTGCTGGGCAGGCTCCGGAATTTACAGAAGACTATGAAGGCTTTTATCATCTCCTCTCTTTCAATGGTGATGTAGAATCAGCCAAATTGGATTATATTATTCGCGACTTTGATAAAAAGCAATTTGAGGCAAAAAAGTCCAGAATTGAAAAAATCGTTACCATGCTTACTGAAAAATATGGGAACGATCGGATCGAATATGAAATTAACGATCAATATTACAATATGAGAGACAAAATTGAACCTGTAATTGAAATTGTCGAAATTGCCTCAGATGCAATGAAAAATCTAGATATCGAACCGATTATTGCGCCGATTCGTGGTGGCACAGATGGTTCTCAGCTTTCTTATATGGGCTTGCCTACACCTAATATCTTTACAGGTGGTGAAAATTTCCATGGCCCGTATGAATTTATTTCTGTCGATAATATGGAAAAAGCCGTTCATGTGATTGTCGAGATGGCTAGACTTTATGAACAAAGAGCGAAGTAAATTATATTATTGCTTATGAATGAGGAATTGGGCAATGTAAAACCTTATGGAGACTTTCAATAAATTCGTTCAGTGGGAAGCTTACTGCCCGTTCATTCGGGATGAATAATGATTGACTTTTTCCTTCCCACCTGTAATAATACGTATGACAAATGAATCAGACCCTTTAAAACAGTCCTGTGAGGCTGACAAGGTGAACACACTTACCATAAGTGTAGATTTTTGCATATTTAACTGGACGATCATCCGACTATTATGCACCTTGCCAGTCATTAGGCGAGGTGCTTTTTATTGTACAAGCCCCCCAGCCTAATGGCGAAGTCTGTATTCATAAAATAGGGATTCTTTTGACTAAAACCAAAAGACAACTGATAATTTATCAGCTATTTGATCAAGATAATAAAGAGGAGAGATGTCGGATGAAACAACGAGAAATTCAAGTAGATGAACGTTTACCGCTTTTACAAAGCTTGCCATTAAGTTTCCAGCATTTATTCGCTATGTTTGGTTCCACTGTATTAGTACCACTATTATTTGGGATCAACCCAGCTATCATTTTATTAATGAACGGAATCGGAACGCTTATCTATATTTTTATAACAAAAGGAAAGATTCCTGCATACTTAGGATCAAGCTTTGCCTTTATCTCACCTGTTACCATAGTTCTCGCTAATTATAGTGGGCTTGACGGGTATGCCCATGCCCTTGGTGGCTTTCTCTTAGTTGGGATCGTGTTGTTGATTGTTGGAATTATCGTTAAATTTATTGGAACAGCATGGATCGATATTATTTTCCCACCTGCAGCAATGGGAGCAATTGTTGCTGTTATTGGATTGGAGCTTGTTCCAACGGCTGCTGATATGGCCGGACTCATCACAGCTCCAGATGTCTCACCTGATTCAAAAGTGATTATTGTCTCTCTCTTAACATTAGGCTTAACCGTTATTTACTGGGTAACCTTAAGAGGATTTCTAAAGATTATTCCGATCTTGCTCGGCATTGTATCTGGATATGTGATCGCAGCTTTCTTCGGATTAGTCGATTTTTCCCTTGTTAAGGAAGCCAAATGGTTTGCCTTACCAGAAGTTTACTCGATGAAAATAAATTGGGCGGATATGCTGATCATTTTACCAGCTGCCTTAGTTTTGCTACCAGAGCATATTGGACATCTGATTGTAACTGGTAATATCGTCAAAAAGGATATGATTAAAGACCCAGGGCTTGATCGATCTTTTATGGGGAACGGAATTTCCACTATTATATCCAGTTTTGTCGGAGCTACCCCTAATACGACGTATGGAGAAAATATTGGGGTCTTAGCCATCACAAAAGTGTATTCTACTTGGATCATTGGTGGGGCAGCAGTACTGGCTGTTATTCTCTCTTTCTGTGGAAAACTAGCAGCCTTAATCATGTCGATCCCAACACCAGTTATGGGAGGGATCTCCTTACTACTATTCGGAATCATTGCTGTGAGTGGCTTAAGAATGCTGGTTGAATCAAAGGTGGATTATAGTATTTCACAAAATCTCATTCTAACTTGTGTCGTTCTCGCTATTGGAATCAGTGGAGCGGCCATTAAAATGGGGTCAGTGGAATTAGCGGGGATGGGGCTGGCTACCGTTGTCGCCATCATCCTAAGTCTCTTCTTTAAAATACTTGAAAAGCTTAAGCTTTCAAATGATTAACTCCGATAACCCAGAAAGGACCTATCTAGGTTCTTTCTGGGTTTTTGTTTTACAAATATGTGAATGATTCTTATTAGCCATTAGAGTTATTCTATTCGTCATTATATGCTTTCTATTAGCCCCTCGGCACCCTATTAGCCGTTGAAGACTGTCTATTAGCCGTTGCACTCGGTCTATTAGCCATTGCCTTTTTCAAAGGCGATTTCGCACCTAAGATAGCTGTTTTGCTTAATTTAACGCCTTCTTTTTGCTATTAGCCGTTAGAAGAAGTCTATTAGCTGTTGTGCACACTCTATTAGCTGTTGAGGCCAATTTATTAGCTGTTAAAACCTTACTATTAGCCATTGACATGCTGCATAAGCTACACCCCGCGTTTATTTCCCCATAAATACGTATGTAATTGAGGCAAAACACGCACATTCTTTAATTCATTGCTTTTCATCACTTCATCTATGAGCCATTCATAACGTTCTAATAAATAGGAAAGTAATTGCCGATCATCAAGGTTGGAAAGATCATTATTTCCAACTTGTAAAAAGAAGCTTACATCTGGATAACGTTTATACAGATCACTGGCATATTCCAAATCTTGTTGATCAAACACAACAATTTTCAAACTAAAACTGCCTTTTTGCTCATTTTTCAGGGAATGAATAATTTGATCCAATGTTTCGAAATTCGTTTTCATTCCTGAACTCGGCGGTTTTGGTGATAAAGTGAGCTCATCAATCTTTGTAAACCATGATTGCCACCTGCTCCCCTGCGTTTCTAAGGCAATTCGCATCCCATGTCCATGTAGTAAGTCCACTACCTCGTCCATTTGCTTCAGTAATGCAGGATTTCCACCAGAAATGGTCACATGGCTAAAGGTATCACTCCCCTGCTTTTTCAAGGCCTGCCAAATCTCTTCTGGCTCCATCATCTGAATCTTTTCCTTTTCAGAACCATCCCATGTAAAAGCTGAATCACACCATGAACACGAATAATCACATCCTGCTGTCCGAATAAACATTGTTTTTTGTCCAATGACCATTCCTTCCCCTTGAATCGTCGGCCCAAAAATTTCGAGAACAGGTATCTTCATTAGTTCTCCCCCCTTTTGGGACGATAAATACAATAACTTGTGGGCGTTTCACGTAAAAAAACTTGCAGACAAATTGGAAGATTAGGAAGTGAATCTAAATATTGTTGCACGATTTCATAGATCGTGCGGGCCACGACTTCTGTTGTTGGAAATTGCAGGGCATTCTGATCGGAAAATGCCTGATCTTTATTAAGAGTTTCATGATCAAATCGTTTATGAACAATATCCTTGATTGACTTAAAGTTTACTAAAAAACCTGTATGATCTAATTCATCTCCTACGATCGTAATATTGGCAAAATACGTGTGCCCGTGTACCTGTTGGCATTTGCCCGCGTCCTCGTGTGGGATATAATGAGCTGCTGCAAAATGAAAATCCTTATTCAATTCATAGACATAAGCATGTGGGACAACTGGATAAATTTGTTGCATCATGTTGTTGCACCACCTTGTCGCCGTTTTTCATACTGCTCTAATCCTCGATTGCGTAACTGACATGCAGGGCACTCTCCACAACCACTTGCTTTGATTCCATTGTAACAAGTGAGCGTATGTTCCTTTACAAAATCGAAAGCTTCTAACTGGTCACTTAATTCCCAAACCTCTGATTTATCTCTCCACATGAGCGGTGTATGGATCACGAAGGTCTCGTCCATTGACAAATTAAGCGTCACATTTAGCGATTTAATAAATCCATCCCGACAATCCGGATATCCACTAAAATCTGTCTCACTTACTCCTGTAATAATATGTTTTGCATTAATTTGCTTAGCCAAAACGGCTGCAAAGGAAAGAAAAAGCAAATTTCTCCCAGGCACAAAGGTCGAAGGCAGTTCATTGTCTCCTTCCGTAATTTCCATATCATCTCTTGTTAATGCATTTGGTGCTAACTGATTCAACAGCGTCATATCTAGTTCATGTTGGTGGACATTGAGTTTCTTACAAATCTCCCTAGCACAATCCAGCTCAGCAATATGGCGTTGCCCATAGTGAAACGTAACAGCCTCGACATGTTCGAATTTTTTCAATGCCCAAAATAAACAGGTCGTGCTGTCTTGTCCACCACTAAATACAACAACTGCCTTACGATTATCCATTTTCATTCTCCTCCCTATTAGAGAAGAGATTCGGATATTACCATCAAAAAAAGACAACACCAAGTAAACGTATCGTCTCGTCTCCTTAGTTTTTTATAGAGGGATGGAATTACGAACCTCTTCTGCAACCATGCAGTTATTATTTTACATCTCTAGTGTATCATATTTTATATCTTTAAAGATTATTCGACAAATTTCGAGGGGTGCCTGGCACCTCAAAAAACAAAAACAAAAGCTCAGCCCTTACGCTAAGCTTTTGTTTATGGTTTTGGTTGTTACTCGCTCATCCATTCTGTATGGAAGACGCCTTCTTTATCGATACGCTGATATGTGTGTGCACCGAAATAATCACGTTGAGCTTGTAGAAGGTTAGCTGGTAGTGATTCTGTGCGATAGCTATCATAATAGGCAATGGCACTTGAGAAGGTCGGTACCGCGATTCCACGCTCAACAGCAACTGCGATCACTTTTCTCAATGCCCCTTGATAGTTTTCGACAATCTCTTTGAAGTATGGATCCAGCATCAGGTTGGCAAGTTCTGGATCACGATCATAGGCTTCTTTAATTTTTTGCAGGAATTGCGCGCGAATAATGCATCCACCTCTAAAGATCATCGCAATATCCCCATATTTCAGATCCCAGCCATATTCTTCTGCTGCTGCTCTCATTTGCGCAAATCCTTGTGCATAAGAACAGATTTTGCTCATATAAAGCGCTTTGCGAATCGCTTCAATTAGTTCATCTTTATCCCCATCGTATCCTACGGCTTCTGGGCCAGATAGCACTTTACTTGCAGCTACACGTTCTTCCTTCATCGCCGAAATACAACGAGCAAAGACAGATTCGGTGATCAGTGGAAGAGGTACACCTAAATCAAGAGCATCTTGGCTTGTCCATTTTCCTGTTCCCTTTTGCCCTGCTGTATCCAAGATCACATCGACAAGCGGCTTTCCTGTTTCTTCATCTTTCTTTGTAAAAATATCGGCCGTAATTTCAATTAAATAACTATCTAGCTCACCTTTATTCCATTCCGAAAATACTTCATGAAGTTCTTCAGCAGTTAAACCAAGTACATGTTTCATCATAAAGTAGGCTTCACAAATTAATTGCATATCGCCATATTCGATTCCATTATGGACCATTTTCACATAATGTCCTGCACCGTCAGCGCCAATATAGGTTGTACAAGGCTCCCCATCTACTTTCGCCGCAATGGCTTTTAGGATTGGTGCCACAAGCTCATATGCTTCTTTTTGTCCACCTGGCATAATTGAAGGCCCAGTTAATGCTCCTTCTTCTCCTCCAGAAACGCCTGTACCAATGAAATGCAGCCCCGCTTCACTTAATTCTTTATTACGACGGATTGTGTCTTTAAAATTCGTGTTTCCGCCATCAATCAAAATATCGCCTTTTTCTAAATGAGGCTTTAATGAGTCGATCGTAGCGTCTGTTCCTGGTCCCGCTTTGACCATCAATAAAATTTTCCTCGGCTTTTCTAAAGAATTGACAAACTCCTCAACCGAAAATGTACCCACCACATTTTTTCCTTCAGCCTCTTTTTTCAAAAAGTCCTCTGTCTTTTCCGGGCTACGATTAAAAACGGCCACAGAATAACCACGACTTTCAATATTCAGAGCTAAATTTTTGCCCATTACGGCCAAACCAATGACACCAATTTGCTGTTTTGACAATGTATTTTCCTCCTAAGCCTTATGTATAATATACTTCCATACAACTTTAACCTAATTTTATCATAGATTTCGGGGAAATCCGAAATTTTTCAGCTATAACATGCAAGGTGAAAGACTCTTACGTGTACATTTCATTATTTTATCGTTTACCTTTCATTCAAGCAAATAATCTCGCACCCAAAATTGGATGCGAGATTACCGCTAATTAGAATGGTCTTATGTTGAAATTGCTGGAGGATGATCGTTATTAAAATCTTGATCTTTACTTGTTCCTTCTACAACCACACATGCAGAAGAATCACCAACAATATTCACAGATGTCCGCAGCATATCTAGCAATCGGTCAATTCCAGCAACAAGAGCGATCCCTTCTAAGGGTAAATTGATCGCTGTCAGCACCATGGACAGCATCACTAATCCTGCCCCCGGAACTCCCGCTGTCCCGATAGATGCTAAGGTTCCCATTAAGATAACTGTTAAGATTTGTGTAAAGGACAGTGACTCATTGAAATATTGCGCAATAAACATCACGGTAATCCCTATATAAATCGCTGTTCCATCCATATTGATCGTCGCACCAAGTGGTAAGACGAAGCTACTTGTTTTTTTCGAAACACCTAAATTTTCTTGCGTATTTTTCATTGTAACTGGCAAGGTCCCCGAACTACTGCAAGTCGCAAAAGCCACTGATGCCGCTGGAAAGATCCCTTTTAAAAAATGCCATGGACTCATTTTCCCCAATGTCTTCACCGCAACGGTATAGGTAATAGCAACATGGACAATCACAGCAACAATCATCGCGACTATGACTTTAATAAGTGGAAGGAGAACAGAGATCCCATAAGCCCCAACAATCGGCGCCAATAAACCAAACACTCCAATCGGCACAAGTTTCATAATGATTCCAGTAATCTTATACATAATTTCAGCAAACCCTTCAAAAAAATCTTGAACAGGTTTCGCCTTTTTTCCAACTAATGTAATTCCGATGCCCACAAAAATAGCGAAGAAAATAATTTGCAAAACATTTGCTGTTGTTAAGGCTTCAATTGGATTGGTTGGAATGATGTTCAACAGGGTATCGATCACACCTTCTGATGTTGCGGCTTCAGCGGTCCCACCTTCTAAAACGACATCAGACCCTTTCCCAGGAGAAAAAATAAACCCCGCAAGTAAACCAAAGCAAATCGCGATCAAACTAGTCATAAGAAAATAAAGAATCGATTTTCCACCGATCGTGCCCAATTCTTTAATTCCTCCAGCTCCTGTTACCCCTACAATAATCGTCGACAAAATCAAAGGCACAATAATAAACTTAATAAGACGTAAGAATAAATCTCCAAGTGGCTGAACGGCAGAAGCCTTCTCACCAAACACAGCTCCTACAATCACAGCTAAGACAAATGCGATCAGAATTTGCAGAATGAACCCTTTTTTCATTAAATACACTCCCTCTCGCCATATAACGGCAACGCTTTCAATGTACCTCCTCTTGTACAATATATGAAGGGACAAAAAAAGAATGCCCCAAATCTATATCGGAACATTCTTTCTATGTTTCTTATTAAGATAATGCTTCTTCTTTCGGAACCTCTAAACCAAGTCCTTCTGCAACACGTGTACCATATTCAGGGTCAGCTTTGTAGAAATGACGGATCTGGCGAAGTTTAATCTCCTCTTTTTCTACTGGTTTCATCGCATTCACGACATTATCTACTAATCGTGTACGCTCTTCCTCTGTAAGCAAACGATAGAGATCACCAGCTTGCGTGTAATGATCATGGTGGTCATAAGCAACACTTTCTGCAACACCAGATACGGCAAATCCAGATTGTTTATTGTCTGCTGTTTCGGCAGGTCCTGATTGACTATTAGGTTCATAATAGACAGATCCTCCACCATTTGCATCAAATCTCATAGCTCCATCACGTTGATAGTTATTTACTTCATTTTTCGCTCGATTAATCGGCAACATCTGATGGTTGGTTCCGACACGATAACGATGAGCATCATGATAGGCAAATAAGCGTCCTTGCAGCATTTTATCAGGTGATGCCTCAATTCCTGGAACAAATGTGCCTGGTGAGAAGGTGGCTTGCTCTACTTCTGCAAAGTAGTTTTCAGGGTTCCGGTCTAATACCATTTCTCCTACTTCAATCAATGGATAATCCTTTTGCGACCAAACCTTTGTCACATCAAACGGATCAAAGCGATACGTGTTTGCATCCTCCATTGGCATGATTTGCACATATAGCTTCCATTTTGGAAAATCACCTTTTTCAATCGCATTGAACAGATCTTCAGTATGATAATCCGGATTTTCCCCTGCTAACTTTTCAGCTAACTTCACATCAAGATTTTTAACACCTTGCTCTGTTTTAAAGTGGTATTTCACCCAAACGGCTTCACCTTGCGCGTTGACCCATTTAAAAGTATGGCTGCCATAGCCATTCATATGGCGGAATGTTGCAGGAATGCCACGATCAGACATAAGTATTGACACTTGATGCAATGACTCCGGCGATAATGACCAGAAATCCCAAACCGCTGTTGGATTCTTCAAATGTGTTTGTGGATCTCTTTTTTGTGTATGAATAAAATCAGGAAATTTAATCGCATCACGGATGAAGAAAACAGGTGTATTATTTCCAACTAAATCATAATTTCCTTCTTCCGTATAAAATTTTACAGCGAAACCTCGTGGATCGCGAACAGTATCAGCTGATCCCAACTCACCCGCTACAGTTGAGAAGCGAATAAACATCGGTGTTCTTTTTCCAACTTCTGATAGAAAATCAGCCTTCGTGTATTGAGAAATATCATTGGTTACTTGAAAATAACCATGAGCCCCTGCCCCTTTCGCATGAACCACTCGTTCAGGGATTCTTTCCCGATTAAAATGTGCTAGTTTTTCTAACAAGTGAACATCTTGTATTAGTACTGGACCGCGTGCTCCAGCTGTCATTGAATTCTGATTATCTCCTACGGGAGAACCCCAACTAGTCGTTAAGTTTTTACGTTCATTACTCATATTATCCCGCCTTTAATTCATTTTCATTAGACTATATTTAATATAATAACAGATACCAAGTAAAAATCAATACTTATTTATAATTATTTTAATTAAGATTCCTTCTCTTTCTAATTAGGAATATATGTATGTCCCTTTGGAAAAATGATAGAAAAAAAATGAAGTAAACTCAAAAAATGCACCTCCTTAGGTGCATTCTATTTTCTATATGATTATAATTAATTCATTTCCTCTCCCGCTGTACGGGAATCCACGATCCATTTTGTATAATCAGTTATAATTCCATCTACCCCCAGGTTCAAGGCCTTCTGCATTTTCCTTGGATCACGAATGGTCCAAGCCATCACCTTTTTATCTCTTTTATGGATTTCCTCCACATCTCTTTGTCGCAAGTAGCGAATGTTATAATTCACATAGGTTGCATAATCGGCAATGTCATCTAACTGTTGACTTGAAAGTGGATGTTCCGTTCTTGACACAAGGACAGCCACTGGAATTTTTGGAAGTAATTCATGCATTTTTTTCATTGATTCGAAATTCACAGATTGAATGATAACATTATTCGTATTATTATATTGTTCAATAAGATCAGCTAGAATTTGCTCAATTCCTGTATTCGCCTCTGGTTCCTTAATTTCAATAATAATCCCTATTTGATGAAGCATAGTGTCCAATAACTCCTCAAGCGTAATAATTCTTTCCCCTTTAAAAGAAGCATTGAATTTACTTCCCGCGTCTAGTTCCTTTAATTCTTCTAATGTAAAATTTCGAACATATCCAGAACCATTGGTTGTTCGATTTACTTTATCATCATGAATAATGACAAGCTGATCATCTTTTGATAAATGAATGTCAAGCTCGATATAATCCATTCCATGATCAACAGCCTTCTGAAAAGCCGCCATAGTATTCTCAGGAGCATAACCAGAAGCTCCACGGTGAGCAACACTTATCGTTCCTTGCAATTCAAAACTGGTATTTGGCTTTTCTGTAAAACCGATTAGGAGAGTAAGACTTGCAATTCCGATGATTGCAAGCATATATGCCTTAAGTGCTCTTGGTGTCATTCTCAATAAAACTCCCCCTGTTCTGCATCTTCATTGTAAGCGTTTACTAATTATATTGTAACACATTTTTCGCCAAAATGCTCCACTTCTTCAATAAATTCCCTTACAAACAATGCCTATTTTTCTATGACAATATCTTGGAGCTAGTCTTAAAAGGGCCTAAGGAAGACCCGCTTAGTTTAGTGCATTTACCACAGAATAATGTTCTAATGAAATATCTATCTCTTCGTTTAGTACCAGTTTTGCTAGCTGAGCACCAAGATATGGTCCCACTGTTAAACCGCTTGAGCCAAGACCGTTTGCAAGGTAAATCCCTTCATAATCAGGAAGCGCTCCGATGATAGGTAAAAATCCGGGCGTGAAAGGGCGAAATCCAACCTTCACATCAAGAAAGTCAGTTTTAGACAGACCAGGCGCTACGTCCATAGCCTTTTCAAAAATTTCATACATTCCCGATACAGTAGGAGCTACATCAAAACCTGTATTGTTTTCATGCGTAACCCCTACAGCGATTCTACCATCAGCGAAAGGAACAATATAATGAACGCCCGGAGGCATAATCACAGGCCAATCCCTTGTGCTTTGATCCTTTACCTGCATATGTATAATTTGGCCTTTTTGAAAGTAAACATTCATTCGAATGTTTAGCGGTTCAAATAACTCCTTTGCCCAAGCACCATTTGTCACCAACGCTGTATCACACGAAAATTCCCTTTCATCTACACGAACACCAACTACTTTTTTTCCACTCACCTGTAAACAGGCATCTCCTTGTACAATCGTAGCGCCATTTCTCTCTGCCGCCCGCAATAACGCATCGCGAATAGCCCCACCATCGACTCGTGCTGCTCCACTTACATATACAGCTCCATATCCATCAGCAAGCGGGGGAAAGATTTTTTTTGCGTCTTCCGATGTTAAGAGCTGTACATCTCCGATTTCTGGCGCATCCTTTCGTCGCTCAATGGCCCTTATTTCCATTGCCTGTAATTTTTTTTGATCTCTATGTATACTAAGAGCGCCAACCCGAGCATAACCCGTATTCGTTTCTCCAGCATTTTCGAGTTCTGCCATTAGCTTAGGATAATAAGCCGCTCCAGACTTAGCCAACTGATACCATGCTTGATTCCGACGCTGAGATAACCATGGGCATACAATTCCAGCTGCTGCCTGTGTCGCTTGTCCCTTGTCGTTCCGATCAATGACTGTTACATCGGCTCCCGATTTAGCTAAATGGTACGCTGTAGAGGCCCCCAGAATTCCAGCACCGATGACCATATACCTTGCCATAAAAACATCCCCTTTGTCGGATTTATTTTAAGTTATTTTTGAATGAAATACCAATAATAACAGGTGCCTGGCACACCCCGAATTTTGTCAGGTACTGTCGAACGAAAAAATGGGCCGGACTCTTTTCTTATTAAGAGTCTGGCCCGCTTTTCATTTTAAGAAGGGATTACTCGCCCTTTTCTATACTACTATTACGCCCACCACATCTCAGCAGGTTGTTCTCTAATTAAGACGGATTGCAGATTGCTAACTGCGCGTTGGAATCCCTCTTCAATAGACATAAGTGGATCTTCGTGTTCAATTGAAACAACATAGTCATAACCATATAAACGGAGAGCACTCATCATGTCAGACCATTCTTTCACATCATGACCACAGCCAACCGAGCGGAATGTCCATGCTCTTGTTTGCAGTTTGTCATAGGGTTGCATATCTAAATAACCATGCATGTTCAGATTATCTGGATCAATGTAAGTATCTTTTGCATGGAAATGATGAATGGCGTTTTTCTCGCCAAGAATTTTGATGGCAGCCACTGAATCAATCCCTTGCCACCACATATGACTTGGGTCAAGGTTTGCGCCAATTGCGTCGGAAGTATTTTCTCTCAATTTCAATAAGGTATATGGGGAGTGAACAAGGAAACCGCCATGAAGCTCTATACCGATTTTCACGTTATGTTCTTCCGCATAAGTACCAATTTCTTTCCAATATGGAATAAGCTTTTCTTCCCACTGCCAGTTATAGACATCCAAATGTTCTGGTGGCCATGCAACTGTAGGCCAATTCGGTTGTTTTGCCCCTTCATGATCACCAGCTGTTCCTGAAAAAGTATTCACAACAGGTACATTCATTAATGATGCCAATTTAATCGTTTTTCTCAACGTTTCATCTGCTTTTTTTGCAACTTCTTTATCCGGATGAATTGGGTTATTATGGCAGCTGAACGCACTGATCGTTAAACCACGTGATTCCACCTGATGCAAGTAATCTTTCCGTTTTTCCTCACTTTCAAGTAAGGCATCCATGTCACAGTGTGCATTTCCAGGATACCCACCTGTCCCAATTTCCACCGCATCTAGACCAGATGCCTTGACATGATCAAGCATTTCTTCGAAAGATTTTTCTGCAAAAAGTACTGTAAACACTCCAAGTTTCATACCTACAGTCACCTATCCCTTCTGTTATTAGGCTGTTCAAAAGGTCGGTAAAAATGCCATTCGGTCCTTTTTATCCTCTTCTTTGAACAACACTTTATTAATTGTTTGAACACAGTCTCATTTTAACGCTTCTTCTCTATATTTGCACAATTTTCTTTGTTTCACTAGATTCTAATGCTGCTAATACAACCTTTAAGGATTTCATGCCTTCTTCTCCATTAATCGGTGGTTCCGTATCCTTCACAATACTATCAACAAAATGATCAATAACCTTTGTACTGGATTGCCCACCATCTTCATTGGATTGGATTTTTCCAAGATCAAAGTTCTCTGTTTCTCCACCAACATGATGAACAATCAGCGAATGTTCAGGATCATCCTCTAATCGTAATACGGCCTTTTCTCCATAAATAATCGTCGCATTATCTTCTTTCCCGTAAGCCCAGCTTGCGGCTAACGTCCCGATAATACCGGTCTCTGATTTTAAAATACAAACAGCATTATCATCAACAGTACTATTTTCTTTCGCACCTGACTCCACAAAAGAACCTACTTCTACAAACTCTTCTCCTAATAAATAACGCATAAGGTCTGTTTTATGGACACCGAGATCTCCCATTGCGCCAATAAAGGCCTCTTCTTTTCTAAAAAACCAACTATCTTTTCCATCAATCCCCCATCCTTCTGGTCCAGGATGGCCAAAAGCTGTACGGAAGCTATAAATTTTCCCTACCTCACCATTGGCTATGAGTTCTCTCGCCTTTTCGTGGGAAGCAACAAAACGTTGATTATGACCAATCATTAACTTCTTGCCATTCTTTTCTGCTGCTTGAATCATATCTAAAGCTTCCTTCTCAGAAGTAGCCATTGGTTTTTCGCATAGGACGTGGTTTCCTGCTTCTAATGCCGCAATACTAATTGGTGCATGCAAATAATTTGGCGTACAAACAGAGACAATATCTAGTTCAACCTCACTAAGCATCTCCTCATAATTGGTGAAAGCTTGACCACCATATTCCCCTGCCATCTTATTAGCTCTTTCTTCTACGATATCACAGACAGCGACAATCTCAACTTGATCATTCATTGCGTATTCTGGTAGATGACGGAATTTCGCGATACTTCCACACCCCACTACTCCAACTTTTAATTTACTCATATATATTCTCCTTTTCTATGAAATATAAAATTCACTTTGAACAGGTCTTCGCATGTAAAAACCCATGCATTTAAATCTAGTTAACTAGCAATAAGAAATCGAGAGAGCGTTTTCCTCCAACTCTAAGAATCCCCTTACATCTTACTATCATTTAATTCGGGATAATTTATACCTTTTAATAGGATTGTACCATATCCTTTCCCATTTCGGAATAGAAACGTTTCGAAAAATTACTTGTAAAATATTCAAACAAATTATAGAGTATAATCAAGGAATACATTGGAGTTGGAGGAAAAACGGTATGGTAAGTATTAAAGATATCGCTAAAAAGGCTGGCGTATCTATTTCAACGGTCTCCTATGCTTTAAATGGAAGTCCGAAGGTAACAGAAAAGACAAGTAAAAAAATACTTGAGATTGCCAAAGAACTAAATTATGTTCCTAATGCTGCTGCTCGAACTTTAAAAAACCGCGCATCCAACATTATCGGCGCATTTATGCCTGATTATGGTGGCCCTTTTTTCGGAGATTTACTAAGAGGTATGCGAAAAACATTTAATCAACATGGCTACGATCTCATTGCCTGTACAGGAAAGGAATCTCATCGTTTCCTTCCTGAAGGGATTATTGATGGAGCCGTTATATTAGATTGGAATTTTCCAGATGAAGAAATTTTACGCTATGCAGAATTAGGAAATAAAATTGTCGTACTTGACCGGGAGTTACATCATTCCAATATCGAACTTGTCCTCCTTGACAATCAAACCGGAACTGAATTAGCAATAAACTACTTAATCGAGAACAAACAACAAAATCTTATTCTACTTACAGGACCTGGTGGAAATTTCGACTCACAGCAAAGACTTCAAGCCGCCGTAGCTATTTTACAAAAACACCCTTCGATCAACTATACAATCTACTCTGGGGATTTTAGCCAATCATTTGGAAAAGACATTGTGAATGAGATTGTCGAGAAATCGATGACACCAACGGCCATCTTTTCTTTCAATGATACGATGGCAGTTGGTCTCTATCAAGGATTTAAAAAAACCTCGTATAAAATCGGCCAAGATATACAAATTATTGGTTTTGATAATACAGAGGTTGCTCAATATCTCCAGCCCCCTCTTACAACGATTAATTATTCTAAAGATGAGTGGGGATCGATGGCAGCAGAGCAATTAATTCAATTATTAAATGGAAAAACAACGCAGCCACATACCATACCTGTTTGTTTATTAGAACGAGAATCTGTTAGAACAAACAAATAGAAATCTTATACAGAGGCTGGGACAAAAGTGTCTTCACCAAATAAAAAACCGAACTACTATGGTATATATCCTATGCTCCTGGAAATATGCTTCTCTAAGGTGATGCATTGTTCATCATTGGAGCTTAGCACTTTAGTTATGTCTCAGCCTCTTATTCATCCGCTTTAAACCTTAAGGGTTTCCCCTAGACATTCAGCAAAAGCCTTCGTAATCAATTGCGGTCTCGTAATAGCACTGCCAACCACGACTGACCACGCACCAAGTTCCTGCATTTTTTTCGCTTGCTCAGGAGTTTGAATTCTTCCCTCAGCCACTACTGGTATGGACATTCGTTCACATAATTGCTGAACAAGTTCGAAGTCAGGCCCTTTCTGTTTTGGGCTATCTTCCGTATAACCAGACAGGGTGGTTGAAAGCATATCCACCCCACATTCACTTGCATAAGTAGCATCCTCAATCGTCGCAATATCGGCCATAACCAAAGTATCACTATGATCATGAATAAACTGAACCAACTCTACCAATTTCACTCCATTTGGCCGTTGGCGAATAGTCGCATCCAAGGCGATTACATCTGGTTTTACCTCCAATAATTCCTTAACCTCTTTTAAAGTGGCTGTAATAAATACTTCACTGTCAGGATAATTTCGTTTCACTAAGCCAATAACAGGGAGATTCGTCGCCTTCTTGATCGCTTCCACATCAATAGCTGAATTGCTCCGAATGGCAACAGCTCCACCTTGTTTAACAGCCATTGCCATTTTGGCCATCAATTCTGAACCATGTAACGGCTCATCTTCCAATGCCTGACAAGAGACAATTAAATTTTTATGAATAGTTTGAAAGAATTCTTTATTTCGCAATATTATCATTCCTTGTTTTTATTTTCTTCGATATCTATCTTGAAACAACAGTACTTTTGGATAACTTATATCTATGGAGGTATTATCCTTATATACCGACAAGCTTTCTAACTGATAACCTTAGGAAAAATCAGTTAACTTAAAACGGACACCTATGACATACGGTCTAGCTTCCTTCCCCTTTTGTATAACTTCTTCTTTATCAAAATACCCATAAGAGTTCAGAAAAAAAGTACCGTCTCTCATTACAACATTTCCAGCATAACCACAATCACCCGATTTTTTCGATGGAGTGAAGTCTCGGCCTAAAAGAATACGATACTCCCCTTCTTCTCCATTTATTAAATCATCATAAGTCCCAACCCAAGCTACCCAATCTCCTGCCATCCAATCATCCTCTTCAATCACTCCATCATTATTATAATCCAATATAATTTCCCGAAAAGATATAACAAGTCGACCACTAATTGGATCATAGGCGGCTTTATGTCGTTCCCCATTTATAGAACCCGGAACTTCTCTGGGGGTTGTCCAGTGCTCTCCTTCGTCATTTGAAAAAGAAATCGTTGATGTATGCATATGTGATTGGCTTCTCGCTAATAAGGCAAGTTGATGACCATCTGGGGAACGAAAAATACACGCTTCACATAATTGAACAGTCTGTTCTATTTCGCGATAGGGCTGTAAATAAGGTTCAGGCTTACTCCACCGCTCTTCCCCATTCTCTGAAAAAGTTAAGTACGTTTTATAATTGATAAATTTGGAATCATGATAGACCCCCATCCATCGATCCAACCATTGACCCTTTTCACCCTTCAAACGAACGAGACTAGACATCGCCACAATTGTTTGGTGTCCTATAAACCATTCCTTATAGTCACTCCAAGTTTTCCCTAAATCGGTCGAGATCGATGTTTTCCATCCTTTAAATTGATCCTCTCCCCAACCAGGTCCACCTGAAATAGAAATGAGCTTTTGTTGACCATGATTACAATCGAGTTGATAAATTGTCGGCGTTTCGCGGGAATCCCTCCATGTTTCATTTGGAACGATTCTCCCTTGCCAAGTTAATCCACCATCCACACTTTTATTGAGCAGTGCCTCTCCGATTCCATGTCCTTTCGGATAGACAGTAAAGATCGTCTGTTCATCATTAAGTAAAATCGAATCCGGTTGACCTAAATATTGGCCTGGTTCACGATCAATAATAATTTGTTGTTGGGGATCTATTTTATGAATAGGTAGTGTATTTTGAATAGACATCGATCGCTTCCTCCTTTAACCGACTCATCATACGCAATGCTTATTACTAGAAAAAGCCCCTTAGTTTATAACCTCGGGACCATTGTTCTACTTATTAATCTTCTGGATTAAGAAGGTCATCCACAGTTGCCGCCTTTTCTAGTTCCTCAAGTTTCTCTTTCCCGCCGTTGTTCATCCAATTTTGCACATAATTATCCCACTCTTTATCAATATCGACCTCTCCAACGATCGACTTCATTCTAAATTCATCAACGATTGTCGTTAATTGAGCACCATAGCGTTTATCAATTTCTCTTCCATTTGTTTCATTTAAAAGATCATATTTATACGGTCGTATTAACATTTTTTCCTGAATATCATCTCGAGCATAAAAATCTTCTTTTAACTTTAATGTATACTCTGAAGTAAACCAAGTTACTCTCTCTTTAGTATATGTTCTAAAATTATAAGCCCAAAATCCAGAATTACCTTCTTCCAAATCCCATTCTGGCTTTACCTTCAAGGCCGACTTTTCAGGTTCTCCCTCCCATTCGGAGTGCACGTCCACTTCACCATATAAAGTCCATCTCGCATCATCATCCAGATTAATATAATCAAAAATTTGTAAAATCCTAGCCAGTTCTTCATCTGTAACATCTTTAGATACATAAAAATTATCTGCTAGGTCAACAACTGGTAGATAAGCTCCTTCCCCTTGATACCCATCTGGTCCAATTTCAGGAGCAAGGGCTAACACTTTTGCAGTGGAATCTGGATCTTCGACAACATTTTGTGGGGCGCGTCCCCTTGCCCAGTCATCCATAGCAAGATAAGCAGGTTGCGCAATATAATAACCAACCTTTCCTTGCTTATATTTTTCCCACCCTTTTTGCTCATCTAAAGTTGTAAACTCAGGATCAATGATTCCCATATCATACCACTTAGCCATGAGCTTCAACCACTCTTTATATTGGTTAGAAATTTCTGTTACGACTAATTCCCCATCTTCCATTAAATTATATCCGTTTGCTACTCCAAATGCCCCCATTAAAGTGGTCGCCCAATTCAGATTATTATTAGCAGGTAAAATCCCGTACGTATCTTTCTTCCCATTTCCATCAGGATCATCGTTCACGAAGGCTAGTAAAATTTCCTCTAATTCCTTAATCGTATAAGCTTCTTCTGTATATAGGATGTTTTCCCGTTTACCTGGGCCTACAGGCTTTAAATCTCCTGGCGGTTCAAATCCTAGCTTTTCTAACCAGTCCAAGCGAAGAGTTGGCCCCCAAGCTAGACCTTCTACATGAGCATATTGGCCAATTAAGGATAAATATTCATTATCAGTTCCATCTTTTAAATTCATAATCGGTCCAGGTTGATGTTCCTCTAGCATCTTCATATATCGTGGAGCATATTTTTCTAGCATTTCTTTCGGAATTGTTCTCGTTAGACCAGAATCATACATTTCCTGTGGAGTTTGTCCTCCCGCCGTAAAAGAAAAGGTATCAGGCAAGTCACCCGATGCTACTAATAGATTCACTTGGTCTTCGTTCCAAGTATCAATTTTCACATTTTTAATCTTGATATTAAACATCTCTTCTAAACGTTTTTGGACATAGTTTCCTTCTTCTACTTTTCCTCTCGTAATAGAACCAGATAACTCTAGTGTTAACTCATCATTGAAATCCCCCGGTTCAGGTAGAGACGAGATATCGACTTCTTTCTCAGCTTCTTTACTCACATTTGAGCTACAACCAGATATGATAAGAACCATAATCAAAAATACAACAAAAAATATGCCTTTTAAACTTTTCATCGTTTCTCCCCCTTGTATCTATCAACCTTTTAATGATCCAATCATAATACCTTTAATGAAGTATTTTTGTACAAATGGATAAACTAAAACAATTGGTCCAATAGAAATGATAACGGTCGCAGCCCTGACATTACTTAACAGAAGGTTTCTGCTGGATCCCCCACCTCCTCCAAGAGCTGCGGCATCAGTAGATTGCGATAAATCCATCGCCGTAAGCATATCTCTTACAATAATTTGTAAAACTGATTTTGCATCATCTTGAATATAAACCAAGGCATGGAACCATTCATTCCAATGAAAGACAGCCGCCCATAAAGCAATCGTTGCTATAACTGGCTTGGAAAGCGGTAGGATAATTTTGGTTAAAATCGTAAAATAACTTGCTCCATCCATCATTGCAGATTCTTCAATACCTTTATCAATGGTCATGAAGTAATTTCTCATAATAATGATGTAGAAAACATTGACAGCGGTTGGTAAGATCAAAGCCCATCTAGTATCTATTAGGCCCAAGTTTTTCACTAGTAAGTAGTCAGGAATAATCCCGCCGGAAAAAAACATTGCAATTAGAAAAAAAATTGTAATTGTATTCCGAAATGGTAATTCCCTTTTAGAAAGTGGGTAGGCCGCTAATGTTGTGAAAGCAACGATTAAAAAAGTACCAGCTACGGTTCGAACTATCGTATTCATATACGCTTTCATAATATGGCCATATCCAAACACGAACTGGTAAGCATCAGAAATCCATTTTTCTGGCCATAAATTTGCGCCCAAGCTTGAAGCTTGATTAGGATCTGAAAAGGATAAAACAAATGTTTGCCAGAACGGATATAAAACAAGAAAAGAAAAAAAGCAAAATCCAATGACTAAACAAATTTCGAACAAGGAAAATTTCCTTTTTTTGATACCCATAAGTGCACAACTCCCTTTTTACCAAATTCCATGTTCACTTTTTCTGCGGATAATAGCATTTGCTCCCAAAATAAAGAGAACCCCTATCACATTTTTGAATAACCCCACCGCAGTAGCATAATCGAATTGAAATTGCTCTAAACCACTTCTGTAAACATATGTATCAATAATATCTGCCACTTCATAAACGAGTGGATTATACAAATTCAAGATTTGGTCAAACCCTGCATTCAAAATCCCACCTAAACGAAGAATAAACATAATAATTACCATTGGCATAATAGAGGGTAATGTGACATGAATCATTTTCTTGAATCTTCCAGCTCCATCCATTTCAGCCGCTTCATATAATGCCGGATCAATTGAGGCTATAGAAGCGATATAGATGATTGCTCCATATCCGATTTCTTTCCAAATATCCGTGATAAGAAGAACTGGCACAAAGAAAACCTTACTAGACAAGAAGTTTATTGGATCGCCACCAAACATCGTGATGACATAATTAATTATTCCCCGCTGTGGAGAAAAGACTTCAATGATCATGGCTGATAAGATAACCCAAGACATAAAATGTGGTAAATACGAGATTGATTGTGTCACTTTTAAGAACTTTTGATTGCGAATTTCATTTAACAGTAATGCAAAAATAATTGGTGCCGGGAATGAAATAAGAATCTTTAGCAGACTAATGATAATCGTATTTTTTAATGCTCTTATAAACATAAAATCTGTAAATAAACGTTTAAAATGGTCGAAATTGTTCCAAGGACTGTCCCAAATTCCAAGACCTGGTGAAAAATCCTTAAACGAAATGATGACTCCATACATCGGAAGATAATTAAAGATGAACAACATTACTACTGGAAATAATAGCATGGCATATAGTAACTTCATCTTTTTCATTTGTGTCCATGTGGAGGCTTTTTTATTAAATTGTAAAGATGTTTTGGCTGTTTCGACCTTTGCCATACTAAACCACTCCCTTCCGCTAAGATAATCTTTTTCTGGTATAAACCAGAAGATTAATCAATTTATTTCTAATATATTATGGTAGTACCATTTTAATTATCTGCAATGAGAGTAAATCGAATTCAATACCGTAGTATGGTAGTACCATATTCTCTTATCAAGAGATTAATCGCTTTCACATCATCTGTCAACATATTTTTACAAAATTCGCGAATCTTATAGAAGAACTATAGGTAGAGACCTCGAGATGGTTGTGGTTAGACATCGGTTTAGAGCCAATTGTCTAACCACTTGCTTTATTAAATGAGATAAGAACACACTACGCTACTCCTATGGTAGTCCCTGTTATGCCTTTAACCACTCTAATGAAAAGGAAGCAAACGGGATATCCATCTTATTCCAATCATGATAATCATAGTGACGCTCATATAATATGCCGATTTCTCCATTTTTCATAACAGTTAAACAAGAATACCCAAAGTACCCTTCTTCAATCACCTTGCTGTAGGGCCATGTTTTTCCGCCGTCTTCGCTTAAACGAACTGTTCCTGTAATCCTTTTCTCTTCATCAGCAGGATTTGAAAATAGAACACGAACTTTGCCATCCCCGAGATCAGGGTAAAGAGTCACACTTGATTGACAAATTGGATCAAGTAATGTCTTATCAAATTGGACTTCTCCCCAAGTTTCTCCCCCGTCTGTACTTGTCGTGACAGCCGTTCTTTGCTTTCCATAATGATTCCGTAAATAATATCTTAATTCGCCTGTCGGTAATTGAATCACCTGTGATTCTGTTAAATATTGTTTCTCATGCGAAATTGTTTTTGCTGTTAATTCCTCTCCATCTAATACTCTTCCATCATTTGGAGATTCGCCCCTTTTCCAGGTAGCGCCATGATCATCACTATAAATACAAGCACAGGACAAACAGCCTGCTTCATTGGAAAAATAAATGGGAAACACCAAGCGACCTTTCTTTGTGCCATGCTTTAACTGAATACCACAACCTGGGCCTGAGCCGATAAAACGCATCCATTCTTCCTTTACACTAAGATTTAACTCTCTTGGTTTCGACCATGTTAAACCATCATCATCACTTTGAATAATGTGTAAAAAGGATGTTCTTGCTTCTAATAAACTTTCATTTGGGTCAATTCCCTGTTTGAAATACATATTGCCCATCGCCTCTTGCCCCTTGAACACATATCCTTCTTCATCAACGGAATAATCTGTTTCTTGCCCTTTTTCATTTACAACTTTCCCATCTGTTTCAAGCAAAAATAGATTCCCATCACAGTCATATAGTTTTCTTCGTCCCTCTGTATCAAATCCAATGCCAGGAACACTATTTCGCAATCCAATACCACCAGGTGTATGACAATAGATCATAAAGATAGAGCCAGTTTCTTCGTCTTCTAGTAAAGCGGTGTCAATTGCTGCTGCACCGTCTAAACCTTCCCCTGCAAAACTGACTAACTTTTGAACCGGTCCCCAAGTCTTACCATGGTCTTCACTCCGTCTAATACTCGCATCAATTTGATTTGGGTTATCTGTATGGTCGGCAATTCTTGCATCAATCCCTGCAATGACAGTCCCTTTTTTCGTTGTAATCATAGACGGGATTCGATAAGCCTTTGAACCAGCCAAGTCTGGATAAAACACTACTTGTGTATCAATATTTGCCAATTTTTATACCTCCAGCTCATCTTTCTTTTTCGTTACAAGTTCAATCGTTTCTTCGATTTCTCGATTAAGGGCCTCCAGTTCAAGCCAATCCTCGTTTTTTTCGATCGGTAAAAGTGGCAAACGAGGTTGCCCTGTTTCTATTCCTCTTAAGCTCAGGATTGCTTTACAAGCACCGTATAAAGAGGGAAACGTTAGTAATTTAGAGATAAATCGGTTGATTTCTGTTTGGATAAACTGAGCTTTTTTAATTTTCCCTTCCGAAAAACTCGTTTCCAATTCACAATATAGTTGTGGCATGACCCCATAGGTTCCGCCGATGCCTCCATCTGCCCCCATAATTCGCCCACCTATATATTGCTCATCCGGGCCATTCAGCACCAAAAATTCTTTATCAGCGTTGGCTTTTAATTGCTGGAGTTCATATACACTTTCAGCTGACATCTTAATGCCAATAACCTTTTGTTCAGCAACCATTTTTTTATAAAGTGCTGATGTGAGATTAAATCCTGTCGTTTGTGGAATATGGTAAATGATAAATGGCAAAGAGGCGGCCTCAATCATTTCCTTCCAATGCCTTTCAACTGATTCCTCTGGTAAACGGTAATAAATAGCCGGAACAGATGAAATTGCCGCTACATTACATTTTTCAGCATGTCGAGCCAATTCAACACTTTCCCTTGTTGAGTTTGCGCCGATGTGAGCAATGATCGTTAGCTTCTCTCCAACTGCGCTCACCACCGCCTCCAAAACTTCTTTACGTTCCTCCACTGTTTGCAGAATTCCTTCTCCTGAACTTCCGCCAACATACAGGCCTTTAATCCCTGAGTCAGCATAATAGTTAGCTAATTTCTTAACTCTTTCTTTATCCACTTCTCCTGCCGCATCATAAGCAGAATACATGGCTACAAAAACACCTTTAAATTGATCAAGATCCCAAGTCATATTTTTCATCCCATTTCTTTATCTATGATGTTATAATATGGTCATACCATTTACTCTCCTTCAAAACTAAACGCTTTCAAATCAAATGTCAAGCTGTTTTTAGCATTCTTCCATTTTTTGTTTCTTTATCTTTTCAGACCGAATGATTTGGTTATTGTATTAATTGTCTTTTAAATAGAAAAAACATTCCTTTTAGTTATATACTGGTGACAAGACTACGATTATAAATATATTTTTAGTGAGGAAGAAAAACATGGCGCAACGAAAACAAACGTTATCAGAAATTGTTATTGAACGAATAAAAACTCATATTGCGGAACATCAATACCAATCAGGTGACCAGCTACCATCTGAGAAGGAAATCATTCAAATGTTAGGCGTGAGTAGAACGGCTGTTAGAGAAGCTTTAAAATCACTTCAATCGCAAGGAATCATCGAGATCAAACCTGGTGTCGGTATTTTTGTCACAAAAGTCCACCTGCAAAGTTATTTAAAAAATATCTCTCCATTTTTAGCTTTTGATCAAACCAAATTCAAAGAACTGATTGATGCACGAATTATCCTCGAATTGGGAGCTGTCGAACTCGCGATAAACCATTACCATATCGATGAGATCAATCAAATGGAGAAATGGAATAACTTGATTTTAGAAAAAGCCAAAAAGGGAGAAAAGCCAAAAGAAGAGGATCGCCTATTTCATAAAACACTATTTAATGCCACGGGCAATGAGACCTATATTCAACTTTCTTACATTATCAACGAATATTTCCAAGCCAACCAATTAGAAGAAGTTGTTGACTTGGAGGAATACAAACATTCCTACGAAGAACATAAACAGGTGATCAATGGGATTCGACAAAAGGATAAAGAAACAGCTCAACAGGAGATGAGAAACCATTTGAGTCATCTTTATAATCTGTTGCAATGAGCAAAATACTCCTATGACAAGTGGGACACTACCCATAAAGGTAAAGAAGACGCTTTCCTTTTTATGATTTTATCTTTTCCATCTATATGATATAATATTTTAAAAGATCATATGGTATTACCATAAAGCATTATGTCATATCATTTTCAAGTAAGCGAGGATAAAGATGAAACCAATCCAAGATACTGAACGATTTACTTTAAGCAAAATTATTAGCGACGATCTTAAAGACTATATCATTCAAAATAAGCTCACTACAGGAGACCGCCTTCCTTCGGAGCGGGAGCTTGCAGCGAATATGGATGTAAGCCGTGTCATTATACGTGAGGCATTACGATCATTGGAAGCAACTGGTCTGGTCACAATTAAACAAGGTGAAGGAGCCTTTGTTAATACGGACGATCCTCAGGTTATTTTCCAAAACCTCTTTCATTTTTGGAAAATGAACAGTGAAAAGACAGATGAATTGCTTGAGCTTCGCTTTCTATTAGAAAAGGCAGCCATTGAACAGATTTGTCAGCATCCCAATGCTGAGCAATTCGAGCAATTAGAAAGGCTCATGCAAAAAATGGAGCAAACCGATGATCCAGATGAATTTCAACAATACGATGCAGCCTTTCATACTGGATTAATTGAGGCAACTCAAAACAGTTTGTTCATTCAATTAGCAGATACCATTGTGCAATATTTTGCAGAAGCTCCTGCTATCCCCTTTACCCAAGAAGAAAAGAATGTAACTGTAAAGGAACACGCCATAATCCTTCAAGCTTTAAAAACAGGAAAGCTTGATCAGGCATTGACCACATTGGAGGAACATTTGTAGCGGCCAAGAAAGTAAACAGCCCTAGTGGGAAATATAAATTCATTTCCCGCTAGGACCCTCTTTTTGAACACGTACTATAAGTTTTTTTACGATTAAAGTTGCGATTAAAAAGCATAACAAAAGTGAAATGAGTAACGTTCCTAATGGAACAAAATAATTATTTGCTTCACTGATCGCAGTAAAGAGATTAGCCCTTCGTTCCTTTGTATACAAAGTGAGAACAGAACCAAAAAGGCCAAACTCACTTACATCAAAAGATGAATTAGGTTGGCTTATTGGTGTCCGTGGAACTAGGATATTTAGAAAGAAAATAAACAATGTAAGGAAACTAACCATCCACTTGTTCTTATTCACTTCTAAGCCCCCCCAAGCAGTAGATCCTCAGATTTACCATAACAGAACCATATTCATAATAAAAGCCCTCTTTTCAAAAGAGAGCCGTTCATTTTTATAATTTTTTTAATTACTTTCGCTTCCAATAAACATTCTCCCTTTTATGCTTAATACCATCAATCCAAACAACTGATTCTTCTTCATTTACTTCGAACACTAGGATCACTTAAAGGTCAAGCCTTGTCCAATAACCTTTTAATCTTATTGCTGTTATCTTTTTCGCAGTTACAGTTGGCAAATAAGATAATCGGGAAAAATAATCAAGGTAAATTCGTTCCTTAACATCGGGAGGATAGGCGTTATATTATAACATCTGAATGTTACACTACTCTAATTTCTCATTTTTATTTTTTAAAAAGCCCCCTTGCAAAAGGGAGCTCTCCATTTCATCTATTTATTCCTCTTCTCCAATGACCCCATCCGCGATATTCACGGCATGGTCGCCGATTCTTTCTAGGTTACTGACAATATCTACATACACAATTCCGGCTGTTCCGGTACATTGATTTTCGTTTAGACGACGAATATGTTGTTTCCGCAGGTCTCTTTCCATTTGATCAATTTGAATTTCTTTCTCTAGCACAGCTCTTGCTTGCTCAACATCATCATGTTCCAATGCATGAATGGCTTGTCTTAATGTGGAGATCGTCAGCTCAAACATTTCCTCCAAATCCTTTAATGCTGATTCAGAAAATTTCACCTTATTATGAATTTGGTTGTCCACTAATTCCATAATATTTTCAATATGATCTCCAATTCGTTCAAGATTGATGACAGTATCCATTAAAACATGATGCGTTTTTAAGTTTTGATCTGATAAAGAATGATAGGATATTTGCATTAAATACTCCGTGATTGTCTTGTCCAAATTGTTCAAAGCATCCTCAATTTGTGGAAGTAACTCTCGTTTCTTTTTTTCATGCTTTCTGAAGTAGTGCCCTACTTCTACCATCCCTTTTTCAGCTAATTCTGCCATTCGTAACACTTCTTTTTTCCCTTGCCCCAATGCAACCGATGGGGATTGACGAATAAATTGCTCACCTAAATGAATTGCTTTATGTTCAATGGATTTATCTTCACCCGGCACAAGCTTAGTTACAATCCAAGCAAGCCCTGCGATGAATGGAAACTGAATAATGGTATTTGTAACGTTAAATGTTCCATGAGCAAAAGCGATCGTCATTTTATTATTTAAATCTAACGATCCCTGGAAAAACTCAATTAAATGAGTAAACGGACCCATGAAAATAAGCACTAAAATCGTTCCTATTAAGTTAAAAAGGACATGAGTATATGCCGCTCTTCTTGCTGAGACTGAAGCGCCAATAGCAGCCAAAATCGCCGTAATGGTCGTTCCAATATTCTCTCCAAAAAGAATGGGTAAGGCTGTTTGTAATTGAATCACGCCTTGATCATACAATGCCTGTAAAAGCGCAACAGAGGCTGAGGAGCTTTGAACAAGTACAGTAAAGAGAGCTCCCACCCCAACACCTAGAATTGGATTATGGCCTAAATTTACCATCAGATCAATGAAAGTCTGCGCTTCTCGTAATGGTTTCATCGCATCTCCCATTAAATTAAGTCCAAAAAACAAGGCACCAAACCCAAAAAATACTTGACCGAAGTTATTGACTTTATGATTTTTAAAGAAGAAAATTAAAAATGCACCCAAGGCAAGAATAGGTAACGCATAGGCTCCAATATCTATGCCAATAATAAAGGCTGTTACAGTTGTTCCAATATTGGCTCCCATTATGACACCAATCGCCTGTCTTAAGGTCATAAAACCTGCTGTTACAAGTCCTACTGTAAGTACAGTGGTACCTGAGCTAGATTGGATTAAAACTGTCACAACGATCCCAGTTAAAACACCCATAATCGGCTTTGTCGTAAACCGATCCAGTAGGTCTCTTAATCCATCGCCTGCAGCCTTTTGGAGACCATCTCCCATGGTTTTGATTCCATACAAGAAGATCCCTAGTCCCCCAAAGAACGTAAAAAGCACTGTTTGCAAGTCCATGTCTTCTCTCCTATTTATGTAGTGTTTTCGAGCTTGCTCATTCCTTCCTCATCTTAATGAAGAACCTTGGAAAAGTAAATATGAAGGAATGTAAAGATTTTGTAAAGATATTTTTGGAAACGCTTAGCAATTGAATATAAGTTCAATCATTGGACGAACTTTTCCATTCACCTTATGCTTTATTTAATCTCTTATTAGGAGGATGCATATGGGTTACATAAAATATTTTCAAGGTGTTCCTTTATCTGTTTTAGATCTTGCCCCTATTACTGAAGGAAGCAATGCAACGCAATCTTTCAAAAATAGTGTTCAGCTAGCTCAGCTTACAGAAGGACTTGGTTTTCATCGGTATTGGTTGGCTGAGCATCATAATATGCCAGGGATTGCAAGTTCCGCTACATCTGTCTTAATTGGTCATATCGCTGGAGCAACGAAGCAAATACGTGTAGGTGCTGGTGGAATTATGTTGCCAAACCACGCGACTCTGGTCATTGCCGAACAATTTGGTACTTTGGAATCTTTATACCCTGGGCGGATTGATCTAGGACTTGGGCGTGCCCCTGGAAGTGATCAAGCAACAGCCTACGCTCTAAGAAGAACACTACAAAGTGGGGCGGAAGAGTTTCCAATGCAAGTAGAAGAGTTGGAGGACTATTTTTCGGGTAGCCCTTATGCCCGAGTTCGAGCTATTCCTGGAGAGGGATTGACTATTCCCATTTGGTTACTTGGTTCAAGCGGCTTTAGTGCTCGACTTGCCGCTCAAAAAGGATTACCTTTTTCCTTTGCCAGCCATTTTTCTCCAGACTATACTTTGCCAGCTTTACAAATCTACAGAGAAAACTTTCAACCCTCAGAGGCATTGGACAAACCCTATGCTATGCTTGGCGTGAATATTATTGCAGCTGAAACAGATGAACAAGCACAATTGTTATCAACATCTCAGCAGCAGCAATTTTTAAGCTTATCTCGAAATGAACCGACACAATTGAAGCCACCTATTGAGAATATGGAAGACATTTGGTCACCACTTGAAAGGGCTCATATCGAAAAAACACTTGATTCCCGGTCGACGATTGTCGGAAGTCCAGAAACGGTGCAACGAAAGCTCAAAGTGTTTATAGATGAAACAAAAGCTGATGAGATCATTATTAACTCACAAATTTTTGACCAGACAGCGCGGCTCCGTTCGTATGAAATTATCGCCGGGATGATGGATGAATAGGAATCTTGATCATGAAACGGACTTTCGTTTTCTTATGTCTTGTCATTTTCTTAGGCCTAGTATTTACTTATCAATCCCCTTTTCTAGCCTATTTTGATGTAAAAATTCTACTATTTTTTGAAGACATGCGTACACCCTTTCTTAATGGGTTATTTACGATAATAACGACAATTGGCTCGATTAAAGTTCTCTTTCCTTTGTGTATCTGTGTGTCCATTTATTTAGTTTTCAAAAAGTACTATGCTGAAGTCATCTGTCTGTGGATTTTGTTCTGGAGTTCAAGAGGTCTCAATTTTATTCTGAAGAAATGGATTGAGCGGGAACGCCCTGCTTTTCATCCATTAATCGAAATAGGAGAGTATAGTTTTCCGAGTGGCCATTCTATGAATGCAATCGTGGTGATTGGCTTTCTTTGTTATTTACTGACAACCAATTTCGTAATTAATAAGACGTGGCGAAGCAGTTGGTTTTTAATAACCGGGATCATTATTTTGCTTATTGTACTCAGTAGACTTTATCTCGGAGTGCATTATCTTACAGATGTCGTTGCGGGATTATGCATAGGTTATTTGTTACTCGTATTTTTTCTCCATTTTTTCCCTAGCGTACGCAAAAAATGGCTAGCAGACCGCCGTTAGCGAGTCCGCTAGCTTTCTTTAAAATTTCTATTAGCCATTGGAAGTGTTCATTAGCTTTTGCAAGTACCTATTAGCCATTAACATCCTGCTATTAATCGTTGCACGCATTTATTAGCTATTAACATCTTTCAATTAGCCGTTGAATGCTTCCACTGTCTTTCGGTTTAAATCTCTTTTTGCTTCTTTAGTAATCATTTGCTTATTCTTAGGGTCATTCACACGTTCTAGAAAATCATCGATGAACTTTTGTGCTTGCTTCTGTGAACCGTTATTTAAATGATGAGTGGTTTGTCTTAATTTATTGGTCAATTGTTTCCCCAGTGGGTGTTGAATATCACCCGATTGCATCATATCTTGCAATAATAACTCGATATTAGGCTTTTGCTCAGAATCCGCATAAATCGCTTCAAATTGATCGAAGTAGAGCAGTCCTGCTGTTTTGTTATTTTGATTCTTTTCTTCTAAAGCAAAGTAGCGTACTTTCAGTGGGAATACGGTCCCCTCTGGAACAGTTGCCTGGACATATTTCCAACCTGTCCAGTTCACTCCGCCAACAGTTGTCATATTCCACAAGGCATCCTGACCATTTCCATCTGTAATTCCCAATCGCAGATGATGATATTGTTGATCTCCATAGACCCAAACTCCAAATCGTGTCGGCTCTCCCCTCACCTCTTGTCCAAGTTCGCCTTCATCATCTAAAAATTGAATATATGCGGCTGATGTGCCTTCCGTTCCTGTATAATCATAGGTTAATTGTGCTGCTTTCTCTCCATACAATACATATTCAGGATCTGAGACAAGCGTCATCTTGACTGAACCAGGGACGGTCCGTACTTCATTCGAACGAATATGAGATTCATCTTCAAAATCCTCTATGATCGGGGACGGTCCTACTTCAACAGCCGTCTCAACACGGATATCTTGATATGTTGCCACAACTTTCCCAGTTGTTACATTGTTGCCGGTTAGCAATACTCCCTCTTCCGTGATCTCTCCAATGTCTCCTTCTACAGACCATTCAAGTACATCTGGAGAAATCATTATTTTTTCACCAGCTTCATCATACGCTTTTACAGAGAACGACTGTGACTTTCCGGACTCTATGACAAAAGAAGGCGGTGAAAGCCTTAACTCTGCAACCTCATCCGTGATCGTCACATCTTTCGTGGCGGAAACGTCATCTTTACTCACAATGATTTGTCCTTGTTTCTTTCCTTCTCCTGCTACAAACAAACCGGAACGGTCAATTTCTCCGATGTCTCTATCAACAGACCACTGTAATGATTTAGGCTCTACAGCTAGCGGATTACTATATTCGTCGTACCCTTTCGCTTCTATCCTCACTTTGCTTCCTGAAACGATTTTGAGATCAGCAGCAGGGGATAAACGAATACCTGCCAATTTTGATCGTTGTGGTGCCTTAGAGATGACTAATAAGGAACTACCAACAGGTCTTTCAGGCCCATCGGATGGGCGATTTTGTAATGTCGGCTTTTCATCACCAGGCTGTCTCACATAATAGGTGGTAGATCCACCTCCATCAATATTAATCGCATCTTCCATTCCTAGTGATTGTAAATACGCGGCAGCGCCTGGTAATGTCATACCATCCGAATGTCCTTCCTGTCTGCCATCAACTGCGAGTAGATATAACTTTCCAGCTTTGATAGCAAGCATCGTACGTGGATGCTTGTCTGTATTCTTTTTATCATCCTCCAATAATTCTTCCCAAATCTCTCCATCCTCTAATAAAACCGTCCCTAAAGTGGAATTACCTGAGACAACATCTTGTGCTTGATTGATATTTTTTGTGAAGTTTACATCGATACGAATCTCATCACCTACGGCTACATGACTTGTGATCCAATCTGCCTTTGCTCCTACCGCTGATACAACAATCTTTCCTTCCTCTAATTGTGTATCCGCTGTTTCTGCAATAGACGACACAATCCCTTGTAGCGTTTTTCCTGCTACAAAACGATCATTCCCTTTTCCCGTATCCACCACTACTTCTACTCCGCCTTCTGGAGTTTTCACAGATTCACCAAAACGATCATTGAATAAAAAGGCGCGATCATTATGTGTGGCCACTCGAGAACGATTGAGCATATCCAGCTCCAATACCTCTCCGTTCGTTGCCCTCAATTCCGCAGTCATTTCAACAGAATGCTCCATTTTAATAGAATGATCGGGAAAAGTAGCAACAAGCGCTTTTATACTACGAGGGGATGTATAAATTTCCCCGTCTACAATTTGTAATCCTGATGGAATCCCAACAGAGCTAAAGAAATCACCATTTACACCCGCAACAACCTGCTCACCTTGCTCTAGCATTTCATCAATCGTATTGCCTACTGTTTCTAAACCATAGACGTTTCCATTGGATGAGTACGGTGTGAAATGAACAAATGAATCTTGCGGATCCACTTCCATCATATGGAGAGAATTGACGGAATCTCCTTCTTTCAACTCAACACTTTCGTGATACACACCAGGGGAAACTTGGTACTCTGCTTTCGTGATAATTTCAGTATCTTCTTCTGCGTGTATCGTTACAGCATGATGTCCAATCATGATAGAAGTTAAAAGCAACATACTTATAAATAGCTTCAATCCTTTTCGCATGTGATCACCCTTTTAGAATTATTGGTACAAAAAATATTACAACTTTGTGGTTAGATTTGGTCTTTCCAACTCTATTTCAAGCAATTCCTGAATGGAATGAATAATCAATTTAGGCTGATAATGCTCCCTCGGAATAAGCTCCTCATAAATCTTTCTCTGAAAAATTCCTGTTAAATAGTCTTGTTGTTGCGCTCTTTGCTCTGGAGTAAGTGGCTTCAACGCATCTGGCATCCGATGGTCGATTAAGATGGATAATGCGCCTAGCTGATTCGCAAAATAAACATCATGGTCTAAGCGATCACCAACATGGGCAATTAATTCTCCATCTGCTAATAACGGATCTGCCATACTTATTGCCGGCTTGGAGCATCCCACCTTACAAGGTGTGATAACTCTATCGATATGTTCAGCCAACTGAATGGCTTTCATAACCGGATACTGGTATTTGTAATAGCCATTTGTGACCACTCCCAGTGAATAGCCCTTTTTCTTTAATGCAGCCAATACCGTTAAGGCATTACTCTCTAGTAAATACACCTTGGGATCCTCCGCATGCTTTTCCACTAATTCAGCGATATTGATTTTTAGTGGAATATTTTGCTCAACGAGAATCTGTTCTAAAATATCATCCCAGTTATAGGCAGCCGCAGCCCTCTTCTCTGCTAATCGTTTTTTATGCTCTTTTCTAATTTCTGGGAATATGCCAGCTTCTAGTGTGAGATGAGAGGCTACTAAACTTTCAATCTCAGGGAAAACCCATTTACTAAATGGATTTTGCAGAAGTGTTTCATCGAGATCGAACGTAATGTATTTATTCATCGATTTTTCCTTCTTTCCATTCACTTTTAAAATCTATGATAATCGAAGTACAGTTTGGTACGAGCTACCATTTTTCCATGGCGCAGATGAGCGGTCATGTTATATTCCCCAACAATCATCCGAATATCTGAAATCTATTTATTCTCAAATTGGCCTTGTACAGGATAATGATCAGAAATCCTATCTCCCTGATCATCCCGGATTACTATCGATGACGGATTCAGTTTTAACATCGCCTGATTGGCCAGCATATAGTCAATCCTTACATAAATGGGATCTTGTAACTCTCCTTTGATTTTCGTTGGCAAGGAGTAGTCCAAAGATTCACCTTTCCCAATGTCATGTAATCCTGCATCCAGTAAAGTTTGCATCGGTTGATAATTAATCTCTCCATCTAGGATATGTTGGCGTTTTGAGAATTTCCTTTGCAGCATCTTTTCTTTACTACGATTGTTTATATAGTAATCCTGATCAAGTGGTGATAATGTATTTAAATCTCCCATCAGCATAAGAGGCTCATGAATGGATTGAATATAATCGGCAATTTCTGTTGCTTCCTTCTCTCTAATCGTAGATTCAAATGGTGAAAGATGGGTAACGAGAAAATGAATCTCCTGGATTTTCACATGTAAAAGTCCATGGTGAAACGGAGCTTCATCGGTCATATATATGTTTTCAATTGGCCATTTAGAAGCTATACCGATGGAGAAACGACTGGATTCCATTCGATAAAGTAGTGTGTAAGGCAGTCCTAGTTTCTCCATTTCCTTCTGGAATTCCTCTTCTGTCCAATCATTCATTTCATTGAAGCCAGCAATATCGTAATCTTGCTGCTTCAACCAGTTAAAAAGCATGGCATAACGTTCATCTGTTCGACAACCATCCAAGACATTGTATTGTACGATTTTCACTATCCACATCCCCTTCCATCTCTATACAATCTAAATTTTTACCGTTTTACGCATTCGCGAAAGCATTCCTGTGCATCTTCAAAACTATTAACTTTCAATAACAGAACCAGGGATGGAAGCTGCCTCCCATCCCCCTTCCCTTACATTACTCAGCTTGTTCTTGGTAACGATCATATGCTTGTTGATAAATGTCCATATATTGCTCCAATCCAACCTTTTTCACTGTTTCAACATACTTATCCCACTCATCAAATGATGTTTTTCCGGTAATAAATTTGGCTTGAGCTTCAATCACAAAATCTTCAATATCTGTTCCAACAGAAGACATGATCTCACTTTCTTCATTAGTATAGTTAAATGGAGGCCAAATTTCCTCAGGCTGATCATCGACAAACTTCTCAGCGGCAGCTTTAGAGGATTCCAAACCTTCTGATCCTTTAAAATAAGCTTCCTTTACAATGCCCGGATACGTAACACCACGCCAAGTCAAATACTTGGAGATCGCTTCTACATAAGATAGACCATCCGGGTTTTCATTAATAAGATCTGAATATTCTACAGAACCATCTTCATTTTCAACATAGGTTTCACCTTCGATACCCATGAAATAGAATTTACTCCCTTCATCTCCATAAAAATAATCTAACCAACGCACTGTTTCTTCTGGATACTGATTTTTATCTGTGATCGAGAAGGCACCAGAATGAACAAGCGGAGCACGATAGTTCGAATATAGCTTATCGCCGTGCGGCCCTTCTAAAGTATTCGCACCAATATATTCTTCACGGCCATATCCAGATTCCGGATTTGTCGTCAATGTTGCCGCAAATAAACCATCTGTTCCACGAGCATTCGTTTGTTCCGATTTAACTGTGTATAAATCTTCAATAATTAAGCCTTCTGAATAAAGTTTATTCAAATATTGGAGCATTTCTTTATAACCGTCATCAATTGGGATAAATCTTAACTCATTGGTCTCAGGATCGACATCGACATATTGATGCGCTACTCCTCTATTTCCTAATCCAAATGAACCTTTAAAGTGATTAATTAGATTTGAATCCCCACTTGCACTTAAACCAATTTCATCGGACTCACCGTTACCATTAGGGTCCTGTTCTTTTGCTGCTTTAAGATATTCATAGAATTCATCTAGGGTCTCTGGCTCTTCCATATCCAATGCTTTTAGAAAATCTTCGTTAATCCATAGTTTCCAACCCGCCATAACAGAGGTAAACTCTGGGTCAAATATCCGAGGAAATGAGTAAATATTTCCGTCCGGCATCGTAATTCCTTGTTTAATATCAGGGTTTTCATCCAAGATTTTCGTTAAATTTGGGGCATACTTGTCAATTAAATCATTTAACGGAATCAGAACTCCTTGTCCTCCGTACGTAATTAAATCTTGTGTAGACAAACCAACACTATGAAAAGCATCTGGATAGTCTCCACCCGCAAGCATTAAGTTGGTCTTTTCTTTCAACCCATCTTTGGAGATCATTTCCCATTTAATATCCATGTTCGTCATTTCTTCATATTTGTTATACACAAGGATATCATTCCAGTCTGGTGCTGCGTCTGCTGGCGCAACAAATGTAAGCTCGATCGTATCATTCACGATCGGAAAGCCCTCTTCGTTAAAATTATCAGCTTTTGCTTCATCATCTTTCTCTTTTTCTCCTCCTGCAGAGTCGCTACTACAAGCTGCTAACAAGGTAAAGATCAACAATAATCCAACCGCAAAGATCGAAAACTTTTTAAGCTTCAAGATAAAACCCCTCCTAGTGCTAATTATTTATATAAAGGTGAGACTGAGCCATAACTAAAATGCTGAACTCCAAAGCCGAACAATGCATTACCTTAGCGAAGTCTATTTCCCAAGTGCGTTATATGCACCATGGTAGTTCGTTCTTTGGTGAAAACTATTTTGTCTCAGCCCCATAACCCCTCCAACGAAATATTCTTAGAAAATTATTCAGCTTGTTCTTGATAGCGATTATAGGCTTCCTGATAAATGTCCATATATTGCTCCAAGCCAATCTTTTTCACTGTCTCTACATACTTATCCCATTCATCAAATGAAGCTTTCCCTGTTATAAATTTAGCTTGGGATTCAGTCACATAATCTTCGATATCCGTTCCAACAGAAGACATGATTTCACTTTCTTCATTCGTATAGTTAAATGGTGGCCAAATTTCTTCTGGTTGATTTTCTTTAAACTTTTCAGCTGCCTCGTTGGAAGTCTCTACTCCAAAATAATCTTGCTTTACAAATGCTGGATATGGACCTGCTCGCCAAGTCAAATACTGAGATATCGCTTCAGTTCGAGTGAGTCCATCGGGATTTTTCTCAATAATATCTGTGTACTCAACTATTCCGTCTTCATTTTCTTCATAGGTTTCTCCTTCAATCCCCATGAAAAAGAGCTTACTTCCTTCATCACTATAGAAATAATCGATCCAACGCACCGTTTCTTCAGGATATTGATTTTTATCTGTTATTACAAAGCCGCCTAAATTGTTAAGTGGCGAGCCATAATTTGAATGGATCTTATCACCATAGGGACCTTCCAACGTCAGAGCACCGATGTATTCATCACGGCCATATCCCGTTCCAGGGTTTGTCGTGATGGTCGCCGCAAACAACCCATCTGCTCCCCTTGCATGAGTTTCCTCTGATTTGACCGTATATAAATCTTCAATAATCAGTCCTTCTGAATATAATTTATTTAAATATTGAAGCGTTTCTTTATACCGATCATCGATAGGAATAAATCTCAGCTCATTGGTTTCAGGATCGATATCGACATATTCATGTGCTATTCCTTTGTTACCTAATCCAAATGACCCTTTAAATATATTGATAAGGTTGCCATCACCACTTGCGCTTATGCCAATTTCGTCAGCCTCTCCGTTCCCATTAGGATCCTCTTCTTTTGCTGCTTTAAGATATTCATAGAATTCGTCTAAGGTCGTCGGCTCTTCCATATCCAATGCTTTTAGGAAATCTTCATTAATCCAAAGTTTCCAGTTAGCCAAAACCGAGTGAAAATCGGGGTCATAAAGTCTGGGAAACGAGTAGATATTTCCATCTGGCATCGTGATTCCACGCTTCACATCCGGGTTCTCATCCAAGATTTTCTTAAAATTAGGGGCATACTTATCAATTAAATCATTGAGTGGAAGCAGGACCCCTTGCCCACCATAGGTGATTAAATCCTGTGTAGACAAACCAACACTATGAAAAGCATCAGGGTAATCTCCACCAGCAAGCATTAAATTGGTTTTTTCTTTCAAGCCTTCTTTTGAAATCATTTCCCATTCGATATCTACGTTGGTCATTTCTTCATATTTGTTGTATATCAGGATATCATTCCAATCAGGGGAATCCGATGAAGGTGCAACAAACGTCAGCTTAATTGGATCATTTACAATCGGAAAGTCCTCTTCATTAAAATTCGCCTTTGCTTTCTCATCTTTCTCCTTTTCTCCTTCCTTTCCTGCAGAGTCATTACTACAAGCCGCTAACAAGGTAAAGATCATTAACAATCCAAGCACAAAGGGCGAAACCTTTTTAATCTTCAAGACTTAACTCCTCCTAAAAATTTTTATATAAAGGTGATTAGCCCTTAAGCGAACCAATCATAACCCCTTTAACGAAGTACTTTTGAACAAATGGATACATAATCAAGACGGGAATATTAGCTACGACAACAAGTGCATATTTCATTCCCTCTACAGACATCGCTTGTTGAACTACCGACTCTACCATTGTGGCATCCATATCTGCTACATCCTCTTGAATCAAAATTTCCCGTAAAATTAGTTGCAAGGGGAATTTGCTGCGATCTGTTAAGTAGATCAAACCATCAAAGAATGAATTCCAATGAGTAACTGCATAAAACAACGTCATAACGGCGATAATCGGGGTCGAAAGTGGCAAGACAATTCTAAACAGCGTCTGTAGATTCGAACACCCATCAATATGAGCGGCTTCTTCAATTTCATTGGGAATGCTTGTCTGAAAAAAGGTTCTCATAATAATCAAGTTATATACTGAGATAGCACCAGGAATGACCATAGCCCAAATTGTATTTAACATATGAAGATCTTTTATGACTAAATAAGTAGGGATCATCCCACCGCTGAAAAACATCGTGAAGATCAGCAAGGCTGTTATCACATTCCGTCCAAATAAGTTTTTCCTTGACAGAGCATATGCTCCGGCGGTTGTCATCATCAAATTGATAACCGTCCCTACCCCTGTATAAATAAACGTATTTAAGTATCCACGCATTACATCATTGTTTTTGAACACTTTGGCATAACCGTCAAAAGTAATTTCCTTAGGTAATAAGCGAATCTCCCCTTTAAGCAATAATTCTGGGTTACTAATGGAGGCGCTAAGGACAAAAATTAACGGATAAATGACAATTACTAAGATAAGACAAAGTAATAAAAAATTCACAATCCCAAAGGTGCGGTCTCCAATTGATTGTTTTTCCATTCTCTCATTCCCCCCTTACCACAGACTTGTTTCGCTGACTTTACGCGATATTTGATTTACAACAACAAGTAAAATAAAACTAATGATTGAATTAAACAAGCCAACCGCAGTCGAATAACTATACTGCGCACCCATAATCCCCGTTTTATAAACATGTGTAGCAATAACATCGGAAGCCTCTACATTTAATGCGTTTTGCATGAGGAACACCTTCTCAAACCCTACGCTAATAATATTTCCGACATTTAGGATAAGAAGTATGATAATGACTGGAACAATGGCCGGAATATTAACATGTCTAATTCGCTGAAGCCGACTGGCTCCATCCATTCTTGCTGCTTCATGTAATTCTGGAGGTACACCCGCCAATGCTGCTAAATAAATGATTGAACTCCATCCCATTTGCTGCCACACATGGGAAAGAACATACACAGTCTTAAACCAAGCAGGCTCTGTCATAAATGAGATTGGTTTTAGACCAATAGCAGATAATAAGTTATTGACCATTCCATATTGCGGGTTTAGAAATAAAAACAACATACCCACAATCACAACGGTTGATAAAAAGTGAGGAGCGTAGGTCACATTTTGCACGAGCTTTTTAAATCGATTCAGACGCACCTCATTAATCATCAAGGCAAGAATAATCGGAATTGGAAAGGCAACCGCTAATTCATATAACCCAATGCCCAATGTATTTTTGATTAACCGCCAGAAATAATAACTATCAAAGAAACGTGTAAAATGTTTCATGCCAACCCATTCACTGCCAGTAATACCTTTTGTCGCAATAAAATCCTTAAATCCGATTTGAACACCGTACATAGGGATATATTTAAAAATAATAAAATAGGCTAAGACTGGCACAAGGAGTAGATAGATATCCCAATTATTGAAAATTCTCCTCCGTATGTTAAATTTCTTTTTTATTTTCACATCTGTATTTTGTTGTTTATCAATGTAAGTACTCTTCATTGTCATTCACCCCTTATTCCAGTTTGGAATTATACCTAAGCGCTTTGCCTTATGTGCCCCCTTACAGAACTCAATGTGAACTCATTATAATAAATCAATTTGATTTTTTAATTCAGCTTTCGTTAAGATTTTGTAAAGGTGTACTCACAAATTCCCAACTAGCCTTTGGTACCATTGGATTCCCACACATATCCGCGGCCTCAATGACCACTTGATGGACAATCCTATTTTTGCTAGGAGAAAGCTGGACAGATACTTGCCCTGTTGCAGGATTAAATGTATGATCGACCAGTTGTTCATTAATCCATACTTGAATCGAAGAAGGATCCACCCCACTTTCTTCATCCTTAAGGATGAGACTAACTAGTGGATGATCGTCTTTTACTGTTTGATTTGGAGCAGGTGTAGGATGACTATACACAGGTCCTTCCAAATCTTCTTCAACCTTGACATACTCAGCTCTTAGATGATCAAAATAGAGCACGCCAGCATTTTTATTGGCGTCATTCGTTTCCGTAATAAATACATAGCGAACTGTAATAGGAAAAGCCGTATTTTCTCCGATATCAGCATAAACATATTTCCATCCTGTCCAATCCAAACCACCTGGCTCTGTTAAACTTAAAGACCGGCTCTCCCCATTTGCATCGGCAATACCTAGGCGTAGCCAATGACAATTAGAATCGCCATATACCCATAATCCAACTCGATAAGGTTCTCCTTCAATTTCTAATCCCTTTTTTCCACCATCATCTAGAAATTGGATTACTGCTTTCGAAGCACCCGATATATCTGTAAAGTCATAGGTTAATTTCCCTGAAAAAGTTCCAAAACGAACTGGTTCTGGTCTAGGTGCTAACGTCAATGTAACGGAATCGTCCACTGCCTTCTCCCCGTATACAGTGAGTCCTTGCAATGAATCAAATTTGGCTAAAGTGACTGGTGGCTTTCCTACACTGACTTGAATGCTTACTTCTAAATTTTTATATTTTGCAATGATTTTCCCTTGGTTGATTTCTTGGCTAGCTTGTAAAACACCCGTTTCCGAGACAGTACCAATTCCTCCTTGCATTAACCATTCTATTTGATCATGAGAAACCCAAACCTTGTTGCCTTCTTCGTCAAAGCCGCAAACATCTATTTCGACTTCACCACTAGGTTCTACAACAATTGTAGTTGGATTTACTTCTAATCGAGTAATTTCTTCCACTACTTGAATCGAACTTTGGTGGGAAACCGCTCCTGAGCGAATGTTAAGCTCGCCAATCCCCTCCGTTGTATATGCTCTAAACGTCTCCTTTCCCTCCATATATCCAATATCACCATCCACTGACCAAGTGAGTGTGGATGGGCGAACCGTAACGGCGTTGCAAAAACGATCTTGTCCTTTTACATCCATTTGGACTTTACTCCCTGACAACACTCGGATTGGAGACTTCGGTTTAACAACTAAAGTATTTAACGGAGATACAGGTGCGATTGTTTCGAAAAACAAGCCATTACCTACGGCTCTTTCAAATCCATCAGAAGGGCGATTGATCACTGTTGGTTGCGCATCTCCTGGTTGTCTGATATAACAGGTCGTCGAGCCACCTCCATCAATATTAATGGCTGCTTCCATTCCAATACTTTGCAAATACTCGGCTCCTTCCGCCAATGTGATACCTCTCGAATGGCCTGGTTGTCGACCATCTACAACAACGATATATAAACTACCCTGTTTCATTGCGAGCATGGTACGCGGATGTCGGTCACGATTAAGTGGAATCTCTGGATCAAGTATTTCTTGAGATATTTCCTTATTCTTTAAAAGTACAAAGCCCAAAGTGGAGTTACCTGAAATGATATGACGTGCTTCATTTAGACCTTGATTCAATGAAACATCAATCGCAACTTTATCACCGATCTTCACCTGCTTTTCGATCCAGTCTGCTCCAGATCCACTCACGGATAGTACAAGTTTTCCCTTTTCTATCGAAGTATTAGCAGATTGATGAATGGATTCCACTACTCCTATCATTTGTTTATTAGAAAAGACACGTTCATCTGGCACTTGAATAACAAGTTCCATTACACCTTCGGGAGTGCGGGTTGAAGAACCGAACCGATGATTATAGAGAAAAGCATGATTTGTATGCTTCAAGTACCTTGCACGATTAATGGATTCTATCTCCTGTTTGTAACCGCATTCAAACTCGAAATATGCATTCATCCTTACTTGGTCCTTTAATAAAACTTGCCCATTTGTCATAATTGCTAATAAAACTTTGATCATGGAGGGTGAGGTAAATATCTCACCATTGCACATTTGTAATCCCGTTGGCACTCCTATCCAACTAAAGAAGTCACCATTTACCCCTGCCACGACATTTTTTCCCTTTTCAATAAGCTCCTGCTGCATATTCCCAACTGTTTCTAAAAATTCAACTTTTCCTTTAGATGAAAATACAATTGGATTAATATACTGATTGTGTGGATCCACTTGAAGAACATGGATAGATTGCTGGTACTTCTTGTTTTGTAAAATTTTATGAGAATGAGTCATACCTGGTGCTACCTGAAAAGTCTCTTCCTTCTGTATACACCAGGGTGACTCATTCAGAACTTCTCTTTGACTAGTACCATTTTCACTTTCAGATCTTGAACTTTCAAATACACTAATCTGCTCTGGTGTATTATTTGTTTTGTTTGACTTGAGCAATTTCTCATCCCCACTTCGTACTAAATTATCTAAAATGTTATGCCTTTACCGGAGAGTATGATCCCAATAAATAACGCTCAATGGCTTTGGCTACACCATCCTCTTCATTCGACTCCGTCACCACATCTGCAATTTGCTTTAGCTCTTCATCCCCATTTTCCATGGCAACCCCCAGGCCTGCTGCACGAATCAAACGCTGATCATTCAGATTATCTCCAACAGCCATCACTTGATCCATCGTGATACCTAGAAGTTCGCAAACTCTTCGTACTCCCGTTTCTTTGGAAATTCCCTTTAACGATATTTCTATATTAATAGGAGCGGAGCGTGTTATTTCTATGCTCTCCCTATTTTGTAATAATTCTCTTAATTTCTGAATCTCATCATGATCGGCATGATGCATACCAAACTTTAACCAATCTCTCTCAAACATTTCATCCGTCCAATCTTTTTTATGTGTAAGGCTTTCTACACTATACCCCCAGAACTTTGCTCCTGCCCCCATCGCTTGTTCATGGAGCCAACGAATATCATCCCTACTGATAAAATGACGTTCCCATAATTGACCAGGACCTTTCCATATTTCCGCACCATTCACCATAACCATCGGTGCATCAAGGGCTAAATCGTCCCAAATGGCTCCAGCAGTTTGAATTCCCCGGCCTGTTGAAAAGATAACCGTTACACCTTCATCTACTGCTTTTCGAATCCATTTTCTTGTTGCTTCTGTTATTTTCTTATCATCTGTTAAAACGGTTCCATCTAAATCAAGCGCTAACAATTTATAATTAGCCATTTAAAATTAACACTCCTTACATTTTCTCCAGACCGCTATCATTCACACTCTCTTGTAAATATCATAAATCAATTTGATTGATTAAATCATAAAGTAAAAATAAAACAATTTCAAGACCTCTTCTAAAATTTTATGAAATTTCTGCTTCCCATTTTATTTTAAAATAGAATGGGAAGCTAAAATCCATCCTTACAATAGCCATAACGTTATAAGTATTTCCACTCTTTCTTCTCTACTTCTCTCAATATTTTTATTGCCTTTTCAGGGTAATCAGTAAAAATAGCGGCCACTTTTGCTGTGAAGAAGTTTGTCATATCTTCTTCTTTGTTAATAGTAAATACCCTCACTGGGAATCCCTTTTGTTGCGCCTCTGCAACCTGTTCACGCTCTGTCTCAGGACGATACGTGTGCAGGGCTTTTGCTCCAATTTCCGCTGCATACTCCCAAGGGTTTTCGAACTTTTTCATATATAAAATAGCACATTCAAGCTCATTGTTCATCGAGATAACCCTTTTTAGAGAATCATGATTAAAGGAGGAGACGATTGATCGATGAATAGACTGATATTCTTCGAGTTCTTGAATCATTTTTTTCTCGATCCCCGTATCTTCTTTAACAGGATTCTTAATTTCAATATTTAATTCTATATCAGTATTTTGAAGTAACGCCAATACTTCTCGAAAGGTGGGGATGGTTTCACCTGTAAATTCAGATGAGAACTTTGAACCAGCATCAAATGCTTTCACTTCTTCGACTGTATAATCTCTAACTTTTCCTGTTCCATTTGTAGTGCGGTCCAATGTATAGTCATGAATAACAACTAATTCATCATCCCTCGTGAGTTGAATATCCAATTCAATTCCATCGACTCCAAGTCTAACTGCCTCTTTAAAAGCAGCGATCGTATTCTCAGGATGTGTTCCAGAACTACCACGGTGTGCAAATATTTTTGTCATCAATATAAACTCCTTTATTGAGGATGTTCAAAAAGTCCGGTAAACATGACACTTCGAGTTTCTTCGTTGGCTCGCTTTTCCGCTCCTCATGTACCTACTGTCGTACATTCCGGTGCTCAAAGCTTCGCCGCCTCGAACTTTCGACGTACAGGATGTACTAGTGTCGGTGTTGCTGACAGGACGTCAGCGTTTTTAACCAACTCGGTCCTTTTTATCCTCCTTTTTGAACACGTACTTATTTGGGAATATTCCATCTTTATCTTATATGACTTAACTCTCTTTGACTATGATTCAATATCAATTTCTCCTTCCTTATGACTTTCTAGTTTATTCTTTTCTAATAGAAGTCCAACATTTGTGATTAGAAAGGAAACGACAACAGCGCAAATGACAATTGCATAAAAGCCGGCCCCTATTCCTATGCCAACACCTCCAGCAAATAAAATCATAGCCGCTGAGGTGAGTCCAATCACTTTAAGTCCATCCTTCAAGATCATTCCTGCGCCCAAAAACCCTAGGCCGGAAACAATTTGAGCGGCCAAACGCATCGGATCCATCATTTTCCCACTATTATGTTCACTTAGCATATCCGCACTTTGGATAGAAATAATCGTAATCAATGTGCAAGCTACACAGACATATGTATACGTTTTGATCCCAGCGGGTTTGCTTTTAAATGATCGATCTAAGCCAATTAAAAAGCCAAGAACAGCACTAATTACAACACGCACAAACATCTCTTGATGACCCTGAATGTATTCTTCAAATAAATAATGTAAAAATGACATACTATTCCTCCCATTGTCTAGTCAGTGTTCCTAATCAAATTAAAATACCTGCCATGCAAGAGGGAGAATGTACATTTAAAACCGACATGGTCCACTCGTTCATCATTGCGGTCTTAAAAAGGCTAATGTTGATTCCACTAGATAGAAAGCCCATGAAAAACAGGGCGTTCTAAATGGATTTTGCAGATGGGCTAACAATCAGTTTGTATGAAAAGAAGTGCATTAGGACGATTAAAGAAAAGAAAAAACCCTTAAAAAAACTTAATAGACTTTAATGCTGAAATGGAGTCCATTAAACTTTTTTAAGGGTTCTCTTCTTCTCTACCCGAAATATTAACAAAAGATGATTTGCACACTCCACAACCTGGTTGCGCTTTCACTATATTATATAGATACATCCTTTCCCTGTCAATCATTTTTTTAATCTTTCAATGGAGTTACTTTCCACCAATCCATATAGACATCCGCCAATGTTTGCAGTAGAATGAAGGCGCATCCTAAGTTGTTTTTATTCTGTTCCCAACATCGATACCTATTCCACGACTGGATAAAGTGAAACTTCAATCAGTGGGGGTTTTCCTTCATCCCCCCACTGATTGTTAGTTGAACCAATCGGGCTTTTACGGGCAGTGTATCCCCCACCTATGCTTCTCCGTATTTTCTAAAGCCCTGAGGTGGGGGTATTACTGCCCGTTAATGCGGGATAAAAAAGATTATAAGTAAATTTGCCGTTGGAAGAATCATGCGTAACACTATATTTACAATAAAGATAGGATGATAAATTTATGAGATTATCAACAACGACCCATATTTTTGGAACTAGACCTGATGGAAGTTACCCTTCTTATAAGGATTCAATTAAAAGATGTGTAGATATTGGTTTCAACGTGTTAGATATCCACTTTTGCCAAGCAATCAATGGGAGAACAGAATTAGTGAAGGAAAATTGGCAAGAGATCATCGAGGATGTACGAAATGAAGCTGATAAAATGGGCGTCGAATTTACTCAGTCGCATCCTGTGTTTATCAAAGGCCATATTAAAAATTATAAAGAGGATTTCCAAGCACATTACCAGGAAATGATGAGACGTTCGATTATAGCCAGTTCGATTCTTGGTGTTAAATGGGCAGTATTGCATCCTTTAGAGGATCGAGAAAAATCTCCATTTGATGTGGAAGCCAACATTCAGGCAAATATGGAGATGCATGATTTTGTTATAGAACTTGCAATGAGGCACAATGTCGGGATTGCCTATGAAAATATGATTGAAGGACCAAAAACAAAACGTCGCTTTTGCAGCGAAGCAGGGGAATTAGCCACTTTAGTTGACGCCTATCAGGATTCTCACATTGGAGCTTGCTGGGATTTTGGGCATGCTAATTTTCTTTATCAGGATCAAAGCCAGGCCCTTCGAACTCTTGGTAAACGTTTAAAAGCCATCCATGTCAATGATAATGATGGAGCAGGTGATGATCATCTGTTTCCCTTTCATGGAACAGTCGATTGGCATCAGCTCTTACCTGTCTTAAGAGAAATTGGTTATGAAGGGGATTTCACCTATGAAACACATAAAGAAACCATTCGACTACCAGACCATCTACGAGATCAAATCGCTAAAACGGGCTATGATATTGGACAGTATTGTCTTTCTCTTATTGATGGCGAGAACTAAGAGAGTTACCATATTACAGCCGGAAAAATCCCTATCCATCCGTAAATTTACCCTTTATAAAGGACATTTACTAGCTGGAGTAGGGATTTTTCTATTTTGGCTTTATTAAGAAGAGCGCTCCGAACTCTGCTTACCCGATTTATTGCTTTTTCAGGTGCGTAGCGCCACTCTACGAACCTTTTTGCACTGATTTTCTGCTCTTTTAGGTGCGTAGCACACCCTACGAACCCCTTTGCACTGATTTTCTGCTCTTTCGAGTGAATAGCATCATTTTCGGACGTAGCCATCTGGTCGCTGCCACTGCTTTTGCTTTGAATTCCGTCTCCGGAAACGGTAAGCTGGCTTTAATTTCCCGGACATAAACAAAATTAAAATACGCTCAAAGGTATTATTTTAATACCTTGTGGAGTATGCTCATTTTTTCTCTATCAAAGGTGTTTATGAAGGAATCATCCACTCTTACACCCTTCCCAAAATGAAATTGGGAAGCACCAACTTGTGTGTGGATTTCTTCGATATTATCAGGGTGCAGTCCCCCACCTAATAAAATATCAGGCCCATTTTGTTTTTTTGAAAGCTGCACTAATGATTGTAATGCTGTAACCCCTTCTGAACACGAGGGCTTTCCACCAGATGTTAAGATGCGTTTTACATGTTCTTTATATGGAACTAATGCTTCATACGCCTCTGTCAATGAGCGAACTTCGTCAAAGGCCCGATGAAAAGTGATATCTAAGTCTGGGTGCGCGTGAATAATAGACTCAATAAACGACAAATTCAGCGTATGATCAGGTTGAATAGCTCCGATCACGATTCCCTTTACCCCCAGTTCATGTAAGTACTTTATATCCTCCAGCATCACTTTTAATTCATTATCCGAATATATATGGCTATAGCCATGAGGGCGAACCATAACTTGAACCGGAATGAAAACATGGTCGAGTACACTTTTTACCACACCATAACTGGGAGTTAAACCACCTTCTTCAATTCCAGAAACAAGCTCCAGTCTGTCAACAGCCAGTTCCTCGGCCTTTATCGCATCGACAAAATTTTGCACAATTACTTCAATTTGCACGGATATTACCTCCTGCATTTATTTTACAGTGAAAACACTGTTTCTACTTTTCCTACTTCTTCGCCTGCATCATTTTTGACCACAGCTGGTCGTAATGCCTTCAAAGATGCAATCGTATTTTTATTACTGTAGCCGATTTGCTCCAAGATGGAGGCCAGAATATTCGGCCATACTTCTTCTGAACCACTTAATACCTTTAATGAAAAAGCTATTCTTTCCTTTTTCAAACCAAAACAGTAGACACCTTGCGCTCCACCTTTTGCTACGATATTAGAGTCTCTTAACAAAACAGAACAGACAAAATGCTCAGAAGCAACAATATCGGGGTTTTCGTTCATTAATTTCGTCATTTGGATCACGGCATCTCTTATTTCTTTATCTTCGATTAAATCTGGACAGGCAAGCTTTAAATATGTAATTGCCATGTTCTTAAGTGGTATAGCAAAGACTGGAACACCACAGCCGTCTACACCTGTTTTTATTTTGTCTTGAGAAATCTCAGCCAGACTTGAAAGAATCGCCACAATTTTTCGCTGAAGCGGGTGATCCATTTGCCAATAATCTTCAAGGGGGTAACCGAGCACTCGACATACTGCAAGAAAACCTAAATGTTTCCCGGCACAATTATGGTATAGTCTTCTCTTTTCTTGTCCATTTCGAATCATTTCATCTCTTGGCTCTGAATTTAGAGCAAGCGATGCTGCACAATACAAATCCGTTTCTGCTACTGGTATTTTCCCCAGCAATGACTCCAAAGCTGCTATATGATAAGACTCTCCACGCTGAGATGCTGTAAATAAGGTAGCTTCTTCGTTTGTTAGCTGATATTTTTCCTTCACACCTGTCATAAAAGCTGGAATAGCCTGAATCGGTTTAGCAGCAGAACGATAATAGACATATTGTTCTACATCGCCCACTTGATACAGCGTTTCAAATTGATCACTGACTCCACAGATCAACCCGTCATGAATATTTTCAACTAATCCAGCTCTTGTTTCTTCTATTAATGAACTCATCATGATGACTTCCTCTCTTATGTAACGATTGACTAAATTATACACGTTTCTACGCTCTTCATCATTCTTTACTGAAATTTAAGAGAGAAACGCTTATTTTTGATAATTTAAGACTCATATGGAAATTATAATGTTAGGATTTCAATGAAAGTCGATTGGAGGTAAGCATAATGGCGAAAAGTCAACGTAAAGACAATGCCAATCGTTCAGGACAGCCTGAACCTTTAAACGGCTCTAAAAAAGTGAAAAATAAAAACCACTCCCGTCAAAATCATGCAGGGAAGGGTATGTAGCAAGCTCTTTGAAAGAGGCTGGGACAAAAGTATTCGGTGTATATATTTCGCTTAGATAGTGCATTGTTCGTTTTTGGAACTTAGCGTTTTAGTTATGTCCCAACCTCTTCCTACGATTAGTCAAGTGAAAATTAAAAGAGAATCAAGGATTTCTCAAGGTCATAATCCCAATCATTATGCTTTTTTGTTATATAACCATGCTTGCATGGCAGCACCAATCAAACCTGACTCATTCTCAAGCTCGGAAATTTTAATTTCCACATTATCTACCAATGATCGCATTCCCATCGTGTTGATTTCCTCTTGGACCAAATCAATGATCCATTGTCCCTCATTCATTACGCCTCCACCTAATACGACTACTTGAGGATTGAATAAGTGAATAAGATTAACTATGCCATAGCTAAGTCCATGAATCATGGTCTGAATCACCTGCTTAGCAATCGGGTCCTTTTGTCGATAAAGTGCAAACACATCACGACTTGTTACATCAGTAGAGAGCCCCAGCTCTTGCCGGGCCATCTGCATTCTTTTGCCTATCCATGTTCCCGAAGCGTACGTTTCTAAACACCCCTTCAGTCCGCAATTACATGTTTCCCCATTTATATCAATCGACATATGACCAAGCTCGGCACCTCCACCCCACACGCCTCTATGTAGCTCGCCGTTTGAGAGAATGCCCCCGCCTATTCCTGTACCAAGGGCAAGGCATATCACCTCTTTGTGACCTTTCGCTGTACCGAAAACGGATTCAGCTAAAGCCAGTACATTTACATCATTGTCTACAAACACAGGTAAATCTGTATATGTGGCAATGTTCTCCCGAAGATTGACTCCATTCCAATCTTTAATATTCGGTGTTCCTGAGATCACCTTTCCTTCATAAAAATGGACTTGTCCAGCCGTCCCAATTCCTATTCCATCAAGTTTGATTTTGTGGGAATCAGCCCACTCTATTAATTCCAAAATAATTGTCTTTAATAAAATGAGAATTTCCTCTTTTCCCATCTCTGGGGTCGGGACTGTTTTTTTAAAAAGAACTTCTCCCTCGCTGCCGACAATTCCTGCAGCTACTTTCGTACCGCCAATATCTAGACCGATCCCATAAACCATTGATTACACTTCCTATCTTTTCAAATCAATAAATTTGACCGAAGTCCAACTCCATTTTTTCTAGATCATAAATATTATTGTATCATTTCTCATCCGCAAAACGATAGACAATTTTGATTGTGAAAAGCCCTAATGAACTTATCGCTGAATTGAATGTTTTGGCCATAGAACATGTCAGGAAAATTAAACAACATGATAATGTAAATGGAAGTCCCCCTATCTCAAGCTCTCTAGAACCTTAAGATAGGGGGATTACTGAATTACTTTTGTGACATAGCCTCCTGTATCTTTCCAGTGGATTCTTCTTCAAGCTCACGCATAAGTGTATTTACATCAATATCAGTCTCTGCTAGTTTTTTTAAAGCTCCGCCAATATCGACAAAAATATCCCACCTACTTTGCATCTCTTCATATAAAGCCGGTTCTCCTGTAAACCATGCATCCCGATTTTTATTATTATAATACTGATTATTTGCCGCATATTGTTCAAGAATAGCTGGATCACTAAGCACGCTGGCTGATGACCCATTTTGCACCATCTCTAATTGGTTTTCGGGAGAAATATACTCTAATAAAACTTGAAAGGCCTCATCCTTATGTTCACTGTAATTCGCGATGATCATCGGCGATGACCCTAAATATGGAGTTATATTTGGGGCATCTGGCCAGACAGGCGCTGGTAAGAGATCCATATTCTCTTGGGTTTCAAGGTCACCCATTCCCTCATTCAGGAATAAATTGGAGGCAAGCGACATTGCCGCTCTTTTTTCACAAAAGAGACACGAGCCTTCTGTTTCTGCGTCATAAATATCAGGAATATTATAGAAGGTATCCATCATATTGAAATATTCCCTGAATTCTGGTCGTTCATCAAATAGAAACTCTCCTGTTTCAGGATCAGTTATATTGATCGCAAACTCCTTTAACGGCATTTGAGCAGCAGCTGCTGTATTGCCCCAAGCAAACTCAAAGCCGACATAACTTATACCATTTCTTTCACCTGTCATTTGTTTCGCTATTGTAAATACTTCTTCCCAAGTCATATTTTTATTTGGATCAGGATAATCTACTCCAAATAAATCAAATATCTCTTTATTGTAATAAAGAGCAACATGTGAAGAACCATCTGGCAAGCCAATCATTCTCCCCTCCTCATCTAGTGAACGGATATAAGCTACAAGGGAGGGACGCAGCGTATCTATATTTAATCCATGTTTAGCTGCTAAAGCATCAATCGGTTCAATCACATCTAATTCTTTGACTGGCGCCATATCATTGTACTGAATAATAATATCTGGTTTTACATTATTGGCATAAATTTCTTGAAGAGACTCCAAAGTATTTTCATAAGCTACATATTCAATTTCAATATTTTCTAATTTTTTATCAATATGATCAAACCTATCATGAAAGGATTCTTCTCCAAAGGCATACGCAATTTTGATTGTTACAGGATCCTTATCCTCTTCAGATACGTCAGACGTATTTGATTTATCTGTTTCTTCTTTGGAATTGGTCCCTGTTTGATTAGAACAGGCTGTAATAAACGCTGTAAAGAATATGAAGATAAGCAATACGATCCCACTTCTTCTAAACCAAGATATTTTCATGTAATGACCCCTCTCTTCATCATCACCCAATTTTTAAGGTCTTTCTAATGCGAGGTTCACGTGATTCGATATCAGTGCTTCAACCCCCTCTTGATGATGTATGCCAAAGCTAAAATTTTTCATCCGTCGATTGGACACCAATCCAAGTATCCCTTTTTCCTAGTGCAGTTTTTCCAGCATCCAACAAGGCCATTACTTCCAATGTCTCCTCGGACGTAACAGGAGAATCCCTTGTCTCAAAGAAAGTGAGGATTGAATCTATTAATTTAGGAAACATATCAGAACATTGGGAAATCCATACGCCCCCACCATCACCGAATTGTAAATGGGTTTGAAAATCTGCATGTTGCATTTGTGATAGCGAAGCCTGTCTACCATTTCTGTATTCAATATGAAACAAATTGGCATGTTTCGTTGACAAGCTTTTCACATGTTTGGCCCCGATTCCCAGCAATGAAACAATCATTTCAAATTGATGCACGGCATAGTTTTTAAAAATACCCGGTCCAGTAGTCGCCACGTATTCTAGTTCCTTTTTGGTATTTTTATAATCGAATAATTCCCTGGAGAACCGCAAGGCTGAGCTAGAAAATAAAGGTGTACTATATTGCTTAGCAAGTTTAAACATCCGCTTCCCTGTTTCTAAATCAGGAGAAAAGGTTTTATCCATATAAACAGGCTTTCCGGACATTAGCGGAATTTGTCCCAATCTTTCATGGTGTTCTGGATGATCTGGTGAAAGAACTATGAGGTAATCCGATTTCGCCACAACCTCCTCAATCGAAGTTAGTGCTTGTACCTGCTGCTCTTCACACCAGCTTGCTGTATCCAATCCACCTTCAAGGTCCGTCTCTGCCCATGCATACGCAACTTCTATTTCCCGCCCCGTTCTTTTCGCATTTTCTCTGATCCAAGTTGGATAATTGTTCGCATGCCATTCATCAAGATAAAAGTCGATAAAGCCAACCTTTTTCATAAAACAATCTCTCTCCCTTTTTCTGAAGATGTATATAAAGCCTCCATTACTTCTGAGGTGACAAGTACATTGTCTATATTTGAACGACTTTTCACGTTGCTCATAGCCGATTGAATAAACCCATCAATCTCTTCATAGAACATATCCGTTTTGGAATAAGAGGGGATCGTTTCATACAAGACACCATCTTTAGCGGAATACACTTTAAAATCTCCGCCGTATTGCCATTTGATACCGGCCTTATCGCCAAGAAATTCAACAAACGTTGCTGATTCTCCGATATTTTGTGCCCATGCTCCATTTAAACTGATTGTAGGTCCAGATGTCCGTATCAAACCTGTGACAAAATCGTCGACATTATAGGTTCCATTATAATCAGGCGGGCCCGCCCACATATTGATATAGGTGTAATCCTTCATATTCTTCGCCAATTCACTGTGGGCAGTTCCAGATACGGTACGTATTTCCGGTTGGCCTAAACTATAAAAAATCAAATCAAGATAATGTACACCCCAATCAATTAAGACGCCGCCACCCGACTTGGCCTTTGTTGTAAACGGTCCGCCAAGCCCCGGGATAGAGCGGTGGGCTCGAAAAGAACAATAAACATGATACACTTTACCGAGTTCCCTATTATCAATCATATCCTTAATCTTATTGACCGCCGTGTTATAACGGTTGACCACACCAATATTCAAAATCAGGTTATTTCGGTCAGCAGCCGATTTCATTTCATTCACTTGATCCATGTTTATAGCAGCAGGTTTTTCACATAACACATGCTTCCCTGCATCCAGGCACGCGATGGCAATCTCTGCATGTGTATCATTTGGTGTGCAAATCGATATCGCCTCGATTTCCTCATCATTTAAAATGTCCCTGAAATTTTCCGCGGTATGAGGTACGTTGAATCTCTCTGCCAGCTTTTCGGCACGCTCAAGCCGAATATCTACAAGATATTTAATTTCTGTTTGCTCATTCTCAAAGTAAGCCTTTATATGGTTTGGTGCTATTGTTCCACAGCCAATCACTGCTACTTTCATTTTCTTCATTACTAGAAAACCTCCATTTTTTGCTAATACATTCAGCTAGAGTTCCCCATAACTAAATGAGAAAAACGAGCACTTCACTTTTTTGATGCTCTATTGTTGGGCTTTTATCTCTTCCACAATCCCTGCATACTCCTCCCCCATTTCCCGAATATAGGTAACAACATCTTGATCAGATGTCAAAAACTCTTCCCCTTTAGTGTTCATAAAATCGAAAAATGGCTCATCATATCTTGAATAAGGTGGTAACTCTGCTAATGTTTGCGTAAAAGGCGCCGTTGAATTGAATGTCTGATCCAAATCCTTTGTGCTATTTGCTGTAAATTGTTCAAACGCAGTTTGACTGTCAATAACAGGAGGACTCCCTGCTTGTGATAAATGAATTTGCCCCTCCTCTGATGCCAAGAAAGCAACAACCGACCAAGCTGCATCCTTATGTTCACTATGTTTTGTGATATTTAAAGGTAATGCTCCCCACGTCGGAGCGATATCAGGAAGTTCCTCCCATGTCGGGACAGTGACCATATCAAAATTAAAGCCTTCTTCTCTTGTCAATAATTCAAACCAAGGAGCGTTCAAAATACTCATGGCAATATTACGTGGACCATCATGAAATCCATCCGGTGTATCACTTGCGTTAACAATATTCGGAATATTGCGGTACTTATCTATCAGGTCAAAAAACTTCTTTGTATTTGGATCATTAGCAAATAAAATCTCGCCTGTCTCTGCATCTGTTCCGCCAACACTTAATTGCATAAAAGGCATTGCTCCTGGGTCAATCGCTAGTCCACGATATTGAATACCATTTCGCTCCTGTGTTAACCGACCTGCTATTTCCAGTACTTCATTCCAAGTCAGCCCATCTTCAGGATAAGGTTCACCGAATAAATCAAAGATATCTTTGTTGTAAAACATTGTTCGAACACTATTTTCTACAGGTAATCCATATAAATGCCCTTCACCAGTAGGGTCACCTGCACGTAAGTTTTCAACGATCCCTTTCTGAAAAATACTTAAATCAAATCCGGATTTTTCAATATAGTCATCAATCGGCTCTAAAAAATCAAGCGTTTTCACTAAATCTGCTCTTGGTTTTCCAATATGAATATCAGGCATGATTCCTTTAGCAAATAGTTCCTGTAATTGTTCCTCACTATCACCTCCGCTAATTAGTTCTAAAGTGATTTCAGGAAATATCTCCTCTATCTTTTCTTTATATCTTATTCTAAAAGTCTCATCGTCTATCCAAATCATCATTTTTAGTGTCACAGGGGCTCCATTATAGGTCCATGGATCAAGCAATGTATTTTTCTTTTCTCCACTTTCAGTATCTGCCATCTTTTCTCCTTGTGCTTCTTCTGAATTGACTTTCTCCCCACCTTTATCTGACGAACAACCGAAAATCATTATTACACTAAGAACAAATATCATTCCTAATAAATACCAATTCCTTATTTCCGTATTCACCGGCTTCATCCCCCATAACATTTTCTAGGCATCACTAAAAAACCCAAGCATCACCAGTAAACTGAATTGAAAAATTAATCAGATAATTTTTTATGCACCACCTTGTTTGTATACAATATTATTATCCTTCCATCTATCTGTACGGTATTTCTATCATAACAAAGCTCTGTCATGAAATGTTTATCCCTTTTTGATGTTGTATTGTTCCTTTTTTGCACTTCCTAATAAAGCTTGGTATTCGGTTGGAGATACACCAAAGTTTTTTCGAAAGGCCTTGCTGAATGAATGAATGGATTGATATTGAAGTTTTTCTGCTACCTGTGTCACATTCCAGTCTCCGCTTTTCAGCCACTCAACGGCCTTATCAAATCGTTTACGGTTATAATACTCTTGAATCGTTATCCCCATTTCTTTTGCAAATACACGAGACAGATACGAATAATTATAGTGTAGTTGACCTGCAATCTCTTTAAGATCACCAATTTGAAGAAGATTGGAATCGACATAATTGATCATCCGATAGATAATTTGTTCCGTCTTATTGGTGTTCACATGAGGATCATAATCAATAGAAAAGCTCTTCTGGAAATTCCGATAGATCATGACGATAATTTGCCGCAAATACATCCCCAGCATATGGGTAGAATATTGATCTAAACTAATCAATTCTTTAAAAATATGAATAAAAGGAAGGTCAATACTAAGATGATCTCGTACTATAGATTGTTGTTCCTTATCAAACATCTTTTTAATAAGAAAAAGCGGATCATTTTCATCCATTCCTTTCGGAAAACCAAATCCCATATAAAAAAAGCGGAATGGATCCATTTCATCCGCTTTACCACTATGAATCTGTTCCGGTACATTTAAAATAATATCTCCCTCTCGGACCGGATAACTCTTCTTATTCACTGTAAAAACTCCTGTCCCAGAAACAATATAGCTAATTTCATAACAAAGTTGCTTATGCTCACGAATGACATATCCCCCTTTGCAACTTAAATCACCAATTTGATATAAGATAATCGACTCAAATGGCTGTGGATTAATAAAATAATCATGGTCAAAATGAAAGTTGGTCTTATTTTTAGAGATTGTTTCAAAATCTTCCTTTTGCAAGTTTCCCCTCTCCCTTTAGCCTCCCACACGTCAATAGATTACGAGTTGAGAGGCTTAGTATGTCTTCATATTTTAAGTAGCGGCAAATCAATCGTCATACAGAACCAATGGTCGGCCATTTAAGTTCAATCCCCTCACGCACGAGGAACATCTGAAAGTCATTTAATAACTTTTCATCATTTCGTACTTGACGGGGTATTAGATGATTTTTCAAACAATAAGCGGCCAAATATCCACTCACTTCTCCAATATTCCACTCAACGGGATGCAAGCGATAACATCCATTGGTAATATGAGTGACGCCTAAATTCTTACAGGCCGGTAACAAATTGTTGATTCTAACAGGAATAAGGCTTCCTAGTGGAATTTGAAATGGAAGACTAGAAATATCAATAAAGGAACGAAGTCCTGTACTCGGATGGAGATCGATACGATAACTGCCAATTCCGACACTATCCTTAAAAACCTCTGCATCGTCCTCATCCCTTACAGCTGTGCTAATATGCTGTTCAAGAACGGTAAACTCCGCCTTGATTCTTCGTGATTCTCGTATATAAGGAAACATCGCTAATCCATCTTCAGTTCCCACTACATCTGGTCGTAAACGCAACCCTGGATAACCTTGTTTCCCGTCAGGACGAGGTGCCTCCGTTTGCATCCAATATAGTAGTGACAGGCTCAGTTGTTTGGCACCTTCCGTATGCTTTTTCCTCTCTTCCTCACTTACATCAATAATCGGACCTAGCCAATAATCATTTTGCGGCCAATTAATAAGGGAGATATCACTGTCATACAGACCTTCCGAAAAATTAGATTGATCAATTAATCTTCGGTATTCCCAGAGAGAGAACTTGTCCTCTTCTTTAAAAAATCCATATGTAATCGGATCTAAAGTAATGGGACTCACACCTGTCCAATTAAGCTGTTTATTCGGCCAAAACGAAGCCTGATATTGCTGCCAAAAATCATAAGCTTTTGGCTTGGGAATCGTGAAATCTTCTCCCTCCATATAATCGATAGCAAAGCAGTGAGTAATAGCTTGCATATCCATTGGATCAGCCTCTCCCACTAAAGCATGGGGTTCACCAGTTTCCTTTTGAGATTCAGCACCTGTCACATACTCAACCCCAGCCAGCGGTAAAACATCCCCCATATCCGTTGCATCTAAAAAATAATCAGCAGTAAGTACAAAGTTCTTGCTAGTGTATGTGTTCTCAACCTCTATTGCCGACACAGTATCTCCAGCTGTTTCCGCAGACTTTATCTTTGTTTCTTCCATAATCGTCAGTTTCCCACTATGAAGATATGGTGATAGCATATCCCGAAGAACAGCTAGCGCTACCCGTGGTTCATGTGAAACGCGACTCACACTCGCATTTCCAGGATTCAAAATGGGCATTTTTCTTGCCTCTTCACTTAACGGAAAATGATGGCGATAATACTGGCGCACATTTCCTCGAAAGCTGCGATAACTACGTGTACACCCAAACTGTTCAATCCAACGATGTTCATCTGGTGGTACAGCTTGGTTTGTCAGCTGACCGCCAATCCATTTCGTCTCCTCTGTCATGATAACTCTACATCCCAATTTGCACGCCGCCAAAGCGGCTGCACAACCACCTAAACTTCCACCGACAATAACGATATCCGCTGATAATTCTTGTTTAACCATCCGTCTCTCCTTCTGTCCTCGGAATCCTATGATTTATTTTTATTCTAAAAGCAAGATGCCATTTTTATCACTTCATAAAAAATCTCAATTAAAAAAGGAAAATGAACAATAAATCCCATCAATACTAGCTTGATTAAAGCGTAAAAATTTATGGATTTAATATAATTTATCTGACACTGATTTTGCTGTCTTTTTTAAGGCTTCCATAGAAGGTTCTTTTCGTTGAGTCTCTATATACCTTGTTAAAATATCTAAAATATGCATTTGGGAGATAAGAGATGAAAAGGCACCTCCGTGTAAAGGCCCTTCATTAGCTGAAGTCAGTAAAACAACTTGCGCAAACTTTGTAATGGGCGATTTAATGTAATTCGTAATACATATGACATAGGCTCCATTCTCCTTTGCAATTTCTATGGCATCAACAACATCTTTTGTACTGCCCGAAGTACTAATTCCAACCACTACATCTCTTTTTTCAGCCATAGCACAATTCATAGAGATAATATGAGAATCTGTAGCGAATTGGACGTTAAATCCTAGTCTCATAAAGCGATAATATGCTTGCTGTGCCATAATTCCCGACGCACCTACACCAAAGAAATAAATTTTCCTTCCATTTATTATTGCTTTCGACGCCTCTTCAATATGCTCAGTTTGTATAAGTTTCAATGTACTTTGTAAAGTTTCGCTATTATCTAGTGTTACCTTACGGGCTAAGAAATCAATACTATCAGTTTCTTCCAATTCTCCTTGCTGTTTTTGATTTGAAACTGCCTCACTTTGGGCCAAAGATAATTTAAAGTCTTGATATCCCTTGTATCCAAGTTTTCTACAAAAACGAATAACTGTCGTCTCACCAACATCTGCATGTTCTGCAAGATCGGATACTGACCAATAGACTGATTCTTTCAAATGACCTTTTACTATATCGGCTACCTTTTGTTCAGATTTGGTCAATGATTTGTAAATACTTGCTATCATGACGTCTGGACTAATCGAATGATTTAATTTATTCATCTTATCCCCCTGCTTTTACTTATTTTCTATATAAAAAGAAAGTTAAGGAAAATAGAGAATTATTCCACTCCCATTAGATATATAGGATTATAACTCCATTTTAGATTTACTCAGAGCTTTTGTAAAGATGATACTTAGAATTGATAATTAGAATATTTGTTATACAATCAATAACAAACAGCAATACAGATCAACATAATAGCAAGCAGTTGAAAGGACATTTTCTGTCTTTTTAACTGCCTGTCATATTTTAATCCTGTTTTATTGATCGAAATGATTCGTCACTTGTCTAGTAACTCATCAGCATCTCTTTTTAGTAATTGATAGGCTTCTTCGGAAACCAACTCGCTGTCCTTCTGATGCTTCAATAATATTTGAAATCCTTTCATATGTTTGATCACTTTATCCACCAACATTTTTTCTTCATAATGATGTACGGAGGATAAGTGAATCGTTAAAGATTGAACGGCGTCTTCACTTTTAAAATGACCTTCTTTATGGAGGAGCTCTACACGTTCGATCATACTAGTAGCGGTGATCGGAGATTTATACTTCAGTCCTTTGTGAGCTGTATTTAAATCGGATAATTGTTGATCAAGCTCTGCTTGCGTAGCATCCACTTTATTCAGCGTTTTTTCTGTTGCTTGCAAAGCTTCATATAATGCCTGCCAGCTTTCTTCTGTATATTTGTCCTTATTCAGGTTTTCGTCCTGAATTTGTACCATTCGATTTTTTATGGCTGATTTATTACCAATCTTATTTTCACTGTTAAACACTTCAAATTCTGAGAAAGAATAACCAAAAATTGTCTCTCTTTCTATCCCTTGAAATTTCACATATCGCGCTTTTATGGGATCAAAAGAAATCTCTTCTCGTCCCCCTTTCCCCATAATAATCCCATCATTTTCTTGTGTTACATTCGTCCATTGTTCCTTATCCTCCGAGACGAGAATTTTGTATTTTTTACCGTAAGCCGTTTGCCAGTTAATTGTAACTTTATCAATCTTCGTTACTTCATCAAGGTCTACTAAGAACCAGGCATCGTCTACATATTCACTGGACCATCTAGTATCCCCTTTTCCATCTACTGCTTTATCTGGAGTATACGTAGAAGCTTCAGGTTGTGATGATTCGGCCATTTTATTTAAGGCTAGATTTCCGTGTAAATTAAAAGTAGTGTTATAGATTTTTACATTATCTATTACACCCTTAAATCCATTTGACCGTCCCCCGATTATTTCGAGAGGTAAAATGAAGGTTTCGAGCTTTCCTCCGACTTTATTCAGACTTTGCGTGTATTCGCTGCCATTAACAAAAAGTGTCGTCCCCTCGCTATCTCCTGTTAATAATAGATGTGTCCATTGTTCAGGAGACATTTTATAATCAAACACACTATCGTAACCTTCTTTTGAAAAACCAAGTTTTTCAGTTTCTCCCTGAGTCAATTTTAGTTGTCCTTCCGGTGACTCCATCAGTACAGCGTCATTTGGATTATCTTTATCCGGTTTTATCCACATGGATAAAGTCCAATTAAATCCCAAAGATCGTAACGGTGTTTGAATATAACTTTTGCCACCATTCACCCTCATCCCTTGTCCGAAAATTCCATCAGTATATTCAACATTTTTACCGTTGGCATCAAAACCATTTTCTGTTGAATCCTTTAGATTTCCTTCAAAAAGATAATGAAGAACTTCCCCATTTTTCTCCTTCGTCTCCATTTCATGGGATAAATGGACATTCGGGGCATCACCAATTTGTGCTGCATAATCCTCAAATTGGTGAAAACTTCTATCCCCTTTCATACCTGACCACATTTTTTCTGTTAAAACTTGCATAGCCGGCAAAATTCGATGATGTGAATCCGCCATTGACAAGCCTTTTTCCACAGATACATCATTCCAAAAGGCAAACATTGCCCCTTTCAGCTTAGGATGACCAAATGGCAATACAGTATCGTCCCATTGATTCGGCTCCCAGCTTTCATAAAAGTATCCAACATTTAAATAATCCTGATATAATTGAGGTACAATATATAATTGGTTTGTATTCACATTCACTATATCGTACCCAAGATCGATTGCTTGCTGGGGACCACCATAAGGTACATACCAAATATCCATTGTCGCATCATTGCTAATGGAAGTATCCCCATCATACATCGTCAAACCACCCCATAGACGTGGATGTTTACCTTTACTATTTATATGCTTTATAAGGGTATCCGTATATTTCCGAAATATTTCTACATTACCACCCCAATATTCATCAGTACCAATATGCACATCAGGCCCTATGAAGGTAGGATGATCCCCGTCTATATATTCATTAAATAATTCTTTCACAAAATTTACTGTTTCTGGTTTCGTGATATCTAATTCTCCATCCTTACCTAATGACGGATCAAAATCAACAAATGCTCCAGAATGGCCTGGTGTATCGATCTCTGGGACAACATTAATCCCATATTCCATTCCAAGTTGTTGAAGTTCTCTAAATTCCTCTTTCGTGTAGTAACCATCTTCACTTGCTAAACCAGGATATTTCTCACTTTCCAAACGAAATGCGGATTTTTTACCATTAGGGAATGGCGTTCCAACATTATCATTTAAGTGAATTTGAAGGCGATTCATTTTATAAAAGGACATTTGCTTTATATAATCCCTTAAAAAATCAATGGTATAAAACTTCCGAGCAACATCAAGCATAAAGCCTCGATCCGTGTACTTGGGATAATCTCTTATCAGCCCTTTAGGGATATAATAGGAATCATCTTGCATGATGATTTGAAGTAGAGTTCTTGTCCCATAGAATACCCCTTGAGGGTCAACAGATGTCATAGAAATATAATCATTTATCTCCATCATATACCCCTCTTCACCGAGATCACTCAATGAATCATCTATTGAAAGGTAAATGTCTCCTGACTCAGGTGTACCATAGGCAATATCTAACATTAAATCTGTAGCAGCTTTAACGTCACTTTGTGTTATTTCAGCCACTTTTTGTAAATGCTGTTGATCCTTTGGATTTACAATAATTTTAGATGAATTTGTTAAAGTTAAGTCCCCCTTTCCCCCTAACCACTCACGTATCGAAGGGATGACATCTGGTTCAGGATTTAGATCCTCTGTTTGTGAATGTTGTCCGGGAACATCCACTAGAATATTGTCAATCACATACTCATCGGGATCACTCTTACTTTCCGCTCGAACAAGAAGTTGAGCTTGCGCATTTACTAAAGGCATCTTGATGTTTCCTTGGTTATCAATCACCTGCACTCGGTCACTCCCAATAAGTGATGCTTTATATCCTTTACGTACAAAAGGTAGTTTGACTCTTTTCTGTCCCTTTTTTATTTCAATGTTCTCGCGAAGTTCATCCATTATAATAGGCAAAAAATCCCTATCTTCATAAACTTCAAACTCAGCAATGGAATATCCATATAAAACCCCTTCCACTGCTCTCCTTTCTACCCCTTGAAATTTCACATATCGAGCTTCGGTTTGGTCAAATTCCACAGTATCTTTACCATTTGCAGCAGCCGTTAGAATGCCATCATCTTCTACAACATTTACCCAGTTTTCCTTATCGTTAGAAATCAAGATTGTATATGTCTCGGCCGGAGTCTGCCAATCAATGACAACACGAGCTATCTTCCTCTTTTTGCCTAAGTCCACATATAACCACTGATCATCGTCTGCCACAGATGACCATCTTGTTTTCGCATCCCCATCCACTGCATTTTCCGGAATTAACCATTCCACTTCATTTCCTGAAGCAGTGACAGGTTTATTCAAGGCCAAATTCTTTGACAATGCCTTCGCTTCCTTAGATTGAACAAAAACGGAAGAAATGGCAAACAGAGAGAGCGACATAAGCAATAAAGCAATTTTTTTCGTAACCATCGAACTCCTCCTATTTGTTGAAACAAGGTGCCTGGTACCTCATCCAGTAATAAATAATTGGAAGAGGAACAAGGCACCTTCTGAAACAGATTCTCTGCTGTATAAGATCAAACTATTTTATATTCCATTTATCAATTACCAATATTGTATACGCCAAATTCATAGAATGAATATCCGTAACCCGTTGCCCTTTCTACTCCTTCAAACTTAACATAGCGTGCATTCACTTTATCAAAGTGAATGACTTCCTTTCCTCCATTTCCTTCTATAATCCCTCCGTTGTCTTTCTTAATATTTTCCCAATGTTCTTTATCATTCGATACTAATATCTTATATCTTTTTGCGTAGGCATTTTCCCAATCAATTTTGACCGTGTCCATTTGCTCAATTTTCCCTAAATCGACTAAAAACCAAGCATTATCTACATAATCACTAGCCCAACGTGAAGAAATATAGCCATCTACAGCTTTATCAGCGGTGTAATTGAGGTTCCCTCCTTCTATTGAGGATGACTCTACCTCTTTATTTAGCGCTACGCTCCCTATTAAGTAATAGAGATCTTCCCTCAAAACTCGATGGGCTGACTCTGAAATATGTTGCTGTTTCATTTGGTTTTCAAGTAAAATATTGAAGCCTTTTAAGTGTTTAGCTACCTTTTCAGCCGAACCCTTCTTTTCGAAATGTTCTACAGATTCCAAATGGACCTGTAAAGCGCGTGCTGCTCCATAGTTTTTAAATTCACCAGCTTCATGTAATCGGTCAACAAGCACATTCATATCAGCGGCACTCGTAGACACCTCAATGAGGTAAGTATCTTTTTTCACCTTCCCAGCTGACGCTGTTACAACCAGTTCGTGCTTACCTGGCATACCAGCTAAGTCTATCCACTCGCCTTCTTCATATGCTTTTCCATCAAATAAAGCAGTGACCTTAACGGGTCCTTCACTCTCCACTTTCCATGTGAATTGAATAGATTCAGAGTCTGGTACAATGACTCCATCTTGAAGTGGCTCTCCATTTATTTTAACCTTTGCTTCTGGTGCAGGTTCTTCATTGATCTCATAGGTTCCATTTGAAAACTGATAAAGCCAGTCATATAAAATGCGTGTAGCAGGATCTTTACTCACAGCGGTATCATATATCGCGTTATTACCTTGATAAAAGGCTTTAAAGCTATTTTCCATATAACCAAACTTCACTCCGCTGTTTAAGTATTCAATAAAGCGTTGTCGGAATATCCCATCTGATAGCATCCGATCATCAAATTCAATTTCCACTCCCATACCAAATTGCTTAGCGGTATTGGCGGCATCTTCCAAACGGTCTGGTTCCAACTCTTCAAAGAAATAATTAGGCTGCAGAGCGGTTGCATCTATCCCTACATCCTCCCAAATATGGCTTCTATGAGATAAAAAGTGAGGAATCCAAAACAGTTTTAAATCTTGATCATGTACAATATCACTCGTATGCTTCAGTAAATCTGGTCCTGTATTGCTTGTACTAATTTGTTCTTCCAACCAATACAATCCAGCAAGATTTAGTTGAGAAAAGTCTTCCGCCTGCCATCTCTGTATGACTTCTTCGATCCACCATTTCACAACCTTTTTGCGGTTGGCTAATGCCAGTTCTTTACCAACTTCCCCTGCATTGAAATTTTCAGAGATGCCATCACCATCTACATCGCCAAAATCTGTCAATGATTCTCCCGGGTCCGGGATCATTAGCACAACCTTTACTTTATGGTCAGGCTCATTCAGTTTTATTCCAGCTTCTTTAGCCGCTTCATTTAACTGCTGTAAATCGCCTTCGGCTGCAAAAGTTTTATTTAAATACCATTTCCAATCGTCTAGATCGGCTCCTGGATTGGACTGCCCGCCGAAATTTCCACCTTTAGGGGAATGTAAACCAAGATATAGCACTCCATCATGAAACCAATCCTGTGGTTCCCCTTCTTGGTCTATATAGCTAATATTGGGGAGAATTCGCTCCTTCGACCAATCCCCTTTTCCGTCAGGATAATGGCCATTATAGAGCAATACTAAATTTTCAATCCCAGCAGTCTCTTCTCCTGGTTGCAAGTATGCGGGTTGTTCTGGCGGCACTGTTTGTGCACCCTCGAGTTTCCCTTCAGCCCCCCAAATTTCAATTTCGTCAATAAAACTCCAGTGTGTTGGATGCATAGAAAATGTCACCTTCACATAACGCGCATATGCCATGGTTCCATTCCAATCACCATTTTTTATCCCGTCTTTACTTCCATCCCAAATAAACTGCTCATCTCTTGGCGGTCCCGCTCCCCAAAGAAGCTGAGTCGCGTTATGTGACAATGTTCCCCAATTTTCTTTATCATTGGAAACATAAAACGAAACGGTTAATGGTACAAGAATCGAGGATGTGGGATAATCTTGCAAAAAATGAGCTTTAATACTTGCAATTGACTTTTTTTCCCCTAAATCAAATACAACTTCCCTCGTTTTCTTTTGCAAATGTCCTACCCAAGCAGGATCAGATTTATCTAATTCTCCGTATACTCCATCTGTAAGCTTATTCTCGTTATCTGGATATGAGCTTTCGGGCTCTTCCGACCATTCATAACTTAAACCACTCGCAAGGTTTTTAAAACCTACCTCATTATCAGCAGCTTGTATGCTTGGGCTTATCCATAACATCATTAAAGAGATTACAACAAGGCCTATAGCCTCTTTTAAGAACACCATTGTTCCTCCTCCTTATTTCACTTTAATCCTTTACAGTTCATTCCTATTTCTCTATTCCAAAGACCCCCTTCTATATTTTTTTATAACAATATAGGTGAATTAAACCTCCAGCATATTTAAAAATAGCGGATTAAATCTTTATAATTAATTATAAAGCGTTTACATATTCGTTTCAATAGTCCTAATGGGATAATATGGAAACTAATATAATTGAAGATGATAGTATTTTTCACTCTATTACCCAACTAAATTCCTAGCGAACTAACATAAGTACAGAGAATAGAATTGTGTTAGGCGGTCTGGCTTTGTTCCTCTCGCCAGAGCCGCCTGTTTCAAAATAGTACTCCTTTCCGGAAGGCCAGTTTTTCTACATGCACTATCCAAGGTTGTCGACATACTCGTCATGTAAAATAGCATAGTAAAGCTCGTCCCACCATGTATCTCCAGCAGGTATACACTTTTTAAAAAAAGCTTCTCTTCTCATACCTATTTTTTCCATAACCCGATATGAAGGTACATTTTCAGGCTGACATGTTGCCACTATACGATGTAAATTTAAAACCTTGAATCCATAAGCTAATAATGCCTTTGCAGCCTCTGTCGTGTACCCTTTATTATGATATTTAGGGTGCAGTACCCAACCTATCTCATAAGTGTGCTCACCGAAATAGTTAAAAAACTCCACATGTCCAATCAGGGCTTGATTTGATTTTAATAAGACTGCATATTTGTTTGGTTTATCTCCAATTTGTTGATTAACGTACATCTTTGCTTCCCGTTCCGTCAGAACACCTTCGGGCATGTAATACATCACTTCCGGATTAGATGCATATCCAAAAACTTCTCTCCAATCCTCTTTTTTAAAATTAGTTATGATAAGCCTTTCTGTTGTGAGATTTAACTTCAATTCGATACACCTTCATTCAAATTTTTAAAATTCCCTTTTATAATCCAACAAAAGGAAGAGAAACGCAAGCAAGCGTTCTTATAAATGGACAGTTATAGGCGACGCTCTGCCAAGACGATGTTCTCCTCCACAAGCCAATATACTATCATTTCCCAAACACCCAAAAAAGCTAGCAAGACATTATTTCTTGCTAGCTCCACTCATTATTCCGCATATAAGGAAGCCGTTCTTTTAAATATTGCATACTGATTTCAATACTTTCATAAGGATTCAGCCGTGTTTCATCTTGTTCCACAATCCACCATTGTACATTCGCTTCTTCTCCCAAATTCAGAACTGCCTCTACATCAATTCCACCTGTTCCTAGTTCAGCAAAATAGTGTTCTTCATCCGGCGTCATATCTTTTAAATGAACAAGCGGCGTTCTTCCCTTATAACGGTTGAACCACTCTACTGGATCTTCTCCCGCCATCTTTAGCCAGTAAATATCAAATTCCGTTTGCAGATGGTCTGATGGAGCAGATTCAATAATCGCTTCCAGTGCTGTTTTTCCATTTGACAAACATTCTAATTCGAAATGATGATTATGATAACAGAGTATAATGCCGTCTTGTTTACAAACTTCACTAGCCTCATTTAAAAAGTAAGTATGGGTCTTAAGTTTGTCTTCATTCTTCACTTCCGCTTCAGGAAGTGAACAAACTATATACTTACAGCCCAAAACTTTTTGATCTCTAATAATCTGCTGTAAATTCGTTTGCAGTTGCGTATGAGGAATATGATTAGCAGCAACTTGCAACCCAAGATTATCAAGGGGTTGTTTAATTTTTTCCACTGGCATGTCATAGTAGCCCGCCAATTCAACGCCATGATAGCCTAGCTTAGCTACTCGTTCAAATGCACCTAAAAAATCCTGCTCACATTCTTCTCGTAATGTATACATCTGTAAGGCAATCGGAATTTTCTTCAAATAGATCACACCTCATATTAAACATTTTTGTATTTTACCATTATTCCTTTACAGAACCAATTAACACACCTTGTACAAAAAAGCGTTGTACGAAAGGATAGGCAATCAATAAAGGTAAGGTGGAAACAATAATGACCGCATATTTGACTAATGAGGCTGTTTTCGCTTGCTCAATGAAGGATTCTGTCATTCCTGCATTTTCCCCAATCCCCTCCGCATTTACTTCATTAAGGACTAAAATCTGTCTTAATATGAGCTGGAGTGGATATAACTTTTCGTCAGACAAATAAATGAGTGCATTAAAATACTGATTCCATAATCCAACTGCATGGAATAAAGCCATTACGGCAATGATAGGTAATGAAAGAGGTAAGGCAATTTTACCAAAAATAAAAAAGTCTGAAGCTCCGTCTATTTTTGCTGCCTCTACTAGTTGTTCCGGCACGCTTTGCTCGAAAAAGGATTTTGCTACAAGAATAGACCATGCCCCGATTACATTAGGAATTACAATCGCCCAAATAGAATCCAACATTCCTAATGTTTGAACGACTAAGTACGTAGGGATTAAACCACCATTAAAAAGCATAGTAAATAATATCAACCAAAGGATAAACTTCTTTCCCCTTATTCTTTTTCTAGATAATACGTAAGCACACGGTAGTAACACAGTTAAGTGAATAAAGGTACCTACCAGAGTAAATATAATCGTATTACGATATCCGGTCCATATTGCACTATTTTCAAACACTCGTTTAAAGCCTTCAAATGTAATATCTACAGGCCATAGCCACATTTTCCCAGTATTTACAGCTGCTGGATCACTTATAGAGGCACTCACTACAAAAATGAGTGGATAGATGATCAACGCTGTAACGATTAAAACAAATATTTTATTTACAATATCGAAAGCCTTATCTGACAATTGCATGCTGCTCACTCCTTACCATAAGCTGTTGTCACTTACTTTTCTTGCTATATAGTTTACTGTTACCAAGAGAATAATGTTGATCACTGACTCAAACAATCCAACAGCTGAAGCAAAACTATACTGCCCCTCTAGTAATCCCACGTTATATACAAAAGTTGGGATAATATCGGAGGTTTCTGCGTTTAAGGAATTTTGCAATAAGAGAACCTTCTCAAATCCGATAGCCATAAAACTGCCGATATTTAGAATAAATAAAACAATGATTGTTGGTAAAATACTAGGAATGTTGATATGGATAATTCGTTGAAATCTTGTGGCACCATCTACACTTGCCGCTTCATGTAATTCAGGGCTAACTCCAGCTAATGCTGCAAGATAAATAATCGTTCCCCATCCGAGTGATTGCCATTGGCCAGACCATACGAAGATATGACGGAACCAACCTGATTCCGTTAAAAATGCAACTGGCTGCCCCCCTAGTGACACAATTAGATGGTTTACTAAACCAGTAATAGGATCCAAAAAGGCCACGATCATACCTGCTACAACAACTACAGAAATAAAATGAGGCGCATATGTTAAGGTTTGCACCCATTTTTTAAAAACTCCGTTTTTTAGCTCATTTAAGGAAAGTGCAAACATAATAGGCAATGGGAATAACAGAAGTTCATAGCCACTTAGGGTCAGCGTATTTTTTAATAGCCGCCAAAAATAATACGAATCAAAGAACCGTTTAAAATGGTCAAAGCCGATCCATGGACTGCCTGAAATTCCCAAGTTCGCATAAAATTGTTTAAACGCTATTTGCACTCCATACATTGGAACATAATGAAAAATTATAAAATAGGCAAGAGCTGGGGTTAAAAGCGCATACAACTGCCAATCCATCAATATATCTTTCTTAAAGCGCAGCAACTTGCTTTCACCTTTTATATTTATATTTAGATTGTTCACACGACCTTTTTTCACCTCCATACTTTATCCCTCCTTCATTGTCGTTATGTAGGTTGGCCAAATAGAATATTCAACCAACCTAACCTTGATGTCTTATCAGATTCAAATGGTACCACTACTTTTTAAATCTCTCATAAGCTTTATTTTGGACTTCCATATAATCTTTAAGGCCCATTTTTTCGATCGTTTTTACATAATTATCCCATTCATCAAAAGAAGCTTCTCCAGTGATAAACTTATCTTTCATTTCTTCTACATATTTTTGAATATCAAAGCCTATAGATGTGATCGTTTCATTTTCTTCTTCGGTATACTGAAATTGTGGCCAAGTATCTTCGATTACATAGGGTTCTAATTTCTCCACCGCATTCAATGACATTTCCGATGTTTCTGATCCTTTAAAATATTCTTGTTTAACAAGGCTAGCAGGAGCCCCTGTATTTAAATAGCCAACATAACCTGCTAAGGCTTGTTCTTTAGAAAGCCCTTCTGGATCGTTCGTGATTTTGTCTAAAAACTCATACTCTCCATCATTTGTTTTTTCGTAGGATTCATCTTCTACGCCCATATAAAGCAGTCGTGAGCCTTCATCACTATAAAAATGATCAATCCAACGAACTGTAGCCTCGGGATTTTCATTTTTGCTCGTAATAACGAAACTACCTAGGTTAAAGATAGGATTTGAAACAGCTACATGCTGCCTTTCGCCATTAGGGCCCTCCATCGGTAAACCACTTACAAAGTCATTGCCTGCCTCACCAAACAGTTCATCTGGACTATAAAAAACCGTGCTTGCATACTGCCCCTCTGCTGCGTTAGAAAGATACGCATTCCATTCAATAGAGAATATATTTTGTGCAATCAGCTTCTCGCTATAAAGTTTGTTCACATATTGTAACAACTCCTTATAGCCTTCTAATGTTGGGACAAACCTCATTTCATTTGTTTCCGGATCTTGATCAATCAACGGGTTTTGTAACCCTCTATTTCCCACACCAAAGGAGCCTTTTAACCACGTTACTAATGTATTAATGTCTGTTCCCCCATAAGGAGTTATATAGTTTTCTTCATTTTCCTTCACTGCTCTGAGATATTTATAAAAATCTTCAGTTGTTTCAGGCACATTCATTCCAACACCATCGAGCGATTTTTGATTAATATATAACAAAGGATTGACACGAATAGAAAGAAAATCCGGATCCATAATTCTTGGAAAAGCATAAATATTTCCATCCGATGATGTAATCCCCTTTCTCATATCAGGGTTCTCATCCAATAACTTTTTTAGATTCGGGGCATAATTATCGATTAAATCATTTAATTTTACAAATGTACCTTGGCCGCCATATTTTAACAAATCCATACTAGAAATATCAGCCGCATAAAATGCATCTGGAAGATTCCCACTTGCTAATGCTAGATTCCTTTTTTCCTCCATTGAATCAGATGGCACTTCTTGCCACTTAATGTTAATATTTGTCATTTCCTCATAATTATTAAAAGCCATTACATCTTTTAAACTTTTTTGATTTGTTGGAGACTTTCCAACAAAAAAATCAAGTGTGATAGGGTCATTTACAATAGGAAAACCGGATTTATTCACATTTTCCAATGTCTCTTTATTCCCTACATTTGTCTCACCAGAATTTTTTTTACCACCGCATGCTGCGGCAAAGAATAACATAGAAACTAAGATTAAAATAAACAGATTCTTCTTGTTCATGGATACATCCCCTTGTAATTTAGTTTTACTAGTCAATTTTTCGAGATTGCCTATACCCTTGTAGATATCACCTCCAAAAACTCTCAGTATCTGCGAGCGCTTGCAAAATAGGATTAATGAAAATGAATATACACCTTCTAATCTTTTTTAATATTGATGGAGTAGTTCACATTTAAATTATGTAAGCGTGGATTTAACCTCCATTCTACGAATAAATGCCCATTATGAAATTCCCATTCAAAAGCCTTAGGTTCTATTAATTCCTTAGTGATGGATACAACTTATGATAGAATAGTTTAGTAATCTCTTGAGGTCTTGTAATAGCCGTTCCAACTACGACAAGATGAGCCCCTGACTTCATACAACATGCTGCCTCTTCTGGTGTCAATATTCTTCCTTCTGCCGCAATCGGAATATCTACTGTTCGTATTAAATCCCTTAGAAGCTTCCGATCGAAAGTATTGATATGTCTTGTATTTCCTGTATACCCTGACATTGTTGTCGATACCACATCAACCCTGTAATGAGCGGCCACAATACCTTCTTCTAGCGTGGCAATATCAGCCATTAAAGGGATATCTGGATATCTTTCTTTTATTAAACCAATAAACTCCTCCAAATTTTTACCATCAGGTCTCGGACGGTTCGTTGCATCAAAAGCAATGATATCTGCTCCAGCCTCAACAATCGCTTTCACTTCGTTTATTGTCGGAGTGATATAAACTTCACAACCGCTGTACTCTTTTTTATAGAGACCAATAATAGGCACTCTTACTTTAGCTTTAATTGCCCTTATATCATCTGGTCCATTAGCACGTATAGCTTGAGCTCCACCTTCCACAACAGCTACAGCCATTTGTGCCATAAATCTTGAACCATAAAGGGGCTCATGCTCTAATGCTTGACATGATACAACAAAACTTCCTTTTAAATTTTGTATGATTTCCTTCATAATTAAACCTCACAATACATTTTAGAAAATCTATAAAAGATATATTTGGATATTTGATCCATAATTATATTTATAGGTGGATATTTCCTCCTCGATATAGGATAATGCATTTTTGCACTACTGTCAATATAAATTATCGTTGCAAACTTGCATTTTAAATACAGGATTTTTATTTTTTATCAAGAATTTATTAAACAATAGACTTTTAGAAAGAAGTGATTTCAATGAAACAAACAATTCAAGTCGAAAAATTAGATAACCATATGAAAGCCAATTCAATATATGGCAGCTCCCTCCAATGGCATGATCCGAAGCAGTCTCCTTTTGAAATTAGTGGTTTTGCTTGGCTTAAGGAGGAACAAGGATTTCGGAGACTACCTAAGCAACCTAGATATGAAGTAACCGAGGCGGTTGATATTTTAGCTAATTGTACGGCAGGAGGCCAGTTACGCTTTCGAACCAATTCTCGAAAGTTAGCTGTAAAGGTTAAGTTACAAGGAAAAGCCAACATGTTTCATATGCCGGCCACTGGACAATGTGGATTTGACTGCTATATAGGAGAACCAGGGGAACAGCGTTTTGCAGGAGTGACAAAATATGATCATACTCAAGAGCAATATGAAGTAACCTTATTCGAGAGACAAGAAGCGGACTCAGTTCTAATCACCCTCAATTTTCCACTTTATCAAGGGGTGAAAGAATTATCGATCGGCCTTCAACCTGGAGCAACCATCCAACCTCCTCCAGCATATGAAAGTGGAAAGAGATTGATTTTCTATGGAACATCTATTCTTCAAGGAGGTTGTGCTTCTCGTCCAGGTATGGCATACACGAATATATTAAGTAGAAAGTTTAATCGAGAGTTTATTAATCTTGGTTTCTCAGGGAATGGAAAAGGAGAAGCCAATATGGCCAAGCTTATTCGGGAAATCGAAGATCCTGCTTGCCTTGTATTAGACTATGAACCAAATTGTGTGAGCACTGCCTTATATAAAGAAACCTTGCCAAGATTTATCCAATTGTATCGGGAAGTTCATTCGGAAATTCCTATTTTGGTCATCTCTAAATATCCATATGCCCATGAAATTGTGAACTCCACCTTACGAAAAGATCGATTAGAGCGCCGTTTTTTCCAACAACAACTTGTTCAAGACTTACAAAGAGCGGGCGATAAGCATCTTTACTTTTATGACGGGACCGACCTTCTTGGGGAAAATGGCCATGAAAAAACGGTAGATGGCTCCCATGCGACAGATTTAGGCTTTATAAGCATAGCAGAAAAACTGACACCCGTTTTCCAGGGAATCTTGAGCAAATAGCTTGGTTGGTGAGGGGGCGCTCTGTAATCCGTGCAAGGATGTAAGTTCTACTTAGGCAAAAGCAAGGCAGGATCTCCCCTCACTGAGATCCTGCTTTACTTTGTTACGATTTTAATCCCTTCGGCGTTACCTTGTCTTCCAGCTTTTTCAACAGGAAATCAAAGACGATCGCTAGAATGGCTGCTGGAATGGCTCCAGATAAAATTAGGTTTTTATCCATTACATTCAATCCACGGATAATTAAATCACCTAGACCACCTGCACCGATGAAGGTCGCTAAGGCAGCCACACCAATGGTTAATACTGTTGCTGTCCGAATCCCTGCCATTAAAATGGGCAAGGTCAAAGGCAGCTCTACCATAAATAAAATCTGCCTAGAGGTCATTCCCATTCCTTTTCCGGCATCAACCAAGGACTTATCAACACCGATAATCCCAGTATAGGTGTTTCTGAGGATTGGTAGAAGGGCATATAGCGTTAGAGCAATAATAGCAGGGACTTTTCCAATTCCTAGTAATGGGAGCATGAAGCCTAGCAACGCTAAGCTGGGAACGGTTTGAATAACTGCCGCTATCCCAATCACAAACTCAGCCACCTTTTTATTTCTCGTCAAAACAATGCCGAGTGGCACAGCGATGGCGATGGCAATAATCATCGCAACCCCAGCCAAAAATAGATGTTCTTGAAAGGCAACCCAGATGGCATCTTTTCTTTTAATAAATGTTTCAATTAGTTCCATCAGTCATTCCCTCCATTTCCGTTCATATCGGCTAGACCACGAATCATACTTGATCTTGTGACAAGTCCAACCAACTTCCCATCATCTACTACCGGAATAGCACTCGAATGACTCTCGGTAAATATTTCTGCTACATCTGTTAGAATCGCATCAGGCGTTAATGTTCTGACATTTGACTTCATAATATCGGAGACAATTAAATCTTCATTTCGATAATTCTCTTTTAAGGATTCAAGTGTCGCAACCCCATAAAATTGTTTCGCTTTATCTGTTATAAATAAATTATCTACGCGTTTTTCTCTCATTATATGAAGAGCGGAGGCAAGGCCTCGGTTTGGTGAAGCAGTTACGACTTTTGTATACATCATATCGCTTGCTGTCGGCAACGTGATTCCTTGGTTTAGGCGTTCTTCTCCAATAAATCCTTTGACAAAATCATTGCCAGGACGTCTTAGAATTCTCTCTGGAGTATCTACTTGAACAACTTCTCCATCTTTCATAATGACAATTCGATTGGCAATTTTAATCGCTTCATCCATATCATGTGTTACAAAGACAATCGTCTTTTGAATTTCTTCTTGAAGATTGACAATATCGTCTTGAAGCTGCTCACGACTAATCGGATCCAATGCACTAAATGGCTCATCCATTAAAATAATATCCGGTTCCGCTGCTAAAGCCCGGATGACACCAATCCTCTGTTGCTGTCCACCACTTAATTCGGATGGATAGCGTTTTTTAAAGGTAGACGGATCTAAGCCAACAAGATCTAATAATTCATCCACTCGTTTTTTTGTTTTTTCTACATCTGCTTTTTTCAACTTCGGGACAAGGGAGATATTCTGCTCAATCGTCATATGTGGGAACAAACCAATCTGCTGAATCACGTAGCCAATATTTCTGCGTAATTCAACTGGATCGGCTTTCGCTGTATCTTCCCCGTTAATTAATATTCTGCCTGCTGAAGGCTCTGTTAAACGATTGATCATTCTCATTGTGGTTGTTTTTCCACAACCACTTGGCCCAATCAATGTAACAAGCTCTCCCTTTTCGACTTCTAAATTAATATTTTTAATGGCCACAAAGCCATCTTTATATTGCTTTTTTACATTTTCGAATTTTATCATATAAGTCTCCCCTCTATTCTGACTCTATCCATCCCGAAAAAGTTGTGCACCCTACTGGTACACAACTCGCATTATTTAATTAATCAATTAGTCCTTCTTCTTTTAAAAATTCAACCGCCACATCCTCTGGTTCTTTATTCTCTAGATTGACTTGACCATTTAATTCCTGCATACGCTCATCATCCAAGGTGTCCGCTAATTTATTTAATGTCTCTTCTAGATCAGGATTAGCGTCCAACACTGCTTGGCGAATAACCGGCGCAGCATAATAAGGTGGGAAGAATTTTTTATCATCTTCTAAAACGACCAAATTATATTGTTTAATCCTTGCATCGGATGAAAAGGCCGTTATCACATCAATCTCCGCATCTTTTGCCGCTAAATACATTAAATCTGGGTCAATATTGACTTGTTTGGCAAACTCAGTATCATATTCTGCGATGAGGGCATCGTAGCCATCTCCTCTTTCAAAGAACTCGGGATCAGCTCCAAAGGAGAGGTCAGATGCATGTTCCGCTAAATCAGAATAGGTTTTGATATCTAGTTCTTTAGCCAATTCCTCTCTTACTGCCAAAGCATATGTGTTATTAAAACCAAGTGGTTCTAACCAATTAGTGTTAAATTCCTCCGCATACCCTTTTTTCGTTTCATCATACACTTCATCAGGACTCATACCTGGTTTGTATTCCTGATCCAAAACATTTAAGTAACCCGTCCCGGTATATTCAACGTATAGATCAATATCGCCTTTCTTCATTGCCTCTTGAATGACGAATACCCCTCCTAGAGCATCTTTTATTTCAACCTCTAGATCTGTATTCGCCTTAAGATATTCTGCCAGCATGTGGGTTATAATAATCTGCTCCGTAAACTCTTTTCCAGAGACAACAATTTTTCCTGCTTCCGCTTTGTCAGCGCCACCATTGCCACAAGCAGCCAAAATAAGTAACAAAACGCTGAACATCGAAATCGATACTAGCTTTTTCATATTTCTTAAAACCTCCATAATATTTTTTACCTTTTATCCTAGAAAAGTCTGTACTAATTGGTTTCCGAATATATTATCTGATTTTTCAGTATTATTTTGTGATGTTTGTACATATGTTCTGTTTAATCAATATAATGTCAATGTAAGAAATGATTTATTGTGAATAATTTCACAAATGGCATTGGACGACTCTTCTCCGGATTTTTTACCATTATTTTTAAGACGTTTTATAAAATTTCAGCCGGTCATTACGAATGTTGGATGGCTTGAAGGATTTTGATCGATAGAAGTGGACGAACGGAGTATATGTTATAAAAATCCCAGCGTTCTTATGAACTTGCCACACACACACCTACTTATCAAAGATATTTCTTGAATTGAGCTCCTTAGATTGTCCACATATCTTGTGAAATTGGAAGCAGGCGCAAATAAAGATACGTCTAACAAAGGTAATGTCTTCTATTATATAGTTTTACCAAAGTTTCTACAATTCTCTTAATACGGCTTATCTATCTATTATACTCCAATACTCGGATTGAGCCGATATCATGGGTGAAGTTCCTCATAAGTTCGACCATATCCTCCATAATACGAACAAATACTTGAACACTATTCTTAATACCCGATATTTAAAAACATAAACATTGACCGCTTGCATCCTAATCGGTATTGTATGATTATAGATAAATTGAAACTTCATTAGTGTGGATATTACTGCCCGTTAAAGCGGGAAAAAGTAGAGGAGGAGAAGGAATTGAAATACTTTCCAATAAAGGGCACAAGTTTAAACGTTTCCAATATTGTGATGGGAAATATGCGCATCAACCAACGAACAAAAGCTGAGATTGAACAGTTGATTCGCACAGCTATGGAGGAAGGTATTAATTTCTTTGACCACGCGGATATTTATGGTGGAGGAGAATGTGAGACCTTATTTGCTGATGCCATCCAAATGAATTCAAGTATAAGAGAAAAGATACTTTTGCAAAGCAAGTGTGGAATTAACAGTAAAGATAATTATTATGATTTTTCCAAAGAACATATTCTCGCATCTGTTGATGGCATATTAAAAAGACTAAAAACCGATTATTTAGATCTTTTGCTCTTACATCGCCCCGATCCCTTAATGGAGCCAGAAGAAGTTGCGGAAGCATTTGATCAATTGCACAATAGTGGTAAAGTACGCTATTTTGGGGTATCGAATCACAATCCTGCGCAAATTGAGTTACTTCAAAATTATGTATCCCATAAATTAGTGGTAAACCAATTGCAGCTTAGTGTTGCTCAGTCTGCATTAATTGATTCTGGCATTGCTTTAAACATGCCTGTAGATCAATCGATCAATCGTGATAGCAGTACATTAGAGTATTGTCGTTTAAAAGATATCACAATCCAAGCGTGGTCTCCATACCAAAGTGGATTCTTTGCAGGGCCATTTCTAGGTGATTTAGAAAAGTTTCCGAAATTAAATCAGGAAATCGATGAATTAGCTGAAAAATATAGTGTTACCAATACCGCCATCGCAGCTGCTTGGATTACACGCCATCCAGCTAATATTCAAGTTGTACTTGGAACAACTACACCTCAACGGATAAAAGATGCCTGCGCTGGTTCAGAAATCGATTTAACAAGAAAAGAATGGTATGACCTTTATAAAGCAGCTGGCCATATCGTTCCTTAAGTTTTACATACTCTCTTCCTTGCTTTTAGGGGGAGAGTTTTTTGATTTCTATTGTGCCCCTCCCATGAAAAGCATCCTCCACCTCTAGCACGATAAATTCCCAAGCCACACTCGACCAATTTAAATCTTTTTAGATTATGCAGCTAATTGTGCATTTTCCATTCCCACTTTCGAAAACTCCTATAAAATGGCTTATCCTAGGTGTATAATTAAGAAAGGATGACTCGCTTCGAATATTTAAAGGTGGTGATTCACCATGTTAAGTTCGGTACAACTTTGCTCTCCCTCATTACTCCATATGCTTCAGTCTATCGTCCTCCAAGAAAAGAAATTGAGGAAGGGAGAATATGCTTTTCAAGAAGGTGATCAAGCTGACTTTCTTTTTATGATCCATTCAGGTAAAGTTCAGATTGGCAAAATTACCCCAGATGGACGTGAAATTACCTTTCGAATCTGTAAACCTGGAGATTTCATTTGTGAGATTCCTCTCTTCAGTGACCCTGCTCCCTTTACGGTCTATGCAAAGATGCTAGAAACTGGGACCATCCAAATAATTTCTAAAGAAGACTTGGAAGAACAACTGATTCTTCAGCCTCATTTAAGCATTGAAATGCTTAAATTAATGAATATACAAAACCAGCAAAATCAATCTAAATTTCGTGACTTAGTTTTACATGGAAAAAAAGGGGCGTTGTACTCTACGCTTATTCGTTTAACAAATAGCTATGGTATTGAGCAGGAGGATGGAATTCTGATTGACCTCTCTCTAACAAATCAAGAACTCGCTAACTTTTGCGGTATGACGCGTGAGGTTGTCAATCGGCTCTTAAACGAGTTGAAAAAGGAGAAGAGATTGGCAATCGTTGACGGATATATTGTGATTTATGACCTTCCCTATTTAAAACAGGAAATTCATTGTGAAAATTGCCCTATTGAGATTTGTAATATTTTTTAATGACTTCATCATTATCGGTGCTTAATTTTTTAGTCCGACAATCAGTAAATCCTGATTGTCGGGCTTTTTTTGTCTATTTCTTGAAATCTCTCTTCCTGACAGGAAGTTGTGACTTTTATCACAGACTGGATATACCGATTACAACTACATTTAGACTAAACGATCATGGATGGAGGTAAGTGGAAATTGGACAAAAAAAGGAGTCATTCGGGACCTAATTTAAAAGGAACACTTATAAGCGTGTTTGTTGTCGGCATTATTATTTGCGTGATGTGGATCGCTGTATATGGGTTATATATTTCCAGGTAAAGCCAACATCAAGTCTCTAGATATAAATTTGGTGAAAATGAACGTCTTTAAAAATTTTAGAAAGTAGGTGGAATCATGCATTTGCATAAATATGAGAAAATATGGCTTGGTTTCGGCATTATATCGCTTATTATTTTTTTAAGTATTGTTGGTGTCACTGCTTTTGCACATGGACATACGCCTGCGGGTGGAATGGATGTTATTGATCCCGAAAAGGTGGATGAAACGGCCCCTTTTGATAAGCCAGGTGTGAAGCAGATTGATAAGGATACGTATGAAGTCGTGATTGTCGCTCAAGCTTTTAGCTATAGCCCCGCTAAGATACGGGTTCCTGTAGACAAAGAAATTATCTTTACATCCACAAGTAAGGATGTCGTTCATAGTTTTACGATTGAAGAAACAAAGGTCAATATGATGGTGGTGCCTGGACGTATTACACATAAAAGTTACACTTTTGACAAACCTGGAAGTTATTTAGTGATCTGTAACGAATATTGTGGCACAGGGCATCATTTTATGCAGACAGAGATTGAGGTGTATGAACCATGATAGGAATACAGGATCGAAGACTGGCCGTATCTATTATTATTGTCGCTTATATCGCTTTTCTTATTGGAACATTTTGCGGTCTTTTACAAGTTTTTGTTCGTAATGATGCATTGGACTTACCAGCTTGGCTCGATTATTATCAAATCCTCACAGCGCACGGCGTATTATTAGCACTTATCTATACAACCTTTTTTATTTTCGCTTTTCTTATTTCTGGTATGAGCAAGTCATTGGGGAACTTCGGACCAAAAGTTTGTCGCACTTTATGGATAGGATTTATTGTCACAACGATTGGCACAATCCTTGCGACAGTATTGATTATTTCTGGCAAAGCCTCTGTGCTCTATACATTCTATGCACCTTTAAAAGCAAGTGGTTGGTTTTATATTGGGCTTGCGCTTTGGGTCATTGGAACTTGGATTAGTTGTTTTGCTTTGGTTGGCCACTACATCGCCTGGAAAAACAGCCACAAAGGTGAAGTAAGTCCACTTTTTGCTTATATGACAATTACAACGATTATTCTTTGGATTATTGCTTGTCTCGGTGTTGTAGCAACTGTTGTGTTCCAATACATCCCATGGGCTTTTGGTTGGGTCGATACGATTAATGTTGAATTAAGTCGCTCGCTGTTTTGGTATTTTGGGCATCCGCTTGTTTACTTTTGGCTTTTGCCTGCTTATATGGCTTGGTATGTTGTGATACCAAAATTAGTAGGAACGAAAGTATTTAGTGATTCCTTAGCTCGTTTGGCGTTTGTACTTTTTATTCTATTTTCCTTTCCAGTTGGATTTCATCACCAATTAACAGAGCCGGGAATCTCTAGCTTTTGGAAATTTCTTCAGGTTGTTTTAACGTTTATGGTGATTATTCCATCGCTTATGACGGCATTTTCAATGTTTGCCACCTTTGAGATATCAGGAAGGAAGAAGGGCGGTTCCGGGCTTTTCGGATGGTTCACCAAGTTACCGTGGAAAGATGTGCGTTTTACATCGATCTTTATCGCTATGCTATTCTTTATCCCCGGGGGTGCCGGGGGAATTATTAATGCAAGCTTTCAACTAAATGAGCTTGTTCATAATACGCTTTGGATTGTTGGACACTTCCATATTACTGTTGGAGCGCCCGTTGCCATGACCTTTATGGGAATAACATTTTGGTTGATCCCCCATTTAACAGGCCGAAAATTAACAAAGTCTATTCAAAAGCTCGCCTTTATCCAAATTATTTCTTGGTCGGTTGGCATGTTGTTGATGTCTACTGCCCAGCATATTCTCGGACTCCTTGGCGCACCTAGAAGAACAGCTTATGCTGGTTACAACGGTCACCAAACAGCCATGCAGTGGTTTGATGGCATTCTATCGAATCACGTGACAATGGCGATTGGGGGCACCATATTATTTTTATCTGCTATGTTGCTTATTTATATTGTGTGCAACCTGTTATTTTTTGCTCCTTCCGCCCAAAAGCCTGCAGATATGACTGAATTTCCTTTGGCGGAAAGCGACACTTCCCATACACCGAAATTCTTGGAAAACTGGTGGCTTTGGATTGGCATCGCTGTGCTATTAATTGTGCTGGCTTATGCCTTCCCGCTTGCGGATATGATCCATCATTCACCCCCTGGTTCAAAAGGACAAATCACATGGTAGGGAGTTGAGAAAAATGTTTGTTATGACATTAGGTTTATTATTAGTATCTACAGTCATGATCATTATGACTGTAGAGCTAAACACACCTGAAGAGGATTAGAAAAGGAGCTCTAAGGAAGAACAATTCATTCCCTTAGCGGAGGGAAATATCCAAAGAGTTAGACAAAACCAGAAGGCGAAGTATATTTACCGAGCGATTTTTATGCGGCTAATCGTTCGGTTTTTCTTTGATAAAAATACTTTTGCCCCGTCTCTTCCTTAACAACGATCATTGCTCTGGTTCTGTTCGATATACATCTGGGAGGACCTTTTTAATTTCCTCTTCATTACTTTGCAAGGCTTCCATCCAAAGCTCAACTAGCTTGCTTCCATTAATTAATTCAATATCCAACGGTTCAGCATATTCTTTGGCCGCTTCCGTAAAGGCAGAGGTTGTAATGACATATCCGCCTACTGCTTGCTTTTTTACCATATTTGAATGGATCAAAGCAATCGGTTCAAAATCAACATCCTCTTTCCAACATTTCACCTGGCCAAGAAATAATCCATCGTCCGTTTTATGCTTAAAATCAACCCCGAAATCTTGTCTAGATGGGAGGACATCAGTTTCTCCCCCTCTTGCTCTTTCAAAAATATCCGCCACAAAGTCTTCAAATATTAGGGGGTCCTCCTTAATAAATTGCTTTGTGTCATGAGGACCAGCTTCCTCGTCTTGTCCGTCATTTTCAGAAGAGTTTTCTTCCTCCAGCTTAAACCTTAAATAAAGTCCCATAGCCAATGTCCACTTTACCTCTTCACTTGAATGTAATTGCCGATTTATTAAATCCAATTCATAACGATTTCTCCGCTTAGCACGCTGAAAGTGAATATATGCAACCAATAAAAGGACTGCAATCACAACCTCTACGTAAACCATTTGGCAATACCTCCCTACAACAGTTATCACCTTTTTTGGGTATCCTTATTCTTAAGACACCTTGTATCATTTGTAATCAAAATGAAATATTTTTAAATACTTTTTAACAATTAAACCAAATTTATTACAAAATATGGTAAAATGGGAATATAGGCTTTAGGGGGAATTTTTATGAAAAAAAGGTATTCAGGTATCAGTTTATTTTTTATTATTGTACTAATAATTGGGCTTTTTATTTCACGTCCAAAATTAATAAATGAACAAATTCAGGTTTCCGCCTCTCCTGCCGTTGTACCCACTCTTTTTCTTCATGGGTATAAAGGGAGTGAGCGCTCCTTTTCAACGATGTTAGAAAGAATGGAAGAACAACAATGGGGGGCAAGAGCGCTGGTATGCTTTGTCCACAAAAATGGTCGAGTTTCCATTAAAGGGACCATCCCCAAAAATGTCGAAAATCCGTTTATTCAAGTGATTTTTGAGAATAATCGGGCGCAATTAAGCGACCAAACGAAATGGCTGCAAAAGGTCATGAAACAACTAAAAGAACGCTATTATATTGAAGAAATCAATGTTGTCGGTCATTCAATGGGTGGGCTTGCTTTAACAAATTACGTGCAAACAACGGGTGACCAAGAACTTTACCCGAAGATCTCAAATCTTATTACAATCGGAAGTCCTTTTCTCGGAATTGATAAAGAAAATTATTTTGAAGAGAACTATGGGGATGCCTTAATTGATTTAAAGCCAAATTCTGAAGCTTTGCAAAAGCTTATGGAGAATAGTCTGTTACTTCCGGAAGACTTGAGAGTGCTCTCGATCGCAGGCGTTGTGGCAGATCCATTAACTGGTGATGGTCTTGTTTCTTTAGACAGTGCTCTTGCTAGTCAAAATATGGTTCCTCATAACCTTTTTACAGAAAAGGTTGTGACAAATATAACCGCCACTCACTCCGGTCTACATGAAATCGATGCGGTAGATCAACTTGTTGCCGGCTTTCTGTGGGAAGCCGCAATTCAGTAAACAATAGCGCTGGAGCTGGCCGTCAAACCGCAACGTAAGTTATTTATCCACGATCCAGGAATTTTATAATTTCCTCGACCAAAACAAAGGCGTGCAAGAGGTTAACGTACTAACCTTTTGCACGCCCTTTTAACCTATCCTCATAAGCGTCTCTACTTTAATGCAATATTTCTACATCGATCATTTTAAATTCAGCAACATCCACTAGGCCCCGATTAGAAATTCGGACATCAGGTATGACGGGTAAAGCAATGAGAGAAAAGGTCATAAATGGAGCATGTATTGGGCAACCTAATGTCTCCCAAGCTGCTTCTAACTGTTTCACTTCTTTTACAACTGTCTCTAGTGGCTGATCAGACATTAAGCCAGCTATCGGCATACGAACTTGCGCCAATACCTTGCCGTTCTCCACTACGATCATTCCGCCACCAATTTTGGCTAGCTCATTTGCAGCAAAGGCCATGTCCTCGGGATTTGTCCCCATAACCAGTAAATTATGACTATCATGAGCAACCGTTGAAGCAACAGCTCCCTTTTTCAGCTTAAATCCATGCGCGAAGCCAAGTGAGATTTGCCCTGTTTGATGATGACGTTCAATACATGCTAATTGCAAAACATCCTGCTCAAGATCAGGCTGGATCATTCCATTTTTAACCTCTAATGTAGTGGTCATCTTCTCGGTACGAGCACTGTTTTCAATTACATTAATTACATTTACTTTTGTTTGGGCTGTATTCCCTTTGCTAGTTAATTGAAAATCGCTAGCTGTTAGGTCGCTTTTCAAATGAATGGAATTCCGAATATGCTCTGGATAGACAAAGGTTGGAAAGTCTTTTACCATTCGCTGATCGTGATAGATTACTTCTCCATCCGCAACCACCGTAGATGGCTCCAATTCTCGAATATCCTCGATTACTAAAATATCCGCCACCTTTCCAGGTGCAATCGAGCCTAAGTCGCGCTCCATATTATAATAACGAGCTACGTTAATTGTTCCCATTTGAATCGCTGTAACAGGGTCTACCCCTTCTTCGATTGCCCGACGAACCACATGGTTAAGATGGCCTTTTTCAACAAGCGTTTGTGGGTAGACATCATCTGTCACCAAACTAATATTATGTGTTTGCACATGATGCTCTGTGACAACCTTGATGACTTCTTTCACATCTTGCCAAGCCGATCCCTCTCGAATCATCAAATGCATGCCAAGACGTAACTTTTCTAATCCTTGTTCTTTTGTTACTGTTTCGTGGCATGAATCCACACCCGAACCAATGTAGGCCTGTAACATCCTCGGATCTTCTGCAGGAAAATGCCCCGTTACTGTTTTATTCGCTTTAATCGTTTCGGCAATCTCGCCACTCATTAGCGGATCTCCATAAACAACCCCAGGAAAATTCATGACTTCTCCAAGGCCTGCAACATTTTCCCACTGCATTCCTGCGTGAACATCCTCTACACTTAAGGAAGCACCTGCATCTTCGAAATCAGTTGTAGCGGGCACACATGAAGGGAAGGTAGTAAATACCTTCAAAGGAAGCTGCTGTCCCTCTTCGTGCATCAAGCGCACACCCTCTGTACCAAAAACATTGGCGATTTCATGCGGATCCATAAAAATAGAAGTTGTACCTTTGGCTAGTCCTGCCTTCGCAAATTCTGTCACAGAAAGCATTGTACTTTCCACATGCATATGGCCATCAATAAAACCAGGAACTAAGTATTTTCCATTAGCATCGATTACCCTTGTGTTTTCACCAATGGTGTGATCAGCCTTACCAATGTATGCCACTCTTCCTTCAATAACCGAAACATCCATATTTTCCAAAAGCTCTCCTGTAAACACATTGACTAATACACCATTAGTAATGACTAGTTCTGCTTTCTCTTCGCCTCTGGCTACTTTTGATAGTTGCTGACTCACTTCATATATTTTCTTTCTCATGATGAAATCCCCTTTCTCTTTTTGATCAAATCCGAAAGTTTTATAAAATAAAAAGCGGAGAATGCAACTAATATGCGCATTCCCGCTAACGGTCTGTACCGATTACTTTATTAAGCTGCCCATCCCAGATAAATAACGAATACGACAAATAACACATACATAATCGGATGAACCTCTTTATACTTCCCTTTGAATACCATTGTTAATGGATAAAAAATAAATCCTAAGGCAATTCCAGTAGAAATACTATAAGTTAATGGCATCGTCACAACGGTCATAAACGCTGGAATTGCAAATTCAAAATCCTTCCATTTAATTTCCGCTAAAGAGGAAGCCATCAGGATTCCTACAATAATTAGAGCGGGCGCTGTAACCTCCGATGTCACCACACTAAGTAAAGGAGAAAAGAATAATGCTAAAACGAAGAATCCTGCTGTTACAACAGATGTGAAGCCTGATCGGCCACCCGCTGCAACCCCTGAGGTCGATTCTACAAATGATGTCGTTGTTGAAGTTCCTAAAACAGCCCCTATCATTGTTGCAACAGAGTCGGCAGAAAGAGCCTTTCCGGCCCGAGGCAATTTTCCATCTTGCAATATGCCTGCTTGACGAGCCACAGCCATTAATGTACCTGCTGTATCAAAGAAATCCACAAATAATAAAGTGAAGATCACAACAAGTAGATGTGGCGTAAACAAATCACCTAAATGGCCGAACATAGCACCAAAGGTTGGTGTCAAAGATGGGATCCCAGAAACGATGCCATCTGGTAATGGGATTTGTCCAAATATAATTCCCACAATGGCCGTTACAATCATGCCATAGAAAATTGCCCCTTTAAATCCGCGAATCATAAAGAATGCTGTAATCACAATTCCCGCAATGGTTAACAATGTACCTGGTGCTGTAATATCTCCTAAAGCAACAACCGTTGTCCCAGGATCAGCGTCAACGACAATGCCAGCATTCTGAAAACCAATAAATGTAATGAACAAACCAATTCCTGCAGCAACAGCTAACTTAAGCTGTTCAGGAATCGCATTAATAATCGTTTCACGTATTTTTGTTAAGGTAAGAATAAAAAAGATCAAACCAGAAATAAATGTTCCAGCTAAAGCCGTTTGCCATGGAATCCCCATTCCAAGCACAACAGTGTAAGCAAAGAAGGCATTAATCCCCATACCTGGTGCAAGGGCCACAGGGTATTTTGCCCATAGTCCCATAATTAAGCAGGCAATCGCTGAAGCTAAAGCAGTTGCAACATAAACTGCCCCTTGGTCCATCCCAGCATCACTTAGCACAGATGGATTAACAAATAAAATGTAGGCCATTGCCAAGAATGTTGTTAAACCAGCAACCGATTCTTGCCGATAATTGGTATTTAATTCCTTAAAATTAAAATAGCGTTGCATTCTTTATATTCCCCCTATTATTCCTTTGAGTAAAGCACTAATGGCTTTCATAAACCAGAGTACAACTCAAGCTCCATTGAATGCAAAAAGCCTAGGTTCTCATTAACCCAGGCCCGCCTACATTTATAGATAGAAATGGGACATCCCCTGTATCTAGATCAAGCCCAATTGGTTAATTGTCCATGATCTATCCCTATCTTTATACATGTAGTCTGGTAATTTACGGTTACCTGGTAGAAACGCTTGGGCCCTATTCCCAAACATATACATTCAATAAATGATGATAATTTAATTAAAATTAGTACATCTCTATTAATAGCATAAAAGCCCCAGAAACGTCAATAGATTTTAACGAATATTATACATGTTTTCGGGTGATAACGTTCGTGAAATTAACTGTTCATTTAATCTTCACATCTTCCCTACTACTTTTTATAGGATATTCCGAAGCAAAGTGGTAAACTTTTAAAGGAATTGAGAAATAGTTCGATTTTCTCCTCTTTTACATACATTATCAACATTTTGGATAGAGTTTCGTCTAGCTAGTCATTTATGAAGATTTGGAGTGAGCATGATTATGGAAACGAAGAAAGCTTTGCCTATTCTGTTTGCTGTTATGTTTTTCGTCATGGTTGGATTTGGAATTATCATCCCTGTCCTTCCTTTCTACGCAGAAGAATTGGGGGCCACCCCTACACAATTAGGGCTATTAATGGCTGTCTATTCTCTAATGCAATTGTTATTTTCGCCAATCTGGGGAAGAGTCTCTGATCGGATTGGTCGTAAACCTGTGATGTTGATCGGTATTTTTGGACTTGCCATTTCTTTCTTTTTAATGGCTTCTGCCTCTAGCCTGTGGATGCTATTTGCCGCAAGAATTATCGGCGGATTACTTTCATCAGCTAATATGCCTACTGTCACAGCCTATGTCGCTGATATAACATCTCCTGAGGATCGTGGAAAAGGAATGGGCGTTGTGGGGGCCTCTGTTGGTCTTGGCTTTATTCTTGGCCCTGCGATTGGCGGAATTTTTTCAGAATCTAACCTGAGCACGCCTTTTTTACTCTCAGGAATCTCCTCCTTGATTACCTTTCTCCTCGTTTTGTTTATTTTACAGGAATCACTTCCAGCTGAGAAAAGGGGAAAAGAAACAGGAAAGAAAGAGTCAATGTTCAAAGCCTTACAAGGCCCGATTTCAATTCTCTTTATTCTGCAATTGTTCGTGTCTTTGTCCATGGCTGGCCTTGAGGCGACATTTGCCTATTTTGCCGCAAAAAGAGCAGGACTAGGAACTGTTCAACTTGGTTATCTGTTTATGATTATGGGATTTGCTGGCGCGATCGTTCAAGGCGGGCTAGTAGGGAGATTAACAAAGAAATATGGGGAAGGAGCCGTAATCCAACTAGGCATCATCATCTCTGCAATTGGCTTCGGACTGATCTTACTAATTGATAGCTTTACAACCGCCGCTATTTATTTAACTATTTTTGGAATTGGGAATGGCGTCATTCGCCCAAGTGTATCAGCCCTGTTAACCAAAACCTCAACTACAGGTCATGGCAATACAACAGGCTTATTATCCTCCTTCGATTCCATCGGCCGAATCATAGGCCCACCCTTAGGCGGTTGGCTCTTTAAAACAGCGACTGGATTACCATATATCTCTGGACTCATTTTATCCATCATCGCCCTAGTTTTGTATCAATCCTATAAAGTCGCTATTTCGAGGAGACAAGGTGCCTGACACGCCCCGAATTTTGTCGAAATAACGAAGAATCAAAGCAAGGCACAACGAATTCAACCGATTCGTTGTGCCTATTTATTAATATCGTTCATAGCGCTTGAACGATAAGATAGTGACTATAAATAAACCTACCAGTATTAAGAGGCTTGAGGTGATCATAAGTGTCAGTGAATCTTCCCATATACCTGTTAGTAAATAGTCACTGGCCTTACTTTGGGCATTGGAAGGGCTCCATTTCATATACTTCGGAAAAAGAGAATCGCCTAATGATAAAATTGCCAACACAATCACGCTCACACCTGCAATGCCCCCGACATTTTTCAAAAGCACCCCTACGAGTAATGTTACTGTTAAAACAAATAAAACCCATACACTATAAATCACTAGACTTCCTAAGAATGCCTTTATTTCCACTTGTTCAAACAATAAATTCGTATAATAATAGCTAAGACTATAGCCTAAGGTAAAGGAAAATAAGAGAATAATCGCATGGGCCACCCATTTGCTTGCAATATATTGCAAGGCTTGAACAGGACGAGCCATCACGAGTGAGAGAGCCCCACTATTTCTTTCATGCGCAATACTTCCCATCACACTCAAAATGAAAATTGCTGTGCCCATAATTCCGAGCTGTCCAAGTGTACCAGCAAGTATCTCTCCCCCGCTGGGAACAGGGATTTCAATGACCGTTCCTTCTGGCAGATTACCAGCCATGTCTAAAATTTGCGGCATATAGTATTGACTAATAGGCTGAGAGATCGCTAATAGGCTAATCACAATCGGAAGCCATATCCACTTTTTATCCCGCCACGCTTCTACCCACTCTTTTTGTACTAATGTGAGGAAAACACTCATTGGTTAACCACCTCCATATACGCCTCCTCTAGTGAATAGCTTTTTTGTTCAAAACGCATAATAGTAAAGCGATCTTTCAAACAATCTGTTAATAAAAGGTTACGTCCTTCCTTATGATTGAAAGTAATTTCTGCGGCATTAGAAGATAAAAGGTGAAAATCCCGAATGTACCTTTTATCAGAAAGCCAATTTATTAGATTTTCCGAGACCTTCAGGACGAATGTTTCAGTTTGCTGCATATGCTTTAAATCTACTAAAGAACCAGACCATTTCATTCTCCCGTCTTTCAACATGATGATGTGATCACACACCTGTTCAGCGTCATGAAGAACATGGGTTGAAAATAGTATCGCCATCCTTTTCTTTAATTCCTGCATAATGTTTAACACATCGCGGCGGCCTTCAGGATCTAAAGCAGAAACAGGCTCATCTAAAATCAATAGCTTTGGTTCGTGGATCATCGCCTGCGCTAACCCTAAACGTTGCTTCATTCCACCCGAAAATCCACCAATCCGCTTGTTTTTCGCGTCTTCCAACCCAACAAACGCAAGCATCTCCCCACTATTTTGCTTCCTTTTCTTTTTCGAAAGTCCGGAGAGTTTCCCTACAAAATGCAAATATTCCGCAGCTGTCATCCATGGGTGAAAGGCCGGATATTGTGGCAAATAACCCAATTCATGTCGATTGATATTAGCTTTTCCTAAAAATTGAATCGTGCCCGCAGTAGGGGTTAAAAGTCTTGTTAACATATTTAGGGTCGTCGTTTTTCCCGAACCATTTGGTCCTAACAAAGCGACACATTGATTACTTGCAATTGTAAAGGACAATCCATCTACTGCAAGCTGGTTTTTATATTTTTTCGTGAGTTGTTGTACAGTGAGCAATGTTGTCTCCCCCTATTGTCTTTTCCTACCGATAATAAAATAAAGAACAGGTCCGATCAGATTTATACAAACAATAATAAGTACCCATAACCATTTCGGACCGTTTGTTTCCTCTTCCTTTACACAACTTACAAGTGCAACAGTCATCAAAATAAGTTGCAAACCAACGATTGGGGCAATCATTTCCCAAGAAATGTTCAATTTACTCAGCCTCCCTTTTTCTTTTACGGAATGGCCGAATGACAAAGAAGTAATAAAAAATAGGCGGACACGGGAATTGCAAAAGTCCCCATATTCCCCAAGCCCAGGCATAAGCCCCTTTTTTCTTTGCATCAATAAATAATAAAATACTCTGTGTAAGTAAGACCGGCAAAGCAAACAAGAAGATTAGCATTGTTTCAGAATCCATAATCCGACACCTCGTTCTGCTTTTTACGCCGTTTCCTTTCCACAATAAACATGACTGGCACCCCGCCTATTAGCATTCCTTGTATCCAAATAAAAATGGGCATGAGTTTTAGAGCGAGCATGCTGTAAGAAATGAGTATAAATATGGCCGTGATTAGAAAAATAGCAAGCTCTCGACGAAAGGCGCGCTTACGCTTTATTTTAAAGTCCTCTAGCACACGTAGTATTTGCCCTTGCTCTGGCACCTTTGCTTCAAACGGCTTTTCAAGTTTTTCTAAATCCTGCTTAAATTGTGTAAGCCATTCCTGTTCCTTTGAATCTTTCATTCACGACCACTCCTTTCGAATTTTCTTCATGCCATAATGGACTCGTGTTTTTACCGTACCTTCTTTTAAACCAAGCATATGAGCAATTTCTTTATAGGTGTAACCGTAAAAATGACGTAAGAGAATCGGGGTCCGTATGGTTGGATCTAATGAAGCAAATTGGGCCATATATTCAGTCCATTCAAAACCATTGACCGATACCTTCCACTGCATTTTTCTGATCACTTCATCCTGTAATTTTTCCTGTCTTCTCCGCTCCCTCTTTGTTTTCCGTTGATGATCAATAAATACTCTTGATGCAATTGAAATAAACCATGTCGATAATCTAGATTCTCCTTTAAAACGGGAGAAGTGAATGTAGGCCTTGAGCAACGTTTCCTGCATTAAATCCTCTGCCAAATCGGGGTCAAGACTTACTTTCACTAAATATTTATACACAAATTGATAATGGGCTTGAAAAAGTTGAGTGAATGCCTCATCGCTTCCCCTTATTGCCGCTCTTATCAAGTGCTTTTCCTCTCTCTCATTCAATACAAGTCCATCCCCCTTTTGACCGCTCTATAGATTGGACGTTTTGAATGGTTCAACCGTTCATCTTTTATATAAATTTTTATTTATGTTTATGTAGGAACCGTCAGCAGACGCTACACGGCTTCCTTTGAAAATACCTATTAGCTGTTAGAAGCACTTTATTAGCCGGTATGTACATTCTATTAGCCGGTACGAGATTCTATTAGCCATCACACTGCTTTTATTAGCCGTTACATTATTTCTAGGAATTTGCAAAAAACCCTTTGCACAGGCAAAGAGTTTCTCATTAAAATATATTCAATTTCTCAATTCTGCGAATAGCCTCTCTTAGCCGTTCTTCCTCGACTAATAAACCGACACGTACATATCCTTCACCGAATTCACCAAAGCCATTACCGGGAGCGACCGCTACGTCGGCTTGTTCCAATAACAAGTCGGCAAATCCTTCACTCGTATAACCATCGGCTATAGGGAGCCAGGCAAAAAAGGAACCTTGTGGTGCCGTGACGTCCCAACCAATACACTGGCATTCTTCTATTAGAGCGTTACGGCGGCCTTCATACAGAGCAACTAGCTCTGATACACAGTCTTGTGGTCCCGATAGAGCGGCCGCTGCCGCATGCTGAACAGCTGGGAACAAACTAACAAAAAAATGATCTTGAATCAAATTGATTGCCTCAATCATTTCCCCATTTCCAACCGCAAAGCCGATACGCCACCCCGCCATATTGTAGGTCTTGGATAAGGTATACATTTCAATGCCGACATCCTTGGCCCCTTCAACTTGCAAGAAACTAATTGGTTTTTGATCGTCAAAGCCAATTGCCCCATAAGCGAAATCATGAGAGACAGCGATGTTGTGTTCCTTGGCAAACGCTACAGTTTTTTCAAAAAAAGCTAAGTCGGCTACCGCCCCTGTTGGGTTATTCGGATAATTGATATACAGAAGCTTTGCTTGCTCTTTGAGATGATCTGGAAGTACAGCATAATCAGGCAGAAACTGATTTTCCGTTAATAAAGGTATTGTTTCAAATTGAACATCTGCCAACTTCACTCCAGATAGATAATCTGGATAACCAGGATCAGGTAATAGCATCAGATCTCCCGGATCCAAAATAGCTAGTGGCAATTCGACTAAACCACTCTTTGCTCCAAAAAGGATGGCCACTTCTGACTCAGGGTCAATGTCCACATCGTATTCACCCTTATAAAAATCTGCAGCCACCTCTTTTAATTCCTTTAACCCTCTAAAAGGCGAATATTTATGGGTCACTGGATCTTCTACAGATCTTTGTAAAGCTTTGACAATATGGGGAGGTGTCGGTTGATCAGGGTTCCCTTGTCCCAAATTAATAATATCCCTTCCCTCTGCCTTGGCTTTTTCTACCCTTTGCACAAGTGCAGCGAAAAACTGTTTAGGAAGGTTTTGCATTTTGCGTGAAAGTTTCATTGTTTCCTCCTCTTATGCTTAAAATATGTGTTCAAAAAGCCGGCGCTGCGGATCTGCTAACGTCGTCACTAACTTAATACCATTGAAACAGTCGGAGTCATTTGGGTTCTAATGGGAAACCTGGCCTTCAACAACAAGAAGCGTTTATAAGTCTTGAAAAG
>NZ_JADIJK010000010.1 GCF_017355205.1 Bacillus sp. SD088
ACATTCCTACTCAATTGCTGGCAATGGTTTAAAACCATTTATCCAATATTTATTGACGTTCGTTTCGTTCAGTTTTCAAAGATCAAATTCTTGTTCGCCGCCTCGACAGCGACTTTCTTATAATACTTCATTCGATTAAGAAAGTCAAGACTTTTTTCCGTGTTATTGTTGCTGTTTTTCTTTGTCATCAGCGACGCTTACTAATATAACAAGAATTATATTCTTCGTCAATACTTTTTTTGAAAAATTATTCCATTTTATATTTTATATTTTATATGGAATAATCCGGGCGTTTTCGATTCTACTTGAAAGGCATCGATCACATCCTTTTCTACGAGATGTTCAATCAATATATTTAGATCAGTCCCATAATAATTTAATTCAGGATGAGATTTGATTTCATTCATATTCCAATCAGGCTGCATTTTTAATATTTTCTTTACATGTTTGGTCCCCGCGGCTGTTCTAGAATAGATTAAAAATTCACTTGCGATAAAAAGCAACTCTAATCTTTTTTCAATTGGTTCATCACTTTTCGTTAGTTCTTCATATAACTTATAAATTTCTGGATCTAATTGTTTTACCTGATTCCACACAGTGAGCTCCGGATGCAAACCTTTTTCAATAATGGCTAGGCGGGCTAGATGATGCAGAGAGTGGACAGTGTGATTAAATGCATCCATAAACTGTTTTGTCTCAAAGAAGCCTTTAGCCATCCAATATCTTCTAATTAACTTAGCAAATTCAATCCCTGTTTTTATTTCTCTTTCATATAATGGAAAGTCTTCAAGTTCATTTTGGAGATTAAAGAGATAATCGTTTTTATCAAATAGAATCTTGCCAACATGAACCCATTCGACGATTTTCCTATTAGTTCCAAGCAATAACCATTCCTTCAATTGCTGATCACTAACAATTTGCAAGGCAATTTTAATATCCTCAAATTGATAGTGCTTCAAAGTTGTTGATTCTTTCTCTATATCATAAACGATCACAAGTAAGATAATATCAAAGTTGTTTGTAATGGCAGGGATATGAGGTTTCTTATGAATTTGTAAAACCCCCAGAGAATTTTCCATGCTTGCTCGCTCTTGATATATATGTCTTAAAATATCCTCCATCCTGTTTTACCCTCCAAATAAATCGATTTAAAATATAGGTTTCGACATTTTTCTATAAATTCCTTCTAACTGACACGAGCATAGAGTAAATAAATCTATGTACCCATCATTTTATTGCCTAATCGCAAAAGTTTTTTTCGATTTTTCGTCATCAAAGTTTAAGTAATTAATGGGACGTGTACCATTGATTATGGTATAGTTTATTTTCAGGAGGGCTTGTAATGGCAAAAAAATATTCGAGTAAGATAAATAAGATCCGTTCTTTTGCATTGGGTCTAATCTTTATCGGTTTCATTATTATGTATGTAGGGATTTTCTTTAAAAACCATCCTTTAGTGATGACCATCTTTATGTTGCTTGGGCTACTTGCTATCGTCGCCAGTGTCTTCATCTATTTTTGGATAGGTATGCTTTCAACTAAGGCTGTACAGGTTGTCTGTCCGAATTGCGGTAAGACGACGAAAATATTGGGTAGAGTAGACATGTGTATGTATTGTCATGAACCTTTAACTATTGATCCTAATCTTGAAGGGGTCGAATTCGACGAAAAATACAATCGGAAAAGAAGACAATAGAGGAATTTTCGAGGGGAAAACCCCTCCTCAAACTTCCTTAAGTAATTAGATTTACTAGATTCACAAACTTCGTTTCAGAAATGAAAGATTCATGTTATAATATAATTAAGTACAAGAATTTAACAGATAGTTGGTGAGACATTGAATATTTTAAACAGCAGATTGTACAGCATTTTGGAAACGGTGTCTTTTTTCTTCCTTTTAAATATCCTTTGGTTTATTATGTGTCTTCCAATCATTACGATTTTCCCAGCAACAGCTGCGATGTTCGGAGTGGTTCGGCAATATATAATGAAGAAAGATTCAGCCGTATTTGTACCTTTTTTTCGTTTCTTCAAAGATAATTTTAAACAAAGCTTTATTTTAGGGATCATCGTTTTTGTTTTTTCGTATATCTTCTATATTGATTTTATGCTGATCAGTAGTTTAGGCAATGTTATGCAAAACCTTTTGTTGGCCTCCTTATTTTTAATTGCCCTTATTGGAACATTAACATTCGTCTATATTTTTCCAATGATGGTGCATTATAAATTAACTTTATGGTCAACCATTAAAAATTCATTCTTCTTTTCGGTAAAATATTTCCCGACTACACTTTTATCGATTATTTTTATAGGACTAATGCTGGTTGTTTTATATTATTTGCCAGTTGCTTTTCTCATGATCTTTAGCTTTATGGCATATGTTACCTTCCTTATCTGTCATAGCCGTTTCCATAAGGAAGGAGAGCTTGCAAAGAAACATCAATTAACGCAGGAGCACCCTTCCGTTGAGGGGTAGTGAGAATCGTCTAGAATTAGGCGTACTTCCAACAGTGATGCCGGGATAAACGAAGTTCTAGCAAAAAAATAGCAACCTATTGGAGAATAGGTTGCTATTTTTAATTTTTTCAATGTGTCTTTTTATCGTGACAATCAGGACAAACACCATAAATTTCCATCCTATGAGAGTCCACTTTAAAGCCAGTGACATGTGCAGCTAATTGCTCTACATCGTCTAGCCCTGGATAATGAAAATCAACAATTTTACCACAATGCTCACAAATAGCATGATAGTGGTCAGATGTCACAAAATCAAATCTACTTGAAGCGTCTCCATACGTAAGCTCTTTGACTAAGCCTGCCTCACGAAAAACACGTAAATTATTATATACGGTTGCAACACTCATGTTCGGGAACTTACCTTCAAGTGATTTATAAATTTCATCTGCAGTTGGGTGTGACATCGATTGGACAAGAAACTCCAAAATCGCATGACGCTGAGGAGTGATTCGAACTCCAGTTTCCTTTAGTGTGTGGATTGCTTCTTTTAATTGATGTTCTGACACCGTCATGCACCTCTTTTCTAACATAAAATTGATTATCTATTTATAATTCTTATAATTAAGTTTACTAAAAAATAGTTGATACGTCAATGTATCCACTTAATCATGAAGGTTCATTTCTTCATAACCTAAGGTATGATTCACATATCGAGCGGATACAAATAATAAATCAGAAAGCCGGTTTAAATACGGAAGGACAAAGTCATTTTGAACCTCCACGGCAACTGCCAACCTCTCCGCTCTCCGTACTATCGTTCTTGCAGTATGTAATGTGGCACCAGCTGGATGTCCTCCTGGTAAAATGAAATTTTTAAGCTGAGGTATTTTTTCTTCCCACTCGTCAATCAACGTCTCCAATTCGAGCACATCTTTTTCCAAAACTTTCCATGCTACTTCTTTTTCTGGTGGGGTAGATAGTTCCGCCCCTACATGAAAAAGCATTGTTTGGATTTTGTGGAAAGCCTTTTTTAGGTTATTTATTTCCGCATTTTCCATATTATGAAGATGGCTTAGAGCCAACCCAATCATTGAATTCGCTTCGTCAATTGTTCCATATGCATCTACTCGAATATCATGCTTAGATATTCGACTTCCATATACTAAAGAAGTTGTGCCTTTGTCACCTGTCTTTGTATATATCTTCATTATATTCCCTGCCTTCCATTCATGAGTATCCTAAAAAAGATGTTCAAATAGTTCTTCTACTAAATGCCAGCACGTCCTGTGGTAGCTCGTTGGCTTGTTCCTACGTTGCTCGAAAAAGAAATCCCTTTCCTTCGTCCGATGTGGATTCTGGGAAGTTTTCCTGTTGTCATGTATCAGGAAATGATCTTCCGTTAAAAACGACTACGTTCTGTGGGCACCACGGAAGTCAGTACATCCTGTACAAGTCCGCCTCGAACTTTCGATGTACACGCTTGGTCCTTTCTATCCTCTTTTTTGAACATACATTTAAAATAAAAAGTGGGCTGAAATAAATCAGCCCGGAAAAATTTATATGCAATGAGGAGGTATGCCCTACTTTACTTTATGCGCGGGTGCTTATTTAGAATGGACAACAGCCGGCTTTTTCGAAAAATAGGCCATTATTTTTCACTATTGTTTAAGAATTTATAAAATTCTAGTTTATGGCTACATTGCGGTTTGACATCCACACCGAGCATCGAGAAGCTCACATGGTGCGAGTTCATTGGCGAAGATATGCGGACGCAGCTATCTTAGCAGACATCCCCTTACAGCGATCACTTAAGATAGGCTAGTTTGGATAAAATTCAATGCTTCTTGCACATGACCGCTTACTTTGACTTTACGCCATTCCTTGGCTACTTTGCCCTCTTTATCAATAATAAATGTCGAGCGTTCAATCCCCATAAATTCTTTCCCAAACATTTTCTTATGTGTCCAGACATCAAATTTCTCAGCTACTTCATGTTCATTATCAACAAGCAATAAAAATGGCAATCCATGCTTATCAATGAATTTCTCATGCTTCTCAAGTGGGTCGGCGCTTACACCCAAAATCACGGCATCTAACGCGGAGAAATCTTCATGATGGTCTCGAAAATCACAAGCTTCTGTTGTACAGCCAGGGGTCATATCTTTCGGGTAAAAATACAAAACCACATGTTTTTTTTCTCGAAAATCTGACAGCTTGACCATTTCTCCATTACTGGCTTGGAGTTGAAAATCTGGTGCCATCTCATTCACAGTTACAGACATCAATAAGTTCCCCCTCTGTTCATCATTTCATTAAGCGTACAAAAAAATGTGCAGGAATTCAAATATTTGATCATTTAGGCCGTTCATAATCTATAAAGGTTCGCACTACGAAAGCGGCTGGGATTGTATAACCTAGTAAAGCTTCGATCATTACAAATAGTCGTCCAATTCCAACAGGCACCACATCTCCAAAACCCACTGAAAATAAAGTAATCGCACTTAAATATAAAGAGGTTGATAAACGCTGATTCCAATCACTAGATTCCTGGAGTGAAGAATCAATGATCACCGTCCAGCCCTTAATCTCCAATAAAAGAAAAAGCAGGCCAAAACCAATCATGATCACCACATATGTACAGCCTAAAAAGGCGAAATTTTCAAAAGAAACTTGTTTATATTTAAAGCGATTAGGGATAAACAATAATCTTAATGCGAAAAGAATACAAATGATTACTGCAAAAAAGATCATATACCACATTAACATCACTTTTCCTTTCTGTTCTATAAGTTACGAAAATAAAAATGCGAATAGAACTAAGAAAAGCGGAGAGCGACTGGTTAGCGACGTACAAATTTTAAGTCTTCTGACGAAATATAGGAAACACGATGAGCCAAAAGGTGAAGCGATGTTGACTTATCATAGGAAGATGGCGTAAATTTGCTAGGAGGCGAAGCTAGACAGAGAAAAGCAGAATCAACTGTTTAGCGGCATCATTTAAAACTTGATTCCCTTTCATTGCGCAGTTTACGTAGAACGTCTACAATAATAGAAGCTTGTGGATTTATAAGAATGCAAATTCGCATAAAATGATCATGTTTTATACAGCGAGAAAAAAGGAGTCTTAACGATGAATGTTACACAATCAGAAATCATCCAAAAAGAAGCGATGGAACATATTGTTGGAGGAGTAAACAGTCCATCCCGTTCCTATAAAGCTGTCGGCGGCGGAGCCCCGATTGTCATGGAAAAAGGAAATGGTGCGTATTTATATGATGTAGATGGTAATCGATATATTGACTATTTAGGGGCATACGGACCTATTATCACAGGTCATGCCCATCCACATATTACAGACGCTATTAAAAAGGCGGCTGAAACGGGGGTCTTATATGGTACTCCCACTCCCCACGAAGTGAAATTTGCAAAAATGATTAAGGAAGCTATTCCGTCCCTTGATAAAGTTCGATTTGTAAATTCGGGTACTGAAGCTGTCATGACGACGATTCGCGTGGCGAGAGCCTACACTGGAAGAGATAAGATTTTAAAATTTGCTGGTTGCTATCATGGCCATTCAGATCTTGTTTTGGTTGCAGCTGGCTCTGGTCCATCGCAATTAGGAATGCCTGATTCTGCCGGAGTCCCACAAAGCATTGCTAAGGAAGTCATCACGGTTCCTTATAATGATATTGAGGCATTTCTAGATGCTATCAAAAAATGGGGGCCTGAAATTGCGGCAGTTCTAACCGAACCAATTGTAGGTAATTTTGGCATTGTTGAACCTTTCCCTGGTTACCTAGAGGAAGTGAAGAGATTAACGCATGAGGCTGGTTCCCTATTGATTTTTGATGAGGTGATTACTGCTTTTCGATTTATGTATGGTGGAGCCCAGGATTTACTTGGTGTCACCCCAGATTTGACTGCACTTGGTAAAATTATCGGTGGCGGCCTTCCAATCGGTGCCTATGGAGGGAAAAAGGAAATTATGGAAAAAGTTGCTCCTCTTGGCCCAGCATATCAGGCAGGTACCATGGCTGGAAATCCGGCTTCCATGTTATCAGGGATTGCTTGTTTAGAAGTTTTACAAAAAAATGGGGTGTACAAACAACTTGATCAGCTAGGGGCACATTTAGAAAAAGGCATTTTAGACGCTGCCAACAAATATAATATTTCCATTTCCATTAATCGTTTAAAAGGGGCATTAACCGTTTATTTTACACAGGAAAAGGTTATAAACTATAATCAAGCAGAAAGCACGGATGGAGAACTTTTCGCTCGGTTTTTCAAGCAAATTCTTCACAATGGTATTAATCTTGCTCCATCCAAATATGAAGCTTGGTTTATTACAACCGCTCATACAAAGGAAGACATTGAAGAAACAATAAAAGCTGTTGAACTTTCATTTGCACAGCTTTCCAATGCCTAATTTTACTAAGAGAGAAAATTGTAAAGCGCCTGAATAGAGATAGGCTGTTCTTCCAAAACGCTATGCGTTCTTATCACCCAATGAAAGGAAAATGTATATGAAGCTTGGTGCCCGCATGTTAAAAACGGGAATAGCCATCATTTTGGCTTTAATGCTTGCAGAGCTTCTCCATATTCCAACACCTGCTTTTGTTGGGATTGCGGCTATTTTTGCTATACAGCCAACGATTTATCGATCTTATTTAACCGGTCTTGAACAAGTACAAGGAAATATTCTTGGAGCTGCCATAGCTATCGGCTTCGTGCTTGCTTTTGGGAATCATATTTTAGTGATCGGCTTAGCTGCAGTTGTGGCTATAGGCCTTATGGTTAGATTTAAACTTGAAAATGCGATCCGTCTTGCCCTTGTAACAATCGTGGCTGTAATGGCAGCACCAACGGATGATTTTCTTCAAGTAGCCTTATTACGTTCAGGTTCGATTTTCCTTGGGATCGTCTCATCATTTATTGTGAACCTAGTTTTTCTACCGCCTAAATACGAGACAAAGCTTTTCCAAGGCATTTCTTCAGTGACAGAGGATATTATTAAATGGACGAGATTATCCACTCGCTTTGCCTCAGAAGAAGGACTTTTAAAAAAGGATCTAGCCCAATTAAAAGAACGTTCAACAGGAAATAATCAACTATATTCCATGTATAAGGAAGAAAGAAAGTATTTTCGGAGAAGTGAATATTCCAAGGCAAGAAAGCTTGTCATTTATCGGCAAATGATTCATGTTAATCAGAATAGCCTAGCCATTTTAAATTTACAGCATAAATATGAAAATGTCTTACACCAATTACCAGAGGATTTACAAGTTCACACACGCAGAAGACTAGATTTCTTACTAAGTTATCATGAACAATTATTAATGAAATTTATGGGGAGAGTGCGGCAAGAAATAGAACTAGATCCTTTTCAAGATGAAAATGTGGAAATCAGCCAACTCTTTGATCGCTTTATTACAGAAGTAAAGAAAGACGAAGATTATAATGAATATCAACCCTATCATCTAATTCATTTTTTCTCAGCTTTACTTGAATATGAAGAACAACTGGAACACCTAGATCGATTAATTCGTTCCTTCCAACTGTATCATAAGAAAGACGCCGTTTTTACAAAGTAAAAAGATGTGGCTGGTAAAAAGCCACATCTTTTTATATATTATTTCGCCTATCTAAATATTAGACTTAGCTAAACACCCAATTGCTGGACTTCAAAGAGTCGAGAATAGTTTCCTTGTTTTTGCATCAATTCCTCATGTGTTCCCATTTCAGTAATTCGTCCATGTTCAATCAGTATAATTCGATCTGCATGGGTAATCGTGGACAGACGGTGAGCAATAATAAATGTTGTTCGATCCTTTGCTAAGGTTTCAAGAGCCTCTTGGATAAGATGTTCACTTTCAAGATCAAGTGCTGAAGTAGCTTCATCCAAAATTAAGAGCGGTGGATTTTTAAGAAAGACACGGGCGATTGCAATCCTTTGTTTTTGCCCACCAGACAGCTTAACCCCTCTCTCACCAACCATTGTCTCATAGCCATCAGATAGATTGATTATAAATTCATGTGCGTTTGCGGCTTTGGCTGCTTGATAAACCTCTTCATCAGTTGCTTCCGGTTTTCCTAGCAAAATATTGGCTTTCACAGAGTCACTAAATAAAATATTATCCTGCAGTACCATTCCAATGCGATCTCGCAGGCTTCGTACTTTTAAATGGCGAATGTCTTCTCCATCTAATAGCACTCTTCCGGAACTAACATCATAGAACCGCGGAATCAAGCTGACAAGTGTTGATTTTCCTCCTCCACTCATACCAACGAGTGCAATCGTTTCACCTGTTTGTACATGCAAATGAATATCTTCTAAAACAGGTTTCTCCTTTTGATCATAGGCAAAAGTAACATGATCAAATTGAATATCTCCTTTTACTTGCGCCAGTTCAATCGCATCAGGTGCATCTTCAATATCATATTTTTCATCAGCTAATTGAAACACTCGATCCATCGAAGCGATAGCTTGAGTTAAGGTTGTTGATGAATTCACTAAACGCCTTAAAGGATTGTACAATCTCTCAACATACCCCATAAAAGCAACCAAGGTCCCAATTGAAAGATTTCCGTTGATTACCTGGTAACCCGAGTATGTAATAACAATTAATGGGGCTAAATCAGTAATCGTATTGACGACAGCAAAGGCTTTTGCTGTCCAACTTGTATGAATTAATGCCCTGTTTAAAAAATGACTATTGTTTTGATCAAATTGCGTTTGCTCATGGTCCTCGATCGCAAAACTTTTGATGATCGACATTCCAGCAACTCTTTCATGTAGATAACTTTGAACCTGTGCAAGTGCTTGAGATCGTTGTCGAGTAAGTTTGCGCATATTCCCAAAGAAATAACGAACAGATATAATGTAGAATGGGAATACGGCCAGAGAAACAAGGGTTAACGGAACATCAAGTGATACCATAATAACAATCGCAATAATAACTGTAGCCGCATCAAGCCATAGATTCATTAGTCCAGTGATAACAAAGTCCTTCGTTTGCTCGACATCATTAATAACCCTTGAAATGATCTCCCCTGCTCGAGTATTGGAGTAAAATTTAAAACTTAATTTCTGGATATGTGTAAATAAGCGATCTCGAATATCATATAAAACTTTATTAGCTGTCCACTGTGCAAAATATTGTCTGAAGTATTCAACAGGTGGCCTGATGATAATGAAAAGCGTAAACATGATGCCCATCGTCCAAAATAATTGAGTGGTTTTTTCCGTAGCAGTCATATTTTCCGCACTAATGACATCATCAATCACATACTTCATTAACATCGGAATAAGAAGTGGAATCGCAAATTTAATTACTCCTATAATAAGGGTCCAAAATATCCTCCAGCGATACGGTTTAACAAACTTTAAATATCTTTTGATAACTCCCAAACCAAAAACTCACTCCTAACATAGAAAAGCGCAAGCGCCTTGATGTAACACGAAAGGCTAACTTCGCGCCGTCCTGGCGCAACGCCGATGGGCTTGCATCCTGCAAGCCTCTCGGGGCTAGGCGCAGGAGCTAGACAATAGAGAAGCAAAAGCGCTGGTTCAGCGAATGAACAGATAAAGCTGTGTCCTGTTGTTTCGCCTGAACTAGTACATCCTATACATCACAGCGATCTCCCGACCTGTATCCGGCAAACCTAACCTCTATAACTCAAATAGCGGTCATACCAAATGTCTATAAAATCTGCTGAAAATGGGCCTTTTCTTTGCCGAATCCAAAAGATAAGCTTTTCCACATTTCTTTTTAAAATATGGTCAATCTCTTCGGGATATCCCATATGTAATCGATTGTATTCGTATTCATCCTCATCTAGAAGTGAATATGTCATATCTGGAAATACTTTAATATCCAAATCATAGTCGATGTATTTTAACGCCTCTACATCCACAACAAAAGGGGAGCCTAAGTTACAGTAATAATAAATACCATCGTCTCTGAGCATTCCAATAATATTGAACCATAAGTTTGTATGGAAATAGGTAATCGCTGGTTCACGAGTGATCCATGTTCTCCCATCTGATTCCGTTACTAACGTATGATCATTTCCACCAATAAGTAAATGACTATTTGCTTTCAATACTTTCGTTTCTTCCCAAACACGATGTAAATGACCATCATGTTTGTAACTGTGTATTTGTATATTCTCTCCTTCAACTGGAATTTGCATTGATTTCTCCTACTTTCTCTCTCCCTATACAATCGTTTCTTGGTTAAAGTACGTTTCAAGTTTTATTAATATTTTTATTATAACGTTTTTCGTTCTCTTTTAAAACCAATCCGTTTACACATTTTCCTTTGAAAACAAGAAAAGCGCAAGGCCGATGGACTCGCTCCTGCGAGCCTCGAGCCGATGGCGCCTGGAGCTAGACACCAACTGCAAGGTAAGCAATTTATCCACAAGCCAAGAATTTTATAGTTTCCTTCACAAAAATAAAGGTCTAACTTTCAAATGAAAGTTAGACCTTTGTTGGACATTATTGTTGTCCGAAGTTTCCAGCGTTTTTCGCTTTGTTTTGTTCTGCTTTTTGGTTTCGCTCTTTTACAGATTGTACATCTGTTTCACTACCGAATTCAGCACCGAAATTTCCTTGTGCACCAGCACCAGCAGATTGAGCGTTTTGTTGTTTTACTTTTTCAACGTTTGTGCCTGCTTGAGATTTTTTGTTTGCCAATGGTATCACCTCCACGTTTGTTAATGTAACCAAACATGAATTTTTAATCCCAAAAAAACAAAAAAATTTTCTTACACAAGTTACGAACTGCTCCCTATACGAGAATAGAGCGTCCACCATCTACAATAATCGTCTGCCCTCTGATCATCCAGGCATCATCAGAGACTAAAAATAAAATAGTCTTTACAATATCATCGATTTCGACCATTCGTCCTGCAGGGGTATGTTTTCTTGCATCCTCTAGCAGCTCTTCTCGATTCGGGAAATGTGTTAAAGCCTCTGTATCAATCGCTCCACCTGATACAGCGTTCACCACAATGTTTTTTGGCGCTAATTCAACAGCTAAATATCTTGTAAGTGACTCGACAGCCGCCTTTGATACTCCCACATTTGTATAGTTCTCTAAATAACGAATCGAGCCAAGAGAACTTAAGCTCACAATCCTTCCCCCACCTGTTTTTTCCATTAACTTTGCGGCTTCCTGAGCACAGAATAGTACTCCCTTTCCGTTAATATTCATTGTCCAATTCCAGTGCGTTTCTTCGATTTCCATAATAGGTCGCAAAACACCTGAAGCTGCATTATTAATTAAAACATCCAATCTGCCAAATTCCTGGTCAATTGTAGCAAACATCGCCTTAATTTTATCAACATCACCTATATTTGCTCGAACAAGGAGAGCTTTTCTGCCTATTTTCTCAATTTCCTCCGCGGTTTCCTTAGCCTTACTTTTACTACGTGCATAGTTTACTACAATATCATATCCGAGTTTTGCTAAAGCGATCGCTGTTGCCTTACCTACACCACGACTACTTCCTGTGACGAGTGCTACTTTATTCATTTTTCATCAACCTTTCTTTTTCCTATGTATAGTTTACCTTGATGTCGATGCTTGGACAATAAAGTGAACCTCAATCAGTGGGGGGGTTCTTTCATCCCCCACTGATTGGTAGTTGAACAAATCGGGCTTTTACTGGCTGTTGATCCCCCACTTACAATTCTAGGTGTTCCACTAATTCTTGAAGTGGGGGTCTTACAGCCAGTTAATGCGGGATAAAGAGCATTTTTAATTAATGCTTTTCATGCCGTACATCTCTTTATAGGCTTTCCAAATCTTTTGATGTGGTACAGGGAACGCGAGAGCTTCAAGCTCCTCTTGCGTAACAAGACGAACTTCATCTGGATGATTCAATGTTTTGGTGATCTCGCCTGCAAAAACATCCATTGACCATGTTAAATGAGAAAAAACATGATCCACATGAGTAAAAGTCCCTGTTTCAAGCTGTATATTTTCCTTGTATTCTTCCTTCAGATATCTGGATAATGCTTGTCTTTGGGTAGAGTATTGCTTAGTTGTAACTACTTCTGTTGTAGGAAATTCCCAAAGATTCGCTAGTAAGCCTTCATTCGGTCTTTTGCGAATAAGATAACGATCATCAGTTGTTTTTAATACTGCTGATACTAAAGAGAGATGCTTCACTGATTTTTTTCGTGTCTTAATTGGCAGAACTTGTTCCTTTCCATTCGCATACCCTTGACAATGCTCCCTTACTGGGCAAAGCAGACAGGCAGGAGACGTTGGCGTGCAGATAAGGGCTCCTAATTCCATTAAAGCTTGATTAAAGTATGAGGGATTAGCCGGATCAATTAAGGTCCGAACAGCTGCTTCAAATACTTTTCTTGTTGAAGGCTTTGCTATATCCTCTTCGATTAATAAGATTCTAGATAGCACACGCATAACGTTTCCATCTACAGCTGGCTCTGGTTTTCCATAGGCAATACTTAGAATCGCACCGGCTGTATAGGGGCCGACCCCTTTTAATTTTGAAATTTCTTTTTGAGTATCGGGCACTTTCCCTTCGTATTGCTCCACTACTTCTTTCACAGCTGAATGCAAATTTCGAACACGGGAATAGTATCCTAGACCCTCCCATATTTTGAGAATCGATTCATCATCGGCAGCAGCAAAAGCTTCCATCGTAGGGAATGTTTTCATAAACCGTTCAAAATAGGGAATGACTGTATCTACCCTTGTTTGTTGTAACATAATTTCCGATACCCATACTTTATACGGTTGATTATCTTTTCGCCACGGAAGATCACGTTGTTCTTCTACAAACCAATCAAGCAAATCTTCACGAAATTGTTGAATATTTATATCCTTATGCTCTAAATTAGATTCTTCCATATTTAACGCTCCTACAGGTTAATTACTACTCCATTTAGGGAATCATAAAAATGATAGGACTTCAAGTCCCATATTGCATTCTCAATTTTTTTAAAATATGATTAAAATAAGGAATCAAAGTTCACGAATACCCTTTTTCTAAGGAGGATTTAGTTTGGATACTGCCACTCATTTTGCCATGGGTGTTGCGATTGGTGGGCTCGCTACCCTAGATCCAGTTGTTGCTGAAAGCACCGCCAATACTCATAGTGTTTTAGTAGCGGCCATCATTGGATCGCAAATACCTGATATTGATACTTTTTTAAAACTACGTAATAATGCCGTTTATATAAGGAATCACCGCGGAGTGACTCACTCTATACCTGCTATTTTATTTTGGCCACTCGTTGTGACGGCTTTGGTTGCTTTCATTTTCCCAGAAGCCAATTTATTTCATTTGTGGCTTTGGTCCTTTGCAGCTGTTTTTTTACATGTGTTTGTTGATATTTTCAATGCCTACGGGACTCAGGCATTACGGCCTTTCTCGGCAAACTGGGTCGCATTGGGGGTTATTAACACCTTCGACCCGATCATCTTTGGACTCCACATCTTAGCTATTTTCATTTGGGCATTTGGAGCAGACCCGGGTGCCACATTTTTAACCCTATATATTGTTGTATTTTTCTACTATCTTCTTCGGTTTATTATGCAGAAGGTCGTAAAGTCAGCCGTACTAAAAACCATTCCAGATGCGGAAGAAATCATTATCGCACCTACGATGCATTTTAATCAATGGCGATTAGCTGTGATTTCAAAGGAATTTTTCTATGTTGGTCGGGCGTTTAAACGTTCCATTACCATCTTTGATAAATTTAATCGGATTCCTGTCCCTGAAACACCAGAAATTGAAGCTGCAAAACAAGATAAAAATGTTTCAGCTTTCTTATCTTTTTCTCCGATATATCGTTGGGAAATTAAAGAATTCGATGATTATAAAGAAGTGCGTTTTATTGACTTAAGATATAGAAGTAATGGACATTACCCCTTCGTTGCCATTGTGCATTTAGATGCGGAGCTACAAATCCTCACTTCCTATACTGGCTGGATTTATAGTGAGGAAAAACTTAGAAAAAAATTAAATATAGTTATCGACTAAAGGTGGGACTTTACCAGCTATCCTTTGGACGTATGTTTTTCAGTTTATAATCCATAATAAAGGTGACGACTTAAAAACCGTCAACTAAAGGAGGGTGTCCCATTGCGTAATAAAGCAAAAGATTTCCCATATAAAAATGAAAACAAATTTGAAGGTGAACCACGAGCCAAGGCTGAATATTCTCCAATGAGAGCAAATGGAACGATTAACACCGATCCACAAGGCAGAATGCGAGCATCTGGGAATCGAGAAGATAATTCCAGTCAGTCCTGATCATTCACCAACAAGGAGGATTTTCAATGGGTAAAAGCGATGGGAATACACATCAAAACCGTAGTTTAAGTCCTTTTAACCGCGGATTTTATAATCCGAAAAAAATGAGTTCTCAAGTAAACGGGCAGACAGAGCTTTCCCAAACAGACATCATCAGAGAAAGAAATGCTGTAACACGATACAAAAAATAAAGCTGACCTTTATCCAGTGGGAGCAATCTCTCACTGGATGATTTTTATCCCACATTAAAAGTAATCATATTCCATGATTAAAATTTACTTTATACTTTTTTAAGTAAGGAAATTGGCAATGCTTCCTCTTCCCCTGCCCCATTTAATCGATAGCCCCAGGCAAACACCCCTTTTAGATAATCGATTTTAAAATAAGTCCCAGGTGCCCCTTCTACCGCATAAATTTCACCGGGGATAAAATCAGTCGGAGATAACAAGTAAGCCTCTGCCATTACGGCTCTTCGCTCCATAACAGCAAATTCATTGACCATCCCAAGTTGTTCAGCCTTTCTTGCCTTCTCTTTCGTTAAAGCAATTTCGTGTTTAAGTTCTTCATTCGTCATTTCACTGTATTTTTTTTCCCTTTCCATTACAAAAATCCCCTTTATTCTTTTTGATCTAAAAAACGGCCAATCATGTCTATTTCAAAGCCTTTACGAAATAATGCTTGCTTCATCTTTTGGTTGTATTCAAATCCTTCTAAATGTTGATATTTTCGATGAGCTTTTTCTCCGTGTTTGAGAAGAGATTCCCATTCCTCATCTTCGTCTTTTTCATATTCAATTTCTTCGATCGCCACTGTGATAATTGAAAATGGAAAACCCTTCGTCTGTAAAAACTGCTCCAACTTTTGCTTTAATATCTTCTCAGAGAGTTTTTTATTTTTCGTCGCATATTTATTGCCCAACTGAATAGCGTGATCAATTTGATCTGCTTTTTTGTAAAGAGCTAATGCCTCTTCTATATATGCATCTGAAATATCCTTTTGTAATAGTTCTTGTTTTATATTAGCTGGACCTTTTTTTCCCGCATTTATTTGCGTGCGCACATAGGCCTTCGCAAACTCCAGATCATCCACATAGCGATGCTCCTGTAATTTTTGCATTACTTGTTCAATGACTTGCTCATTACAATCTTTTTTAGCTAAATGCTTCTTAATTTCGCCTTCGGCTCTCATTCGGAATGATAAATAATGGATCGCTTCATTATAGGCTTTGCGAATTTCATCCTCATATTGTAGCTGAACAACCTCAAAATCAGCTAATTCTTTGCCTTTTACTAATCCATTTCGAATTAATATCGCTTCATCCACACTAAAAGCGTATTTCTCATCTAAATAAAGATTATAGCGATCTGCTCTTTTCTTTTGCGCTGTGATTTTAGTGATGATCGCCACCGCTAATCACCCCTGCTTTCTTATTTACTGGCTCTATTTTACCATAATCTCTTGCATGTATGTTTATCAAGGTTTTTGAGAAAAATGATAGGGAATGCCACGAACAAAAGGAGTTGATCCTTATGAGCAAAAATAAAAACGTTCAAACGAAGAGCACATTATCTACTACACAAGAAGTGCTTTATGCAAAAGAATTTAAACAGGCAGATCGAGCTGGCGGTTACACGCATTCAAGAAGAAAATAACACAATATATGGAGGGTTCAGATATGGGTAGAGATGATCGAAGAAAGGCCCGTGACAAGAATAAACAAAAGCTTCCGCAAGTGCCAAACAATATGAAATCGGATGGTCTTGATGTAGAATTTTCACAAGAAGCAGCAGATCAAAATGACCTAGAAGCCATGGAAAGAGCAGACGAAGCGGACAAAAGAGCTAAAAGACGTAAAAATTAATATCTGGAAGAACAAGGAATTAGGGATGGACATTGTTCGCGTCCATCCCCAATCTTTTATTAGTCTATATTATTTTTACTATTGTGAAGAACAGCCTGAGGCTGCTGCCCAACAATTAGTTGTGTTCCATCTGAGTAACCTTCTTCTCTACCTTCTAACTCTTTTATTAATAATTGCCGTAAAGTATTTATTTTATGGATGTATGCTTGTTGATTGATTAGATTTTTCATTTCATAAGGATCTGCTTCTAAGTCAAAAAATTGCTCTTCACCAGTTTGTGAATACCAAATGAATTTTTCTTTTCCATTGACAATGAAATGATGTGATTGCCTGCCTTGAGTGTGTTCACCATGAAGGTACTCTCGCCAGTCACTCTCTCCATCCTTAGTTAATGGAAGGATACTTTTTCCTTCTACACTTGACGGAATTTCTATATCTGCAACATCTAATAAGGTTGGCATGATATCACGTAATTCCACTACACTAGAACAAGTCGTTCCTTTTTTTAATCCTAATTGATTACCCGGATCTGAAAGGATAAAAGGAACTTTTGCGCTTCCTTCATATGCTAAAGACTTTCTCAATAAATGATGATCTCCTAATAATTCCCCATGATCTGAAACAAATAAAATGACCGTATTATTATAAACCTGATATTCAATAAGACTTTGGATAAACCGCCCTATTTGATCATCAATATGGGCAATTAAAGCATAATAAGCAGCTCTCGCTCTTTTCAAACGTTGCTTCGGTACATTCCCGCCTCCAGCAGTTGGCAGTAGGCCTTCCTGGCGTTCATCTAGGTCATTTGCCCAATCCCCTATAACAGGTTCATCCATATCCAGACTCATATAATAATCGAAATAAGCCTGTGGTGGATCAAACGGTGGATGCGGGCGGACAAAGGACATTTTTAAAAAGAACGGTTTGCTTGGATCTCTTCTTCTTAAGAAATCAATCGATTGTGTCACAACCCAATTGGTTGGATGAAATTCTTCGGGTAAATGCCATGGTCGACTCATAGCAGAAGCATTACAATCCAAACCGATATCAGTTAGATCACGATGCCCGCCAAGTCGTTCCCTAAGCCATGGTAAATAATCATCTGTATGGTCAAAGAATTCTTGAACTGGTGTGTCCTTCATTCGGTTATGATGTAAATAGCCATCATGTAAAATGACATTATGAAAGCCACATAACTTCCTTGTTGGGTACACATGCATTTTCCCAACAGCTTGCGTATGATATCCAGCTTGGCTCATTTCTTCTGGAAGCAAATGAGGATATTGGTAGGGAACCCGATCCTGGTAGCCGACTCTTCCATGCGATCGCTGTGACATACCAGTTAAAACGGCGGCTCGCGCGGGAACGCAAGTAGGGGTCGCAGAATAAGCATTCGTAAATCGAACACCCTGGAGGGCAAGTTGATCGAGATTAGGCGTTTCTACGACAGGATGGCCAGCAATACTTAAACAATCAAAACGCATTTGATCGACCATTATCATCAATATATTTGGTTTCATTTTGTTCTCCTTCTTTTAAGGTTAATCAAAGTATGTCTCTTTATTTGGATTTTCCAGATAGTCAAAAAGCATATGTATTTGTGCTTCTGTATTGCGATTTTGGGATAAAGTAGGCAAATGATTTTTCGAAAAAAATTGGACATCATCGGTTTCTACACCACTAGTCGCACTTCCCCCGACAATCTCACATTGAAAAAACAATTTATAATAATGGTAAGGCTGGGGTGGATGAGCATGTTTATGTGTATCGCAAACCGCAAGTAACTTTTTTACATTGACAGCATAGCCTGCCTCTTCGGTGATTTCTTTAATAATATTTTCGGATGGAGAAAGACCAATATCACAAAAACCTCCTGGTAACGACCACGCTCCATCATAATTTTCTTGAACTAAGAGGATTTGGTTATTTTGAAAAACGGCTCCTCTTACATCCAATTTAGGTGTTTGATAACCGGTTTCATTCGCAAACAACTCATACACTTTTTCCATTTCTGTCGAGGAATAATCAGCCATGATTTCTACACTAATTTTTCGCAGTTCTTCAAATCGTTCCAGGTCATATACATCCTTAGAAAACGTTAATCCTGCTTGGGAAATGGCTTGAATTTTCTTCGCCCATTCTAACCATTTATATTCCATGTTTACACCTCTAACATTCTAAAATTACAGTCCCTCTTATAGACCATTTCGATAAAAAATGCAAAAATCCTCTAGATTTGTTTTTTTCATTAAGAAAAGCGCAAGCGCCTTGCTCAGCCCCGACAAGCAAATGTTCTGAGACAAGAAAAGTCCGGTTTTGACTTTTATTGGCTCAGGTTATTTGACCTCGAGGGGCTAGGCGCTGGAGCTAGATCAAAACACTAGCCAAAATTTTATACTTTCTTATCTTTCTAGAAAAAAGGGAAAGCTATTTTCAGCTTTCCCCTTCTTAGATTACTGTGTAGCAACCCTTCGGAACTTTTTAAAGATATTTTTGTCTTTCAAGTTTTTGATCGTAGCTGGGACTAAGAAGCGGTCAACTCCGTAATATACTGTTCCATTGATGACAAATAAGAGAATGATGGCTACGGCAAGTAAGATTGGATTTGTGCTAATCGTTCCTGCAAGTAAGAAGTTCAAGTTCATGAATGCTCCTGCAATCAGAGCTGGGATTGTCAATGCACCGACAATTAATCCAAGACCAACGAGTATTTCGCCTGCTGGGATCAAGATGTTGATAATCTTCACATTTGGAAGGGCAACATGTTCAAGGAAAGCGGCATACCATCCTTGGACAACTGGTGCTTCTCCTCCTGCTTTGGCTAACGCCCCTTGTAAAAATCCCCCTGCATCAAATGCGCCTAATTTATGCCAACCTGCTTCTAACCATTGAACACCTAACCAAATTCTTAATGCGGCCCATACAATTGCTACCCAACGATTTTCATACCATTTATTCATCATAATCACTCCTGTTTTTTATTGTTTGTGAAAGTATTCACATTAGGATGTAAAAAAATATTAGGACACTGTAGCGAATGTTTGTTATTTTATATTTGTTTGTGAATATTTTCACTAACTTTCTATAGATTTAATATACTATGAAATTCACTGGAAAGCAAGTTGTTTTTTAAAATGACACCTTTTTGTCAAAAATTGGAAAAGTATCCACGGAGAAGCGTAACAAAAAGAGGTACCACATACCATACGGGTTTATAAAAAGATTAAAAAGGATTAAAGAGCACCATACGGGTTTAAGATTCACCTTTAAATGATTAAAGCCTCCCCATGTTTGGTCGTAAATCCTTCCCTCCCACTAGTTGCTAGATCTGTTCCGCAGCATTAGTTCCTTTTTCAATAGAACAGCCTGATTATGCTGCTCATCTTTTGCCGCATAAAGTAAGGTAATGTCATTGTTTTTTGCTTTTTCCCATAACTCTTCAAAGGCAGCTTTCTTTTCCTCATCGTTTCGAAGTTCATTTACATATTTTTGCTCAAATTCTTCAAAATGTTGAGAATCATGCCCGAACCATTTTCTCAATTCGGAGCTAGGTGCCACCTCTTTCAACCACTCATCCAATTTTGCATCTTCTTTTTTTATACCTCGTGGCCAAATCCGGTCAACAAGAATTCGAAGGCCATCTGATTGGTCAAATGAATCGTAAACCCTTTTTAGTTGAATCTTTGGCATAGTTTCCCCTCTCCTCTCGATCTTTCATCCTTATTCATGTTATCCCCTTTTACTGGTCATACTAACCCTATCATAGATAAGGAGGCTTCACCCATGAAAAAGAACAAACAAAAAACAATCATTAACCAAGAAGACATGACCATTCGAGCAAATCTCAATAATCTAGAACCAGGTGATTCTGTCAATAAAGAACGTACACTTGAAACCGCGAACAGTAAACTAGCAAAAGATGAAATTCAACAGCAAAATAACAACCTTTAGAAAAGCAGACCCATTTTTTGTTTTAGACAAGTTTCAAAAAAATAATTAGGACACCTTTGCTTAATGTCACACATTTAATGGTGAAAAAAAGATGAGGCTGAGACAAAAATGTTTTCATGCAAGACAAAACCGAACTTCTAGGTTCATATGCCCCGTTTTCTTTGGTGAAACGCTTATACCCCAGCCTCACCTTATTATTCCTTAATTAAAACCTATAAAAAACTGATTACTTCTTAAAGCACCTTTTATAATCGTTTTTCATTAACAAACTTTGGCAAGCCAAACCATAGTGGTCATAAATTTCGTCCCTAACATCCAAATTAGTACTGCTATCTGACTCTGGATAATCTGGTTCCTCATTAGTGATAGCTAAAGTATTTTCACCATTCCAACTTATAGAAAAGTGACTTTTTGCGTCACTATAGTAAATTACCTTGGTCTTATGATCTGTATTGTTAGTGATTTGCACCCAAATATTAACCCCTCCTGCGGCACCTCCATACGTTCTATAGTAAGCATTAGCGGTGTATTTACCATTCGGGGAAGTTTATAGGTCCTTCCAGAAGCGTTCCTTTAAGGTTATTAAATGTAAAAAAGTATTGTGTATATAAAAAAGCAGCTAAAATCAACGTCGCTCCTATTAAGGAAGCGATTAAAAGTCTTTTAGGAAACGGAAACTCTCTCTTTTTTACAAAATAAATAAACAACTTAACAACAATAAATAGTATGACTGTTATGACGAAAATGAGGAGACTGAAAAGATTTAAGTAAATATTCATACTTCCTCCAATGAATTAACATTCTTATATAGAGTAACACAAAAGTACCAATTTTCTTTTAATGATTTCATCAATAATTTATGTGTTGCTTTATATACAATTTTGCATAAAAAAAGTAGTTCATTTTGGACTGCGTTTTAAGATTTGTACTCCAAAACTGAACTACTTCCAACTATAAGTGATGTTATGTGTGACTTTAAAGATAAAAGTACTTTTATAGCAAAGAATACTTTTATCTTTTATTTTACAAAGTAATCTGGTTTCTTTTCGGCAAATAATTAAAATTCGGCGAAGTCTCGGTCGTGTCAGGCACCTGCACCTCTATCCATAGCATATAATTCACGATAACGTTTGTGTTGTTTGATTAGTTCGGTATGGGTTCCTTCCATAGTGATCTTGCCGTTGTCTAGAAAGATGATTTGGTCCATTTTTTCGAGTCCGGTTAGGTGGTGGGTGATCATGATTATTGTTTTATCTTTTAATGTCTCAAACATGGTGTTAAGCAATTCCTTTTCTGTGATTGGATCAAGGCCGATTGTTGGTTCATCCAAGATAACAATCGGTGTTTTTTTCAATAAAATGCGTGCTAATGCAATTCGTTGACGTTCACCACCTGAAAAACGTTGCCCTGTTTCTTCCATTTGCGTGTCTAATCCCTTTGGAAGTGAGTGTATATACTCGTCTAATTTTACTTGTTGAATCACATTCTCTAGTTCTTCTTGCGTTACATTATTATTTCCTATGCGAATATTATTTGCAACGGTTGTAGCAAATAAGTATGGCTTCTGATTTAAGTAACCAATTCCTTGATAAATTTTGTCCCCATATTTTTCGGGTGACTGTCCAGCGATTTCAATCTGTCCTGCTTGCGGTGTGACTGCGCCTAATAGTAGTTGCGATAAAGTTGATTTTCCCGCACCGCTTTTTCCTAATATCGCGATTTTTTGTCCATATGGAATTGAAAGCTGAAGATCTTTAATGGCTGCTTCCTGCTCGTTTGGGTAATGGAACGTGATATTATCTACAAGGATTGCAGGAGTTGGTGCATCAAAAGGCTGAGAGTCCTCTTCCGATTTCTCTTGTGAAAACTGGCGAACATCATCAATGCGTTGTAGTGATTCTTGATAAGTTGGTATATTTTCTACTGCGTCTGAAACTGGGATCAGTCCCTCCATGATTGGAAAGACCACTAAGGTAAATGCCGCAATATAGGTTGGGGCGATTTGTCCGTTGCCCGCTGCGATTCCAGCCCATATTCCTACTAGCAATAAGATAATCCCTGATAAACACTGTAATTGGAATGTCCGCGCTTGTTGCCAATTCGCAATCGCTTTCTCTACTTTATTTCCTTGTTTTGTTTTTTCTAAAAAGCTCGTAATAAAACGATTCTTCCGTCCACTAATCATCCAATCATGCAAACCAAAAAGGGCATCCGTTAAATCCTGATAAGTATGTTTGCGATTCTTTTTCAAGCTAATTTGCTTTTTCTTTAAACTAAACAACGATAATAAGGGATACACAACTAAAACAATACTAAGAAGAAAGGCCATTCCAATCGCAAACTTCCAGTCAAACAAAGATAAAGTTATAACTGAAAAAATAAATAAACAGATAGCGGAAGCAGTTGGAAAGATGGTTCTTATATAGACATCTTGCAAATGCTCAATATCATCAGCTAATGTCCCTAACAAATCGCCAGTTTGAAAGCGTGAACGAATAAATAACGCCTGCGGCTCAAGCATTTTATATAAGTGTACGCGCATATCACCTAATATTTTTAATACTGCGTGATGGCCAACTAAGCGTTCCACATAACGTGTCACTGCTTTGGATATACCAAAAGTCCGGACAGCGACGATCGGAACATATAAAAGCAAGATCGTCTCAGGTCTTTCAGATGCTCGTGTAATTAAATACCCGGAAACAAAGGTTAAAAAGGAAGCTGAGAGAAGTGTTAGCACGGCTAATACTATCGTTGTAATCATTACAGCCCTATATTGTTTTAAATAAGGCTTTATATAAATGTGATAAAGATTCAACGATCATCGCCCCCTTTTTGTGCTTGTCGTAATGCTGAAAATGTTCCAGGTCTCTGTATTAAATCATGATAATGACCAGTTTCTACAAGTTTGCCATTCTCCATAACAAAAATCCAATCCATGCTTTGCATCCAATGCAATCGATGAGTTGCAAAAAAGACTAATTTCCCTTCCATCAATGGCAGCATTGCTTTTTTCAATTCGTACTCCGTTTCAATGTCCAAATGTGCAGTCGGCTCATCTAACAACATTATTGGGCGATCTTGAAGCAATCCTCTAGCTAAAGCGACTCGTTGCTCTTCCCCCCCACTTAAATTACGCCCACCTTGACCAATAACCTCTTCCAACCCATTCGGAAATCGAGAAACTAATGCCGTTAATCCGACTTTATCAGCTGCTTCCTTAACTTTTTCCTTAGGAGCATCAGGCGCATATAAACGAATATTCTCTGCAATCGTTCCTGCGAAAATATGTGGATGCTGCGGAATATAAGTTAATTGTTTCTGCCAATCCTCCAAAGAAAAATGCGGGATTTTTTGCCTGTTACAACTGATTTCACCACTAGTTGTCTCTAAAAAACCCGTTAATAAGTCAATAAGCGTGGATTTTCCCGATCCAGAAGTTCCCACGATACCAATTTTTTGTATGCCACGTACGTCAAAATTAAGGTTTTCAAGACGAGTCAAGCCTTCTTCAGATTCCATACTGACGTTTTTTAACGACAAAACACTATCTTTCGTCCAAGCCGGAATAGCGATTTCAGCTTGATCATTAGCAATGGTTTTCATCGCTAAAATTTGATGAATTTTCTCTCCAGCTTCCTTGCCATCCATCGTAGCATGATAATCATTTCCCAATTCCCGGACTGGCAGAAAGTATTCAGGAGCTAATATTAGAATCAACAGGGCAGGTAAAAGTATAATATGACCGTTAATTAAGCGTAATCCTAGCTCGACGGCAATAATCGCGACGGATAAACTCGCAAAAAAATCCAATGAAAAGGTGGACAAAAAAGCGACCCGCAATGTACGGTTTGTCGCAATTCTATATTTATTACTAACCGTTTCAATTGATTTAGCGTGTGATTTACTTTTCCCAAGATATTTAAGAGTTACTAATCCACGTAATGAATCAACAAAATGCCGAGATAGTAATTGATAGGTTTCCCACTGGGCATCCATCTGCTTCTGCGCTGCCATCCCTAATAAAATTAAGAAAATAATCATAATCGGCATCACAACAGCTAAGATAACACCTGAGGCAAGGTCTAAAGTGGTGACATAAATGAATAAAATAATCGGTACACAGACCATCGCAATTACTCTCGGAATAAACAGCCGTAAATAAGTGCGAAATTGAGGAATCCCTTCCATAACCAATGTCACGAGTTGTCCAGTGCCCTCTTTCCCAACCATCCTTGGCCCCAATGCAAACAACTTTTTTAATAAAAGTTGCTGATATTCGTTCGCTGTGTCTTCAGCAAACTGATAGGTTAACTTTTCTTTTATCCATTGAATCAAATGACGCAAAATAAAGGCCACAATAAAAATCGCCAATAGAGGAAGGACTGCTTTCCACGCAGTCCCCTCATACATATTCACAATTGCAGCCGCTAGATAGCGGGCCTGCACAATTAAGATAATCGTTTGGATTACCGTTAACAAACCAACGATGAATATAAGACGTTTGCTTCCTTTATAATGAAGAAGATGTTTATCCATTAGTCTTCTAAAAGCTCCTTATGAGATGATGATCAAAAAGTCCGGTAAAAATGACACTGCGAGATAAATGATCTTCGACTAAGTACCGACACGTCCTGTTTCGAACGTCGAAGTCACCACATCCTGTGGTAGCTCGTTGGCTTGCCTTTCTGCTGCTCATGTATCAAGATAAGGATCTTCTGCTAAATTCGCCCACGTCCTGTGGGCAACGCAGAAGTTAGTACATCCTGTACATGTCCGCTGCTCAAGGCTGCGCCGCCTCGAACTTTCGACACCACAGGATGTGCTAGTGTGGCGTTGCTGACAGGACGTCAGTACCTTTAGCCGACGGGTCCTTTTTATCCTCCTTTTTGATCACACATTATGCGAGACTCTCTTACGAAAAATATAGTAACTCCAAAATGTATAACCTAAAACAATTGGGATCATTGTTGCTGCCACAATCGTCATTAATTTTAAAGAGTATTGACCAGATGCCGCATTATATACCGTTAAATTATTGGCAAAATCGGTCGAGCTAATGAGTACGTTAGGAAACAGGGCGATAAAAAACGATGACATAACAAGAATCATGATCAAGCCTGTTACGGTAAAGCTATACCCTTCTTTTTTATTACGTAAAAGTGGATATAAAGATAAGTACAACACGACCACTAAACCGTAGAGTGTGTAAAGAATCCAACCTTTATCAGCTAGAGCATCTGTATAGATCCCTGTTAAAACAACGAAAAGTACCACAACGAAACCTGTCAAAAAGTAAATCTTTAATCCCATTTCCTTCGACTTTTCTCGTAATGACCCTGTTGTTTTTAAGGAAGCAAACATTAAACCGTGCAAATAGGAAAGGAGTACGAATGCAACGCCACCTACTAGGGTATAAATATTAATTATATCCGTGAAGCCAGCATACATATTCATTTCTGCATCAATGGGCAATCCTTTAATAAGACTAGAAAACATAACACCTAATAAAAATGGAGGTAAAATACTTCCAGCAAAAATGGCCCAGTCCCAGACTTTTATCCAATGTTCTGAATCAACTTTTTCTCTAAACTCGAAGCTTACTCCACGGGCAATTAAAGCTAATAATAATACAACAAACGGTAGATAATAGCCGCTGAACAATGTTGCGTACCAGTGCGGGAAGGCAGCGAACATTGCTCCCCCCGCTGTGATCAACCATACTTCATTCGCATCCCAAAAGGGGCCAATACTTTTAATTAGCATTTGTTTCTCCTGTTCATTTTTCGCGAGAAACTTTGTCCCCATACCAATTCCAAAATCAAAACCTTCCAAGAAAACAAAGCCAACAAATAAAACGGCAACAAGGATAAACCATACCTCACTTAGTTGCATGTTGAACACCTCCAAGATCAAACGGGTCTGACGCTGATACATCTTCCTTCGCTTTTGCATGCGGCCCTTGCTTGATCACACGGATAAATAGATACACCATCACAATTGCTAAACATGCATAGATGAGAGAAAAGGAGATAAGCGAAAATAAGATTTGTCCTGCACTCACATTCGGTGAGACTCCATCCATTGTCTTCATAAGACCATTGACTACCCAAGGCTGGCGACCAATCTCGGACATAATCCAACCAAAGGAATTACCGATGAATGGTAAAAAGATAGCAGGAACCAACCATTTCAAATAACGAATGCTATGGACTAATTTTTTTCTCCATAATAAGAACAGACCTAAAGCACTAAGCAGGATTAGAATTCCACCAGTTCCGGCCATAATGCGAAAACTCCAAAATGTTGTTTTCACTGGAGGTATATAAATGCCTTCTCCATGCTTTTCAATCATTTTTTCTTGTAAAGTATTCATTCCTTCTACTTTTCCACTAAATTCACTATACGCCAAGTAACTTAATAAATATGGTATTTCGATCCGATGGGTACTTTCCTGGTTTTTAGTATCAATATTGGCAAACAGAGTCCAAGCTGCGGGATCACCGCTATCCTCCCAAAGCCCTTCAGCCGCTGCCATTTTCATTGGTTGGGCATGCATTAAATAGGTTGCTTGCGCGTGACCAGAAAAAGCGAGTCCTAAGCCAGCGACCAATCCAATAACAAGCGAAATAGCAATCGAACGTTTAAAAATTTCCACATCTTTTTTCTTAATCAAATACCAAGCACTGACACCAGCAATAAAAAAGGCACCTGTAGCAAAGCTTCCAAAGATTGTATGTGGAAAGGCAACCCAAAGTTTAGGGTTGGTCAACACAGCTACAAAATCGTTCATTTCTGCGCGACCATTTTGAATCGTATAGCCAACGGGATTATGCATGAAGGAATTGGCTGCTAAGATCCAAAAAGCGGACATAATTGTACCAATCGATACAAGCCAGATACAAGCCAGATGTAATTTTTTCGGTAATTTATTCCAACCGAACATCCATAATCCAATAAAGGTAGATTCTAAGAAAAAAGCTAATAAAGCCTCAACAGCAAGCGGCGCTCCAAATACATCACCGACAAATCGTGAATAACTTGACCAGTTCATCCCAAATTGAAATTCCTGGATAATCCCTGTCACCACTCCGACTGCAAAGTTAATTAGAAAAAAGATACTCCAAAACTTGGTCATCTTCAAATAAACTTCTTTTTTCTTTATCACATACAGTGTCTGCATGATCGCAATAATAAATACTAGACCAATGGACAATGGGACAAAGATAAAATGAAACAATGTCGTTGAAGCAAATTGAATCCTCGCAAGAATAACCTCTTCCATTCCATTTTCCTCCTTAAGTGAAAAAGTGAACAAACTTTGACAAAAGTAATTCATTTTGTGTGCTTGTGCACTTTTAGTTCGTGAAATTATGAACAAACTTTGACAAAAAAATTTATGCAAAGACATGAGTGAGAATTTTCCTCTGTAATGTCTATGGCAAATCCAGGCGGATAGTAAATCATCCCCCGTTTACCTTTCAGCCAAGGTCCAATGATTTTCCTTTTTCTCCAAATAGTGAATAACTGAGCATTCTATATCTCTATCATACTACAGATTTTCAAAATGGGGATAAGGTTATGTTACAAATTCGGTACCAATATAAGTCCATTTATTGAACAGAGAATAAGCGAGCAATTTTTACTAGCTTATGAGGTTTTATTGTAAAAAGGTTTATGGAATTTGTCAATCAAGCTAGTTTTTTATTGACGTTTTTTTGAGCATTATTAGAGGTATAAATAACGTGTAAACTTTAAAACAAGGGTGGTTATGATGATGAAAAAGGCTATACAAGTCGCTATTTTTCTTATTGGAGGTTGTGCAACTAAGGATCACTCTTCACAAGAAACTCCAGCAGAAAACAATGCTGAAACTGATGATGTAAAACAAAGTGAGGACCAAGACGACGCTAAGCAAGATCCCCAACCTAATGAAGAGGAGAATTCCTCACAACCAGAGCAACAAAACGAAAAAGAGCTTGCACAGGAAGAGATAATGAAAGGAATAAAAGGGCAAATTGATACAGACCTAACGATTGTTCTTCCAGACAGCATCCCTTTAGATAAAGGGGAGCATTTGACAGCTGCTACCACATCATCAGAGGATCAATATACGGTAATCTTTTTTGCTAGTCAAACTCCGATTCTCATTAATAATGATCAATTAAATGATGGTGATGCTAGGCAGATTGCACAATTAACCGTACAACAATACGATACTCAGGAACAGGCAAACGAAGAAATAGCTTATGAAGATTTTGAACAAAACGGCGGTAATGAAGTGGATCTTGGTCATGACATCACTGGGTATCAAGATGCAGGAGCAGGCAGCCTCTGGACAGGCTGGAATGAAGGCCGCTGGGCATTGGTAGCACATACGCAAACAGATCAAGCAGAGTCTGGTGAAGAACTGGCCCGCAATGCCGTCACTTTTCTAGAAGATCATTCATTACCGATCCCAGAAGAAAATGGTTTTGTTCATTTGGATGCAACAAGGGATGATCAGCAGATTCTCTGGCAAAAAGAAAATGTCGTTTATCAATTAGACCAAATCGCTGATCCGATCATCGGTTTAAAGATCGCAACATTATTTGAATGATGGATTACTCTTGAAAATTGCGATTAGAAAAAAAGTGATACTTAATTAGCGGGGATTTTCTTCCATCCCCACCTTCGCTTCTCCGTATTTTCCAAAGTCTTGAAGCGAGGATTACAGCCCGGGAATGCGGGATAAAATAGTGGATTTTTTGCTAAATCATCACTTTCCCTTCTCGGTTTAAGGCATCTGCTCATGCATTCTACGATGTGTGCTCATATTGTAGAGTATGGGGGTGATGGATTGTCTGGAAAAAGAAATCAGCTCGGTTGCATTTTTCCTGGTTATAGATGGTGTGGACCAGGATGTAGTGGGCCTGGTTCTCCTATTAATGATGTGGATTCCTGCTGTATGAGACATGATCGCTGTTTGAATAGGGGGATTCATCCTTGTATATGCGATGAACAATTCATGCATTGCCTTCGTCCGAAAATGGATCGCAGAAGTCGAGATGGCCGACATGCGAGATTGATGTATAGAGCGATACAATTGAAAACAACTTTTCAATGTCAACGATTCGGAAGGGATTGGTGAAAGCCGCTTAATCAGCTCCTTCCGAATCTCTTTTTTTTACAGAGTATGTTCTAAGAGCTCAGTAAAAATGACACTGCGAATTAATGAATCTTCCGTTCAAATCCAAGAAGTCAGCACAAACGTGCAAGTCCGTCTCGAACTTTCGACGTACAAGCTGATAGAACGTCAGCGTAGTCGCCGACTTGATCCTTTTGAATACGAACTTATCATTTTCCTGGTGTGATAAAGTTTTGTGTGAAAGGAAACTAGCATTCTCCTTAAACTTATAGGATAATATTAGAATAATCAGGACTTTTAAGGAGGGCTTACATTGAAAAATCATCCCATATCATTACCAATTGCTTACATGATTGAGACACTAAGAAGCCAGGGGATATCTGACGCAGAGATACTAAATCATATCAAGCGAAAGGATGTTACCCCTTGGGTCCATATAAATGAACGCTTTGATTTTAATGAACTTATAGAGCTCGCAGATCAAGATCAAGAAGCCTTCACCTCCATCATCAAAGATGGTTACCAAATTAAATTTATCACGATCAGAGGCCTGCAAACATTGCTAAAACTTAAATTCCAACTAATCGAAGGCCGCGATTATCAGCTTACTAACAAAGGGATCAAAAAACTACATATCAAAAAGGACGCCTGGCTTCAGCTCAAATCATTACTATCGAAAAATTGTCTAGTCCAAGAAGAACCTCTTGAAGAGAGCAGTACCTATAGAAATGTAAAAATTGAATTAGGGGTCTGACCCTCATTCCGTTAATACTTTATCACAATGGGGGTCAGGCCCCTTAAACTAGATGGCAAGCTACATAATGCTGGTCTTCAATTTCGCGAAATTCGGGTACTTGTACTCGGCAAATATCCTTTGCTAAGGGACAGCGTGTGTGAAATTTGCATCCTTTTGGAGGATTGGCTGGATTGGGGATGTCCCCTTTCAAGATGATTCGTTCGCGTTTTAATGTTGGATCGGGAATGGGGACCGCAGAGAGTAAAGCCTTTGTATAAGGATGAAGCGGGTTCCCATATAGTTGATCCCGACTCGCCAGTTCCATCATAGAACCAAGATAAAGAACGCCTATTTTTGAACATAGATGCTCGACAACACTTAAATCATGCGAAATAAATAAGAAAGTAATATCTTTCTCTTTTTGCAATTTCTGAAATAAATTAATGATTTGCGCTTGGATGGAAACATCTAAAGCCGACACTGGCTCATCAGCAACAATAAAATCCGGCTCTAAAATGATCGCCCTTGCGATGCCAATCCGCTGTCGTTGTCCCCCACTGAATTCATGGGGAAATCGTTCATAGTGATAAGGAGCAAGGCCACAAATATCTAACACCTCTAACACTTTTCCTCTTACCTCTGTCTTGCTACATAAACCATGATCCAGCAATGCTTCCCCAATCGCATCACCAATTCGAATCCTAGGGTTTAACGAACTAAACGGGTCCTGAAAGATAAATTGCAATTTTGGCCGTAAATTCCGCATGTCTCCCTTAGCTAGCTGATGAAGGCTCTGCCCATTATATTTGACTTCTCCTGACGTAATCGAATGGAGGCGGAGGATGCTTCGGCCAATTGTACTTTTTCCACTCCCCGATTCTCCAACAAGTCCAAACGTTTCGCCTTTTTCAATAGTAAAGCTCACGCCATCAACTGCCTTGACCACTTCTTTATTGCGTTTAAAAATCGAAGAGGTTTCACCAAAATATTTTTTCAGATGATCGACCTCAATTAACGGTTCTGCCGCTGCTGTCATACACTCACCTCTTCTTCATATAACCAACAAGCTACTTGATGATCATCCTTAATCGACTTCATACTAGGGCTCTTCTCAACACAAATCTTCATACAGTGCTCGCAACGATCACTAAAATAACAAGATGGCTGCAAATCAATCAAGTTTGGCACCTGTCCAGGAATCGTATAAAGCGTCTCTTTACGTTGATTGATAACAGGCTTAGCTGCAAGTAGACCTTTTGTATATGGGTGTTTTGGGTTCTTAAATAATTCTGTGACAGGCGCATGTTCAATAACCTTTCCCGCATACATGACGATCACATAATCAGCAACTTCTGCTACAACTCCAAGATCATGAGTAATCAATAGCATCGACATTTGTCGATCATCCTTCAGCTTTCGCAACAATTCTAAAATTTGCGCTTGAATCGTGACATCGAGGGCTGTCGTTGGTTCATCTGCAATTAATAATCGCGGATCACAGCATAAAGCGATCGCAATCATAATCCTTTGCAACATCCCACCACTCAACTGATGGGGATAAGAGGAAAAGATCTCTCGACTTCTGCCAATTCCAACCAATTCAATTAATTCTATCGCCTTTTGCTTTGCTTGCTTCTTGGAAATGACCGTATGTTCCATCAAAGGCTCAATTATCTGTTCGCCAATCGTTAAGACAGGATTAAGCGAAGTCATTGGCTCTTGAAAGATCATAGCAAAGTCATTCCCACGCATCCTTCGTAAATCGCCTTTTTTCATTTTCAACAAATCTTTTCCTTCGAATTTAATCTCGCCTTCACATTTAGCTCCTGATGAATGATCGATTAATCCCATAATAGACATGGCTGTAGCACTTTTACCACATCCCGATTCTCCGACCAAACATACGGTTTGCCCTTGCTTTATTTCAAAACTTACATCATTCACTGCGTTCACATTCCCAGCTTCTGTTTGAAATTGGGTAAGCAAGTGATTTACCTGCAGGATAGACCCTTCTGACACGTCTATTACCTCCTCTTCATGTTTGGATCGATTGCGTCGCGCAAGCCATCACCGAGTAAATTAATACTAATCACCGTTAGGAAGATTGCCACACCAGGTGGAATCCACAGCCAAGGGCGCTTTTGAAAATCAATCAGTGAGTTAGCTGCATTGATCATATTGCCCCAAGAAGCTGTTGGTGGAACGACCCCTAGTCCAAAGAAGCTTAGGACAGATTCACTTAAGATCGCACTCCCAACACTCAATGTCCCTGCCACAATTAATAAAGGAACGGTATTTGGTAATAAATGATTCAACAGCTTCCTTCGATCCCGCAGTCCTAATGCATCTGTTGCTTGAATAAATTCACGTTCTCGTAAACTAAGAATTTGGCTTCGTACTAATCTCGCAAGTCCGGGCCAGCCGACTAGACTTAGCATTAACATAACGATATAAAGCCGTTGCTCAGCTGGTACTTTCCACTCTGACATCACAGCCGCCATAATAAATAATAATGGTAAACCAGGCAATGTCATTAATATGTCTGTGGTTCTCATCACAATTTGATCGATGATCCCTTTATAATAGCCCGCTAATACACCTAATATAGCTCCGATTGTTAAAGACATGACCATCGCGCCTAGCCCTACTGTCAAAGAAATTCTCCCAGCTAACATCAATCTTGTTAAGACATCCCGTCCTAACTTATCTGTCCCTAGCCAATGAACAGTACTGGGAGGTTGATTGATATTCGTTGGATCCACACCAGAAACTCCATAGGGAGAAAAGAAAGGACCTAAAAAGGAAAACAAAAAAACAAAAATAAGAAACCCTAATCCTGAGAGGGCGATTTTCTTTTTTAACAAACGACGAAACACCTGTCTCCAAAGAGAAGATTTTTGTTGTTTCGTATGTATCTTTGGATCCATCGTCGTTACTGAAGAACTTTCCATATGTTTCAACTCCTTATAATTCACAGGAAAAGGAATCCACTTTTTTCCAATAAAAAATTACTTTAAACGAACTCGGGGATCTGCTACTCCATATAATAAATCTGCTACTAGATTGCTTATAACGGTCAAAAGGGCGATAAACATCGTAAAGCCCATTAATAATGGATAATCTCGAACCGTAAAAGCCTGCATGTAAATGGCTCCGATCCCTGGCCAATTAAAGATTTGCTCTGTAATAATCGCACCACTGAACAAGGCTGGTAACTCAAAGGCAAATAAAGTAATTGCTGGCAAGAGAGCATTTCTTAATGCATGTTTATAGACAACCGCTTTTTCCTTCAATCCCTTTGCCCTCGCTGTACGGACAAAATCCTGACGAATCACTTCAAGCATATTGGTTCGGAAATAACGGGCTAAACCGCCAATCCCTAACATCGTTAAAACTAACACAGGTAAAATCATATGCTGGCCTACATCTTTGATATATGCCCAGCCAGTATAATTACTTCCAGTAGTGATCATACCTCCAGCTGGAAACCAGCCAAGATCAACGGCAAGAAATTTAATTAAAATTAAGCCAAGAAAAAACGATGGGGTAGCCATACCGGCAAACACTAACACAGTTGCCAATGAATCAAATAAAGAATATTGACGAGTCGCAGAAACAACGCCGACAACCAAAGCAACTCCCCATGTCAGAATCAATGAAGCTAACGCAACAAAAAAGGAACTCCATAAATAGTTTCCTAGCACTTCGACAACTGGACGTTGGAATTGTAACGAATAGCCAAGATCACCTTGCAGAAGATTTCCCATCCAGATAAAATATCGCTTCAACATCGGCTGATCAAAACCATAAAGCGCGTATAGCTCGGCCTTCCGTTCAGCCGTTAAATTTGGATCGGCATCAATAAAGTTACCAGGAACTAATGAATACAAAAAGAAGATCAGCAATGAAGCTCCAAGCAAAGTTGGAATTAAATACAACACTCTTTTTAAAACATATTCTTTCAAGCTTAGTTGCCTCCCATCTATCCACAAGGATGATGACTATTTCCAATAATTTTCTTATCTAATTGGGCGTACCCGCACATTGTGCAGATACGCCTGAATGAAAACGATGATACATATTTAATAGATTTACAGGATTATTGTTGCACATCTACTACTTGTAGATTTTTCAAGCTAGGAGCAATCCCGCGATATCCATTTGGTTCAAAGCCCTTTACCCGTGCGTTCGTACCACTTAACACTTTTGTATAGGACATTAAAATCACCGGAGGATCCTCATCCAATGCTTTGTATAATTCATGAAAAGCTTCTGTTCTTTCATCTTGATCATTGGTCGCGATCGTAGCATCGATCAAACCATCAATCTCCTCATTTCCATACCCTTTTATAATCGAATCCTGTGTTTTTGTGTGAAAGCTATCAATACCATCATAAGGATCTGTCAGCATAGTCGTGGAGAAAGATGCCAAGTCATGATCGCCCTTCTCTACTCGGGAAAGCAAAGCATTGAAATCCATTTGTTCTACTTGTAGATCAATCCCGATCTCCTTATAATTTTCCTTTGCAATCGGAATGAAGGTATCTCCTAAGCCACCAGCAGAAGTAAAGTAATAGACAACGAGCTTTTCACCATCTTTTTCTCGAATGCCATTGTCTCCTTCTGTCCAACCAGCATCCTCTAACAATTGTTTCGCTTTTTCTGGATCGTAGTCTGTGCTACCAATTTCATCTGTATAAGCCCAAGATGCTGGGGAAACCGGAACATTCGCCACTTGCGCATAGCCTTGGTAATACGTATCAATAATCGTTTGTCGATCAAGTCCGTATATAAAGGCTTGTCGCACTTGCGGATCTTTGAAAATCTCTTTCTCATGATTAAATGTGACATAACCATAGGCAGAAGAGGTATATACATTAATATCGGCAAATCCTAGAGCTTGTAAAAATTCAAAATTATCTTGGCTAGCAGCCAATCCACTGTAATCCAATTCACCCGTTTGGAAAAATTGCTGAGAATCCCCTTCAGTTGTTTTATAGATGAATTGATCCACTTCAGGCTTTCCATCATAAAAATGTTCATTGGCTTCATAGCGAATTTCTTGACCTGGTAAGTAGTCGACAAAACGGAATGGTCCTGCCCCAACTGGTTTTAAATGCAAGCCATTTAAGTAATCAAGATCACCTTTTTTATAGTCTTTTCCATAGTAGTCTTTCTTCAACACTTGACCGCCAAGTAAACGCAAGGAACGAGCATTTACTTCTTCTGTCGTAATTTCAATCGTTTTATCATCCACTACTTTAATACCTGAGATACTATCAGCATCTTCGTTTTTATAATCTAATCCCCCTACAACTTTTGCTTCCGTGATATCCGTACCACCACCATAACTAGGATCATGCAGGAGCGTTAGGGTAAATTCAACATCTTCAGCTGTTAGCGGTGTTCCATCATCAAATTTCAAATCATCTCGTAAATAAAAGATATATGTTAACCCATCTTCGGATACATCCCATTCTTCAGCAAGTCCTGGGATCGGTTCACCTGCTTCATTGATATCCACTAATGGAGGAAACATCACCGATTGAACATTTCCATCATAACCACTTGAATTAAAATAAGGCGTAAATACTCCCCCAGGCTCTTGTAAGCCCACAACTACCATATCCCCCCGATTGACAGCTAATTGAGGAGAAGCTGATGGGTCTTCTGCTGGAATTTGCATATCTTCTACAACATTCGTTGTATCCGCGGCCTTTTCAGTGTCTGCCGACTTTTTCCCATCATTTGTTGACGTTTCTCCTGAGCTACAAGCAGCTACAAGTAAGCTGAACAATATTGTTACTATTAACAAAATCCCTTTTGACTGTTTCATTTTCTTCATTCCTTTATTCTTATTCAAAATTTTTTGACAAAAATCCCAAAAAAACAAAAATGATTGTTAAAACAAATAATGGGCTACAATTTTCACAAAGGATCTTTCGATATTTAGTAACGCTCGCTCATCGAAATCAAACCTCGGATGATGATGGGAATAATGAGTCTGTTCGTTGTCATTTCGACTCCCTACTCTAAAATAGGTTCCCGGTCTTTCTAGTAAAAAGTAGGAGAAGTCCTCTGCACCCATGGAAGGCTGTAAAGTAATAACAGCTTCATCTGAAAATTCTTCCTTGAAAAGGGTTCTCGCAAGCTCTGTTTCTTTCTCATGATTATATAGAGCAGGATATCCTAGTAAATAGTCGATCGAATAATTTGCTTGAAAGGCAGACGTAATTCCCTTTACAATCGAATCAATATCCTCTTTGACTTGCATCCTCACCTGTTCATCAAAGGTACGAACAGTTCCTTCGATTTTGGCATTTTCTGCAATGACATTAAATGCATTTCCAGCTTGGAACACGCCCACTGTCACAACAGCAGATTGTAATGGATTTACTTGTCGACTAACGATTTTTTGTAAAGCATTAATAACTTCACTGCCAATCACAATGGAATCAATCGTTTCATGAGGTCTTGCCCCATGCCCGCCTTTTCCTTTAATCGTAATTTCAAATTTATCGACTGCAGCTGAAGTAAAACCTTCTCCCACCGCAACTTGCCCTAATGGAATATCAGATGCTAAATGGGCACCGAATACATAATCCACGCCATCTAATACATTATCCTCAATCATGAATTTCGCCCCACCAGGTGGCAGTTCCTCTGCAGGTTGGAAAATAAAGATGATCTTACCATTAAGCTTTTCTCGAAACTGGCTTAGCACTTGCGCAGTCCCCAATAAAGCAGCTGTATGACCATCATGCCCGCATGCATGCATCACTCCAGGTTTTTGCGATTTATAAGGTACATCCTTTTCGTCTTGAATAGGTAATGCATCGAAATCAGCTCTTAAAGCAAGCGTTGGTCCAGGATTATTACCTTTAAGAATGCCAATAAGTCCATTTCCGCCGATCTTTGTTTTGACCTCTAAACCAAAACTGATTAACTTTTCCTCAATAAACTTTGCTGTTTCTGTTTCCTGAAAAGATAATTCAGGATGCTGATGCATGTATCTCCTCCATTGGACGATCTCTTGATGATTTTTCTCCAACTCTCTGTGAATTAACGCTAAGTCAGTTTGATTTGTCTTTTGCAATTTGAGTTCCCCTTCCTCCCAAAAACCTATTAAACTTATAGGAATTAGTAACTTTGATTTATTGTATGGCATATTCTAAAAATTTTCAACTACTTTTTCGTAATTATGGCAAGAAAAAAGCGTTTTATTTATCTATTTATTCTGAAAAATAATGATAAAAAGGAGAAACCCGGTTAAAAAACTCAGTTAACCGGACTTCTTAAATAGCTTCCCCTTTTCAGAACGAACAAGTTCTATCCATTTAAATTTTAGTGCTAGATAAGTGATGAATACTGTTAATCCCTCAGCTAGCGGGAAGACAAGCCAAATGGAATTGGAACCGAAGATTTTTGGCAAAATCAAAAGCAAGGGGATGAATATAACAAAACTTCGGCTTAAGGTAATCCCTGTAGCAATACGGACTTTCCCAATCGATTGATAAAATTCCACAAAAACCATGTTGATTCCTAAAAACAGGTACCCAGCAAAAAATAGACAATTCCCATTTTTGTATAATCAATAATCTCGGGAATTTCGATGCCGAATAAATCAATGATCATTCCTTTTCCGGTAAGCCCAACCATAAATATCGCTACTCCAAGACCAAATCCTGTGATGAGCGCAATCCGGATAAATTGTTTCATACGTTGATAGAGCTTCGCACCATAATGATAACTTGTAATTGGTTGTAAAGCTGCTCCAACTCCGATAAAGAGCATAATAAACACCGTATGCATATAGTTCACAACCGCATAAGCAACAATCCCGATTTCCCCGACATACTGGCTAAATGTTACGTTAAATGCAACTGTCATGACAGCAGCCGAACCTTCCACAATAAAACTCGGAAAGCCTATTGAGAAAATGTTCCTCAGAATAGAAAAATCAAGTTTCATCCGTACAAATCCTAATTGTTTTTTCTTTGTTAAGAAATGTGTAAGTAAAACGAAAATCCCTATTATGGTACCGAGTACCGTTGCATAAGCCGCCCCTTTTACACCCCAGTGAAAAACGAAAATAAACAGATAGTTTAATCCAATATTTACAACAGATGTTACGATCAATCCCACCATCGCGAGTGTAGGGTTTCCGTCATTTCGAATAAAAATACTTAAAATATTCTCAAGGACAAAGACAAGCCCAAATAAAAGGATAACATGAAGATAACTGTCAACATACGAAATAATCGAATCATTGGCCCCGAATAAATAAGCAAGTCGTTGTTCAAACAGTAGACTGAATACAATAATCAGTCCCGTTGTCACAATCGCAAGGATAAGTGAATGTGTAAATATGTCTTTTGCCCGATGTTGATTATTTTGACCAAGGGCAATGGAATATAGTGTGGCACCACCCATGCCAATCCACAGTGAAACAGATAAAATCACCGAGTATATGGGCACTGCGATATTAACACCTGCTAGCCCTTTTTCTCCAACACCGTGGCTGACGAATAGGCCATCGATTAAAATATTGATGGCCATAAGCATCATTCCAAATAAAGAAGGGATTAAATACTTCCTAAATAATCGACGGGGCTCCATTGTTTGCATGATTGAATGATTGTTTTCCATAAAAATACCACCTAAAGTTAAATTCTCTCAAGACTACTTTGTTTTTTAATGTTATTTTTCCTTTCTATGCTATGATGATAAGGTATTCGGTTACCGTATAGTCAAGAGTAAAGAGGTGGAAAAATTGGAGTCTCCGAAAAAGTTATTTACGACTGGGGAATTTGCAGAATTATGTAGCGTGAAAAAGCAGACTTTTTTTCATTATGATGATATCGGCCTGTTAAAACCAGAGTATAAAAACGATCTGGGTTATCGCTTTTATTCCGTTCAACAAACAGAAGTGTTCGCCGTGATTGAGATGTTAAAGGAGATCGGCATGTCTTTAGCTGAAATTAAAGACTTTTTGCATTTCAAATCGCCTAAAGAAACAATCGATTTATTAGCGGAAAAAGAAGAAGCCATGAAGAAAAAAATCGCAAAAATGCAGCGCACCCAACAAGTCATTCAAAACAAGAAAAAACAAATCGAAGAAGCATTAAGGTTAGATTTTGATCGCTTTACAATCGAGGAATTGGTAGATGAAAGCTATGTTTTAAGTAAAAATATTTTAAACTGTTCAGATAAAGAATTTACGAAATCGATTATGTCATTTATTAAATATACAAAGCGCGAAGAACTAGATATCGGTTATCCGATTGGAGGTTTAATTAGGCAGGAACAAATCCTGGCTGCTGATTATTGGAATTATTCGCATTTTTATATGCGTGTCGAACACTCAGCTATCAAAGATCCTTTTATTAAAAAAGCGGGAAAATATGTTGTTGGCTATCATAGAGGTAGTTATCTAACAATCAAAAAAACCTACGAAAAAATAAAAACATATTTGAGTAAGAAAGGCTATCTCATTTGTGGCGATAGCTTTGAGGAATATGTAATGGATGAGGTAAGTGTAAATGGAGAAGAAAATTATGTGACAAAAATTATGATACAGGTAGAAGAAAAGTAAACTACACTTTTCTTCTACCCTAATTATGCCATATTCCATTCAGAGGATTGTGAGCTCCTCTGTTTTAAACTGAGCATTACGATAAAAGAGACAATATATAAGGCCGCTAAGTACACCATAGCCGTCATCATACTATAATTTTGTAAGAGATGGCCAACAAGAATAGGAGAAAAACCGCCTAATGCCCTACCGAAGTTGAAAATCGTGTTCGTTGCTGTGCTCCGGATATGGACTGGATAATAATGGCTAATAAGTGCACCATACCCGGCAAACATTCCGTTCGAGAAGAAGCCAACAATGGCACCTCCAATTAACACACCAGCACTTCCTGTTGCAAAAGAGTATAAAAAGACAGCACTCGCGGACGCAAGCAGAAAAATCCCAAAGGAACGTTTGGCTCCTAATCGATCCATAAATTGCCCAAAGGTCAACATACCAATAATCATCCCGACAGCCGTACTAATCGTCCATAATGCTGAACTTGATACTGATAGCCCTTGTGATTGTTGTAACATCGATGGTAACCAAATCATCAATCCATTATATCCTGCTATTTGAACAGTCGCCATAATTGCAAGGGCAATGGTAGTGATCGTTGTTCTTGGTGTACGAAACAGTTCACTTAATTTTCCTTCCTTTTGCTTCAGGCTCATCTTTTCTTCCTTTTGTGCAGCCAACCATTCTGGTGATTCCTTCAGATTTTTTCGCACAATAAAGGCAAAAATAACTGGGATAACACCTACGAAGAATAATGCCCTCCATCCCCAGTAAGGGAGAATCATCGCACTTAATAGCGCCGCTAGAATGACACCTATTTGTGCTCCAGTACTAACGTAGGAAGAAACCCTGCCTTGTTTATGTTTTGGCCACGCCTCTGCTACGAGAGCCATACCAATACCGTATTCTCCACCTGCGCCAATTCCAGCAATAAAGCGAAATAAATAAATTTGTTCAATATTTGTAGCAAATCCAGTTAAGGCCGTGCCAATCGCAAACAAAAATACAGTATAAGTAAAAATTCGAACACGACCAAACTTATCGGCTAAGATACCAAAGATCACTCCACCAATTAGCATGCCTATATTGGTTATCGATGAAATGAATCCGCCCGTTGCAAGATCAATATGAAACTCTGCGACGATCATCGACATGGCAAATGAAATAAACATAATATCCATGCCCTCTAGTGTCAAACCAGCCATAGAGGCGACTACTGTTTTCCTTTGATAATTCATGTGTTTTTTCCACCCTTCAGTGTTTGTTTGTGTTGCCAAAATCTTCTTGTTGGTTTGAAGGAATGGTCTTTTGTATGTTGTCTCAAACAAACATCTCCATTCTCTTTTCAAGTCTCACAGGACGTTGTTTAAAAGAGATTAAGCTTGTCTCCATTAGAGGATGTTCAAAAAGTCCGGTAAAAATTACACTGCGAATTTCTTCGTTGGCTTGTTTCTACGCTGCTCATGTATCAGGGGAATGATCTTCTACTAAAACCGCCCACGTCCTGTGGGCAACGCAGAAGTCAGCACATCCTGTGCAAGTCCGCTGCTCGAAACTGCGCCGCCTCGAACTTCTTGGTCCTTTTTATCCTCCTTTTTGAACACGCACCATAAGCAAAATAAATACCCTTCCGTCGCAGAGGACAAAAGGGCATAGGTAAACATAGACATAGAAATATCTATATACTCGTCCTTTTCGGCCTCTCGGGACCGGTTTAAAGGCTATATATTTGTTACATATAATAGCATGTTTAATCTTCTTTATCAACGGAAATTGTTTTTAAGTTTACCATTTTTTTCATAGAAGATCGTTTTTATGGAAGAACAGCTAGTTTTTTAAATAGAAGGTCTAGCCATTATGTCAGCTCGTTCAATTGCCTTCTCACACCTTCTAGCAGATCTGGCGGTGTTACTCCATAATGGGATAATGTTTTAGCTTGATCTTCCCCTGATTTGGCATGTAAATAAGTCGCTGTGATAATTGCTGATTCTGCTGTCACTGCTTGGGCTAAAAAGGAAGCAATCAGACCAGCCAAAACATCGCCGCTCCCACCCTTTCCAAGTGCATCATGCCCATGTGGATTTATATACATGTTCCCATCTGGTGTAGCAATGATTGTTCGATGACCTTTTAATACTAAGTACAGCTGTTTATCTCTAGCAAAGCTTTCCGCTATTTCCAGACGCTTCTCCTCAACATCTTTGATTGAACAGTTTAATAAATTCGCCATTTCCCCAGGATGTGGAGTGAAAATGACATCTCCTTTATACGTCCGGATCAAGTCCATTTGATTTCTAAGTAAAAATAATGCATCCGCATCGACGACAACCGATTGCCCTTGCAGTTCGTTAAAAAGATCCTCTAACCACTTTTCACCTTCAGAAAACCGGCTCATCCCCGGTCCAATCACAATTGTATCATATTGCGGTAATTTGCCTGCAAGTTGGGTCACTGCTTCGCAAGAAAAATGTCCGTCCTTTTCTGCTAATGGCAAATATAAAAATTCAGGATTCTGACTGGCGACAATCGCATAGATCGTTTCGGGAATCGCTAAAGATACCAAACCGGCACCACCGAAAAGTGCTGCCTTTGCCGCAAAGGTCGGTGCTCCTATAAAAGAACGTGAACCACCCAAAACAAGCACATGACCAAATGTCCCTTTATGCCCATCGATAGGCCGCTTCGGAAGGGAAGCTTGAATAAGTGATTCAGTTATCAGCTTAGGCATGTTTAAACCCAACTTTCGAACAACGGATGGAGGAACTGAAATATCAACCGTCTTCCAGTCTCCAATATAATGCGGACCAGCTTGTAAGAAAAAACCTTTTTTTGGAAAGACAAAACTAATTGTCTTAGTTGCCTGAATGGCGACTCCTTCTACACTCCCATCATCACTTGCAACACCTGATGGAATATCAACGGAAATAATCATTTTTTTATTGGCGTGTTGATTGACCATCTTGATAATTTGTGCCCATGGTTCTCTAACTGCACCTTTGATACCTGTGCCAAGTATAGCATCGACAATAATATCAGCCTCAGATATTTTATTTTGAAGCTTGTCTAAGTGTTCCCTTTCGATATGGAATATAGGAAAATCACGGTTCTTATACACATTCCAATGGACTTTGGCATCCCCACTTATTCGAGCTGGATCTACTAGTAGACAGACAATTGGTTTAAGTCCCAAATCAAAGAGCCTGCGAGCAATTACAAAACCATCGCCACCATTATTCCCACTTCCAATGAAAATCAGGATTCGCGGATTTGGCTGAGAAGTACTGGTTACTATTTCTTCAACCATTTTAGCTCCAGCATTTTCCATCAGCACAGCCCCAGGCAAGCCAATTTTTTCTATTGTATATTGATCCATAGCTTGCATTTCCTTCTGACCTGCTACATACATTTTCCATCCCTCCTAAACTTATAGGGGATATTTCACTTTTTTGCAGAACTTCTATCCTATATTGAACAAGATTATCATCTACGAATGGAGAGTCTGCTAGGCCCGTTGATTTCCGTTCCAAGCGGACGCTTTCCGGGGGACAGCTCATGATGCCTTCGCGGAAAGCGAGCAACTGTAGTGGAAATCAACCACACACTATCATGGTAGAGATTCTTTACCAAAACATTCTTTTTTGAAAAGGTTCAATAAAGCCTAGATTCCCAGTACGCTTTTGGTTATTCTGCGGATTGACAAGTGAAACTCCGAGTGTCGATAAACAGCAGATCACTTCCTCTCCTGTTCTCAGATATAACTTTCTATCAGAAAGATCCTTTGAATTTAATCATACTCTCCTCCTGGATATAGTGTCACGGAATATAACCTTTTTTCTTGAGATCGTCCCCCTCTTTTACCTTGAAATAAAGAAATGGGCTTACTTGCATACATATAAGCGTTCTGGTCATTGTAGATGATTATATTTTCATACCCGCTCCCAAATAAGTCCGCATGTACGACATAGCCATCTTCTGGAAATTGTAGGACGGGGTTCATATACCCATCGTATAAAGTGGGGTTTACTCCCCCACCCCTTCTATAAGCTAAAATATAATCTAAAAGATGATCATCCCAATTTCTCATTGTTTCAATGATGGTGAGCCAGCCTTTTGTTTTACGATCCTCTTTCCAAATTTCTTTTCCATTTGCATCTAATAAAAACAAACCATCCTTTCCATTGTCATTACCGCGAACAATGCGATCAAGTCCAGCAATTTGTAATCCGGGAAGGTCGTCTCGAAATTTTCCTAAGCTGACATGTTGGGATTCAATTGATCCTTCATATCGCCATAGCTCTGTTCCATAATGGTCATACATCACAGTCACACTGCCACCAATAACAATTTGATAATGATCGGATAAATCGGGATTTACTTTGCCTATCCATATACAATCCGCATGATCTTCTAAATTTGCACAAGACCATAACTTTTCCCCGTCAGCGCTTAAAAAATCATAGCCTGCCATTACTTCATCCCGACCATCTCCATCAAAATCAAAAACCCAAGGAAAATGCCCGACATTCCCCTTATACGTCCAAAGCATTTGGAAATCTTGATCCATTGCCCACATTTGCTTATAACGGTCTTTTAAAATAATATCTTGTGGAAAATCTCCCCCTGTTAAATTCGCGATCATGATACAATCATGAGCATATTCAGACGGTAAATCGTACACTTTCTTGATCTTTCCAGTCAAGCCTTCTATAATATGAAACTTCTTATCCATGACACATAGTACTTCATTATGGCCATCTCCATCAATATCATAGATTTGCACGGGGTAATCAGAACCGGGGCCACCAGGATGAGCATCTGGCTTTCCCCTTTGCCATAATATCCGTCCTTCTAAATCAAATGCAGTCATTGATTGAATTTGATGAGGGATATAGCGATCATCAACCCCTCCATCTGGTTGAACCATTAATAAATCCATCCTGCCATCGCCTGTTAAATCACCTACATACATCTTTGTATTTTTCCCAGCAGCAGAGATATCAAGTTTTCCAAGTAAAATAGGTTGAAGAAGCAAGTTATTGTTTTTTAGTGGCTGGGTCTCCTGTTCTAAACTCATATAAAAGCCTCCTTTATTTCACGTAATGAGAAAGTTCAATGGTTAACCCTTTTATTCCTTCACTTACTAATCTCGCCATCTCATTAGCCCCTTTTTCAGTAAAATGGGTACAATCTGTTTCATTGACTGAAATCATAAAAAACGGAAAAACTTGATCATAGCTTAAGGAAGAGAAATAATGGATGCTTTCCTTCATTAGATCAATCAACATCACATTATATTCCTCAGCCACTTCTTTCATCGCATTGCAATAGTCACCAAAGTCCTCAAGAAACTCTCCATTTACATAATGTAGTCGTCCCACAGGGGTAATCAGTATAGGAATAGTCTTTTTCTCTTGAGCTACTTTTATATATTGCTTCAAATACTGTTTATAATCATCATAAGGCTCTGTATAACGTTCAGGACGAGTTTTCGTAGAATCGTTATGCCCCATTTGGATGAACAGATAATCTCCCTCTTTCATCTTCTGCTCTATTCTTTCTAATCTTCCTTCTGTTATAAACGTTTTAGAACTCCTACCTCCAATTGCATGATTAAAAAAATGTACATTATCCATAAAATAATTAGCGATATATTGTCCCCAACCTGCTTGAGGAGAACTACTAGAATCATAACTTTGAACAGTTGAATCCCCTGCCAAGTAAACATTAATTTTCTTATTCTCCATACATGACACTCCTCGTGTAACATTTCATTGTCTCTCTTAGCTATTTGCTTTACGAAGATGTTGCCCATCTTTCCTCTCTTGATTGAATGGCTTTATTTCAATTTCCAATTCAACCGGTCCAATCAGACCTGATCTTAACGAAACTTGATCCATCTGATTCGCCATACTATTAGTTACTTCCACTCGGATAATATTGCGCCCTTTCTTTACAAAACTCGGATTTAGATTAAATGTATAGGGTGCCCACATTTCCACTCCTATTTCCTTTTCGTTGAGGAATAATTTAGCAATTTCATGTACCTCCCCTAAATCAACCGTAAGTTGTTCGATGGAAGCTATTTCATCAAGATGGAAGCTATTTTCATACGTAAGAGTTCCCGAGAAAAATGCCATTCCCTCCCAATCATTCCAGGGCCGTAGGACACCATCCTTTAAGGGGAGCAGTCTATGATCGACTTTCCATGCTTCCGTTAAAGTTAATTTCTTTCTCTGTGGTTCAAATGCTTCCTCTATTTCTATAAGCGGCTCTTGATTAGGATCAACGCAATAGACAATCGAGGATCTGCGTGAAAGAGTAATCGGTAACATCCCATCTTCGTACACAGGACATTCCTCTATCGTAGACTTCCATGGATCCCATCTTTCTACCTTTCCCTCTTCCTTCAAACAAATTTGTCCTTGATAATCCTCTTCTCCTTCATTGACAAGCAAATAGAAAATAAGCTGAGCTTTCCTTACCTTACTTAGCCGTATCGATGAGTCACTAGGAATCAAATGAAACTCATTGCGATACGACGACGGAATCGCTTCCAAAACATCTGATGGTTTGCGAATATAAGTAGCTTGCAGATTAGATGGCCTGCTGTTTTTCTCATGCCAAACAATTACTTGACCACCTCCAGTGATAAATGTCTCTAATGCATGGATAATGGACTTTTCTAATTGATGATCTGCCTCGATAACAACAACTTCATACTTTTGATTGGCAATTCGTATCGCTCCATCCTCAATCTTACAGAAGGATTGTAAAAGGGATTCTTCCAAATAATTAAATTCAATTTGATTCTCATACAATGGTTTAACAATTTTCCAAGGGAGAAAATCTTCTTCACTTAGAACCGCAATGGTTGTTTCATTTGTACTATCGGTCATAAGCCAGCTTAAACTCTTCATATATTGCGCAAATTGTTTATAATACGGCCACCAGCTATTATTCGGTCCGACATCAGGTGGCCTTTCATGACTTCGTCTCTTCCCATCAATCGAATAATAGAAAGCATGGGGGCATAATAGATTCACTCCTCTTACTAATAACCAATCCATATACCATTTCATATCACCTGGACTTAGAGCCCAATCACTTTCTTTACTACATACCCCTAGAAATTCATTGAGGTTTCGGCGTCTGCCACGATGTCTAGCAGCATCTGCAGAACATTTTCCCGCTGTAGAATGGTGCCCGCCTATTGCTTTTCCATCTTCAGGAGCCACCCAGCGCCACACCACATCTTGCCCAGGTATTTGAAAATGCTCTAATAACCCAATATCATCACTAGCTGCCGGATGACCAGTTAAGGCAATATTATGATCATGACACCACTTGCTAATCGGATGATAGTAAGATTCTGTCATTTTCGCATTCACGGTTTTTCGATAATTTTTTCTGACGAGAGCTGTTCTTTCACCAGCCTCAAACCATAGTAAAGGCAAGTCAGTTTCCATATTTCCATTTTTTTTATAAAATTCTAGGAAGTTAACTGTCCATGGCTTTAATCCACGTAATGAACCTCTTCCTAATATATCGGGTTCATCAGTAAACATTGCAATAATTGTGTGACCAAAATATTGTTTTAGTCTTTCATAATACGTATCATGTGTTAGCTGAATAAATTTCTTCACTGCATCTGGATTTAATAAATCGGTAGAGGCTGGCGCATTTGCTTCTCTATCATCTTCTCCAAAATGAATGCCACGAATTGTCCCGCGAGAAAATAGTTCAACGAAAACTAAAATCGACCAATTTTCATCTTTTGGGCAAGTAATTTGGACTTTGTCATTTTTTACCTCAAGCAACTGAGTTTCATAATCATAAATTACAGACTCTGATTGTTTTTTTATTGCTTGCACAGAAACAACGTTTTCATTTTTTTCTAAATCTAAAATAATTTCATTAATCCCAGTAACACATGGATACTCGGTCATTTTCAAACCACGACTTGCATACTCAGGATTATCTCTGACAACCTTTCCATTTGCCGATCCTGAAGGGTACATCGCTTCATCATACAAAATAACAGACATATCTAATTGTTCTGCTTCTTGCACGGCGACTTCTACAAAGTTCATAAATTGATCAGATAAGTATTCTATCTCGATTGGGATTCCAATTCTTGGATGTAAAACAAACCCATTTACTCCTTTTTCATGAAAATCATGAATTTGCCGACGAATCTCCTCATTTGAGAGACGATCATTCCAAAACCAAAACGGAATAGGCGTAAATTCTTCCGAAGGATGAAGAAACTGCTCCTGAATCGAAGTGTTCATTGTTCACAACTCCTTATGATTTTAGCTCTTTTTATAGCTTAGGAAATTATAAAATTGTTGCTTGTGGGTAACTAGCTAATGTCGCGGTCGACATCCAGCTCCAGCGCCTAGCCCCGAGAGGCTCGCAGGATGCGAGTCCATCGGCGAAGACATGCGGAAGTTGTGTCCTTAGCCGATGTTCCACGAAATAACCCTGAAAAAAAGCCTCTTAATAGGTTCAGGAACATTTGCTTGTCGGAGGCCAACAGGATGTAGGTCAGAACAGCCTTACGACGTACAGGATGTACTACTGCAGACCAAACGCTAGGACGGTGCTGTTTCAGTCTGCCGCCAGGACGGCGCGAATTTAGCCTTTCTTCTAGTTCAAGGCACTTGCGCTTTTGTATAAGTTCAAATATTCCTTATTGTACGCTTATACAAAAAAACATAGAACGAGTTTTCTACCTTATTGTAAAACAAGAGAAGACAAAATTCAGTAAAAAATTTAAATTATCTTAATTTTCCCGCCCCATATTTCTCTCCTTATCTTCTAACTAATCTGTACAAGGTGTTTTACTAAGGATGGATAGAATAATAGAATCACTATCCCATACTCTGATAAAGGCAACTTTTAATCAGATAAAGTCTTACTGCCCCTTCTCACTCGAAAAATCTATTATAAAATATAACGTCAAAAAACAGGTTCCAAAGCGATTAAATACCACTTTAGAACCTGCCATAGTAAAACTCTCTAATTATTCAACTACACGTCGTACAACACCTTTAAAAGCACCCTTCCAATAGGTATTGCTCATAGAATCAATCGATACACCATGGGAGGTATTATCATTAAGGAATGTGCCGTTCCCTAAATAGATCCCAACATGTCCATTAGTTTTGTATGTATCAAAGAAAACAAGATCGCCTCTCTTCATTTCAGAAGCACTTACGGCTCTTCCATTATTAACAAGTTGATCTGTTGACCATCCAAGATTTACCCCGGCTGATGCATATGCCCAATGAACAAACGCCGAACAATCGAATACTCTATTTTGGATATCAGCAGTTGTGCGACCTCCTCCCCATTTATAAGGAGAGTTTCCAACAATTGATGATCCTACACTTATCGCCGTTTCAATCGCCCCTACCCCTTGCTTAGACACAGGAGTCGTTGATTTAGCAGTCTTCTTCTCTTCTTTCACTGCGGTCGTCGATGTCGTTGTCGCTTTACTTTCATTACTCTTTTCTGATGTTGATTCTTTCTTTTCTGATGTTGTTTCTTTCTCTTCAGAAGATGATTCTTCCTTTTCAGCTTCTTTAGCAATTTGCTTTTCTGCTTCTGCTTTCAGTTTCTTTTCTCTTTCCTTATCTAACCACTCTGCTTTTTGATTCTCTAAATCACTTAAATCAGCATTTGCGCTATTTTGTTCTTGTTTTGCTGAAGCCAACATGCTCTTCTTATCATTCATTTGATATGTAAGATCTTCCTTTAATCCTTCAATTTCTTTAAGTTCTTTTTGAATCTTGTCTAATTTATCGTTTAACTTTGCTTCCGAATCTTCCAATGTTTTGATGTCTTCTTTTTGTTGATCCAGAATACTTTTATCAGCATCAACGATCTTAGCCAAAGTAACAGTTCGATCAACAAAATCTCCAAAGCTTTCGGCATTTAAAAGGACGTCTATATACGATGTAACGCCATTACCACTTTGCTGAATGGAACGCGCTCGCTTTTCGAGCATTTTATAACGCGCTTCAATTTTTTTCTTCACGTCCGCAATTTCTTTCTCTAATGCTTTTACCTCATCTTTGGTCTTTGCAACATCTTTCTCATTAGCCTTAATTTTGGCATTTGTCTCATTTACTTTAGCATCCAGCTTCTCCACGAGTGCTTTCATTTCCGCTTCACGTTGCTGTAAAGCTGAAATTTCTTCCTTTTTCATCTCAATCTTTTGATCTAGCTCTTCGTTCGCAAACACAGCCGAACTAGAAAAAGTAGAAAATAATACACTTGCCCCGATGATAGACGTCAAACCAACAGATAGTAGTTTCCTTTTTTTCATTTTTCTCCCCTAAACTCCCTTATATTTTTCTTTTTTAATAGACTAAAAGATTATTCGTTTATAATTATGTATGACGGACTTTCTTTTCAAGAAAATCCTAACTCAATAGTTGTATTTTACTAGTGCAAAAGTGACAGCACATAAGATTTGACTTCATTATAACATCATCTTTCGACAAATAGGGATTTTTTCCATTACATTTATATTTCAAATTCATTACATTGTTGTCGAATAGGTTTATAAATCTAGTAAAGAACAAAAGCGCAAGCGCCCGTTTAGCGACGTACAAACTTTTTAGGGTTCTGACGAGATAAAGGAAACACCATGAGCTTGGAAAGCGAATGGATGTTGACTTATCGTAGGAAGAAACCGAAAGTTTGCTAGTCGCTGGGCGCTGGAGCTGGATGTCAAGCCGCAACGTAAACAGTTATCCACAGGCCAAGAATTTTATAGTTTTCTAAAGCACAAAAAAACATGAGAATTTTCTCATGTTTTTTTGTGCTAATTACCTAAAAGTTCTCTTGTTTTATTTAAGATTTCTTCATCCTTCAATCGAAACTTAAATTCTACTCGTCGTGATTCGTCTGCACTATATTCTCCCTGCTCGTTTGTTCGAAAGTCTGTATATGACTTGCTGTTAACGGTTAATTTATTTTCTAATTGCTTCTGAATTTCTTTATAGGGAAAATCCTCACTTAAAATATAATCCGCCACACTATAGGATCGATCCTGTGCTAATCGTAAATTATATAAATAGCTACCATCTCGATCGGTATGTCCCTCAATAATAATCTCAGCCACATAATCTTCATAACCGCTCTTCAATAGCACGTCTAAATATTTGGGAACAAATTCATCTAAAAATTCTAAGGAAGCTGGCTTTAATTCCGACTGATCATAAGGAAAGAGAATCTCTGTATTGAAGATCATCGCTCCTGTTTTTTCATCAACCTCAATTCCTGCTGCGGAATCCTGAAATTCTGTTTTTAATTCATCCACCAATTGAGAACGAACTCCCATGATTTGATCAATCGTTTGTTTCATTTCTTTAATTTGCAATGATTTAATAACCATCATAATGATAAAAATAAGCATAAAACATAATAAAATCGTTGTTAGAAGATCTGTAAAAGAAGGCCAAAAATGAGAATCATCTTGCTCATTTTTAAAGAGACGCATATACTTAGTAGTCATTACGGCTCAATCCCATCCCACTATTTACACGAACGGTTTCCTGTTCAATACGATTAATAGAATTCATCTGCCGATTGAACGTATGAAACTCCTGCCCAAGCTCCTGTAATAATTGCTGGATCGAACGAAAACTATTTTGTTGAATGTCTTCTGATCCTCTACGGATTTCCGTGAATTCTTTCCTCATTCCATTTGTTGTTAATTCAATTGAATCTCCAATATTTCGCGCAACCTGGTCTAATTTCCCCCCAAGTGTTCCCTCTAGACTGGATACATAGTTTGAGAGCGTTTCTTTTAGTAGGTCCACTCCTGTATCCAATTGTTGCTCTCGCTGTTGGAATGACTGGTTCATTTTCGATAGAACAGCATTCATTTCGGTGATCACCTGATTATTTTTCATGCCCATTTGTTCATATGTTCGAGAAGCCTTCAGCACATTCTGTTCAAAAGTTGCTGATTGTGTGGAATGATCTTTTAAATGGTCACTAAATGTTCGATTGAAATCCTCGAGCTCGCGAAAACGATCTGACAGTAAATGTTTATATTCATTTTGAGTTTGATTAATGACTTCTAGAGCTTTGGGCAAGTGAACAATCGAATTGCCAAGTTGATCAAATTCTTGTGACAGTTTGCTTAAATGAGTAGTAATCCCTGCTAACTTACCCGTCACATCAGTTCCAAAGACTTGTTTAAATTCCTGATTATGCTCTCCCATCTTCCTTACTAATTCATCACTCTTTTGCATCATTTTATCAACTGTATGGCGGATCGTGCCTTGTTCTTCTACAAGGGCGCTTGTAAAATCTTTAAGCTCATCAACCGATTCTCCATATCGACCAAGTGTTTGAATCTGTACATTCGAAGTTTCCTGCATTTTTTCATAGGTTTTTTCAAAGGCGGTTGCCAATCGCTCATTTCTTCTATCCGCTTTTTTAAAATAGGCAAATAAAGCTGCAAAATTTTTATTCAGCTCTGTTGTCCCTTCACGAAATCCCTCCGTAATCAGCTTCATTTGCTGAAACAGCTCTTGAAAATCCTGCAAATTATTCGAAAGACCTTCATTAAAAGCCGCTAAGTCCTTTGCTGATTGTTGTAAACCTGTTGTATATTCTTGAAAACCTGTGAAAGCTTTTTCCATATTTTGCAGAGATTGTTGATTGGTTTGCTGCAGACTTATAATCGATTGGTTGATAGTTTCCGAGACTTGAATAAGGCGGGTCATTCCATTTTGCTCATGCCCCTCCAAATGACTTTCAACCATTAACATGATATCTGTTAACATATATTCTGTATTGAAGAATTTCACTAGTAATGTCATCAACAGTGAGAAGCTCATCCCGACAATACTTGTGTAAAAAGCCACATCAATTCCCGATAACACTCCTGTAACATTTTCAACGAGCTGATCTTCAGCCGTTTGAATACTTCCTAAAGAGATCGTTAGTCCAATAAATGTTCCCAGCACACCAAGAAGTATAAAAACCGATACCGTCATTTGCACGATTTTAATAAGCCCAATAACGGGTATATTCCACAATCGCCAGCTTGAAAAACGTTCTTGTACGAACGTTTCTGCCTTAATTGTATCTACCTCTTGCCTCTTTTCGAACTGTTCCTTAAAAGTTCGCAGGGGTTCCATGTCCAAATTATTTGTTTCTTTTAGATGATTACGTATTCTTCTTAGCTTCATATACAAGGAAATATGAATCCCTATGGCCAAAATAAATATAATAAACAAAGCCATGAATATTAGTTCGATGATGGGATTGGCTAACATCGCCTCTGCCTTTTCCGCGGTCGTAAACAATTCCAAAATGGCTTGAATCATTCCTTTTCCACACCCTTTCAAAACAAAATGGAAGAGGAAACACTGATCATATCGTCAGACATTTTCCCCCTTGTCCTTTATTGCTATTCAGAATATGGATGATTCATGAGTAAAAATTAAAGGAAATCAGTCATGGAGTATGTCCCCGAAGTCGAAAATTTGCCAAAAGGCCTCCTTGTCGCGGGCATCGCTTTAACCTTCAACCTGTAAAGTCTTTAGCTGATGCTATTCCCACTAACGTCTCGTCATTTTGCGATTTTCTTAGCATTTACTCATAAAAAAAGAAGGAGAATCCTCCACTCTTTTTCGTTGTTGAAGACTTATTCTCTAGCCCCCCTTTCAGTAGAAAATGTTTTTAGGCTGGACATGGTTAATCGAGTGGTACGGAAAGCAAGATATAAACCATGAAAATTTTATATTATTCTAATAAACGAATAACCAGCTGACAATAGATAATAGTATCGATACGGTCATAATACCGATAACCACGACTAAATGTTGTTTGTGTTTTAGTGATATAATTGCTAGGTATTCTCTAACCATGGCGTTTGGCCAATAGTAAAGGGCGGTTTTTGCTCCAATTCCTTGGCTATCTAATCCAACCTTCCGAGCATAAATACCAGCGCGGAAAAGGTGGAAATTATTAGTTGTAAAAATACTATTATACGATTCATTCGGGCTCAATTGGTCTAATAGCTCTTTAGAAAACTTCATATTTTGATACGTATTAATAGAACGACTTTCTTGAATAGTATCTTTTGCCGGAATACCGTGCTGAATAGCATACTGTTGCATAGCTTCAGCCTCTGGAAGGCTTTCGTCAGCACCTCGGCCCCCAGATAGAATAATCTTCGGTGGAGTAGTTTTTGTTTTCTGCTTATTATAGAATTCTATTGCTTTATCAATCCTGCTAGCTAATAGGGGTGGAACTTTATCCTTTATTAAGCCGCTTCCAAGAACAATAATAAAATCCTGTCTATATTTTGGCCGATTAAATTGATATAACGTATATGCGGTAAAGAAGTTTAACAAATTAAGAAAGAAATAAAGCACGACTAAGGACACTCCACCAAATAGCGGTTGTAAATGATCGGAAACATATTGAGAAGGATTCAATTGCCGAATGATTAAGATGAATATAATTCCAAATGCCGTAATCATTGTTAACGAATTAGCTAGCCTTCTCCCTTCCTTCCTTATAAGAACTCGAGCATTTATAAAAAGTCCGACAATTAACGCAATTACACCGAATGGGATGATAATAACTAAGGTGATAATCGGAATAACAATTAAGAATTTTAATGCTTGAAGATCCGTCCGAGTTGCATACACCGAACAGAGCAGCAAGAAGGAAATAATAAAAACATTAAATAATAAACCATTAATTATTCTCCTCGGCTCTCTTAAATACGAATACACAAACAATAGAAAAAGAAGAACGGTAACAACACCTATCCAAACCATAATTTCACCTCTTTGTATTTCTTGTTGAATGTAATTGTTTATTGTAATACCAGCCTAGACTATGTATACACTTATATAAATTTACAAATCGAATTTGTTAATTCTTTACTTGGAAAACCTCAGTCTTTATAAGCATCAATTCAATAATCTGCTCGGACATATAATAGGAGGACGGAGAAAAGCCATCTTCAATCCACCGAATAACGAGACCTGCGATTCCATGCGATCGATAGATATATAACCATTTTGGATCAAGTTGTGTTTCTTCCTTTATTTCATATTGATATCCCTCAATAAACAATTCCTCAATCGCTTTTGCCATTTGATATCGAAAATCCACCTGGAGATGATCGCTTAATAACATATTAAATAATTGGGCGTTTTTTTCAAAGTAATGAAAAAAGGTAAGATCTTTTGCTTGCAGTTCCTTCATATTCACTCTTTTTAATTCTTTATAAGGTTGACGTATTTCCTTGATCATTTCATGAAGGGTTTCCTGAATTATTTCCTGTAATAAGTTTTCTTTTGTTTCAAAATGCGAATAAAAGGTGCCACGATTATAGCCTGCTGTTCTCACAATTTCTGTTATCGTGATTTGGTCAAAAGGTTTCTGGGCTAACAGCTGAATAAATATTTCTTTTAAAGCTTTTTTTGAACGCTGTATTCGTTTATCAATCATCATTTTCCCCTCTGTTCTCCTTTTATAATAAAGAGTATTATTTCAACATTTTTCTATACAAATATATATCTTTTGTATGTTACTGTACACTTTCAGGTTATTGATGATTGAAATAGGAGAACCTTTAATCATATAGTGAAAATATAAAGAGTGAAGGAGGAAGATTTATGACATTTCCAGTACTAGAAGGAAAAGTAGCAATTGTAACAGGCGGAGCCATGGGGATGGGCGAGGCTACAGCCAAGCTTTTCGCAGAAGCAAAAGCAAAGGTTGTGATTGCAGATTTTAATGATGAAAAGGGAAATGAAGTAACAGCAGCAATCAATGCTAGCGGAGGAGAAGCAGCTTTTATAAAAACAGATATCTCGAAATCTGAGCAAGTACAAGCCATGGTTCAATTTGCCGTTGATACTTTTGGCAAATTGGATGTTGCAGTAAATAATGCAGCTTTAACTCCAGATGACAAGCCCGTAGCTGAGTTTGATGAAGATTACTGGAATCGACTTATTTCCGTAGATCTGACTGGGACAGCCCTTTGTATGAAATATGAATTACAACAACTGTTAAAACAGGATAATGGTGGTTCGATTATCAATATTTCCTCTGTTAGTGGATTTCGTCCCCAACCTAATAACATTGCTTATGTAGCAGCAAAGCATGGCGTTGTGGGGATGACGAAAGTAGCTGCAATGGAGTATGGTTCAAAAAACATTCGCATCAATTCCGTAGCTCCTGGTGCAATCGATACACCAATGCTACGCGGAGCCTTGGATCAATTTGGTTTCACAGAGGAAGAATATGCACCACAATTAAGTCTATTGAACCGGTTTGGACAACCGAAAGAAATTGCACAAGCAAGTCTATGGCTAGCGTCTGATGACTCTTCTTATATCACTGGAACAACGATTCATGCTGATGCTGGTTATACTTCACGGTGAACCAATTGGGGGTTTGACTCTTAGGTGATCCCCACTTACCATTTATTCTCCACAACTATAAAATGGTACTCTAATAATCCCGGATCAAGTTCAATTGATACGGGATTATTTGTTTGTTCTCTTTTAATGACAAGCAAGGGAGTATATTTACGGAAAAAAGTAGAGTATAATATCAGATGGTTATATAGATACCTTTATTAAGACAATCACGTATTTCCACTATCTATGCCGTGTTGTAATCGCTTAAAAAGCGTCAAGCAAACATTTCTAGCTTTCACTAATAATTGGAGGTTTTTAAAATGACTTTACCAAATTTCGAGGAAAACTTGCAGAAATACGCAAGACTATTAGTTGCAAAAGGAATTAATGTCCAGTCTGGAGATTGGGTGAAAATGACGATTACAGTCGACCAGGCACCATTAGCCCGTCTTATTACAAAGGAATCCTATCAATTAGGAGCTGAAAAGGTAATTATCAAATGGTCTGATGATGAAATAAGCCAATTGCATTACTTACATCAACCCGTTGAAGTGCTTACCAACATACCTGATTACGAAATTCAGGAATCTGAAGACCATGTGTTGAACCATCGTGTAAGTCGATTATCAATTGTTTCAAGTGATCCGGGCTTATTAAATGAGGTTGATCCTACAAAAGTTGCGACTTACCAAAATGTAGCTGGTAAAGCCTTCAAAGCTCAACGCATCGCTACGCAAAATGATGATGTAAAATGGACAGTGGCTGCAGCTGCTGGCGCTGGTTGGGCAGCACATGTTTTTCCTGACTTATCTACTTCTGAAGAACAAGTAGATGCCCTCTGGGATCAAATTTTTAAAACTTGCCGCGTTTACGAGGACAACCCTACTGCTGCTTGGGAAGAACATAAAAAGACATTGAATGAAAAGGCCGCGATATTAAATGAAATTCAATTTGATGCTCTCCATTATACAGCACCTGGAACAGATTTAACTTTGGGCTTACCTAAAAACCATATTTGGGCTAGTGCTGAAAGCTATAACCCCAAGGGTGAAGATTTTATCGCCAATATGCCGACGGAAGAAGTATTCACTGCTCCTGATACTCACCGCATGGATGGGGTCGTTCGTAGCACGAAGCCTCTAAGTTATGCTGGTACCCTTATCGAAGGCATAGAGGTTCATTTTAAAGATGGAAAAATTGTTGATATTTCTGCTGAAAAGGGTGATGAGGCGATTAAAAAGCTTGTTGATGATAATGAAGGAGCGACAGGCTTAGGTGAAGTGGCCTTAGTTCCAGATCCATCACCTATTTCTCAATCAAATATTATATTTTTCAACACCTTATTTGATGAAAATGCATCAAATCACCTAGCGATCGGTTCGGCGTATCCAACCACTATTCAAGGCGGGACGAAAATGAGCCAAGAAGAATTATTAGAACATGGTATGAACACTTCCGATGTTCATGTTGACTTCATGATCGGCTCTGACAAAATGGATATTGACGGCATCAAGCAAGATGGTACGATTGTTCCTATCTTTCGAAATGGAGACTGGGCAATTTAAAGAACAAAAGCGCAAGCGCCTTGATCAGCCCCGACAAGCAAATGTTCCTGAACCTAGGAAGGGGCTTTTTCCCTTCATAGGTTCAGGGTTATTTTGCAGAACATCGGCTAAGTTCGCGCCGTCCTGGCGCAACGCCGATGGACTCGCATCCTGCGAGCCTCTCGGGGCTAGGCGCTGGATGCCCAAGCCGTTTAGGGTTGTATAAACTTTCTTAATAGGGATGAACGGCTAAAAACGTGCCATCCTGGCGGCAGACTCAAACGCGAAGTCCTGTCGCTTCGTCTGCACTCGTACATCCTGCACCCCGCTTCCTGCGGCAAATGTTCTGAGAGAAAACTGTTAAAAGAAATTGATGGCCCTTTAGGGGAAAGGGAGGAAATAATTTGAGTTATGAAATTATAACGTTACCCGCCTATCGAACAGTAGGATTAAAATGGGAGGGAACATTCTCTGAAATTGTACCAAATTTAAAAAATGTCATTCAACAAGTTGAAGACCACGCCAATGAGATAGAGGATAAGGTGAATCCTACTGTTCAATTAGGTCTATCTTATCATGTAATTGAAAATGGATTCGCACATTATGCAGTATATTTTAAGTGAGTGAGGAGCAGAAAATACCTGATGGGATGATTGAAATATGGGTTCCTGAATGGACTTATGTGAAGACGACACATAACAGAGGAGAAGATATACAAATGACCTATACGGATTTACATCACTGGTTATTTGATAGTGACTATACCGCATTTAGAAAATCTGGTGTAAATTACTATGATCCTTATATGCCAATTAAACATGAGCATTATCCAGTTGACCGTGATCCAAGTGATCCTCATTTTGATATTTATATTCCAATTGTAAAAAAACAACGTTTTCTTATTGAATAAAAAGAGACATTAGTCGATTAAGAATTAAACAACTATAAGGAGCCCTACTACAATAAGATGGAGAAAACCTCGTATCTTTAAAACAAAATTAAATAATTTTATTACAACTAAAAACAAATGACAATTTTATCGTTTACTAAACCAGAACAAAACGCCGTTCTAACCTGCTTCATGCGGGACTGCAATAAGTAATTTAAAGATGGAGAAAAACATGGAGTTTAGAAAAACAACAATAGAAGATATCAATCAGATTATGTCCATTTTCAAACAGGCCAAACAATATTTTAAAGACAATCATATTGATCAGTGGCAAAATAATTATCCCAATATCCAAACCATCAAAGATGATATGCAAAATGAATATAGCTATGTTTTATTAAAAGACGGCACCCCTGTCGCCACTGCCGCAATTTCCTTCGATGGAGAAAAAACCTATAAAGAAATTTATAATGGTAAGTGGTTGAGTCATGGGGAGTATGCTGTTATCCATAGACTTGCAGTAGATCAACAACACAAAGGGCTAGGGATATCATCTGAGATTATGAAAATTATAGAAAAGATGTGTGTTGAGAGAGGAATCAACAATATTAAAATCGATACACATGAACAAAATTTGCCTATGCAAAAGCTCCTGCAAAAAAATGATTTCACATATTGTGGTGTTATTTTTTTAGAAGATGGAAACAAACGGATTGCTTTTGAGAAGATAATTTAAAGATGGGAATGGGGAGTGGTTCTCCCCCTCTCCCCATTATAATAATTGAAAAGCTAACTTCTTAGCGCTGTCCAAATCAAATGAAACATACCTCGTCAATGTTCCTCGACTTCCTGAAATAGCAATTTACAACCTTAAATGCAGTAGCACCTTAAACATATCTGCCACTTACTATCTAATTCAAATCAATAGAAAAGCCGATCTTGCCTAATTGTCCCGCTGATTCGATTCGCTTGAATCCTTGAGCAAACTGTTGCAGTGGATAGACTTGATCGATGACAGGTCTAATTTTATGCTCTTGGATAAATTGCAACATTTCCTTATATTCCTCAGCACTTCCCATTGTGGAGCCTAGGAGATTATATTGTCCATAGAAGAAATCGCGTATATTTATTTGCACATCATCCCCAGCTGAGGCACCAAATGTAACGATCGTTCCTCCGGGACGTAGTTGATTGAGTGACTTATTAAATGTCGCAGCACCAATACTTTCAATGACGAGGTCCATTTTTTCTCCAGCAAGTTCTTGCTCCCAATCTTCCTGACTAGCGATTGCTTTGTCTGCCCCTAATTCTATCGCTTTCTCACGCTTTTCTTTTGAGCGTGATGTCACATATACTTCCGCTCCAACCGCTTTTGCAAATTGCAATAAAAACGTCGCTACGCCGCTTCCAATTCCTGGAACAAGAATTTTCATGTTTGGCTGTATCTGCCCTCTTGTAAATAGCGCTCGATACGCTGTAAGGGCTGCAAGGGATAATACTCCAGCTTCTTCCCAAGTCAAATATGCTGGTTTCTGTGCGACATTAGCTGCTGGCACAATAATCTGTTCTGCGAACGTGCCATGGAAAGGAAACCCGACAATTTCAAAATTTTGTGGCGGTACCGCACTATTTTTCTCCCAGCCTAAACCGGGATTAATCATCACTTCATCGCCAACCTTCACGGTTGAAACACCATCCCCAACAGCATCCACAATTCCTGCGCCGTCTGAACCAATAATTAACGGAGGATCATTGGGCTGATGGCGATGAAGGACAAATAAATCACGATGATTAAGCCCAGCCGTTTTTAATTTTACTCTGATTTCTCCAGCCCCTGGCTCCTCCTCTTTCATTTCCCGATAGGAGAGGCCTTTAAAGCCTGTTTCTCCTTCATGTACAACTGCCTTCATGTATTCTCACTCCATTTATAAAAATTTTTCCAACTCTTGTAACAATGATTAGATTCTAACATTCTATTTATTTGTGACGAACAATATGCCGAGTGTATTAGGGCCACAATGGGATGAAATCGTGCACCCAGCCCGTGTCACTAGAATTTCTTTAAATTCCGCCACTTCTTCGATGGTCTCTTTTACCGTAGCAATATGTTCTGGAGAAGTACCAGAGTGAGTGATAAAAACCCGATCAAGCTTTACATCTGATCGCCTATTAAGTCTATCCATTGTGTAGCGCCTTAAGGTTTTTGGCAAAGCTCCCCGATATTTTTTCCCTACATCCATGTTTCCGCTTGCAGGATTCACTTCAATACAAGGTTTTATATTTAAGAGATTAGCACTAAAAGCAGCAATAGCGGAGCATCTTCCTCCCTCATGTAAATAGGTAAGTTTATCAATTACAAAGCTTGCCTCTACTTTCGACTTTAGATGATTCATCTCTTCGGATATTTCCACAGCAGTCCTCCCTTGAGCAATACGATCAGCTGCTTCAATCACGAGCAAACCCATTCCTGTTGAGAGATTGCCTGAATCAACGGGATAGACGCTTCCAAGCTCTTCTGCTGCAATACAGGCATTTTGATAGGATGAAGAAATGCCTGAACCCAAACTAATATGGACTACATCATATCCTTGGTCTGTCCATTGTTTAAAATAATCGATATATTCCTGGGGATTGGGAGCTGATGTTTTCGGCAAAATACGTTGCCTTTCAAAGGTTTCATAAATATCGTCTGGGCTGATATTCACTCCATCCTCATATTGTTTGTCCCCTAAATTAATGTGAAGGGGTTGGCAGTGAACGTCATATCGTTCTTTCAATCTATCATCCAAATCACAAGTACTATCTGCACTTAATATTATCTTCTTCAATATTTTCTACCTCACTTATCATGACAGCATAGTTTTGAAAAAAAGAAGGGAAGTTATCCCTTCTTTTTACTAATAAGTCTAGTTGTAGCAAAAGTAATGGCCAATGCGATTAAAGGAATGACAAGAGGTGAGAGTACATCTACACTTCCAAACTCAACCTGAGAATTAACAGGAGTCTGATCCCAAGATAGGTTGGGGGTGTACATAAATGTTAGTAACATACCTGATAATATTTGCAAGATGACCAGGAACAACAGAAAAACCCTACAAACACTAACGATTTTTGCAAGCTCATACCTCCTTTCGCAACCATTCATCCCATTCATAACGTCCTGCTGATTACTAATAAGTTTATCATATATCTGCTCTTAATAAAGCGATATCTCATCCACCACTAATTCAGATAGAATTGCTGACTTAATGAACATTACGCTTTTTAAAGCTTCCACCTTTAACCTCTGCAACATCATATACTGTAACAAAGGCATGTTTGTCAATTTCATAAATAATTTCTTTCATCTTACTATCTTCTAGCCTGTTGATAATACAAGTAATTTCCTTGAATTGCTCATTTGTATATCCACCCTCGACAACATTATAGGTTGCGGATCGACCTAAACGGTCTCGTATGGTTTCAACCATTAACTCAGGTTGAGTTGTGATTATTTTAAAGGTTTTAGACCCACTTAACCCTTCTTCAACAGTATGAATCACCTTAGAAGCAATAAAATAAGCAATCCCCGACATGAAAGCTCCCTTTAGACCAAAAACGGTAGAAACAATTATGAACACAAATAAATTCAAGAACAAGATCAAGTCACTGGTTCCAAATGGTAATTTTCGAGCAAGTAAAACGGCTAACATATCAATGCCATCCAATGCCCCACCATTTCGCAATGCTAACCCCATTCCAAAACCAATGATAATCCCACCAATTACCGTGACTAACAATGTATCTCCTTGAATAATTGTCGGTATATGATGCATAAGACTAGTGCTAATAGCTAGGGAAGCAATGCCAATCACTGAATAAATAGCAAAGCTCCTACCAATTTGCTTATATCCTAAAAAAATGAAGGGAAGATTTAGTATGGCAATAAGAAGTCCTAGTGGTAGTCCAATTAATTGTGAACCAACGATACTCAGACCTGTTACACCACCGTCTGATACATTATTCGGAATTAAGATTGATTCTAGCCCATACGCTGTTATAAATGCGCCAAGAATGACTGCTATTCCTCGCAATACTTTTTTGAGCCTAGTCGTTCCTTTTTTCTTCGCTATTGTATTCATTTCATTCCTCTTTTCAAATCGCTTAATTACATTTTTTTATTTTATTACCAAAAATAACAAAAACGCAAGTATAAAAACTTTGTCAATCTGAATGGTATTTATAGTTTTAGCTTAGAGAAAAGAATGTATTCTGAACAAGACCTTTCCACTAATTTGTAACTACTTTTGATACAATAGTGGGAAAGAAAGTCAGGGAATAGATTTCTTTCTATACTATATTTTTGATGGTTGGCCCCCGAAATGAAGTTAATTCAAGAAAAAAGAGGATGGCTGAGCACATCGCCATCCCTGTTAAGCTGGTTATTCAATTATATTTAGGAGTGGATTCAAATGGATTTAGGCACTCCAATTGCCACAGGCAATACAGCAAAAATCTATCTTTGTGAGAATAAAATTGTGAAAGTTTTTAAAGATTTTTTACCATCTACTGAAGCTTTATATGAAGCAAATAAGCAAAAATACGCTTATTCCTGTGGTCTTTCGGTTCCAAAAATAGTAGATGTCACCAAAATAAATGGTAAACAAGCTATCGTCATGGAATATGTGGAAGGTAAGACACTAGGTGAACGTCTATTTGAAAATGAGGATCGTGCTGAATATTTCATGAACCTCTCCGTTGATGTGCAACAAAAAATTCATGCGACTATCGCGGATTCATTGGAACCTATGTCTGAAAAATTAATCCGCCAGATCAAAGCATGCGATCTGTTGAATATACGCCATAAGTCCATGCTTATTAATAAATTAGCTGCAATAAAATATGAGAAAAGACTTTGTCATGGAGATTTCCATTTATATAACTTAATTCACTTAAATGATGATGTAGTAATTATTGATTGGGTTGATTCCAGTGCTGGTGATATACGCGCTGACATCTGTCGGACGTATATCTTATACTCTCAAGCCTATCCAAAATTAGCTGAAATGTACCTGCATCTTTATTGTAGGCGAAGCGGGTTATCAAAAAATGAAATTTTCCAATGGGCCCCTATCATTGCAGGGGCAAGACTCTCAGAGAATGTGTCATCCGAAAATGCCCAACGTCTTTTAAAGATCGTATATCGCTACTGTTTCGTTTAATGTATATAGCTGAAACCTAGATGGCTATTGAATTTTTAATAATTCACTAATTTCCTTAAATGCTTTAGAAGTCTGAGCATGATTTAACCACTCAGAGCTAACCATCTCTTCATTTGTTGTGAGTATTTCGACTATATCCATATCATTGACAGTCGTATTTATAGGCATCCATGTTCCATTAACCCTTGCGCTAGACATTCTTTTTGCTAATCGAGGATTTAATGAAAAGGCAAAATCAATAATGGTGGAGCCTTCCGGTAATGAAATCACATCCATTTTAGGCGTATAAACTGTTATTTCTTTTTGAAAAAGTTCAAAAGAGATTAATCCTTCAAATTCAATCGGAGTAGTTGTGATTGCTTTTACCGTATCAATGGACTCGCCTAATAAATTTTTACTTAAACCTCTGATCTCTTTCTTTGTTAAATTATTCTCTAACAAAGCAAATACGCCAGCATCACTTATGTTCCGGTCTTTCTCAGATTGAATAATAAAATTCACCTCGACATTATTGATATGCACTTTTGTATTTATTTGCCTTAAAAATGGTGATACCTCGATGGAGATATGATCTATCATTTGATGTACCAAGGGTTTATACAACTTATGAATGATTCCTAAAGCAGCGTAACAGTCGATTGTTGAACTGGTCACCACCTTTATAAAAAACAAATTAGATAGATCATGTTCCTCTTGTAATAAGGAGTATGATTTATACAAAGGCACTTTCGTCCATTCGAGATCAACGATGAGTGCTCCTCCTTCTTTCTTTAGTTCTCTTGAACAATTATTATATATCTTTCCAAAAATGTTAGCGTAATTATTAATTAATGTTTGTGTGCTTTGACACATAGGCGGATCTAAATAACCAAAGCCAATTTCCTCTAGCTCTTCTTGGAGTTTGTATAATCCCAATCTTTCAGCAAGGGGAGCGAAAAAGATTAAGGTTTCATTCGCATAAGGAACCTTCTTTTCAACCCTTTTTACAGCGAGTGTTCTCATATTATGCAATCGATCCGCAATTTTTACAGCTGCCACTCTGATGTCCTCTATAGAAGCAGAAAGCAATTTCTCTGTGTTGATTGCTTGATATTCCAGCTTTTTAAACGTTCCTTTTTCTACCTTAGTCAAGCCATCTACGATGTTTGACACTTGTTTACCGAACTTTCGATCAATTTCAGAGATGGGTACAGGCGTATCTTCCACAACATCATGGAGTAAGGCCGAAATTAAAGTGATGATATCGGCATTATAGTCCAAAAGAATTTCACATACCGCGATCGGATGAGTGATATAAGGTTCACCCGTAGCCCTCTTTTGTCCATCATGTGCTTCTTCAGCAAAATCAAGCGCTACTTTTAAACGTTCCATTTCTTCCTTTGAAAGATAATGACTCTTTTTCATTAATCCTTCTTTTACATCGTTCACCACGGTTTCCCCACCCTTTTTGAGTATTATAACACTCACGGAGAAATTTCCTATAACTATTTTTTATTCAATCCAGTTAAAAGGAATCAATAATTATTTTTCATACCACTATTTTTTACAACTAAGCTATATCTCAAAGTATAAATACACACCTCAACCAACTCCCCCACAAACAACACCATACTCCTGAAAAATTGAAGTATGGTGTAGCCTCTATAAGTTCTCAATATAAAGTACAATGTGCGGTATATAGTAAAATAAAACCATTAAACATAAAACAGAGATTATAAATCCCCTTACTTTTTTTATCTTTAACTGTACAAAATTAGATATTATTACAAGTACGTTAAAGAGGGCAATATCCGTAAACCGAACTTCTTATACCTTTATATTTAAGAATTATTTAATAAAGGTTTTAGATTTTTATAAGATATTATGTTTAATGTATAAGTTGTAAGCATTTCAAATTGAAAAGAAAAGAGGTCAACTAACTATGTCAAATAGTAATATAAAATTAAATTGGAAACTGATTGCTATCCTTTCTCTTATTGCACTCGTAAGACCGATATTGAGTATGACAGGGATATCCGATGCAATTGGGAAGCCTATTGCAAGTTTAGGCGTGACTATTATTATTTCAATCATTTGGATCATAACAATTATCATAAAGAGGGATCCCTACCCTATACAAACATTACTTTTCGTAGGAATTGGATACGGTATTTTCGCAATCATTCTTAGTGGCATCTTCTCACCGATCCTAACGGGACACTTACAAGGACCTTTAACTAATCCATTTGCGCTTGTCAGTGTTTTGGTAACAAATGCTATATGGGGCTTAATAGCGGGGGCAATTGCTATCGCCTTCTTAAAAATAGGGATGACAGACGGTTCAAATTGAACCAAGAATAGCAAAGACGAAAGAACCGAAGCTGATTCTTTCGTCTATTATTTTGGCACTACTTTCAAATAACTAAAGGCTGCGTTCTTGTATTTGCCGAATAACTTTATGCTTAAAATCTTTGAAAAGCTCACTCTTTGATTGCTGTTCTCCGTATTTTCTAACATTTAATGATTCTTCCTCTACTTCATTATCTCCTATCACGACCATGTACGGAATTTTTTGCATCTGCGCTTCCCTTATTTTATAACCTAGCTTTTCATGACGATCGTCGATTTTTACTTTCACGCCTAATTTTTTCAATTCCTTTTGAACTTTTAGGCAATAATCGCGATGAACTTGTGAAACAGGAATGATTTGCACCTGTACCGGAGCCAGCCATACCGGAAAAGCCCCAGCAAAATGCTCAATCAAAATGCCAAAGAAGCGATCAATAGAACCAAAAATTGCACGATGAATGACAACAGGACGAACCTTTTCATTCTTCTCATTTATATAAGTAAGATCGAATTTTTCAGGCATTTGGAAATCCAGCTGAATAGTTCCACATTGATGACTACGTTTCAATGCATCTCGAATATGAAAATCAATCTTTGGCCCATAAAATGCCCCGTCCCCTTCATTTAATTGATAATCCACCTGAAGATGGTCGAGTACGTTACTCAATGCCTTTTCTGAAAAATCCCAAAGAGCATCATCGCCCATCGAATCTTCTGGACGAGTCGAAAGTTCAACGGAATAGTCAAAGCCAAGTGTACGATATACCTGATCAATTAAGTAAAAAACCTGCTTTATTTCGTTCTCAATTTGATCTTCCCGAACAAATATATGAGCATCATCTTGACAAAAAGTTCGAACTCTTAACAATCCATTCAATGCACCACTATATTCATGGCGATGAACTTGCCCGAATTCTGCTAATCTGATGGGCAAATCTCGATAGGAGTATAAATTATTTTTGAAAATGAGCATATGTCCCGGACAATTCATTGGTTTTAAAGCAAAATTCACCTCGTCTACTTCAGAAAAATACATATTCTCATGATAATGATCCCAATGACCGGATTTTTCCCATAGCTGCTGATTCATCATGAAAGGTGTACGGACTTCTTCGTAATCTGCACTTCTTTGTACTTCTCTGGAGAATGTTTCTAATTCATTTCTGACAATTTGTCCTTTTGGTAGATAAAACGGCATTCCAGGAGCTTCCTCTGAAAACATAAACAATTCTAACTGCTTCCCCAATTTACGATGATCTCGTTGTTTCGCTTCTTCTAAAAAGCTCAAATGCTCTTGCAAATCTTTCTTATTTTTAAAAGCAACGCCGTATACTCTTTGCAGTACATCATTGTCACGATCTCCTCGCCAATAAGCACCTGAAACTTTTGTTAATTGGACTGCTTTGATAAAACCTGTAGATGGTAAATGTGGACCCCTGCATAAATCAATGAATTCTCCCTGTTTGTATAAAGTAATTTTTTCATCGTCGGGAAGGCTTTTTAATATTTCGATCTTATAAGGTTCATCTTTTTCTTCAAATATCCTTTTAGCTTCTTCGTAGGAAACTTCGATTCTTTGGATTGCAAGATTTTCCTTGATAATTTTCTCCATCTCTTTTTCAATGGCCTGTAAGTCATCTTCATTCAAGCTATGCTCGAGTTTCATATCATAGTAAAATCCATTTTTAATCACTGGGCCTATGCTCAATTTCACATTGCCATATAATCTTTTGACTGCTTGCGCTAAAACATGTGCAGATGTATGACGTAATACATGTACCCCCTCTTCTGAGTCCAGTGTGATAATAGAAAGACTTGTGTCGTTGTTTAATTCATAGTGCAAATCAACAGGTTGCTGATCTACCTTCCCCACTACTGCTTTCTTTCTTAAACTCAAACTAATCGCTTCTGCAACATTCGCTACAGTTGTTCCTGCCTGAAATTCCTTTACCCTTCCATCTGGAAATTCGATGCTTACCATGTTTTTACTCATTGTCCTAACACTCCTTTATGATTTGTTAAATAAAAAAAACACACTCTTCCCTGTAAAAGGGACGAATGTGCGATCCGTGGTTCCACCCAACTTTCCATAAGATCTACTATCGTCTTATGGCTCTGGTGCTGTAACGTCGCATATACGGTATTGGATACTTTGGTTCCCCAATACGGCTCAAAGGTGGTAAGTTACTTGACTGTGTTAGGAAGTTTTCAGCTTCTCTTCCCTCTCTGTAAACCGTTCAAAGTAACTCATATCCTTATCATTGTCAGTATCGATATTCTTTTTTAGAGGATGTTCAAAAAGTCCGGTAAAAATGACACTCGAGATAAATGATCTTCGACTAAGTACCGACACGTCCTGTGGGCAACACGGAAGTCAGTACTTCCTGTACAAGTCCGTCTCGAACTTTCGACGTACAGGATGTACTAGTGTCGGCGTTGCTGACAGGACGTCAGCGCTCTTAGCCGACTTGGTCCTTTTTTGAACACGAACTTTAAATATAAAAAAACACACTCTTCCCAAAAAAAGGGACGAATGTGTGATCCGTGTTTCCACCCAACTTTCCATAAGATCTACTTTCGTCTTATGGCTCTGGTGCTGTAACGTCGCATATACGGTATTGGATACTTGGGTTCCCCAATACGGCTCAAAGGTGGTAAGCTACTCGACTGCGTTAGGAAGATCCCAGCTTCTCTTCCCTCTCTGTAAACCGTTCGAATTAACTCATATCCTTATCAAAGCTAATTTCATCATTGAATAGATATTAATTTCTCCATATATTACAATACCTTCATTTATTTTGCAATAGCCTGTATTCAGGAACCACTTTTTTGCCGACTTTTCCATTCACTTAGCAGTTTTTCGGTTTATGAATAACGAGAAAATAAGCACGATACTAAGCAACAAAGAAATAGTGGAAAATAGTAAAATAAATATGGAATTGGACAGATTAAATAGAAACTGAAAACAGAAGAAGGCTGTAACATAGACATACCCATATAACCTTTTTTATTCTTGGATCTTGCTCCCGATCTTTCAACTGATAAAGTGAAACTTCATTCAGTGGTTTTTTTTTCCATCCCTCACTGAATGTTTAAGGATCAAAGGCTAAATTCGTAACATCCTGTTGCAACGCCTTTGTGACCTGCGTCCTGCCGGCCTGAACCAATCGGGTATTTACTGGCAGTTGTCCCCCACTTACAATTCTCGTTTTCACCTCGAATTCTTGAAGTGGGAGGGCTTACTGCCAGTTAATTCGGGATAAAATACTAAAACAATACTAAAACTAAATAACTCAACACACTTAAAATAAGCGTAAACAAGCCGTTCCCCGTTAAGCTCCCCTCCTAAAAATAATAAACTCAGCTTAGCAAGGATAAGAGACTATCGAGTTTTTCATATGCTGAACAAGCGCTAACACCTCAGATTCCAATCCTCCCCACTTATCAACACACTCTCCACGATAGGCTTTTCTAGCTACGTCAAGTAAGGTCGCATGTTCTTTAGGCAATTGAGGTATTGCCCATTCTGCAGCTACATCTTTTGGGGAAATTTCACCAACATCCATAGTCAGCCACATTCGGGCTAAGGTTAAAATGACATTACGTTCATCACCCTTGATTCCCCCAATTAATTCTGGCAAAGACTCCTTAATCGCTCTGCGAATATCTGTCATTGGAACAGGAGCAAGTATATCTGAAGCATCAGGACCAAAAAGAGAAACACTATTCTCTCTGACTTGCGCTAAAACAATCGTTAAATCAGGATCATAAGCTGGTTCCTGGATTTGTCCTTGTTCAAAGTCGTCTCTAAGCCATTCACCATAGATAAACTCATTTTTAGGTGGATATTGCCATGGTACCACATCTCCCTGGTTGATCACTGTAAGTTCTAATGGTCTAACTGAATCTGTATTACCAATCCTTCCAGATATAAGCATTAGTCTATCTGTTAGTTTTTTTCGAGTTATGGTAGGCAAACGATGATTGACGATCACTAAGATATCTACATCACTGTTAACGCGCAATCCTCCCATTACCGCAGAACCAAATAAATAGACCGCGACTACCTCACTACCTAGCAATTCCTCTATCATTTTTAATGCTTGAATCGCTTCTTTTGGTATTTTTTCGTTATTTAACTTGTTCACTACTTTAAACTCCTTTACTTTATTCTCTAATCAATGTTAGTAAAGAACTTCCTATTTTGAAACGGCCAACAGAAACCCTAATGCTTGCAGACCCGCTTACAATTCACTAAATCTCACCGATCCTCTCAGCTGTTTTTATGGAAAGGAATAAACTTAGTGTCCCAATTAAACATAATATTGTTATGATAAGCTCATAATTAAAATGGAAAATGGAGGAAAGATTTGGTATATTCATCGCGACTATTGCACAGATGATGGTTGAAACTGTTGCTCTTTTCCATATTGCAAAGAAAAAGAGCGGGATAAAACTAATGAGCACATTACTAAGTGATCCAACAATCATACCACTCAAGTAATTTACGATATTTGCTCCTGTTATCGAAAAATGGATAATCGGCCACACTTGGTTAAACAAATAAATTGCCACACCTGTCAATAGAAAGGAGACGATGTTCGTCACAAAGATGAAAAGAGCAATAAACAGTGCCTTTGCCAAAAAAAGTTTTCTTCTGCTAATTGGGTATCCGAAGGAAAGTGTAATGGTTTTATTTTTATATTCCTCTATGAAAACCTGAGTGATTAGCGATGCCCCAAACAGAACTAACCCCCTTTGGATGGATTCGGTCAATTGAAATAGAGAAGCAAAGTTCTGACCAAAATCAGCACTGACCATTTTTATAAAAAACATTGGTAAAAACATAAGAATAAACCAATAGATGGCAACCTCACCTAAAATGGATTTTTGCTTTAATTTCCCCCATTCCAGTTTTACAAGTTTACTCAATCGTGCCACCCCCATTAATTTGCTTATAAAAATAGTCTTCCAACGAATTCTTATGTTTTTGGATTTCTTCTATCCCTATCCCCTGTAAGACTAGCATCTTGGAAATGGCATTTGGTGATTGTGTCCAATCATAGATTCGAATTTTATTATCTTGGATGATTTTCATATTGGAAATTTGTAGTTCACTTTCAAGTAAATAAACGGTTTTTTCGATATCTGTCGTTACAAGCTCAATATAATCGGTTTGTTGCTTTCGAATATCTGCTAAAGCGACCTCATTCACTAACTTACCATTGTTCACAACACCGATTCTGTCGACAACTTGTTCCATTTCACCTAAAATATGACTTGAAAGCAGAAAGGTAATTTCGTAATTTTTATTAAGCATAAGAATTAAATCACGAACATCCTTAATTCCAATAGGATCCAACCCATTAGTTGGTTCATCTAAAACAATGAGTTCAGGCTTCGTAATGATCGCTCTGGCAATGCCTAATCGCTGCTTCATTCCGAGTGAAAAGCTTTTCACTTGCTTCTTTTCCATCCCCGTTAAATGAACCAAATCCAAAGCTTCCTTTATGGCTTTATGATCGTAAAATCCTAAATATTCACAATGAAGGCTTATATTTTCACATGCTGTTAAATGCTCAAAAAAGATTGGATATTCAATAATACTTCCGACTCGTTTTAAAACGGACTTTGACTTTTCTGTAAACGTGCTGCCAAATAATTCTATTTCTCCACTTGTGGGAATCATTAATCCAGTAAGCATTTTCATAATGGTTGTTTTTCCTACTCCATTTTGTCCAAGGAAACCATATATTTCTCCCTTTTTAATATGAAGATTGATATCAGAAACGAGTTCTCTACCATTAACTTTTTTGGTTAGCCCCCTCGTTCGAATGATGTCATGCATTTTTTTGCCTCCCTTGCTATCTACATTTATCATAAGGAGCAGCTCTCTCATTTTTCTTTCTTATTCCTTACAAATTTCTTACATGCCTATTAATCGTTAAGGGAGGCCGAACTGAATATCTCCTCTTAATACATAATCCGTTTAAATACACAAGTAAAGACCGTCTTTTTATACGGTTTACTTTTTAACTGAATAGAACCCTTCATAGCCTCTGTCAATCGTTTTGTAATACTTAACCCAAGACCACTGCCTAAAAATTGTGGATTTCTTGCATCATCTAACGTATATAACCGATCAAATACTCGATCCTGATGTACCTCGGTTATTCCTTTTCCTTTATCCCAAATATCGATTGCGATGTATTTTCTATCTTCTCGTAGTGTTAAACCAAGCACCCCCCCATCACTTCCATACCGAATAGCGTTGGAAATTAAATTACTAAGTATGCGATTTAGCGCCTCTTCGTTCCCCAAAATATAATAACGTTCTTCGGGAATCTCAAGCTCCACATGAAGGTCTTTTGCTTGCAACGATTCAAAAAATTCCAACACATTTTTCCGACAAATTTCATTGATCGCTATTCTACTCAGAGGAATTGCATAATCATCCGCTTCTATTTTCACAAGATCAAAAAATTTATTCATTAAAGCTATTATACTTAGCGTTTTTTGATGAAGACGGAGAATGATCTCACTCCGCTCTTTCTCAGTCATCTTATGATTTAGTTTTAATTTTTCTCCATAACCCAAAATAACGGTTAGCGGTGTTTTCATATCATGTGACATATTGGAGAGCATTTTTCGTAAACTCTCTTTTGATTTTGAATAATCTGCCCTTACTTTTTGGTTATAATCTAAAAGACGATTGATTTGAATCAGAAACAGTTGGATATTTTTTTCATCTGTTCGAATAAACACTTTCTCTGCTGACTCTCGACTCACAATATCAGCTAATGTTTCATTTATTTCATGAAGATTTTGATCCAATTTCCTTCGGGAAAGATATTGCCATCCATTAATAGTCACTAATATCACTCCAACCATACTAAGAACAAGGACCATATACTATTCACCTAACTTATATCCGATTCCCCAAATCGTCTGAATATAATTTGGATTAGACGGATCGTCTTCAATTTTTTCTCGAAGTCTTCTGATATGTACATTAATCACATTTTCATTTCCATAATAGTCAGCTTCCCAAATAAAATGATAAATTTGTTCCTTTGTAAACACTCTACTTTGATTTTTCATAAAGAGCTTTAGCGTATGGAACTCCTTTGATGTAAGCTGAACGGATTTATCCTTGATTTGTGCAGAAAAGGTATTAAGATCGAGCGACAGCTCCTTATATTGAAGGTGCGTAGTTTTTGGTTGAGTCTCTGTTGGAATATATTGCGTTGCCCTCCGAATAGCAGCATGTACCCTTGCTGTCAGTTCTATCATGGAAAAAGGCTTGCTTATATAATCGTCAGCTCCAAATCCGAGCCCTAATGCTTTATCAATGTCACTCCCTTTTGCTGAAATAATCAAAACAGGCATTAAGCTCGTTGATCTTATCTGTTTTAAAAAGTCGATTCCGCTTAGTTTAGGAAGCATTAAATCGAGCAAGATTAAATCTATTTTATTTTTTCCAAGAAGAGCTAAAGCCTCTTCTCCGTCAAAGGCAGTCAATACTGTAAAATTTTCCTCTTCTAAATGACTGCTAACCAACTTACTTATCTCTAGGTCATCTTCTACAAGTAGAATATTCTGCATGTTCTCACATCCGATCTTTACTTAATACCACTGGTCACTCTCGCATAATCCCCAAAAAAGCTGGAACAAAAAGTACCAAAGAAAAAACTAACTCCTTGGTGCATATCTACCTATATTTCCTCCGCTAAGACAAGGCATTGTTTTTCCTTGGAGCTTAATATGTCCCAACCTCTTTTGATAAAACATCTATATTTGTCCCTTCCCCATTAGTCCTACTCCGTTTAAAGGGAAGAGAAGGTTTTGCCGCCATCACTCTTCCTGTGGCTCGATGCTTCTCCATAAGTAAAGAGTGGCATAGCTCAGATACGGTTCCCATTCTCGACTGTACTCCAACATTTCTTCTTTTGTCGGTTTATGCTCAAGAGTAAATAATTTTTTAATCGCATTTTGAATGCCGATATCAGCAATAGGAAAAAGGTTCGGTCTACCCAAAGCCGAAAGTAAAAAAGATTGAGCTGTCCATGGGCCAACACCGCGAATTTTCACCAATTCTTGCTTAATCTCTTCATCCGAAAGCTTGGCTAATTCTGATAAATTGATTGTTTTGTTTGCCAGTTTCTGGGCCAGTCCAATCACATATTCAGCTTTTCTCTGACTGAATTTTAAAGCTCTTAATTGTTCAGGCTCCAGTTGTGCGATCGTCTCGGAGGTTGGATAGAAAGGAACCCCATCAATTTGAAAACCAAATGTTTTCACAAATTCTGTTGTTAAGCGAATGGCAAATTTCATATGTATCTGTTGATGGATCATTGCTTTCACTAATGTTGTATAGGGTGCAAAGTCCAATGTAATCGGAGTCCCATGATGAACAATAAAAACGTCTTTTAAAGTGGTGTTTAAAAAATGTGCATGGATATCTTTTAACGAAATATTCCATTGAAAGATCGTAAAAATTCTTTCTAACACTTTTTCTTTTGTTTTTTCTTGAAGTCCGCTTACAAGAAATGCAGGTTGATCTGTTGTACCAATCGCTTGCACAGTGGCTACTTCAGGTTTCTCTCCATAAATTGGCACTTGGATCAATCTTTCCAGTCGATTCAATTGGTTCAAAGGATCAATTGCTAATCGGCTTAAAGCTAAATCAAAGTCATAAGGACCGGTAATCTCAATTTTTTCTTTCCACATGTACAAAACCCCAACTAAGAAATATTTTCTTTAGTATACCATACGTAAAAAGTCAATAAACCGCACCGTTAACTACAATGCAAAAAGGCCATCCAAATTATTGGATTGGCCTGTAAAGCTAGTCCTCACATCGTCAGGGCTGGGTTTTTAATTTGTTCTTTCATGACAAAATCGTCTAAGCTTTTGAAAGTGTAACCTTGCTTTTTTAAGTCTTGGATCACTTTTTCAAGGGCTTCTGCATTGTCCTTTGAAACGGTGTGAAGAAGTAAAACTGCTCCAGGATGAACTTGCGCTAAAATCTGGTGATGTGCATACTTCCAACCTTTTTGATGATCTACTTCCCAGTCTTTATAAGCAAGTGACCATAAAACATGGGTGTATCCCGCTTCTTGAGCTACTTTTAATGTACGCTCACTTAAAATCCCTCTTGGTGGACGCAGATATTGCATTCCTTTTTGCCCTGTGATTCGTTCGGTTTCTTTTTTTACTTTTTCTAGTTCTTGCTTAATTTTTGGTACACTCATTTGTGTTAAATCCGGATGGCTCCATGAGTGATTTCCGACTATATGCCCCTCGTTCACCATCCGTTTTGTGAGATCTGGGGCTGATCTTACATAATGACCTGTCACAAAAAAAGTTGCCGGCACTTTTTCTTTTTTCAATACATCGAGAATTTGCTTGGTGTATCCATTTTCATAGCCATTATCAAAGGTTAAATATAAGGTTTTATCATTAGGATTTCCTTTATAAAAAGCACCATACTTTTCAAGTACAGCTTCATATTCTTGTCCAGCATCTGCTTGTTCTCCATTCCTTGCTTTCTTAAATCCCCAATGAATGGCTTTATTCGAAATGGCAGCTGCGGAACCCACAAAGCCAAATAGCAAGAAGAAGATAAAGCCGATCTTTATCATTTTTTTCATCTTTTTCTCCTTTCCACCTTTTTCATAGTTTTTTCTATCTGTCCACATTCATGTATGACAAAAAGAACCATTTGCTTAAGGTGTTGTTTGAAAGGTGAAATATAGATGATCTTGGATCGGCAGCCATGCGCCTATTTTCTGGGAGGTGACATTTTTCACAACAATTTCGTGTTTCATTCCACGTATGACTACATACACCTCTCCATATGTGACTTCTCCTTTTTCTACAATCGCGGGGACATAAGCATTTAAATGACCGATCTTTTTCGGATTTACATTATAGACCTGCTGTTGTTTCGTTCCCGCCCCCACCATTGTTTCTAAACTTAAAGGAAGCTTTGTTTTCTTTCTTGCTTTTAATAAGATCATGTTTTGCACATCATCTGCCTGTTCAACTTTCGAGGTTAATCCACCCTTTATTCTTTTTTGAACTTGTTGGGCATAACTCATTTGCTGGTTTGCTGTCCCTGAACTATTGTCATACGTATTCGTATTCACTTTTTGATACTGCCAGTTTGGAGTCGACTGCTCAGATTGATAATTCAGTGGAAAGGTCCCCATAAAAATAGTTGCTCGCATCCCTATGGCGAATGGAGATTTATTAATAGATGATTCATTCAGAATTTTAATTAGGTATGGATTTTCAATTGGTTCATCTGAGGATTCTAATAATTCTTTAGTGAATTCACTCGGCTTTAATTGAGGTAAATCTTCATTTTGATTTGGATTGGTATTTTCCTGTTCAATATTAATAACAGAAGAAGGTAATTCGATGGCATCTTTTTTGGACTGTTCTTTCGCTAATGTATAAGTGCTTGGGCCACTTAATAATAAGGAAAATGCCATTCCAAAAACTAAAAAGTATTTTAACATAAAGGCAAACCCCTTTCTATTTTAAAAAAAGTATCATTGTTTGCCCTTATGTTTTTCAGAAAGTCTTTCATTTATCCATGATTATAATAAATAAAAACCTAAAGCCATGATTAAATAGGCGGAAACAAGGGTTGCCCCTTCGAACCAATTGGATTCTCCGTCATTGGATAATACAATATTAAGAAGAACAGCTGTCACCATCGCCACAATTTCTGGAATGGTAAAAACAAGTGGCATGGTTTCGGAGAAAAACAACGAAATCAATACCAAAATCGGTGCAACAAACATGGCAACTTGCAATGTGGAACCAACCGCAATTTCAACGGCAACATCCATTTTATTTTTAAAAGCCATTAAAACAGCGGAAGCATGTTCAGCTGCATTTCCAACAATTGCCACAATAATAACCCCAATAAAAAGTTCCGTCCAGCCAAATTGCTCACCTACTGTTTCAAAGGTATGGACAAGCTTTTCAGAAATGTACGCCACAACAAGGGTTGCCAATGCTAAAATCAGGATCGCTTTTCCTTTACTCCATTCTGGTTCTTCTGTCTCGATATTGTCTTCCGCTTCCTTCGTATGATAGACACCGCGATGGGTGACAAGCTTAAATAATAAAGCAGCGATGTATAACAATATCAAGATGATCGCAACTCCGACACTTAAAGCCATAGTTTTGGCTTCAGTTAAATTGCTACTAAATATTTCGGGTATCACGAAGGCTACAATGACAGCAAACATTAATAAACCTGAGTTATGTCTCGCATCAAACACATTGAATTTCTGCACTTTAAATTTCAGTCCACCTATAAAAAAGGATAGACCGCCAACAAGTAACAAATTTCCAATCACAGAACCTGTTAAAGATGCAAGGACTACTCCTATTAGGCCTGCTTTTAATGAAAAGATCGAAATGATTAATTCAACGGCATTCCCAAACGTTGCATTCAATAACCCGCCGACTCTCGGTCCTACCACAAGGGTTAAGCTCTCTGTTGCTCTCCCCATAAAACTAGCAAGGGCAATGATAGTTAAACAATAAATAATGAACATAAAGATCGTTGGAAAATGAAACAACGCTCCAATGACGGATAAAGGTATACCAATAATCAACATAATAAGAAATATTTTATTCATGATGCCAAATCCTCTCAATGAAATAATTTTGTTCTCTTATTATGTCCATATCTATCCGTTTATTTCAGCTCACGATGCTGAAAAGCTTCTCTATTGCGATGAAGGCTTGTGCTTAGTGATCATCATCTGCTATTAAAGAGTTCAGTTCTCCTCCAACCATAATAATGATTGCGGAAAGATAGAACCATAACATCATAACAATAATCGCTCCTAGGCTTCCATATGTAGAGGTGTAGTTTCCAAATTCAGATACATAGTAGGAAAAACCGAAGGAAACAATAATCCACCCAACGCTAGCGAATAGCGCCCCTGGTGCTGCTGTCTTGAATTTCACCTTTGTACTTGGTGCGAGTAAATAAATAATGAAAAAGACAAGGAATAAAATAATCGGAGTTAAGGTCCAACGAATAATGCCCCAAATCTTTAAAAATTCGTTCGAAAAGCCGAGGCTAGAAAACACAAACACTCCTAATTGTTTGCCAAAAACGGGGACCAATAACGCAAGCAAAAATACAAAAATCATTGCCAATGTCAATATAACGGCCAAACCTCTAGCTAAAATAAACGGTCTTCCCTCTTCCACATTATAAGCACGATTTAAAGAACGCATAAGTCCATTCATTCCATTGGAGGCAGACCAAATCGTCCCAATAATCCCGATCGATAAAAGCCCGCCACTTCGATTATCCATCACTTCATTCAGCGTACTACGAATCATATTAAACGTCTCTTCGGGTGCAAAGCCTTTGATCATATTGAACAGATCATCCTGACTCAATGGTGTATAAGGCAAAAGGGTTGCCACAAAAATTAATAAAGGGAATAAAGATAACAAAAAGAAGTATGCCAGTTGTGCAGCCATCCCAGTTACATCATTATCCATAATTTTCACTATTAATCGTTTGATAAATTTTATAAATCTTTGGGAATCTTTGCGCATTTTAATTTTTCTCCGCCGCATTCCATTCACCTCCATTCTATCCATTGCTGTTATTTTACCTTTTTCAAGACAAACGAAACATCCTTTTCCTCCTTATTACTTTGTAATAGTGCATTTTAGTCCCTAAATAGGATTTCTGATATTTGACAATTTTTAAAAGAAGTGAAAAAATATGAACGATGGTACATCGGGGAAGGGATGAAATCGAATGGATTTATCACAAAACACACCAGAAAACATTGAATATATGGTCAATCAAATTGCAACAAAAATTAAAATGGTTAATGCCAGTGCCATCCAATATACAGATATGGGCATGGCAACATTTGAAGAATTGAGAGACATTTATGAAATGGTTTTGAGAAAAAACAATTTTAGTCCAGGAGAAATGCAAGCACTAGCAGAAGAATTGGGCAGGCTACGGAAATAAGAACAAAAGCGCAAGCGCCCGTTTAGCGACGTACAAACTTTTTAAGCTTCTGACGAGATAAAGGATACACGGCGAAGAATGAGCCGATGTTGACTTACGCAAACAGAAGCTTAAAGTTTGCTAGTCGATGGGCGCTGGAGCTAGACGACAAAACTCAAAGTTATAACTTATCCACAAGCTGCAATTTTATAATTTCCTAAACGACAAGAAAAGCGTAAGCCGCCCGCATATCGGCGACAAGCAAATATTTTGGTCCAAAGAAAGGCGTCCTTTGCCTTTCTTTGGATCAGGTTATTATGCAGAACATCGGCCAAGCTCGCGACGTCCTGTCGCTTAGTCTGCACTAGTCATCTTGTACGATGAACTCACATCCTGTGAGCTTCTCGGGGCTAGACGCTGGAGCTGGATGTCGGCCGCCACATAAGCTAGTTCCCCACAAACCAAGAACTTTACAATTTCCTAAAACCAGAAACAAAGGCTTCTTTTTTTAATGAAGAGGCTGGAGTTTAACTAAAATGCTAAGCTTCTAAGACGAACAATGCATTACGATTAGCGAAGTATATTACCAGAGCACGGATACGCACAATACTAGTTCGTTTTTTTCTTTGGTGAAAAACACTTTGTACCAGCCTCTATCATTAGTTGCTTACTTCAGATGCGTAATGGTCCTTGTATCTTGAAAAAATAGTAAGAAGCCTGTTCATATCTTTTTCAGATACCTGATTCATACAGGAAATTTGGAGCCAGTTCTTCTTTTGTAAATAGCTACTTTCATAATGAAGCAGGTAGCCGTTCAAAAAGAGATTGTCTCCGATCGTTCTCGCTTGCTTTTCTTCCGAGAATGCAATCGTCATAATCAGAGGGGCAGCATGTTCCCAAGGAGCTAATACGCTCCCACCCATTTCTTCAATTGCTTTTCTAATTTTCTCATACCGATACTTTATTCGATCATATACCTCGTCTGGCTGCTCATATTTTTTCAAGGCTTGTGCTAGAGCCTCAACGAGATTTGATGATTGTGTATAAGGAACCCCGTTTGCTGCCACATAGGAACCTAGATCCAAATAACGCGGCAGACAAGGGCTTGACTCAACTTCTTCTTGATGAAATACAAATGATAATCCTGTATAACTTCCTAAAGTTTTCCCACTTACTCCTGAAGCAAAAGTGACTCCCTCTAAATTGAGTGGAACAGCCCCCAACGAACTAACGCAATCCAAACAAAGCTTTACGTTATGCTTCTGGCTGATTTCCTTTAAACGCTCAAGATTGTTTAATACTCCTGTAGATGTTTCACAGTGTACGGCCCATACCCATTCGTATTGGTTCTCATGAACGAGTTGGGACACCGGGTCAAACGGAAATGGTTCTCCCCATTCTACTTGATAATGATCAAAGCCTAATTGCCAACGCTTCGCATGGTCCATAAGTCTTTTACCAAATTCCCCATTGATTAAAATCAAACCTTTTCCATTCAACAAAGACAACTGTCCTGCAACCACATCATTTGCTAACGTTCCTGTCCCATGCAACACCTGGACAAAGTTGGCATTTGTCAATGTGGTCAGCTGTTTTTGGACATGAGTAAGCATGTGATCAAATTCTTTTGAGCGGTGTGAATATGGGCTGCTTGTGAATGCCGTCTGTACTTCATCCGCAATCGTAGCAGGCCCGGGCATGAAATTGACCGGTTCTTTTAAAATTTTCCCAATATCTGATGCTTCAAAAATAGCTTTTGTTAAATACATTGGCTGAAAAGCTGCCTTTGCATCCCCAATTAAATGAGCGAAAGGTTGAAAGCCTAAATGCTTATATAGTTTCTGTTGTCTAGTGGTCCCAGAAATAATGGCCGCATCATAACCCATTTTCAAACAATAACGAATAAGCGACTGCGTTAATCCAACGAACACCCTTCCATTTCGATGGTCGGGATCTACGGCTAGAAGCCTGATTTCACAAAGATTCTCAGCCTGGACTGGAAGATGTTCTTCCACCTCTCCTATTTTTTGATCTAGTGAAAAAGGACGCTTATGTCTTACACAAATCATCCCAATCACTTGATCCTTTTTTAAAGCAATGATATAAGTGTTTTCATTGTGGAATCGATCACGCAATTGCTGTGTAGCATTTTCCCCATGTTGTGGAATTTCTTCCACAAATGTTTGATAATTTAATTTTTCTATTTGTACAAATTCTGCTGGATGATCAGCTATTTTAAAGAACAGGCTCATTAACGATTGTCCCCTTCTACCAAAATTTTTCCTCTATCTATCTCTTTTTTTGCAGATGTTCTTTTATCGTATGCCGGTGGGCAAATAACACAAGTACAGAGATACAAGCACTCCATGCGACTTCTGCTATTGGATATGGAACCAATAGCATGACGACCGGATACGATCCAACTGCCACCATACCTGCCATTGTAAAGCTTTTCAGCCAAAAATAAAAGCCAAGAAATACACAAATAAACAAAATGAATAAGAGCGGATGAAAGGTTAGAAATCCGCCAATAAAGGTGGACGCTCCTTTCCCTCCATTGAAACGGAATAGAATCGGAAAAACATGACCTCCCACAACAAACAATAAGGCCGCAAGCTGAACACTAGGGGAAAAGTCAAAATAGCGACTCACGAGTATCACGATTCCCCCTTTTCCTGCATCTCCAAGAAAAGTCAACACAAAAGCAGTTTTCCCAAAAACCCTGCCAGCATTTCTCGCTCCAACGTTCCCGCTTCCCTCTATATGAAGTTTTTTTCCGTAAAAGAATTTCGCGATAATTTGTCCTGTTAAGACATTCCCTAATAAGTAGGCAAATACAAATAATAATAATTCATTCATAAGCAGAGTCCGTTCTTTTTTTTCATCATACCACGAAATTCCAGTCGATCCTATCATAAGATTTAGATTTTTCACATGTCCGGTTGAAATTCATAACTTGTTTTTGCCAAAAAACAGCCTATTTAATATACAATAACGCTTGCGATCAAATCCATCCTTGATTTCCTCTGCTGGGACGTGCAGCCTAGCCATCGCCGCCTGCGAGTCTCTCACGAATCCCCAGTAAGCAGAAAAAAAGATGCAAGAGCCAAAAAAGGCCTCGCATCTTTCTATCATCGTCAAGCTTACAGTAATTTCAGTGATTCACGGACAAACGCAGGAATATCGTCTGGCGTACGGCTTGTTACGAGTTGGTCTGAACAAACCACAACCTCTTTATCCTGAAAGTGAACACCGGCATTCTCAAGATCCACCTTGATTGACACATACCCTGTTGCGCCACGACCATCAAGCGATTTCGCTGTAATTAATAGCTGTGGTCCATGGCAGATCGCAAAAACAGGCTTTTTATCATCCATAAAGGCTTTCGCAAATGTAACAAAGCGCTCATCTGCTCTTAGCTGATCAGGTGAAAAGCCTCCAGGTATAAATAAAGCATCAAAGTCGTCTGGGTTTACTTCGTCAATTCCTTTATCGATTGTTACTTTTGCTTGTTTGTTTTTACCGTCTACTGTTTTACCTGCTTCCTTTTCAATTGTTATCACTTCATGTCCAGCTTCTTTAAAAGCGTCAGCCGGCTTTGTATATTCCGAGTCCTCAAACATATTCGTTATCACTGTTGCTATTTTCTTTCCCATTTCTATCAACTCCTTCAGAAAGGATATCTTCACTTGTATCATTCCCGAATCAACTAGATTCAAACGTATCCTTCTTTTTCACCTGTTTGTCATGATTTAAAAGGCACAGATCTGCTAAAATAAATAGAGAGGAATACAAACATCATTTCTCGACTCATCTTTTGATTTGCGTTTTATTTTCTTAGAAAGAGTGAAGTTTATGAAAAAGGTTATATTGATATATACTAGCTCAACAGGGAGCACCGAAGCAATCGCTGAGGTGATCGTCGAGGAGTTAAAAAAGAATAATGAAATTGATTTCACGGTTAAAGATTCATTTGATGCCATCCCTGCTGAATTACAAGCATATGACGGTATTTTGATCGGAACCTATACTTGGGATGGCGGGGTAGTTCCAGATGAATTTATGGATTTTTATGAGGAACTCGATGGTGAAAATTTAACTGATAAAGTAGCCGCTGTTTTTGGGTCTGGCGATTCCTATTATACGAACACCTTTGGAGCAGCGCTCACACTCTTTTCAGAGAAATTATCCGAATTAGGAGCTAATGTGATTCTTCCAAATTTCCTTATTGACCTATTTCCTGAGGATACAGATCTTGTCTCTGCTAAACAATTTGCCCAGCATTTTAGTCACATTCTTTTAAAATAAGAAAAAGCATCGTATGGGTTGAATTTAATAACCGTCACACGATGCTTTTTATATTATCTTCATTCCTCTGATTTCGTTCTAGGCAGAATAAGTACTTCAACTCGTCTATTTTGGGCTCTCCCGACATCCGTATCATTATCGCCCACTGGTTGATATTCGCCAAAGCCTTTAGCACTAAACCATCTAGGATCAAGCTCTTTATCCTCCAAGAGAATCTTCATAAAATTAATTGCCCGCATCACGCTTAGCTCCCAATTCGATTCGAAGTTCGCATTCCGAATGGGAATATTGTCCGTATGACCACTAATAATTATATTACGTGGTGGATCCATTTCTAAGAACTTTGCCAACTCTCTTGCAGTCGTTTTATCTTTCTCTCGCACTTCAGCCTTTCCAGACTCAAACAAAACATTATCTCGAATTGTCAGTAACAAACCTTCCCCTGTTAACGAGGTAGCAAACTTATTATTAAACTCATTTTCTTTAATGTATGAATTGATTCTTGCTTGAATTTGTTCTAATTCTTTTTGCTCCTCTAAATCGAGAATGGTCTCTTGCTTTTGTTGCTCTATTTCCTGTTCGGATGCCGCTCCTGCATCAGCACCATCTTTACTATGGTCATCATTTTCAACTGGGTTTTGATAGTCAATTGGTCCCGTCCCACCAAGAAAAATGCCATTGAATACTTGGGACATTTGCTGGAATTTCTGTGCATCCACACTACTTGTCGAGAACAAAACGATAAAGAGTGCCAAAAGCAATGTCATTAAATCGGAATACGGTAAAAGCCAAGATTCATTTACCTCTTGCTCTTCTTCCCTTTTTTTCCGTCTATGTCTAGACATTTTGCATCTCACCGCTTTCCTCTAATATTTCTTGCCGTTCAGAAGCAGGAAGATAAGAGGACAATTTTTGTTCAATAATACGCGGAGCTTCTCCCTCAAGAATCGATAAAATTCCCTCAACCATCATACCCTTTAAACGAATTTCTTCTTGAGATTTTCTTTTTAACTTGTTTGCAAATGGGTGCCACAGCACATAGCCTGTGAAAATCCCCAGCATCGTCGCAATAAATGCGGCTGAAATCGCTCTTCCCAATTCCTCCGTATTGTCCATATTCCCTAATGCGGCAATCAATCCAATCACCGCTCCAAGTACGCCTAGAGTCGGGGCATATGTACCAGCTTGAGAGAAAATTTGCGCACCTGATTGATGTCTTTCTTCCATTGCATCAATTTCTTCGTTCAAGACATCTCTTATGTAATCCGCATTTTGTCCGTCCACAGCTAAATTTAATCCACTTCTCATAAAGGGATCCTTAACATCATCAAGCTTCGCTTCCAACGCTAGGAGTCCTTCTTTTCTTGCTAATTGAGCAAGTTCAGAGAATTCCATAATGACATCCTTTGGTTGGTAGTCTTTCTTTTCCTTAAAAATAACCGCTAATAATTTTGGCACTCGTTTAATTTCGGAAGTAGGAAATGCGATCACCACACTTGCCGCCGTGCCTACAATGATAATTAAAATGGCTGCTGGATTGAGCAGGGCTGCTAGGCTAACACCTTTCATAACCATCCCAACTCCAACAGCGAGAATTCCCATTATCAATCCAATAAGTGTTGTCTTATCCATCTGTTTCACCCTAAACTTTCATAAATGTCTTACTGTATATATCGACAACATTTTACATTATTGAATCTTTTTTCCATTTTATGTCTATGGATTATCTTAAAAATTTATCTTCTATTTGATCTTGATATTTTCTGAACACACTTGAATTGGTTTTCATCCGCTTTTTCGACATAAGGCGATTGTACTCCGCTAACTTCTGATTTAGCTCCTTTTTCAACTCATCTTTTTCCATCTTATCTTCGGAATGACGAATTAAATCCTCTATTGACATGATCTCTTTCTTAACATTCATTTCATCAGGGGAAAAGCCAGCGTTTTTCATCATTCGATAGGCCATTTTCAGATCATCTGGAATCCCTTGCAATGAATCAGGTGGCAATGGTTTGCCAGCCCCAGGTAAATGGTCAAATGCTCCTTCTTCATAAGCCTTACGAATTTTTTCCTCTGTCATTCGTTCAAAACGATCCATTTTCCACGCCTCCCTATCAATTCTTTACTCTAAGTATACCCTTTCATCCCAGCGAAACGAAGGACAGATTATGGCGATTTTTCAAAAGTAGCAACACTCAAAAAGGAGCGTTCTTAAAGATCTAAAATCGCCAAAAAGGCTCCCTTGCCGCAGGCATCGCTTCAGCCTCCTCACTTCTCTCCGGGGTCTTCAGCTGATGCTATTCCTGCAGGCGTGTCACCGTTTTTGACGATTTTCTTAGTGTTCATTCACAAACAAAGAAGGAGGAAAATTCATTCATTTCTACTTTCTTTTTTCGTTGTTGAAGACTTATTGGACAGCCTCTGCATATTTTTAAGCGGGCGTTGTTTCTTTCGTAATTTGCATCGCAGGGCCAAAGAATTCAAAACGGATATTTTCTTTAGGTATTCCTAAATGTGCAAGCATGTTGACGACATTTTTTAAAAATGGAACTGGCCCACACACGTAACAAACCGTATTCTCGGCTATTTTATCTTGCAAAAATTCTTCCGTTATATAACCCGTGAAATGATGATCTCCATTTTGAGCGATCGGTTTTTCATACCCATAATAATAAGCACCATTATTCAATTGTTCGACAAGATTTGCGGCTTCTTTGGCAAATGCATGAACTTCTTCAGTTCTCGCTGAGTGAATAAAGGTGACCGTTCGGGCTGTATTGTCTTGTACTAAAGTATCAAGCATGCTCATCATTGGCGTAAGGCCAACTCCTCCACTTATGAGTGCAATGGGTGCTGTTTCTTCTTCCACTAAATGAAAATCACCAGCTGGTGCACTGACTTCAACTTGATCTCCGACTACAACATGATCATGGAGATAATTCGATACCTTTCCATTAGGCTCAAAGTCCTTTTCCTTTTTAACGGAAATTCTGAAATATTCTTTACTTGGGGCGCTTGAAAGACTGTATTGGCGATTGAGCGTGTAGGTCTCTCCGGGAATTTGAACTCGAACTGTAATGTATTGCCCTGGTTTATAGGTTGGGACAGGTTTTCCATCAACTGGCTGAAGATAAAAGGATGTAATCACTTCACTCTCTTGGACTTTATCGATTACCTTGAAGAACTTAAAATCCTTCCAGCCTCCTGATTGTTTTTCAGCTTCTTCATATAAATCTTCCTCTAATCCAATGAAAGCTTGTGCAATAACACCATAGGCTTCTCCCCATGCCTCGATCACTTCATCTGTAGCTGCTTCGTCAAGCACTTCTTTAATCGCTATTAATAGATGTTTCCCGACAATTGGATAATGTTCAGGTTTTACTCCCAAGCTTCTATGCTTAAAAGCAACCTGTTGAACGGCGGGTAGAATCATTTCAAGTTGATCAATATTCTTTGCAGCTGCATAGACCATATTAGCCAATGCTGTCTGTTGACGACCTTGAGATTGGTTCGCATGATTAAATATATTTAATAGTTCTGGATGATGGGTGAACATGTTTTTATAGAATACAGAGGTAATGTTCACTCCTTGGTTTTCCAATACAGGAGCCGTTGATTTAACAATATCGATCGTTTTTTGTGAAAGTGTCATTTGAATACCCCTCTTAACATGTATTTTAAATATATCTTTACTGTATAATAATCTATTTTTAAAAGCAATATTTTAAATACATGTTTAAAATACTGTCACAAAACCGTCTTGAAATGTTCAAGAATGAACAAAGGGACCCTCTCGCTTTTACCTAGAAGCTGAATCCCTGTATAATACGTGATAGGTGATGATTATGAGATTAACAAATTATACAGACTATGCCTTACGCGTGTTAATTTATATAACGGCCAAAGAACAAGATCAACTTTCTACAATCTCTGAAATTGCAGAGGCTTACGATATATCAAAAAACCATTTAATGAAAGTCATTCATGAACTTGGAAAGCTAGGGATCATCACAACCATTCGAGGACGTGGAGGCGGGATTAAATTAGCTCTTCCTCCCGAAGACATTAATATCGGCGCACTTGTTCGAAAAACAGAAGACGATTTTAAATTAGTTCCTTGTTTTGAAAAAGGCAATCATTCTTGTGCAATCTCGCCGATCTGTGGTTTGAAACACGCACTAAACAAAGCCTTACTGGCATATTTGCAAGTGTTGGATGAATATACTTTAGCAGATATTGTTGTGCAACCGGATCGCTACCGTACCCTGCTTGGAATCAATCAGCCCAAATCTTAATAAAAGAGCCCCATCATAAATCCTATGTGACTAATTTTGTTGTTTTCTCTTCATTTAGGGTTCTATGGGTCGTTCTATGTGATCGCTTTGAGGTTTTTATGTGACCAGTTTGATGTTTTTCTTTCGAGTGCAGGTATTTTAGCGCTCAAATCCTAATGTGAGCTTCTAGCATGAGTTGGATATATTTTCTTTCATTGCTAAAGTATAATAGAGATAGACTACATATTATAAAGGAGAATAGTTATGCCAAATTTTCAAGAAAACCTAGAGAAATACGCAGCATTAGCTGTCCAGGTAGGAGTGAATGTTCAAAAAGGACAAACACTTGTAATCAATGCAGCAATTGAGACGGCAGAATTTATTCGTCTTGTTGTTAAAAAGGCTTATGAAGCAGGTGCGAAAAACGTAATTGTAAACTGGAATGATGATACAATTTCCAGATTGAAATATGATTTAGCTCCTGACGAAGCTTTCCAAGAATATCCAATGTGGCGGGCTAAAGAGGTTGAAGAACTTGCAGAAAAAGGGGCCGCTTTTATGTCCGTTGTCTCCTCTAGCCCTGATCTTTTAAAAGGGGTCGATTCCTCAAGAATTGCCAATTTCCAAAAGGCTGCTGGGAAAGCAATGGAGAAGTACCGCCAATATATTCAATCAGATAAAGTCAGTTGGACTGTAATCGCCGCTCCTTCCAAAGATTGGGCAGCAAAAGTCTTCCCTGATGCTGCTTCAGATGAGCAGGTTAAACTGCTTTGGGAAGCGATTTTTAAAGCGACACGAGTAGATACAGAAGATCCTGTTGTGGTATGGAAAAAGCATGATGAAACATTGCATGAAAAAGTCGACTATTTAAATCAGAAGCACTATAAAAAACTACATTATAAAGCACCTGGAACAGACTTAACGATTGAATTGCCTGAAAGACATCTTTGGGCTGGTGCTGGCAGCTTGAATCAAAGCGGGCACGAATTTATGGCCAATATGCCGACAGAAGAAGTCTTTACAGTCCCACAAAAAGAAGGTGTGAACGGTTATATTTCTAGTACAAAACCGCTAAGCTTTGCCGGAAATATTATTGATGAGTTTACTGTCACTTTTGAAAATGGACGGATTGTCGAGACAAAAGCAAAAGAAGGCGCAGATATTTTAAAACAATTAGTCGAAACCGATGAATGTTCTCACTATCTTGGAGAAGTAGCCCTTGTCCCACACAGTTCTCCCATTTCTCAAGCGAACATCTTATTCTACAATACTCTATTTGATGAAAATGCCTCCAACCATTTAGCTATTGGGAGTGCGTATGCCTTTTGTATCGAGGGTGGGAAAGAAATGTCCCAAGAAGAATTAGCTGAAAACGGCCTAAATTCCAGTATTACACATGTCGACTTTATGGTAGGCTCTGCTGAAATGGATATAGATGGCATTACAACAGATGGGAAAGTTGAACCTGTATTCCGCAATGGGGAATGGGCATTTTAATGATAACTGGCTTCTGAGAAGCTTTCAGAATGGGAGTTGTAAAAACAAATGGAACAAGCTAAGAAAAAGCCGATGAAAGAAACATTGACCATTAAAACGAGCCATGTCTTCCCACCTGACGCCAATCATCTTGGAACTTTATTTGGCGGCAAATTAATGTCTTATATCGATGATGTCGCTTCTATCGCAGCAATTAAGTTAGCGAGAAGGCCTGTTGTGACGGCTTCAACGGATTCAGTTGACTTTATTAAACCGATTAAAATTGGTGATTCTGTGACCTTAGAAGCGATTGTCACATGGACGGGTTATAGCTCAATGGAGGTATTTGTAAAGGTGATTGCGGAACAATTACTTACCGGGGAAAAATCGGTTGCCGCTCTGTCATTTCTAACCTTTGTCGCCTTAGGAGCAGATGGAAAACCTACCGCAACTCCCGAAGTTTATCCAGAAACAGACGAAGAAAAATGGCTTCATCAAACGGCAAGTCGTAGGGCAGCTCATCGGAAGTCCAGAAAGCAAGAGAGTAAAGATTTAGTCACCTTTTTCTCGAACAATTTCATATAAAATAAAACTTCAACAAGTGGGAGTTTCTACCACTTCGTTAATAAGGGGCCCGACTAAAGAAGGAAGCTTTGTTATTAAAGAGCTTCCTTTTTTGTAACATTTTTACAGACGCGTTAAATTTTCTTAACAAGGAAACCAGCATTTCTCTTCTTTTGCTTGAATTCTCTAGGTTTCTTTCTTCTTCCTTTGTAACATAACAAATTCTTCCAATTTCTCCCACCTGTTTTTCGGGAAATTATTCTTTATACTATATTTGGTGAACCTTTATAAACAACTGAAAAAGCATATACAAATTTAATGGATAAAGGATGAATGAGTATGTTTGGGAATGCAGAAATTGGAATTGATCTTGGGACAGCGAATGTCCTTGTTTATACAAAAGATAAAGGGATTGTTTTAAATGAACCTTCTGTTGTAGCCATCAATACACAAACCAAACAAGTATTAGCGGTTGGAACAGAAGCAAAAAGTATGATTGGAAAAACGCCAGGAAATATTGTAGCTGTCAGACCATTACAAGATGGAGTGATTGCTGATTTTGATATTACAAGTCAATTGTTAAAAGCCATTATTAAAAAGGCTGGAAGATCACTTGGTTTTTCATTAAGAAAACCGGATGTCGTTGTTTGTACTCCGTCAGGAGCCACCTCTGTTGAACGGAGAGCGATTCAAGATGCAGTTCGATCTTGTGGTGCCAAAAATGTCCATTTAATTGAAGAACCAGTAGCAGCAGCGATTGGTGCAGGTCTTCCCGTAGAGGAGCCGATTGCGAATGTCATTGTTGATATAGGTGGTGGCACAACCGAAGTAGCGATTATTTCTTACGGGGGTGTTGTGACTTGCCATACGATTCGCGTTGGTGGAGATCTATTTGATGAGAGTATCATCCAGCATATTCGGAAAAAGTACAATTTATTAATCGGTGAATTTTCAGCAGAAACAATCAAAATGGAAATTGGCTATGCGTTGGTTGAACATGAGGAAAAAAACATGGATATCCGCGGAAGAGATTTAGTCACTGGCCTTCCAAAAACAGTCAATCTTAGTTCCTACGAAATTCAAGCAGCTTTAAAAGAATCGTTGTTAAATATTTTAGAGGCGATACGTGCAACATTAGAAGAATCTCCCGCGGAATTAAGTGGGGATATTGTCGAAAGAGGAATTATTTTAACTGGTGGAGGAGCCTTATTAAATGGGATTCAAGAGTGGCTTGGGAAAGAAATTATCGTCCCTGTCCATCTTGCTCCACATCCATTGGAGTCTGTGGCCATTGGTACCGGACAGGCCCTAAAATTCATCCATAAATTAACACCTGCTCGAAAATAATAGACCTAGATTACTATACTAGCATAAGAGTGAAATTCCCAATTCTGATCTAGTCAAAAAAACTCTTGGGAGGACATCCTCCCAAGAGTTTTATTTTTCTTCTTCGTTATTGACATCTTGATTTTCATCACTTTGATTGCTTTCACGCATTTCTTGGGTTAGTCCATCGATACTCTCACGAACATTCCCTTTACCAGACAGGTTTGTTAATAGTTCTTTTACATCAATCCCTGCGGATGCTTTTAAGGATTCTTGCATCGTTGACATAAGATTTGTCGCATAGCCTGTCACCTTATTGGCACCGCTGTTTTCGCCATTGGAACCAGTATCCACAACAGTGATCTTATCAATATTGCTAAGTGGTGCCGATACTTCTTTAGCATATTCAGGAAGCATCTTTAAGACCATATCGAGAATGGCTGCCTGACCAAATTGATCGAAAGCTTCAGCCACTTTGCGTTTAGCTTCCGCTTCAGCAACCCCTTTAAGGCGAATAACCTCTGCTTCAGATTCCCCTTGAGCTCTTTGAGCATCTGCTTTCGCTTGACCATCTAAGCGCACACGTTCAGCATCTGCCTTGGCAGTCGCTTCAACACGATATTGATGGGCATCCGCTTCGGTCATTTGCTTCAATTTTTCAGCATTAGCAGCCTGTTCAACCGCATAGCGATCCGCATCAGCTTTCTTTTTAACCTCGGAATCGTATTGACGCTCACGACGTAGAATTTCTTTTTCTTCCAATTCAATTTGCTTTTGACGTTCAATAATTTTAATCTGCATTTCTTGTTCGGTTACTTCTTGTTTGGAACGAGCCGTTTCAAGATCATATGCTTGGTCCGCACTTGCTCGTGCTTTATCTTGATCACGACGATATTCCGCCATTTTCATCTGATTTACTTTCTCAGCTTCGGCGATTTCAGTTGCCCGCTCTAACTCTGAACGTTTTGCATCTTTTGTTGCTTCCGCACGTTTAATTCGTGTTTCTTTATCGGCTTCCGCTGTTGCGATATCTGCATCACGTTTCACTTGCGCAATCCGCGGTTTCCCTAAAGATTCGAGATAGCCATTTTTATCACGAACTTCTTTAATAGTAAACGATACGATCACAAGTCCCATTTTCGCTAGATCTTGAGAAGCTACTCGTTGTACTTCTTGAGAAAACTTATCACGATTTTTGTAAATTTCTTCAACTGTCATGGAGCCAAGAATAGAGCGCAGATGCCCTTCCAATACTTCTTTGGCTTCATTTTCTCGATCTTCTTTTGATTTGCCAAGAAATTGTTCTGCTGCTGTCGCAATCTCACCAATCGATCCACCAATTTTAATAATTGCTGTTCCATCGGCCATAACCGGAACACCTTGTTCAGTGTATACTTCGGGGGTCGTTACCTCTAGCTTACTAGATAGTAAACTTAATGGTTCTGCTTGTTGGAACACAGGTAATACGAATGTACCCCCACCACGGATAATTTTTATTTTATTTCCTGATTCATCTGTGTGTACATTTTTTCCACCTAAATAACTTCCAGTCACGATTAGCGCTTCATCTGGTCCTGCAGTACGATATTTTGTAATAAAGATTCCAAGCAGGGCAATTAAAATAAATACCACAATTGCTATAACAACCCAAATTCCTATATTTAGATCTGCTGGCATGCATTTTCCTCCTTTTATTTAAAGCTTGGTTGATAAGGGACTACATATAATACACCATTTTTCACTTCAATTACTAACACTTCCGCTCCTTCTGCTATGTTGGTACTTTCATAGCTTGCTGCAGGCTTAGAGATCATCCCACTATAGCTTTCAATCACTACTTCTCCAAAGCCTTCAGTCGGAATCGAGACGATGATTTTTCCAACTCGGCCTTCCAGAGACTTTTCCGTGTAGCTTAATGATTGTTCGGCTGATTTCATAGGGACTAACACAAACACATTGAGAAGTACATCCAGTAACAGCGATATAAAAGCAGAAATCACGATAATAATATAAGAATTTAATGAGGTCGTTTTTTCAAGAATAAACCCTCCTGCTGAAAAAAAGGTAATAAACGCTAAGATCAGAACAGGATTTAAAAAGGGAATGACCTCATCGGCTCCATCAAAGATATCGCCAAAAAACAAATATAAGAGCGTTAAGACTCCAGAAGCAACAAGCAAAATAAGATAAATCGTTTCAATCGGATAACCAAATACTGTCATCGTCATCACTCTTTTCATATTGCTTTTAGATGTTAACTTACGAATACACCACCTATCTATCTATTGTGTACTAAGTTATACGAGTGAGTAAATAAATTGGTTTCAAAATTTAATCTTTTTTTCAAAAAAATTTTCCTTTTCTAGAGCTCCCCCTCTGATGAGATGAAGAAATAAACGTTTTATGTATAGATAAGAGACATGGAGCTACATAGATTCGTTATCATGAGACAGGGACAAAAGTGTTTTCACCAAAGAAAAAACAAACTAGTATGGTATATATACTCGCTCCGGAAATATACTTCGCCAAGGCAATATTGTTCGGCTTTGATGCTTAACATTTAGTTATGTCCCGGTCTCCGGTCTTTTTGTGTTACTCTTGAATAAGATGGGGTTCAGTTTTATGTTGGCTTCTTCGTTCAATCCCTCTACACACCTTAACACCTAAATATACAAACGGTGTATCAAGGATCGCGACTAAAAACTTAAAGACATATTGGGTCGCGATTAGGCCAAGCAGAGCTAGAAACGGCATGGTACCAAAAAAGGCAATCGTTACGAAAATGATCGTATCCACTAGTTGCCCCACCATTGTGGAAACGTTATTGCGGATCCATAACTTCCCATTGCCATGCCGTTGCTTTAAACGATGGAAAATTGTAACATCCAAATTTTGACTGACTAAAAAGGATAGCAAACTCGCAATGGTCACACGAAAACTTGCGGAGAAAATCGTCGCAAACTCGGGTTGATGCTCATAATAGGGAGCCGCCGGTAATTTTATTGTAATATAGATAAAAACCACAGCGGCAATTTGTGTAAAGAGTCCAGCCATAACCGTTTTTCGTGCCGCTTCCTTTCCGTAAACTTCTGTAATCGTGTCTGTGATTGGATAGGTAAAAACATAAATAATCACAGCAGCAGGCAGAACAGCCCAACTACCGAGACTAAATAATTTCACCGCCAAAATATTGGATAAGATCAATAATCCAACATAGGCGCCATTCAAATATAAAAGCATCGTGCCCCCCCTAACGATTATCCACTTTTTCAGGGTACATATCATGATTCATTAGACGGTGCTCGGCCATTTGTTCATATTTTGTCCCTGGTTTACCAAAGTTACAATATGGATCAATGGATAATCCACCACGTGGAGTAAATTTCCCCCATACTTCCACATAGCGTGGTGCTAATACTTTGATTAAATCATCCATAATCGTATTAACACAATCCTCGTGAAAATCACCATGATTACGAAAACTAAATAAATAGAGTTTCAGCGATTTACTTTCGACAATTTTCTTATCAGGAATGTAACTAATATAAATCGTTGCAAAGTCGGGTTGTCCTGTTTTCGGGCATAGTGATGTAAATTCTGGACAGTTAAACTTGACAAAATAATCTCTTCCTGAATGTAAATTATCGATCGGTTCTAATACTTCTGGTGAGTATTGGTCTAGATACTTTGTTTTTTGATTCCCTAATAACGATAAATCCTGTAATGTTTCTTCATCTCTTCCTGCCATAAAAAATAGCCTCCTTTTTATGAAAAATGCAAGCCGCCGTATGGATAAACAGTCGTGGCGTGACGTCCTGACCTCCATCACATAGCTCAAAAAGCCATATCGCGACGGATATGGCTTGAATTTCGATTCATCCATAGTTTTTTATAGAGGGTTAATCGCTATGAACCTCTCCCCGTCAGGGCTATTTAATTCCTTCCCTATCTTACCGCCTTCTCTTGCTTTTCGTCAATACCAATTTTCCAGAATAAAGCGGCTAAAAATTTTTTTCAAAATCGTTTATACTTTTTTTTTCAAATAAACTTCTATAAAATAGTGATAGAAAGGGTGAAGAAAATTGACATTATTATCAGAGATACTCGAATACAATCAACAATTTACAGAGGAAAAACTATATGAAAACTTTTCTACTACAAAGTTTCCAGATAAGAAAATGGTAATCTTTACTTGTATGGATACGCGACTTATTGAATTGCTTCATAAAGCAATGAATATGAAAAATGGTGATGCAAAAGTCGTCAAAAATGCTGGAGCGATTTTGACACATCCTTTTGGAAGTATTATGAGAAGTCTACTCGTTGCTGTCTATGAATTACAGGCGGAAGAAGTTTGTGTCATCGGCCACCACGATTGTGGCATGAGTGCCCTAGATTCCAAGAAAATGATTCATGATATGAAAGAACGTGGAATTACTCAAGAAACACTTGATATTGTTACACATTCGGGGATTGATTTAAATCAGTGGCTACAAGGGTTTGACAGTGTCGAAGAAAGTGTCACCCATAGTGTAGATATGATCCGTAATCATCCTCTTATGGTCAAAGATGTTCCCATTCATGGACTTGTGATTGACCCAGAAACTGGAAAATTGGATGTCGTTGTGGATGGGTATAAACATACAAAATAACAAAAAGAGAAGACAAGGCTGAGACAAAAGTGTTTTCACTCAAGAACAAACACTACTAGGTGCATATACCCCGCTCCGGAAATATACTTCGCTTTCCGCGGGCGGCTGGTGAGCTCCCCGTGCTGTCGTACTATGGGATCTCACCAATCTCTTTACGACGAACACGATGTTTCTAGTGTCGGCGCTGGCACCAGGACGTGACCGCCATTAGCCGACCTCCCGTTGGAGTCTAGGCAACCATTGTTCGGTATTGAATGTTAGCATTTAAGTTATGTCCTAGCCTTGCCTTCAGATTATGATAAATCAGGCTCTAGAAAAGCGATTATATTCACGGACAATCCTGCTCTTTCTTGCTTTTATCTTCTTTCTTTTTCTTAGATTTATCGGTGATTTCAGGTATTTCATAGTATTTTGCAGCATTGATATCACCGAATTCCGAGCCAAATTCCTCATTTGTTTTCCGATCTTTTTTCTTACTCATTTGCCCTTCCCTTCTTTCCATACTTCGAATTACGATTTGCTCCTTTACTCAGATCTTCTTCAGTCGCAAATTCAGCAGTAAAATCGGACTCTTCGATATTTTCAGTAGGTGTTTTCGCATATTTTTCTACAGCATTTCTTGTTGCTTTTCTTTTCACCATTGAGCATCCTCCTAAATATGTGTGCCTCTCGTCCCTTATTCTTCCCTATCGTCCATTTCCTTAACAGCACCACTATTTTCCAACTATTCATTGAAAAAAAGCTGAAGAAAATTCAATCTTTGGGAAACAATAAACATCATTATATAAAGTTGAAGGTGATAGTATGGAGTTTCCAGTCATACATACAAATTTTTGGGATGGTGTTATTGCTGTACCGTTAATCGTACTGATTACACAATGCTTTAAATTTTTTCCAATTCCTCGTCAATATTTTCCAACCATTGCATCACTGCTTGGGTTTTCTATTTCCATTTTTTATAGTCATAGACATAACCTTTGGGCGGGATTTTTTATGGGTGGCTTTTATAGTGCAGCAGCTGTAGGTACGTACTCCTCTCTCAAAACATCATGGATAGCATTTAAAAATAGAAAAAACAAAAAGGCCCAAAGCTAAGATATCCTCCATAAAATAGGTTTTACAAATGGAAAAAGTCATCATTTATAATGATGACTTTTTTAAATACTTCACGAATATATTTGATAACTTGTTATTTTTCTTAAGATAAATTGCCGCGGTTATATTCTTTCTTAAACCTAAACGACGTAAGCCCTACCTCTCATACATCCTTACGGCTCCGAAGCCGATCCAGTGTGAATAAGTCTTTACAAAAACATAGTAAGAACGCCAAATCATTTATTTCATCTATTTAAATATTTTCAAGTTCATTCGATAAGTAACATTTAATATACCACGAAAAACTCTTTTAATCAAGTCCTATTACAGATTGCTCTATTTCAGGATTGATTATTGTCTTTCTTTTCAGTTTCATCCTCATTAGATAAACCTTGGGTTGCTTTTTTAAATTCTTTCAAGGTGCTGCCCAGTGCCTTTCCTAGTTCAGGTAATTTACGGGGGCCGAAAATAAGCAGAGCAACAATAAGAATAATAACAAGACTACCGATTCCTGGTCTCACAAAAAGCATCTCCTTTTTTATTTATATCATACTCCTTTCCGAACAAATTTAAAAGGAGGAGCCCGAATAAGTCGACACAAACAATCCTAATGTAAATTTTATGTAAATGTTTCGTTAAGATTATGTCGTATATTGTCAAATTACGCTATTATAATATGGCTTGATTGATTATAAAGGGGAGAAAATAAAAAATGTTTAAGAAAAAAGAGGATCCATTTTTTATTCATTTAGCCAATATCTCGGCTAACCTAACGGAAAGCATGAATTATTTCATGGATTATAAGCTAACCAATCTAGAAGATCTAAAAATCTTCTCCGACAAAATGAAGGATTATGAAAGTAAAGGAGATTCACTCGTTCATCAGGTTATCTTAGATTTAAATAATGTCTTTATTACCCCCATTGAAAGAGAAGATATTTTAGCGCTTGCTATGAATATGGATGATGTACTAGATAGTCTAGAGCAAACAGCAGCCTTATTCGATATGTACTCTGTGACAACAGCAGATCATTATATGTATCAATTTGTGGATGCTATCAAAAAGTGCGTCCTAGAAATTGAAGAAGCCATTGGGGTATTATCCCCAAAAACCCTTCCTTTAATTAGAAAACATGCGATAAAAATTAAAGCTTATGAATCTCAATGTGATGCGATACTACGTGAGTCTATTCAACATTTAATGCAAACTGAAAAAGACCCAATCCGAGTGATTCAGTATAAAGAAATTTATGAGGAACTGGAGGAAGTGGCAGACTGCTGTGAGAATGTCGCTAATATTTTCGAAGCTATTATTATGAAAAATGCCTAAGGAGTAAATATATAACATGAATACATTCCTAATCGTAACGCTTTTAATTGTCTTTTTTGCAGTCGTGTTCGACTTTATTAACGGGTTTCACGATACAGCTAATGCGATCGCCACTTCGGTTTCAACGAAAGCTTTACAACCAAGACATGCCATTCTATTAGCCTCTGTCATGAACTTCGTTGGTGCTATGACATTTACGGGAGTGGCCAAAACGATTACAAAGGATATTATTGATCCTTTTACATTAGAAAATGGGACAACCATCATCCTTGCAGCTCTATTAGCTGCAATCATTTGGAACTTAGTCACTTGGTATTATGGAATCCCAAGCAGTTCCTCTCATGCGCTGATTGGCGCCATTGCAGGTGCTGCCATTGCCGCCTCTGGCTTTCACTCATTAAATTATAGTGGTTTTCTAAATATTATAAAAGCGTTGATTTTGTCCCCCCTTCTCGCCTTTGCCGTTGGTTTTATTGTTTATAGTATAGTCAAAGTAATTTTTAAAAACAGCAATTTGACGAAAACAAACAAAAACTTCAGGAGGGTACAGATTGCGACAGCTGCTTTGCAAGCATACTCTCATGGAACAAACGATGCTCAAAAAGCGATGGGGATTATTACGATGGCTTTAATTGTCAACAATTACCAACAATCAGATGATGTTCAATTATGGGTACAATTTATTTGTGCTTTCGCAATGGCGATGGGGACTGCATTGGGTGGATGGAAAATCATCAAAACCGTTGGTGGGAAAATTATGAAAATCCGTCCAGTCAGTGGAGTTGCTGCAGATCTAACAGGGGCTTCCGTTATTTTTGGTGCAACTGCTATTGGTCTACCAGTCAGTACAACCCATGTAATTTCTTCTTCCATTTTAGGGGTTGGCGCTTCCCACCGATTGAAAGGTGTTAAATGGGGAACCGCTAAAACAATGCTCATTACATGGCTGATCACACTACCGATCTCGGCTATCCTTGCAGCTATCTGTTTTTTCATTCTTAATCTCTTCTTTTAATAGGTACTTTTCCTTGCAAATGTAAAACGATCCAAAGCAAATTTCCCGGAAAATAGTAAGTTTTGAAAAGTTGGTTTACTAAACATACTAACATTAGTAGCACAAACAATGGCCTTGGTCTGTTCTACTAATGTTAGTATGTTTTTTATCCATATACCAGTGCGACTTTTGACACTATTCTCCGCAGAAAGTTTTTTACGATTAACAAGGTAATCTTATTTTCCAGACCAGCCATTTTTATGAATAAGAAGGATATTGGAGCAATATGTCGAAATAAGGAATAGGTCGAAAATAGATGGAGGATCATTAATGAAATTTAAAAAGCCACGATCTCCTTTAAAAAAGATCCAAGCACAAGCTAAAAAGTCAGTCAGAAAAAACATTGTTCCTGGCTATGTTAAAGGTGGAGCAACAGCTTTAAAAGATCCGATAAAGTATGCCACGAAAAAAGCAACAGGTCAACCATTATCGAAAGAAAAAAGGCTTTTTCACGTTATTTAAGTAGTTGTGCTACTCCCGAATAAAGCGAACTAAAAAAGAAGAATGTAATCAAGTGAGGTATGTAGATTGAAATCGTATAGAAAACAAACAAGGAAAGCCGGAGGGTGAAAATGGCTCAAGTCCAAAAGGTTGAAACTTACAAGGGCAGAAATTCTTTTTTCGATGGGGGTCTACTACAATACATAGGTTGGGTTATTCTTGGCACACTCGTAACGACTTGTACCTTGGGTATTTGTTACCCTTGGTCTATCACTATGATCTATGGATGGAAAATCAATCATACTGTTATTGAAGGTAAGAGAATGCAATTTCACGGTTCTGCCATTGGATTATTTGGCCATTGGATTAAATGGTGGTTCTTCACCATCATAACACTTGGTATTTATGGTTTTTGGGTGTTCATTAAATTAGAAGATTGGAAAGCTCGTAATACGACATTTATTAATTAAGAAAGTTTTGGAACAAATTGCCTTCTCATTCGCGCCAGGGCATTTCCCCACACAAAAAATAGCAAGGGCACAAAAACGCTGTAACCCTTGCTATCACTTACCTCTACATGACGGCCTCGGCAGGAATCGAACCTGCGGCACATGGTTTAGGAAACCAATGCTCTATCCTCTGAGCTACGAAGCCACAATTTCATCACTATTTTTCACGACTTATCCATTATAATACAAAGTTTCTTTGAATAAAAGCCCTAAATATTATATAATGAATTTGAACGAGTTTTTGACTCAGCTTAATGTACAACTTATCAAGTTTAAGACGTTTACGTCTTCTATGTATATATAAATAAGAGGGGGATTTCAAAATGCAATTTGGAATTTTAATTGGACTAGTCATTGTTCTTGGTACAGTCGCTTCATTCTTGTCTTACTTTATTTCTAAAACTCTTAATTTTAATGATTCATCAAAAGTAGATGAAGTTCCTGACAAATATACACATACCAGCTAATCACAATCATCACTTCTATTGTCATCCATACAGTAGAAGTGATTTTTTTATAGTTTTAGAATATTTTCAAAGGGTAATGGAATACTAATGGGTATGAAGAGTGTTACTTCTGTTCCAAATTTTGTATAAAGAGGAGGAATAAGAATGGGTGTAGGAGTTGCCATTGGCATGATCGCTGTGATTATGTTAATTGCCCTTTTTCTCGTTTATTTCTTACGTGGTCCACTCAACTCAGAAGATGCTCACACAGTTGATCGTCCCCCAGATGACAAAGACTAATTTTTAGGGTCTGTCTAGAAAAGGCTGTTAGTCTTTTTTCAGACAGACCCTTCGTTCAAAAAGTCTAATAATCTATTTTGTTGAAATATGCAGATCCACAGTCTGGTGATACAAGTGATAAAGTTGTTTGGTATAGATGCCATTCTTTCCAGAAAAGATGTGCTCTTCACAATTTTGCACCGGAATTATTTCTTGGATCGAATTGGTCAAAAATACTTCTTCTGCCCTAAGTAGATCTTCCTTTTGATAAAAACCTTCCTTCACTCTTAAACCTATCTTGACTGCCAGTCCCAAAATAAACTCTCGGGTAATGCCTTTCAGGATTCCTGTTTCAACAGCAGGTGTGTGAAGGACATTGTCTTCAATCCAGAACAGATTTGAAGTCACTCCTTCCGCTAAAAAACCTTTCTCTGTCAGAAAAATCCCTTCTTTATTTGGATCAGCTCCTACTTCTCGTTTAGCGATCACATTATTCATAAAATGATGCGATTTTAAACGTGTGACCATTTCTGGGGTATTTCTAGTTAATCTTAAAAATATGATCTCTTTATCTCTTAATGGTTTGAATACCGGAAGTTCTTTTTGAAAAATGATAACGGTCGGCGATTCATATGCAGTTGTTTGAATACCTACCTGTCCGGGACCAGCGGAAACATTGAAACGAATATAGGAATCAGGCAAAGCATTTAACTCTGATAGCTTCTGAATCCACTCCAATACTTCGGCATACTTGAATTGTCTCGCTATTTGAAGTTGCCTCAACCCACTATTTAATCGATCTAAATGTTGCTCAAGTAAAAAGGGATGCCCTTTATATGTTCGCAAGGTTTCAAAGACTCCTAAGCCATATAAATAACCATGATCGAACGGGGAGATGCTTGCTTTTTCTTGCCGAATAAACTCACCATTGAAGTACATGTACATCATTATACAACTCCTGTCTGATACGTTTGCAAGAAATTAAATAACAACTCCTTGCCTGCCTCTGTTGTAATCGACTCAGGATGAAATTGAATACCTTCCACTGCCCATTTTGTATGGCGTATGCCCATAATCTCTTCACTTACTGTCCAAGAGGTGATGCTTAAGCAATCTGGTAAACTTTCTTTTTCAACAATAAGAGAATGATATCTTGTCGCCTGAAAGGGACTCGGTACCTCGGTATAAATCGTCTTTTGATCATGGTATACTTCCGAGGTCTTTCCATGAAGCAGTTGCTTTGCTTTTACTATTTTCCCCCCAAAGGCTTGAGCTATTGCTTGATGTCCTAGACAAACTCCCAATATTGGAATCTTCCCTGAAAAATAACGGATTACTTCTAGGGAAATGCCAGCTTCATTTGGCGTACATGGACCAGGTGAAATCACAATATAATGAGGAGAAAGCTGTTCAATTTCATTTAGACTGATTTTATCATTTCTTTTGACAACAACCGATTCTCCTAATTCTCCTAAATATTGGACAAGGTTATAAGTAAATGAATCATAATTATCAATCATCAGAATCATCGAACGCTCTCCTTTTTCTCAGCTAATTCCATTGCTCTCCATAATGCCTCCGCTTTCTTCAGCGATTCTTTATACTCTGCTGCAGGATTCGAGTCAATCACAATTCCTGCTCCAGCTTGTACATGGGCCATCCCTTCCCGCACAAGCATCGTTCGAATAACAATATTTAAATGCAAATCTTCGTTAAAACCGATCCAACCAAGCGAACCTGTATAAATCCCTCGTTTGACTGGCTCCAGTTCTTCAATAATCTCCAATGTACGAATCTTCGGTGCTCCTGTAATCGTACCGCCCGGGAACATCGCTTCGACTAAATCACAAACTGTCTGCTCTTCTGCTAATTGGCCACTAACATGAGAAACAATATGCATCACATGGGAATATTTTTCCACTGTCATAAATTCATCGACATGAACGGAACCATATTCACAAACACGTCCAAGATCGTTTCTTTCCAAATCGACTAACATAATATGCTCTGCACGTTCTTTTTCATTCTCAATAAGCTCGTTGACTAATGCTTGGTCTTCATTGTCATCTTTTCCCCTTGGTCTTGTCCCAGCAATCGGTCTTGTACTCACATGTTGTCCATTTTTTTGAATTAGCAATTCAGGAGAACCGGAAATAATTTGGAAGTCAGGTGTATGGAGATACCCCATATATGGCGAAGGATTCAATGTTCTTAACTCTTTGTAAATGGCGATCGGTGAAATGCCAATTTGCCTAGATTGCCGAACAGCTAGATTCACCTGAAAAACATCACCTTCTCGAATATAGGCCTGAATCTTCTGCACAGCCTCTACAAACTCTGCCTCTGTAAAAGAAAACGAAGCATGCTCAGCAATCTCGAAATGTTCGAGTGAATTTTCTTCTTCAAGTGCTTCGGTTAACCAGCTTTGTTTCAGCGTCGCTAACTTTTTTTCTGCTTCCTTTTGGTTTAATACCATCAACCATAAGCAGTTATCTTCATGATCATAGACCGCCCACTCATCAAATATTAGAAAATAAAGGATTGGGAGCTGCAAATCATCTTCTGCTAAACTAGGCAATTCTTCGATATACTGACAATAATCATAACTAATATAGCCAATTGCTCCACCTTGAAAATCTGGAAGTCCTGGCTCTGGGCAGAATGCAAAAGACTTCATCCACTTCTCAAGCTCTGCAAGGGGCTTTCCTTCTAAAATATTCGTATTTCCGGCTTGTTCAACCTCTAATAAATTTTCATTGCCCTGTATTTTAGCAAAAGGATCGATCCCAGCTATACTATATCTACCAGCACGCCCACTCTCTAAAAGCACATGATGAGTTGAATCAGCTGTGAGAGACGCATATGTATAAAAAAAACGATCTATTGAATAAGGGATTTTTTCATATAAAAGATTGGTTTGCTTCATACGCTATTCCGTCCCCTCATGAGTTCATCAATAAGTGTTCTTAACGATTGCCCTCCCATTGTTTCGATCCTGGCATCAAATTCTTGGAATTCAAGATCTTTTGTCACTGGGTTTGGAACAATAATACAATTCATTCCTGCTCTTTTTGCGGCTATGGAGCCATTAAGCGAATCTTCAAAGGCTATGGCTTCCTCTGGATTTACGCCCAATGCTTCGACCGCTTTTACATACAATTCAGGGTCTGGCTTAACTTTTTTGACATGATCTCTTGTTTGAATCGTCTCGAAAAATCCGAGTAATTCATGTTTCTTCAGAAAAGGCATAATCCAGCTTTCATTTGAACTTGTTGCTAAACCAATACGCAGATTCAATGCTCTTGCTTCCTCTAAAAATTCCTTCACTCCTTCTCGAAGGGCGATTGTAGCCATTCTCTCTTTATGGAGCGCTAGAGCTGCTGTATTAATTGCTTCTATTTGTTCATTTTCCTTTAATTGCTCTACCATATATTGATAAAAGGCATCATCGTGTGTACCAATGATCTGTGCAAAAACTGGCAAAGGCAGTTCTACTTTATAATCAGCAAGTACTTCTTTATAACACTCATACCAAACAGTTTCAGTATCTAATAGTAAACCATCAAAATCAAAAACCACTGCTTTTATCATTTATCTCTTTTCCTTTCTTTTAATTTTTGTGATGCTTCAACAAAATTCCCTTTATAAATACGTTTTAACTTGATCGGCCGTTTAAGTTCTTTGCTGAACTTTTTCAACTCCCTTTCTTGCCTTGGTGTAACAAATGAAACCACTGTTCCCGCATTTCCCATACGACCGGTTCTACCAGATCGATGAATGTATTGATCCAAGTCCTTCGGAAAATCATAATGGATCACATGAGTAAGTCCCTCTATATCAAGACCCCTTGCCGCAATATCAGTGGCCAACAATAAAGTGATGTCTCCTTTACGCAAGGCGGTTAAGGCTAGCTCTCTTTCCCTTTTACTCAATTCACTATGAAGAAGGCCCACAGAGACATTCTCATATTTTAGCTTTTCATAAAGTACATTCATATTTCCACGATCACGGACAAACACAAGGGCTTTCACCTCATTCATAGCAGCAATTTTTTGCAATAATTTGGCTCGATCCCGTGGCTCGGCTAATAAGTACAAATGGTCGGTACGATATACAGCTTGCGATTGCACTTGACCAACCGTCATAAATTGCGGCTCTCTCCCAATCATCGCCTTAATCTGATCAGATTCTTTAATAGTAGTCGCAGAAAATAGTAATAATTGTCGATCATTCATGCTGGACTTCACAATCGTCCGGACTGTATTCAAATGCTCCTCATTTAAAAGCTGATCCCCTTCGTCGAGGACGATTGATTTTACTTCATGCATTTTTAGTTTTTTTAGTTTAATCAGCTCTAAAATTCGTCCAGGTGAACCGATTATGATTTGTGGGCGTGTTTTTAATTTCTCAATTTGCCGCTTAATATTTGCTCCACCTACGAAAGAAGCTCCTTTGACATCCGTACCTTTCGTCCACTTCTGAACTTCTTGATATATTTGCATGACTAATTCCCGTGATGGAGCTAAGATAACCGTTTGGATGGATGAGTTTTCTTCATCAATCTTCTCAATCAGTGGTAAAAGATATGCAAGTGTTTTTCCCGTTCCTGTAGGGGATTTTGCGATTATATCTTCTCCATCCATAATGGAAGAAATTACAGCCTCTTGTATAGACGTTGGTTGCGTAAAACTAGATTGGTTCCAGATTTTTTGTGTATTCGCATTGAAATTTGATAAGAATGGTTTTTTCATCGAGTTAGTGCTCCTTTGTATTTTACAGGTTCATGAATCTTATCATACTACAAAATCCATTAAAAAAACTGCCATAGTTGGCAGCTTTTTTAATGTTTCAATTGATGAATACCATTCTCCAATCGTTCATCGACAATTTTAGCATCTTCAATATGTTCCAAAATAGTTTCATGGGCACTAGTAAACAGGGTACGCGCTTGGTCTAATTCTTCTTTGACCGAATCTGTGAGTTGCTTTTGCTCCTCAATCATTTTCTCCATCGCTCCGATATCTAATTGACTGTCTTGAATCACACCCATCATTTCTTCTATATTTTGCGCAGCTTTTTCACTCATTTGAATGCCTTTTTCAATGAGCCCTGAACTCTTTTTTGTCGCTTGCAGTGCGTTTTCAATTTCTTCTTGAAGTGCATTTGTCAGTGCTTGAATATTGGCTGTGCTGTCCGCTGTACTTTCAGCTAATTTTCGTACTTCTTGAGCTACCACTGCAAAACCCTTCCCTGATTCCCCCGCTCTTGCTGCTTCAATTGAAGCGTTTAAAGCGAGTAGATTGGTTTGAGAAGCGATATCCTCGATCACATCGACAATCGATTGAATTTCTACTGATCTCTCACTAAGATGACTCATATTTTCCTCAGAAGATTCGATTTCCTTCCCCAACTCCTGAATAATTTGAGCCGTGTTTTTTACATCTTCAGCGTTTTGTTGAGAACGCTCTACTTTCCTTTTTGAAAAGTTTTTTAAAGACATGCCTTTCTCATAAAGATTGCTTGATTTTTGCGCTGATTGTTCACTAATCTCATACACATTGCTAAATCTATTCTCGATTTGAGAGATAACCTCTTCCAATAGACTATGTTGAGAATTCACTTTTTCATGCTGTGAAATGGCAGCTTGTAATTCATTCCTTATATTCAAAAACCAATCTCGGTCTTCTTCTTCTTTAATTTCATAGGATTTTCTTAATTGTTCCATTTCTTCAAGTAATGTATTCACTTGTTGCTGATCTTTCTTCTTTGTCTTAAACATCGCTTTTCCCCCACATGACCTTTTAACTAAATCATAACATAATTACCTTTTTTTGTAACCTTTAGTTCAAAAGTTTCGACATCTTTTTTACGATAATAAATAATCCATATACTATGGTTCAATCAGGTATACATTAATGCAAAATATCAATATGTAATGTTTCATCAAAAACAAAAATAAGACTTTATACCCGGATCAATAGTATCTATATATATAAAAACAAGCCCCTGCGCAGGAGCTTGTTTTTTCACCAATTTTCTATTTCTGTTCGTTCCTTTTTGGCATTTCCTTTTTTATGGGATCTTTTTTCGAGTTCAGATTCTACTTCATCCAAAGCGACTCCTTGATCGGCTAACATGACAAGACAATGATAGAGAAGATCGCTACATTCATTAATAATCTCCTCTTTATCTTGGTTCTTAGCGCCTATAATAACTTCTCCAGCTTCTTCAATCAATTTTTTCGCGATTTTGTCTGTCCCTTTTTCAAAAAGATAGGTTGTATAAGAGCCAGCGACAGGGGTTGCTTTCCGTTCTTGAATTTCATTCATCAAACGTGCATAAATCGTTTGGTTCGAGGACTCTGTTACTTCCCCCTCTATCTGATGAAAGAAGCAGGATTTCTCACCTGTATGACACGCAGGACCTAAAGGATTGACTCTGATTAAAAGCGTATCCTGATCACAATCTAGCTGAATAGATTTAACCAATTGTCGATTTCCAGATGTTGCACCTTTATGCCAATATTCCTTGCGAGAGCGAGAATAAAACCATGTTTCCTTTGTCTCAAGTGTACGTTCATACGCTGCTTCATCCATATAAGCGAGCATGAGCACATCGTTTGTTTGATCCTCGACTATAATCGCAGGGATCAATCCTTTTGAAAAATCAGGCTTCATTTATTTTCACTCCTTGGTCAAGACAAAGCTCTTTTACAGCTTGAATACTTGTTGTCTGTTCATGAAAAATCGATGCGGCTAAGGCAGCATCCACATTTGTTTGTTCAAACACCTCGACAATATGCTCAGCACTGCCACAGCCTCCTGATGCAATAACAGGGATGGCAACAGCCTCGACAACCGCTCTCGTTAATTCAAGATCATATCCATCTTTCACTCCATCACGATCAACACTCGTTAATAAAATCGACCCGGCCCCAAGCTGCTCTACTTTTTTAGACCATTCAATCGCATCTAATCCTGTATCTTTTTGTCCCCCACGCGTCATCACATGCCATGTCCCATCTGGAGCAAGCTTCGCATCTACAGCCGCGACAATGGACGCAGCACCAAATTTTTTCGAGGCTGCGGCAACTAACTCGGGATTTTGAACAGCAGCAGAATTAATTCCTACCTTGTCGGCGCCAGCATTCAGAATCCTTTCAACGTCCTCAAGAGATTTAATTCCACCACCAACAGTAAAAGGAACCGTCGCCTTTTCAGCCACTTTCTGAACCATCTCAACAAGCGTATCTCGCTCTTCTGTTGTCGCTGAAATATCAAGAAATACGAGTTCATCAGCACCATCTTGACAATAAGCTGTCGCCATTTCAACAGGATCACCCATTTCTCGAAGCCCTTCAAAATGGACACCTTTCACAACTTTCCCATCTTTGAAATCTAAACAAGGTATTATTTTCTTTGCTGACATATATGTTCAACCCCTTAATTTAATAGTGCCTTCGTACATCGCCTTTCCAACAATTGCTTCTTGAATGCCAATTTCAGTGATCGCATCTAAATCTCCTTGATTGCGGATTCCACCAGAGGCAACAATATCACAGCTAACGGCCTCATGAATTTTTCGCAATTGCTCAAGATTCGGCCCTTGCATCGTTCCGTCTTTGGAGATATCTGTAAAAACAATTCTTTTTACACCTAACTGCTCCATTTTTTGCGCAAATTCGAGATAATCAACCTCTGTTTCTGTTTCCCAGCCTCTTGTCGCCACTTTTTCATCGCGTGCGTCAATGCCAATCACAATATTTTCTTGATACTCTTCTAAAGCTGCTTTCAAAAATGCTTCATCTTCAAGAGCCGCTGTGCCGATCACAACTCTAGACACCCCTGCCTCAATATAGGCCTTAACCGTTTCTAGCGTCCGAATCCCACCTCCCACTTGAATTGGAACAGAGGAGGAGTTGGCTAGCTTTGAAATTAAGTCGAGCTGTTCCGGCTTCCCAGACCGCGCTCCATCCAAGTCCACCATATGAACAACCTTTGCACCATCTTCGATAAAAGTATGTAACTGAGATTCTGGAGCGCTCCCTACTTGCGTTGTTTGTTTAAAATCTCCTTGATAGAGTCTGACACATTTTCCATTAATGAGATCCATTGCCGGTAAAATAACCATTTTCTTCCCCCTTGTTAAGAAAAGCGCAAGGCGCCCGCCTATCGGCGACAAGCAAATGTTCTGAGACAAAGAAAGGCGTTCTTTGCCTTTCATTGGCTCAGGTTATTTGACCTCGAGCCGATGGCGCCTGGAGCTGGACAATACCTATATCCAGCGCCAATGTATCCTAAGATAAATTTTTATAATTTCTTATCTTTTAAGAAAAGCGCAAACGCTCATTTATAGTTGTTGGAGCCAGATAAGCGCCAAATTTCTTTTTTTATTTTATTGAATTGTACAATTTACTCTCGGATAACAGTTTTTTACTTCCAAGCAAGGACCAAATTTACGAGAAGATAGCTTATTTCGAGCTATTCCAGTATACCCTTCGTGGAAATAACCCCTTTTATACTTGGATCAATACGGACTGCTTCTGCTAAAGCGCGCCCAAGTGCTTTAAAGAGGGCCTCAATTTTATGATGGGTATTTTCCCCATATAGAATGCGGGCATGTAACGTAATTCCTGCGTTGAATGCAAAGGCGCGGAAAAATTCCTTCACCAATTCTGTATCAAAATTTCCTAAAGATTGAGTGGAAAAATCGCCATCAAAATGAAGATAGGGGCGGCCACTGATGTCTAATGAAACAAAGCCAAGTGCTTCATCCATTGGCACATAGGAGGTGCCATAGCGAACAATTCCTACCTTATCACCTAAAGCTTCCCGCACTGCTTTCCCTAATACGATCCCTGTATCTTCCACTGTATGGTGACTATCAATATGTAAATCACCTGCGACTTTTACGCTTAATCCAATCCGACCATGTCTAGCAAATGCTTCGAGCATATGATCGAAGAAACCGACACCTGTTTCGACTTCAACTTGACTTGGATCATCTAAACGACATTCCAGTGCAATATTTGTTTCCTTTGTCTCTCTTTGATTAGAAGCTATTCTCATCTCTTTCACTCCTACTTATTCACGATTATGATTCATTCTTATGGCAACAGCTCGGCCGTGGCCAGCAAGTTCTTCCTGTTCTGCAATACTTTCAATAGCGGGAGCAGCCTTTTGTAAGGCCTGTTCTGAATAATATACATAGGTCGTTTTCTTGATAAAATCGTCTACCGATAAACCCGATGAAAATCTCGCCGTCCCTGATGTTGGTAATACATGATTCGGTCCTGCAAAATAATCTCCAACCGATTCTGGAGTATGGTGTCCGATGAATACAGAACCAGCATTTTTCACTTTTCCTAAATAAGATAAAGCATTATCGATTTGGATTTCCAAATGTTCGGGTGCTAAATCATTGACAAACATGAAAGCCGTGTCAAGCGAATCAACAAGAACCGCTCCCCCTTCATTTTTCAATGAGGTTTCTGCAATCTCTCTTCTTGGTAAACTCTCACATTGTTTCTTTAATTCGACTATTACCTCATTTAGTAGCTGTTCCGAAGTGGTAAATAAAAAAGCACGCGCTTTTTCATCATGCTCTGCTTGGGCAATTAAATCGGCTGCAACATATTCAGGACGAGCTGTTTCGTCAGCAATGATTGCAACCTCTGAAGGACCAGCAATCATATCAATGCCCACATCACCAAAAACAAGAGATTTTGCAGCTGCAACATATTCATTCCCTGGTCCAACAATTTTATCGACAGCTTCGATACTTTCTGTCCCATAGGCCAATGCAGCAATCGCTTGGGCCCCACCCACTTTATAAATGGTTTGCACACCAGCTATATCTGCTGCAACCGATAAAATAGGGGCGATTTTCCCCGCTTTTGCCGGTGTCACCATGACAAGTTGAGAAACATCTGCTAAAACCGCCGGTATAGCATTCATTAACACACTAGAAGGATAACAAGCTTTCCCGCCCGGGACATAAATGCCAACCCGTTCAATCGGCCGAAATAACTGTCCGGACATCACTTCATCTGTTACTTGCATGATCCGCGATTGTTGGAGCTGTTTGGCATGAAAAGAGCGGATATTCTCTGCAGCCTTCTGTAAAGCTGTTACTACATCGGCTGGTACTTCTTTCCATGCAGCTTCTCGTTCTTCCTTTGTGACAACAAGATTTTTTGGTGCGCCTCCATCAAATTTTTCCATATATTCCCGCAAAGCAGTATCGCCATTCTGACGCACATTTTCAATAATTGATTGTACTGTTTTTAGAGTCGACTCCATAAATGGCTGTTTTTTTGTTTTTTTAGAAATAAATTGCTCTGTAAATTTGTTTGGAGAATAAATCGAGATCATTTGACAACCTCCTCAATTCGAAAAGCTTCGATAAAAGGATAAAGAATCGCTTTTTTTAATTTCAAGGAATTACGATTGGCAATACACCTTGCCGAAATCGAGAACATCTCTTCTTTCACAATCAAGCCATTTTCTTTTAGCGTATTTCCTGTTTCTACAATATCGACAATATTATCAGCAAGACCTAGAAGTGGAGCCAATTCTACTGAGCCTTCCAATTTTACAATATCAACAGATTTGCCCTGTTCCCGAAAATAGTTTGTTGTAATATTAGGATATTTTGTCGCAATTTTTTGCTTGCCTAATGAGGTATTAGATTCAGGTTCTCCAGCAACTGCAAACCGACATTGCCCAAACGGAAGTGGAAGCAAATCAAAGACATCAGGCTGAACTTCCAGTAAAATATCTTCGCCAACGATTCCCAGGTCCGCGATTCCATGTTCCACATATGTGGCGACATCGATCCCTTTGGCAAAAAAAGCCAAAAACTGGTCCGTTTCTACTTGAAGTTTCCTACCTTTATCAAGTAAAGGGGCTACATCGAATCCCCGCTCTTCAAGGAACTGAATAAACTGCTTCTCTACCCTCCCCTTTGTTAAAGCGACAACAGGCTTTATCATCTTTCCATCACCTCTATCCTTCCATCTTTTTCAATGATTTCTAAAATAACATCATATTGAATATGTGCCAATGGCTCTGTTTGAATATCCACAATTGCATCCTGATATTTCATTCTTAATTTTTCTGCGTCCACTAAAGTAGCTTCAGAAGCGATGACACAAATATGTGGAGTATCCTTTGCTTCCTCTATATGTTCTGCCAATACATCCACATCAAAAGCTAGACCGACAGCGGAGATTGGTTCACCAAACTGTTCATAAAGCCGATCATATCTTCCTCCTGAGAAACAATCCGCTCCTGTTTCTTTCAAAAAGCCTCTGAACATCGTTCCTGAATAATAAGGGAGATTTTTTACTCTTCCTAAATCAATTAAAATCTCCTGATTCCCTGATTGTTCTACAATTCTAGCAAGCTTTTTCAAGTGGTCGACTATCTCTAACAAATCCGCTCGATCTTTCCAACGTTCTTCATAATCTGTTAAGATCTCTAAAGAGCCAAAAGCATCGACAAGAGAAGCTAATTCTACTGCACTTTTTTCATTTTTTCCATTAAGCGCAATTTGATAAACCTCATCTTTTTTCTTATCATGCATCGCCTGTCTTAATCGTTTTTCATCTACTTCCGACAACGATAATGGTCTGACTAAACTTTCAAAAATTTCAGTGTGGCCTAGTTCAATGAGACAATCTCCCATCTGTAACTCCTTCAATAAAGAGCTCGCCATATATAAGCTTTCACTTTCTCCCATTAATGGCGGTAAATGCAAGGATTCCACACCAATTTGATGGGATTCAATCCCTGGGATTGATTGTTTAAAAACGGACCCTATGTACCCCCATTTTTGTGGGACCTTTGCTTGCGTTGATAATGCGCGTGCAATCGATGTCGTCCAGTCAGGACGTAACACCTCAATTTCGCCTTCCGGGTTAAACCATTTCATCATATCCTGCAATTTCATATCTACATACTGATTCGTAAAAGTAGCAGCATACTCTACAACTGGTGTCGAAATCAGGGAATAACCTCTTCTTCTTATTACTTTTCTGAATACTTCCATGACATGGAAGCGATGATCAATAGAAGACCCCATTTCATCTCTGCTACCTGCCGGCAAAAACATACAAGTCACATCCTATTTCTTTAATCCACTATCACTCTATCGAACTAAAGGATATTTTTAATTTCTTATACTGTATCATACTATAAAATGTACCGTCAATGGTAAACCAGGAAAAAGAATATTGTATGAATCCTGTTTACAGAAATGAACAGTGAATACTGTAAAGAAGACCCTAGAATTGAGGGTATATAGGAAAGATAGCGATATCAACTCCTATCTGACAGGGTCTATTCATTCCTATCTCCACAAAAAAGCCCTTAGCAATGATTGGTTCCATCATTACTAAGGGTGTTCACTTTAATCTCTTTGTCACCTGTTCCAGTGTTTCACTTAATTCCTTCAATTCTCCTTCAAGTTGGTTGGTGATAAATTGTTCAAAAGCGGGCTTATTCCAACCATTCCATGAAGTAACGAGCATTCCCGGCATCCGCTCTTGGACATTAAGTTCCTTTGCCGCCTGTAAGCTTTCTTCAAGAAAAGCGATGGCTGCGTTTGTTTTATACCAACAGGCAGGAATTACTTTAAAACCCTTTTCTAGAAATATCTTAGTAGAAGGATAAGATGGGTGCCGGTCATAATGCCAATCAGTAATCGTAATATCTGCTGGGATTTGGTCAATCGCTTTATAAGTGCCCAATGTATCTGATTCCCATCTATTATGGTATCCTGTTTCTTCACTGCTTATTAATCGGTCTCCCCACATGAACATTTCCAAGCCATGCTTTTCAACAATGTGACGATGCATATCCTTTACTGCTTTTGCGAATAAATCTGCACGTTCATGTCCCTTACAGCGAGGACATTGATCATCCGCGAGCTCGGTTACTTCATCCATCCCAACATGAAACCCATCACATCCAAAGGCTTCGATTAATTCATTGATCAATTCAAAAGCAAGCCGATTTACATCCGGATGATTGGGGCACCAACTAGGAGCAAAAAAGTCAGGCCATTTCACATCGGTTGGAACATGAGGGGTTTCATCAAATTGAGGATAGTTTTTGAGAATACTATTTCGTCCTCCTCCCCACCCCTGATGACCTAGACATTGAAACAACGGGATTAATCGAATACCATTTTCACGACAGAGCGAGGATAATTCTTTTGCGTCTTCTTTTGTCAGTGTACCTTCAGATAACTCAGGATGTGATTCAAATTGAAAGGACGTATTACATTCCAATAGCAATAAATTAATCCCTTTTGGTACCAATACCTTTACAATAAATTGTTTGAATGGTTCTACCAAATCATGGGATCCAAAGCGTAAATGAAAACCTCTTACCGCTTTAGCCATATTCATTTTTCCACCTCGTTTATTCGTTTCGTATAAAGTGAAACTTCATCAGTGAGGATTTTCTTCCTCCCCACTGATTTTCAGAGGATCAAAGGCTAAATTCGCGCCATCCTGGCGGCAGACTCAAACGCGACGTCCTGTCGCTTCGTCTGCACTAGTACAGCCTATACGTCGCTACGCCTTTGTGACCAACATCTTGTTGCCTGAACCAATCGGGGATCTACTGGGAGTTGCCCCCCATGTTTCTCCTCGAATTCTTGAAATGGGGTCTTACTGCCAGTTGATTCGGGATAAAAGAGGCTGGGACGAAAGTGCTTTCACCAAGGAAAAAACGAACTAGTAAGTGCATATACTCGCTCCAGAAATATACTTCGCTATGATAATACATCGTTCGTCTTTGGAGCTTAACATTTTAGTTATGTCCCAGCCTCCTACCATATCCTATAAACTCCATTACTCTTGAGCTTTTTGCCGCTCCACAAGTTCGGTCATCTGTTCCTCATATTGGCGCAAGTATTCATTAACATCCTTACCGGAATTGGCGAACTCTTCAAATTCCCCCCATGGGATACTTCCATATTTAGCTGGATTATCCGGTCCTGTTGCATAGCCATTTTCGAAAAGTGCCTGAAGATGTTTATCACTTATTTCTGGCTTCCCATCACCAAATGCGGCTTGTACATCAGGATTTACTAGGATAGAAGCGGTACCTTGTTTAGATTTTTCCATTTGCACTTCATCAGACAAAAGGTAATCAATCATTTCCATAATCAATTCTTTATGCTCACTAGGTTCTGTAATCGCAAAGCCACCACTATTAGGCTGCGGATTCAAACCTTCATACCCTTCCCAAACAGGATAAGTGGCGATATCAATATTATCTTTTTCCAACCAACCCCAGTTCGTTCCAGAGGGTGCCATCGCCACATTGTCTTTACCAAATTCAGCTCCCCAGTTCATTAGCAAGCTACCTGGTTCCTCAGTTGGATAATTCCCTGGAATCGAAATCGTGTCTTCAATCATTTTGAAAAAACGTTTATAGTCGTCATTCCCAGAAATATTCACTTCATCTGTATCAGGATCAACAGCTTGTGTGCTAAATTGCGTCCATGCATCATAGGGTACATCAAGATCTAAGCCACGATATTCTACACCATTTCTTTCACCTGTTAAATCTTTTGCTAGTTCGACAACCTCTTCCCATGTCATGCCATCCTCTGGGTAATTCACACCAAATGTATCAAATACATCTTTATTATAGTGTAAAGCCCATGTTGGCCGGCTGTTCGGAATAGCATAAAGGCTACCTTCATCATTCGGGTCTTGTTTACGTGTATATTCAACAATCGAAGGCTCTAATCTTGAAATGTCAAATCCGACTTTATCAACGATTTCATCATGATTATACGCTAAACCAAGCTCATCCATAAATTGTATATGCGTGGCAATACCTAGAGTGACAACATCGGGTGATTTCCCCGCAGCAATGATATTTTCTAATGTTTCGGGGTGGTCAGTTCCCGCTTCTTGGACTTCAATCGTCACATTTGGAAACTCCTCTTTTAAAAGGTCTCCATAATCCTTCAAAAATTCCTCTTCTCCCCATTGGTGTGCCCAACGAATTGTCGCTTCTTGCTCTCTTATATTCGTCTCTTCGACTTTCTCTGTGTCATCACCTTTTTTGTTATCGTTATTGTCTCCATTTACAGATTCATTCGAATTACCACATGCTGCCACAAACGCTAACATACAACCAATGACAATGAATAATACTAGTAACTTACTTTTCTCTCTCAATTTGCTTTTCCCCCTTTTTTATTTTCAATATTCCCCAGCTCGCATAAGATAAAGCCAGCTCATCCCGATAAAATCGCGACAATATATTAAATCTGTTCATATGAATTTGTTGGGAAGATCACCTCCTAAAATACCAAGCATTTGCCCTATGTATATACCAAGAGCAACCTCTTTTCTTCAAAATAATAAAGTGTCTCTTTCTCTATATTCATAATTATGAATATATTTTTCACAAACAATAAATCTCCTAAACAAAAGTTTGCCTTTCCTCCTGTTCGAATGTCTTAATTACTTGATCATTAATATGCACAGGCACCATGATTTGTTGGACCTCTTTTTCATTTTTGAATTGTGATTGCAAAATTTTGACGGCGATTTCCCCCATTTGCTCCGAGTTTTGTTTCGCTGTCAAAATTGGGTAGAGATCCAATTCACGGTCCTGATCAAAAGAGGCAATAGAAAATTCTTCTGGAATTTGCTTATCGAGTCTTTTGGCCGCTTGATAAGCAATTTTGCCAGCATAAGCATTCATAGCAAATATACCGGATATATCAGGATTTGCTTGTAAAAATCCAACAGCTTTTTCTATTACATTCTCATGAAGGATGTCAGTAAACCAAGACGAACGATCAATGGGCATTTTCGCATCTTCGAGAGCTTGCACAAATCCTTTAATTCTGTCTTCCACAGTAATCGTTGCATAATTTGGTGTAGTAAACAAACTAATTTTTTGCTGATACTCGCAAAGTCTTTTAGTCAATTGATAGGCACCTGTGACATTATCAGAATAAACCGCGGATGTTTCAATTCCTTTGAGATAACGGTCTAGTAAAACCAATGGAAACCCGTCCAATGTAAGACGAAGGATCTCTTCGTTATATACCTGATTATCTACAGGAAAAATGATTAATCCTTTTACACCTATTTTCAACATCATCTTGATCGCATTTTTTTCGACATTACTATTATGATGTGATTGTTTCAGTATTAACCCATAAGCCATTGCATTAACAGCGGTTTCAACACTAGACAAAATTTGAGCGGAATACTGTTCAACAACCTCAGGCATAATCAAACCGATAAGCGGGGTGTCGGATTTGGACTCGCTGTATGTTTCCTTTCTTGCCCATTCGTCTCTAGATGGTTCAGCGACAAAGGTTCCTTTTCCAGGAATTCTATAGACTTTTCCATCTCCTGCAAGTTTGATAAGTGCATTTTTTGACGTAATACGGCTTACATTAAACTGTTTTGCTAATTCTGCCTCTGAAGGTAGCCGGTCATGCATTTTGTATATACCCTCTTCCATTTTTCCCGTTAAAAAATTGCTGATCTGGATATACAAAGGTGTTTTATTGCTAATTCAAATCCCCCCTCCCAAATCCTGGTATATCAGGTTGTATCTAGAAATACTGGATATATTCATAATATAAGCGCTTTCTCCATCTTAGTCAAGCGCTTTCATTGAAATAAAAATGAATTTACACAAGATATCTCGGAAGCAATCGGATAAACGGTTAATTCTTGATTTCCCATCCCCCATTTTTACTTTTGAAAATGTCTCATCAAACAAAAAAAGCCCTCTCAACTAAAGAGGACTTTATTGCACAAAAGTGGGATTTTATTTTCGAGTCTTAGATAAAATCGTCATAAATACCAATTGAATCAGCGTCATGATGTAGGAATACACTAGAATCATTCCGATCACAATCGTCGGAGACCACATTATATGGATGAAAAGACTTAAGCCCGAACAGATCACATACATGACGCTAATTGTTAACATTGTCGGTACTAATGATTTAGCTAAATAGGTACGACTTAATTTAAGCGCTCCAGGAATATGAACTTTGTCTAATACAATCGTAAACTCTAGATAAATAAAGATGATTCGCAAAACAATCAAGCTGCTTAACGCAGCAAAGCCACCTATCCCAGGAAAGAAAATAACGAGAAAAGCGGTTAAACTTATTTTAAGAAAATACAGGATTATCTCTAGAATAAGAAATTGCAACCAATTTTTCTTACTCGCTTTAATAAATTCAGAAAATGAATAACTTTCGCCTTCTACTACGGTATGTAAAGATTGAATATAACCTCCTTGGAGAAATGTCCTAATAACAATTAGGATCAATACAGCCGCGCCTGAAAAAAAGGTTGTTTCAGCAGGACCGTTGAAGAAGGATAATTGATTAGCGAATAAAGGAATATTCTCGATATGACTAACAGATGGGAAGCCCATCTCTAAAATTAGTTTGACCGAAAACATTGATTGTCCGTTAAAGCCGATAAAATAAAAGCCGATCGCGAACGCAATCAAATCATAAATAATTGGATAAACAAAGATGATGCCGTTTCGATGAATCTCTCGAATGCTGTTATATAGCCTCATGAATTCCCTCCGAATTTTTGCTCTGCCCTTCTATTGCAACAAGTTGATTATCTAGCGGGATTTCGACCCAGAATATTGAGCCTTTTTCCAGCTCACTTTCTACACCGATTTGTCCCCCATGCGCATGGACAAGCGCCTTCGATATACTAAGTCCAATCCCTGATCCACCATAATCGCGGGATCGTGATTTGTCGATGCGGTAAAACCTATTAAAGACCAAGTTTAATTCATCTTCTGAAATGCCGATTCCATTATCCTGGCAATAAAATACAAAGTGATCATCCAGAATTTCGATAGTCACCCAAACATCACCGCCTGGTGGCGTATACTTCAAAGCATTCGAAAGAAGATTTGTAATTACTTGGATCATTCGATCTGGATCTATGTAAGCCGTACAAGGCATACTTGGTGAATTAAAATGCATTTTGATTTTTCTTTGTTTGGCAATAAATAGAAAGCCTTCATATACCCCTCTTACCAAATCAGTAATATAGATTTTCCTAATCTTTAACTTAAACCTAGCTCCTTCTGCCTCTGATAATTGCTGAACATTACTAACCAATCTCGAAAATCTTTCCACTTCCTCATATATATCTTGTAAATTTTTATCTGTTTTCGGATAAACACCATCGACGATTGCTTCCAAACGGGCTAACACAGACGTAAGTGGTGTTCGTAATTCATGCGTTAAATCTTCCATCATTTGTTTACGCCAGTTCTCTACATTATTAAATTCTATTAACAGATTATTAATACTATCAATTAATTGCTTAGTTTCTGTTGTCCCAACCCTTGGGACGAATTCTTCTCGGTTCCCCTTTAATATTTTCTCAGCGTATCTCGCAGAAATCTTCATTGGTTCTGCATATCTTTTGGCAATGATTAGACTAATAATCAATGCAAGCAAGCTAGCAAAGATAAGAATATAAATTCGTCTGTGTGCCAATTCTTCTTCCAACCTTAGTATGGCCGGAGAGCTTAAATCTTCCTTCATATCATAATAAGCATGTAAATATCCAAGTGTTTTTCCATCCTTTACAATCGGCAATTCAACTACATAGGGATCATTATATCTTGAATAGTCTAGCTTATTTTTAAATAAAACATGTCCGGTATCTTCTTGTACAAATTCAACAGGTGTTGCATATTCCTGGGCCATTTGCTCAAATCGTTTCCTATTCGCTGAAGCTTCAAGCGGATCCTTTAAATCTGCTCGGAAAAAAAAGCTCATCTGATAAGCTTTTTCGGAAAAATATTTTTGCTTATACTCTGTTAAAAGACGATCAGTAGAAAACCATAAAGTATAATAGATGCCAATAAGACCAAGGAGAGATAGAATAAATAGAATCATAAAAATGGAAACTTCCGTCCTTTTAAAAAATGATTTCATGAAATTCAAACTTCCTTATCTAAGAAACTATTAAATGTGTAGCCTGCACCGATCTTTGTCACAATATACTTTGGTTTTTTGGGATCTTGCTCAATCTTTTTGCGTAAATTTTTGATATGTGCATCCATCGCTCTCCCATCACCAATATATCGATAACCTTGTACTATATAAGATAAATCTTGACGACTAAAAATTTTCCTTGGTTTCTTCACTAACGCATCTAATATTTTAAACTCAGTGGAAGTTAGCTTTACGGATTTTTGATTAACTAAAACTTCTTGCGTTTCAAAGTTAATCACCAAATCATTTTGATTCAAGCGCAAGATCGGATCCTCTTGTTTTTTCAGCATATCGATTCTCCGTAATAGAGCATTAATTCTGGCCAAAACCTCTTTAATTCGAAAAGGTTTAACGATATAATCATCTGCCCCAATGTTCAAGCCATTAATCATATCATCTTCACGAGATTTAGAAGAAATAATCATAATCGGGACTTGAGATGTTTCTCTAATTCTTCTGCATACATCTTCACCAGACATTTTGGGAATCATGAGATCTAACAAAATGACATCCACTTTAAATTTCTCCACAACTTGAAGCGCTTCCATTCCGTCGCTAGCAATATAAACATGCCAGCCTTCTTTTAGAAAATAAGACTGTAAAACTTCACGGATCGATTTTTCATCTTCAACAATGAGAATATCCATATCCATTTTTTCATCCATCCTTTTTTTGTTAGTCATAAGTTGGTAAGGGCAGCTTTATTCACAAAGAAAGTAATTCTGTCATGAACATAAGCGCAAGCATCCATTTTATAGATGAACGGTCAGGTCATGACATCTCACAAGTCATTGAACACTGAAACGGCTTTCATTCTGCCTAACACGATGGTTCTAAATGCAAATCTTCGAAGTTACTTAAACTTCAACCTATTCTATAAACTACCATCTGTTTACAATCTTGTCAATTTCATTTCAGAAAGAACAAAAGTGCAAGCGCCTTGAACTAGGAAGAAAGGCTAAATTCGCGCCCTCCTACGCACGATTTTTCTCCATTTTGACTTAATTTTTGGTCTGTAGAACTCTCTACGTACCACTTTTCTTCGTTTTGACTTGATTTTTGGTGCGTAGAACTCTCTACGTACCACTTTTCTTCGTTTTGACTTGATTTTTGGTGCGTAGAACTCTCTACGCACCACTTTTCTTCGTTTTTACCTGATTTCCCAAGCACTAAAAAAAACTCGCCCCAGTGCTGAGGGCGAGTTCCATCTTTCACTTATTCTACTAAACCTGTGCGTTCTACCCCTTCCACAAAATGGCGTTGGAAGATCAAAAAGATCAATAACGGCGGAAGGATGGCGAGAAAACTGGCTGCCATTTTGACAGCTCCCGCTTCATCGGCAGACATTTGTTGGGATTCCACAAAGCTTTCGATCACCCGATCTAGCGACAACATTTCACTAGCCAGTGGTAAATACTGTGAATCTACTAAAAACATTTTTGGTAAATAAGTATCGTTCCAGGTCCAAACAAAGGAGAATAGGAACACCACTAACAGTGCAGGCTTTGCTAATGGGAGCATTACTTTCAAAAAGAAGCGAAATGCGCTGGCACCATCAATTTTTGCTGCTTCTTCCAATTCCTTTGGTTGGGTGAGAAAGAATTGCCGGAAAATAATGACAAACAGAGAACCCTTTACTCCAAACCCTAAAATCGATGGGACAATTAGCGTAAGAAAGCTGTCATTGATTCCCAATTTTGTATAACCAATAATGGTTGGAAGCACCGTGACTTGCGGTGGAATAATGAAAGCAACAATCAATAAACCAAACACAATTTTTTTGAAAGGAAACTCTAAACGGGCCAATGCATAACCAGCTAGAGCACAAGTGATACAATGAAAAACAGCTGAACTCAATGCAACGATCATACTAATGGAGAAAGCTTGCCCATAATGCAGAGCCTTCCAAGCTTGTTTGATATGCCCCATATAAATTTCAGATGGGATCCACGTAATGGTCGGGTTAATTAAATCTCTTTCACTCATCACCATATTGACAATCATTTTTAAAATTGGGTTTAAATAAATATAAGAGGTTGCGATAAATATTGTATATAGAAAGGCTTTAAAGAGCAGCCCTTCGTTAATTTCCTTACCCAGAATGACATATTTGGCGGTCGTAAGCCCTCTTTGCAAATAATGTCCTTTCTTCGGCCTTTGATACTTTTTCATCGTGCCTGTATTTGCATTCATTTCCTCGCCTCCTTAACGACTTGCTGCTCTTTGTCTTTTATTAATACGGACGAAAATAAACATGACGATCATTAGGAATATAGCGATAATCAAGAAGTAAACCCACGCGAGCGCACTACTATATCCATAATTTCCAGTACCAATTAAGTCGATAATAGGATTAAATGGGAATGTGAACATATCGACAACCGTATAAATTAAATTTAGGAAAATAAAAGGTGCCATAGCGGGTAAGGTAATTTTCCAGAAAACCTCCCATGGATTCGCTCCATCAATTCGCGCCGATTCATAAGCGGAGTTACTGATCGTTTGCCGCCCCGCTAAGAAAATCAAAATTTGTACACCGGAGTACCATAACACAAGTACAAATCGATTCAGAATAGTTTTAACTGAATTCCCCCATGTACTGTTTCCTAGAAAAGCATCCAAATATTCCCCTAGTGCAAATTTCTCTAAAAATCCTAAGCTTCCCTCTCCTTGATTGACAAATTCAGTTAAGAGATACCCGGTTGTGAAAATAACCGGGAGGAAAAAGATTGTACGAAATAGGAAACGCCCATGCAGCTTCTGATTCAGCAATATAGCAATCAGCAAGGAGAAAATGATGATGATCGGTACCATTAAGACAATCTCCTGAAAAAAGGGAATCAGCTGATCATAAAACTCAGAGCTATTTAATAAGATTTCTCGATAATATTTGATACCGTTAAACTCATATTGCATCCCAGATGGAAGGATTTTCACTTGATGAAAACTCATATACAAGGAAAATCCTAATGGAAAGGCAAGGAAAATCAAAAATCCAAGCATCCAGGGGGCAATAAATAATGACCCTTCTAAATTACGTGCGACTTTTGCGTTTATCCTCCTTTTTTTCATGTTATCTGCCTCCTTCAAGGATGATAAAATCCTCTGCCTCTATCTTAATGTCATCCTTGCTATAAGGTTTCTTATTGTAATTGACCAAAGTTCTTTTTCCATTTTCGTAGCGTGTTTCGTACACACCCTTTGCGACCATTTGATGATCAACAATAAACTGGTCTTGCACATCCGCAAGTGCTTCGTTATAACTTTGGTACTGCACTGCAATTTCATTTTCCCATTGTTTATAATTTGAACTGTAATATCTTCTTAAGGAAATAGATTCCATTAACTTCTGTGACTCTTCATACGTCAGAATAAAGGAAGGAAGTGCCCCATATTCAATGCCTTGTAATAAACGGTGATTCATGTTCCCTCCCATATTTCCATCTTGAAAAGAGTAAGAGATTAATCCATGAAGCGCGATTTGCGCAAATGGAATTTTCTTGTCTACAAACAAATCATAGGAATAATCATCATCCATATCAGCTAGGTGTTGAACATTTTGCAGACCATAGAAATTCCCCGAAGCTAAATGGACGCCTCCAAGTTCTTCTGCGGTTTTATCAATAATTCCTTCTTGCAACTCCTTCGCTTCTCTACGATTAACAAAATACTTATTATTATAATCAGTTGAAAGCAAGGAGCCAATGCCATCTCCATACAAATAACCATCTACTTCTAATTCTTTCGCTTTCTCCATATCTTGCAAGATAGTTTTTTCCATAAACTTTGGACTCACTAAGAATTTCTCTCCTCTATAAGAGCGATTCTTAATCACAGTTGAGCTTAGGTCACGGATCGCATCGCGATTGGGACGGAAACCATCTTTATTAGTATTATTATACGTATAGGAACTAGCATCTAAATAAACGGTAAATCCTTTTGAATGAACAAAGTCAACAAACTTTTTCATGTCATCATTTCCACCTAGTTTTTTCGCAACAGGGAAATGACCACCGTTTTTGTCATATCCTCCTCTTTGCCAGCCATAGTAATGAATGGACATGTCTTCAACACCAGATGTATTTAACTCTTTGACAATTTGCCCTGCTTGTTCTGCTGTCGTTAGTGGAAGAAACGAATCTCGAATAAAGCCTTTTTTCGTTCCTCCTCCAATCAGTGATAACTGTAAAGAAACATTCTTTTTAGCTTCTAATCGGTCTAATCCCTTTTCCTCCATTAAATATTCGCGATATCTTTCTGCCATATCGACATAAGTCGGATCAGAGCCATCAATCAAATAATAACGGACAGATCGATCCTCTCTCTGCATTTCTTGTGAATACGTGAAGTAACCTTCTAATTTTTTTCGATTCGTAGGCTGGAAAAATTTAAATCTAAATAAATGTTCAGCCGTTGCCCAATTATATTGGGTCAGTGTTTCGGAAGGAGCAGATACAATATTCGCATATACATCCCCTTCTTCAATCAGTCCCAAAAATGTTTGGTTTTCTGATTTTATACCAAAGGTAGGCATTTTAATCGACTGCCTTGATGAAAAATCTGCCTTAGAAGAGAATGCCCAATCATCCCCATAGACTCTTTCTGAATACAAGTTATTCGTACTGGCCCGATCTTTCTGGAAGTCAATTAAAGCCCCTGGGCCATCTGGAAGTACGATATACCCATTTTCCTTTTTAGAAGTTTCTGCTCCTAAGAATGGGAATAATCTTAAAGAAACAAGTCGGCTTTTCGGATCCTTACTATCATCATCTTCCGCAAATTCCTTTTCATCACTGATCTCGTCTCCCAAGATTCTCGTTTCAACATAATCTTTTTCAAGCTTGACTTCTATGGGAATCACAAACCCGACATTCGGCATGTCATACGTAATTTCAAAGCCATTTTCTATTTTTTTAAAGTCGGCTGTGCCTCCTTGACTTTGAAAACTGGATTCTTTTACTACATCTTTTCGAACATCAAATTCCACATATGAGAACATAAAGGGAGATTGTAAATGCACTCCCCAAGAATCCGATGTGCCCCCTTCGTTCCACCCATCTGGATTTGGAAAAGATCTTAATTTTTTTCCGTTTTTTTTATTGTCAACGATAAAATGCCCAGTTTCAGGATCCGCCTTCAAAATTAGATTGTCATTCTCTGCTACCTGTTCAAACTTACTTTCATCAGGAGGAGGGGTCTTTTCCCCATTCCCTTGACCCTCTTCTTGTTGAACATCTTCTGCCTGATCATCCGTAGCATTTTCTTCTTGATCCTGATTTTCCTCAGTGGCATCTCCTTCCTCAGCAGCCTCCGTATGGTTCACCAAGACAGTGACTGTGCTGAAGACAGTGAGGAAAGCTAAAATAATGATGATTACAGCTTTTCTCTTCACATTGTCACCTCCTGATAAAGTGTGTAGATAAAGTCGATCGTTTCCGAAGATAAACCAACGATGATAAAAATCAACACCCATAACATCACCATTGAAAATAAGGATAATAAAATGTTGACAATCGCTTCACCAACAGAATAATTCTGTAACGCTTGTACCATCCAAAAGAACAATGCTCCACACCAGATCACCATAACTGCTGTGAAAAAGTTATAGATGGAACCCTCACTCAAGGTCATGATATTGGATAACAGTGCTAAAGGCAGCCCTAGTAAAAAGACGGGGATGAGTGAATAAGCACTTCCAACAAACACATCTAGAAAACGGGCTTGACCATAGCGAATAGTTCCGATGAGATAATGACAGATCACCCATGAAACCCATATGACAGTCCCAATGAGCAAAATAGACCCTGCATTCAAACTACCTGGAGGTACAGGTTGGAAGGTAAAGCTTGTAAAATAAACTCTGGTTAACGCAACCGCAATCACTAATACAAGGATGATTAAAGCACTGAGATAGTTTCCTTTTTTGCTATAGCGAATATCTGCCATTCCATCTAAAGGATGCTTAAGGATGAAAAAAGCATGCTTTAAATTCTGCAACACTTGAATATCCTTCCATGAGCCTAAAGAAATACGTTTTTTCTTTTTAACCTTTCTTTTTTTGATTCGATAACGGGCTCCAATGATAGATCCAACACCTATGACAATAAAAGCATTTGCAAAATAGGAGAAATTCTTTTGAAACCAATTTAATCTTATTTGCCAAAAAGAATCTGAATATCCTTCTTCATCCCCTGCAAGCTTATATAATTCCAATGCCTCATTAAAATCCTCACGAGAAAAGGCAGCGCGTGCAAGCCCAGCGTAGGCTGGAGAGAACAAAGCATTTTGCCCCATAATTTCCTTCCAGTATTCTTCGCTTTCTCCGTATTTCCCTTCTTGTGTCAAAATATAAGCCGTTTGTATATCACGCCCAAAATCAGTCGGCTGTAATACTTGTACCAAATTGAGCGCATCATCCAGAATAAAAATTTTATTTTCACTATTCGTAGCTAGCGCAACTGGACTTTTCGTCACCCCTACTTGTGGAGAGCCTGACATCACCGGTGCACCCCAGAAAAACAGTAACTCACCTTCTTGGTTAAATTGAGCAATAATCGCACTAGCTTTATCAATAACAGTTACAATTCCGTTTTTATCAACCGTTACATCTGTTATTTCCGTTTTCGGTTTCCCTTCTTCCTCGTCGCTCTGTGAAGTAGATCGATCTCGTAAGAAGTTCAAATTGATATTGTCACCAAAGGAGAAATCTCTCCATTGATTTTCACCACGAATATTAATTTTCTTGATTTGTTCTATTGCGTCTCGAGAGACTGTATAAATAAATCCATTATGATCAATGTCAATATTGCGAATTGGATTTGGCAATAATCGAACCTGTCTTCTCAATTGCTCTTCGGTGTAAAAGATATTACGAATTCGATCCATAAGAGAAACCTCAGTGACATTTGTTCCATAAAATCCAAAGAATTCACCGTCAGGATCTAATTGGATAACCCCTTGATACGTTCCTCGCGATACAATAAAAACAAAGCCACGACGATCGACAATCATATTTATCGGTTCATAGACAAATTTTTCATCAATATATTTCGAATCAGGCGGGCCAAATTCTTTTATGAGATTGCCTTCAGAGTCCAACCTCACCACCCTTTTATTGCCGGTATCGGCAATATAAATATCTCCTTTATCGTCAATGAAAATTCCTGATGGTTGATTCAGCGGACTATCAGGCAAAGTTATTTCACGAAGCAATTCGCCATCCTGATCCAAATGAACAACCCGATTATTGCCAGTATCGGCAATATAAATTTCATCATTGTCATCAATAAATATATCTTGAGGTTGTTTCAATGATGAATAAACACTTTCGCCACTTTCATCCGTCACATATATATCTGTAGCCAATACTTCACTTGGTTCATAGGCGGGCTGTGTAAAGATCGTTTGCCCAAAGCCATCTACACTAAAAGTATCGTAGGGAACTTCTGCACTGGCCGTCAATGTCGATGACAGAAATAAGATTGTAAGGCTGATAGAGGCGAATAAGGTCTGCCATATTCTCCGTATTCTCTTCATTACAGTACCTCCGTTTTTCTTGCCTTATTTAATTCCAGAATGCGCCATAGTTGCAATAACCTTCTTTTGGAAAAATAGAAAGATAATCAACTGTGGCAAAAACATAATCAATGCCCCGGCTGCTGCTGCCCCTTGTCTTGCAACCGTGTTTGCCAAATTAGCTGTCAAGGATTGCATATAATAAGGCAAGGTTTTCATCGATTCATCCTGCATAAACAATTGAGAAGTTTCCACATTTCCCCATGCACCTTGAAAGGATATAATCGCAATCGTTGCAATTGCTGGTGTCACAATTGGAATAACAATTTGCCAAAACATGCGAAGTTCAGAAGCCCCATCAATTTTAGCGGCCTCCATAATCTCATTCGGTACTTGATCCATAAATTGCTTCATCAAAAATACGCCAACCGGCATGGCAACCATTGGTAAGACATGGCCCCAATAGGAGTTCATGATCCCCAAACTCTGCACAACGACATAACGCGGAATTTGCAAAACCGTCGGGACGAACAAGAGAGACAACATAATCAACGAAAATACTATATTCACACCTGGAAACTTATGCTTTGATAGAGCATAGGCACATAGTGAGCTTGTAAACACCATTGCTGCAGTAGCAATTACTGTTACGATGACACTATTGAAAATATATCTTGATACTGGCACGAATGTACTCGTTGTCATCGACATTAACTCCACAAAATTTTGAAATGTGGGGTCTTGCACGATGAACGTAGGTGGAAAAAGGAACAACTCGTGCAAAGGCTTAAAAGCATGATTGAAAATATACACAATCGGCAGAAGCATGAAAACCGCTAATAATGTTAGAAAAAGCAATATGATAATCTGAGTCGCATCTAATCTTTTGATTTCTGCTCCAAAATTCTTCAAATTGATCCAAGTTTCCGAACCAAAGTTTTTGAAAAAAGTTTTCACCTTCACTTTATTCCCCCTCCTTTTCACCAAAGAGGTAAAAGAATACCCGACTTAATAAAAACATTAGTAATAACAATATGACAGATACAGCACTAGCGTAGCCTAGTTCAAAACGAATGAACCCATAATCTTCAATATGACTAATCATCACCTGACCGGCATAATTAGGTGTTGGATTCGATTCTGACAGCTGTACCCCTAATTCCCCTGATTGCAAAGTATGAACAATTGCCATAACTCCAGCAAATAGTAGTTGTGGTTTCAAGGAAGGAAGGGTGATATACCAAATTTCCTGCAAGCGGCTGGAAATCCCATCCATTTTTCCTGCATCATACAATTCTTGATCAACATTAAGTAAACCAGCTAATAGTGCTAGAAAACCAATCCCCATACTCGACCAGATTGATACGACAATCATAATGTTTAATAGCCAATTTTGGTCCTGTAGAAAAATAACCGGTTCTGTAAGAAAACCATATTTCAGCAAAAAGCTATTAATATACCCAGTCCGGTCACCCGAGAACATTACTTGCCATACAACCGTCATCGCCACTCCCGCTGCTAGAGAAGGGGCATACATCGCGAGCGCAAAAATCATTCGCAATGTATTCGGCAATTGAGAGATAAACCAAGCTAGTAAAAACCCAAGAATAAAGCCCACCGGTCCGACAAATAGCGAAAATGTAAATGTATTAGGCAAGACATTTTGTAAAAAGACAATGTCTTGAGAAAACAAGGTTTGGTAGTTTAACCACCCCGTCCATTCGGGAAATTCAATCGAGTTAAAGTACGTAAAACTCAGGCCCATCGCTGCGATCACCGGGATTACAATAAAAACAATAAATAGAATCATAAATGGGGCGATAAATAAATAAGAGAGACGAAATTTCCAGATATCAGCCATTAATTTTGTCATTCTATTTTTAAATTTAGAGGTGAGTGGGTTTGACGTCTGTTGCTTGGCATGCCCCATCCCCACATTCTTCGTTTGTACATCACTATTCAACTTGCTTCACTCCTTCCCATGGCTCTGTCACGTCAAGATAATCCAACGGGTGCAAAACGTCTCCATTTTCATCAATGATGTTAAATTCAATTTGCTTTCTTTTTAATTCACGATTGATTTCTTTTATCGCTTTCTCTAATTCAATTCTTGGATTTCCATTTTCCAAAACGGTCTGATTCCAAGAAAAATCCAATTGTCTTGTGGTCATATAACTTCCTGGTACATTCGGAAGGTCCCTGACCCATTTCCATTGCTCCAATATCGCGTCTAAATCATTTTTTCTCCATGGCATTTTGCTAAACGCTTCAATATTGGCAGAGTTCCATCTGAATGTTTCGCCTCTAAATTGCTCAAGATTGAGCCCATACTCTGTTTGAACTTCAGATGAGGTATACCATTTTACGAACTCCCATGCGAGATCCTGTTTTTCCTCGGGCGTATCATTGAACAGCATCATACTTGTTGTATCCATTCCTGTTCCTCCTGCCCAGCGGATAATCTCCCCTTCATCGTTTACATGCCCAGGAACCGGCGCAATTCCCCAGGAATCCAAAATTTCTGGTGCGGCCACGAGTAATTCCATGTATTGATTAAAGTCAGCGATTCCAATTGGCATAGTGCCCTTTCTAAATTGCTGATAGAAACTTTGCACTTGGTTGTCCAATCCATGTAAATTAAATAGATCTGTCCATTCTTTAAATCCTTGATATGCCACTGTTTGATCTAAACCAGTAGATAGCCCATCAGGAGTATAAAGTTCTGCTCCATTTTGATAGAGCATATAAGAAAAGTCTTTAGGGTCTGCAAAAAAGTTATATTGACTTTGCAGCAATGTAGGAATCATGTCATACACATCATCCCATGTTTCTGGAACCTCAAGACCAAGCTGTTCCAAGATGTCTTTGCGATAAAATAATACTTTAAAATTAATTGTTTCAGGAATTCCGTAATAACTTCCATCATAATAATATGGAAGCATGGCACCAGGAGCATATTGCTCTATTACTTCCTCTGCCCCAGGTAAAGTTGATATATCCTTTGCCGCTCCACGAAGGGCCATTTCAAATGGCATAGAGCTTGGAACACCTAAAGCGACATCCGGCATAATCCCTGCTGCTTTGGCTAGAACTAACAAATTTTGATCTTGAATCAAATTCACATTCACCTTTACACCGTGTTCAGGTGTAAAATATTGATTAGCTAATTGTTGTAACTCCTCTGCATAATCCCTTCCCCACATCATCCAAACATTGAGCTCTTCTGCTTTTTGCTCTCCCAATTGATGTTGATCAGAAAAAGAGTAGACCAAAGAATTAAACGTCCCTTGAACTTTCTCAATCGCATTAGCCGTCATACGTGGAAATTCGCCTTTTTCTGGTACTAGATAAAGTTTATCGATCTCCAATGGGCTATCCATTAACTCTTGTCTTTGCTGATCTACTTTCTCTTGCATCGTTCCAATGACCATTTGCTTATTAGGAATTTCATTAGGCTTTTCCAACAATTTAGCTAAATCTTGGACGGTGGATTCGAACGCTTGAGAAACATTATTCCTCCCCCCATTAATTTCGATTGTTGTCTTTGCCATTTCAGCTAGTTGGTCATGCATACCTTCTAACTGTTCAATTAAGCCTGGCATCTCTTTCTCTACATTCCAAACTCTGAATTCGTCGACAACCGCCTTCCCTTTTACCATTCTGCCTCCAGAGGCAAGGCGTAGTTCTTGTGAAACGGACTTAATCTGATCAGATACTTCTTCAATTTGAGAAATTATTGACATAAACGGTTCATATGTGGCCTCAAAGGTAAGTGTATGTTTGCCTTTTTCTAAGTAAATTTGATAGGCTGAATCCTTTTCATCTTGAAGAATCACTTCTTGCCATTTTGAAGCATAAGGAATTTTGAAATGTTCCATTTCTGAAAAAGGGATTTCCCCATCAATATAAATACTTCTAAAGGAGGCCAAGCTTTTTCGATAGTTTTGTAAACCACGGAAACCTAATTTATACACTCCCGTTTCCGGCACTTCAAATTCCCATGTAACGGCTTGTCCGCCATTTTTCCAACTATCTCCACCTAACGTATTAAATTTCACTTTTTTTAATGATTTAGGTGTTGTAAGAGGGTCTCTGTTGTATTGTACTTGAATCGATGTTGAGTTTTTTGATATAAATTCTTCTGCTTCCAGCTCAATAGGCTCATCTGTTTTAGCTTCACTTTTTGGATATTCCGCTTCCACCTTTTCATAAGTCGGATAGCTTGTGGGTGGCTGAATGGTAAAGGATTCTATAGCGGCAACTTCTCTTTGCGGCTGAATCCGGATAGTGTTTTTCCCCTTTTTCAAATGAAATTGAAGCGGTTTCACATTTGCGCCAGGATCACGAAAATAGTCTGTTTCCCAATCGGAAATTTCTTCTACCAAGGATCTTATTTGATTGTCTTCTTCATCATACTGTGGTTCTCTATCTTTATACTGTCTTCTAAATTCTATAGAACGTGCTTCTTTAAAAGGAATCGAATCATTAATTGAGATACTAAAAATCAGTGATTGTCGGCTTCCGCCACTTTCCTGAGACAGAGGGATGTAGTCCATAGCTATCTCATATAAACCTTCATTTTCTATATCGACTTCATACTCTATCCAACCAGCAGCTTCCTTCCATAAAACGATTTCATCTTTGCCAGCATACGAATCAATTGTAAACGAAGACTCTTCTGACTTTTTGGCAAAATCCTTCGCTTTTATGTCTATCTGATCTGTCCCTGATTGAATCCCTTCTTCATTCCAGCCTTCTAAAACATCATAATAAAAGGGTTCTACATATGCAGATAAGTCTACCTCAGCATTTTCTTCTGCCGCTGAAGCGACATTAGATGTTGGTAATAACGCACTAAAAATCATCATAACTACAACAAAGGAACAAGACCATTTGCTCGATACTTTAAATGGGTGTTTCATTGTATCCCTCCATTCAATCCGTCAATAATTCTCCACTATTCCGATCAAAAAATAATGCTTTCCCCATATCAACGGCGACTTTTACTTTATCCCCTTCATCGTATCTAAATCGTGGATGTGCTCTTACTGTAAACGATTCCTTTCCATAGGAATCTAAATGATAGTAATGGTCAGACCCGATAAATTCATTGAATTGCAAGAGTCCTTCGATGACAGCATTTGGATATGAGTCAAACAACTCTCGCTCAAATCCCATATGTTCTGGTCTAATTCCCATCACAACTTCATAATTGTGGAGTCGCTTGTTTCTCATCATATTCGCTTGCTCTTCGGTTAAATGTAGATTAAATGCACTTGTAAAAAATCGGACTTCATCGTCTACTTCTCGAATCGTTCCTTGGAATAAATTCATTGGTTGGTTCCCGATGAATTTTGCCACGAAAATATTTTGTGGTCGATTATAAATATTTTCAGGTGTATCTACTTGCTGGATCAAGCCATTATTCATTACCACAATTCGATCGCCCATTGTCATTGCTTCAATTTGGTCATGTGTGACATAAATGGTTGTAACACCCATTGTTTTATGAAGTCGAATAATCTCTGCTCTCATTTGCACACGTAATTTTGCATCAAGGTTGGACAATGGTTCATCCATTAAAAATGCTTGTGGCTGACGAACAATCGCCCTTCCTAAGGCAACCCTTTGTCTTTGTCCACCACTCAGTTCTCTAGGTTTTCGATCAAGAAAACTACCAATTTCCAAGACACGTGCAGCTTGTTTTACAGCATCCTCAATTTCAAACTTAGGGACTTTTTTAATTCGCAGGCCAAATGCGATATTTTCATAAACACTTAAATTTGGATATAACGCATAGTTCTGGAATACCATGGATATATCACGATCTTTCGGGGGTATATCATTGACAAGTGTATCGCCAATATAAACATCACCACTCGAAATATCCTCTAATCCCGCAATCATTCTAAGTGTTGTGGATTTTCCACAACCAGATGGACCTAGGAATACTAGAAACTCTTGGTCATCAATATCCAAATTAAAGTCTTTTACCGCAAATTCTTTGAATTTACCATATTGCTTCGAAACATCATTTAATAAAATCCTCGCCATTTAGATCCCCTCCTAAGTCAAAAAATACGAAATTTACTATATTTTAAATAAAATTATATTCTATATTTTGTGAATTTCGTGTGAAGATTCTTCATTTTCATTTTTCAAGGGAAAGCCCTTTCAATATATGTCGAAAATTCTTTAATTCTATCATTATTTCGTTCATTTTAGTATTATCCCTTCTCTTCATCGACCATTAGAAGATCGCTCTGGTTCTTTAAACAACTCTGAAGTCAGCTCAACCATAGCTTTATGGAATTTTATAGTGATAATTACCATTATTCATAGTTCTGGCATAATTATTTCCTCTTGACTTTTAGGTGGAAATTTAATGCAACGCTAATGATAGTTTAACAATAAAAAAGCCCAAATCCTCAACATTAAAATTGAGAATTTGGAGCCTTATCGTTACTTCCGGAAATGCACCTTTTTACGGAAATATTGATCTTATTATTCCATATATACATTACTTGCTTTTTTTGTATTCATATGGTTTTTCTGTCCAATCCAAAAATATGATAACTAAAGTAATTCCGATGGACAACCCTATGTTTTCTAACCAATGAAATTCAGAACTAAATAACCATTTTAACATCGTTAGTAATACAAAGAATATCACACCAAACTTTACATATTTTTTAATCAAAATTAACCCCCATAATAAATCAAGCATTTGCTAACACCTACAATCAAATGGCTATTTGTAGCACTCCCGCCAAGTCTTTGTTATTGCGATTAATTAGCCCTTTTGAGACCCTCAAAATACACTTCTAATATTCGCATTGCTTCATCGAGTGAATCACTGGAGCCTTGCTCGGCGATCCATAATGCACTTTCGTTCATTGCACCTGATAATGAATGTGTCAATGATTCTACTGACAGAGACAAAAAGCAACCGTTCTTTTGCATCTGTTCAAGTTGACTGTAAAGAAGTTTCATTGAGTGGTTGGCATCTAATTGACGCCAACTATTCCAACCGATAATCGCGGGACCGTCAATAAGAATAATCTGTTTATGGTCAGGCTCAATGGCTGATGTTATAAATGCTCGACAGCCCAACGACAATTGTTCCCATTGATTTGAACTCGTACTTGCCTGCTGCACGATATTGTCAGCTATTTTCTTTTGAATAGATTCAATGATGGCGTAAAAGAGGCCTTTTTTATTCTTAAAGTGATGGTACAACGCTCCACGCGTTAGACCTGACTCGTTAACAATATCTTCTAGTGCCGATTTCGCGTATCCATGCTTTGCAAAATGGCGTTTTCCCGTACGGAGGAGCAATTGTATCGTTTCCTCTGTTTCAGATTTTGTCTTCTTCATGTGTTATCCACCAATCCTACTCATAAACTCTAGAGCATCTGGATCATTGACTTTTATCGATGATCGTAGTCCATGCTTTAATGTCCAATTGATTTTGTTCCCATACAGCATATGCATACTCTTTATCCATTCAATTGTCTCCTCTTTATACATTTTTGACAAGTCATTGAGGTGGTTTCCAACGGATCTTTGTACATACTTGGAATCATCGGTGATCAACGGCTCGAGCAAAGATAGATTCTTATACGGATCGCCACTTAACACGTCTATTCGCTTCGCCCAAGGTAAACGAGGGCGAGCTCCCTCACTAACGAGGCGACGTACATGTGAGTTCTCATCTACAGCCCATTCTTGAAATTTCTCTAATACTTGGCTTTCATAACGCAGTAAATAGGGGCGAATTGCAAATTCGGACGTATGACGCTTCGTAATTCTGTACAAGGCATCCATCGACACTTCAAATTCATTGAGCCCATACACCTCCACATAATGAGCGATTGGCATTAGAAAATACCCATTTGTAAACATTCCTTGTTCAGTCTCGTTTTCAGGCCCAAGAATTTGCTTCAAAATCCCTATCGCATCCACGTAAGGCAAAGCGAGCGCTTTGTGCAATTCTTTAGAAATGACCGCTACCCTGTCTTTCAACTCTAATCCTTCGACTGAGCCACTCACTCCTTCAATAAAGGAATCGCTAGGAAAATCTGAATAGAGAGGGGATATGTGATTCGCAAGAAATTGAGCTAATTCAGCATCAAAATAATTTTTTAAAGGAATGTAACTGCTCATGACACAATATCCGTGAAATGTTTTTGGTATTCAGCGGATGGCGGTATTACCTGAATAACATCGATAAGTATTCCGTTCGGGTCAGATGTAATGAAATGTCTTTGTCCGAATTCTTCATCCCGAAGGTCAAGCACGATAGGGAGGTGATGTTTACAAATTAAACGTTCGTAAAGAGAATCAACGTCTTTCACTTCAAGATTTAGGATCAGACCCGTGGTAATTTTCTGACGAGTATCTGTTGGAACCGTATCATGACTATGGTGAAGCACCGCTAGCTCAAATGAATCAATCCGCAAGCTCACATACCAATCAATTTCAAAAACTATTTCAAACTCGAAATGACGAACAAAAAAATCTGCAGTTCTAGAAACATCATCAGTAAGAATTACAGGATAAAACCCAGTCACTACCATTACACTACACTCCTTTTATATAGTTATTAAGTTGATTTTAACATACATACAGTATGTATGTAAAGATTGTAAACACATATGCATAGCCATTTTCTTTTCTTTCTCCATCCAGATTTAGGTTCTATCCGTTCTGTAGAATCCATCTCTATTTGACCTTTTTCACATAAAAGTTTAATTATAGCGTCGGGATTGGCTCTTATATATATTGTTCATGTAAAAAGTTCACCGTGAGTAGAAAGCGGTGGACGTCTTATTATTTAGCCAAGTTATTTCATATTTACAGGAGACACTCTTGATATTCCGATTAGCCCCCCTTTTTGTGAATTTCGTGTGAAGATATCTTATTTGGGTATGACAGTTCAATAATGCTAATAAAGCAAAACTAATAGAGGAAAAACACAATTGATTACGCTCTAGGCGACGCTTTCCAGGTTAGGATCTCAACTGCCATCTTCATGCCACCTCCCACTCCAATCACAAGTCTATGCATTCACCTCTATAGAACTTCACTAAACATTCTTGTTTTCCTTAAACACCGGGCACTTATCGCTAAAATTCATGTTGAATAATTTCCAAAAACCTCTTGACAATTCAACAATTAATGTCTACCATGTAAAGACAATTGTTTTTATAGAAAAGACAGCTAAGGAGTGAACAAATTTGAAAAAGAGTGTTTCTATCGGTCTATTTGGTTTAGGCACAGTTGGATCTGGAGTGATTCAATTGATTCATAACCACCAAGAAGAACTGTTCCATCAAGTCGGCTGTGATGTAAAGGTGAAAACTGTTTTGGTTCGTAATATAGAAAAGGATCGTGATATTCAAATTGGAGTTACAGAGTTAACGACAGATCCAAATAAAATTTTGCATGATCCTGAAATTGATATTATCATTGAAGTAATGGGCGGAGTCGAAGAAGCCCGTGAACATATTATCGAAGCTTTGAAGGCCAAAAAACATGTAGCAACAGCCAATAAAGACCTAATTGCTTTGTATGGTCCCGAACTCCAAGAAATAGCTACAGAGAATAATTGCGACCTGTTCTATGAAGCTAGTGTTGCAGGCGGTGTTCCCATTTTAAGAGGATTATCAGACGGACTTGTTTCAGACAGGATCCAGAAACTTATGGGAATTGTTAATGGAACAACAAACTATATCCTCACAAAAATGGATGAAGATGGCTTTTCTTATGAGCAAGCTTTAAAAGAAGCACAGGAGCTTGGTTTTGCTGAAGCTGATCCAACGGCAGATGTGGAAGGCTTAGATGCGGCGAGAAAAATGGCGATTTTAGCAAGGCTTGCTTTTTTCACCAATGTTGCACTTGATGATGTTGAAGTGGACGGGATTAGCCAAGTATCTGTAGAAGACTTAAATTACGGTAAAAAACTTGGGTTAACAATGAAATTAATCGGTCTTGCCCATTTTGAAAATCAACAATTGGAAGTAAGCGTACAACCAACATTCTTAGCTAAAAGCCATCCATTAGGTGCTGTTAAAAATGAATATAATGCGATCTATGTAAATGGTGAAGCAGTTGGGGAAACAATGTTTTATGGCCCAGGAGCAGGGAGCTTGCCGACTGCTACAGCGGTAATGTCTGATGTAGTTGCGATTATTAAAAACATGCGCCTCGGTGTGAATGGTCATAGCTTTGTCGGACCAAGATTTGAGGGTCAACTCAAAACATCTGATCAACGTTTTAGCCAATATTACTTCCGTCTACATTTAAAGGACGAAGTCGGTGCCTTTTCAAAAATCACCTCTTTATTCAATGAGCTTGGCATTAGCTTCGAACAAATTTTACAAACACCTTTAAGTAAGGATGAGCTTGCGGAAATTATTATTGTAACGCATACGGTTTCGCTAGAAAATTTCCAAACAGCTTTAATGAAGTTAAGAGATTTACCTGTAGTTGATGATGTAATTAGTTATTATCGTGTTGAAGGAGATGGAAAGTAATGAAATGGCCGGGATTATTAGCAAGATATAAAGAATACTTACCAGTTACAGATGAAACGCCGGCGCTTACCCTGCAAGAGGGGAACACTCCCCTTGTTCATCTAGAAAACTTATCTAAAGAGCTTGGAATTGAATTACACGCGAAGATTGAAGGAGCAAATCCTACAGGCTCTTTTAAAGACCGAGGAATGGTCATGGCCGTAGCTAAAGCTGTGGAAGCAGGTAGTAAGTCAATCATCTGTGCCTCAACTGGAAATACTTCTGCGGCTGCGGCTGCATATGCCGCAAAAGCGGGCATTAAAGCGATTATTGTCATTCCAAAAGGAAAAGTAGCGCTTGGGAAATTAGCACAAGCAATGATGTATGGAGCCGAAATTGTTGAGATTGAAGGAAACTTCGATGAAGCCTTAAATATGGTTCGTACAATTAGTGAATCTTCTCCGGTGACACTCGTAAACTCTGTGAACCCTTATCGATTAGAAGGCCAAAAAACGGCTGCATTTGAAGTTTGTGATCAATTGGGCCAAGCACCAGATATTTTGGCGATTCCTGTTGGAAATGCCGGTAATATTAGTGCTTATTGGAAAGGATTTAAAGAATATCACGAAATGAACCAAAGCGGTCTACCGAAAATGTATGGCTTTGAAGCAGAAGGTGCAGCCGCGATTGTTCAAGGAAAACCAATTGCTGAGCCTGAAACGGTGGCAACAGCAATTCGCATTGGAAACCCTGCTAGCTGGCAGCTTGCAGAAGCAGCCCGCGATGAATCCAAAGGTATGATCCAATCTGTGTCAGATGCTGAAATCCTGGATGCATTCAAATTACTTGCCAAAACGGAAGGTGTATTTGCAGAACCTGCTTCCTGTGCTTCGATTGCCGGCGTCTTACAACAGCATAATAAAGGCAATATTCCGCAAGGAGCTAAAATCGTTGCTGTCTTGACTGGTAATGGTTTAAAAGATCCACAAACAGCTATTGGTGAAATTAATATCGATACAACAGTGCTGCCAAATGATGAAGAACAAGTGCTAAACTATATAAAAGGTATTATGTCAAATGAATAAGTGTGTCATCTCTGTTCCGGCCAGCAGTGCGAATGTTGGTCCGGGCTTTGATTCAGTCGGAATTGCGGTGAATAAATATTTAACTTTGACCATTGAAGAGGCTGATCAGTGGGAATTTGAGCATCATTCAGTTCATTTACCACCTGTTACAGATCCGCATGAACATTTAATCTATCAATCTGCTTCACAAGCAGCTGAAGCCTATCATGCTTCTTTACCAGCTTGTAAAGTTCTGGTAGAAAGTGACATTCCACTGGCTCGCGGACTTGGAAGCAGCGCTTCTGCCATTGTGGCTGGGATTGAATTGGCTAACCAAAGATGCTGCCTCTCTTTATCTGACCAGGAAAAATTAGCTATTGCTACAGAGATCGAAGGTCATCCAGACAATGTGGCCGCATCTTTGTTAGGTGGATTCGTCATCGCCTCAAAACTACCAAATGGAGAGTTAGAATGGTTTCAAAAAATCGATGATCAGTTGGAATTTGTTGTTTCCATTCCCGAATTCGAATTAAAAACGGATGATGCCCGGCAGGTTTTACCAGAGCAATTCACTCGTAATGAAGCCGCTGCAGCTAGTTCCATTGCTAATATTGTTTTCGCCGCCTTCATTTCTGGTGATTATGAACGTGTCGGCAGACTGATGGAGCAAGATTTATTTCATGAGCCTTATCGATCCGAGCTTATTCCTAACTATGAGCAAATTCGCTTTGAAGCAAAATCAGCAGGTGCCTATGGTACAGTCATTAGTGGAGCCGGCCCAACTACTATCTCACTTGTTGAAAAAGGAAAAGGAGATAAAGTGGCCTCTCACTTAAAAAGTAAATTCCCTAAATATACAGTGGATTGCTTAAACATGACATCTGTCGGAGTACAGGTTCATCCCGCTTTCTCTTCCACAACGTAAAGATAAGAGCAGAAAGAACACTCAGATTGAGTGTTCTTTCTGCTTTTATCCTATGAAGGAATTATAGCCTTTTGGTAAGTTGATAATACTGTTTTTTCTCTTGATTAAATTGAGTTGTATATTGATTGAATTGATTTTCTTGTTGCTGCAGTTTTTTATAGAGTTGATTAATTTCTTTAATTTGGTCATCTAATTCTTTTTCGTTAAATTTTTGTTTTTCGATTTGTTGATATAATTTTCTATTTAATGTAATGACGGTATGATAATCTTCCGTATAGGTTAAGTATAGCTGATACCGCTCCTCATTAAGCTTTTCAATGGATGATATAGTCTTGGCTTGCTGAGCGTTCTTCACTTTCTGGCTAATTGGCTGGATGGTTGCCATAATCGTATAAGCCTTACTAAAGTTTTCTTTACTTTCCTCTAAATATTGCTGTTGTTTTTCAACCGAATGAAGCGCAGCGTTTACCACATTTTTTATTTTCTCATCATGATCCACTTGATAAGACATCAATTGATCGTAAAATTTTATTTCATCTATACCCGCAGTGCTTAATTCTTGTTGATTATTCGCAAATATCTTTTCAAGTTGAGCCGATTCCTCCAATGCTTGCGTGATTTCATCGATTCGCTTCTGGTCTTTATATTGATTGAATAAGGATCCGATAAAAAATGTCGCAACCAACACTAATCCGATTGCACCTATTCTTTTAAACCACTTCATTGTTTTTTGATCCCCTTTATCTCGAATTAACTGGCAGTAAGGTCCTCATTCAAGAATTTGAGGAAAAGAAAAATGATAAATGGGGGATCCACTGCCAGTAAATCCCCGATCCGCTCAACTAACATTCAGTGAGGGAAGGAAAACCCCCACTGAATGAAGTTTCTCTTTATGGCTAATTAATGGAGTAGCAACGACCATTACATTGAAATGTATAAGGCGCTTGATCGTTGGTTAACACCCTGGTTTGATAGTGATTTTTTTGTAGATATTGAAGAATTTGTGGAAGATGCTGAATTGTTTCAGGTTTATCGTGTAGTAAAATGATGGGCGCCTCTCCTGCCTTGCTTACATTAGCTGTTGCTTGAATCACTTTGTTAACAAAACGTTTATCCTTTAATGCCCAGTCCTCACTATCTATGTTCCAATCCCAAATTTTAAATCCCTGTTGCTCTAAATGAACCCTCATATCCATCGTTAAATAAGGAATACTACCATATGGTAAGCGAATTAAACTAGAATGGATACCTGTCAAATCTTCAAGGATTTTTTGGCTCTCTAACATTTCCTTTAAAGGAGCTTTGGGAGACTGATAGATTTGCTCTGCTTCATGGGTAATGCCGTGCATTCCTACGGCAAAGTCTTCATCCACCATCCTTTGCACAGCAGCTGGATAACTCTTCATCTCCGGACCTAACATGAAAAAAGTCGCTTTCATCTGATATTGATTTAAAAGATCAAGGAGCTGATCTGTATAAGGAGAAGGACCATCATCAAATGTTAAGTATACAATCTTAGCCTCACTGTCCTTATGCAATTGTTTCAGTGCCTCTACTTGTTGTTGCTTCTCTAGTTCAACTTCTTTTTTTATCCGGATTGATTCATTAAGTTTTGATGAGGAGAAATCATGTTTTTCCCCTGAAGTTTCTTGAATGGGTTGGGCCATTGTCATGGAAGGATTTGCCCCATGGCCCTCTGCTGATTTTACCTTGATTAACATCCCCCCTAGAAAAAGACAGAGTATAACTAGAGTGGTAAATATATAAAAGAAAAATTTCTTATTTTGTGGATATTTCGTTTCTTTCATGCCAGGACAAACCTTTCTAATCATCATATCTATTTGGTAAATTATGTAGGTAGTTGTTCCTTTATTTTTACAAGATATCTATTCGATGATTTCGCGACAAAAATCTACTATAATCTTCTTATTTATTGTATCAAATTATGTTACATAAAAGTTACATTCGTCGAATTTTGTTTATATGAAATTTACTGTCCCTTAATTAACTATAGTAAGAATATCCTATCATTGTGACGAGTTTTAAAAATGTGCAGACACAATAAAACATCCAGCTTCATGTTATCTTCATAACGGAGCTGGATGTTGGAATTAAACATATGCAACTTCTAGACTTTCGCCATTCACAATCGCTTGAACTTCTTCACCATCGAGGGTTTCCTTTTTTAATAACACTTCTACTAAATACTCATATTCATCTCTGTGAGCTTTTAGCATTAGCTCTGTATTCTCCAAAGCCTTGCTATATAATTCTTGCATTTTAGCATCTTTATCTTGTTGATCAAAGGTTAAAGTGAAACCATCCTCAAGCATACCTGTTTCAACCATATCTTCTAACAGTTTTTTCGCTTGTTGAACATCACCACTAACGCCTACACTATGTTCCCCCAAGTATAGTCGTTCAGCGACACCACCTGCCAGGATCATACTGACTTGGTCAAGTAATTCACTTGTGGTGGATAGATGCATTTCCTTTTGAATAGGTGCTACATAGCCTAGTGCTTGCCCTCGTGGAATAATTGTAGCTTTACGAACTGTGTTTGGTTTGGTTAAAGCTTGAATAAGCGCATGGCCTCCTTCATGAATGGCCACTCTCCGCTTTGTATCAGGGTCGTTTAATGCCCGTGAAGTGGAACCGAGGATCGTACGGTCAATCGCATAATCAAGATCAGCCATTCCAACTAATTCTCGCCCTTCCCTCACAGCTTTTCTACTAGCTGATTCAAATAATGAACTAATTTCAGCGCCTGAAAAGCCTGAGGTGCTATCTGCTAGGAGATCCAATGAAGCAACGACTTCTTCACTAAGCTGCTTTCCTTTCGTATGGATATCGATAATTTCCTTTCTCCCCTTCATATCAGGCAATGGCACATGGAAACTAAAGTCAATACGACCAGGACGTAAAAAGGCGTCATCTAGCATATCCTTGCGATTCGTCGCAGCAATGAATAAAATGCCTTCATTGGCATGTCCTCCATCAAGCTGAACAAGCAATTCTGTTAGTGTTTTTTCTGCTTCCTCTCCACCATGCTGTTTTCTTTTTCCAGCAAGAGCATCCACTTCATCAATGAAAATGACAGCGGATGTAGATTTGCGCGCATTTTCGAACAATCCCCTAATCCGCGATGCTCCAACTCCGACAAATAATTCTGTAAAAGCAGATCCACTTGCTGTAAAAAAGCTAGCTCCCAATTCATGAGCCATCGCTTGAGCGAGAAGCGTTTTTCCTGTTCCTGGAGGGCCATATAATAGAATTCCTTTTGGCGCCTTAATCCCTACTTTTTTGGAACGATCAGGTTCTTTGACGATCTCCAAAGTCTGATGGATCTCATCCTTCATTTCTTCAGGTAATCCTCCGATATCTTTCAGTGTAATGGAAGGAAGGGGCGTAGGTTTTGCTGTGCCATGCTTTATTTTCGTGCCAGCAAAACCACCTTTTTTCTGGATAAACAAACCAGCTCCAATCAATACAATCAATAAACCACCCAAAATCCAATTTCCCGCCCGAGAACCACTCGAATATTTATATTGCACATTATACTTCTCTACTAATTCTTCCACCTTCGGGCTATTCGGCCGAAAATGGGAAATGTATTTTCCTGCTGGTGTTTTTATATAAATGGTGCCATCTGCCATTTCCGTAAGTGAAACGACCTCACCATTTTGTGCTTGAATCACTTTTTCCATTGAGGAAAATGGAATAACATCCCCTTTATTTATCGAAAAAACGGACCAAAACGTAAGTCCTGCAATTAAAATTAAACCAATGACTAGAGGGATTAGCTTTGTTGTAAGTTTAGAATTTGATTTCAACCTTCCATCTCCTCCGAATTAAAATGTCTAGTCCCAGTATATCACGTTAAAAGATGGTCGTCATTGGCTACTATTGACAGTTTCTAATCAAGAAAAGCGCAAGGCGCCCGTTTAGCGACGTACAAACTTTTTAAGCTTCTGACGAGATAAAGGATACACGGCGAAGAATAAGCCGATGTTGACTTATCGTAGGAAGAAGCTGAACAGCTAAAAACGCGACGTCCTGTCGCTTCGTCTGCACTAGTACATCCTGTACGTCGCAACGCCGATGGACTCCCTCCTGCGAGCCTCGAGCCGATGGCGCCTGGAGCTAGACATCAACCGCAACGTAAGTAAGTTACACAAGCGGCAATTTTATAGTTTCCAGATAAAAAAAGATCCGACCGATAATATTTCGGCCGAATCTCAATTAATATGTGATTTTGATTAGCATCTTAAATAAAATAATGTTTAGCGCCAATCGATAAATCCTTGATCTACTCCACGAATCAACACTTCAGCAGTACCCATATTGGTTGCAAGTGGGACGCCATACACATCACAAAGACGCATCAGCGCTGAAACATCGGGTTCATGTGGTTGTGCAGTTAAGGGATCACGTAAAAAGATAATGACATCCATTTTGTTTTCAGCTATACAAGCCCCTATTTGTTGATCCCCACCAAGTGGCCCTGATTGAAATCGATTCACGGACAAACCTGTTGCTTCCATGATTTTTGAGCCTGTTGTCCCTGTCGCATATAATTCATGTTTTTCAAGAATCAGTTTATAGGCTGTTGTAAAACGGATCATATCTTCTTTCTTTTTATCATGTGCTATAAGTGCAATTCTCATTCTATTCCTCCTTGTCGCCTTGTAGTGTTTGGCTTTTTTCAAATTCTAATTGTTGCGAATTCCCATCATTTAACCACTTGTATTGATTCAATTGTAATTGAAAAAGCTTTAAAGGTCCTAAAAATAAGTCTGGATTGCGTTTGAATTTTTCCAATTTCATTTGATTTTCTTGAATTGTTGCTTCAATTTCTATTACACGATCTTCTAATATATTCAGTGGATCACGGAAGAAAAGTTGGACATCCCGTCCAATACTTTTCTCAAATAATTGAAATGAATAAAAGAATTTCGTTGCAATGGATTCACTAACCTCTTCATAATTTTCATTTTCAATGAAATTGCGATATGAATTGGCTAAAACCGTGTTGTTTTTAGTCAGTCCACCAAATAATTTTCCTGCGCCTTTTAATAAGATTTGAGAAGGTGTTCTGCGCAAAAGAATATTTTCATTCTCAATTTGAATCGGAATGGTCATCCGTTCGGCGTCTCGCTGCCAATCTGCGATGACTTGGAAATCGCAATTAAGCTCAAGTGGCTGCTCTTCTAGATATTCGTTGAAGCCTCTTTCCCATTCTTTTAAATGTGATTGTGATTCTTCTAACTTTTGCTTTGCATATTGAATCCAATCCTCTAGCGATGAAGCGTAAATTGGCATAATAGTGTCCTGAATATATTCATTTATCCGCTGATTCATTTTCTTATTTAATTCAAGATGAATGGTACGAAATTCCGTATCATCCTTAATGGAACCAGCCAATTCCCTGATCATATCAGGGATCGCCATTTTCATTTTTCCTTTAATTTTCTCTTCAATTGCTAAAAAGGCTTGGCGGATATCAGCCGCTTTTTCCTCTTCTATATCTTTCAATTGATTGGTTGAACCATGCAAACGATCACTGATGTCTTTCTCTCTTTCAATCAATTCAGTGATGTTTATCTTCAATACTTCCAACTGTTTGATAAAGTAGTCAATCCACTTTTTCCCATAAACAAACCACTGAGCCGAATCAGTTTTTTCTTGAGGATGTGCATCCCATTCTTCAAACTCTATTTCGTTCCTTCTTGCCCAGTTTTTTACATCATCTATTAAAACTTCAATGGCATCATTTACATTAATCTCAGTTCTAGTTTTTCGAAGTGTTGCTTGCGATCGATCAACGATACCTTGATTAATATTTCCAGGAAAATGATCGTTCCATGTTAGAATAGCGGAATATACAAAGCCGGCATCGGATGCTCTTTCCAATTTTAACCAAGCTTCCAAATATGTCGGCATCAATTTTTCTACATTCTGAAGGGAAAATGAACCACTCATCAACTTATGGTATGTTTCCTTAAATACAGCTGATAAATTCCCCCATCTATGTTCCTCTGACAGATCTAAGCTAAGCACTAATGTATTAAAATCATTTAACCAATCAAATAAGACATCCTGTTCTTCAAACCTATTCCATAATGATTGACTCAAATCATCAAAAAGTTTGAAATCGACCGAAGACGCTTTTTCAAGAACAGGAACAAAATATGGTGGTTCAAAACTGACATGCCCATTCTCCACATAAGACAGAAGCACATGAAACCATGCTATCTCTTTTGTTCTAATCGACTCATTGACAGCTAATTCAACAGCATTTGCCCAGTCCTCCTGTTCCTCAAAAAAGGCCCGCGCCAATTTTGTCACATTCGGATAATCTGGATTAAGCAAAACAGCATTTAAAATCATCTGCTTGGCCTCATCATGATTCCTTTGAAGAACATATAAACCAAATAACTGAAGCGCGATTTCTGTATTTAAAAGAAGCGAATCCGTCTTAATTGATTGGTAGATTTCTTCTGCGGTATCATGCAGCTCTAATTCAAAGTAGGCATCTGCCATGTTCTTCCGCGCCCATGGCTGCCATTCATTTTGGATGTTTTCCCATTTAAAAATTGCAGTTTCATAATCTTGGGCATGAAAATAGATTTCACCTTGCGCAAAGCGAACCTCTGTCAAATCCGCTTGGTTTTTCTTTTGTTCCTGAAAAAAATGTTCCCCTAATACCGTAACAGGAGACTCATGAGGCTTGTTTTGCAAAAATTGTTCAAAAAAACATTTTTGAATGAACATTTCTTCCCTATTCATCCTTATCACCGACTTTCTTTAAATAGATGAATCATGCTGCTTGTCTGCTGGGTAAATAAGTCCTATTTGTTTTCTAGCTTCTGCCATTATTCGTGCCGTGATCATCGAATGATCATGAGAGTTAATCTTAGATTCTAACTCTCCTTTTTGAATCAATTGAATAAATTCTTCAACCTCATAATACATGGAAGGCAAGGTAGACGCATGGCTAATCGTTTCTTCGCGTCCGTCACGATAGTGAATGCATACCTGTTGTGGGGTTGAGATTTCATCAATGATGATCGTTCCTTCTTCCCCTTGGATTTCCGAGGAGCGATAAGCATTGATGATTTTCGAATGTGTCACAACAGCTTCGAAATCATCGTATTGCAAAAGCAAGCTTCCAGATCCATCTACTCCTGATTCTAGCATTACAGCATTCGCTTTGACTGATTTAGGTTCTCCAAATAATACAACCATCGGATATAAACAATACACCCCTAGATCCATTAACGATCCATTTGAAAATATAGGATTAAAGGCGTTTAGAACACTCCCCTCCCTGTAACGATCATATCTTGAAGAATACTTACAAAAACTTGCATCATATCTTCTTATTTGACCAATTTTATGTATATTTTCCTGGATTGCTTGGAAATTCGGTAATAAAGTTGTTTTCAATGCCTCCATTAAAACAACCTGGTTTTTCCGGGCTGCTTCAATCAAAACTTCCAGTTCCGTCGGATTGGAAGTCATTGGCTTTTCACATAAAACATGCTTCCCTCGGTTTAAAAAGGACAAAGATTGTTTTGCGTGAAATGAATTCGGACTTGCAATATATACAGCATCAAGCGCATCACTTGCAGCCATTTCCTCTATATCTGTAAAAATGAATGAGATTCCATGCTTCTCTGCAAATTCTTTTGCCCGTTCCTCTGTTCGAGAATAAATGGCTGTTAATTGAAATCCTTCTGCTTGTAAAGCTGCTTCAACCATGGAATCTGTAATCCAATTTGTTCCAATAATACCAAACCGTACCATTGTCATGTCTCCTTCCTAATGATCCTTATCTATACTATATTGCATTTGTCGTATTCTTGCATTAATCCATGCCGAAATTTATCGAAAAAAACAAAGTTTGTAAAAAGACTCTTGAAACATTTTGTTTCTATGGTAAAATACTTTGTATATTTATTCAAAATATTTTTAAAGAGGAACTTCAAAAAGACGATGAAAAATCTCCCTGATATATACTCGTCCCTTTGACAGCTTTCTTTACATATCAACAGTGAAGACGAAGACGGCTTGAAGAAAAATTCCTTCAGAGAATCGATGGTTGGTGAAAATCGATGATTTTTTCTCAGAATAGCCCAGCACTTCTGAACTGGCAGTTGCCCGGTCTTAAACCGTTATCTTTCTCGAGGCTGTATGGAAGAGCGGAAGCGCCTGTTTACACAGGAGTTAGCTCTATGTTGTTCCATACAGTAAACGAGGGTGGCACCACGATCTTACGTCCCTCATAACAAGGCGCACGCGTCTGTTATGGGGACGTTTTCATTTTGGAAGATTAATAATACAAAGTAGGAGGAATAGAGAATATGTATAAAGTTTTAGTATCAGATACAATTAGTGACACAGGCTTAACCGCTCTATATGAACATTCTAATTTTACTGTGGATAAGAAACCTGGCCTTTCTCCCAAGGAACTAAAAGGGATTATTGGCGAGTATGATGCCCTAATTGTTCGCAGCCAAACCCAAGTGACAGAAGACATTCTAGAAAATGGCGATAGCCTACGAGTGATAGCCCGTGCAGGTGTCGGCGTTGATAATATCGATATCCAAGCAGCTACAAAAAAAGGAATTATCGTTATTAACGCTCCAGGGGCAAATACAATCTCTGCAGCTGAGCTGACAATGGCGATGATGCTATCTCTTGCGCGTAATATTCCTGCTGCCCATGCTTCTACAACTGAAGGAAAATGGGAAAGAAATAAGTTTAAAGGCGTTGAAATGTATGAAAAAACACTTGGTGTCATTGGCATGGGGAAAATTGGTACAGAAGTAGCCAACCGCGCTCTAAGCTTTGGCATGAATATTCTCGGATATGATCCTTATTTAACGGAAGATCGTGCACATCAAATGGGAATCACGAAAGCATCTTTAGATGAAATTGCACAAGAAGCCGATTTTATCACCGTCCACACCCCTTTAATTAAAGAAACAAAAGGCCTTATTAATGATGACTATTTAGCAAAAACAAAGCCGGGTGTTCGCATTATTAACTGTGCCCGTGGCGGAATTATTGATGAGAATGCCCTTGTTCGCGCACTGAATTCTGGTCAAGTTGCCGGGGCAGCGATTGATGTATTTGAAACAGAGCCAGCTTCAAATACCGAATTACTCCAGCATCCAAACGTAGTTGTCACACCGCATTTAGGCGCCTCTACAGTAGAAGCACAAGAAAAAGTGGCACATGAGGTAAGTGAAGAAATGATTGATATTTTTGAGACTCAATCGATTCGCCATGCGGTCAACATGCCACAGATATCTGGAGAAACGCAGAAGAAACTGCAACCTTACATTACATTGGCTGAGCAATTGGGCACATTAGCCATTCAACTATTAAAAGAAGCGCCAGATCAAGTAGATATATCATATGCAGGAGAACTGGCAGTGGAGAGTACAGATCTTTTAACACGTAATATTTTAAAAGGTATTTTAACCCATCACTTAGGTGATACCGTGAATCTAATCAATGCTCATCATCTATTAAAAGATCAAGGCGTTGCGTCCAATGTATTAAAAAATCCAAAAAGTAAAGGATTCGCTTCTTATATTGAAGTCACCCTTCACCGTGGAGAAAATAAAGCTAATATTGGTGCCACCATCTTAAATGGCTACGGATCTCGAATTGTTAAGATGAATGATTATCGAGTAGACGTTCGACCAGAACCAAATCTATTATATATTAAACATCTTGACATCCCAGGTATGATTGGTCGTGTTGGTTCCACACTTGGTGATTATGATATTAATATTGGCACTATGCAAGTGGGACGTGCTGATGTTGGCGGCCAAGCCATCATGGTTCTTACCCTTGATAAAAAAGCAGAAGGCGATGTGCTTGTTGGCCTGAAAGCTTTAAAAGGACTTGAAGATGCCCAGTATTTAGAACTCTCAATTGAAAAAGTAGCCGTTCCGAATTAATACATGAAGCAAATTCAAATTTGAGTAATCGTAGGAAAGAAGCTGGGACAATAGTGTTTTCACCAAAGAAAAAACGAACTAGTATGGTGTATTTACTCGCTTCGGAAATATACTTCGCTTTCCGCGGGCGAGTGGCAGGTCTCCTCGGGCTTCGCCTTCCGGGGTCTTGCCGAACTCTCACTTCCCGCAGGAGTCTACGTATATTTCCTCCGCTAAGGTAATACATTGTTCGTCTTTAGGGCTTAACATTTTAGTTATGTCCCAGCCTCTTTGTTATTCTGATTGCTTTAAAAATTGCAAGACGCCCGCAAATCGGCGACATGCAAATGATCTGATCCAAAGAAAGGCATCCTTTACTTTCTTTGAATCAGATCATCAACGCCTCGGCGTTATTTAAAGCGCGTAGCATCTCTCCTATGTGCTTCTTTTCTTTGCCTTTACCTTTAGCTCATTTCAGGTGCATAAAACCTTCTACGTACCAATTTTCTTTGACTCTAGCTCTTTTCGGGTGTGTAGCCTCCCTAACCTCTCTTTTGTATCGCGAATAAATTCTGATCTTAAGTTCAGGTTATTATTAATTCAACGTTGTTTCAGGTTAGTCTTATTAAAACCATTGAAATTGCATAGATACGATCGTCATCAAGTCTACAGCCAATTTATTTCTTAGCAAGTGATAGCACGAGTTCTTTCACACCTAGTACATTGTCGAGAATATAATCGGCTTGATATTCCTCAAATTGCTTTCTTGCCTTCTCCCCTGATAGACCGGTTAATACAGCGGCAAAGCGACAGCCCATTGTCCTGGCGGCTATTAAATCAGCTAAAGAATCCCCTACAATCAATGTCTCTTTTCCATTGTCAATTGGAAAAACGGTCTCAAGACACTCGGAAATCGATTTTTGTTTATTGGATAATGCCCACACATATGTAAATGGATGTGGCTTAGATAACCCTGCGTGTTTCTGACACACTTTTTCGGCTGTTAATACATCATCTGCTGTTACAATATTGTTTGGATCAAAATGCTCAAGCCAGCCTAAATGCTGAAAGGGCTCTACGGTTTCCAACTTCGGACGCCCGGTACCAATTCCAATCCGGATACCAGCTTCTTTAAGAGTTCCAAATAAATCTGCAATGGCCTCTGGTTCAGCCAATACCTTTTCGTCACTTAAAAAGCCTTTTTTCCCCAGTTGCACAGAAGGACGTCCTGTTGATTGAAGAACGTATGGATCGCCCACATACCATTCCTGCGAAATAAGCTCACAGGTTGACCACAATTCACCCTGCTCGCCAAAAACCGTATGACCAACTCCTAGTTTTTCCTGAGCAACCTGGTCCAAATGAGTAAATAAACCCGCTTTAGAAGCTTCGGTGCCTTGGAAATCATGGAGAAAACTATCAAAATCGAAAGAGTATTTGGTTTCAGCAAAGACATCTTTCATTTCTAATAAAATCTCACGATTGATCTCATGAGTTACCCAATGAGTGATTCGTTCTTTCTCTGTAGCTTTTAGTTGTTCTAATAGATGAATAATTTGATAAGCTGCAGTTAAGTAAATCATATCCCAGTTCGCATTTAACCCACATGATTTTAAAAACTTCAGCACTTGATCTTGAACAAAAACTCGAGCGCGCATTTCATCGATTTCATTATCGGTATATTGAGTTTTAAATTCGTTTGGACATAAACCTAAATAATGCTCACTACATAAAACCTCCCAAACGGTTAATGCCGATGCATCAAAATAACGTTCCTCACTTAACAAAACACCATCTACATCAAATAAGACTGTTTTAATCATATCGCCTCTCCTTAACACATACTTTCCCATTACTATTTTTTAATTTAATCTTCGTCTTTCGCATCCCAGTCTTCTGGAATCGGTTCTGCTAACCATTCTGCCAGCATTTCCTTATACCTTTCCATTTGCTCTAAATGGCTATCAAATTGATTTTTGTAAATTAAATATTGTTCTCCATCATGTAATGCCCGTATCTTTTGATTGAGAATTAATTTCTCAATTATATCTGGGCTAAGTTGTAAATAATCAGCTGTCTCTGCTATTGTCATATACAAAATAAACCGCACTCCCTATTAAAAAATATTCTATGGTGGATAAAGCGAGAGCCAGTCCCCTTATTGGAAACTGGCCATGCTAGCTTATTAATTTTTTTCGATAGGTGGAATTTCCTTGTTTAAGACCTCAAAGAATTTTTGCACTAAAAAATAAGTGGCTCCTAGATCTCCCAATCCATCGTAGGCTGATACAATATCCACACTGCAACGTAACGGTTCTACTTGTACAATTGTGATAACGATTTGATTACGACGTAACCCTCTTTTTTCGATAAGCATTTCACCACGATCGTAATCAAAATGGGTCACGTTCCAACCCGTCATTTTATTGTTGACAACGGATGTAATCGTTTCAGATAGTTTACGTTTTCCAATCTTATAATAACGTGTTTTCAACTTAGGATCTTTTGCCCTGTCACTAGTTTCCGTAGTGTTTCGCCAAATTCCGGTAATGACGCGCATCACTGACACAGTAATCCCCCCCTTATATTCTATTCAAATATATGTATACATAAGTCTATTATATGTCTTTTCCCCACTGTATGTCCATTATAGAGGATGTTCAAAAAGTCCGGTAAAAATGACGCTGCGAATTTCTTCGTTGGCTTGTTTCTCCGCTGCTCATGTATCTAAATGCATAGATCCGCTGCTCGGAACTTCGCCCCCTCGAACTTTCGACGTACAGGATGTACTAGTGTCGGTGTTGCTGACAGGACGTCAGCGCCTTTAGCCGACTTGATCCTTTTTATCTTCCTTTTTGAACACGCACTTATAGCAAAATAATTCTGTAAAAATCATTATCTCTATAAGAAATGGGTATTTATTCTTGGCATGAATAAATACCCATTTGTAACATCTATGTTTGGTAAGCTAACTTAGCTATTAATCAAAATAGATTTCTTTGCCCTTTTCGGCGGATTCGTAAATACCGCTAAGAATTTTTGTCATTTCGACTCCATCTTCCACTGGGCTAAGCGTTTCTTTTTCTCCTAAGCAAACATCGACAAAATGATCGATTTCCGCTTGGAAGGCTTGGCCAAAGTTGAATGTTTTGCTATCCACTTGTGGCTCAAGATTTAACATTGTATCATATTTCTCTGTCACAATAGCTAGGCTCGGTTCTACTTCCGCGCCACCTTTTGTACCATATAATTTAACGGAGATTTCATCTTGCTTCGCATGTAAGGTAAAGCTGACATCAACAAGTAAAGAAGCACCATTTTCAAAGCGAATCAATGCATTGGCCATATCTTCTACTGTGTTTTTATTTGGATCGTAATCAGCTGCTTTATAGAAAGATAGATTTTTGATATTCTTTCTATTCCCTAATTTATTATAGGTATTTCCAGAAATCGATTTTACTTTTGGACAACCCATTAAATACCAAAGAACGTCGATCACGTGGACACCAATGTCAATTAGAGGCCCGCCGCCAGATCGTTCGACATCTGAGAACCATCCTCCTGGATTTCCAAGTCGACGAATACATGTCGCTTTTGCATAGTAAATTTCCCCAAGATCATCTTCGTCAATAAAATTTTTCAAAACTTGTGTGTTACCAGCATAACGACGTACAAAGCCAACTTGTAGCTTTTTCCCAGTCTTCTTCACTGTTTCTGCCATTTCCTGAGCTTTTTCCATGCTTGTGGTCATTGGCTTTTCAACCATAACGTTTTTCCCACTATTAAGTGCTGCAATCGCAATGTCAGCATGGGAATTGTTCCATGTACAAATGCTAACTGCTTCAATCTCTTGATCATTCATCAGATCATGGTAATCGACATATGTTTTACTTGCTCCATATTTCTCTGCTTTTGCTTTTGCTCTTTCTTCATTCAAATCACAAATCGCATACAACTCTACCTTATCATTGTTAGCATATGCATTTAAATGGGCTTCAGAAATAGACCCCGCACCAATTACACCAATTTTCATTTTACTCATTATCTTTTCTCCTCCTATGCCTCTTCTAAAAACCGTCGAACATTGTCCATGCCGATTTTCGAGCCTTTTTTGCAATCTTCCATTCCTTCAAATTCAACAGAAATATAACCATCATAGCCAGATTCTTTAATGACCTTAGCTACTTCTCGCATATCAATATCCCCATGCCCAACAATGGCTCCCCTTAAATAATTGCCATTCGAGGTTTGAAACCAGCCTTCCCCAGGGGCCTGATAGGACGGACGCCAATAAAAATCTTTAAAGTGAACAAATGAAGCATATGGTAGGTTCTTCTTCACAGCTGCTACAGAATTTTCATCTACACACATAAAGTTGCCAACATCGACCGTTGTTTTGAAATTATCACGATTGACTGCTGTAATTAGACGTTGAACACGGTCACTTCCTTGCACGTAAAGCCCATGATTTTCAATACTCGTAGTAATTCCAAATGGTTTCGCATAATCCGCAATTTCTTGACATGCTTCCACTAAGATTGGTAAATCTTTTTCAAGTTGTACAATTGTCGCATCTTCTCCAGAACGCCAGGCAACATCATGACGCATTAGCTTCACGCCTAATTGATTAGCAATATCCACATGCTGCTTCACTCTTGCGACTTCTGCTTCAAACTCTTCACGACTTTCCGTGATGAAATTCGCCCCGATCAGATAATGTGATATTTCAATTCCTACATCATTTGCTTTGTCTTTGATTTGTTCAATGAGCTCAGGCTTGCTTAGTAAGTCTAAATCCCCCATAGGGACAATTTCAATATGCTCGCCACCTTGATCTGCAACCCATTGAATGGCTTCTAAAATGGTCATTTCTCCAGCATTCATTGCTTGAAATAAGCTGTATGAACTTAATCCGATTTTCATTGAAAACACCTCTTCTTGATCAGATCCAGCAAATAGAAGGATCGACTCTATTAAATATATACCGCTTTATCTTATGCTTAGACTATTATCTTTTAACTAAAACTGTTTCGCCTTTTTCCTGTGACTGATAAGCCGCTTTGACTACTTCTAATGTACGCAATCCATCTACCCCAGTAATGAATGGTGCTCTTCCTTCTTTCACACTTGCGATAAAGTCATTGACCAATCCATCATCCATATCTTCTGCATATGGGAGTTGAGTAATAGCGCTTGCTTCGTCATTATAATACAAAGCAAACTGCTTAAAGGCGTCGACTTCAAGATTACCTTTTGTTCCTACAAATTTAATAATCGCATCTCCCCATGTTGGGAATGTTTGTGGCCTTGACCAACTATGGTCAATGGACACAATGACTCCTGACTCCAGTTCTATACTGACGAGTCCACAATCTTCTACATCAATATCATGGAAGCGAGTGTCCATTTCCGCATAAATACTTTTTACTTCTTCTCCCATCATCCAGCGAATGATATCCATAATATGAACGATATGGTCGGTTGCAGCCCCACCCCCTGACAGTTCTTTTTCAATAAACCATCCACCTGGCATTTTTCCATGGTTCATGCCTGTAATGGCAACTACCTCTCCAATGGCGCCCTGTTGAATTACTTCTTTTGCCTGTTTAAAGCCTGGTGCAAAACGGACTGGATACGCAATTTCAAAAATGACGTCGGCTTCTTCACAAGCTGCAATCATTGCTTTTGCATCTGCCACCTCGGTGGCAATTGGTTTTTCACAAAGAATATGCTTTTTCGCGTTTGCAGCTTTGATCACGTGTTCTTTATGATTGGCATTCTCAGAACAAATGACAACCGCTTCAATATCTGTTTCCAAAAAGTCATCCAAGTTAGAGTAATAATCACAATTGAATTTTTCGCTCATTTTTTTCCCGCGCGCTTCATCCTTATCCCAAATACAAGCCAATTCTGCCTCAGGATGCTTAATAATATAATTGGCGTAGCTTCCGGCATGCATATGAGCGAAACTTATAATCCCAATTTTCATGTTAACGTCCCCCTTCCGCTAAAGTAACAGGTTGACCTGTTGCACTAGATTGAACAGCAGCTTCCGCTAGTTCAATGGCTTTCGCTGCATCTACTGCCGTTACGATTGGTTCAGCTTTCCCAGTAATACAATCCCTAAAATGCTCAAATTGGCGTTGATAAGGATCCTTATGCATCAAGCTTTTAGGCAATTGTACAGAAGGTTCTGATGAGCGCAGATCTAAGGTAACTGGAACGGTTGCATTGTGATCGTATGTAAGCATCCCTTTATCACCTGCTAATTCATAGGTTGCCTGAAATTGAGTTTCTGCCCATGATAGCTCTACATAAGCAATCGTTCCATCTGCCATCCTCACCGTAACAAACCCATACTCCAGTTGTTCACGTTTTATATGTTTGGCCATCACTCTTGTGACATCACCAAATGTCCACTGCAACCAATCAAATTCGTGTGAACCTAAATCTAAGAATAAGCCCCCACTTTGTTCCTCATCTGCATACCATTCTCTTCCTGAAGGAAAAGGTACGCCTCTTGTAAGGCGAATAACACCCGGTTGTCCAATTTTCCCATTTTTTACTTGCTCTCTAGCATTCGCATATTCCGGGAAGAAACGGAGTGTGTGACCTACTAGTAAGTGAACTTGATTTTCTTCACATGCTTGAATCATAGCAGTCGCTTCTTTACTCGTTAACGCCAATGGCTTTTCACAAATTACATGCTTCTTTGCCTGTGCCGCCTGTTTAACAAATTCACCATGTGTAGCGGTCGGTGTACACACATCAACAACATCTACATTTACTTGATTTAGCAACTCTTCCAGACTAGTAAATGGCTTCACATCATATTTTTCAGCAATTACTTGGAGTTTCTCTTGATTTCTAGCAACAATTCCAACCACTTCAACATCTGCTATTTCTTTCCATTTGTCTAAATGCCTTTGTCCCAGCTTCCCTATACCAACTACCGCAATTTTCATCATCATACCACCTCACCAGGGTTCTTTTTGATCATTTCTCTTTCTTTACCTGCTTTATATGAAAATAGCATTACTTAAATCCCTTTTTATCTCGTATGAATTGAGAGCTTTCCTTATCAATCCATATTGGCATTGCCATTATTTTCTTAGAACAGAATATCTAACGAATAGTAGAATGGAATAAATCATCCAATAAAATGGATGCTGCCCCAATAACCTCTGAATCATCGCCAAAAGAACTTGGCAGGATTGCAAATTCCTTCGTATGCGTTTCCAACGAATGGCTTAAAACAAATTCATTTAACCTTCGAATAAAATAAGGGATATTGTTAGCCAGTTCTCCACCTACGATGATTTTTTCCGGATTAAATAGGTTGATGATGCTTACAAGTCCTATTCCAAGGTAGAAAGCCACATCATCCAAGATCGATAGTGCCAATGGATCTTCTTGTAAAACAGCTTGTTGAAATTTTTCGATCGTGAGCTGCTCATTCTCTTTTAACCATTCCGACATTATCGATTTTCTTCCATGCCCAAGCTCCTCTTCAATTCGAGAGTGAATCGTCTGCCAGCTTACATAGTTTTCCAAGCAACCAATATTTCCGCATTCACAGACCGGCCCATTAAAATTGATTGTTGTATGCCCAAATTCTCCAGCACCACCAAGATGTCCTCGATAAATCGCATCATTGACCAGAATACTTGCCCCAACCCCATCACCAATCGTCACATAAATTAGATTTTTCGCCTGTTGATAATGACCATACCCTTTTTCTGCTAAAAGGCTTCCATTTGTATCGTTATCTATGTAGGTCGGGATGTGCAAAGCATCTTCAATTTTGTCTTTCAATGAAACGTTTAACATGTTTAATTTAGGATTATACACAACAACCCCTTTATCAGCATCTACAATTCCTTGAAAGGTAATCGATATCCCTAAACAATTCTCCTTTTGATCAAAGTCTTCTAAAAATTCTTGAAGAAGGTTAATCATAAAGTCACTAATATCTGAATAGGTCTCGTTTAGTAATGAATGGCTGATCTTTTTTTGAACATTGGCGTATAAATTGAATGCTGCAATCGTGATTTTTGATGCATTCACTGCCACGCCAATAAGAAAGCGGTCATTCGGATTTAATTGGACAAGAATGGGTTTTCTCCCACCACTCGAAACTCCTGTTCCACTTTCCATGACAAGCGAATCTTTCATTAAAGCATTAATACAAGAAGCCACCGTCGTTGGACTAATCTTAACGACTTTGGAGATTTCTGCACGGGAGATGGGACCTTGTTTCCGAATGATATCCAGAATAATCGATGTATTTAATTCTCGTATTAACTTGGCATCGCCTGTTCTTACCAATGTCATCTCCACTCTTTCCCTTTCTCCAACAACTTTATTAAGTCTAGAATAGCATACACGATAGGCGGTTTCAATGTTTTATTCAATATTTACTATCTTATTTTTTATCTGGTGCAAGCGTCCGCAAAACCCCTACTTTTAAAACTACAAAACACAAAGAAGTCTAGCAGGCGCTAACACTATATCCAGCTTTTACTTCGCCATCATATATCATCCACAACGATATAAGCGGCTTTTACAGGGCCGTGAACCCCCACTACTAAATCCATTTCAATGTCGGCAGAATTACTTGGTCCTGTTATAAAATTTATACAGGAGGCTAGATGCTCTCCATTTTTCGTTTTTTCTCTTATCATTCGTGCCGCTTGTGTCATCCGCGGAACGATCGAGCTTTTTGGAACAATCATAATCGATTTTAGTGGCAAAAAGCTGACTGATCTGCCACGATCTTTATGACTAAATTGCACGACTGTGCCCGATTCAGCAAGCGTTATATCACTAATTGTAATCCCAATATTGCAAGCCTCCGCAATATCAATATTGGCTCTTCCTTTTAGGTAATCCCATTCATGAACCTCAATCTTTTTTTGGGGCCATTTTTCTTTTAGTAATGAGGATAAGCCGTATGCTGTAAAACGAGAGTCTTTCCAAGTAATGATTGGCCCACCCCCATACTCCTCTACAAGCCGTTTTAAGGTTTCTTCCAAATCCGCCTGTGTGGTTTTGATAAAATCTGTATGGATATGGAGACATTGGTCTTTTAAAACTTCGACTAACTCATCTGCGCTTTTTCCTTGGAGTACAGTCGCTTGAGGTTGATGCTTCCATTTTGGCACTTCTGGTTTGTCAAGCACTGCCTCACGTCCAAGCTGATTCGCAATCTTTTGCAGAAAGTGATCCCGATTTTGAATGGTTCCACTCATGATCGATCTCCTCCCTTTTTATGCTCTTTAAACCAATCTCTAAATCGATGTTTACCTGGAGCAGGAAAATCGCGGATTTCTGTCCAAGCTTTTAAAGGCCCAACACCTTTTGAGATTTTCCCATCTTTGGTAAGAGGATTTAGAGCTGTTGGAGCCATTTTCGATCCCATTTTGTATAAAGTTGGAGAAGCCGCCCCTAGACCAAAAGCCTTCATCAATAATTTTTCAGAGACTGGAGCCCTTCCTTCATTTTCTACAATCACCTGTCGATGTTTGTGCAATAAGTCATGGAGCGGGATTTTGACTGGGCAAGCTTCTGTACAAGCTCCACATAAAGTAGAGGCATACGGAAGTTCCTTGTAGTCATCATATCCACCTAGTAAAGGCGATAATACTGCTCCAACGGGACCTGAATAGATAGATCCATAGGAATGCCCACCAACATGACGATAGACAGGACAAACATTGACACAGGCAGCGCAACGTATACATTGAAGAATCGACTGAAATTCTCCTCCTAAAATATCGGCACGACCATTATCGACTATAACGAGATGAAATTCATCCGGACCATCGACATCTCCCTCATCCTTCGTACCTGTTAATGTTGTAATATAGCTTGTTAATTTTTGGCCAACAGCACTTCTGGTTAATAAGCTCACCAATACTTCCAATTCTTCAAAAGAAGGAACCAATCTTTCCATACCCATGACTGTAATTTGTGTTTTCGGTAACGCAGCTACAAGATCGGCATTCCCTTCATTCGTCACAAGACAGATGGACCCGGTCTCCGCCACTGCGAAGTTGCAGCCAGTGATGCCTATATCAGCCGTCATATATTCATGTCGCAGCATTTCACGAGCATGTGTGGCCAATTCCTCTGGTTTTTCGGTATTTTGGTAATCGAGCTTTTCTGTGAATACATCGCGAATTTGCTCCTTGTTTTTATGTAACGCAGGTGCCACAATATGGGATGGTGGATCATGATCATCCACTTGTAGGATATATTCTCCAAGATCAGTTTCAATTACTTCACAACCCGCCTCTTCCAGGCAAGCATTCATATTAATTTCTTCTGTTACCATTGATTTTGACTTAACGATTTTTCGAGCGTTTTTCTTTTGTGCTACTTCTTTTATATATTGATTTGCTTCCTCTGGGGTTTGTGCAAAATAAACATGACCACCCCTTCCGGAAACCTTTTCGCTTAATTGATATAAATAATAATCAAGGTTCTCTAAGACATGCTGGCGTATCTCTTCTCCATGTGACCGCCAGTCTTCCCAGTTCCCCAATTCTTCTGCTGCATCCAATCTTCTTGTCCGCAATCTTTCTTGGGCTCCAGATACGGCATTTCTCATGAATGAATCATGAATACCCTTATCAATGCGTTGGGTAAAGTCCTCTGTTCCTATTTTCATCGGCATCAATTCTCACGCTCCTTGCCTGCTGTTTAAGATTTCGGCAATATGCAGAACCTTTATCGGTTTTTCTTTTCTATCAATCCGACCACCTATATTCATTAAGCAGCCGCAATCAGCTCCAATCAACACATCAGCTTCCGTTTCCTCGACATGCTGTACCTTCTCATCGACCATTTGCTCTGAAATCGTTGTCATCTTAACAGAAAAAGTGCCACCAAATCCACAGCAATTATGTTTTCCCGGCAGTTCTGTAAACTGAAGACCTTTCACATGATTTAGTAGTTTCAAAGGAGCCTCCTTGACCCCAAGTAATCTCGTCATATGACATGATGTATGGAGGGTCACTTTCCCATCAAATGTGGCTCCTACATCCTCTATTTTTAAAACATCAACGATAAATTGTGTTAATTCATAGGTTTTACCTGCCAATTCCTTTGCTTTCGGCCCCCACTTTGGATCATCTTTAAAAAGATTTTGGTATTCATGAAACATATACGCACAGGATCCAGAAGGACAAACAACATATTCAGCATCTGAAAAAGCAGCAATCATTTTTTTCATCGCTTCTTTCGATTCCTTCACATACCCACTATTATAAGCTGGCTGTCCACAGCAAACCTGCGACTCCGGAAACTCCACTTCACAACCTAAATGCTCAAGTAGTTCAACCGTCGCTTTTCCTACATTGCTGTTAAACATATCTACGAGACATGTGACAAAAAGTGTCACCTTCATGCTTTTCATCCCTTTCTTAAAAGCTCTTACTCTATTTTACCTTATGAAGCAATACATTCCAACAGAATGAATATTTTTAATGGCAGCAAATCATTTTTTATAACGATACAGCTATCATTGTATTTAAATAGGCGCTAGATGGTTACACCCTGACACAATGGCTATTTTTTAGGAAGTTAGTATATAGACTAAAATAACCTGATCGGGTGAAATAACCCAATCAGGTATATATCTTAACCAGCAAAATTTATTATTTTGTTAAGAAAAGCGCAAGCGCCTTGCTCAGCCCCGACAAACAAATGTTCTGAGACAAGAAAAGTCCGGTTTTGACTTTTATTGGCTCAGGTTATTAAGCGGAACATCGGCTAAGTTCGCGACGTCCTGGTGCTTCGTCTGCACTAGTATATCCTGTACGTCGCAACGCCGATGGACTTGCTCCTGCGACTCTCGAGCAGATGACGCCTGAAGCTGGACAACAACTGCCCAGCCTTGAGCAATCTTAAGAAAAACTTTATACTTTCTTATCTGTTAAAAACAGTCCCTTTGGTACCTCAGCTTCAAATGACTCAGGTGGTTCTATTCTTAATGCATAGAGGACAATGGCAGCCGTATTCATAATTGGAAAACCTGTTTTTAATTCTACTTCTGTATTAATTCCTGGGCCATGGCAACCCCAGAAAACCGTTTTGTCTTGGGGGTGATCACTTCCATGTGAATAAGGATCATCTCCTCCACCTCCGTGATCGGCCGTCACAATCACCAAACTACTGTCTACTAACTTGGCTTTTTGTAAAGCATTAAGGATCGTCCCTACATGTTTATCCGCTTCTGTAATACTTTTAAGATATGACTTTGTCCCATATCCATACTGATGCCCCGCTGCATCTGGGCCGTCTAACTGAACATAAATTAAGTTTACATCTTTGTTTTCCAAAATATATGTTGCGACGGAATCCGCCAATTCTGCGTCAGGTTGAGAGACGGAATGATCTTGAGAGGATTGTTCAATAATACCATGATTGATCGGCTCCCACGCGCTAAAGGCTGCTAATTTACTAGCAGGGTCTGCTTGTTTGATGATTTTAAAAATAGATGGGTACTGGGAATCCTCTGGGTATGTTTTCGTGGCAACAATATCATTATTCAATCCATGTACATCTGGTGACACACCATGTAATAAGGAACCCCAACATTCTGCACTAATTGTTGGTGAATTTGCTTGAGCAGAATAGGTAAGTACTCCTTTTTCTAACAAACCATCAATATTCGGTGTTTCTGTTTCTTTAATAAAGTTTCCGGCACCGTCTAAGCCAATAATCATGACTCTCTCAATCTTATTCGCCATTTTCTTCGTTCCCTCCTTCTACTACCTTCTCTAACATTATACTAATTTTACCAATTGATGAGTATAAATGGTACTATCTAGAGAATATCTATCAGGTTCCTTGGCTTGTATACGGGTATGCGCGATCACAAAAAAGTAACTTCCCCTTTGTGCGTCTTCTGTTACTTGTAATACGCCATCCTTAGAAATGGTTATTCCGTTAATCCTTGTAATATCTTTCAGTGTGGTCCCTTCCGCAATGACCCATTCAATCGGTTGGCCCCCTACTTTGTCTCCATATTGATCCAATAAGTGAGCGTAGAATGTTTGATTTTGAGTTTTCTCGTACTCCGGAATGTTTATCTCCACTACTTTTTGCTGAGGGGCGATTTGCATTTGCAATGGCTGTGGAGCCTTAGTTGACACCTTGATATGAAATGTCTTTTTCACCTTTGGATTCGATTTTACTTTGGCTGTTACAAATAAATCAGCGTTCTCGGAAATATTTTGCGTGAGGGCAATCTCTCCAGTTTTAGTATCCATCCTTGCCCCGCGAATATTTTTTGCACAATCTCCCGAAATCGTTTCGGAAAATTGCCATATAAGAGGAGTATCCGCGTAGGGTTCATCAAATTGATCTAGAACAGTTGCTTGCAATTTAAATGAAACAGATTCCTGTCCTTCTGGTCGTTTAATACAGTATCGTAGTCCCGCTCTCTCAAAGCGAATATCATTTGCTCTCAAAGGCTCATCTTTTTTATACACTCGAAAATAATCAATAATAAACTCTTTTGGAAAAATCCGGTTCGCTTTACCCATTCCACCTTGAGGGTATAAGCCTAAAAAAGTCATCATCCGATAATCGAATGTTCGGTCCGTTGTTTGTACAAGTTGATTATCCACATAATATTTTGTACCGTTTTCATCCCATTCAAAACCGTAAATATGAAACTCGTTCCCCGGGTCAAAATCAAACCAGGTTTCCGGTACATGTAAATACTTAAGGCTTGTACTGTTGTTCGGATGCATGACTGGACGCCAAGATGATAATTGATCCAATCCGATTTCGATAATATCGACTTCACCTGTTTCATTCGATGTTCGTTTATCTGTGATGGTTGGATCCGTTATTTCTGCGTATAGATTTTGATCATCTTGTACTCCAATCATCCACCACGCTACATGACTTCCATCCCCTGTGTTTGGCAATTTTGCGCGAATTTCAAAATAGCCATATTTGGTCGCAAAGCCATCAAACTCCGGTATCATCCTACTATCTTCATACTTATTATTTCCAAATCTATGAAGATATGTCTTCTCAAATGAAGTAATACTCGAATTTTCGGCTCTATCATAAGGGCTCCATGGTGCAGAATCAATATCAGCCCTTACGACAATCGCCCCATCCTCCAACTTATAATTTGTTTTCGATTTTATATCATCAGACCAATTTCTTAAATATTGGTTTGTCCATATTGAGCGATCTAAATATTCCTCATCGAATTCATCATGGCGATAAAGGTGCCAACCTGGTTTTTCAAGTGGATTGGGTGGCATATCTTTCCCAGCATTTTTTTCGATTTTCACCATTTGCTTCGCTACGAACTCGGGGTCATCTATAAAACTGGCCATCACTTCGATTGTCCCTGGCTTTGCTTTTGGCTGAATAACAAGCAATCCTTCTTGATCAATAGATAGGCCATGTACCGAGGGGGTAATCGACCAAGTTACATCATGTAAATCGATCATTCTGTCCTCGCTAATCCTACTCCTTATTCTAAATCTCCGTCGCGTATACCCAGAATGAGGGATCTTTAGTTCGAGCAACGGAGGCATATTCTGATCACGGTCTACAATTTCGATTTTATTCATCTTATATCCTCTCATTTCTCCCTAACTAATCGAGCTAATAGATTTCCAAAGAACAATGCTTTACTTTTTTCTATACCAAGGTAATCTAGATAACGGGGCACGAACAGTCGTTGTACATGGGCCTACTACGATACTTTCATCATCCCCATGCCATGTTCCTTCTGGAAATTGAATTACCCTCTCACGCTCACCTTTTTTCACTACTGGAGCGACAAGTACATTATCCCCAAGCATAAATTGATCCTTAATCTCGGCAAATCCTTGGTTGGGAAAGACATACTCCATATGCCTTATGATCGGTTCTCCTGTTTTGCTGGCATGCTTTACTAGTGCTATAATTTCTTCGCCAAACTTCGCATGCAATTGAGCAGCTTCATAACAATATTGGTTATTTTCTTCCGTTAAAAACCGCCAAGGTGCGGCTGAAAATTGCATCATTGGAAACAAGGCAGAACATTGAGCATAACGTACGACTAATTCTTGATCCAAATTTTTCGAATTTTGCAGGAAATTTTGGTATTCTCCTCCACCAATCATATCAGGACAAGTAAATGCGTATCCCATTAAACCTTGGGCGATTCCATTTGGAATCAAGGATCCTAATCCAGCTTGATCCCAGCTATGTAATTTATCGCATAATCTTTGTCCAATCGGCTCTCCCGCCATTTTCCAGCAAGCACGAAATTCATTTAATGAATACTTTCGTCCCAATCTTGCAAACCATTCCGCCTGCTCGTTTGCATGAATGGACTTTGCACATTGATCATCATTTCGATAATAAATAGGGTCACCAGCATCAAATTTAAAGCCATCAATTTTGTATTCTTCGATTAAAAAATCTAATTGTTTTTGATACCAAGCAATCGCTTGCTCATTCGTCAGATCCAAAATCGCACTGTAGCCATTCCACCACTCACGAATCGCCGGTGAACCATCATGGTTTTTCACAAGCAAATCTTTTGCTCTTAGTTCCCGATAAGTCGCACTATCAGGACTGACAAATGGACACGTCCATAGCATGACCTTAAAACCGAGATCGTGGAGTTTCTGAACCATGGCTTTAGGATTTTGAAAGCGTTCGGGATGAAAACGCCAAACACCATAATCTTCTTGCCAATTATCGTCAATCATAAAAACCCCAGCAGGCATATCATTGGCCATAATTTGCTCAGCATATTGCAATATTTTCTGCTCTTCTTGATCATACATGAGCTCAATCCATGTATTATACTGTGGAGTGGAAAACAAAGCTAAATCAGGGTGCTCACCAGTAGGTGGGAAAAACTTTTCTTGCACTGCTTTATAAGCTTCTCGTAAATCGCCATTTCTTTCTTCCCATTTGATTTCTCCAACAGCATTATCAATATGCAAACAATCATCGATCCATTTAAAATCAAATGGCTTCTCAGACCATACATACCTTCCTTTGTTTGAAATCAAAACAGGATTCGCTTGATTAGGAGAAGACAAAGGATTTAATTTTCGTTTGAACCTCTCTTTCCCATAGGGCATCGAGATACCGTCTGATACTGCCCCTCCCCACCAATACTCATCTTTCAAAAGTTTCAATGTTAACTGAGTCATCTCCGCATACCTCTCTTCTGATTACAAGGCTAATAAAACTAGCTGTGATTCATCTCCTCAGTCTATTCTTTTACACTGCCAATTGTAATTCCTTTAATAAAAAATCTCTGTAAGAAGGGATACACTAATAGAACTGGGAGGATCCCCATAAATATTTGCGCTGTCCTTAATGTCTTTGAACCCATTTCTTGTAACTTGCTCAAGTCTTCTACCGAAATTGCTTGAACATTAAGTGATGTAATTAGTGTTGAAAGGTACGATTGTAACGGATAGTTGTCTGGCCGATTCATATAGAGAATACCATCGAACCAAGAATTCCAATGCCCTACAATCGTAAACAATAAGATTGTGGCCAAAGAAGGTAAGGAAATAGGCAAAAATATTTTAAATAATAAAGTCCAATGCCCAGCACCATCTACAACCGCAGCCTCCTCAAGATCTTTAGGAATATTGCGAAAGAAGTTTAACAGCATCACCATATAAAAAACGTTTAAGGCGCCAGGTAAAATCAAAGCCCAAATACTATCTAGAATGCCTGTTTCCTTCACAACCATATAGGTAGGAATTAACCCACCACCGAAAAACATGGTGATAACAAAGAACCATACATATAAAGTTCTTGCTCGAAAATTTTTATTGCTTCTAGAAAGTGGGTAAGCTGTCATCACAACTAATAGCATGTTAATAATAGTCCCAATTACAACCCTTTTTACCGTTACCCATAGTGCAAGGAAAAACGCCGAGTTTTCCGCTAAATATTGATAGGATACTGTAGTAAATTCTACAGGAAGGAAAAACACTTTACCAGCAACTGCCGCACTATTGGAACTTAAGGAAACAGCTAGTAAATGAACAAAAGGCAAAATGCCTAATAACGTAACCAGAGTTAAGAAGATCATATTAAAAATATTAAACGTTCTTTGACCCAATGATTCTTTATAAAACATCCAACCACCCCAATCTATTTTAAAAAATGCGGTAATTCGTAAATCGATAGGCTAAATAATATGAAAATCCGACTAAGCCTAGTGAAATCACCGACTTAAACAAGCCAACTGCTGCTGCAGGCGCATATTGCTGATCAAACAACCCTAAGCGATACACAAATGTATCAATAACATCTGCTCCTTCATACACCGTTGGATTATACAAAATTAAAATTTGATCAAATCCCGCATTTAAAATATTCCCAATGCTTAATGTCGCTAGTAAAATCACGATTGGTAATATGCCTGGGAGCGTAATATGCCACATTTGCTTCCATCTAGTAGCGCCGTCAACTTCTGCCGCTTCATATAAGCTCGGATTGATTCCAACGATGGCAGCCAAAAAGATGATCATATTATAGCCCATTCCCTTCCACACATCGGAGCCGATAATAATGGAACGGAACCAACCATTGCTTCCCATAAACATAATCGGGTCGATGTGGAAAAACTCTAATAAAGCATTGACAGGTCCATTTAAGGAAAAGATTTCGAAGATAACGCCTCCTAAAACGGCCCATGACAAGAAATAGGGCAGGAAGACACTTGTTTGAATAATCCGTGAGAATAATACTTTTCTAACTTCGTTCAACAATAATGCTAGAATTAATGGAACTAAGAGTCCTAAAATAACCTTTGAGATTGCAATAAACAACGTATTATAAAAGATTTGTCCAAAATCAGGTAAATGAAATATATATTCAAAGTTTTCCCAGCCCACCCATGGAGATTTAAAAAATCCCAAATAGGGTTGGAAGTCCTGAAATGCCATAATAATCCCGAACATAGGTCCATAAGCATAGATCAAACATAGAACGACAGCCGGAATGAGCATGATATGCATCGGTAATTCTTTTTTAAAGTTATTTTTAAAAGAAGAGCTCTGTTTCAACCTAATCCCTCATTTCTTTGAAGTAGCAATCAATAATGAAGAAAGGGGAAGCCCCCTTCCTGTATTATTGATTTTCTTCATACCATTCGTTCACTTCGCCTGTTATGGTATCTCCACCTAATTTTTTCCAATCTTTCACATACTGATCAAATTTATCAATTGATTCTGAGCCCATAATGATTTTTGTAAAGGTTTCATCTGTCATCTTCCCTAATGAACTCCCTTTTGAGACCATCGTTTTTGTTGTTCCACCACTGAATTCATCATAGACCACATTGCCTTTTTCTCTAATTTTCTCGACAGTTGCCCAGCCACCATCTTTTGCAGCTCGACTATAATAGATTCCCCACATAGACTCATCACCATCAAGGTATTTTTTGCTCGCATCAAAAACACTTAAGGTCGTGGAATTAGTAGAGTCTACCTTGTCTGCCTCTTGATCAAGGGCTTCGTTCACCTCTTTAAAGGCTGTTTGAAAATCATCTGGTTTGTAAATTCGCGGCTGGAACCAGTTATACACATAGCCATTTTCCGGTTTTACTTCCTCATCATATTCTGGTTTTTCCAACTCTTGGTAAAAATTAATCATTTTAATAGCTGCTTCTGGATGTTCAAAGTCTTTGTTTACAACGACGACATTATTTAATCTTGACGCAGGAACTAAAGTTTTTGATTCTTCCCCTTTATAAGTTGGAAGTTCTAATGGAATCCAATTTGCATTCGGATCTTCTTCTTTTGAAACATTAAATACGACACTTGGGTACCACCATTCACCAAAGGAAATGCCCACTTTTCCTGCCGCAAAGTCTTCAACGACTTTGTCCATATCTTTAAAAGCAAACTCTTTGTCAATAATGCCTGACGAATACCAATTATTCATTAACGACAAAGCCTCTTTCGTCTCAGGTTGTATTTCACCTGGAATCAGCTTTCCGTCTTCATCCTTAACCCAAGCCTTTGGATAAGCACCCATCGTATAGAATAGCCCTCTAGCATCATATCCCCATGAAATTAATTCTTTATTTAAAGCAATTCCATACGTATCATCTGTTCCATTTCCATCTGGATCCTTGTCAACAAAAGCCTGTGCAACTTCTTCTAATTCTTCTAGACTTTCTGGAACATCCAACTTCAAGTTATCTAACCAATCTTTACGGATCCAAAGAAATTGAGCAGACATATATGGGTCTTCATAGCTCGGAATTCCCAGAATTTTCCCATCTTCTGTAAATAAATCGAGTGTTTTCCCCCCGTCAAAGTCCATGAAAGACCGTAATTCATCTGAAGCGTAATCATTATAAGCATCTGTTAAATCTGCTAGAATTCCTTGTTGCTTAAACTTTTCAAACTGATTCATATCAATCTGCATAATATCGGGAAAATCACCAGAAGCAATCGCTAATGAAAATTTCTGTTCAAATTGCTCATTCGGTACTTCCCAATCATATTTCAAATCAATATTAAGCATTTCTTTTAATTTGGAAACATAGGCGTTTGTTTGGGGTGTAACACCCTTCTTTGTTTTAGGGTCTTCTGGATTTCCATAACCCGCTACCTCTCGGACTGTCACAGTATTTTCATATTTTCCAAGTGGATCTTTATCCCCAGTAACTTCATTTGAATTGCTAGCTTCTCCTGATTCTTTTGACTGACATGCCATTAATACGGTACTTACGATTAAAAGCATAATTACAAATAACAACGAATATTTCCTCATCATCTGTTTAACCCCCATTTTCTTATTTAAGTAATCCCTTACATTCATTGTAGTTTCAGAGGGGAAACGTTTACAATTATAAAATATTTACTTTGTTACACTCTCTTTACTGCTTTGTTCTTATCCCTGTATTCTTGTGGAGATTGCAAAGTGTTTTTTTTGAAATACAGAGTGAAATAGGAGGGAGAATTAAATCCTAAACGATCGGCAATTTCATGTATAGCCATTTGCGTTTCACTTAAATAATATTTGGCTTTTTTCATTCTTACTCCATTAATCACATCAGACAAATTTCGTCCCGTTATTTCTTTATAAAAACGCGATAAATAGGATGGGTTAAAATGAATAAAATCCGCGATGGCTGTAAGAGAAAGATCTCCAGCGATGTGATCTTGGATGTATTGATTGACTGTCAAGATTACTTTATTCTTCCCTGCTTCCCTTGCTATTGCTTGATATTGACAGATCGCTTTCACTAAGTGGAGTACTGTTTCCTTCGAATCAAAAAGCACAGGAAGCTGTTGTAATTTTTTTTGCACATCCTCTTCACTTTGTTCGATAATATGTTGATATAAATCATTATTGCGCAAAAATTCCAGAATCAATTGAGAAATCGATAGAAGGAAATCTGTAATATCTATATTGGAATATTTGTTATGAAGCATTTGATCAAATAATCCTTCTATTATGTTGATTGCTTTTTGTTCTTCTCCTTCTGATATGGCGCTTTCCAAAACGATTAATTTCTTCTTCCATAGCTGTGGCTCATGTATTTCGTTCCCTAAAAAGGAGAATGGATTGACTTTCCCTTGATCTACAATAATCATCTCTTCAGAGAAGGAAGAAATAAATTGACAATAATCACAAATCTGCTGAAAATCCTCGGTAATTAGTTGGAGGTCAACCGACCTTTTCCCAATAACAAAATTCGCTTTTATATTTTTTTTCGGCATATAATTTTCTTGTGTACTCTCTAAAAATCGTTTGCTATACTCTTTTAATGCTTTCCACTTTACTTTCTCATTTTCATAGAATATCCCCTGTTTTTTTTGAGGCTGTACGAACCAAATGGCTAAATCGCGTTTATACATAAAAAACTCAAGCTTTACATCAGGATGAATTTCTCTTTTCATTTGTTTATTAAGAAGGAGTAAGTTTTGAAAATCTGCGGACAGATCATCTGTGATTTGCCCTGCTATAATGAACCATTGTTCATCTAATTGAATCTCCAATGAATTTCCAACGATTGAAAAGCGATGTGCAGCATACTCTAGCTTGTTCGTGTTTAAAAGAGAGTCTAAAAAGTCTTTTTTGAGAAGCGGGATAATTTCTTTCATTTGCTTTTCACTTGTTTCAAGCTTAGTCTGTATCGACCTTTCCTGTTCCATTTTCTCAATAGACTTCTGAACTGCCGCAATTAAGACCTCATCATCTTCAGTTTTCAGGACATAACTATCGATATTCCGTTTAACAGCATCATACACATATTCAAATTGATCATATCCAGACAAAAAGATAATTCGGCATTTTGGCCAAAGTAATTGCAATTCATCTACAAATTGTAATCCGCTTTTTTCAGGCATTCTCATATCTGTGATAATAATATCTATCTTAACTTTTAGAGCACAATCCAGTGCTTCTGTAACTGAATAGGCGGAATAGAGTTCAAGCTCGAGATCAATTTCCGAAAATAATTGAAGCAATCCATCGACAATAATCGGTTCATCATCTACTATAAGCAGTCTATACATGTTTGATTATCCTTCCTTAGCCCATATTCTCATTTCTATTTTTAAACCTCCCAAGCTACTTCTGCTAGCGAACAACCCACTCTCTTTTCCATATTTTATTTTTAGGCGAGTATTCACATTGTATACTCCAGTGGTTTCACCTACTTGTTCAGGATGTTGTAATTTTTGTTGCAAAATGAGTAGCTGTTCATCTGTTAGTGATTCACCGTTATCCTCTATCGTTACTACCAAAATTGGTTGTTGATAGGTAACCGTTATCCGTAATATCCCATTGTGACTATTTTCAAAGGCGTGTTCAAACACATTTTCAATAATCGGTTGTAAAATTAATCGTGGGAGAATAATCGATTTTACGTCATCATTTAATGCTGACGCTTGAAAGTCGATCCGATTAGAAAATCTAATTTTTTGAATATCGCAATAATCTAAAGCATGCTTGTATTCTTTGGCAAATTCCACTTCATCCTGACTATTTTTTGTAATAAATTGATAATAACTGGCTAGCTTTTGTGAAAGATTAGCTACTTGTTGGACATCCTCCATTTTACTTAAGCGATAAATACTGTAGAAACCGTTATATAGAAAATGGGGGTTAATTTGTGATTGTAATTGTTTTAATTCCGACTTTTGCACCGCTAATTTCTGTTGATAGTTCTCTTTAATTGATTGATCTAATCGCTCCGCCATATCGTTAAAACTAGAATATAAATAAGAAAATTCCCCTTCTCGCTTTGTATCTAAGGGGGTCTTTTGGCTGTTTTCCTGATACGTTTTGAATAAAGAAACCAGTTTATTAAGTGGTTGATGAATCATTCGATTAATTGACCAAGAAAATAAAATGGCGATAATTAAAAAAACGACGGTCAATAGAAGAAAGCCAGCACTTAAATGAGACATCTCTTCCGTTAGCTCTTTTCTGTTTATATATGTGTATAGGGTCATACCTAAATCGTTAATTTCATTGCTTGTGACTTGATAGGAAGCATGACCGTTCTTCACAATAAAGGTTTCCGGCTTTTGCTCTTCCTCGTCGCTAGGATCTCTTTTGATAATTTCTTGGATCAGTTCTTGATGCTTCTCCTGGTTGACTAAGAGGTGATTCGAGGATTGGTCAGCTAAAAAAATTCCGGCATCTTTTTTGTCTTCAATAATATGAGACAAATCTGCTAATAAACGAGATTTAGATAATTCGATAAAGGACAAAATACTTTCACTTTTATCTAAAGCAATAAAGTAAAATTTCCCTTGGTAGTCCGTTAAAATATTATTACTATTTTGACCAATCTCTTTGTTCAATTGTTTCCAAGTACTCCCATCATCCCTTATCCACCCATCATCGAATGAAAGGACACGGCTGTATGATTCCATCACAATCCCATTATTAGCAATTAGATCACTAGCATTGTTTAAATTATTTAGGTTTTCTTTTATCCCATTCATTAAGGCAACTTCTTCATATCCGGATGCTTGATCCCCTAAAAAGCTTAATTTTTTTACATCTGAATTGGAAAAAAGCTGGAGCTGCCGTGTGCGAATATAATAAATTTGATTGTCCAATAAATCTCCATAAAAACTGGCTTTTGATTGAACGGAATTTAAATACTGTTCTTCAAGATTCTTTTTCCCGTAATTCGTCAAGATGATACTCACCAAATAAAATAAGGATAACATCAGCACAAAAATCATCATCATTTTTTGATAGACTTGTAAGTTTCTAAATAATTTCAACATATTTTCCACTCTACCTTCTTCTTAGATGTAACAAGAATATACCTGGGCTCTCTCAGAACAATATGTCGGAGAAACCAGGCAGGATCAAGTTTTTAGCCAGATTAGAGGAATATCTTTAAGGAGATTGCTTTGCTAGGATAAAAAAGCAAGAATCTATATAAGCTGATCCCTGCTTTTTTATGTATAATGCTCCATTTTCTGCTTTAACCCGTTAACCGAGATTTGCTGTATCTTTTAACGTAATTTCTTTTTTATGATGATGCAATTCTAGCAGAATGATTTCATTCTCCCCTTCTCGAAGATAAGGAGCGGGCACATATAAGGTTTGTTGCGGACCAATTTCCCAATAGCGTCCAAGATTATGGCCGTTCACAAATACAACACCTTTTGTCCATTCCGAAACATCAATGAACGTATCGGCCACTTCTTCTACATACAGAGTTCCACGATGAAAATAAGGGTGCTCCTCTTTCGCTGCTTGATTTGAAAAGGATAGCTGACTTAAATCAGTTAATGGCAACGGATAGACTGTCCAATCAAATAAAAATTGATTTCCTAAGCGCACCCCTTCTGTAATCCCTTTAAAATCAACAAGGAATGGACCGTAATTAATTCTGCCCATATTTTCTACGAGGATTTGCAGCTTTGTCTCTTCTTCCGTTATCTCTACCTCTAATGTTGATTTTCCACTGATCCGATCCACTAGCCCAACGAATTTGCCATTCAAATATACTTGCCCACGGTCATGAACGTCTTGGACTGTTAATCTTTGCTGCCCATAGGCACCCTTAATCGTTGTTTCATAGACAATAAATCCATACCCTTGTCCATATTCTTCCATCGTGAGAGGAGCTGCGCTAAATTGCGGTTTAGATACTTGCTCTAGTGAGCCTAGCAGTTCAGCAGTTTCTGTAAATTCTACTGTCCCATAAGCTTTTTTCGGCAGTGGTTCTGGCAATGACATTTCTGGAAGATCCTCATATTTCTCAAATAACTTTCTTACCTGATAAAGCTTATCTGTTACCTCACCAGATTCTGTTAAAAGGGCATCATAATCATAGCTAGTAATCGTTGGCTGATAAACTTCTTCATTATGATTAGCACCGTTATAGAATGCAAAGTTTGTTCCACCATGCGCCATATAGAAATTGACAGAGCCGTTTTGATCGAGAATTTCTTCCAATGATTCTACAACATTCTCAGCTGGTCTTGTGTGATGTTCCTCTCCCCAATGATCAAACCATCCGTGCCAAAATTCCATGCACATTCCTGGTCCATTGGGTTGATACTCTTTTAAAATCTGAAAAGCATCATAACCCCGTGATCCAAAGTTGGCGGTTTCAAATACCTCATCAATCATACCGCCACAAAACATACTATGAGTCGGACCATCTGATGTAAATAAGAACATATCGCCAGCTCTTTGCCTCAATCCGTCTCGCATATATTCTAGATATTGCTTATCATTCCCAAAGCTTCCGTATTCGTTTTCAATTTGCAAAGCAATAATCGGACCACCGTTGGAAGATAGTAGCGGATTCAATTTTTCAAATAAAATATCAAAATAGCGATCTACTTTTTCAAGATACGGTTTGTTAAAGCAACGTAATTTAATACCAGGAACGGTCATTAACCAGTATGGAAATCCACCGAATTCCCACTCTGCACAAATATAAGGTCCAGGTCTAACAATCACATGCAAGCCAACCTTCTCCGCAGTTTCGACAAAGCGAACAATATCAGCGATTCCTTCAAATTGAAATTGACCTTCTTCCGGTTCATGGATATTCCAAGCAACATAGGTTTCAACTGTATTAAGACCTGCGGCTTTTAATTTCAATAATCGATCTTCCCAATATTCCGGAACCGTACGAAAATAATGCATCGCTCCACTTAGAAGTCGAATCTCCTTTCCATCTAGTAAAAAATTTTTTTCATCATAGGTTAGTTTTGACATTATTACACCTCATTTTAATTTTAAAAAATTCAAGGATCTGTCTCATTCGCACTTGAGTCAATCATTCCCTAGCTTCTCTTTTGCGTCAATCTGTGAACGGAACTGTCTGGAATTGCTTGCTCAAACTTTTTTCCTTTATAGAAAATACGATTACACTAATCTTGCATTCATTCTCTAGATCTAACATATGGTACTGTCATGATTACCAGTAAGCCTAAAAACAAACTGAGTGATCGGATCACATGAATAACAGAATCCTCTATTCTTCATTTTGCCTTTATATGGACATTAAATCAAGCATCATCTTACAAGTTCCAATCCGAAGTAAATATCTATTATCCTATTTATAGGATAATAGATATTTATGGCCAACATTCATTTCTATATTGACAACACCATTTATAGATGGAAATTCTTCTGCGCTTTCTCCTTCTGTACGCACTACAATTGCTTGCATTGATGCTAATTTAAACGATTGTTTTTTCTTTGCCAGGACTTGCATTTGCACCATTTGCATCTTATCCCAGAATAAAGAAATTTCAAACCCGCCACGGATTCGCAAACCGACGATAGAACCTTTCATCCATGTCGATGGAAGGGCTGGGAGTATTTCCATAATCCCCTTATGAGATTGGATAAGCATTTCTGCCACGCCTGCTGTATAGCTAAAATTCCCGTCAATTTGGAATGGTGGATGCGCGCCAAATAGATTAGGATAAAGTCCTCCGCCCACATATACTTCATTATTTTCCGAGACAATCCGGAAAAGTTGTTGTAACAGTGCTTGCACTCTTTCTCCATCTTTTAATCGGGCCCAGAGACACATTTTCCACCCCAAACTCCAGCCTGTTCCTGCATCTCCCCTTCTATTTAAAGATTGACGAACAGCATCCAGCAATGGACCATCCGTAATCTGTTTTCCTGGGAATACACCATATAAATGGGAAACATGGCGATGATGAGTTTCCACATCTTCATAATCGCTCAACCATTCCTGGAGCTGCCCATACTTTCCAACTTGGAGAGGATGAAGACGCTCCTTTGCTTGGCAAACTTGTTCAATGAATGGATCTTCTATTTTTAAAATCGAAGCAGCTTCAACATAATTGGTAAATAAATCCCAGATAATTTGCAGATCCATGGTCGCTGCCTTTGTAACAGTTCCCATCTGGCCATTTTCCGTATAAAAGGGGTGCTCTGGAGAAGTAGATGGCGATGTGATCAAATAACCTTCTTCATCTTCTATCAACCAATCCAAGCAAAATTGAACAGAACCTTTTATAACAGGTAGAATTTCAGCTAGATATTTTTGATCCTTTGAATATTGATAATGATCCCATAAATGGCGAGATAACCATGGACCTGACATTGGCCAAAACGCCCAAATCGGATCACCATGACGTTCTTCTCCGCCAACAGGATCGGCATGTCTCCATAAATCAGTGTTATGATGAGCCGTCCAGCCCTTCATTCCATATCGTTCTTGAACCATTGTCTGTCCCGTTACCGACAATTCCTTCACCATATTTAAAAGAGGTAAATGGCATTCTGCTAAGTTCGTGACTTCTGCAGGCCAATAATTCATCTCTGTATTAATATTCAGCGTGAAATTAGATGACCAAGGCGCTCGCAGATGATGATTCCAAATTCCTTGTAAATTTGCAGGTTGTGTGCCCTGTCGCGAGGAGGAAATCATTAAATAACGACCATAATGAAACAATAGTGTGGCCATTTCTAAATCATTCGGTCCATTGGTAACGATCCTTTCATCTGTATCCAGTGCACTTTCTGATTTCTGTTCCCCTAATGTCAATTCCACCCGATTATATAATTGCTGATAATCTTGAATATGTTCTTGCTTTAGTTGTTCATATGACATCTTCATTGCTTCTAAGAGAACCGCTTCATTTTTTTCTGTTAATGTCGCAAAGTCTTTCCCAGGTAATTGGTCAAATCCTTTAAAAGATGTAGCAACGGCCAGATAGAGAATTGCCTCTGATGCATTCTGGATTAGCACTTGTCCATTCGCACTCTCCACTTGTCCATCTTGAGTAACAATGCCTAATCTTCCCTCAAAATGAATCGCTTTCGTTTCTTCAAATTCACCGTAAACAATCGGTTCATCATCCCAATGGAAGTAATTAGGTGCACAATATTCAGGGCAAACACCTTGGATAGCGATTTTTCCTTGTTCATTTTGTAAACGCGTCTTTAACAAACTAGCAAAATCTACTTGAACATGTAAACTTTTTTCCTTAGATGTGGCTAAACGAATGGCAAGGACTTGATGTGGATGGGAGATAAAAGCCTCCCGTATGTATTGGATGTCACCTATAGAATAAGTAACGGTTGAGAGAGCATGTTGAATATCTAAAGAACGCTGGTAAGAATGTGCAATCCCTCCATGAAAATACTGAATGTTGAGATCACCTAACGGCATATAGGCTTGCGTGTAGGGGCCAAACATATTTTTCGTTTCATCTGTTGCTTCTTCGTATTTTTCCTCCTGAATGTAATCCCTTACTTTTTGCAACGATGCTTGGTCTTGATATTGTTTTCTCTCTGGCGGTCCTGACCATAGAGTATCTTCGTTTAATTGAAAACGATCAACTTCAACCCCTCCAAAGTGCATGGCCCCCATTCTTCCATTTCCCAATGGCAATGCTTCAGTCCAGGCTAGGCCTGGCTTTTTATAAGATAAAAGATGCATAGGTTAACCTCCCCTTCTAAATGTTTTCGCTAACATCATTATAAGTGTTTCCTAATTGAAAAGATATGATTATCATTAAAAAAACGATTATGTACAAGTAGATATAAGTGAAGGTTAAGTAGTAAAAAGACTCGTGCAGCGTGAGCATGAGTCTTTTTCCATACACCTTCATTTACTTTTAGCATAGTAGATTGAAATTTCCGAAATAACCGCTGGAGCCACTGCTTCTATTACATTCAACTTTAACTTTTTCGTTCTCATAGACGGGATTTCTTTAATATGCCGATGACCAATAGCTGTTCCATCTGCTATTGTTTGCCACTCTCCATCGACCAACGCCTCTACCGCAAATTTTCTGACTCGTTCACCAAAAGATATATCCTCTCTCAAAACAATATGATCGATTTCGGTTTCCTCGTCTAAATCTAATTCTATTTCATTGCCAGTTCCTGACGTTACAGCGAGTGGTTGAGAAAATCTCTTGTTAATTTCCTCCGCAAATTCTAGTAATCGATTGGCATCTGCTTCTGGAATAAGGCCACGATTGTCAGGGGATACATTTAATAATAAGTTGGTCCCATGGCCAACAGATCGATAATAAATATTCATTAATTCCTCTAACGACAACAGGCTCTCTTCATCATTTGGATGCCAAAACCAATGGCGTTTGCGAATTGGAACATCACATTCAGCAGGCAGCCACTCAGGAGTGCCAGGGAGCCAGGTGGCTCGATCATTAGAAAACATACTGATTTTAGCTACACTTTCTGTATTCCAACAAGGGTATGGCGCTACGCCATCTTCATTTCCAACCCAGCGAATTGTTGGTCGTCCCATATTAAAAATCATCGCATTCGGATGATGCTTCTTAACAATGCCAATGATTCGTTCCCAATCATACACTCTGCCTTCTGACCCAGCTCCATCAAACCAAACTTCACCTAATGGGCCATATTGAGTCATCAGTTCTGTTAATTGCTCACAATAGAAATCATCATAAGCTTCAGGGTCATCATAACAAGAAGCATTTCGATCCCACGGAGATACATAGATTCCAAAATGCATCCCTTCTTCTTTGCAGGCATCTGCACATTCTCTGACGACGTCCCCTTTGCCATCTTTCCAGGGACTTGATTTAACCGAATAATCCGTTGTCTTGGTTGGCCATAAGCAAAAGCCATCATGATGTTTAGCGGTTAAAATAAAATATTTAAATCCAGCTTTTTTTGCTAACTTCACCCATTGTCTTGCATCCAGTTCAGTGGGATTAAATAATTCAGGAGAATCATTCCCCTCCCCCCACTCCTGATCA
>NZ_JADIJK010000011.1 GCF_017355205.1 Bacillus sp. SD088
ATAATTGAAAGAAGATGAGAAAGGAATTGGTATAATCGCATATGAAATTGCTATCTTTATTAATATCACACTTCTGAGATCCATTTGAACATCATTATGGTATCAGAATACTTGCAGCCATAAATTAATTATTTATTTTATTACAATAGGGAGGTTAGAAAGTTGGATAATGAAACGCATAGTAACAAAAAGATTGTGGAGGGCATGGTAAAGGCAATTAATGAACGTCGTATTGATCAACTAACAGAATTCATGGCAAGCGATGTTATCGACTATAACAAAATCATTTATGGAGAAGATGATAAACCGGGTGCTGCCTTTGAAGGATTACGCCAACAATTGACGGCATTCAGCCCATATTCTATTTATATTGATGAGCTAATCGCTGAAGATGATCGAGTAGTTGCAAGGATTACACAAAACGGGATCCATAGTGGCACTCATCCACGGATGCCAAACCCTACTAACTTGAGTTTTGAAAACGAAGCCATTTTCGTGTTTACGGTTAAAAACGAGAAGATTACAGAAATTCGGGCAATCAGCGACCGTTTAGGTCTTTTTCTCCAACTTAACTGGGATTGGCCAAAATCAGAGAAATAATCTTTTTCTATTCCATATAGAACGCTTTAATAATAATGATAAACTCAATATCTTAATTCTAATGTTGAGAACTTGACATTGTGGGCATTCCTTTTTTTAATTAGCTATCCAAAATAAATACGTTCCTTACTTACAGTTATGAGTGAGCATATAAACAGGCAAATGAAGAAAATATTTTCAACATTAATACTCTCTTTAAAAAGGAATTAGGATTATCATGTATAACTCAAAATATAGATAAAAAATCGGTTGAATAGATTTTTTAGCAAATAAGATAATTTTCAAATGGAAATCATAACTAAAAAAGATAAATAATAAGGAGGAATTTTAAATGAAACACTATGTTTTACAGCTGTACGATTATAACATCTGGACGAATAATAATTTTTTAAAAAATTGAATATTTAAGACATAACCTTTCTAAAATTGGGCCTATAAACATTTTTTAAAAAGAGGGGTCTGCGACAAGTACTTCCACGTCTTCTTTCAGGGAAATATCCCTATGAACCCGGGCTTCAATGTAATGATTAAGATTCCGATTTGGCTCTTTTTTTCGAACATGCTTTTCTTGAGATTCACTAATAAATGGTTTACTAATTTTGTTGGTGTCATCTCCATTTCGCCAATTGCGGATTCTCTAGTATATGCTTCTTTTAACAATGCAGCTAAAATCAGAGCAAACTCTTGATAAGTACCCTTTTCTTTTGGACCTTGATGAGAATCTAAATACGTAAATGTAGAGAATTAAAGCTATTATGGCATGTTCTTGCTAGATACGGAAACTCCTATAAGGGTAATTAAATGAAAAGTTTGTGAAAGATTGGATTTTCTTTAATCAACTTTTAAAAAAACGAGTCTTCTTATTTAAGAACACTGCCCAAGCTTTCTGACAGAAGGTTAAAATGGGTTTATATACTGAACAATTGGAGGTAGTAGCGATGTTGAAATTATTTCAATACAACTGGCAAGTTCGTGATGGTTGGTTTACATGGTGCGAAGACATACCAGAGAAAGAATTATTAAAGAATCGAGTCGGTGGGTTCGGAAGTATCCTGCATACGCTGTTTCATATTGTAGATGTAGAATATATGTGGATCATGGGTTTGAGTGGTGAACCAGTGCCAGAAGAGCCATTATTTAAGGATTATGCTAGCTTACAAAAAGTGAAAAATCTTTCAGCTCAATACCATAAGAAAGTGGAGCCATTTGTAAAATCTTGGACAAATGAAATGGATTCTCGGAAACTTTCAGAAAGTGATTTCAATGAAGAACCGATTAGCCATAGAGATACACCGATCAGACGTCGAGTTATTGAATGTACACACGGAGAGATCATACGTCATGTCATTGTCCACGAAATCCATCATATTGGTCAGTTATCTATATGGGCACGTGAAATAGGGAAGGAGCCTGTTTCTGCCAACCTCAGAGGAAGAGGGCTATTCAATAATTGAAAGGAATACAGGGAGTTCGAGCTTTATAGAAAAATTATTTCTCAAATATTATTTTAAGAGTCTACATTGATTAATTTATTCAAAGATAGACTTCGCACTTAGTAGAAGATATTGATTTTCTATGCAATCGTATCGGCATCTTTAAGGATGGCAACGTTTTATTCGAGGGAGATCCGCAACAGCTTAAAAAAAGGCAAATCAGCAAGTTTATCAATTAGAAATATTACCAGAACAACTAGATGAAGTCATTCAATTGGATGATAACGGATCACATATATTAGTAAGATTCTTATCAAACGAACCGATCGGTAAAGTAGTTCCACTTATATTGATTGAATGAATGAGTTAAAACATCATTTTCAACTTGACATCCGTTTGTTAAAAGGAATCTATATCATTCCATTTGCAGGATACTTGCTTACATTACTACTAATGTTACTAAGATACCCTGAAGAATCTTATTTACCATATATATTTTTACAAGGGATAGCTATACCAGCTGCTGGATTGCATTTAGTTTTTCCGTATAGTTCAATTTTGCGTGAAGCCTTAGTATTAAAACTCCTATATAATGAATTTGCACGGATGTGCTTCTTTATTATATAGAAGGGTGGGTCAGTCATGTCTTAAGTGGGTCAAGTTTATGTCAGGGGTGGATCAAAAAGATGGCACAACTGGTTCAATCGGAGATTCATCGGCGAATTTCTCAAACGTCACATATCTTTTAGAATGTCGCGTAGTTCCCCTTCCAAAACCTCGACAAAAGAGATTATAACCAAATGCCAGAATCAAAAGCCCGTTTTGTATATTGCCTGTTCCTCTCGTACGAAACTTCTTCAGTTGATTGCGCAGCAACAGTCAAATGTGTAAAGTCAATAACTTCTTTTAAAGTAAAATTTTTTTACCATAAAATGCAGAGCATCGGTTCCCTAGGTTAGATTTTTTCTTTGAATAAATTATTCTGAAAATGAACAGAATAATAGAAAAAGAAGTTAAAGGAACATTTATATGAAGTATGGAGCTATTTCAGTTATCCATGTTATTTTATTATCCATGACGTTTATTGGTTTGAAAAATCATGTAACGATATTGCCATCACTCTTATCACGAGCCGGTAGAGATGGATGGATATCCGTTTTATTCGCTACACTTCTCATATTAATTTGTGTATTTTTACTTTTATATACACATAAAAAAACAGAACAAAAGGAGATCAAACAATGGTTAGATGAAAAATTAGGTAAAGTTTGGTCTACCATTTTTCACATAATTATTGCTCTGTTTTTAATGTTATTGGCAGCTTTTACGATGCGAGAAACATTGCAGTGGATTAATGCAACTTTTTTAATTGAAACCCCTATTTGGTCATTATTAATTATCTATATGGTATTATGTATCATGCTTGCATTGTCAAGTTTACGAACGATTTTAATTTTGAATGCTCTTGTTTTATTTGGAGTTGTTGTTTTTGGTTTTTTTGTAGCAATGGTTAATATTCAAGTGAAAGATTACACCTTAATATTACCTATACTTGAAAACGGCTTTCAACCTGTTTTAAAAGGTATGGTTTATCCAGCTTCAGGAATGATTGAAGTCGTATTTTTCCTTTTTTTACAACACAAAATAAAAGGACGAATTCGATTTATTCACTATCTCATTATCATAGGAATAATAATGGGACTAACATTAGGTCCATTAGTAGGGGCAATTACAGAGTTTGGCCCTGATGAAGCGGTAAAGCAACTATATCCCGCTTATGAAGAATGGGGGATTGTTAGCATTGGCCGTTTTATTGAACATCTTGATTTTTTATCTATATACCAATGGCTTACAGGGGCATTTATTCGAGTAGGATTACTACTTTATTTCGTAATTCATTTGTCTAATTTTCATAAAAAACAAAAAAAAATATGGTTTCTCATGACCCCAGTTTTTCTAATAATATGTTTGCTTTTATTGAACATAGAAGATCATACATTTATTAAATTGCAAGAGCATTATTTTTTACCTCTTACTTTTGTTATATTACTGATCGTCTCTTTATTTTATGCTTTAGTTGCTTTTATTACGACGAGAAATAGGAGGACTGAAACATGAGTTCAAAGCAGGAAGAAAATAATATAAATACTAATAATGAACAAATAACGAATATAAAACAATTAAAACAGTTATTTGAAAAATCATCTGATGTACACTTTCAAAAATATACATTTAATACGTATAGTGTCTATTTTATTACATGTGATGCAATGATTAACAAACAAATGTTGCACGATGTCATTGTGGAGAGAGTAAAGTTATATTTATTAAATATAGATGAAAAATCAATAAAAGAATCTATAGAAAACCAGTTGCACCTTCCAAATCTTCAGAAATTAGAAAAGCAAGATGATATTACAACACATGCTTATACGGGACATGTCATTCTTCATTTTGAGGATGTCAACCTGATTTACTCTAGTGATATTGCAGACAAACCTAACCGTAATCCAGAAGAAACAAAAACAGAAGTACCTGTCAAAGGTCCAAGAGATAATTTTATTGAGGATATATCTGTTAATATTGCATTGGTCAGAAAACGGTTGCCAACAAATTCTTTATTTGTAGAAAAGTTTGAAATAGGAAAAAGGACAAAAACAGCAGTTGCGATTCTTTATTTCGATGATATTGTAAACAAGGATATTATTAATGGGATCAAAAATAAAATCGAAAAGATTGATTCAAATATAGACGTACTTTTCAATGGAGATATCTTAATGGAGTTTATTGATAAAAATTCCAAACTTTTTCCTAGATATGACTATACAGGAAGGCCAGACTTTGCAGTGGAAACTTTAATAAGGGGGCGGGTGTTTATTCTTGTTGATGGGGTGGCGTATGGAATAATAACACCAGTCAATCTGTTTTTACTATTCAAGACTTCAGAAGACAATGAATATCCAGTCGTCTTTAGCTCATTTGAAAGATTGTTACGTGTATTCGGAATTTTGGTAGGTACATTGCTTCCAGCTTTTTGGTTGGCTTTAACAACTTTTCATCAAAACCAATTACCATTACAATTATTGGCCACAGTTGTTCAATCGAGTACAGGACTGCCGTTTCCCGCAGCCTTTGAAATGCTTATTATGCTTATTATGTTTGAATTATTTCGCGAAGCGGGACTACGATTGCCAGATGCAATTGGAGGTACACTAAGTGTTGTTGGAGGGTTAATCATCGGTGATGCGGCAATTCGCGCAGGAATAACAAGTCCAGCAATGGTTGTCATTATTGCAGTATCGGTTATATCAACATTTACTTTAGTGAATCAATCATTTGTTTCTGCTGTTAGTATGGTTCGTATTTTCTCCATTATGGTTACTGCTTTATTGGGCTTATTTGGTTTTTTTGTATCTTTATACGTTGTCCTTTTATATTTAGCTAATATCCGGATTTTTGGTGTTCCATATTTAAGTGTAACAGATCATTTAAAATGGTCTACAATAAAACAAACATTTTTACGTCAATCACAGAAAAATTATAAATATCGGCCAGGTGAATTAAAGACAACAGATGATACAAGATTAAACGAGGATGAAAAATGAAGATAATCAAAAATACGCTCCTAATGATACTAATGGCTCTAATTCTTTCTGGATGCTGGGATAATCAAGAAGCTGAGCGAATGCTGTATGCTCATGCAATGGGAATTGATTTTGTAGATAATCAATATAAGGTATATTTACAAATAATTAATTTATCAAGTGTAGCTAAGACAGACAATCCGATTACACCAGAGGAATTACAAGTGGAAATTGGTAGTGGCACTGGAGCAACGATGGAACAGGCGATATTTGATTTATACAAATCGATAGACGAGGAGTTGTTCTGGGGGCATTTAACCTATCTTATTTTCTCAGAAGAAGCATTAAAAGAACAAAGAGTAAATACTGTAATTGAAAGTTTTATTCGTTATGCTGAAACAAGATATCGAATTTGGGTTTATAGTACAAAAGATGATATGAAAGATCTATTGTTAACTGTACCGATCAATAATACGCCGATAACGATATCTAAACTGGATGATCCTTTAAACTCCTATGACCAAAATTCTTTTATTCATCCCATCAACATAAGAGAACTGATTATTGGATTTAATGAACCCAATCATGAAATCGTCATTCCATTTGTTAGCATTTCTGAAGATTGGGATAATAGAGAGGGAGAAACACCAAAGCCCAGTATAATTGGAGGAAGTTTACTAAGTTTAACAACCTATAAAGAAACATTAATAAATGATGAAATAGCGGGTCTTCAATGGATAAATAATAATTTTAAAAAAAGTGAAGTCTCCTTCCTTTTGGATAAGAACAAAAAGGATTCGCATGCTTCTATTTTTATCCATGATGTAAATGTAAAAGTTACACCTATCCTAAAAGCTAATGACATAACATTTAATGTTAACTTATCGGTGATAGCGGTTGGTAATATTATTCCTTCCGGAGCAAAATTAGCTGATTTAGAAAATGGGGTAAAAAATACAATTAAACAAGAAGTTATGAGAACATATAGAGCAGGATTAGAATACAATACGGATATTTATCGATTGTCTGAATACGTTTATCGCTATCATAATAAAGAATGGAAAAAATTAGAGGAGAATGGGAAAATAAAATTGAATGAAAATTCTCTTTCAATCGAAGTTAATATAAGGAAGTTTAAATCAGGAAGAATGTCTTTAACTGATTTATAAGAGATAAAGGTGTTTTACATGTTGCTTCTTCAATACTGTTTTAAGCCAATAATTTTGAAGTTCGGACAAAAAACTTAAAGTAATGTTTCTTCAAATTCTGCCATTATCTCACATAATCGGTTTCACTTCTGAAAGAGGTGTACATTCAAATTTTCCCATAAAAAAAGACGCTTCATTTGAAACGTCTTTTGTCGAAGATATCAAATATTTATAGTGATAAGTCCACACAGTGATTTGCATTTCCATGATGAGACATGAAACGGTCCTTTAGATACTTTCTTTATGCATGCTGGGATTGTGGTACCTGTTCCAGGCCGGAAGTAAAAGGAGAAAAATCTCTCATTGTTTGCATATAAATTGGCAAGATAGTTAGGTTTGAAAGAAATAAAATAAACATGAATACAATAGTATTGGCAAAGTGAATTCATTTTCTTTAAATACATGAAAATCGAGTATCGTTATGTTCTCTCCTTCCCAATAAAAAATAATGGTAGGGATTATTTTTTCATCTACTGTGCATATTAAAATGTTTAGTTCTCCATTTTCAAACCTACCTCAAGCTTGAACTTTTTATATTGAACCCATAAATACAATACGACTACTATAAATGATATTAGGTCAGCAATAGGAGTAGCAAACCACACTCCCAGTAAACCAAAGAAGTTTGGCAAAATATACACAAGAGGAATCAACAGAATGAGCTGTCTTAAGGAGCTTAAGAAAATAGCTTTCCGTGCGTCGCCTATATACTGAAAGAAATTGGCACCAATCATTTGAATACCAACAATTGGTACCATACAGCAAAATATACGCATGCCCAACGTCGCGGTATTCAAGAGTTCAGTATCGGTGTTTCCACCAAATGCTGAAACAATATAACTACTAAAAACCTCAATTAACAGGAACATGAAGATACAAAAAAACAGCACGTACTTTATGGCATATTTCATCGTTTCCTTTACTCGTTCTATTGCCGCATGACCATAGCTGTATCCGATAATAGGTTGAATCCCTTGCCCGAGTCCTATGATTGGCATATATACGAGCATAGCGATGGTATATATCACACCATAAGCGGCAAGCCCTGTGTTACCTCCATATTCGTACGATACTCTATTGAAAATTAAAGAAACTAAGCTTAAAGATATTTGTCCAATAAAGCCAGAAAATCCAATAGATAGAATTTGCTTTATTTCATCGAGATAAAAACGCATGTATGTGTGATGTAGCATAATACCAGTCTTGTTCTTAAATAAGAATTGCAAGGACAATGAGGCACTAACAAGGTTTGCAATGACTGTTCCAAGAGCAGCACCACCAACGCCCAGCCCTAAAACAAAGATGAAAATAGGAACAAGAATGATATTAACAAATATACCGACAATAAAATTAATGAATGCTCTTTTGGCAAAACCCATGCTGCGAATGATACTATTCATGGATTGTGAAATAACAAAGAATACAGAACCGACTAGAAAATAGGTTGAATACTCTACTGCATAATTAATATTCCCACTATTGGCACCATATAAGTAAAGGACAGGTTTAAGGAATATGATCCCCAACACAGCAATTAATAAAGAGAGCGTCAATGATAAAATGAAAGATGTACCTACAATTTTTTTAGCACGTTCATTATCGTTTTTTCCCAGAACAATCGATAAATTTGCACCTGCCCCAGACCCAATTAATTGAGCCAACGATTGCATAATAAGATACAAGCCAAAAGCCACTGTTACAGCCGAGATAGCTAGTGTATCGATGCCCATAGCTATGAAGATACGGTCAATTGCCATATTGATTGAATTTACTACTAAGGCAAGAATGGCTGGTGTGGAGAAATTTCTAATTAGTTTCGGTACTGGCATAGTTTCAAGCTTATTCACAAGCTCACCTCATAATTTTTATAATGTAATGTGAGTAATTACTCGTATTTTAAAGTATACTTTGCTTTATTTTTGATGTCAATAAAATATGAGTAAATACTCGCTTTTTATATTGACAATCCAATAGAGTAGCTTTAGAATACATGTTATAATGGAAAGGAATGATTATAAATTGGGAAGCAATTCAAATGTATCGAAGCGTCGAATTCCTAAACAGGACAGAAGCAGACAAAATCGTGATAAAATATTAAATGCTGGTTTAAAATTATTTAGTGAAAAGGGATATTACGAGACAACGACCAATGAAATAGCAAAAGTGGCTGGCGTATCAATCGGGAGCTTATATTCATATTTCAATGATAAAGATGAGATATTTCTTAGTATATTGGACAGCTATCATAAGAAATTCCTTTCTTTTTTTCATGAAAAAGACGAGGATTTAAGCTATGAACTATATGCCAGTGATATTAGACAATGGTTAAGAAATCTTATGGTCAAGTTACTTGATATACATGAATCTGTGAAGACGTTGAATAGAGAAATGAATATAATGTATTACTCCAAACCACAAGTAGCACGTATCATGGACACGCAAATAGAACGAATACGTACAATGACGATGAGTTTTATCGCTCGATCTGGGAGCAATGTTTATGATATAGAAGCAACGTCTGCGATTATAGTTGACTTCATTTCTACAGTAATTGACAGGATTCTTTATAAAGAAAATGATAATCTGGATAAAGATAATATCATTGAAGCTAGTGTGGACATTCTTGCAAAATATTTATCTAAGGAGGAATAATAAAAAAAGGAGCATATCAATAACTTATGCATCCTTTTTATATATAATATGAGTGGTAACTCATTAAAAACCTACTTTCTCTTCCTCAATTTTTTTAACATTGGGGTTTACATATAATTTAAATTAAAGAATCTATTGAAAAGCCTTCTTATCTAGCCTGTTTTTAGAACTTTCTATCTTTAAACCTATTATCCAAAATAACACCAATAGATAGTTTTCTACAGCCCCAATCAAACTGATAGTTTTAATTCCATCTTCAATAAATCCTAGAAAATGATTGGTGCCAAAACCCAATCCTCCAACTATCAGTGATATTACGACAATCCTCAAAAAATAATAGTCGTATTTCAAATTTACTCCTATTAGAATGGGCAGGATTGCTAAGTTCCAAAACCCAATTTCTCTTTGCCACCCCGGTGCGATACCATATTCAGATTTAGAACCCATCATTTTTGGAAAAAACAATTGCATTATGGCGGCTCCAGTCATGGCAACAATTAAAACGATAAACATAATACGCAGTAATTTATTCATATGGTTATTCCTCCCTCAATGCTATCTAATACATCTATTCGTAATCATTGAAGCTAGTTCTCTATAGGATTCATCAAAGCTGATAATTTCATTGCCATCAGCTATGGAAAGCAATAGTATCAAAACAAGCCCTTGGAAAACAGATTTACTAACGATAAAATCATCTGCAATGGACTTATAAACTTTTTCCCATATTAGTTGTTTTTGAGAGTGAATTTGATTTTTTCCTTCCAAGGAAAGTTTATTTAGCGTGGAACTAAACTCTTTTCAGGTGATTTTAATAATCCATGGATATTCTTTTACTACATTTTTCAAATAAAGCAAAAGGTTAAAAAGAAAAACAGAGCTAGAAGGAGCCGCTCTATATTTTTATTGTTATTATCTTTACTTTGGTGCATGAAAATACACAAAAGCCCAAAAAAAGCTTAATTGGAAAAAAAGGGTTTAATGGGACAGGAATCATTTCGGATTAGATGATCTAGCTAAAAGGAGTGCGTGTCGAATTTTGGACAATGTCGTCAAATATTGGCATTGAAACCGTTGTCACAACTATATATACTGAAAGCAATTGAAAATTAAGGAGGTTATATAGTTGAGAAAGATTGCGTATTTAGGAGTAATATTACTTATTGTGTTAGGTGCTTGCAGTTCTGGAGAAGAGGATGATAATAAGTTAGTTATTTATTCCCCAAATAGTGAAGATATTATAAATACCATTATTCCAATGTTTGAACAGGAGACAGGTATTGAAGTAGAACTTGTCTCAGCAGGTGCAGGTGAATTAATTAAGCGAGTGGAGACAGAATCAGAGAATCCATATGGAGATATTCTTTTTGGAACTATTAGAAAAGGAGAACACCCTGATTTAATTCAAGAGTATGTTTCTCCAAATGATGAAGCCATGTTAGAACAGCATAAAAACTATGAAAATTTATACACGCCATATATTACAAATGGCAGCGTTTTACTTGTAAATACTGATTTAATAGGCGATATCAAAGTAGATGGATATGAAGACCTTCTTAATCCAGAATTAAAAGGTAAAATAGCTGCAGCGGATCCAGCTGCTTCCAGCTCATCCTTTGCGCAATTAACAAATATGCTGCTTGCCATGGGTGGTGACTATACTTCAGACGAAGGTTGGGATTACGTCAGCCAGCTAGTCGAAAACCTGGATGGCAGAGTTGCAAGTGGATCAGGTGCTGTTCACAGGAGTGTGGCCGATGGAGAATATGTAGTTGGCTTAACCTATGAAGATCCTGCTTTAGCTTATGTAAGAGATGGGGCGCCAGTTGAAGTGGTATATCCAAAAGAAGGTACAGTCTTTTTAGATGCGACAGTAAATATAATAAAAGATGCTAAAAATTTAGATAATGCAAAAGAATTCGTTGATTTTGTTATTTCAGAACAATCTCAGGAGGCATTTGGTACAGAATTAACAAATCGTCCACTTCGAGAGAACGTTGAGCTAGGAGAAAGTATGGTAGATATTGCTGATATCTATACGATTGAGGAAGATGAAGAATATGTAAGAGAGCATAAGGATGAAATTGTAGAAACATATAAGGATGTATTTATGGAGGCTCAAGAATAGTTGTATCTTTATAAATTAAACTAAAAGAAGATGTTCAAAAAGGAGAATAACTGTGAGTGTAACTATTCATTTCAATGACATAATCAAGAAATATAATGATAAAACCGTTATTTCCGGGCTGTCGCTTGATATTAAGAAGGGTGAGTTTTTCACCCTTTTGGGGCCTTCCGGCTGTGGAAAAACAACCTTACTAAGGATGGTAGCAGGTTTTAATAGCATTGAAGGTGGCGAAATATCATTTGATGAAAAAGTAATGAATCAAATCACACCTCAACATAGAAATATTGGCATGGTGTTTCAAAATTATGCTATCTTTCCAAATTTAAATGTGAAAAATAATGTAGCTTTTGGATTAAAGAATAGAAAAATTTCAAAAGATGAAATTGAACGGCGAGTCGATCACATTCTAAATGTAGTACAAATAAGCCAATTTAAAAATAGTATGCCGGAAAATTTATCTGGCGGGCAGCAGCAAAGGATTGCATTGGCACGTGCTATTGTGATAGAGCCAAGTGTATTGTTAATGGATGAACCTCTTTCTAACCTAGATGCCAAGCTACGCATCGATATGCGAGAGGCCATTAAGGAAATTCAATCAAAAGTAGGTATTACAACTGTTTATGTCACGCATGATCAGGAAGAAGCAATGGCGGTTTCTGATCGAATTGCGGTTATGAATACAGGTGTTATCCAACAAGTCGGTACACCGAGAGAAATCTATCAAAGGCCATCCAATATATTTGTCGCTAGTTTTATTGGGCGTACTAATATTCTGGAGCGTACTTTAACACAAGCAGAGGCTAAGCAAGTACTAATGATGGATGAAGGCTATCAGCTAGACATGTCTCATCTACCATCACAAAAAAGAGATAAAGTGAAAGTTTCGATTCGACCGGAAGAATTTACAATCAGCCAGACACAAGAGGGGATGGCCGGAGTCATTCAACAAAGTGTATTTTTTGGGATTAACGTTCATTATACCGTGAAACTGCAAACTGGAGAACAAGTGGAAGTTATACAAGAAGCAACATTTAGGGAGCCCCTTGAGCCAGAAACAAAGGTAAAACTGTTAGTGAAGAGGGAAAAATTGAATTTATTTATCTGTAGGCTCAAGGCCACAGGTAGCTTCATACGTCGATATGGTGATTATTGTGCAGAAGGAAAAAACTTAGATTTCTTAATTGAAGCTAGTCTTAAAGATGACGCGGGCGGAGACCCTATGGTTACTTCAGATACTCTTGATATGTTAGGTATTATGAGTAAATCTGAATACGAAGATGTGCGAACCCTTACCAAACAGATAACTACCTTAGTCCGTGACGATTTAATTGCCAAAGGATTGACCCTGTATGATATAAAATTAGAATTTGGTAGAATCAATGGTAAAGTGGCGCTGATAGATGAAATTTCATCAGGTTGTATGCGTGTCTACAAGGATGATAAATGGGTGCATACAGTAGAATTAGATAAATACTTTTCATAACATTATTTAGCTATAGCAATAGTCTTATGATGGTTCTATTACAACACAAAAATGGCCAAAAACCTAGTAAGCATAAGGGGTTTTGGACATTTTCCACATTCAATATAAGAGCTGTATATTTCCTATTTGTTGAATTCAGTATCCGGCTGCGCTTACGAAACAATTATTCCTCTTGTACTTTCAATATAGTCCAGAATTTCTTTTGGACGGCTTGTAGTTACTAGGCGTTGGTAGAAGAGTGCAGAGGTTATGTATACAAGAGAATGACTGCTTCCTGTCATGTTGGCTTAGAGGCAAAATTGATAATTGGGCTGTACAAAGAAAGGAATGATCAAGGCATCTGAAACGATGTACTTGTTTGAGGGCGGGCTTATTCCGATAAGGCGATTGATGTAAGCCGTGCCGGTGGCGTTGATTGTATAAGGTCCTCTAGTAACTAAATTAGGAATAACATTAATGCATCCAATGTTCCCACAAAGATAAAGACCATGATAGAAATAATCACCGTGCTAGCCATACTGTGCAAAACGACTCTATTTAATATTTCTTCAACATTTTCCATTTCATATAGAAGGAACTCCGAACCTTTCCGAATGAGAAATCCCACCTTTAAGGCTTTAGGAGTGCTTTCCGCAGATTTGCACACGTATAGCTAGTAGAGTTTGTCTTATTGCCCAAAAACATATTCATTACTGCTTGGAGGAAACTTCTAACATTTCCTGAACTGTGACCAATTTATAATCATCTTTTTTGAGCTTATCAATAATTGTTGGCAATGCGTGAATTGTGCCCGATAAATCCCCACCATCACCGGTACCAGAATGTTGTAAAATGATGGATCCCGGCGTCACATTTAAAAGGATATTGTTTGTTACCTGTTCTGCATCCAATCCCTTCCAGTCTAAAGAGTCCACATTCCAGTTCACAACTACTCTTTTATGTGAAGCGAGCCATTCCAACTGTTTATCATTGATATTTCCGTATGGCGGTCTAACAATTGTTGGTTTAAAGCCGGTATATGATTCGATTAATTCATCGGTTCTACCTATCTGATTCCGAAAATCTGTATTACTAAGGGTTAAAAAATCTGGGTGATTATATGAATGATTCCCTATTGCATGCCCTTCTCGCACAATCCGCTTTACCACATCGGGATATTTTTCAATGCGATACCCTACAAGAAAAAAGGTGGCTTTAACGTCCTTTTGTTTTAAAATATCTAATATGATAGGTGTGAAAGTTTCATCTGGGGCATCATCAAAAGTTAAGGCGACTTCCCGTTTTGACTCGGGTCCCTTCATTAAAAAGGTGCTTTTATATTTGTTTTTCAGTTTTGATAAATCAGATGGAGGATCTATGTTTGAAACGGCTTGTGCGTTGTCTAGCATAAAAGTAAGGTTTGCTGATATCTTACCTTTTAGAGAAAGAGGACTGAAGCAAAGAAATAGACACACCAACATCCACAGATGTTTCATTGACTAAAATACCCCCTTGTATTTTAAGGTTTATATAATCTTATGGTTTGTAGTAAAACGCAAAATATGTAGTGTAATATATGATTTGCGGTCAAATGTTGTTATGTAAAAAGTATTGATGAAGTACTTGATTTTAACGAAAAAGGAAGATGCTGGATGAAGGAGACTTATCGTCGTGAATGCAACATAAATTAGATTCTACAAATTTAGAAGTCCTTGCTGAAGGGGGATGGGGGCACAATTCTAACTTATTGCTTAGGAAAACTAGCCGGATATGTGGCAGACCTTATCCACTTACTATGCGTTATTTAGAAAATAATCTAAAAGGCCAAGGGTTTAAGTATCCGGATGTGGTGAGGCAAGACAAACGTAAAATGTTTACAGTCAGTAAGTTTCAAAATCAGCGTTTGAACCATTTATTTATGAGAAAATGAAATGTTTCATTTCGGGAGATAATGGTAAACCAAAGGATTGAACCACATACGATGGTTAGGGTCTTATCTTTCCTTCTGCAAAAACCTGAATGGGAAGTATGCACACTAAAAGTACGATCCCCGCGGATATTGCTAAAACCTCAATATACAAACGTAATTTAAAAAGATTCATGGAATACACCCTCATCTTAATTTGTCTTTTTATTTTATAGTAGTCAATTTCTAATAGCAAGTTTTTTCAAAAGGGGAGGTTTGTACTATAAACTTGACCTTTTGAAAAATTATCGCGATATATTTTTACGAAAACCAGAATCTCTATTATGATTGGTAAAAACAGCGAATTTCATGTTTACACGGGGAGTTGTTATTCAGGATACATTTTATAAATATGATCTGTTATCTCCTTTTTCCAAAGTAACAGGTAATCCCCAAAATGCAATTATAGCAGTAGAGTTACTTCCATTGGAGATTCATGAATAATGAAAAAACAAGTCGTTAACCGAATCTTTTAAGGAGTGCGGTCATACAGACGCAAGGCGTGAAATCATAGTTCTCGAAGCTTTTATATTTCACCATTTCAAGGCTCTTGAACCATCTGGTTTGGGGTCTTGAAATGTTTAAAGGATGCTTAGTCAAATGATGATTATTCAATAAAACTTTATCCCGCATTAACTGGCTGTAAGACCCCGCTTCAAGAATTCGTGGAAAAACCGAGAATTGTAGGTGGGGGATAAAGGAAAACCCCACTGATTGAAGTTTCACTTTATCGAGAAGTCACTGTTTTTTTCATTATGAATTAAACACCATGGAAATAGGCTTTTACATCAGTAACAACCACCTAAAAGTATCATATTGTGTTGAAGAGAGTAGAAATATTCATATGCAAGAAGCCAGCAATCGGCTTACTTGTTGCCAGTTTACCAAAGTTATTAAATGTAAAGGGGAGGTACAAATGCAGTATTATCAAAACGATTTGCAAACATTAGGGATGGATAATTATCATGTTGGTGAATTAGTTCCTATGGATCATATGAATCAATATCCAGTTCAGGCTGACAGTAGACTTTGTGGTCGTTGTGGCGGTTGCGGCGGATGTTATCGCTGTGGTGGTTTTCGTTGTGGCGGTGTTCGCTGTGGCGGTTGCTTTGGCTGTTTTGGTTGTTTTGGGTTTTTCATTTAGGTCAAATCATGAAATGCTAGTTTTATAAAAAGAAATCAACCCTGCATTAGCATAGTGTTAGTGTAGGGAATTTCCTTTTACCTTTATCTAGCTCAGCAGCAAACTTCGCACCTCCTACTACATAAGTCAATATCGTAGGTCACTAAATGAACAATTTCGCTTTTATTCTTTATCATAGTGGACAGCCACGGGTACATAAAATGATGATGAGGGATTCGTCACAATTAGGAATAAGGAGGGAATAAATGTTAAAGCTTAATTCATCCACTCGTCTAAAGGTGAAGAGGGATACATTTTTTCTCCCAGAGTCAAAGGGTGGTGTATATTTCCGAAATAATTTAAGTTCTTTCCGCATGGAAGGGGATACGATTTATCAATGGATTGAAAAATTGATACCGATGTTTGATGGCGAGAAAACATTAGAAGATTTAACAAAGGGGCTAACGCCGCCGTATCGCGACAGGGTTTACGAAATTGGAGAAACGTTGTACAAGAATGGTTTTGTTCGGGATGCTAGCAAGGATATCCCTCATCAATTAGATCGTTCCATCCTTGAAACATATGCTTCACAAGTGGAATTTATAGAGAGTTTTGTGGAATCCGGAGCGTACCGTTTTCAACAATACCGTCAATCTAAAGTTCTTGCTGCTGGCTCTGGTCCCTTTCTAGTTTCATTAGTTTCAGCATTAATTGAGTCAGGGTTGCCTAAAGTAAATGTCATGATTATGGATCCAGTCCATACAAGCAGGCAACGGTTAGATGAATTGGTTCAACATGTTAGAACGGTCGAGCCCGATGCTGAGATAGTGGAGGTACCCTTTCAAAAAGGGACAGGTGAAGAATTTTGGAAAGAGGTAGTGCAACCCTATGATTGTATTTTATACGTTTCACAGTCCGGAGATGTAAATGAATTAAGGAAACTTAACTTCGTTTGTAAAAAGGAGGGTAAGTCGTTTATTCCTGCCATATGCTTCCAAAAAGTAGGGCTCTCCGGTCCGTTATGTCATCCGGAATCGGAGGGGTGTTGGGAGTCCGCGTGGCGCAGGTTCCATCGATCTGCATTGCACACAGAACAGAAGTCTAAGCCATTTTCATCAACAACGGGAGCCATTTTGGCAAATGTTGCTGTATTTGAAATGTTTAAGAATGTTACCGGAATTGCTGATTCCAATCAAAGCAGCCAAATTTATCGTCTTGATCTTGAAACCCTAGAAGGAGAATGGTTAGCATTTATCACACATCCGCTAGCTACTTCAAGAAGTTTTACTCCCCAATTTGTTGAAGATCTTGATGAAAGGATTCAACAGGAAACGGTCAGACATCAACAGCCGAATGATCTTTTAGAATATTTCAGTCAATTAACTTCCGAAAAGACGGGGATTTTCCATACGTGGGCGGAACGAAACTTGTCACAACTTCCACTCGCACAATGCTATGTTCAGGTGGCTAATCCGATAGCTGAGGGACCGGCAGAGCTATTACCAAAAGTTGTCTGTGCAGGTATAACACATGAAGATGCAAAAAGGGAAGCGGGGCTGACTGGCATTGAAATGTATGTTACACAAATAGTCAATTCCTTGGAGTTCAAAGACGGGAATAATCAGGTTAGTCCGAATATAACAAAGGGATTTACCGGCATCGGTGCAGGGGAAACAATTGAGGAGGCTGTTTGCCGAGGGGTGCAAGTTTATTTGAATGAAGAATTGGCAAAGAGAAAGAGTGATCAGCTAAATACGATTTATATGCCGTTGGAATTCATTAAAGATAGGCAATGCAAATATTATTTTAATGCCCTAACTAGCTTAAACGATTCACCGACAATCGGTTTGCAGGAATATCTGTTAGGCTTTCCCGTGATGGGAGTAAGATCAAATGGACGCTGGTATTCTAGTGTAGGTTTAAATACTACATTAGGTATGCGCAATGCATTGAAACAAGCACTATTGGATACTCAAGACCAGGGAAACTCAAAAATGAGGAAAGAAATCGACCCAGTAGTTTTTATTAATAAAACGGAAACCAAACTTGAAATCCCTTCTTGTGATGAAGTGACACAATTACAGCTATTGCAATCCGCTATTCAGACTTTAAAACAAAACAGCAAACGGTTATTCGTTTATGACTTTACATTCGAACCTTTTATGAAACAGGAAATGGCCGGGGTGTTTGGTGTGCAGATACGAGAGGGTGAGTCTTAATGGCTACTCATATTCAAATTATCGGGCAGGGGTTATTGGCTGACTTTGTCTACGATCAATTGTCAGAAATCTTCAGCGTCAAGCGCCAAAGCATTGCTGGAGATGTCCCTGAAGATACAAAACTAGCCCTTGTCTTGCATGATGCCTGGCATCCATCAGTTCATCGCCGAGCAGAAAAAAGACTCGAATCTCTACGTATCCCATGGATTCGGGGCTTTGCTTCGTTCGGTGAGGGAATCATTGGTCCGCTTAAACGCCCTGATATACCGGGATGTTTTCACTGTGCGGACATGCGGCGCATAATAGCTGGAGCTGATAGTCAAGAGATGTGGAAGCTTCAGATGAGAATGGCGGCACAAGCAAGCCCATGGCAAGAGGCTTGGGTATCACGAACGGGATTATTGCATATGGCAAGTTTAATATGCAATGAAGTTCAGAAGATTCTGCAAGGAATACCAAGTAACTTGGAAGAGAGGATTTTCATTACGAATCTGAAAACATTAACGAACTCCATTCACCATTTCCTCCCTGATCCATCGTGTCAAATATGTAGTCAAATACCTGATGATACAGCTGAAAGAGCCCAAATCAAGTTGAGAACTTGTCTAAAAATAAACGAGGATGATTACCGCTGCCGTTCGATCGCTGAATTAAAAGCAGTGTTAGCTGAAGATTATCTCGATGAACGTACTGGTATTATGAATGGAAAAGTACATGATTTCACATTGCCTTTTGCGGATGTAGTAGTTAACATGCCGTTGTTTGGAGCGGATGAAGGAGTGGCAGGAAGGTCTAATTCCTATGAGATGAGTGAACAAACTGCCATTTTGGAAGGCTTGGAGAGATATTGCGGAATCAGGCCTCGCGGAAAGCGGACGGTGGTTCGTAATAGTTATCGTCAATTGGAGAAGCACGCACTAAATCCTATACGAGTAGGTTTACATGAAAAGGAGCAATATGAAAAAACTCATTTTCCGTTTAAGCCGTTTCATCCTGATCGGATAATGAATTGGGTCTGGGGCTACTCGTTTTTATCTGAACGTCCTATTTTAGTTCCCGAGCTACTTGCTTATTATAGCTTGGGCCATGGAGAGGGATTTGTTTATGAAACTTCAAATGGATGTGCCCTGGGAGGAAGTATAGAAGAAGCTATTTTCCATGGGATTATGGAGGTTGTTGAAAGGGACTCATTCTTGTTGACCTGGTATGCCCAGCTTCCTCTTCCGCGTCTTAATCTTCGATCCGCTCATGACAAAGAACTACAGCAGATGGTCGACCGGTTATATGAAGTGACAGGATATGACCTTTATTTTTATAATTCAACGATGGAACATGGGATTCCGAGCGTTTTTGGGGTGGCAAAAAATAGAGGGTCAAAGGGTTTAAACCTCATTTGCGCAGCCGCAGCTAACCCTGATCCTATTAGTGCTGTGAAAAGCACAATCTATGAGCTTGCGGGAACGATGGCTAGGCAAGATGAAAAACTAGAGGAAAACCGCCAAAAGTATGAAGGCATGCTACGAGATCCGTTTACCGTTCGTACAATGGAAGACCATGGCATCCTTTACGGTCTGCCAGAAGCAGAGGAAAGATTGAATTTCTTATTAAATGACAATCGCCCATTACGTACGTTTGCTGAGGAGTTTAAGCAGCCACAAGCAAATAATGATTTGAAGGATGATCTACAAAATATTCTCCAGAAATTCCAGCAGCTAAACCTTGAAGTCATTGTAGTTGATCAGACAACACCTGTCACCAGCCGGAACGAGTTATTCTGTGTGAAAGTATTGATTCCCGGAATGTTACCAATGACATTCGGCCATCATCTTACTCGGGTGAAAGGGCTAAAGAGGGTACTTACGGTACCGATGGAACTTGGATTTACGAAGGGACCATTAACATATGATCAGCTAAACGCAAATCCCCATCCGTTCCCATAATGGTAGAATAGGAGGCTTAGGATGGATCTAGAAACATTTCTGTACGATCTACATTTTAACACGGAAAGGGTTACTCCGTCGGATTGGCAAGTTGATTGGGAAGATGCACCGCTCCCCTATAAACTGTATCGCGACTTACCAGTAGTTCCGCTTACCGGGGATGTCCCTTTAATACTTGATAAAAGAGAAGCACATCGAAAGCCGAGCTTGGTAGAGCTTGGCCATTTCTTATGGTATGTTTATGGACTTACTCAATATTCTCAATCCGCATTAAACGATGGATTGAATGAAAAAGATGTAAGCTTTATCCAATCGACGCGCCGGTTTGTTCCTTCAGGAGGGGCACTTTATCCTAATGAAATATATGTATACTTAAATTTTGAAGAAGCTCCACAGGGCATTTACCATTATGATGTGGCGCATCACCGCCTTGTATTGGTGCGAGAAGGAGATTACGATTTCTACTTAGCCAGAAGTCTAAAAAATGGCAATGATACTTCTGATTATTTTTGCACTATTTTTATTTCGACGGTTTTTTGGAAGAACTTCTATAAATATAATAATTTTTCTTATAGGCTCCAAGGGTTAGATGCAGGTGTACTAATTGGGCAATCGTTAGAAGTGGCCAATCGGATGGGATTTTCTTCAAGAATATGCTATCAATTTCTTGACCGGGCGATCAATCATTTACTTGGTTTGTCTGAGCAGGATGAAAGTGTTTATGCGGCTATCTCATTATCTACTGATGAATCTCCCCATTATGCCGACAAAGTAATAACCAAAAGTGAAATTGCTTCAGCTACTAAATTATGCGAGGAATTGCCATTATTAAAGCATATTTCCTATAATCGTTCAAAAAGAGTCATCCCTTACCCGCTGTTGAACAAAATGAATGAAGCATCGATGTTTGAAACAACAAAGTCATTTGTGAGGCTAAAAAATAATCATAGTGCGAAACGTTTATTAGGTAGGGAAATGATCTTGCTTCCTTTTATGGAAGACTTTTCGTATGATCTTGCATCCGTTTGTAGGGAGAGGCATTCACCTGATATCGACTTTATGATCGGAAAGGTGAGTCAAACGCAACTATCTACTTTGTTAAAAGAGACGTTTTCCTTTTCGTATCAGAATGATCTTGACGAATCGTCTGGGACTATTGAGAGTCGTATGTCTTTATATGGCAGCTTTTATAACATAGAAGGGGTTCCGAGTGGTGCCTACTCGTATGACAGTATCACTCACAGCCTTCGAGCTATAGATAAAGGAGACTACCGGGAGTTATTACAGGGTGGATTAACCATGCCCAATGTGAATCTGTATCAAGCTCCACTTTGTTTACATGTTGTTGGAGAGAAAGATTATTTCAAAGAGGAGTTGGGATATAGGGGATATCGTATTCAACAGATGGAGGCGGGTATTCTTGTGCAACGATTACTTTTGATTTCGTGTGCTTTAGGGATGGGAGGGCACCCATTGCTCGGATTTGACGCAAACAACAGTGATCAACTTTATAGGATTGATTTAAAAAGTAAAACCTGTTTAATCCAAATCCCGATAGGTCCATATCGTCCGCGTGCTTGGTTAAAAGGGAGTTTGCAAAGCTAGGAGGACTAGGGAAGTATAGAACTTTGTTTCTGAACCATGCATCCCCCTTTCTAATCTGTTTCCTTGTGGATCATTGATCCTACTTTATTCTTCCTTCTTATGGTAGGTTTTGTTAATGCGGGCGCAGCCGTACCCTTGACCGAGTTCTCATATAGAGTAATGTTATGATCACATAGAAGCTAAATTATTTGGTACCAATTTGGTACAGACGCTTATGAGAAAGTTGCTACATCGGGGTTTAGACGGAACGTTCGGCTCCGGAACCGATACTAAAAAATCGCGGTATACCAACGTTAAAGAGCGTATGTGTATAAAAACACTGCGCTCTTTTTCTGGTCAGTGCGCGCTATTTAGTCGTAGCACAGGTCGGAGGTGATTTACGTGAGGAAACGTCGGAAAAATGGATTATTTGAGTTCCTATAGTATTAAGTACTATTGAGTAGAGCCTCTGGCGTTTCGTAATATCTATCACCGTTACGTAAATCCATCGAGATATACTTTCTGTTAGGAATCGCCTATAACGCTCACTCTAAACCTCACCAATCGATAAACTTCGGCTTCGAAAAAATCCTCCGAGACGCTCTCTCCTACGTATGTGTAGTGGACCTGAATTTGATTACATAAGCGTACTTCCGCCTTCACGGATTCCGCAGCACTATCGATTCCGAGCATTCACCTTAACATGATTTATCTCATCTAAACAGATGATAAGTTAATAAATATACAGAAACATATTGAAATAAATTCAAGAAAACAATAATGAAGCAAGTATTCTTCTATTACTCACAATAGCCACTCCTTCTAGATCTTTGGTCATTTTTGAATGTAGCATATAGTGAACTTCCAGATTTCTTTTCGATTGCTAACATCTTTGATCTCAGTAAAATAGTGAATAAAAATTTACTTTCTATTTAATATTTGAAGGAAGAAAATACTAATGATCCGCTAGAAGAGACCATGCCAACTGATTATCTTATTTATGGTGATAGTGTCTTTATAGTAAAAAAACGATTTTTACATTAAAATAATAAAAAAGATATAAAGGGAGGTAATATTAAATGAGCAAAATCAAGGATTTCAAAGAAAACTTTCGACGCCATGCGATTCTCCGAGCTGTTATATTTATATTCATTGGAGCAGCTATTTTTATTAACCCAAATGACTTTCTTCATTTTATCGGTTATTTGATTGCTGGATATTTAACCTTATTAGGTGTTATTAAAATATACCAAAGCTACAAATTTAAACAGCAGACAGGTACTTATAATATAGGTTTAGCAAATGGTATTATCTTGATTGTATTGGCTGCTATCTTCCTTTATTTTGCACCAACTCTGTTCTCAATTTTGCCATTTTTACTAGGTTTAGCAGTTATTATCAATGGATTAATGCAACTGATTGTAGCGTTGAATATAAAGAGTACTGGCTGGACTACTTTTTGTATTCTGCTCATGGTAGGAGGAGCTATCCTTGTTTTTAACCCTTTCCAAAGTACGTTAATATTATTTCAAGCTTTTGGAATTATCTTGACATGTATAGGTATCTCTGAAATTGTTGGACATTTTCAAAATAGAGAAAAAGTGAAAATAATAAATAGACAGAAATCCTGACAAATAGCAATCGAGAAGAAGTTTTTATTATTTGTTTATAGTAAACTAATCAAAAGGAGGCTTTTGAATGAGTACAATGATTTTTGTTAACTTTCCAGTAAAGAATGTTGCTGATGCCACTGATTTTTATGAAAAACTAGGTTTTACGAAGAACGATGATTTTTCTAGTGTTGATGCAAGTTGTATGGTTTGGGATGAAAATTTTTATATTATGCTGTTAGAACCGTCTTTTTATCAACAGTTTCTCAAAGATAAAAAGATTGCCGATACACATAAAGAAAATGCTGCCTTAATCTGTTTTAGTATGGAAAGCGCAGATGCAGTGAAAGAATTTGGGCGATTAGCGAAAGAAAATGGCGGCGATGCTTACCATATTGACATGGGAATGCCGGAAGAACAAATGTATGGGTTGGAAGTATCTGATATTGATGGAAATATGTTGGAACCGATGTGGATGAAACAATAGATATCGTATGAATTAGACAGGCTGATTCCGTGGAATATTGGAATCAGCCTGTCTCCTTTTACTACTTATGTGTTTGAAAAAGTGAAGAAGCAAAGATACTTCCAACATTGATAGCATTGTTTCAAATGATATTCATGTCTTCGTTTATGATATGACTGAGTAACGAGAATATAGAAAGGAGATTTTATTATGAACGGTAAGTCTATTTATAAAGTTTGGGTTAAGGCATGGAATGAGGATATAAATGTACTTGATGAAATAGTAGATGAAAATTGTATAGTTCATCAAGCAAGAACAGATGGCAAAGATTCAAAAAACAAACAAGGTGTAGAAGCTATGAAAGATGTAATCATTTCTAGTATAAGTTTTTTTGACAATATTCGTATGTCTTTAGTTGTTGGACCGATTGAGGAAGATAATTATGTTTCCGCTAGATGGTTGTTTAACGGAAAATACAACGGTCAAATGGCTGGTGCAAATGCTGAAAAAGGAAAAGAAATTTCGTTTGAGGGAACTGACATTTTTCAAATCAGAAACGGAAAAATTGTAGATTATTGGGTATCGTCTGATGTTGTTGATTTTATGAACCAACTAGGAATGTCCTAAGCTGACAAATATAAAATTGAATATATCGATGATGGACACTTCAAAAATGCGGTGTCTATTTTTTTATCCAATTTTGAAAGAAAGTGAACCAACGAAAACAGAAAAACAAAGATTGCTCCCCACCGTGTAGACCATCAAATCAAATAAGATTCATTCAACCATTAAAAATATGGATCTCAAATTTGTGATATCCAACAATGAAAAAACATTCGGTAATTTAGAACTTGCTGGCGTGGACAAGGTCGTACAGTGAAGAATCAACGAACAACTAACCGTCTTATCTTGAATTGTTCAAAGAGCAGATAATATGTGGTTTATCACTAAAGAGTTGTTTACTTAGAAGTGGTAAAATAAAAATCATGATCCCTCACCAAAGAATCAAATTAAGACAGAATACTTTTAAAACAAAGAAATGAAAAAAATGCCTCGGCGTATTAGAGTAAATAAATTTCAGCCGGCGTGAAGCACCCACTTTTAGTTACACTGCCTTTATTGGCTTTGTAACTACTGAACGGTTCGAATAAATTAGGATATTAACACTACTCAAGCTGTTGCAGAGTTGTCTCAGCCCAGTCCAAAAATGATCCGGTGCCGTTACAACTAGGACAAGTCGGGTCGACAAGTGCTTCCGTAGCGAAAAAACCTTTGCCAGAACAGTCGGGGCACGTACCCTTGTGGCGGTTAGTATTTATCTTCTTTTTAGTTTGAGTCGCGTTCCATTCAGATATTCTGTTATTTATTTTGTTGAAAATCTCCATGTCCATTCACCTCAGAATTTATTATGAGGACTCTTAGGATATATTATTCATCTGTTGCGGTTTACGACACACACTGAGATGCTAATCATAATAATTTTGTATACATACGGGTAACAACTCTAAGGCGCTTTCCTGGTACATCTCCATGCATAGTTGTCTGTATTTAAAATTAGTAAAAGCAGAACTCTTCCGTAATCGAACGCTGTTGGTCCAGATATATTTTCAAATTTTTGAAGAGGCCTGCTGGAGTTAATGTGCGAAAGTTGAGGACACAAGTAATAAAATATATAATGAAGGTGAAAAATAGAATTGATGATATAATGATTAATTCTTTGAAATAGAAGAGTGTATTTAGGAGGTACTACAGATGGAAAAACTAATGGAAAACAAGGTGGGAATAGTAACGGCTTCCGGTAGTGGTATCGGTCGAGCTAGTGCTTTGGCTTTTGCTGCTGAAGGTGCAAAAGTTATTGTATCGGATATTAATGAAAGTGCGGGGGCAGAGACAGTACGTTTAATTAAAGAGGCTGGTGGAGAGGCAACATTTATTAAATGTGATGTTGGCAATGAAGAAGAAGTCAAATCTCTAGTCGCGAAGACTGTTGAAACATATGGAGGATTGGACTGGGCTCACAATAACGCGGGGGTTAGTGGACCAACTGTACCGATTACAGAGACGCAGAATGAACATTGGGATAAAACAATGAAAGTAGACCTCACAGGTTTATTTTATTCGCTTAAGTATGAGATTCCAGCACTTATTAAATCTGGCGGTGGAGCAATAGTGAATACTGCTTCAACGGCTGGTCTTACAGGAGTTTATGGCTTATCAGCATATTCATCGGCTAAGTGGGCTGTGAATGGACTTACCAAGACAGCTGCTCTTGAGAATGGAAAACATGGAATACGGGTAAACTCAATTTGTCCGGGAATGACACTAACACCAAGTGTTGAATCCTGGTCTAGCGAAGTGCCAGAGCAAGCTAAACAGGTAGAAGCTGCAATACCATTAGGACGTCTTGGTAAACCTGAAGATCAGGCAAATGCTGCTGTATGGTTATGTTCCGATAAAGCTGGATATATTACTGGTATCAACTTAGCAGTTGATGGTGGGCAGACAGCTCAATAAGCATTGCCTTTGTTGCAAAAAACACTAAGAAAATCGCCAAAAACAGCGACACGCCAGCAGGAATAGCATCAGCTGAAGCCCCCGGAGCGAAGAGGCTGAAGCTACCCTTGAGGCAAGGGAGCTTTTTGGTGATTTTCGACTTTAGGGACAGTCCCATAAAGTGAACCTTCAATCAGTGGGGGTTCTTTCATCCCCCACTGATTGTTAGTTGAACCAATCGGGCTTTTACGGGCAGTGTATCCCCCACCTATGCTTCTCCGTATTCTCTAAAGACTTGAGGTGGGGGTATTACTGCCCGTTAATGCGGGATAAACAGAAAATCAAATCACAGACAATTATAGGAATGTTACAAAAAGGTTCCAAAGCAAACTTTTTATTGCTTGGAACTTTTTTATTCTTAATATGATTTGTTATAGAATTGGTGAAAGTAAACGGGAAATACCTTCTTTGAATTTAATCCATAAGGAGCGTTTGCTATAGCGCTCTGACGTTAATTCAGAGCACAGTTTGCAGTCTTCTTCAAATATACGGTACAATTCTTCAGCAACATTTTCATCATATGTAGCTGCACTTACTTCAAAATTTAATCGGAAGCTTCGAGAATCAATATTCATTGTTCCTACACAAGCAATTTTTTTATCTACCACAATTGTTTTGGCATGTAGAAAGCCATTATCATAGAGTAATATTTTTGCACCGTAGTCCAGTAAATCCCCTGCATATGCCCAGGTTGCCCAATATACGAATGGATGATCCGGCTTGCAGGGAATCATAATCCGTATATCTACTCCAGATAAAAGCGCCATTTTACAAGCATCCATAAAGCTGGTATCTGGTATGAAATATGGTGTTTGGATACAAACACTTTCCTTTGCAGAAAGTATCATTTTAATATACATATTCTTTAGATGTTCTGTTTTTGAATTTGGACCGCTGGAAACGATCTGTACTGGACTTTTCCCGTGGTGCTGTTCTAGATGAAAGCAAAACTCCTTATAATCATCATGTTGTTTGTCTTTACCAGCCTGATGCCAGTCCATAATAAACCTGGCTTGAATATCATTGACTGCATTTCCATATATTTTAAAATGTGTATCCCGCCAATAGCCGAATTTCTTATCTTTACCAAGATATTCGTCACCCACATTGAAGCCGCCAATATAAGCAAGTGCACCATCAATAATGACCAGCTTTCTGTGATTCCGGTTATTGATCCGGAAATTAATCAGTTTTAAAAAGGCTGGGAAGAAAACACGTACTCGTCCGCCAGCCTGTTTTAAATCCTTAAAGAACCTGGATGACAATTTTTTTGAACCGACTTCATCGTATAAAACCCGGACTTTTACACCCTCTTTTGCTTTTGTTATTAGTGCATCTCTAAGTTTTCTTCCAAGATTATCAGGTTGAATGATATAATATTGAATATTAATCTCTTGTTTCGCAGCCATAATATCTTCCAGAAGTGCATCAAATTTCTTATGGCCGTCATTAAATATAACCATTTCATTATCTTCAGATAACCTCGCGTGTGAGGAACGCAAATTCATTGTGATAAGCTCCTCATACTGTGTTAACCATGGTACATCAGTTCGTTTTTCTTCATCTATTATCTTTAATTGTGTATCAACTTCTTCTTTAAGCAGCTTTTGTTCCTCTTTTGTTAATCGATAGAAATTATTCTGTTTTAAACTGCGTCCTAAAAAGATATAAATTAAGAATCCGACAATAGGCAGGAAGAATAAGACTAATAACCACGCCCAAGTATATCCGGGATCACGTTTTTCAAAAAACAATACACCTAATGCCAATAATAAGTTAATAAAAATCGTGATGGAAGCAATGGTTGTAATAATATTTGCAATTTCTGTTTCCAATATTAAACACCTTCTTTTTCTAAATCTATGGAATTTATATCTTATTTAATTTTATAGTACAGTACATAGAATAAAAGACAAGTCAATCATCGCTTAAGTGTTCCTTTTATTTATTAATCGTCCAAAGACACTTTTCTCAATGGTTCCCTTCGTTGGTCTAACTCATGAGTTCTCTGTCATAAACGAACGTCTGTGTGAAGAATTATTTATATCTTCCAAACATGAAGTAATGCAAATTTAAAGGAAATACATAATCTTTCCTACTCCAAATATTTTTGCATAAAGTGAGAAAACGCTTATAATGAATCTTAAAAGAGAGAAATGGAGTGCATCAAATGGTCCAATCAATCAATACAAAAGTCGATTTAGTTATTGATGCCACCTCCCATATGGGAATTTCAGAGTACGGTAAGATCATGATCGGTGACAAAGGATTTGAATTCTTCAATGATCGTGACGCACGTAAGTTTATTCAAATCCCTTGGGAAGAAGTTGATCATGTGATCGCTTCAGTGATGTTCAAAGGGAAATGGATTCCACGCTATGCTCTACAAACAAAGCGAAGTGGAACATTTTTGTTTTCTTCTAAAGATCCAAAAAAAGTTCTACGAACCATTCGTGAATATGTTGATCCGAATCATATGGTCCAATCATTGAGTTTCTTTGAGGTTATCAAACTCGGATTGAAGGGTAAAGAAAAAAAATAAATTTTTTACAGGACAGGCAAACATTTTTAAAATACAACCAGTTTATTCAACCCTATTTTTACAGCGTTTACAAAATGAATTTAGATTGCAATTATTTTTTGCGTATTACTATCTCGACCGGGGGTGAGTAAAAAGCATTGATTGAACTGGACAATTAAAGGGAATCTATATCCATACCTTTCATTTTATGGATGATTATTTAGTTGTAAAAATATAATAGGGAGGTAAAAAAATGGTAGGAATTATCATTGCTAGTCACGGTGAATTTGCCAGTGGAATTATGAAATCTGGAGCAATGATCTTTGGTGAACAAGAAAATGTAAGGGCTGTCACTTTAATGCCAAGTGAAGGACCTGAAGATGTTAAGGCAAAAATGCTAGAAGCTATTGCCTCTTTCGACAATCAAGACGAAGTATTGTTCTTAGTCGATCTTTGGGGGGGAACTCCTTTCAATCAAGCCAACAGCTTGTCTGAAGAACACAAAGATAAATGGGCAATCGTTGCGGGTATGAACTTACCGATGTTGATTGAGGCCTATGCATCACGTTTCTCAATGAACAGAGCGCATGAAATTGCTACGCATATCATGGACACTGCCAAAGAAGGGGTTAAAGTAAAACCTGAAGAATTAGAACCAGCGAAAGCAACTGGTACAGATGTTGCAAGACCATCAAATGTAGGAGCACCTGGTAAATTTGAATACGTATTAGCACGGATTGACTCTCGTTTACTTCATGGACAAGTAGCAACTGCTTGGACAAAAACGGTACAGCCTACACGTATCATTGTTGTATCTGATGCAGTAGCTAAAGATGAACTCCGTAAGAAATTGATCCAACAGGCTGCTCCTTCAGGTGTAAAGGCACATGTTGTTCCTGTTAAAAAAATGATCGAACTCGCAAAAGATGATCAACATTTCGGCGGTCAGCGCGCGTTACTTCTTTTTGAAAATCCACAAGATGTGCTTAGAGCGGTTGAAGGTGGAGTACCATTAGAGACGATCAACGTTGGTTCGATGGCCCATTCACCTGGTAAAGTGCAACCAAATAAGGTTTTGGCCTTTAATCAAGAAGATATTGACACGTTCGCCAAGTTGAAGGAAGCTGGTTTGAAATTTGATGTACGTAAAGTTCCGAACGATTCGAAAGGAAACATGAATGAAATTATCAGGAGAGCTCAAGCAGAGTTAAACAAACAAAAATAATTCTACTATACTATATAGAGAAAACGGAGGGACTAATAATGGATTTAAACGTGATTCAAATCATATTAGTCGTTATCATCGCATTTTTGGCTGGTATGGAAGGAATTTTGGATGAATTCCACTTTCACCAACCTATCATTGCTTGTACGTTAATCGGCTTGGTTACTGGAAACTTAGCACCCTGCCTTGTCCTAGGTGGTACTCTTCAATTGATCGCCTTAGGTTGGGCGAATATTGGAGCAGCCGTAGCGCCGGATGCTGCGTTAGCATCGGTTGCGTCTGCCATTATTTTAGTTTTAAGTGGGCAAGGTGAGGCTGGTGTGACATCTTCGATTGCGATTGCCGTTCCGCTTGCTGTAGCAGGTTTATTATTAACGATCATCGTCCGTACAATTGCAACAGGATTGGTTCATTTAATGGATGCTGCAGCGAATGAAGGAGACATAAGAAAAGTTGAACTGTGGCATATTGTCGGGATCATCTTGCAAGGATTACGTATTGCAATTCCAGCAGCGTTAATCCTAGCAATTGGTGCAGGTCCAGTTCGAGAAATGCTTGAAGCAATGCCGACGTGGATGACAAGTGGTTTAGCAATCGGTGGGGGAATGGTCGTAGCCGTTGGTTATGCAATGGTTATTAACATGATGGCCACAAAAGAAGTATGGCCATTCTTCGCAATTGGTTTCGTATTAGCAACTATTTCAGAAATTACACTTATCGGTCTAGGTGCTATTGGAGTGGCGCTTGCACTTATTTATTTAGCACTTTCCAAACAAGGCGGTTCTGGTAATGGCGGAAATAATACCGGCGATCCACTAGGCGATATTATTGATAATTACTAAAAAGGAGGGAACATAAAAATGGAAAAGGAACTAAGATTATCGCGAAGAGATCGTATAGCTATTTGGTGGCGTTCTACTTTTATACAAGGTTCTTGGAACTATGAACGTATGCAAAACGGTGGTTGGGCATTCTCAATGATCCCCGCAATCAAAAGATTATATAAAACAAAAGAAGATCGTGCTGCTGCATTAAAACGTCACTTAGAGTTCTTTAATACCCATCCTTATGTCGCTTCACCTATTATTGGAGTCACTTTAGCGCTTGAAGAAGAACGGGCAAATGGGGCGCCGGTTGATAACGCAGCGATTCAGGGGGTTAAAGTTGGGATGATGGGTCCTTTAGCAGGTATCGGTGATCCTGTATTCTGGTTCACGGTTAAACCAATCCTTGGTGCGCTAGCGGCTTCTCTTGCTATGACCGGTAATCTACTTGGACCCATTATTTACTTCGTTGCATGGAATATTATTCGTATGGCATTTATGTGGTATACACAAGAATCTGGTTACAAAGCTGGTTCAAAAATTACAGACGACTTATCTGGTGGAGTACTCCAAGATATAACCAAAGGTGCCTCAATCTTGGGTATGTTTATCCTTGGTGCATTAGTGAATCGATGGGTTACTGTCCAATTCACGCCTGTTGTGGCTAGAGTGAAGCTTGATGAAGGGGCTTATATAGATTGGGAGAATTTGCCTGCAGGAGCAGAAGGGATTAAAACGGCATTGCAACAACAAGCAGAAGGTCTTTCATTGACTGCTCACAAAATAACGACTTTACAAGATAATTTGGATAGTTTAATTCCTGGTTTAGCTGGGTTGGGTTTAACCCTTCTAAGCATGTGGTTGCTTAGAAAAAAAGTTTCTCCTATCATTATGATTCTTGGATTGTTTGTGGTTGGTATTGTCTTCCATTTAATACACTTAATGTAATAAGTAAGGCTCTCACTCACTGTTACAAATGAAATTAAGAACTTACAATAAGATTATTTTTCTGTGTGCTCTTTTTCTTCCAAATAAAAAGGAACATTTTTATCCCGCGTTAACTGGCTGTAAGACCCCCACTTCAAGAATTCGTGGAACACCTAGAATTGTAAGTGGGGGATCAACAGCCAGTAAAAGCCCGATTTGTTCAACTACCAATCAGTGGGGGATGAAAGAAAACCCCCACTGATTGAAGTTTCACTTTATCTGCTTTTGTATAAGGGTTTTGTTGTTTAGAACACAAAATAAACCTAATGGGATTGCTACGGCACACTTAAGGAAAACCGTAAAGCTTTTTCTCACAGATAATTCAAAATCCGATTTAAAATTGAAAATAGCAAAAGGAATAGCGAATATTGCTACTCCTTTTGCTTTGTATTAATAAATAGTAGGGATCAACCCACCATCCATCCGAATAGCTGTGCCTTTCATAGCTCCTGAATATGGGCTGCATACAAATGCTACCATTCTTCCAATCTCGAAAGGACGAATAAACCTCTCGATATATAAATCAGGCAAATTAGATAATACAAAGTCTTTTTCAATTTGTTCGAAAGACTTGCTAGAGTTATCATTCATGTCTTTAAGTATATTTTCAACATTCTCTGACAATGTTGGTCCAGGCATAATGGTATTAATTGTCACTTCTTTGCCCTTGGTTAAAAAGGATAAAGACTTGGATAAAGATAAAATCATTGATTTAGTCACGGCATATTGTGGCATATTTCCCGAAGGCATGACAGCTTCTTCACTAGCAATAAATATAATTCTGCCGAAGTTTTTACTCCGCATTTTATCTATATAAAATCTAGTCATACTATTAGCAACAAGAAAATTGGTATCAAAATATTTCTGCCAAACTTTATCATTGATTTCTTCATAATTCATCATTTCGTATATCCCTAAATTATTTACAAGAATATCTACATTAGGATAATTGTCGAAGATATTTTCTCTATCATCTTTATTCAGTAGATTACCAAAGGCATTTTGAGGATTCGTTTCTGGATATTTTTGCTTTATGTTACGAACAACAATTTCTACATCTTCATTGTTTCTGCCGTTAACTAAAACATCCACACCTTCTTTTGCAAGTTCATAAGCTATTGCTTTTCCTATTCCTTTCGTTGACCCAGTAATAAGCGCTTGTTTATTTTTTAATTGTAGATCCATTCTAACAGTCTCCTTTATTTGCTATATTTAATACATTTAAATAAAAAGTAATTGTGTTACGAACAAAATGCTCTTTTGTATTTTTTTCAATTTCAACTAAACTAAAATAAATTTGAGGGTCAAAAATGTGCATTAATTGATGGGATAAATAATTATTAGACAGAGAAGAGACTATCTCGTTTTTTTCTTTCCCATTTTGTATGATTAGTGAAAAATTCTCTATGACCTTATCGATAAGTGCTTTTAATTCATCGTGATATTGCACATTAAATAATTGATGCATATAAAGAAAATGGTTTTTAGTAAAGTCAAAAAAGTCACTATCAAACCCATAAGTGATTATTTTTTTGATCTTATCACTTGTAAGATCCTGTTTTTTATTTATGATTTCTACCTCAGAATTAAATTCTTCCAATTTAGGTATCAAAATGTTAAAAAGTAATTCCTCTTTTGATTTAAAATGCAAATATAAAGTACCCTTCGCGACATCTGATTCTTTCGCTATGTCATTCATCGTTACTTTATCGAAACCCTTTAATCTAAATAAAGTCTCTGCATTATTTAGGATGGTGGTGTTTCTATCATGAAATATTTTGTCCATTCTTTGCGACATTCACAAAGCCTCCCTCGATTGACCAATGGTCATTTATGACTATGAGTCATTTTAATGTATTTTTGTTGATTATGCAAGAATATTAATATCGTTCTCGGGAATCAACCAATGTGTAAGCTGAAGGCCCAGTAGAAAGCAACGGATTAATAGACTTTCTCGCAATTCCAATTTGTATTCTGATGTGCAGTGAGCAGATAATATTGAAGTGTTTCTATCATAGGAAAGAGAGGGTGGAATTTTTTGAACGTGGAAAAATTGGATGGGTGAACGCAAGCATTGCGTAAAATGTTACCCCGAATTAACTGCAGAAGACCGCTTTTACTGGCTGTTGATCCCCCACTTACAATTCTAGGTTTTCCACGAATTCTTGAAGTGGGAGGGCGTCAACGCTGTCTTGCGCCTTTTTGCACACGCGCTTATAAATACTGTTTTAAATTTTCAAGAATCACAGCATAGGCATTTGGCCATAAGTGAATCCCCTCGACCGTATAGTCCTCTTTTAAATTCCCAGCTCCATCTACTAAGCCATCATTCACATTAATAAATTCATAATTATAGTGATGAGCTAAATCTTTAATTGCTAAATTCGCTTCTTGGAGCGATGAATTATTTCGTGTCTTAAACATTTCATTTTTTTGTTGCTGGCCTATGGAAGGAAAATTTGCTTGTGCATTAACAGGATAGTAAGCCATTACATATACTTTACAATTAGGTAATTTCTTCTTTATCTGACCTAGAATTTTATCATAGTTTATTAGCAAATTTTCCTTTTTGTAGTCACATGAACCGATATCATTTGTGCCAATATTGATAAATATTTTTGCTGGCTCTAGTTCAAAAATACATTCATCCATGGATGCTAACAATTCCTTTGTAACAAATCCGCCAATGCCCCTATTGTAGATGATCACGGTTTTACTTAATGTTTGTTGCAGTTCATTGATAGGGAACTGCTCCATTAAGGAAGAACCAACAAATAGAATTTCCCCCTGAATCACGGATTGATTAAGAAGCTTGTACCTTTTGAGCTTTTCTTTTTTCAGAGGATCCATCGCTATTTCTTCGGAGTCATACTTTTGCAATATTTCCACCTCGTCAAATTCATTTTTTATTGCACGACTAATAAGTTATTATCTATTTATTATAGCTCAATGACTATAAAAGTTGACGTTTATGATTAAAAAACAGTCGTTTATGACAAAAATGTTTATAAAGTAAAAAACAATGTTACTATGTTCTTAGATTAATAAACCGAATGCTCTCCCCATCTAAGTGGAGATTAATACGAATAAGTGATTTAATAATCAGTTTATTTCTACTTTATTTTTAGTAAAATAACTTTTATAGGAGTGGAGGCCATTATTTTTAGTGTACTATCACAATATAGTAAGGAGGATCATTTCACTATGAGTGCAGCATCTGATCATTTAACTAAACAAAATGCCGATGACAAATTTAGTCTATCTGTGAGTAACAATACTTATATTGTGACAAGAACAACATTGAATATTCGCACAGGACCTAGTCAAGATCAGGAAATCATTGGCACACTTAATGCTGAGGAACAGGTTGACGTGATTGGGGAGCCTATTAATGGATATCAGCCCATTGAGTACGATGGCAATACGGGATACCTCAATGCCATGTTTTTAGTAAAACTCCAGATGATGGATATGAAAGAGAAGGATAAACCGAAAAAAATACAATTAGACATTCCTTATACAAAGCAACGACCAAGCTTGCCTTCCGGCTGTGAAGCCACTTCGTTAGCCATGGCTTTAAATTATTTCGGGATCTCTGTCACAAAAGAAGAGATTGCCCATGAACATATTTATGACAACACGGAATTAATAAGAGAGGAAGATAATTCGATTCAAATGTGGGGAAATCCGTTACAAGGCTATGTCGGTGATCCCTTCTCTGTTGGTTATACAATTTTTCCTAATATATTAAAACAGCAGGCAGATCAATACGTCCAAAGTGTAGATTCAACCGGAGCAAATCTTGAAACGTTAGAATATTTTGTTGTACAAGGGAAGCCAGTGCTTGTTTGGGTCACCATTGGATATGAAACACCGAATGAAAGATTTTGGCAAACGAAAGAGGGCAAGGAGGTTTATGCCCCAACGCCCCTTCACAACGTCGTTTTGACGGGATATGACGAAGAATATGTCTATGTAAATGATCCTGAAGATTATGGAGAAAAAGACTTTAAAATTGCTAAAGAAAAATTCGAGTATTTATACAATCTAATGGGAAGGAAATCACTAGTCATTGGGGATGGAGAAAAACAATATAGGTCTAATGTGTAAATTCTGGCAATGACGGATGAGTGGATCCACCTATTATTGTTCACCCAACTTTTTTCGATAATTGAACTGAAAACGAACCCACCTCTCACTCTTATTCTACGAAGGAGCGAAACCTAGATAAAGAAGCATGTTTTATTGATCCAAACGGTAAAAATTAACGTTTAAGATCAAAAACAGTCGTTTACGACAAAACTATTATATGTAGGCGCGAACAATGGTACTATATTCATAGGTTAACCAAAACAAATGCTCATGAGCGATATAATAAGAGGAAAAGAGATCATATATGTGCAGTAGCATTCCGCAAACTAAAAGATCTACAGTCAAAAACAGTCGAGCTCATATGATGGACAGGTAGTGATAGAGCAAGAAATCGTTCCTTCAATCAAATAAAACCAGGAGACTTTTCTATATGATCACTAATACGAATGTAGAACGTGGTATTGTCAGGCGGCATCCCATAAGAAAAAGAATATCTCAGTTGATTGGAGTGGAAGGCGGCGACTCCTGGCGCAATGCCTGTGTGATCTGCATCCTGCAGGCCACCGGAAAGCGTCCGCCTGGAGCGGAAATCAACGGTGACTAGCAGACTCGCCATTTGTAGATGATGATCTCGTTCAATATAGAATGGAAGTTCTGCAAAAAAAGTGAAATACCCCCTATAAAATGTAGGAGGAGAAATAAAAAATAGTAAGTAAACCTTGTACCATCTAAAACGGTGAATATCTGGAGTCTATATAAGAGTGTGGGGGACAATATGAACAAGAGAAGTATGGAATTACTTTCAGTAGCTAAGAATTTTATTCAAGAGTTGGATCTGCCAGTTCACTATGCAAGCGTAGGTGGTTCAGTAGCTAGGGGAGAAGCGGACCAATATAGTGATGTGGATATTACAGTTTATACGGATTCGGATAGACACGCGGATCATATGGACATTTTGTATGGTGAGGAGATTATACAGTTAGAGATAGTGCCAGTAAAAGCGTTAGCAACAAGACAAGACATTATCGATTCTCCTTGGGATTACAGGTTTTTAGCGGAAATAACGATCATACAAGACAGGGATGGGGCATTTAACAATATAAAAGATTGTGCGACTACTTATTTCACCTCAGAAAAAGGCCAATATAAAATGATTGAACAAGTTTCCGGCATCGTTCAGGAAAGAATCCAGGTTGCTTATGATCATACCTGTCAACAGCAGTTTTATTCAGCCACTAATCTTGCAATGGGCGCATGGGCAGAGGCTGGATTTTTATATCTGTTTTTAAATCATCATTCACTGTCAACAGGGGCGTTGATACCGAAAATCAAAACATTAAAGTCTCATTTTGAGGAATTTCAAGCTGTATCATCTATTTCAATTGAACAAGATTGTATAGAGCTTTCCTGCATCTTACGTCAATTACGCCAGTTTTTGCGAAGCCAGGGCCATGCCTCTAAATTTGGTTTGTCTGAATTGCAAGATACGCTATGTGATAGCAAAATCCAACGATTGTTGAATACGAAGGATTTTTTTAATTTGAAATGGCAAATGCATGGAGAAGCATTTTGGTTATTTCTTGAAACCTCAAATGGATGCTCAATGGAAGAGTACCTTGAATGTTTACCGGCCGAACTGCAAAAAAATATGATGAAATTAGGGTTTGTCCCACTAAAGAAAGAAAAAGTTCATCAGCTAGGTCGGTTAACTGATGAACTTTTAGATGTGGTCATTAAATGAACCCATCTTGATTCCCATCATAAATACCAAGGATATTTAGTAAGCTATATCGAAGTAGTTTAATGAACATTCAATAAAAAAACAGAATGTTTTGGGAGTGATACGAATCCTCTCAAAACATGTTATTTATAGAAGGAAGGGAGTAGGAAGATTGAAGGGACAAATCATCTCAGCACTGATTTCATTTATCTCTGTTGTAGCTTTATCACCGTTACTGATTACATTTTTAAGGAAAATGAGACTTATTCAACCGATAAGAAAAGAGTTACCTTCTACGCATCAGTTGAAAAAGGGTACGCCATTAATGTTTGGTATAATTCTATTTGTAGGAATCATCATTGCTTTACTTTATTTCCCTACACCTCTTATGTTTTTGCTGGCGGTTATTTATATTCTGTTTAGTTTTATCGGGTTTTTAGATGACTTTTGGAAAGCTTCTCGACAAGATCCTGGGGGTGTATCTGGGAAAACAAAACTCATTTTTCAATTTGGATTCACTGGACTTTTACTCTTTTACATCATTTGGAAATTGGGGATAGATACAGAGATTCATATTTATAAGCAAATTTCAATCGATTTTCCAATTGTTCTTTATATCGTTGTAATCGCCTTTTTTGTTGTCGGATCTGCAAACGCTATCAACTTTACTGATGGATTGGATGGGCTTTTAGGCGTTGTTGCCATCCCAACTTATTTTTTCTTTTTTTTGATATCAGAAAGGCCGGAGGTACAAACATTTTGTTTGATCATGATCGGCTGCTTGCTGGGATTTCTTATTTATAATATTTTCCCAGCAAAAGCTTTTATGGGCGACACGGGTTCTTTAGCAATCGGAGGATCACTTTCCTTTCTTGCCGTTCTTGAAAAAGTTGAAATATTAATACCCGTCTTATTTTTCGTCTATTTTGCAGAACAATTATCGGTCATTTTACAAGTGGCCTATTTCAAACGGACGCGTAAAAGGCTATTTAGAATGACACCAATCCATTATCATCTTAGCCTAAAATATGGGTGGTCGGAAACGACAATTGTTATGATATTCGGAATGACCTCCTGGGTTTGTGCGTTTATCTGTTATGGGTATTGGAAATACATTCTTCACCCATAAAAGGAACAAATGTCATCCCAATCAAAAAAAGTGGTAACCAAGCAATACTCACAATTAGAAAAAGAAAAAAAGGACGAGAATCTGCTATCATATACAGTAAACCACCAATGCAAACACCAACAAATAGATAAAGCAATGCTATTTCCATTTGTTATCAGACTCCTTTTTAATATTATAGAAAAAAACATGAAAAAGGTTTGTGTTCAAGTGGAAAATTCAAAAATTAGCAGAGAATGTATAGATGATGGAGGAAATTTTAAGGGGATGATCACTTGGCAGTAAAATATTTGCGTCACTCTGAAAAGGCAATCAAAGGGACAGAGCTAACGATGCTATATAAAGATGCAGGGTGGTGGAAGGAAAGAAATGAGCAAGATATTGAACAAATGTTACGAACTACATTATCCATTGGTGTATGGGATGGTGGTACTTTAATTGGATTTGCAAGGGCAGTATCAGATGGTCGTTTTAGAGCATACATAGAAGATGTTGTCGTACATCGGGATTATCAAAAGTCGGGGATTGGAGTGAGTCTTGTATCAAAACTGCTAGATGATCTTTCTTCTATAGATGTGGTTAGCTTATTTTGTGAGGAGCAATTTATCCCTTTTTACGAAAAAAATAACTTTAAGCATAGCCGCTCACAATTTGTTATGCATAGAAAGGGGGAATTCACTTGAATATATTATGGGATTTTGATGGTACGCTTTTTGACACGTATCCAGTGTTTACAAAAGCATTAAAACAGGTGATGAAGAATGAAAATGTTACGGAGGAAGAGATCTATGCTCAAATCAAAATTTCCTTTAGACATGGAATCCAATTTTTTAATTTGAGCGATGAACATATGAACCAGTTTATTTTACTTGCTAACCAATTACCTGCCGATGAATTCAAACCGTTTCCGGGAGTAGAAGAAGTGCTAAGTTATGCAAATAAAAACGTGATTATGACACATAGCAGTCGTGCTGAGGTACTGAGGACTATACGGGCGCATGGCTGGGAAAAGTACTTCTCTGACATCGTAGCGGGAGATGATGGCTACCCTCGTAAACCACATACGGCCTCCTATGAATATTTACACCAAAAGCACAGAATTGATCTAGCTATCGGCGATCGAACCATTGATATTATTCCAGCAAAACAATTAGGTATCTCCACATGCTTATTTCAAAATAACGAACCTGGAGCGGATTATTATCTTTCTGCATATCAAGACTTCTTCAATATAATATCTGAATTGCAACCTGATCGATAGATATACGATCGAAATGGATCTTAATCAAGCGGAGAGAGGGTGGCACATAACTAAATGTTCAGCTCTAAAGGCGAATAACGCACCGCCTTAGAGAAGTATATTTCCGCAGTGGTATATATGCACCTATTAGTTTGGTTGTCTTGAGTGAAAACACTTTTGTCTCATTCTCGAGCGTATTACGGTATATAATTCATTCTTTAAAGGAGTAAGAATGATTGTGGAAAATCCTTGTTCCGAGATCGGTATACCATCCAGAGAAAAGCGGATTTTCTGAAATAGCCTTGTTCATTTATCAATTTTTTTTACATCATAGTACTAGCATGAATTTTTTAGACTAGAATAGTAATTTTACATTTAATCACATAGTGAAGGAATAGAGAAGATATTTTGTATTGACTATTACTGTACAAAATACTAAAATGAATAAAAATAACGTTTGCAATGAGGAAGAATAGTAGGCAAGAGGTGCACGGTAGAGAGCTGATGGCTGGTGAAAATCAGTGTGGAATCTTTGTTGAATGGACTTCTGAGCAACCATGCCGAACAAAGTAGGCTATGGCGGAGGGCTCACTGATAAAAGAGTCGTAAGCAATAAGAGCGTTTACGTTGTAGACGAATAAAGGTGGCACCACGGGTTTCTCGTCCTTTTTAGGATTTTGAGAAGCCCTTTTTTATTTTAAAAAATAGGAGTGAGAAGAAGATGAATCAAACAGAACAAATAGAAAAAGGATATTTTGGTGAATTTGGGGGTAGCTATGTACCACCAGAATTAGAAAATATATTGCAGATTTTGGCTGAGAAATTTGTTCAATATAAGGATGATGAGGCATTTAATCAAGAGTTGCAGTATTACTATGAAGAATATGTAGGAAGAGAATCTCCACTCTATTATGCTGAACGATTAACGAATGAATTAGGTGGGGCAAAGATTTATTTGAAGCGTGAGGATCTCAATCATACAGGAGCTCATAAAATTAATAATGTGCTCGGACAAATTTTGTTAGCAAAGCGAATGGGAGCGAAACGAGTGATTGCCGAAACGGGAGCTGGCCAGCATGGAGTAGCAACAGCCACTGTTTGTGCGATGTTTGGCATGGAATGTGTGATTTATATGGGAGCAGAGGATACAAAAAGACAGGCTTTAAATGTTTTTCGGATGGAATTATTAGGGGCAAAAGTTGTAGCCGTAACAAAAGGACAGGGACGACTAAAAGAAGCTGTGGATGAAGCGTTAGCAGATCTTGTTGAAAATTACGAGAATACATTTTATCTATTAGGCTCAGCTGTTGGTCCTTATCCATATCCAGCAATGGTTAAACAATTTCAATCTGTAATCAGTAAAGAGAGTAAGAAGCAAATCTTGAAAAAAGAGGGAAAATTGCCAAATGCGGTGATTGCCTGTATCGGTGGCGGTAGTAATGCGATCGGTTCATTTGCAGAGTATTTAGAGGATGAAGAAGTTCGTTTAATTGGCGTGGAACCAGATAAAGCTGCAACCTTAACAACTGGAACACCTGGCGTTATCCATGGATTTAAATGTCTCCTTTTACAAGATGAGGAAGGTACCCCATTGCCAACCTATTCGATTGCAGCAGGATTGGATTATCCCGGAAGTGGCCCTGAGCATAGCCAATTAAAAATAACAGGCCGGGCAGAATATGTAGCGGTAAGCAATGAAGATGTATTGGATGCATTTCGCATTCTCTCTAAAACAGAGGGGATCATCCCAGCATTGGAAAGTGCCCATGCAGTTGCATATGCACTAAAATTTGCCCCAACGCTTGAAAAAGATCAAACGATCATTATAAATATTTCCGGACGTGGAGACAAAGATGTGGAGCAAGTCTTTGAGTTGTTAAAAGATAAATAAGCGATATAGGGCGTGTTCAAAAAGGAAGATAAAAAGGTCCAAGTCGGGTAAATACACTGACGTCTTGTCACCACCCCGACGCTAGTAGATCCTATACGTTGGAGTCGTGGCGAACTTGCAGTGTTGTGCCTACTTCCGTATTGACCACAGGGCATAGGTGATTTTTAAAGGAAAATCCTTTTCCTGATAGCGAGCTTCCACAGGAAGTGGTGACTTCGATGCTGGAGATAGGACATGTCGGGACTTAGTCGAGGTTCCTTTATCTCGCAATGTTATTTTTACCGGACTTTTTGAACATCCTTATCTAGATAAAACCAAGCCTTCTATGATTTTGAAGGCTTGGTTTACTTTCCGTTATTTTGACAGATGATTGGTTTCTGCTTTTTTTATCGGGATAAGTAGGTTGAGCAAGACGGTGGCCAATGCCCCAACAGTTGTCGCTGAGGATAAAATATAGTTAGCCCAATCAGGAGCTGAGTTTAAGGCTTCTGGTGGTAAAATCGTGACAGCGATCGTGAGGAGAATTGGGAGTCCAATAATCATCATATTGCGATCATCGATCATAATAGGTTGAATCACTTTCATACCATTGGTGACAATGGCTACACAAACAATCCCAAAAATGCCATTAATAACAGGCTCAGGTATGCAGGTAATAGCCGTTGAGAGTTTAGGAATCAATCCGAGACAAACGAGAATTGCACCACTCATGATAATGACCATTCGACTGGCAACGCCTGTAATCGCAAGTAGTCCAGCATTAGAAGAATATCCGGTCATCGGAGTGCTACCAAATAAAGAACCTACTAAGCAGCCAATCCCTTCGCCAACCGAAGCTCGATTTAAACGGCGATCATCAAGTTCTTCATTCGTAATAGAGGATACGACAAACCATGTCCCTGTAGTTTCTAATAATATTATGAAATAAACAAAAACCATCGTAATAATTGCGTTTAGATTAAACACCGGTTTTCCAAACGGAAAAAGAGACGGTAAGGAAAACCAGCTTGCTTCTTTCACTGGTGAAAAATCAACAGTACCAAAAAAACTTGCTGCAATGGTGCCGGCGACAATGGCAATAATGACGGATACTAAACGAAAGAAAGTTCCAATTCCTCTCATTTTACGCCCCAGTAGCATGCAAATGATTAGAACGGTTGCGGAAATAGCAGCAATCAAAATATTCTCTCCGATATTTCCTTCAGCTTGATAAATATTGTTTAACCCTGTCGGCATTAGTGAGATACCGACAATAATGATCACTGTTCCACCAACTAGCGGAGGGATGATTTTACGTACAGCTTTGGCGAACCATTTTAAAGGATAGCCAATCAGGGTAATAATGATTGCACCGGGAATAAGACTACCGGCAATCGCTCCTAAGCCAAGTTTTCCACCGATCGCGGCAATCGCACCGATCGGAACATAAGAAGGTCCTTGGACAACCGGCAGCTTAATGCCTGCTCCAGTCTGAACAAGGGTAGCCAAACCTGTTGCAAGAAAACACATTTGTACAAAGAAAGAAGTGTTTTCTGTACTTAACGAAAGAAGGCCAGCAATAATAATAGGAGCGATGTATAAGTCCATTGCTAATACATGTTGAAGACCAAGAATAAATGCTTTGTGATAACTAATTTTGTCATGAACACCTAAAACAATATTATTTTCTGTTTGATTTTTCAACCGATATCACCCTTCTTAGCTAAAAATAAACTTTATTCTTGGATTATATATAATATAGTTAGTTTTGTATATGATAAACGAATGATTTTTAAAATAAAAATAAAAATGTTCGTCAATTTGGTTGACCGTTTCTTAGGAAATGATTAAGATATAAGGAGGATAACATTGGTGGAGGGTTAAAAATGTTGGAAGATAAAATTTTACAAGAGGACTGGCTTGTTGCTTGTCGATCAGAGGATGTCAAAGAAAAGCCGATTCAAGTCGTTTTAATGGGAGAGCGGTTAGCGATTTTTCGAAATAGCAAAGGAATCCATGCTTTTAAAGATCTTTGCATTCATCGAGGCGCGGCTTTGTCTTTAGGTGAAGTGAAAAACGATTGTTTAGTATGTCCATACCATGCGTGGGAGTATGATGAGACAGGTGCTTGTGTCAAAATACCGCAGCTTCCTGAGGGCAGACCAATTCCTCGTAAAGCAAAAGCCGTTTCATATGCGTGTCAAGAAAAATATGGGCTGATTTGGGTGAATATTGCTGGGAATGAACCAGAGCTTTTTCACTATCAACCAATGGAAGGAACAGAATTCCATAACGTGATTTGGGGACCGCAAGAGGTAGTTGCCAAACCACCGCGTATCATTGAAAACTTTCTAGATGTCGGACATTTAGCTGTTGTGCATCAGGGCTATTTAGGATCGGAAGAACATCGAGAGGTTCCGGATTATAAGGTACACCAAGAAGGCGATCGAATTTATTCTGATGAAATTGCGATTTATCAGCCTGATCCAGATGGTTCGGGAAAGCCTAAATATGTGTATTATACTTATGAAATTCATCGTCCCTTTACTGTAAGCTTTACGAAAAGAGATCAAGAGAATGATACATTAATGACGATTTTATTAACGGTTCGCCCGATTGACGAAGAGAACTCGATGGCCTATGGAATTTTATCTTTTAATTATGATACAGGTTTAACTGATGAGGAATTAATTGCGTTTCAGGATGAAATTTTTTCACAGGATAAGCCAATTGTGCAAAATCAAAAGCCAGAAGAACTACCTCTTGACCTTCAGATTGAATTATCCTTGATTTGTGATCGCGTAAGTATTGCGTATCGGAGATATTTGAAGGAGCTTGGGGTCGAGCTTGGGACTGCATAATATGTAAATAGCTTGCGATCGGCCATTTAAACCGAAAGTAAGCTATTTTTGTTGTCAATTTGGTATATACGAGAAGCAAGCCTTCGATTTTTATTTAAAAAATGAATGTAGACTGATTTCGTGCTACTAATCTTTTGGAATTATCGGTAATTAGCTATCGTTATTTGAATGTGGGAATGTTATCATAATAAGATGATAGCGCTCTAATTTGGAAAGTGGATTATTTAAAAATAATAGTAAAGGTAGAGTGATAGAATGAATGTAAAGGAATATAAGGATATTCCGTATGGACCTTATGAGAGAAATAAGTTAGATGCCTATATCCTTGATGAAGGCAAGCCTACGCCAGTTTTAATTTTTTTTCATGGAGGCGGCTATGTAAGTGGAGATAAAAGCAGTTTTCAGGCAAATAGTTTAATGGAAGAATGTTTGCAAGCTGGTATTTCTGTGGTGACTTGCAATTATCGGTTTATTACAACCGACCCGTTCCCAGCTCCTATGCAGGATGGGACAAGGGCGATTCAGTTTGTTAGAAGTCAGGCTGAAGAATGGGAAATTGATGCTGAGCGTATTGCTACATCTGGTTCATCTGCAGGTGGGCATATTGCGCTTTGGAATGCTCTTCGGGGAAACTTAGCAAACACGGCGAGTTCTGATCCAATCGAACGAGTACCATCAAATGTGTCTGCCTTCATTGGTTTTGGCACACAAGTCTCAAAAGATCAGCGTTTTTACGAAGATATTTACGACGGCCCTCACATCCAGTCGAATATCGCTTTATTTTATGGGATCTCTTCGACGGAAGAACTGTATCATCCTGATACTTTGCAGCTTGCGGAAAAAGCCTCCGCTATTAACTATATGTCAGCATCAGCGCCACCTCTCTTTATGACGTATGATTATCCGTTTGACCAACCATACATCTCTACAGATGCGCCTGTTGGCGAGATGGTTCACCATCCGGTACATGGATACATATTAAAGAAAAAATATGATGAATATCAAATTCCCTTTGTATTCCGTCATACAAGTGACCCTGTACGCCCAGGAGAAATGGTCCGATTTCTATGGGAGTGCTTTTCATAAGCCGGAGTAATAAGATAGAAGAACGCCCGGCATTGTCGGGCGTTCTTCCATCCGCCCGAAAACAGGTTCCATCCGCCCGAAAACAGGTTCCATCCGCCCGAAAACAGGTTCCATCCGCCCGAAAACAGGTTCCATCCGCCCGAAAACAGGTTCCATCCGCCCGAAAACAGGAAGTATCCGGTTTTAAGTTTCAGAGGTTTTGTGACGAATGTTGCAATTTTCTCGTTTATTTTGTATAATAATAGGGTCAACTTTTTGAAGGAGTAATGCGGGTGTAGTTTAGTGGTAAAACTACAGCCTTCCAAGCTGTTGTCGTGGGTTCGATTCCCATCACCCGCTCCATACATACCAACGCAGGGTTTTGTTTTATATAAAAAACAAGGCTTTGCGTTTTTTTGTTAAGGAAACTATAAAATTCTTGGCTTGTGGATAGCTTGCTTACGTTGTGATTTGACATCCAGCTCCAGCGCCTAGTCCCTCGAGGTCAAATAACCCTGAGCTATGAAGGGAAAAAAGCACCCTTCATAGCTCAGGAACATTTGCTTGTCGGGGCTGATCAAGGCGCTTGCGCTTTTGTTTATATGCTTAGCGTATTTTCAGTATTTGATCATCAGGTTCATCTGTAATGGTGGATGTGAAGTGGGTCACTTGTAAAACCTTCTATTGTAATATCCATTCATTCACTTTTTGCCTGTAATAACTTATAGTGTAAAATAGTAGCAAATCATTCTAATTAGGAAGGGGACGAGTCTGTGGATTACGCTCAATTAAAACAAGATATTATCCAGTTCAGTCAAGAGATTGGGATTGATAAAATTGGCTTTGCTGGCTCTGATCCTTTTATTGAAATGAAAAATCGATTATTAAGACAACAGGAGCTTGAGTACCAATCAGGCTTTGAGCATAAAAATATTGAGGAACGCACAGATCCTTCCTTAATATTTGATCAACCCCGCTCGATTATTGCGATTGCCCTTGCTTATCCTTCACGAATGGAGGACCCACCTCGTGGAAAAAAAGGGGAAAGAAGGGGATTGTTTTGTCGTGCCTCTTGGGGAGTTGATTACCATCAGCTTGTTAAGGAAAAATTAAGTCAACTAGCTGTATATATAAAAGAACATGTACCCGAAACGGCTATTAAAACGATGGTAGATACAGGGGAACTTGTGGATCGAGCGGTTGCAGAGCGTGCCGGAATCGGATGGAGTGGAAAAAACTGTTCGATTATCACACCAGAATTTGGTTCATATGTTTATTTGGGAGAGATGATTACCAATCTTCCGTTTGAACCAGATGAACCGCTCCAGGACCAGTGTGGGGAATGCACGATGTGTTTAGATGCTTGTCCAACAGGAGCGTTGGTTCAACCAGGTCAATTAAACGCCAAACGCTGCATTGCATTTCTAACACAGACAAAGGATTTTTTACCAGATGAATTCAGAACCAAGATCGGAAATCGTTTATATGGATGTGATACATGTCAATCTGTCTGCCCGAAAAATAAGGGGATGGATTTTCATCATCATCAAGCGATGGAGCCGGAACCGGAAATGGTAAAGCCTTTATTAGATCCTTTGTTAGAGTTATCAAATCGCCAATTCAAAGAAATTTTTGGCGAGATGTCTGGTTCTTGGCGTGGGAAAAAGCCAATCCAGAGAAATGCGATTATTGCATTGGCCCATTTTAAGGAAAAAGAATCTGTAGGTAAATTGACGAAGATTATGGAAAAAGACGTCCGTCCTGTTTTACGCGGTACTGCTGCTTGGGCGCTAGGAAAAATTGGTGGTGCAGAAGCGAAAGAGGCATTGCTCCAGGCGCAACAGAAAGAACAAGATATTTCCGTTTTAAATGAAATTGAAAAAGGACTAGAATTTTTCCAAAAAAAGAACGAGGTATAGGCTTCGTTCTTTTTTCATACGCATCTATAATCATGGTTGTGGGGGCTTACTGCATATAGTTTATGGAGGAGGGATGTGATGAGACAACAATTAGCATTGGCACTCGAAGACCGAATCGACCAATTGGTGCGTAGAAAAAAGCCAGAAGAGCAAAAGGTGATAAAAAAACTGGATTCTCTAACAAAACGGAAAGCAATATTAGTGAAGGTTCTGGGAAAAGGTAAGATTACCACGATGGAAAGAGCAAAGGATCAAGACCATATTACTTATCAAATTCATTTAAAATATGTAATCAAGCAATCTGATTTCATGTATATAGAAGAAGAGATTGAGCGGAGGCAGGCACGTTTTTTTAAAAATAAATTAGTCGATGATCAAGAGATAGCTATTGAATATCCTAAACAAGCGGTAAATCATCCTGACTTTGAAGAAGGCTCAGAAAGGATTACGTTTATCTATGATCGCTTAAAAGCTGTTCAATATGCAGAGAAATGGTGGGATGATTATAATCCAGCTTATGAAAAGTTTGAGGTGGATTGTACCAATTTTATATCGCAATGTCTCCATGTTGGCGGCGCACCGATGAGAGGGCATCCTAATCGAGGGAAGGGGTGGTGGTATCAAAATAAAAATTGGAGCTATAGTTGGTCTGTTGCTAATGCCTTGAAAACTCATCTTGGCAATTCAACGATTGGACTCCGTGCACAAGAGATGAATGATCCTCGTGAATTAAAATTAGGTGATGTGATATGTTACGATTTTCAAGGGGATGGCCGTTTTGATCATAATACCGTTGTGACAGGCAAGGACGCAGCAGGTGAACCGCTCGTGAATGCTCACACGTACAATAGTCGAATGAGATATTGGGCATACGAAGATTCAACAGCCTATACCCCAAATATTCAATATAAAATGTACACGATTATAGATGATTCTTAAAGATATAGAACTTGTTCAAAAAGGAGGATAAAAAGGACCAAGAAGTTCGAGGCGGCCCAGCTTTGAGCAGCGGAACGTATGCAGTTAATACGTGAGTAGCGGAAAAGCAAGCCAACGAAGAAATTCACAGTGTCATTTTTACCGGACTTTTTGAACATCTTCATATGGTGTATAATGGCACAGTAACGTTTATAGATGAGGTGAAAGAAAGTGCCAAACCATGTTGTTTTATATCAACCAGAAATTCCTGCAAACACAGGAAATATTGCCAGAACTTGTGCTGCAACAGATACTCATTTGCATTTGATTCGGCCGCTTGGCTTCTCAACAGAGGATAAAATGTTAAAGCGTGCCGGATTGGATTATTGGGAGTTTGTGAATATTACTTATTACGATTCCCTTGAAGAGTTTTTCGCCAAAAATCAAGGGGGACAATTCTATTATTTGACTAAATTCGGTCAAAAAGCCCATACAACCTTTGATTACAGTGATCCTGCGGTTCATCACTATTTTGTCTTTGGAAGGGAAACGAGTGGATTGCCGCAAGATTTAATTGAACAGAATATTGATCATTGCTTGCGGATCCCGATGAATGATCATGTTCGTTCACTTAATTTATCGAATACAGCGGCCATTCTTGTCTATGAGGCTTTACGTCAGCAAGGAAACCCTGGATTGCATTAACAGAAAGGATCTCCTATTTTTGATAGGAGATCCTTTCTGTTGCGAATCCTGATTAATGGTCATGATGTTGCAAATATTGCTGGCCTAACTGGATAATTTCTTGTATTTCATTTTTGAAGAAAGAGGAATCCGCTTTTCTTTTGATCGAATAGAGGACACTTTCGATTAAAAAGTCCCTAGGTGATTCGGTTTGTAATTCTGAATGTAGGAACTCAAACCGTTCTTTACGACCTTGTTTTACAGCCATCCCGTCCATTCTCTTAAGTAATATTTCCAGCTGGGTTAAAAATTGCTTCTTAATATCAATCGGATCTATTCGTATATCCTGATTATAAGGATGGAGCCAGTCAGCAGGCAAGAAAGGTTTGTTTTCTTCACTTTGATTCGAAATAATTGTTTGTAACTGTTTTAAGGTGTAATAAATTATTTCTCTTAATTCATATTTCTTTGTAGAGCCTAGCATCCAAACAAGTGTCATATAACGGATTATTCCAAAAAAGATACAAGCATAATCAAGCGCATACTCCTTTGTATGATCCCCGAATAAATCTGCCATCCTTGAAGCTGTCCACTGTAATTCTACCTTATGCTGGTTTTGGATAAATGCCTTTAAATCTTGATCTTTTGAACTATAGATAGATTCAAATAATGGAAGTAAATTTTGCTTTCGATTCATTTCCATTCGAACTAATACTTGTTGGACGAAGACATCTGGATCATTCTTTTCCTTACCGAAGGAAATTTCCTCTCGAATCACTTCAGCTTCCTCACGAACCATCTCTAGAATAGCGATTAAACAATCGTTTTTAGAAGCAAAATGATTGTAAAAGGTTCCCTTTGCGATACTGGCTTCATTCAATATATCTTTAATCGATGTGGCAGAAAATCCCTTTTGGATAAATAGACGGTGTGCTACATCAATAATTTGTTTTTTTCTTTGGTTCATAATCTCACCTTTTATACTTATAGTCTAAATCATATTTTACCCTAATGACAAGGTTTAGACAAACATTTAAAAAAAGGGAAAAAGTTTTTGTTGATTTTTTTAGACCGTGGGTTTAAAATGTTTAAAGTAATGAGTTCGTATTATACTAATACAGATGAAAGACTGACTGGGGGAATTTATATGGATATTGAATCCATTCAAAAAAAGCCGCCTTATGGAGCTATAGCGGTTCTTTTTATTGGTGCATTTGTCTCAATACTAAATAATACTTTAATAAATATTGCTCTACCATCTATTCAAAGAGAGTTTGAAATTGGTACTGCAACCGTACAATGGTTAGCAACAGGGTATATGCTTGTGAACGGCATTCTCATTCCTGCGAGTGCTTTTTTTATTCAACGATTTACGAATCGAAGTTTGTTCATAACAGCAATGAGTTTATTTTCTTTAGGAACATTGCTGGCACTTATTGCACCTAATTTCGATCTATTGCTCGCAGGAAGAATGATTCAAGCAGCAGGATCAGCGATTATGATGCCATTGCTAATGAATGTCATGTTAACAGCTTTTCCAGTGGAAAAGAGAGGAACAGCAATGGGCTTTTTTGGTTTGGTTATGATCGTAGCCCCTGCCATTGGCCCAACACTATCCGGATATTTGATCCAAACCTTTAGCTGGAGAGCATTATTCTCTGTCGTTTTGCCATTTGCTATTCTAGTATTGGTGATCGCGATTTTTAAATTGAAGAATATTACTCCACAAGAGAAGGTTCATCTTGATTTTCTTTCGCTTGTTTTATCAAGTATTGCTTTTGGAGGAATATTATACGGATTTAGTTCAGCTGGGGATCAAGAAGTTGGTTGGGGAGCACCTCAATCATACGTACCATTAGTAGTAGGAACAATTAGCTTGATTATCTTTGTTATACGCCAACTAAAAATGGAAGAGCCTATGCTTGAATTCCGAGTTTATAAGCATCCAATGTTTGCTTTGTCATCTGTTATTTCGATTGTCATTGCCGTTTCGATGTTTTCCGGAATGATTCTTACGCCTCTTTATGTTCAAGAAATAAGAGGGATTTCTCCATTGAATTCTGGTTTGTTAATGCTGCCAGGTGCTTTGTTAATGGGTATCATGTCCCCGATTACAGGTCGCTTATTTGACAAGTATGGTGCTAGGATTCTTGCCGTTATCGGTATTACAGTGATGACAGTGACGACTTATTTATTTTCGAGATTAACAATGGATACTTCGATCACTCACTTAGTGCTACTTTATACATTTAGAATGTTTGGAATGTCCATGGTTATGATGCCTGTTATGACAAACGGAATGAACCAATTGCCAATGAGGGATAACCCACATGGAACTGCGATAAATAACACGCTTAACCAAGTTTCAGGAGCGATTGGAACAGCCTTTATGATTACCGTAATGTCGAAAAGAGCGGCAAGTGCAGGAGCAGAATTAGCTGCAGATGCCCAAGCAAAAGCGGATCCTAATGTTCAACTAACACCTGAAGCAATGGAAAAAATGCAGGAATTGATTGGCCATCAAGCAATGTTAGATGGTATTACACATGCATTCTTCATTTCGACCATTATTGCGGCAATAGCCCTTGTTCTTGCCTTGTTTATGAAACGGGTCAAACCGCCGATGGAGGACGTTAAACGAGAAGTGAAAGTGAAAACAGAACAAGTTGCTACCGAATAAGTGACGAAAAAAGCCTTGCGATCATCAAATTAGGATGATCACAAGGCTTTTTTGTTTGTTTATAAATTTATAAAATGCTAGCTTATGTCGCGGTCGTCATCCAGCTCCAGGCGCCATCGGCTCGAGGTCAAATAACCTGAGCCAATGAAAGGCAAAGAACGCCTTTCTTTGTCTCAGAACATTTGCTTGTCGCCGATAGGCGGGCGCCTTGCGCTTTTCTTGTTCAATAAACAGAACAAAACGCCAATCCAGGTAAAAGGGGAATGGCGTTTGATAAGTTATTTTTTAGTAGTTCCTGGCTTGTCTTCATATCCAGAAGTGAAAATGGCGGCCAAGAATGCGATACATACACCAATGATTAAGATCAATTTCATCTTTATGTAAGCCTCCCTTTTAAAATCTATCCTTCTTCCACTTATTATAGCCCATTATCAGAGGAATGTCGCATATTTTGTGGATTTTCTCTTTCATTTATTGTTCAAAGTAGGCAATTTTGTGAATGGGAACCCTTCTATGTCTTACTTTATAGTATATAGGAGCTGGACCTGTTTTAAGGGAAAGTATCATGTTTAGTTGTCCACCCGCATAGAATGAAATAATCATCTCTCATCACACCTACTGGGGAGGTTTATATGGATATTTTAAAAAGAATTGAACAATATCGTTCACAAGAAGAAGAATTGAAATGGGAAGGAACCTTTGCAGAATATTTACAATTAGTGAAAGAAAAGTCATGGATTGCTCAATCTGCCCATTCACGTATATATAATATGATAAAAGATGCTGGTATGGAGGAAGAGAATGGCAGAAGAGTATATAAGTTTTTTAATTCGGAATTATATGGATTGGAAGAAGCTTTGGAAAAATTAGTGGAGGAATATTTCCATCCATCGGCTAAACGATTAGATGTTAGAAAAAGAATTCTTCTTTTAATGGGACCAGTGAGCGGTGGAAAATCGACTCTTGTCACAATGCTAAAAAGAGGTCTAGAGGCATATACAAGGACTGACAACGGCGCGGTCTATGCCATAAAAGGTTGTCCTATGCACGAAGATCCTCTACATTTAGTGCCAGCCCATTTACGCGAAGACTTTCATAAGCAATATGGAATTAAAATCGAAGGGCATTTATCCCCTTTGAACTCATTGCGGCTTGAAGAAGAATATGGCGGACGCATTGAAGATGTGATCGTTGAGCGAATCTTCTTCTCAGAAGATAAGCGAGCAGGAATTGGCACCTTTAGTCCATCTGACCCCAAGTCTCAGGATATTGCAGATTTGACAGGGAGTATTGATTTTTCAACGATTGCAGAATACGGTTCAGAATCCGATCCCAGAGCCTATCGTTTTGATGGGGAGTTGAATAAAGCCAATCGAGGCTTAATGGAATTTCAAGAAATGCTGAAATGTGATGAGAAGTTTTTATGGCATTTATTATCTTTGACACAAGAAGGAAATTTTAAAGCGGGTAGGTTTGCTTTAATTAGCGCAGATGAATTAATTGTTGCTCATACAAATGAAACGGAGTATCGTTCCTTTATCGCAAATAAAAAGAATGAGGCACTTCATTCGCGAATCATAGTTATGCCAGTCCCATATAATTTGAAGGTTTCAGAAGAAGAGCGTATATATGAAAAAATGATTAGAGAAAGTGATGTTGCAGACGATGTGCATATCGCACCACATACCTTGAAAGTGGCAGCTATGTTTACGATCTTAACAAGACTGAAGGAAACAAAAAGAGGCGATGTCGATGTAATTAAGAAAATGCGTCTGTATGATGGGGAGAATGTAGAAGGTTTTAATTCGGCTGATGTAAATGAGATGAAAAATGAGTTTCAGGAAGAAGGTATGAGTGGGATTGATCCACGCTATGTCATTAATCGTATTTCATCCACGATTATTCGAAAAGGCATCACATCGATCAATGCGCTAGATGTTTTACGCTCCTTAAAGGAAGGACTTGATCAGCATCCATCGATTACGAATGAACGGAAGGAAGTCTATTTAAATCATATTTCTTTAGCTAGAAAAGAATATGATGACATTGCCAAGAAAGAGGTTCAAAAGGCATTTGTTTATTCCTATGAAGAATCTGCAAAGACTTTAATGGATAATTATCTAGATAATGTAGAAGCTTTTTGTAATAAAGCAAAACTTAAGGATCCACTGACAGGGGAAGAAATTAGTCCTGATGAGAAATTAATGCGATCAATTGAAGAACAAATCGGTGTATCCGAAAATGCGAAAAAATCATTTAGGGAAGAAATACTTATTCGGATTTCTGCGCTTGCACGCAAGGGAAAGAGCTTTGATTATCGCTCCCATGCCAGGTTACGAGAAGCAATCCAAAAGAAATTGTTTGCTGATTTAAAAGATGTTGTCAAGATCACCACTTCAGCAAAAACACCAGATGAACAGCAATTAAAGAAAATCAATGAAGTAGTGGCTAGATTAATTGATGAACATGGCTATAATTCAACCTCTGCCAACGAATTATTAAGATATGTCGGTAGTTTATTAAATCGCTAAGATTTTCTATAAAAAGCACAATTTAAGGTTGCCTCCACTTTGAAGGCAACCTTTCATACTCTCTGTCTGAAATACTAATTATCTAAAGCAACCGTTTAGTGTAAACTCCGAAATTTGTCCTATTCTTAAAAAAGTTTGTAAATATCTATCGCCTGCTGCATAGGATAGAGTAATTAACAATCATACGAAGTCAATTTACGCTACCAATATCTTATGCCGATAGAAGCAAATGGTGAATAAGGAGGGTAAAAAGATGGCTGAATCAGAACACGGCCAGTTTGTCGTCTCACAGGAAGATTGGTCCCTCCACCGAAAAGGACATGATGATCAGACTCGTCATCAAGAAAAAGTCCAAGATGCGATACGTAAAAATTTGCCAGATTTAATCACTGAAGAAAGTATTATCATGTCTGACGGACGGGATGTTGTAAAAATACCGATTCGATCATTAGATGAATATAAAATTCGCTATAATTATGATAAAAATAAACATGTAGGTCAAGGTGATGGAGATAGTCAGGTAGGGGATGTCGTTGCAAGGGGACAAAATCCGCAGAAAGGACCAGGGAAAGGCCAAGGGGCTGGCGATGCTGCTGGTGAGGACTATTATGAAGCGGAAGTCTCCATGATGGAATTAGAAGAAGCCTTGTTCAAGGAATTAGAATTACCTAATTTACAGAGAAAAGAACAAGATCAAAATCAAATTACAGACATTGAATATAATGACATCCGTAAGACTGGGTTAATGGGGAATATTGACAAAAAAAGAACGATGTTATCCGCTTTTAAACGCAATGCAATAAAAGGGAGCCCAAGCTTTCATCCAATTTATCCAGAGGATTTAAAATTTAAAACCTGGAATGACATTCAAAAACCAGAGTCCAATGCCGTTATTCTAGCGATGATGGATACAAGTGGCTCAATGGGAATCTGGGAAAAATATATGGCGCGAAGTTTCTTCTTTTGGATGAGTCGTTTTCTACGCACCAAATATGAATCTGTTCAAATTGAATTTATTGCTCACCATACAGAGGCAAAGGTGGTCACAGAAGAAGAATTCTTTTCAAAAGGGGAAAGTGGCGGGACGATCTGCTCATCTGTTTACAAAAAAGCATTAGAATTGATCAATGAAAAGTATAATCCCGAACGTTATAATATCTATCCTTTTCACTTTTCAGATGGTGATAATTTAACCTCTGATAATGCTAGATGTATTCGCCTGGTAAATGAAATTATGGAAAAAGCAAATATGTTTGGCTATGGGGAAGTCAATCAATATCAGCGAAACTCAACACTAATGTCTGTTTATAAACATATAAAAAACGAAAAATTCTATTATTATGTGTTAAAAGAAAAAGCGGATGTATTTCATGCGATGAAAAGTTTCTTTAAAAAAGAACAAAAACAACCCGTATAAGTTAAAGCAAAGGAAATCCTGATTCTTCGGGATTTCCTTTGCTTTAACGCGTCGATCTATTGACTAAATTGGGTGATCAGTGTACGATTACATAGATATTGTAGATGAATTTTAAAAATTTGCTCTAATAAAGAATACAGGGGGAAATCATATGAAGGAAAGTTGGAAAAAATTAAGTATATCGGCCTTATTATTATTGCTTATCTTAGCGGGATGTGGGCAGTCATCCTCAGCGCCAGAATCAAGCGGCGACCAGTCTGAACAAAGAGAAGAGCAGAGCGAGGATGCGGGTAAGACGTATAATATTGGCGTTACACAATATGTGGAACATCCTTCCTTAAACGCGGCGACAGATGGTTTCAAAAAAGCACTGGAGGACTCAGGGCTTAATATTGAGTATACGGGAAAAAATGCAAATGGAGACAGTAGCACAAACACAACAATTGCGTCTGATTTAATCAATTCAGATGTTGATCTTATTTTTGCTAATGCTACTCCTAGTGCACAGGCGGTAGCAAGTGTGACAAAAGATATTCCTATCGTCTTTACTTCTGTAACAGATGCGGTTGGGGCTGAATTAGTTGAATCAAATGAGAATCCGGGTGGAAATGTCACAGGAACAGTTGATATGCATCCAGATGCTATAACAAATACAATTACATTTTTGGCTGAAGAGCTGGGAATGAAGAAAGTTGGCATGGTTTATAATGCGGGAGAACAAAATTCACGTGCACAAGTAGATATTGCGAATAAGGCAGCAGAAGATCTTGATTCTGATATAAAAATTGAAGAGGTTACTGTTGCCACCTCTGCTGATGTGAAACAGGCAGCAGAATCATTAATCGGAAAAGTTGATTCACTTTATATTATTACCGATAATACGGTTGTATCGGCGCTTGAGTCGGTCATTGCTGTGGCGAATGAGAATAAATTGCCTTTAATGGTTGGAGAACTTGATTCGGTTCGAAGAGGTGGATTGGCCGCTTACGGGTTCGAATATGAAGATATTGGCTATGCAGCGGGAGAAATGGCAATTAAAATCCTCAAAGGGGAAGCGGAAGCAGGGGAATTACCTGTACAATACCCGCCGAAGTTGAAACTTGTTGTTAATCAAGAAACGGCTGAAACAATTGGCTTAGAAGTAAAAGATGAATGGGATACCGATCTTGAATAGGAGATGATTCTAAATGTTTGCAGCGATGTTTGGCTCCGTTGAACAAGGAATCATCTATGGAATTATGGCACTTGGAGTGTATTTATCATTCCGAGTGCTTGATTTTCCTGATTTAACCGTTGACGGAAGCTTTGTGACAGGAGCGGCTGTTGCTGCTACCATGGTCGTATTAGGATATAATCCGATTATTGCGACGGTAATGGCCTTAATTATTGGCTTTTTAGCTGGATGTTTAACAGGACTTTTACACACAAAGGGAAAGATAAATGCCTTACTTTCAGGGATATTAATGATGATTGCCCTTTACTCTATTAATCTCCGGATTATGGGCTTTTCAAGAGAAAATACGATCAGTCTACCGAATATTCCGCTTATGAATGATGAAACTATCTTTACGAAATTTACGAACTTTTGGAGTACATTAGGAATTGATGATGCGTTAAATGGACTGCTGTCTAGCATGGGGATCAAATTTCTCCCTTCAACATGGGGGATTCTTTTCTTAATGATTGTGATCACTTTCGTATTTAAATTTCTGACTGACTGGTTATTGCAGACAGAAATTGGGCTGGCGATTCGAGCGACAGGTGATAACAAACGAATGATTAAGAGTTTCTCTGCTAATACGGATTATTTGATTATTTTTGGTTTAGGGCTATCCAATGCACTCGTTGCCTTTTCCGGAGCTCTTTTTGCCCAGTATTCCAAAAGTTCAGATGTTGGTATGGGGATCGGGATGATTATCATCGGGCTTGCTTCTGTGATTATTGGAGAAGCCATTTTTGGTACAAAAACGCTAATGAGAACGACAATGGCCGTTGTGGCAGGGGCGATTATTTATCGGCTTATTCTTGGTCTAGCCCTACGTATTGAAATATTAGATACAGGGGATATGAAGCTGATTACAGCTGTCATTGTTATTCTGGCTTTAATCATTCCACAATTTTTTGAAAAAAGAAGAGAAAAGAAACGAAAAGCAAAACGGTATGCGGACAGAATGGCAGCCATGAACAAATCCCTTGGAAAGGGGGAGAATTCTGTTGCTCAAACTGGAACAGATTAATAAGGTTTTTAATGAAGGCACACCAGACGAGAAAATCGCCCTTGACCAGATTCATTTGGAATTAAAAGCAGGAGATTTTGTCACGATTATCGGCAGTAATGGGGCAGGGAAGTCTACTTTAATGAATATGATTTCTGGCGCTTTGTCCCCAGATATTGGCGAAGTTTGGATTGATGGGAAAAATGTGACGAAATTAGCTGAATTTAGACGTTCAAGATTGATTGGCAGGGTTTTTCAGGACCCGATGGCTGGTACAGCTCCGTCGATGACGATTGAAGAGAATTTAGCGATGGCCTATTCCCGTAATAAACAAAGAGGATTGCGCAGAGGTGTAAATAAGCAAAGAAAAGAATTTTTTCGAGACTCTTTAGCCTCGCTCCATTTAAATTTGGAAAATCGATTAAATGCAAAGGTTGGATTATTATCTGGAGGGGAGCGTCAGGCATTATCTTTATTAATGGGGACCTTCACTCAACCGGCGATATTATTGTTAGATGAACATACCGCTGCATTGGATCCTTCAAGAGCAGAATTAATTACCAATTTGACCAAACAGCTTGTTGAAGAAAATCGCTTAACAACACTAATGGTGACACATAATATGCAACAAGCATTAGATCTAGGAAATCGCCTGATTATGATGGATAAAGGACAAATTATTTTAGAAGTAGATGAAGCAACAAAGCCTACTTTAACAATCGATAAATTAATGGCCGAATTCCAAAGAATTCGTGGAGAAAAGCTTGTGGATGATAAAACACTTTTAAGTGTTTAAAACAGCAAATAAAAAACAGCTAGAGAAAAATAATATATTTTTCTCTAGCTGTTTTTTTAGTGAGGCAAGAAGGCAAGTTGGAAAAAGAACATGACTCCGAAGACGTACACGATGGGATGGACTTCCCGCCATTTCCCTGTTGCAATCTTTAAAAGGGGGTAGGATACAAATCCTAAGGCGATCCCAGTCGCAATGCTTGATGTTAATGGCATGCTGAGAATGATCAGAAAGGCTGGGAAAGCTTCTTCCATCTTTTTCCATTCAATATTGGCAACAGCGCCAATCATTAGGCTACCTACAATAATAAGCGCAGGGGCTGTAATGGCAGAAAGACCTGATACGGCGCTTACGAGCGGTCCAAAAAATGCAGCAATGATAAATAAGACAGATACCGTTAGCGTGGTGAGTCCAGTTCTACCCCCAGCAGCAACGCCCGAGGTAGACTCAATATATGCACTTGTCGGCGTTGTTCCTAACATTGCCCCTGCAGAGGCTGCAACAGAGTCGGCTAACAAAGCTTGACGCGCACGGGGCATGGTATTGCCTTTCATTAAGCCAGCCTGTTCTGCTACTCCGATCATGGTTCCAGTCGTATCAAAGATGGTTACAAGCAGGAACGAGAAAATGACAGCATATAAACTATGCTGAATCACATCGGAAAAAGCAGTAATTGGGTTCGAAATGATCAGACCTTCCGGTAAATGCGGTAACTGAACAAAACCTTGGTCAAAAGATAAATGACCAGTGAAAAAGGCAATAATCCCTGTTAGAATCATGCCAAGAAAAAAGGCGCCATGTACCCTCATCGCCATTAATACCAATGTAATCGCCAATCCTAACAGCGCGAGTAGCGTTTCAGGAGAATGTAGGTCACCAAGCTGTACGAGATTATCAGGGTGAGCGACAATAATATTTGTTTGTCGTAATCCAATAAAGGCAATAAATAATCCGATTCCCGCGGTAATTCCGTGTTTCAGGTTGGCAGGTATCGCCTCAATCAGAACCTTTCGAAAAGATGTTAACGACAGGATCAAAAAGATAATCCCCGCTACAAATACAGCAGAAAAAGCGGTTTGGTATGTAATGCCACCATGGGAACCTACGACAGAATAGGCAAAATAAGCATTCATCCCCATCCCGGGAGCAATCGCAATTGGATAATTGGCTGCTAAAGCCATCCATAATGTTCCAATTACCGTAGCGACAATGGTTGCTGTAAATACCTGGTCAAATGGTACACCAGCATCTTTTAAAATAATCGGGTTCACAACGATAATATACACCATCGTCATAAAGGTGGTGAACCCGGCAATTAATTCTGTTTTTACATTTGTTTGATTCTCTTTCAGTTTAAACATGAAAACCCTCCAAAAACGAACAATAAATATCACATTCAATATAATATTCATTTTTATTTCGAAAAACAACTGATTGCTACTTTTTCTCAAAAAATAAAGAAGCTTTCTAAATAGCTTCTTCATATCCTAATCATAAAAACCGTTTTTGAGTTTCTGGAGAGGGAAGCATGCAGGATTGCTTCTTTCCAAACCATTTATAGCGATGATTTGCGATAAAATTGTAAAATAAATTCCGAATTGGTACAGGAACCACAAGTAGAAAATGGGCGAGCTTCCAAAAACCATTTAAGTGTCTACAGATCCGTAAAACGGCTGTACTCTTACGATATATTTTGCCTTTTTCTATTAAAATCATGCTGCTTCCATCATTTTGTTCCTTATATTGATTTAATAATTTTTTTCCTACCACCCCTTGTAAGGATGTAAAGTGAAAGTAAGCGGCTGAATCGCGCTTTATGATGAATTGGACACTGCTATTACATAGATTGCATTCGCCATCAAATAAAATAATCGCGTCCATCAGAGATCCTCCCTCATCTTAGCGTTTCTTCCATTATAAAAGAAACTAAGCAAATAAATCTAATAACAAATAAATAAATGCAGCGAGAAGGGCACTAATCGGCAAAGTGATCACCCAAGTAACAAGCATGCGTTTTGCTGTATCCCATTTTACGCCTCTTACTCTGTGAGACGCTCCCACACCTAATATTGATGAGGAAATCACATGTGTTGTACTAACCGGTAAATGAATGTAAGTGGCGCCAAAGATAATAAGCGCTGAACTCAAATCAGCAGCAACGCCATTCACTGGACGAATTTTCATGATTTTTCCGCCAACAGTTTTAATAATCTTCCAACCACCGATCGAGGTACCTAAGGCCATTGCTGTTGCGCAAGATAGTTGCACCCAAAAGGGAATATCATCAGTTGTATGAAAATTATTAGCGATTAAAGCCATCGTAATAATCCCCATTGATTTCTGTGCATCATTTGTACCGTGCGTAAAAGACTGTAATGCCGCGGTGAAAATTTGAAAATAACGGAAACGTTTATTTGTTTTAGGTAAATTTAGATTTTTAAAGACAATTTTAAAAATCGAATAAATGATATAACCGATGACGAAAGCCATAATAGGCGAGAAAATGAGTGCTTCTATAATTTTAAGAAATCCACCATATTTGATCGCATGGAAACCTGCAGAAATAATCGTTGCTCCAGCAATCGATCCAATCAATGCATGTGATGAACTACTTGGAATTCCAAAATACCAGGTAATTAAATTCCAAATAATAGAAGAAAGCAAAGCAGCCATTAAGACCAAGGAGCCATTATCTAATGTAAAGGGATCAACAATATCCTTTGTGATGGTTTGGGCAACTCCTGTAAATGCTAGTGCACCAAGAAAGTTCATGATAGCAGCCATGCCAATCGCGATTCGTGGTGGGAGTGCTTTTGTCGATACAGAAGTGGCGATCGCATTTGCTGTATCATGAAACCCATTTATAAAGTCAAACACTAGCGCTAATATCACGATAATGACTGTAACTAGAAAAATTGAATCAACCATGACTAAAGACTCCCTTAAGCATTTTTCATCACAATACTTTCAAGTGTGTTGGCAACACCTTGACAGCTATCTGTAATTAGCTCTAGATTTTCATAAATTTCCTTTAATTTGATTAAACGAATTGGGTCTGATTCTACGGTAAATAAATGTTTAATACTTTCACGCAATACATCATCACATTTTGATTCATAATCTTTAATTTTGATGGCATGAGGGCGCACATCAGGTAATCTTTTGCTAAATATTAGACCGATGCATAATTCAATTTCATTGACGCATTTCACAATAGCTTCTACGAATTTATACATATAGTCATCGGCATGGATAATATTGTACATATGAAATAATGCCGCAGTATCTTCCATCCCGTCAAGGACATCATCCATAATCATTGATAGAGCAAGAATATCTTCTCTTTCGATTGGCGTGATAAAAGAATTATTTAATTCTGTAATGATCTCATGAACATAGTTGTCTCCAATTGATTCATAATCCTTCATTTTTTCAGCAAAGATTTCCGTATCTTCGATGGTGTCTAATTTAAATTCCGCAAAATAATCTGCGCTTTCTTGCAAATTCATGGCAATTTTTTCAAGCAATGTTGCAAACTTGTCCTTTTTATTTTTAAATACCATATGCGCATCCTCCATATTTTGATAATGATCAAACTATCTTATTTTATCGCAAAAAGAGAAAAAGATAAAAGGTTTTGTCGTAATTTGTTGCAGATTTTTCTGAAAATGCTTACATTTATCCCGCATTAACTGGCTGTAAGACCCCCACTTCAAGAATTCGTGGAAAACCTAGAATTGTAAGTGGGGGATCAACAGCCAGTAAAAGCCCGATTTGTTCGGGCCGACAGGAAGTTGGTCACAAGGGCGTTGCGACAGGACGTCGCGAATTTAGCCTTTGATCTTCTGAAATCAGTGGGGGATGAAAGAAAACCCCCACTGATTGAAGTTTCACTTTATCTTGGAAATAAAAAAATAATAAAGGGATTTGGGTCTATTGTAACCAACATGATTAAGTTTAATTAGATTCGGGAGCTACGGACTATAATGACACTGCTTAATACAAATAAAAGGAGCCATCCTTATTCATGGCTCCTTTCGTTACTAACTTCATCGCGTGATTGTTAGATGTCTCCATAGTGTGTGAAATCAAATATAGGTGGAACGTCAAGAAATGGGGCGGTTACCTTGATCTTTTCTAATGTAAATGGATGCGTAAATTCAAGATGACGCGCATGTAAAGCCTGCCGCGAAAAACGTGGACTTCCACCGTATAGGAGATCCCCGGCTAAGGGATGTCCTAATGATTGCATATGTACACGGATTTGATGAGTTCGTCCTGTAGCTAATGAGCATTGCACAAGTGTTAATTGCTCTTGGGGAAAGCAATCTAAAACTTCGTAATTGGTAGTTGCGGCTTTCCCAGTTTTTGAAACTCTTCTTCTTGTGGGATGGTGCCGATCTCTGCCAATTGGTTTATCAACATGTCCTTTCCCAGTGAAAATGCCATCTGTAAGAGCCCAATAGGTCCGTTGAATCGTTCGATTTTCTAACATCTTATCAAGAATTGTATGACTTAACGCATGCTTTGCATAAAGGATAGCCCCGCTTGTATCTTGATCAAGCCGATGAATATGTCGTACTTTTCGGTGGTCATTCTTACTTTGTAAATAAGCTGCAACTCTGTTAGCTAGTGTATTCCCTTCGTTATGGTTGGGATGTACAGCTAGACCGGCTGGTTTATTCACAATGAATAAATGGTCATCCTCATAAAGAATCTCACAAGGAATTGAATGCGGTTGTAGACTGGTTTCTTTCTCATGATTCACTTTGATTTTAAGTATATCCTCGCTTTGCAAAGGCTCTACCCAATTTACTAGCTCATCATTTTTGAAAACAATTTTTTCCATTCTCCATTGATGAAGTTGTTTTTTAGATGTTTGCCAAATGTCTTTAAAAAGTGTTTGTGGCGTAATCCCATCCCATTTTTCATGGACGGAAATACGAATGGGCTGATCCAACATATTGTTTCTCCTTTCAAGTTACTTGATTTTTCCAAGCTATCGAGTGCTCTTTATATGTTATTCTATATAAAAGGTATAAGAGAACGATCAATGGACATTATTCTTTTCATTTTACATGATCATTTCAAGAAATAGTTACTAAAAGAGCTTGTTCAAAAGGAGGGAAAAAAGGACCAAGTCGGCTAAAGGCGCTGACGTCCTGTCAGCAACGCCGACACTAGTACATCCTGTACGTCGAAAATTCGCTGTGTCATTCTTACCGGACTTTTTGAACATCATTTAAAAGGTGGGTTTTAAAAATAATGAAAGTAGTAGTAGCGTCTACAGAAGAACAAGTGAATAAACTGAATGAGTTAATTCATTATATTTATCATTCTGCATTTCCACGTTATTTTACTGATCAACAAATTGCTGGGTACATAGATTGGAAAGTACTCCATTTTCCTGAGGAGAAAGAACACCCTCTTTACACGTTGGATGTTGCCTTTCGAGCGATTGCTAGTTTAGAGGTGATTATCTCGATATTAGACGTATTGCCCGAGCAAAAAAAATCATCCGAGCATCAAGAATTATTTAAAAAAAATGTAGACAACCTTTCTCAATCTGGATTGTTTTTCCCTTTTACTTATCAAAATTTTTTACAACCAAAGGAAACTAGCTTTAAGGATACATGCAGTATGTATGCCAAGCCAGCCAATCAATTTTTAATATAAATAATGGCGAAAATTGCTGTTTTCCGTATTATTAGGGGTCTTTAAGGTCCCTTTTTTTTATTGCTTAATCATTTTCAAATTTCACTACTACATATAAGCTAATATTATTCGCTCAAAAGACTTCATTGCGCAGGCATGGCTTCACTCTTTTCGTTTTCGCACTGGGGACTCCCGCTGATACTATTCCCGCAGGCGTGGCGCCGTTTTTGTTGAAAAAGGAGGGATTATACCCATTTCACTTTCCCTCAACATCCTCGAAATTTTTTCAAATTTATGAAAAGGCATTCACAATTGATTTTAAAGAATGTAAGATATACTTGGAAAATAATAACGAATACTGTATGTCTTTACACTTATTAGATACAGCATGGAAATAAATTACACTTCATTAGTAATTTGATCGATTAACGGTAATTAAACTTTAAAATCCTTATATATAAAGAAAGGAAACATAAAATCAAGTGAGGTGGATTCTTTGAGTGGGAACAAGGAGCAGGAACGATCGGAATGGAAAAACAGGATAGGAGAAACATTGGTTCATCCTGATGGGAGAAGGGTCACTTTCTTGGAACAAGGAATAGACGAGCATGGAGATTTCTTGATTATAGAGCATCAAATAACGAGGCAAGGAATAATAAATGGTCCTCACTGGCATCCAAAGCTTACAGAATCCTTCAAAGTAAGAGAAGGGAGGATGCGTTTCCTTGTCGACGGTCAGGAACAAATTGTCGAGTCTGGGAGCCAGATAACGGTTTACCCAAACCAAGTACATCAATTTTGGAATATAGGTGAGCAGCAACTAGTAGTGACCCATGAGATTCGTCCCCCAGGTCTTCATTGGAAGATGTTTGTCTTAGTTCATAAATTAGAATGTGAAGGGAAAATGACTAGAAAGGGAATACCACGTCATCCACTGTGGCTAGGAGTGGCATGGGAATGCATTGATGGCTATCTTGATGGTCCTCCGAAGTCCTTTCAGAAAGTATTTCTTGGAGGATTGGCGAAGCTCGCCAAAGTATTTGGGTATCGAGTATGAATGTCTTTATCCATTTTGGATCGCACGTGAAGTTCAAAATGCAATTCCTAAACTCGAAGTTGGAAGACAAGCAAATTCATCCTCATCAGGCTCAGTCTAAAGTTGTAGGTTTCCCTCATACGAATAGTGAATGATTGTTCACAAGCCGAACTTATATAATATAATAGAGTGAAAATAAGTGAAACTTCAAACAGTAGGTTTCTTCTATCCCTGCTGCTATCAGTGGATTAAACTAAGATCGCAACATCCTGTTGGCGAGCCCAAAGCACGATATCCTTTCTCTGTGTTGCACGTCTTTGTGAGTTGAGTCTGCATGCCTGAGGACTACTGACCGTGTTCCTCTTCGAACTTGTGGGATAGAGTAGGCTCACTGCAAGTTGATTCAGGATAAAAGGGGGGATTTTTTGTCAAAACAACTCAACCATCACTCTAATTTACGTACGCTAAAAGAAATTGCTGAACTGTTAAACGAAGGAACTGAAATTTCACCGCTTTTGTCAGGAGTATTACAAAAACTGTTAATAGTGACAGGTGTAACCACAGGGTGGATTTTTTTAATAGATAAGGATGGCAGACATACTGTGGAAGCTGCAGAGCATTTGCCACCGGCTCTTTCAAAAAATAATTGCGAACCTTTAAAAAAAGGAAGCTGCTGGTGCATGAATGGTTTTAAAAAAGGGACTTTGACTAAAGCCTCTAATATTATCGAATGCCGCAGAATCGAAACAGCAGTAAAGAATCAACAAGGTGAAACGAATGATATTGCTTACCATGCAACTATTCCACTGCAACTGGGAGATGAAATGTTCGGATTATTAAATGTGGCAGCACCGGGCAAAAAGGAGTTTAGTCGAGATGAATTAGCTTTGTTAGAATCCGTCGCCCTACAAATTGGCTCTGCGATTAAACGTATTAGATTGACGAAGAAGGAGCAGGAAATGGCTCTTATCGAAGAACGGAATCGACTTGCTCGCGATTTGCATGATTCCGTTAATCAATTATTATTTTCCCTCTCACTAACAGCGCGCGGTGGAATAGAAATGACAGGGGATCATGCCACGAAAGAGACTTTTCGTCATATTCAAAATCTCTCACAAGAAGCGCAAACAGAAATGCGTGCTCTAATCTGGCAACTAAGGCCAAGTGGATTAGAGAAGGGGCTTGTGCAGGCAATGAAAGGATATGGAGAGATCTTAGGACTAAAAATTGATACAAAGTTGTCAGGTGTTATTTCCCTTCCTACTCGTGTAGAAGAGACATTATGGAGAGTATGTCAAGAGGCCCTTAATAATTGTAAACGTCACTCGGGTCAGGATGAGGTTTCGATATCAATCACCGTTACATATGGTCGCGTGCGCTTAAAGATTCAGGATCAAGGATGCGGTTTTATCTTTGAAGGAGAGCGAACCCTTCCATCATTAGGAATTGAAGGCATGCAAGATCGTGTTGAGTCACTTGGAGGCTCTTTCAAGCTAGAGACGGCACCAAGTAAAGGGACAGCAATTATCGTAGAATTGCCATATTAAAGGATGTTCAAAAGTCCGGTAAAGAGGATCTTCGACTAAATTCCGACCTGTCCTGTGTCGGACGTTTGCGATTGATGTCAGCACTTTTAGAAGACTTGGTCCTTTTATCCTCCTTTTTGAACACGTAATTATTAGGGAGGGAGAATCATGACGATTCAGGTTTTAATTGCAGATGATCATCATGTTGTCAGAAGGGGCTTAGTCTTCTTTCTACAGACTCAAAAAGATATCCAGATCGTCGGAGAAGCAAAGAATGGAAAAGAGGCGGTTAAGCTTACAATGGAGTTGAAGCCAGATGTCGTCTTAATGGATCTTGTTATGCCGGTGATGGATGGAATTGATGCAACGGCTAAAATAAAGGAAATGCAGCCCGAGACAGAAATTTTAATCCTCACAAGCTTCTCGGACCAAGACCATGTGATCCCTGCGATTGAAGCAGGTGCATCTGGTTATCAATTAAAGGATATTGAGCCTGATGAATTGGTTCATTCAATCCGCAAGCTAATAGATGGAGAAAATACACTTCATCCAAAAGCAACAAATTTGTTGATGAATCGTATGAATCAAAGTAGCCGAATCGATCATCCAATCTCTGGTTTAACAATTCGAGAAAAACAAGTATTAACAGAAATATCAAAGGGAAAAAGTAATAAAGAAATTGGTGCTTATTTAAATATTACGGAAAAAACAGTAAAAACACATGTATCTAATATTTTTATAAAGCTGGATGTCGCCGATCGAACTCAGGCGGCACTCTACGCAGTTAAAAATGGTTTCGTAAAGCCTTGAGAACCAGGAAGCGTGAAAACGTGAAGATATGAACTTAACCGTTGATCACTTAAACAGTTCTGTGACTATGGCTACTGCGCGAATTAAGCTGTTTATCGTTATTAAGAAAGTTTGTACGTCGCTAAACGAGCGCTTGCGCTTTTGTTGATGAAGGAGAGAATAGAAATGAATGTATTAACAATTAACGGAGGGATGCCAAAAGGTGGAAGAACCGAATGGCTTACTCGTTTTATTGCGAAAGAATTCCAAATTCCCTATATTGATATTAGTGAAATTCAATTACCTTTATTAACAGGTGAACAAGAACAATGGGAATTACCTAACGTTGTCTCTTTCAAGAAGAAAGTGAAAGAGGCGGAGGGTATTATTTTAATATCCCCAGAATATCATGGTGGAATGAGTGGTGCATTGAAAAATACGCTTGATTATCTTACAAGGGAAGAATTAATTCATAAACCTACTGCCCTTTTAGCAACAGCTGGTGGTGGAAAAGGTGGGATGAATTGTTTGAATAACATGAGGACGGTTATGCGTGGATTTTATGCGAATGTTATTCCTAGACAAATCATTCTTGATCCTGATTGCTTTGATTACAAGGATGGAAGTGTATTGGAGAGTTCCCGGCAAGTATTGGCTAAAATGGTAGATGAGCTAAAAATGTACGTGAGCATGAGTCAATTTCTTATTACATCTAAAGAATAGCTGTTCGGATTTTTGCCGAACAGCTATTCTTTTTAAACCTGAATCACATGCTCATTTTCTTGCTGTGGTACAGAGCTAGCAACTTCGTTTGCATGATCAATATAGCGAAGCAATGCGTATAATTTACGTTCAATGACTGAATAATCTTTTGAAAATTGATACGCATGCAAAAAATACTCTATTTTTTTGGACAAAATTTGATCTTTCGTTCGAACCATCAGCACCAATAAATTGTCCCATTCGGAACGATGGGTGTAATACAAAGCTCGATCGTAATCCACTATGTCCATTAGAAACCCTCCTTTTGGAGTATTTATATTATTAGCCATCAAGTCTTGAGCCTTCCATTGTAAATGTTGTCAATTGCAGTGCATTTCCACTATTTTTATTTTGCTTATATATTCATTTGAAAAAGAGGAATTATGCTGGTTCCCTTTCATGAAATCCCCTTTTTTTTCATACAATTGTGTAAGGGAGGGACCGCAATGAAATCAGAATCAAAGGCATTGGAATATGCCATAAGTGAAATTACGGAAATTGCCGAAGGATTTGGCCTTGATTTTTATCCGATGCGCTATGAAATTTGTCCAGCAGAAATTATTTATACATTTGGTGCGTACGGAATGCCTACAAGGTTTTCTCATTGGAGCTTTGGGAAGCAATTTTTTAAGATGAAGCTTCAGTATGATCTGGGGTTAAGTAAAATTTATGAGCTTGTAATTAATTCCAATCCATGTTATGCCTTTTTACTTGATACAAATTCGCTGATTCAGAATAAATTAATTGTTGCACATGTATTGGCACATTGTGATTTTTTTAAAAACAATGCTCGCTTTCAAAATACTAAGCGTGATATGGTTGAAAGTATGGCTGCAACCGCTGAACGTGTGCGGCAGTATGAAATTGAACACGGTAAAAGGGAGGTAGAGGATTTTCTAGATGCTGTTCTCTCGATTGAAGAGCATATTGATCCTTCGCTGCTTCGCCCAAAATTAGATTGGCAAGCTGAGGATACAGAGAGGGAAGAAAATGCTAGACAAACAACAGAATATGATGATCTTTGGTCATTAGATGAAGGGGATCAGAAACAGGAAAGAAGAAAAAAAGTAAAAAAGTCCTTTCCTCCACAGCCTGAGAAAGACATTATGCTCTTTATCGAACAATATAGTCGGGAGCTAGAAGATTGGCAACGCGACATCATGACGATGGTGAGGGAAGAAATGCTTTATTTCTGGCCCCAATTAGAAACGAAAATTATGAATGAAGGATGGGCTTCTTATTGGCATCAACGGATCTTAAGAGAGTTAGACTTAACCAGCGATGAAGCGGTTGAATTTGCCAAATTAAACGCAAGTGTCATCCAACCTTCGAAAACAAATATCAATCCTTATTATTTAGGGTTAAAGATCTTTGAAGATATTGAGGAACGTTGGGACCATCCTGATAAAAAGTTAAAAGAGCAAGGAGTTAAAGAAAAGTCCGGACGTGAGAAAATTTTTGAAGTACGCGAGATTGAATCAGATATTTCATTTATCCGAAATTATTTAACGAAAGATTTAGTATATCGGGAAGATATGTACTTATTTCAAAAGCGCGGTCGCGACTATAAAGTTGTAGATAAAGACTGGACAGAGGTTCGGGATCAGCTTGTTAATATGAGAGTAAATGGCGGTTTTCCCTATATTACGGTGAATGACGGTGATTACTTAAAGAACGGAGAATTGTATTTAAAGCATTGGTACGAAGAGGTTGAGCTAGATTTAAATTATTTAGAAAAAGTCCTACCATATATACATCAACTATGGGGAAGGCCCGTTCATATGGAAAGCGTTGTCGAAGAACGTTCTGTATTATTTAGTTATAACGGCAGGAATATTCAAAGAAAGTTTCTTTAATGTTCAAAAAGTCCAGTGAAAATAGTATCTTCTGCAGTGTCGCACGCGCCGTGTGGGAAAAGCAGAAGTCAACACAAGTCGGATGTTAAGCATAGTTGCGATTTTCTCTTTTTTAAATGTACTTTAAATTTGAACACACCTTGTTAGGTGTGTTTTATTTAGAGAAGAAGAAAAACTGTATTTTGATGGTACGGAGGTGCCTGAGATGAATGTTATTGATTTACATTGTGATGCATTATTAAAAATCTGGGAAAGAAAGGGGGCAATATCTTTTCAAGATAGTGAAGAATTGGATACAAATTTGCAACGACTGAAAAAAGGTGAAGTTAAAATTCAGTTTTTTGCAATCTTTATTCCTCCCGAGATTAAGGCAGAGGATCAGTTTCAAGCTGCTCTTGATCAAGTCGATTATTTCTTTACAGAGGTACTTGAAAAAAATCCGGAAATGAAGCAGATTAAAGACTGGTCCTCCATTAACTCATTAAACCCCAATGAAATCGGGGCGATCCTTACGCTTGAAGGGGTAGATTGCATTGGAAATGATGTACAGAAGCTTAGAATTCTCTATCAATTAGGGGTTCGATCGGTTGGACTAACATGGAATTATGCAAACTTAGCTGCTGATGGAGTGGGAGAAGCAAGAGGTGCTGGATTAACTTCCTTTGGAAAGGAAATTATTGCTTTAAACAATCGCTATAAACTATTTACGGATGTGTCACATTTAGCTGAGAAAGGGTTCTGGGAATTAATGGAGCTCGCAGATTATCCGATTGCGAGCCATTCGAATTCCAAGGCGATTTGCCCTCATCCTAGAAATTTAACTGATCAACAAGCCTTGGCTTTGTTTCAAAAAAACGGACTGATTCATGTTGTTTATCATCCGCTTTTTACATCTAGTACTGGGCAAGCGACGATCACTGATTTACTTCGGCATATCGAGCATTTTTGCTCCTTAGGTGGCATCAAGCAAATTGGTTTAGGTTCTGACTTTGATGGAATCGATGAATATATCGTCGGGTTAGAAAATGCTTCGACCCATCAAAACCTTATTAACGAATTATTGAAATATTATTCTGAGGATGATGTAAAAGGCTTCGCTGGAAGAAATCTGCTTGAACATCTTCCTGTATAATTACTTGAATTAAAGTTCCTTAACTCAGTGCATTTTGAACGCTCGGACAATATGGTTCCATTCGGGGGTGCTTTGACACCCCTTTTTTGAACAAATAACCTATGAAGATGGGGCATATCTATTTCAAATATAAGAGTCAATATGAAATATCTTCTACGTGAATTTAAAAATGGATTAAGCTTTAGTCAAATATAGAAACACATTTTCTCCCTAAAACTATGTTATATTAGATTGTACATAGTTAGTAAAGGAGTTCGAAAAAATGGCAAAAAGTGTAGTAATTGCAGAGAAACCCTCCGTTGCACGCGATATAGCAAATGTATTGAAGTGTAGTAAAAAAGGAAATGGATTTCTAGAAGGCAACAAATATATCGTTACTTGGGCGCTAGGGCATTTAGTAACTTTAGCAGATCCTGAGATATATGATGTTAAATATAAGAAATGGAATTTAGAAGATCTTCCTATGCTTCCGGAACGCATGAAATTAGTTATCATGAAACAAACCGGAAAGCAATTTAATGCTGTAAAAGCACAGCTAAATCGCAGTGATGTGAATGAAATAATTGTGGCTACTGATGCGGGGAGAGAAGGAGAACTAGTTGCACGTTGGATAATTAAAAAAGCAAAAGTTCATAAGCCTGTCAAACGTCTGTGGATTTCCTCTGTAACAGACAAAGCAATAAAAGATGGATTCAATAACTTAAAGCCTGGTAAAGGTTATGAAAATCTGTATGCTTCAGCAGTAGCGCGTTCGGAGGCAGATTGGTATATAGGGTTAAATGCAACTCGTGCCTTAACAACAAAATATAATGCACAATTAAACTGTGGACGTGTGCAAACACCAACAGTTGCAATGGTCGAAGCACGAGAAGAAGAAATAAAGAATTTCAAACCACAAACGTATTATGGAATTGAAGCTCAAACAGATGGGCTTAAATTAACGTGGCAAGATGCAAAAGGGAATAGTCGTAGCTTTAATAAAGAAAAAGTTGATGCAATCGTTAAATCACTTGAAGGTAAAGATGCAACTGTTGTTTCTATTGACCGGAAAGCAAAAAAGACATTTTCACCTGCTCTATACGATTTAACAGAGTTACAACGTGATGCAAATAAAATCTTTGGTTACTCAGCTAAAGAAACGCTAAATATCATGCAAAAACTGTACGAGCAACATAAAGTGTTAACATATCCTCGTACAGACTCACGTTATTTATCTTCCGACATTGTTAGTACGATTCCAGAGCGTTTAAAAGCGTGTGGTGTAAATGAATATCGTCCACTTGCTTATAAAATACTAGCAAAGCCAATAAAAGCATCAAAAGCCTTTGTAGATGATGGAAAAGTAAATGATCATCATGCTATCATTCCAACCGAAGGTTATGTGAATTTCTCAGCATTTACAGATAAAGAGCGTAAAATATATGACCTTGTTGTAAAGCGTTTCTTAGCCGTATTATTCCCGGCTTTTGAATATGAACAATTAATAGTTCAAGCAAAAATCGGTGATGAAAAATTCATTGCCAAAGGAAAAACGGTATCTAATGCTGGTTGGAAAGAAGTTTACGAAAACCGATTCGATGATGAAGAATCAACGGATGATGTAAAAGAGCAATTATTACCTCGTCTTGTAGAGGATTATGTATTAAATACAAAGTTAATCGCTCAAACGGCTGGACAGACAACTCCCCCTGCACGTTTTACAGAGGCTGCTTTACTATCAGCCATGGAAAATCCTACAAAGTACATGGAAACAAACAATAAGGAACTAGTAAATACGTTAAAATCGACTGGTGGACTTGGTACTGTTGCAACTCGAGCTGATATTATTGATAAATTATTCAATTCATTCCTAATCGAAAAACGTGGTGGAAAAGAAATCTTTATCACTTCTAAAGGTCGCCAACTACTGGATTTAGTACCAGAAGAATTAAAATCGCCAGCGACAACTGCTGAGTGGGAACAAAAACTTGAGCTAATTGCTAAAGGTAGACTCAAAAAAGATGTTTTTATAAATGAAATGAAAGAACATACAAAAGAAATTGTTGCTGAAATTAAAGCAAGTAGTAGAAAATACAAACACGACAATATTTCAACAAAAGCATGCCCGGACTGCGGAAAACCTATGCTTGAAGTAAACGGTAAGAAAGGAAAAATGCTTGTCTGCCAAGATCGTGAATGTGGTTATAAAAAGAATGTCTCACGCTTAACTAATGCACGCTGCCCTCAATGTAAAAAGAAAATGGAACTTCGTGGTGAAGGTAAAGGCCAACTTTTCGCATGTAAATGTGGATATCGCGAGAAACTATCTGCTTTTGAAGCGAGACGTAAAAAAGAAGGTAGTGGAAAAATGGATAAGCGTAGTGTCCAAAAATACATGAAGGAACAACAAAAAGAAGCTGAACCAATAAATAATGCATTAGCAGAAGCGTTGAAAGGATTAAAAATAGATTCTTAATTGATTGAGCTGACGGTTCCCAACTGTCAGCTCATTTTTTAAAACTTTAAGTAATGGGAACACTTGACATTTTTATGGTAGTCGTTGATTTTTTTTTGCTTTAGTGTATACTAATGGAAATTGAATACAATAAAGGCATTGACGAGGAGGAGTACATACTTATCTGATGCATAGAAAGAAGGTGGATGGTGTAAACCTTCGTGAAGATAGTATGGAAGTAGCCTCTGAGCTGTGAACCGAACGGAAAGATATTTCTTAGTAGACTTCAACGGGATTTCCGCCGTCACAGGAAAACGATATCGGATATTTATGAACTATCCCGCATCGGTAGAGTGCAGAGAATATTCTCTGAATTTGGGTGGTACCACGGACGCAATGTTCGCCCCAGAGCAATGGAAATTGCTTTGGGGCGTTCTTTATTGTGTTCAATCACTAATTTTGGAGGTATTCAAATGGAAAAGCGCTATAATTTTGCTCAGATAGAAAAACAAATGCAGGAGTTTTGGGAAGAAGAACAAATTTACAAGTTCGATCCAGATGCACAAGGGGAGATATACTCGATTGATACTCCGCCGCCGACAGTTAGCGGAAACTTGCATGTCGGGCACTTGTTCTCTTACACACAGGCTGAAATGATTGCACGGTTTCGCAGGATGCAGGGCTATAATGTATTTTATCCCTTTGGCTTTGATGATAATGGATTACCGACCGAACGTTTGGTTGAACGCGACGAAGGTATACGGGCAAAAGATTTTTCCCGGAGTGCATTTATTAATAAATGCAAACAGACAACCAAAAATTATGAAACAGAATTTAAAAATTTCTGGAGAACAATGGGATTTTCGGTTGATTGGTCCACGCAATATGAAACGATAGACGATGACGTTAGAAAAATATCACAATTATTATTTCTAGAGCTTGTCCAAAAAGAAAAGACATATGTGAAAGAATCTCCTGTGCTTTGGTGTACCGAATGTCAAACTTCCATCGCTCAGGCCGAGCTTGATACAGTTGATAATGAATCGACCTTTATCTATATTCCCTTTATGGTTGAAGGAAATCCGCTTTATGTTGCAACAACACGCCCTGAACTATTATATGGATGCGTTTGCTTATTCGTTCATCCTGATGACGAACGATATACATCACATATTGGGAAAAATGCTCAGGTACCGCTTTACGACTATGAAGTGCCGATACTGGCGGATGATATGGTTGGAATGGATAAAGGCACCGGGGTTGTTATGTGCGCAACATTCGGTGATAGCTCCGATGCCAAGTGGTATGCTGAACACGCTCTGCCATATCGAAAGGTAATTTTGGCTGACGGTACTCTTGATAAGGATGTTCCCTATATCGGTGAACTTACGGTCCATGCCGCCAGAAAAGAAATTATTCGATTGCTTGATGAATCCAATCTGCTGCAGAAATCTGAGAATATAGTACACACTGTTGCAGTTCATGAACGCTGCAGAAAAGAAATCGAAATCATCCCGTCAAGGCAATGGTATATCGATATTTTATCTGAAAAAGAGCGGTTTCTGGATGCAGCAAACCAAATAAATTGGTATCCCGCCTACATGAAAAATCGCTATATTGCATGGGTTGAAAATTTGAAGTGGGACTGGTGCATTTCTCGTCAACGCTATTTCGGCGTTCCTTTTCCAGTTTGGTATTGCAATCATTGCGGAAAAGCTAGTTTCGCAAAAGTCGAACAACTTCCCGTCAATCCGCTCGAAACCCCATACAAGGGTACATGTGGCTGCGGATGCACGGAATTTACTCCCGAAAGTGCCGTATTCGACACATGGGCAACGTCATCCCTAACGCCGCAGATCCATGAGAGGCTTGGTCTTAAACTAACTCCAATGGGCATGAGAACGCATGCTCATGAAATCATACGGACATGGACTTTTTATACTATCGTCAGAAGCCTGTATCATACAGGAGATATTCCATGGAAAGACTTAATGATAAATGGATTTGTTCTCGCTAAGAAGGGAGAAAAGATCAGCAAGTCAAAAGAAAATTCTGAGATGGAACCAGAAGCACTAGTTGCCGCTCATTCTGCAGATGTTTTGCGCTATTGGTCAGCCAACGCGCGTCTCGGAACCGATACCTTTTGGCTATCGACGAGCTTACGATTGCCAAACGGTTTATTACGAAGCTGTGGAATGCTTCCAAGTTTGCCATTTCTCATTTGCAAGACATTGATTTATCGGAGAGACCTCAGCTTTTGCCGGTGGATAGATGGATAGTCGAACGTACGAATGAAACGATTAAAAAGGCTGCCGTATGGTTGAACGAATATGAAATCGGATCGGCAAGACACGAATTGGATGAATTGTTCTGGAAAGACTTTTGCGATAATTATATAGAAATCGTCAAGTCCCGATTATATAAGCCGGAGCTTCATGGATATGTTGAAAGGCGTTCAGGTCAGTATGCGCTTTATTATTCATTGCTGAATATCCTGAAAATGTATGCTATATATATTCCGCATATCACCGAATATATATATCAGCAATTTTTCAAACAGCACGAAAAAACTGCATCTATTCATCTTTTGAAATGGGAAAAAGTGAACACTTAAACGATGATTTTCTAGAGTTCGGAGAAGCGATTAAAGAAGTGATATCCGATATGCGGAAGAATAAATCGGATAAAAATTTATCGATTCGGGCTGAAATCGATGTTATCGAAATTAAAACTATGTCTAAACATTTAGAGTGGTTTAAGCAGACCGAAAAAGATTTGAAAGCCTGTTCTAACGCTAAGGTGATAAAGTATATCTCTAAGTAATTGTACTTTTACAGGCAAATCATTTCCTATTAGAAAGATTAAAAAGTGGACTCAAATAATTTCTAGTCCTTCCATATAATGTTTTTGTTAGTGGGACCTCAGTACACGCAATCTGAGGTCTTTTCTGCTAAGACAAGTGATTTTAATGTTAAGAGCTTAGCAAAATAAATACTGATAAAAATAAAAAAGATTTGCAGTGTCCATACATTTTTTAGAACTTTTGAATAGTATATGGTGCAAGGGTGATCATTCACCCTTTAATTCTGACCTGGAGGTGAGAATATGGGCTTCGGATGTGGTGGCGGCTGTGGCGGCTACGGCGGATATGCTGGCGGAGCTGGTGGTGGTTTCGGCTATGGCGGTGGCTTTGCGTTGATCGTAGTATTATTTATCCTGTTGATTATCGTTGGGGCAGCTTGGTTATAGAAGGTAATGATTAAGTAAAAGCTGTATTTCTTTTATGTTTGTGAAACAGGAAAGTGGAGAGAATCTTCTCTCCACTTAATTTTGATCTTGCCAAGCAGGCAGAATCACTGTAAAGACTGTCCAGTCTTCATCAGATGAGCAAAGTAAATGACCATGATGCTTGTCAATAATTTCTTTACATACGTAAAGCCCTAACCCTGTTCCAGAATCCTTGGTAGTGAAAAAAGGATCAAAAATGGTTTCAACGATATTTCCGGGTATTTTTGGACCGGAATTTGCGATTTTTATAAAATTTTGTTGTTGCTCTTGATAACCCGTTATTTTTATAATTGGTTTGGGAACTTGGTGAGACATCGCCTCTATAGCGTTAAAAATAATATTAATAAGGACTTGTTTGATTTCTTCAGCATATCCATTTATGTATAATGCCCCATTAAAATTTGTATCTAGTTGCACATTAGACTCTAAAATTTTTGGATAAATGAAGGAAAGAATTTGATCAAACTGATCAGATAAGGAAAAAGTCTCCTTTTTTTGATTAGTTTTTTCTTTCTTAGAAAGCATGAGAAACTGAGTGATTTTTACCTTTAAATCGCTTAATTCATCTTGGATAATATCTAAATAGGGAAGATCTGGTCGATCAGAACGAAGTAATTGTACAAAGCCATCTACCGTTGTTAAAGGATTGCGAAATTCATGAACAAAGCTTGCTGTCATTTGTCCTAAAAGTGTTAATCGATCTTCATGGTCCTTCTTAGCTGCATGTAAAGAGTTTTCCGATTCTGCTAGATGTTTCAACAAATAAAATATAAATGTATCAATAATGGAAGACAGTTTATAATAAAACCTAAAATGGTTTTCTTCTTGAATGGAGAGCTTATACATAATGGCTGTCAATTCTGTTTTTAAACTCGTAATATTCTGTACCAAAAAATGGACAATACTCGGTTTATAGATAATATGCTTTGAAAGTTCTTTAGCTTTTTCTTGCAGATATTCATCTTTTTCATTCTCGGATAATGTAAAGGCACTTAGGAAGATATCAAGCATTAACTTTATATGAGTTTCCATCCATTCATTAAAAACTTTATCTGGTGACTTGAGAAGTTTTTCTTTCCAATGTGCCAAAACAATCTTCTTCTCCAGTTGTATAGAGGATAAAACGTCTTCTTTTATTTGGCTCATTTTCTCACCTCTTCTCTATTATAAGTTCTGCATTGACAATAAATATCCTTCTGTAATTTCCAATAGTTTCCAATGAAACGATGAAATTCGATCATAGGACCTAAAAATCCATTAATTTATCCCGCATTTACTGGCTGTAAGACCTCCACTTCAAGAATTTGTGGAAAAACCTAGAATTGTAAGTGGGCGATCAACAGCCAGTAAAAGCCCGATTTGTTCAGGCCTGCAGAACGCAGGTCACAAAGGCGTTGCAATAGGATGTTGCGAATTTAGCCTTTGATCCTTACTAATCAGTGGGGGATGAAGAAAAATCCCCACTGATTGAAGTTTCACTTTATTATATTATCATACAATCTTTTATATTCATTCTCAATAAAGAACAGCAGGATCACTAATAATGTAGTAAAATTATGTAGTAATAAGTAAGAAATTGTGGATTATCTTGTATAAAAGTATTATAGTGTATTTGGATTAATGATCTTGAAAAAGTGGTGAAATTGCTATGAAATTAATCACAACAATCATGCAGGCTATCAAAAGATTTTGGAAAAAAGCGCATTTAAATCAGATATTAATCTTAACGATATCATTAGTGGTTTTACTTGGTTTGGGATATTTTGCGTGGATCGCTAGTACAACAAATGTGGAAGCCTTAAAACAAGGATTATCTCAATCCACCATTATTTATGATAAAGATGAGGATGAAGCAAGTAAGATCTCTGCAAATAGGATGGAAGGTGTCTCTATAGACAAAGTTCCAGAGTATTTACAGGGAGCGATCATCTCGATTGAAGACCATCGTTTTCGTGAGCATAACGGTTTCGATGTCAAAGGAATTATGCGAGCTTTTTTCTCAAATTTAAAAGCAGGCAGAATTACAGCAGGTGGAAGTACGATTACACAGCAATTAACGAAGGTCGCGCTTTTGTCACCTGAAAGAACATATAAACGAAAGATTGAGGAAATTTTTCTTGCTGTAAAGTTAGAAAAGTCTTTTACAAAAGACGAAATTTTAGAAATGTATATGAACCAAGTGTTTTTTGGAAGTGGTGGTTGGGGAGTTCAAAACGCCTCCAAAACGTATTTTGGTAAAGATGTAGGGAATATAACGATTAGTGAAGCTGCCATGTTAGCAGGAATTATTAACCGTCCATCTGCATTAGATCCGTATAAAAACATGGAAGCATCCTTAGAGCGGCGCGATATTGTTCTAAGACAGATGGAAAAATATGGAGTAATTACTGAAGAAGAAATGAATCAGGCGCTAAATGAGAAAATCGTATTGAATAATCAGGGGGATGATCCGTTAAAAGGAAAATATCCTTATTATGTTGATGCGGTGTTAAATGAAGCTATTTATCGATACGGACTTACTCAAGATGAAATTCTAACAAGAGGGTATAAAATTTATACACAAATGGATCAAAATCTGCAATCATCATTAGAGAATGTCTATGCGAACGATGATCTATTTCCAGTTAGCAGCGATGGAACTTTAGCTCAGAGTGGTGCTGTTTTACTTGATCCAAAAACTGGAGGAATAAGAGGGTTAGTAGGTGGACGAGGAGAGCATACTTTTCGTGGATATAATCGTGCGACTCAATTAACAGCACAACCAGGATCTGCTATCAAGCCTTTAGCTGTCTATACACCTGCTTTGGAAGCAGGTTACACAGCTTATTCAATTTTGAAGGATGAAGAGTCACTTTCCTTTGATGGTTATCAACCAAAAAATGCAAACCATCAGTATGCAGGCGAAGTTCCAATGTATCAGGCTGTGGAGGATTCTTTAAATGTTCCTGCCGTTTGGTTACTAAATGAGCTAGGAATAGAAAAGAGCAGTGAAGCATTGCAAAAGTTCGGGCTTTCTGTTTCCGAAAAAGATAAGAATTTGAGTCTGGCTCTTGGAGGCACAGATACAGGCTATTCACCAAAGCAAATGGCTGAAGCTTATTCAGCTTTTGCCAACGGTGGTCAACGGATCCAAAGTCATATTATTACAAAGATTGTGGGTCCCACAGGGAATGTAGAAGTCGAGGTACATCCGAAAAAAACTCGAGTAATGGATTCTTCTACAGCAGAAGAGATGACTTCTATGTTACTGAACGTTATTGATTCCGGTACAGGACAAAAAGCCAAAATAGATGATTACAAGCTAGCAGGAAAGACAGGTTCAACACAGGTATCTTATGATCCAAACGGCACAAAGGACCAGTGGTTTGTCGGCTATACACCAAATTTAGTCGGCGCAGTGTGGCTCGGATATGATTATACCGACGAACAGCATTATTTAAAAGGGTCAAGTGGTGATGTGGTCACACCTATTTTCCGCAGTATAATGGCGAATAGTCTTTCCCATATTGAAAATGATGATTTTGCAACAAAATCGATCAATCAACATATAGAAGAACAAAATCAAAAGGATAACCGTTCTATTAAAGATAAATTAAAAGATTTTGATGATAAAATGTCAAAAGAAGCAGAAAAGTGGATGGAGAGATGGGATAAAGGAAAAGGGAAATGGAATGAAATAGAGGATAAAATAAAAAACAAACTTAAACAATTAGAATAAAGTATTCTTAAAGAGGACGTTCTAAAAGTCCGGTAAAAATGATGCTGTGAGATAAAAGATCTTCGACTAATACCGACACGTCCTGTGTCGAACGTCGAAGTCACCACATCCTGTGGTAGCTCGTTGGCTTGCTTTTCCGCCGCTCACGTATTAACTGCATACGTTCCGCTGCTTGAAAACCAGGGGAAGAGTCTTCTGTTAAAACCACCAACATCCTGTGAGGCAACACGGAACTCAGTACATCCTGTACAAGTCCGCCTCGAATTTCGACGTACAGGATGTACTAGTGTCGGCGTTGCTGACAGGACGTCAGCGCCTTAGCAGACTTGGTCCTTTTTATCCTCCTTTTTGAACACGAATTTAAAGGGTGATCTGATCAGACGAACTTTCGATGATTAGATCGCCTTTTATATTTTATTTGGTCCTTTTATGACTGAAGTCACGAGAATTTCGGTTAATTGATAAATATAAAGGCAGGGAGATGAAAAATTACGTTGATTATGAGAAAATAGAGAAGATGATGAAAGATTATAGGAGGCTATACATATGGATTATCGGATTGAGAAAGATACAATAGGAGAAATTAAAGTACAAAATGACAAGTATTGGGGTGCTCAAACGCAAAGAAGTAAACAGAACTTTAAAATTGGTACTGAAAAGGTTTCTATGGAAGTTATTAAAGCCTTTTCTCATCTTAAGAAGGCAGCAGCGATTGCGAATCATCAGTTAGGCAAGCTTTCTTCCACAAAAAAGGTGGCAATTAGCCAGGCTTGTGACGAAGTACTTGAGGGGAAATTCGACGAACATTTCCCACTAGTTGTGTGGCAGACTGGAAGCGGAACACAATCGAATATGAACGTGAATGAAGTGGTTGCTAGACGTGCGAACGAATTATTAGCAGAGCAGGGGGCAGAAGAAACCGTTCACCCTAATGATGATGTCAATATGTCACAAAGTTCCAATGATACATTTCCAACAGCCATGCATGTGGCAGCTTATCAAGAGGTCCATGAATTATTGATACCAGCTCTACATCAACTTACATCAACCTTACAGAAAAAAGAGCAAGCGTATATGGAAATTATTAAAATTGGACGTACCCATCTACAAGATGCAACCCCTTTAACATTGGGGCAAGAAATTAGTGGCTGGCGTGCGATGTTAGAAAAAAGCGGAAAGATGCTAAAGGAAAGTGTGGAGCATTTGCTACAGCTTGCAATCGGTGGTACTGCGGTAGGAACAGGGATTAATGCAGATCCAGCATTTGGAAATCTAGTGGCTGAGCAACTTAGCAAACAAACAAATTATTCTTTTGTTTCATCAGATAATAAATTTCATGCATTGACGAGTCATGATGAAATTGTTTTTGTACACGGTGCCGTTAAAGGCTTAGCAGCTGATTTAATGAAGATTGCCAATGACGTTCGCTGGTTGGCGAGTGGACCTCGTAGTGGAATTGGTGAATTGTCAATCCCAGCAAATGAACCAGGTAGTTCCATTATGCCTGGAAAAGTAAATCCTACACAAAGCGAAGCCATTACAATGGTTGTAACGCAAGTAATGGGGAATGATGCAGCCATTGGCTTTGCGGCCAGTCAGGGGAATTTTGAATTAAATGTATTCAAACCTGTTATTATTTATAATTTCTTGCAGTCTGTACGACTTCTAGCAGATAGTATGATTTCTTTTGACGAAAATTGTATCGTAGGCTTAGAACCTAATCTAGATGTAATTGAGGAAAATGTGAATCGCTCTCTTATGTTAGTAACAGCATTAAATCCTCATATTGGCTACGAGAAGGCAGCTGAAATCGCTAAATTAGCTTTTAAAGAAGGAACTACATTAAAAGAAGCAGCGATTAAAACAGGTTATTTAACAGCAGAACAATATGATGAGTGGATCGACCCAAGCAAAATGGTTAATTTATAAACCAAAAGCGTAAGCGCCTAGATCATCCCTAATAGGAAAGCCCCCGGGATCCGGGGGCTTTAGCCATTATATTCAATTTTATTAGCTGTTATAGCCGCCGCCAAGTTGTTGTTGAGCCATAGATACTAGGCGCTTTGTGATTTCTCCACCTACAGAACCGTTAGCACGAGAAGTTGTTTCTGCTCCAAGGTTTACACCAAACTCTTGTGCAATTTCAACTTTCATTGAGTCAATTGCTTGCTCAGCACCAGGTACTAAGATTTGGTTTGAATTGTTGTTAGCCATTTCTTTTGTCATCTCCTTGTCGTGTATTATAGTATGGTTGGGTCCGCTGGAATTGCACCAGCACACTTATGGGTGCCCTACTGAGGTAAGACCCAGCGAGAAAGTCTCTTTGTCCTTTTTATTATGTTTTGTTGTTTAAAAATTATTCATACATTGTAGAGAGAGTTTTTCCCGGTTATTGTCCTTGATTAAGAGATGGCTTTGCTTTAAGAATATTATTTTCTATAAACAAGTAAAAAAACCTACCAATTTTTTCAAATTGGTAGGTTTTTTTACTTTGTTCGCTTATCGAATTCTTAGTTCAGTCTCTGTATCGAAGAAATGGACTTTATTCATATCTAAAGCAAGTTCCATGGTTTGCCCTGGTTCCGCAATCGTTCTTGCATCTATTTTTGCCACAAATTCTTGTTCACCGATAGAAGAGTAAAGCATTGTTTCTGCTCCCAAAAGCTCAGAAACATCAATTTTGATAGTGATTTTTGTATTTGGTGATGCCTCAATGAATGCCGGCTCATCATGGAGGTCTTCAGGGCGTACACCCATTACAAAGGCCTTCCCTACATAACCTTGTTCACGAAGCATTTTCATTTTGCCTTCTGGCACAGCTACTTTTTCTCCACCATCAATCTTGAAACCATCCTCTTCAAGTTTCCCGTTGAAGAAGTTCATTGCAGGTGATCCGATAAATCCACCAACAAAGATATTGTCTGGATTGTCATAAACTTCTTTCGGACTACCTACTTGTTGGATTACTCCGTCTTTCATAACAACAATTCTAGTCGCCATTGTCATCGCTTCTGTTTGGTCATGAGTAACATAGATTGTTGTTGTTTGTAGTCTTTGGTGCAATTTTGCAATTTCCGCACGCATTTGAACACGGAGTTTCGCATCCAAGTTAGATAAAGGTTCGTCCATTAGGAATACTTTAGCATCCCGTACAATGGCACGTCCTAATGCCACACGCTGACGTTGTCCACCGGAAAGTGCTTTCGGCTTACGGTCAAGGAAGCTTTCAAGACCAAGAATTCTTGCAGCGTTATTGACACGTTCTTCGATTTCTTTCTTTGGCATTTTACGTAATTTCAACCCAAATGCCATATTGTCGTATACAGTCATATGTGGATAAAGAGCGTAGTTCTGGAATACCATCGCAATATCGCGGTCTTTAGGAGCGACATCGTTTACTCTTTTATCATCAATGTAGAAATCACCTTGTGAGATTTCTTCCAATCCAGCAATCATACGTAATGTTGTAGATTTACCACAACCAGAAGGTCCAACGAAAACGATAAATTCTTTATCTTCTACATGAAGATTGAAATCAGATACTGCTGTGACTTTATTATCATAAACTTTATAAATACCATCAAGACGTAACTCAGCCATTGATAAAACCCCCTAAATTTAATGTACTTTTATTGTACAGAATCCGCTTTCAGCAGGCTATGGACAAGGTGCACAAAATCGCGATCCATTTTTTAGGCAAGATGCCCATTAATAGAAAAAAGCTCCGCAGATGATAAGTCAACCTCGACTTATTCTTCGTCATGTTGCCCAGCTACAGACGACAGGAACGAGAGACTTGCAGGTTGCGAATCAATCTGACAGGACGTCGAGCCTTTAACTGCTGTTCCGCTAAATAATCCTAAACCGCCGAAAGGGAAATTTCACCTTCGGCGGTTTAGGATTATTTGCTTGTCATCTCTACCGAAACGCCTTCCACTTTTCTAGGCTCTAGGCGTCCATATGGAGACAGGCTAGGTATGTAAAGAAGGCGCCATGGAATGTTTTGATATCGATGCCTGTTTTCTCGATAAATTTGTCAATTCGATATTGAAGGCTATTCCGATGCATAAACAGTTGTTTGGCGGTTGAAGTAGCATTTGCTTGGTTTTCAATATATGTTTTAATCGTTTTTGTTAGATCAGTATCATCTGATAAGATCTGGTGAACATCTGCAAACAGGATAGGACGCTCGTGTTCGGGAAGATTAAGATATGAATAATTCGGAATGACTTTTTCTCGTGTCATAATTCTTTCTTCTGGGTGATCCGATAATGAGACAGCCAACAATCTTTGTTCTAATTCAAACAGATGTTTTAGTTGATGATGAACAGGTTGAAAAAAGCCAAGATAAAAATGAATTTTGATAAAAAAATCACTTTCTAATGCTTCAATGGCAGAGGATAAATCTTCCTCTGTTATGGAGAACTTTGGATGATCTTCAATGATAACGCCATGATGATGGCTGATAGGGACAAAGATTACCTCGTTAGAAAAGAGGCTTTTTGTCGCTTCCTCCCATTCATTATACTGAAAATCATCATGCATATTTGGAATAGTAAAATGGATAAAACGAATATTCTTTGCCTTGGAATCCGGAATTTTCCCATTATGGATTAAAAATTGATACCATTTCTCCGCCATAGGAGTCCGAACTAATTCTTGTCTAGGACCCAATGGGAAGAGAGTCGCAAGCAATGTAATTTCTTCTTTTGTTAATTGCGCATGTGGAATCCCTATATAAGAATCTGTGCGTTCATCCTTTAACCATATATGCTGTGAATCGGTAGTAGGTTTTAAACTCGTAATCGCATCAGGGTATAAATGTAATAATTTCTTAATCATATGAAGCTCCTTTATCCCGCATTAACGGGCAGTAATCCCCCCACCTCAAGGCTTTAGAGAATACGGAAAAGCATAGGTGGGGAATACACTGCCCGTAAAAGCCCGATTGGTTCAGGCCAACAAGATGTTGGTCACAAAGGCGTAGCGACGTACAGGACGTACTAGGCAGGTGAAACGACAGGATGTCGCGATTTTAGTCTTTGATCCTCTGAAATCAGTGGGGATGAAAGCAGACTAAGTTCGCGACAACAATCGGCCACGTCTGCACTAGCACGTCCTGTGCGTCGAAAAAACCCCACTGATTGAAGTTTCACTTTATCTGCCTTTTTCTAGAAAGAAAAGGAGCTGACAATGAAGTCAGTCCTTTCTTCATTATATCTCCTTAGGATCCTCTTCAGGAAAGAAATCCACGGCTTCTTCAATATTGGTGGAGTCTTTTCTCAAAAAAACGGATCCACCTGACATTCCTTCATTGACCATTCGGTCGACATCCATATATAATTTATGACGACCTTCAAAGTCGGTATCAGGTAAAAATTGCTTTTGCTTCTTTCTTTTATTCATACCATCAGCCTCCTTCCGTTTTAGTATGGAGGGGGGATGGATATTACATGCTCTTTAAATATTGGTAAGCCTTATTAATTAACGTTCATGATCATAAATATGAAAGAGCATTAGATCATGAACCTGTTTTTCGATTAGATCTCTGTTTTCTATGAAGGTTAATGGGCTTTCCCAATCAATTTGACCGTTGGGGTGATAAAGACCAGAAATTTTTCTATGTTTGTAGAAAAAGGAGAATTTCCAACCTAGATGTTGTTGAGTAGGAAGAATGGTTTGAACTTGAAAATGTTGAAACATATTTCTTCACCTCTTAAGTAGTTTACCAAATATAAGCAAATCATTAAATAAAAATCCATGAACAACGCTTTTATATATTAACAAGTTCATGTTCAAACTGGACTTTTTTAGCAATCTCTAAAAGGATAGGAACCTTTCTTGTGATGAAACGTAATAAATTTAGAAGCGAATAAGAGTTAAGTTACTCAGGAGGAGTTAAAATGTCACATTGGATATGGATGTTACTATTTATGATCGTGATTGGAGCAATCATTGGTGGCCTTACGAATTTCTTGGCCATTCAAATGCTCTTTCGACCACACCGTCCCATTTATATTGGGAAATGGCAGCTCCCTTTTACACCAGGATTAATTCCCAAAAGGCAAAAGGAGCTAGCTACACAAGTAGGAAAATTAGTCGTGAACCATTTAGTAACTCCGCAAAGTATACAAGAAAAGTTATCTGACCCAAAATTTAAATATGAAGTGGAAACATTAGTCAGCAATAAAATACATAGTTGGCTAAACGAAAACTGGACGGTTGAACAATTATTGCATTTTTTACAGATCGAAAATGCGGAACAAAAAGCGAGAGACTATTTACATAGTAAAGTGAAACAAAAATATGCATCCTTAAAGGGAAAATACAGTAATGAGCCAATCATTGAACTCGTGCCTGAGGAGTGGGAGATCAAGGTGCAAGAGAAAATTCCTGATCTTTCTGAGAAGGTATTGGACAAAGTGAGTACTTATTTTTCTAGTGAACAAGGAAAAGAAAAAATAAATAAAATGATCGAAGAGTTTTTTCAAGATCGAGGTCGAATTTGGACGATGATTCAAATGTTTGTTGGTAATCAATCATTGGTCGATCGACTTCAGCCAGAACTGATTAAATTTCTACAAAATGACAATACAAAACAGATGCTTACGAATATATTACAAGCAGAATGGAGTAAATTACAGCAAAATTCAATGGAGGATTTATTTCCGAATTGGCAAGATGAACCATTATTACATTATCTAGAAAAATTGGCAGACAAGGCAATTCCATTAGATACGTTCTTTCGTCTTTCTATTGATGAGGTGATTTCACCATTTAAAGAAAAGATCGATCGAAAGTGGGTTCCCTTTCTATTAGATGCTGCAGGAAACTATTTAGTACAAGGAACAGAAGAAATGATGAAAAGATTCCAGGTTGAAGAGATTGTCCGTGAACAAATTGAACAATTTTCATTAGCAAAGCTGGAAGAACTCGTGTTATCAATTGCGAAAAAGGAACTATCGATGATTACCTATTTGGGTGCCATTCTTGGTGGTGCAATTGGCCTAATTCAAGGAATCATTGTGATGATTACTTCCTAGTATGTTACACTGTTTGGGAAGGAGGGATTCTATTTATGGCAACAAATTTATATGATCATGCGTATGACCTTGAAAAATCTTTACGTGAAAGTGAAGAATATATGGATCTGAAGAATATGTATGAAGCAGTTGAAAATGATGCTACGGCTAAATCAATGTTTGATTCATTTCGGCAAGTGCAAATGCAACTTCAGCAAAAACAGATGAATGGACAAGATATTCCGGAAGAAGAAGTTCAGCAAGCACAATTGATTGCCAATCAAGTGCAACAGAATGAAAAAGTAACAAAATTAATGGAAGCAGAACAAAGAATGAGTATGGCGATTCAAGAGTTAAATAAAATTATCATGAAGCCACTTGATGATTTATATGGAGCTGTCCAAGGACAGTAATGTAAAAAATGTACTAAGCTCAAAGACGAACAGCGCATTACCTTAGCGAAGGAAATATACGTAGGTTCCTGCGGGAAGTAAGAGTTCGGCAAGCCCTCAGAAGGCGAAGCCTGAGGAGACTTGCCACTCACCCGCAAAAAGCGAAATATATTTCCGGAGCGGGGTGTATGCACCATATTAGTTCGTCTTTTTTCTTTGGTGAAAACACTTTGCCGCAGCTTCTTTTTTGATACTTCGTTTAGGGTTGGTTCTAACTTGTGAAGGGCTGCATAAAATAATGGTAGAACGAGTTGGACCTGCACAATAGGGGGGTATCAGCATGATGTATAAGTTACTAGCTTTGAATATTGACGGCACTTTATTGCAGGATAATGGCCGTATAAATAAAGTAACGAAAGATGCCATTGCATATGCTAAAGAGAAAGATGTTAAAATTGTTCTTACAACATCCAGAAATTTTCCCACAGCAAAAAGAGTAGCCAAATCATTAAAAATTGAAGAGCATATTATTGCTCATCAAGGCGCTTTTATTGGCAAAGAGATCGATAAACCTGTATTTGTAAGAAGAATAACAGAGAACATTACAGGAGAAATGCTTGATTTATTCGCATCATTTTCCTGCCAGATTAATATCATTCATGAAGAAAGTCTGCTGGGAAATAAGATGAGTTTACCGAATCAACTAATGGCGAGAGTCGTTTTTCAAAAGCCTAATCGTTTGGCTTATTCAGAGCAATACGTAGATGATTTGAGAGAAACCTTCCAGCAGAATCCCATATCTCCAACGATGATTGAAATCGTATTTGAGCATAAACATGACCGTGAAGATGCAATCAAGGTGATTGAAGAAATGTATGATGAAGTTGAGTGTATTAAAACGACTCCTTTACGTTTAATCATAGTTCCAGTAATGGTATCAAAATTAAAAGGGGTTCAATTTTTATGTGAGCATCATGGAATTAAAAGGGAAGAAGTAGTGGCAATTGGATCAGATCTAGATGATTTGCCGCTGATTCAATGGGCAGGACTTGGCGTAGCAATGGGGAATGCACCAATAGAAGTACGAAATGAGGCGAATTGGATCACAAGATCCTACGAAGACAATGGTGTTGCGTATATGGTGAAGGAACATTTCCGTAAACAACATCGTCTAGGCTTTTTGAAAAATATGAAATAAATGAAAAACAGCGTGTCCATACGCTGTTTTTTTCTGCGTATTTATTGTATGATGGAACATATATTCGTTATGAGAGGAAGATCCCAATGAAAAATGAGATTCACTTTATTCATACAGCTGATCTGCATTTGGACAGTCCATTTCTCGGTTTAAAAGATGTACCAACGGATCTGTTTAAACGAATCCAAAATAGTACTTTTCAGGCCTTTGAAAAATTAATTGATACAGCCATTGAAAGAAGTGTTGACTTTATTATCATTGTAGGGGATTTATTTGATGGTGAGGATAGGAGTATTAAAGCACAGGCAAGATTAAGGCAGCAAATGATAAAACTTGAACAGGCAGGCATCCATGCTTTCATTTCACATGGAAATCATGATCATTTATCAGGCAGCTGGTTACACTTAGATATGTCCTCCAATGTACATATCTTTAGTGAGGAAGTTTCCTGTTTTGCTTTTACTACAAAAACGGGTTTAAACGTTCATTTATATGGTTTTAGTTATCCAACCAGACACGTGATTGAAGGCAAAGCCTCTGATTTTATCAAAGAAGGGGAGGCTGATTTTCATATTGGTCTCTTACATGGACAATGTAAAAGTAGCCGAAGTGATCATCAACCATATGCACCGTTTACGATTCAAGAATTACTACAAAGGCATATGGATTATTGGGCATTGGGTCATATACATAAAAGCGAAATTTTACATGAAGATCCGTATATTGTCTATCCGGGCAACCCACAAGGCCGTCATAAAAATGAAAAAGGGAAAAAAATAGGTTATGAGGTTTGCATGAATATTGAAGGACAGACGAGTCTCCGGTCGATTCCTACCTCTATAATTCAGTGGGAAAGTATAGACATTCCTTGTGAGGAAGGGATAACTTTTACTGAATTGTATACGAAGTGTGTATCTGAAATGAAAAGCCTAGTTGATCAAGTGCAATGTGGCGTATTATTGGAAATTAATTTGAAAGATCCGGATCAACTTTCTTCTCTCGTACAGCAAAAGATCGAGAATGAAGAGTTCTTAGAAATGCTTCAAGAGGAAACTGAGATAGGAAATTCATTTATTTGGCCATATAAGATTAACATTGAAAAGCAACATACTAACGAAGGTTTATTTGCAGACCCTATCTTTTGGAACTTGATGAATCAAACCATTTCAGATTATACGCATGAAGAGATTGATGATTCGCTATCAAGCTTATATACGCATATATATGCCAGTCGCTATTTATCTCCATTAACTGACAACATAAAAGAGCAACTTTTAGTCGATGCCCAGAAACGAATAAGTGAACGGTTTGCTGTCAAGAAAGCGAGGGAAAATAGATGAAGATAAAAAGCCTATACATATATGGATATGGAAAATTTACAGAATTTGCATGGAATTCCGTTGGCTCAATGCAAGTTGTGTACGGTTATAATGAAGCGGGAAAATCGACGATCATGGCCTTTATCCATAGTATTTTATTTGGCTTTCCTTCGAAACAGTCATCTCAATTAAGATATGAACCAAAATACAGTCATGCCTATGGAGGAAGATTGGTTGTTGAAACTAAGATAGATGGGGAAGTGGTAATCGAGCGAGTAAAGGGAAAAGCTGGTGGCGAGGTTCGAATTCAATTTAAGGACGGTACGATCGGTGGGGAAGAGCAGCTACTTTCTTTATTAGCCGGTATGAATAAAGCACTGTATCAAAATTTGTTTTCTTTTGATCTCAAGGGGATTCAAGAAGTTCAACGATTGCAGGGCACAGAAATTGGTCGCTATTTATTAGCAGCGGGTACGTTTGGAACAGATCAGCTCCTTTCTATAGAAGAAGAACTAAAAAAGGAATCTGAACAGCTTTTCAAGCCGAATGGAAGAAAACCGAAATTAAACCAACTCCTTCAACAATTAAAGGAATCTGAACAAGAGCTTAGAAAAGCGAAGCAGCAAAACAAAAATTATGATTCATTATTATTAAAAAAGGATCATTTAGAGCAAAAACACGATAAGCTCGAAACTGAATTAAAAGAGAAAGCTAATACAGTGCAGAATGTGACGACAGTATTGGAAAAATGGCCCATCTTACAAGAGAATCATAGCATTGACCAACGTTTGAAAGAACTTGGATTGATCGAATTCCCTGTAGATGGATTAAAAAGATATGAAAACTATTTAGATAAACAGATTTTTCTTCGCACTCAAATAGAAGCAATCGTTGGAAAATTGGAGAAGACCGAGCAAATTCTTTCTGAATCGAAACCATCCCCGGCTTTTCAGACGGTTGTGCATCGAGCAGATAAGCTTATTCAAGAATGGCCGTTATTTCTGCAAAACCGTGAAGATATGACGGAAAATAAGCGGGAAATAGAAGAAAATAAGGGGAGAATAGCAGAAATAGAACAAGCTTTAGGTCTGCACGTACAGGCAGAAAGCTTGGATTTAGGTATTACTGTCAAAGAACAGGTAAGAGAGGAATTAAATGAACAGCTCAAGTTGCAACTAAGAACTGAAGATATTACAAAGCAATTGGAAAAAGTTTCGTTTAAATTTGCTGAAATGGAAGCTCAATGTCAAAGTATTGAAGAGAGTTTGTGGTCAGAAACTGATTTCAAGCAACTGGAGCAGGAAAGAAACGCTTGGATCGAAATAGAAGAACAATTGTATGAAAAGAAAAGACAAAGTGGTAATAGCCAGCAGCTTCACAAAGGAAAGAAACAAGGCAAATATAGAAGGATAGGGGAGGGCGTGCTGTTCTCTCTCAGTTTTGTGCTCTTTGTCTGGGCTATTGTATCAACGCAATGGCTCTTAAGCTTATTTTCTGGAGCGGTATGCGGCTATTTATTGTTTATCATTTTTTTAGCTAACAAAGGAAAGACAAGTTCAGATGAACATCTATCTGTACAGATTCAGGAATTAACGGCAGAATTGGAAAAACGTGAAAAAAATTATCATCCCAAAGTGGTATATGAAGAGCAAGTTGAATTGCGGAATGAATGGAAAAGAATGTACCAGATAGTAGAACAGACAGAACAGGCAGAGCAGGACCTACTGGGGCAAGAGCAGCAAATAAAGACCTATTTAGCAAGAAATAAAGAACAGATTCAAGCCTATAAGGAATCAATTGGCTTGCCAATTGACTTTCCAGATTTCCGTTTAGAGGACGCCATGGATTTATTGTCGGAAAGAGAAGATCGTAAGAAGAACATCGAAAAGCTAAAGAGTCATTTACAAGAAAAGCATGATAGGCAAATGAAGTGGCTACAAGAGTTGGAACATATTGCAAGTATAGCTGGTTGCACGAGAGAGGATCCTTCTGAAACGCTTTTTTCTATCAAACAGAAATTGAAATTGGAAGAAGAAAAAGTAATTAGACAAAATGAATGGAAAGTAAAAAAAGAAGAGTTAGAGAGTGAAAGAATAGCCCTTGAAAGGGAATATAAGGAATATCATGACCTCCTTAGCGAATTGCAGAAAAAAGCTGGTACAGCAGATGAAGAGCAATATCGCGCGAAAGCTGAAAAAAATGAGGAAATGCACCAATTACATGCCAGGCAACAAATTTTACAAGATCAGCTCAATCAGTCAGTAAAAGATTATTTTAGCTTATATGCTTCACAGGATGAAATAAAACAAGAGCATACCCAGCTTTTAATGTCGATCGAAGCGATCGAAAGGAGTTTGGAAAATATTAGGCAAGAAGTGGCCGCACTTGATCATCAGATTGCTATGTTGGAGGAAGGGGGGACTTATACAGAAAAGCTACATCGTTTCTATCAAATTCAGTCTATTTTTCAGGATGAGGCAATGAACTGGGCTAAGGTGAATATGGCGATTTCCTTACTACAAAAAACAATGAATAATTATATATTAGATCGCTTCCCAAAGGTTGTGCAGAAAGCAAGGGAATATTTTGCATTTTTGACAGATGGGGAGTATCTTTCATTATATTATCAAGAAAATGATCAATTAAATGTGGAAAGAAAAGATGGGGCATTAATGGAGCCAGTTGAGCTAAGCCAAGGAACGAAGGAGCAATTATACATCGCCTTAAGATTTGCACTAGTTTTTGTGATTCAGGAGGATTATCGCTTCCCGATTATAATTGATGATGGGTTTGTGAATTTTGATAAAAATCGCACAAAAAAAATATGCACACTTATTCAAACAATAAGTAAAGATAATCAAGTACTATTATTTACTTGTCATGAACATATAAGGGAATTATTTTCAAGGGATCGTGTCTTTATGCTACCCACCAATCATGATCAAAGTTCGAAAAGCGGCAAGAGTCATAGTATGATATAATTTTAGAAAGAAGCATATAGAGAATGTTCAAAAAGTCCGGTAAAAATGACACTGCGAGATAAAGGATCTTCTACTAAGTATCGACAAGTCTGAGTCGAACGTCGAGTCACCACGTCCTGTGGGCAACTCGGAAGTCAGCACAATAAGCGCAAGTTCCGCCTCGAACTTTCGACGGACAGGACGTACTAGTGTAGGACGTTTGCGATTGAAATTAGTTGGTCCTTTTTATCATCCCTTTTGAACACATTCAACTAGGAACGGAGGCGTGAAAGATGAAAGGAATAATGGAACATGAGGTCGGGGAGCAGGTTGATCTCTTTTTATTGATTAAAAGTGCAACAAAGGGTATGGCAAGTAATGGTAAACCTTTTCTAACCTTAATTTTACAAGATAAGTCAGGGGATATTGAAGCGAAATTATGGGATATCTCGAATGATCAGGTGAGAAATTTCCAAGCAGAAACAATTGTACGGGTAGCGGGTGAGGTACATAATTATCGTGGAAGGCTGCAATTGAAAATTAGGCAAATTCGACCTGCATCCTCTCAAGATGGAGTGAATGTTGCTGATTTCCTTGAGACTGCTCCAATCGATAAGGAAGAAATCTCAAGCAAAATTACTCAATATATATTTGAAATGAAGAACCCTAATCTTCAACGAATCACTCGCCATTTAATCAAAAAATACTTAGATCGCTTTTTAGAATATCCCGCTGCAACAAAGAATCATCACGAGTTTGTATCAGGGCTTGGCTATCATGTTGTGTCAATGCTTGATTTAGCTAAAGCGATCGCAGAGCTCTACCCGTCTTTGGATCGAGATCTTTTATATTCAGGGATTATCCTTCATGATTTAGGAAAGGTCATTGAATTGTCAGGACCTGTTTCTACCACGTATACAGTCGAGGGTAATTTATTAGGGCATATTACCATTGTTGTGAATGAAATAGCAAAGACTGCGGAAGAGTTAGGGATTCAAGGAGAAGAGGTTGTTGTATTGCAACATATCGTATTAAGCCATCATGGAAAATTGGAATGGGGAAGCCCAAAGCAACCCATGATTAAAGAAGCAGAAATTCTGCATATCATTGATAATATTGATGCAAAAATGAATATGCTTGATCGAAGTTTAAAACGAGCGAAACCAGGTGAATTTTCCGAAAGGATCTTTCCTTTGGATAACCGTTCATTTTATAAACCCACATTTCATTCTTAATGTCTTTCAATTGAAAGGCATTTTTTTTCTTTTGGTACATATACTTTATTAAAAGAATTAACATCTGTTCCAGTACTAATTGGACAAGTATAGGAAGGAGTGGACATGTATTGAGTTTACCTATCTGGATATACGTAGTCGTTGCAGGGATCTTCTTAAGCGCATTCATGGCAGTGAAGACAGCTAAGGAAGATCGGGATATGGAAGAGGAATGGATTGAACAAGAAGGACAAGTTTACGTGGATCGTATGCAAAAGGAAAAAAAGGATAGACAAAAACTTAAAACCTTAGCTGGTAAATAAAGCGAGGCTTATCGGAGTGTTAGCGTCCGTTATCCCCCACTTAGGCTTCTTTGAAATTTCCTAGTCTTGAAGTCGGGGGCTTACGGACGGTTGCACCGGGATAAAGTTAAACTTCATTACTGATGAATTTCTGCTCGTTAATACGGGATAAAAAGAAAAAAAGCTGCATATCGCAGCTTTTTTTCATAGTCATCATTTATCTTCTTTTTCATCAGCTGAATCTTCATCTTCTGCCTGGTCATCATTTGATGTGTCTGCATCTTCATCCACTTGATCATCTGGTGCCTCACCAGGATCTGGAGCGTCCATTATGGAATCTAATGATGCTTTTAAATCGTCATCTTTAACTTCTACTTTGGCATTCTTAAGCTCTCTCTTCATTGCTTGAAGGATAGAATCTTGATCAAGCTTGGCCAATTTTAATTCTTGCATGTACTCATCTTTTACTTTATCAAATTCTTCTTTTTCCGGCTTTTTCGTTACTTCAATAAGATGCCAACCAAATTGGGTTTCAATCGGAGCACTTACTTCGCCTTCTTTTAAATCAAAGGCTGCAACTTTAAAGTCCTCGTCCATTTGTGGATCCTCTCTTGAAAGGGTTCCAAGATCTCCACCATTTTCTGCTGTTGCATCTGTCGAGTATTCTTTCGCTACATCGGCAAAATCTTCACCGTCATCCAATTTCTTCTTCGCTTCTTTAGCCGTCTTCTCATCTTCCACAATAATGTGTCGAACGTCGATATCAGGCTCTTTCTGATCGTAATACTCCTGCAGTTCGTCATCTGTCACTTCAATGTCTTTCGTTGCGGCTTTTTGTTGCAACAGGTTTAAATAAAGAACTTCTCGAAAATCTTCTTCATCACTGAAGCCAGATTGCATGAGTTGCATTTCAAATTGTTCTCCAAGCTGGTCTTTAATTTTATTCAATTCTGCGTCTACTTCTTTATCGCTTACTTTATACTCTTTTTCAAGTACTTTCTCTACGACAAGTTGTTGAAGTACTTGATCTCCAACTCTTTCCTTCATCGCATCGTAAAGTTCCTCTTTTGATACATCTCCCGCTTTTGATTTTACAACGGTATCCCCGCCGCCGCTACAAGCAGCAAGTCCAACAACACCAGCTGCTAACGTTAGGGAAAGCACCCACTTTTTCATAATTGACAACTCCCTACAATATTAAGTCGAAGATTGTTTTAAGCCACAAAACTTACTATAACATAGTTTATTGCAGATGATAAATACTTTTTCTAATAATTCTTTAAAAATAGGCGTTTGCTTCATGACAAATCAACTGATAAGGACATAGGGTATAAGGAATGGGATAACAAACTATTTGGTTAGAAAAAAATTAAAGGTTTGCCTGCAATTTGACATTTTCTTATTCAACTGATTATGAACAGGAGCATAATTTTGAAAAAAAATGAGAAACTTGGGCAAACGTCCTAACCAATAACAAAAAAATGAATAATATAAAGTAAGATCTAGAGGAGGTGTTGTAATTGTCAGCTGGAGCTGGTTACGGCGGAGGCTTCGCCCTTATCGTTGTATTGTTCATTCTGTTAATTATCGTGGGGGCGTCTTGGCTATAATATAAGAAGGATAAAATACAAAAAGGCGGGTTCCGATTTAGGGAACTCCGCCTTTTTACGTATACAAAATTTTGATGTAGGTTGAGAAAAGGAGAATAGTGGTTAATGTGTTAATTGTACGAAAAACCGTTGGTTGGCGTTCTTCTGGAATTTCCCTAAGGACACAGAGGGAGTTGGTAAGGTTATTAAATATGTATAAGATAATAATAGCAAAAATACAAAAAAGCGAGATCAATATGTTTCCTTCCCTTCGTCTCCTATATAGTAAAAGAATATCAAATTTATCTTGAAAAAGATAGGGAAAATTAAAATCGAGTTCTCATGCACGAGGTGGTAAAATATGATAATGTGCTTTCAATAGCATTGTTACATAAGGAGAGAAATTTGTGCGCAATCCCATTTGGGCAAGTCTGCCTGCTCGTAAGCAGAGGCCTGGAGCAGACAGACCGTTCATCTCTCTTGGGATCGATTTAATTTTTAACCAGAATCTCATAACCATTTTCGGTTTCTTCAATGAAGGACCCACTTGGAGAAGCTAAAAGTGTTTTTAAAAATTTAAAATCTGGTGTACAGAGACCAATATGATAAGATAACAAAATAGCAATATAATGGCGGTAACTTGGAAATAAAAATAATGCCGCTATTAATATAGAATTTATGATAATAAACGGAAAAATCAATGCTAGTGAATATTGGGCTTTAGAAACTGGTGTGAAAATATTTAATTGCATAATAGGTAATATATGAAAATACCATTCAATTTTTAGTTTTATTTTTCCGTAAGCACATCTTAATGGCAATAAGTGACAAAATTTATGCAAGGGATATAGTAAAATAAGGATAATAAAAAAAGTGAGTGCATGATTATCCTTCAATTGCCCTGACGCCATTGTTTGTATCAAGACATAAATAAATAGAAAAACAAGTAAAGAAATAAAACTAGATGTGGTGAAAATCCGTAAAAAATGATATTTTCTATTTACATTAAATGATTTCCAACAATGCATTATGTGCTCCTCCAAAATGAAAAAGTAAAGTGAGATTTATCGGGATGTTAGCGTCCGTTATCTCCCACTGAGACTTCCTTGGAATTTCATTATTTTGAAGTGGGGGCTTATGGACGGTTGCACCGAGATAACTCTACATACTTTACGACGAAATACAGGTAAAATCAATAGGCTTTTAGAATAAATCGAATGGAAATATCATTTCACCGGTCATCCGGTAAGACTAAGATGAATACGAGGGAACAGAATGGATCATTTATTAACAAGAATTGAAAAATTAGAATATCATCAAACATTATTAATGAAGATGATACGGTCAGAGGGGTTTGAGTTTGATCGATTGATCATCACCCATAATTTGGGACAAGCTGAGGTTGAGGAATTCTTAATTATGTGTGAGGAATTGAATAAAGAAATGCTTGAACAAAAAGCAGAGAAATTTATCTTCTATGCTCCACTTTTTGTTCAATTTAAACGTAGACTTATACCCAAGTTAGATCATCGTGAGGTGATTGAGGCCTGTTTAAAACAGCGAATTTTCCCAGAGTTAATGGATAAACTTAAAAGAAATATCGAGGACTAAATAACGTTCTCTACGTCTAGATCTCTTCGCTCTTCTTTTTCTAAGAATTCCTTTTCCAATCGGGAGAAAGATGTCTCGAATATTTCCATGAAATCCTCTCCGTAAATATTGCGAACAATGGCCAGAAGTTCAATCACTTCAGGAAATTTACCATACAACTCACGCAAAGGCAGGGCACCTTGATATACAGAATTATTGGCAGGTTCATAGGCATCCATTAATTCTAATAGTAAGTTCGTCCCTTTATCTGTGAGCTTTATGTATGTATTACGCTTGTCGTTTTCTCGCTTGGAAAGAGTTAATAATTCTCTTTCTTCCAACTTTTTGGAAAAATTAAAAGCTGTAGAAACATGCATCACACCAAATTTAGAAATGTCTGAGATCGTCGCTCCATTTAAATAGTGCGCGATCCAAAGAACATGATGTTCATTTATATTTAAATCGAATGGTTTGATCCATCTTTGCCAGTCTTTTTCAATGGCTTTCCATAAAGCTTTCGATAATTGGGCCATTCTTTGGGTAAAAAGCATAGATTCTGTAAATGAATATTCTTTTTCTTCCATTTATTTTCCCCGCCTTTTATACTTTAATAACATTATGCCAATAAAGTAAAGATTAATAAAGATATAAATTCACAAAATCTTTAAAAAGGCAAAAAAAATGAAGAGTCTGGGACAAAATTGTATTTACCAAAGGAAAAACCAACTACTAAAGTTCGTTTTTTTCGTTTCGGAACTATACTTTGCTTTCTACGGGCGAGTGGCAGCTCAGCTTTGCCTTATGAGGTCTCGCTGAACTCTCACTTCCCGCAGGAGTCTGCCTATATTTTCTTTGCTAAGATAATTCTGCGTTCGTCTTTGGCGTTTAGTTATGTCCCAATCTCTTCATCATTTTAAGAATTAGAAGAAAGCTGATTTTCTTTTAACTTTTCTTCAAGTTGAGAGATGGTTTTTTGAATCTCTTGCATTTCTTCTTGTAGCACTTTTTTATTCGGTTCCACGCTTCGTTGCCATTCTTCTACGGCTACCTTCACATCAGCAGCAAGCTCTTTGATGACTTCTTTCCCTTCTTTTGATACCTTTGTAACGGAATCTTTAATATCCATGACATCTTCTTTTAATTCTGTTGCCATTTTGACCCAATCATTTTTCGATTCTTTCACTTGATTACGCAGCTCTTTCCCTGAGCTTGGAGCAGTGAGTAGTGCAGTCGCGGCTCCAACAACTCCACCAACAAGAATACCGGTTACTAATGCTTTTCCGTTCATCCGTATCACCTCAAAATTAATCTTATTTAACAACTTCTCCCATTATTAAAAAAATCCTTCATTTTTCTTTACCCCATCTACTCATGGTTATTCATATAATAGCATAAGATTAAAAAAAGGTTGATGGATTACTTAAAGATGATGTTCAAAAAGACCGTTAAAAATGATATTGTGAATGAGAGGATCTTCGACTAAGTTCCGACACGTCCTGTCTCGAACGGTGAATTCACCACAACCCGCGCAAGTTCGTTGGCTTATCTATCCTCTTTTTTGAACATGTACTTAAAAGAAAAGTGATAGTTGAAGGAAGAGGTGAGCAGAAATGACAATTGTAAAGTTAATGATTATCACTATTGGGATCATTCTGCTTTTGGTGATGGGATATCAAATTATTCTGTATTTGCGGTCAGGCATTTATCCACCGAAAAGGGTTGTAAAAGAAAGAATCTTTCTTAGTGGAGGAATAGGTCTCTTTTTTTTCATTATTGGCATTTTTATTATTATATTTGGAAAATAAAAAGCCTGGTATAACGGGTTAGGTTATACCAGGCTGGACACATTTCATTACATGGAAGCAGTGGAAGCAAAATTTGTTCTCTTTAAGATTGTTATGACCAACGGGTACAGAATAAACAATATGATGGCATTAAGTACCATTGCGGGTAGTACAGCAGAGGCGAATAAGGCCAGGAAAGGTCCAGGTAGTTCAAATAACAAATAGGCTGAACCAAGGAATATTGTTCCTGAAACGATTGTGCAAACAACAGAAAGAATAGTTAGTGAAAGTTGCTTCGATAGCTTTTTGCTTAGTAATAGAAATAGTCCATAAAAGACAAAGGCAGTAATGGGTTTATCAATGATATTGGGAATTTGCCCCATCGGAAAACTTGTTGTTAAGGCAGTTAAAAGCCCTGTTGCAATTCCTAATAATAAAACATTTTTCTTATTAGGGAAGAGGGCGATTCCTAAGAACATCATGGCCAGCATCATATCAGGTTTGATTGCCCACGTTCCAGGCATAACTAAATGGAGCACCGTCCCAATTCCTAACAGCATCGATAAAATAACAAGTATTTTTGTCTTCATCTTCTCTCTCCTCTTCTCATCTAGAGCTCATTTCTTTCCTGACGTGCACTATTGCCGACAGCGAAAGGTTAAGAATATTTTATCATAGGAACAGATGCAAAGAAAGGTAAAAAACTCCTGTAAGGGCAGGAGTTTATAGTCGAATAGCTTGATTTATAGTGGCAGCGATCTGTTGAAGATCTTCATTTGAATATTCAGCTTGATGACTGATAAATTTCTTTTTAATGCCATCATTCTTATCATAACGAGGGACAAGGTGGAGATGATAATGAAAAACTTCTTGTCCAGCAAATGAGCCATTATTATTGATTAAATTTAATCCTTTGAGGTCAAATTGAGATCGTAGAGCTCGAGAGATCGCAGGAACAACAGAAAACAATTTTTCAGCTGTTTCTGTATCCAAATCAAAAACATCTTCTTTATGTATTTTTGGGATCACCAGCGTATGTCCTTTTGTCACCTGACTTATATCAAGGAAAGCCAGGACATCATCATTTTCAAATACCTTTGCTGAAGGTATCTCACCATTAATAATTTTGCAAAATATACAATCACTCATTGATATCACCTTCCATTTTTCATCAGTTTAACACAGAATAGGGAACAAAGGCTAAAATCGCGACGTCCTGTCGGCAGGTTCAAAGCACGATATCCTGTTGGCCTAAATAAAAAAACGTGCAAGGTTTCATAAGAAACCTTGCACTGTGAAGGGATTTGCGGGTTTTTAAGGAAAGATTCTCTTTGTAAGTTATCTCCTTTTACGGAAACAACTTAATAAAAAGATTTTCCCGACTTTCCATTACCATGCCCAACGGAACCATCTCCCTTGTCGATTGTCAAGTTTGATTTATCCAATATTCATGATCAATGTTGATCGCTACTTACTTTCCAATGATGTTGATGTCTTTCGACTGTTCAACTTCTTTCCCGCTCCTTCATCCATTATAATAGCCAGATCTTCAATTGTTCATACTGGTAAAATGAGCCAATCTTAAAAAAGGTTTTTTTAAGGTAGAAGAATCAGCAATAGATGAAATAATTTGGTAAACTAATGTACATAGAGAATAAAGTGAAACTTCAATCAGTGAAATATTTTCATCCCCCACTGATTTCAGAGGATCAAAGGCGAAAAACGCGACACCCTGTCGGCAGGTTCAAAACACGACATCCTGTCGTTTCACCTGCACTAGTACGGCCTGTACGTCGCTATGCCTTTGTGACCAACATCTTGTTGGCCTGAACCAATCGGGCTTTTACGGGCAGTTATCCCCACCTATGCTACTCCGTATTCTCTAAAGACTTGAGGTGGGAGGATTACTGCCCGTTAAATGCGGGATAAAAGAGAGGACGAAGGGACATGCCTTTACTGGATATAAAGAATGTAACAGGTGGATATACAAAAAAACCGGTTATTGAAGATATTTCTTTTCAAGTGAACGCGGGCCAAATTGTAGGGTTAATTGGTCTAAACGGAGCTGGGAAAAGTACAACAATCAAACATATTATTGGGCTAATGGAAGAACGCGCAGGAGAAATCACTATTAATGGCATATCATTGAAAGAAAAACCAGAAGAATATAGGAAGCAATTTTCTTTTGTACCAGAAACACCTATTCTTTATGAAGAGTTAACATTGGAAGAACATTTAAAATTAACTGCAATGGCTTATGATCTTCCTGAAGAACTATTTAAAAAGCGAATGACTCCGTTATTAAAGGAATTTCGTCTTGATCAGAAGCTAAAGTGGTTTCCAGCTCATTTTTCTAAAGGAATGAAGCAAAAGGTCATGATTATGTGTGCGTTTTTAAATGAGCCCTCTTTATACATTATTGATGAACCGTTTGTGGGACTTGATCCACTGGGGATTCAATCACTTTTGGACCTTATGAATAACATGAAAAGCAATGGAGCAGGAATTTTGATGTCCACCCATATTTTAGCGACAGCGGAGCGATATTGTGATCGTTTTATTATTTTGCATAACGGGAAGATTAGAGCCAATGGAACACTGGAGGATTTGCGTGAAGAGTTTTCCATGAAGAATGCGTCTCTAGACGATATTTATTTGCAATTGACAAAGGAAGAGATCGATGAAAACAATAAATGAATTGTGGAAGGAAAGAGTACAAGCCTATATAAAAGAACTACAGAAATACATGAAATACATGTTCAATGACCATTTATTATTTGTAATCATTTTTGGTGGGGGAGCTGCATTATATTATTATTCTCAATGGGTCAAGACCCTGCAGCCTTCATTTCCTATAGCGGTTATTATGGCAATCCTGTTGGCCTTAGTTTTATCCGCAAGTCCGATTACAACACTTTTAAAAGAAGCAGACATTGTGTTTTTGCTTCCGCTCGAGACAAAGCTTAAGCCATATTTTAAAAAGGCAATTACTTTAAGTTTTGTTACCCAAATTTATCTGATTGTTTTTGTGGTTGCCGCATGTATGCCGATGTTTGTTCAAGTAACAGGCAAAAGCTTTAAGTGGTTCTTGTATTTACTTTTCTTAACAATCTTATTAAAGTATTGGAATTTATTAATTCATTGGTGGATGCTCAAAATAGCTTCCTCATATTCGCTTATTTTCGATTGGCTTATTCGGTTTGCAGGAAGCGGACTCTTGCTTTATTTTATTCTAAATGATGCTTCATTTTGGTTTATTGGTGCTATCTTATTTATTATCGCTGCTTTTTCGATCTATGTTAGGGAAGCTGCGAAAAATAAAGGGATTAATTGGGAGCGATTAGTTGATAAGGAGCAAGCGAGAATGCAAGCTTTTTATCATGTGGCGAATATGTTTACAGATGTGCCGCATTTAAAAGGACGTGTTAAAAGAAGACGTTGGCTTGATGCTTTGTTTACTTCGATTCCTTATGGAAGTGACGAGACATACCGTTTTTTATATGCCCGCGCGCTCGTAAGAACGAATGAGTATTCAGGATTAATTATCAGGTTGTCTGTCATTTCAGCGTTGATTATTCTTTGGAGTGATCAATTATATTTATCACTTGCGATTTCTTTATTGTTTATTTATTTAACAGGCTTTCAGCTATTTCCCATCTTAAGACGGTATGAAGTGAAAATCTGGACAAATCTTTATCCGATCAAGAAAAGCCAAAAAAATAATGCCTTTTTACAATTATTATTGAAAATATTACTCTTACAGGCGGTTATATTTGGTGTCTGTGCATGGATAGGCGGGGATATCTTACACGGTGCCATTGTAGCGGGAATTTCAATTATCTTTGCTGTCCTGTTTGCACGAGTATATGCGCCTGCAAGAATAAAGAAAATTTTTTCTATATAAATTTGTATAGAATGTCGTTCAAATAGCTAAAAAGGACGACATTTTTAAATGTTTGTGATATAGTGAGCATATGATCGATCATAATAATATCTTTCTAGGGGGAGTCAAGATGAAAGCAGCTAGATGGCACGAAGCAAAAGATATCCGTGTAGAATCGGTAGAGGAACCTGTCATCACAGCGGGAAAAGTAAAAATTGAAGTAAAATGGGCTGGGATCTGTGGAAGTGATCTACATGAATATGCAGCCGGCCCTATTTTTGTTCCAGTGGAAGAGCCGCATTATGTAAGCAAGGAAGTAGCCCCGATTGTGATGGGACATGAGTTTTCTGGTATTGTAACAGAGATAGCTTCAGATGTAACAAAGGTAAAAGTAGGCGATCCAGTTGTTGTTGAACCAATTCTTGCTTGTGGTGAATGCCTTGCCTGTAAAAAAGGGAAATATAATGTATGTGAGCATTTAGGTTTTCATGGTCTCTCTGGTGGTGGAGGCGGATTCGCTGAATGTACGATGGTAGATGAACATATGGTCCATAAGATGCCAGAAGGACTTACTTTTGAACAAGGAGCATTGGTAGAGCCGGCTGCTGTAGCTCTTCATGCTGTTCGTCAAAGCAAACTCAAAGCTGGAGATAAAGCAGCTGTATTTGGTGCGGGACCTATTGGTTTACTGATCATTGAAGCATTACGCGCTGCAGGGGCCTCTGAAATTTATGCAATTGAAATCTCGCCAGAACGAGCAGTAAAAGCGAAGGAATTAGGTGCTAAAGCCGTTATTAACCCTATAGAAGAGGATGCTGTTCAACGCCTGCTTGAATATACGAACGGTGGGGTAGATGTGGCCTATGAGGTTACCGGAGTCCCAGCTGTTTTACAGCAATGCATTGATTCCACAACATTCGAAGGTGAAACGGTTATTGTATCTATTTGGGAAACAGATGCTTCGATTCTTCCAAATAATATTGTATTGACAGAGAGATCTATGAAAGGAATCATTGCCTATAGAGATATTTTCCCAGCTGTAATGGAATTAATGAATCAAGGTTATTTTCAAGCTGATCAGCTTGTCACGAAGAAGATAGACCTTGATGATATAGTGTCTGAAGGTTTTGAGGCATTAATGAAAGAAAAGAATCAAATTAAAATTTTAGTGAAACCTTCTATCTGAAGGAGAAAAGAGGAGTTCTGACCATAGAATTCCTCTTTTCTGTTTAGTGCTATGACTTAGCAGCTCGTAATGCAACAAGGCCCAGTGTTTTTGCGGCTGCAAGCATCGCTTTCTCATTGATATCAAATTTTGGATGATGGTGGGGAAACGGTACAGACACACCTTCAGGCTTGGCGCCGGTAAAAAAGAACGTTCCTTTCACTTTTTCTAAATAATAAGCAAAGTCCTCTCCCGTCATTTCGAGAACAGATTCTTCTACATTTTCAATATCCGGAATCTCATTAGCCCATTGAGCGAGCCACTCTGTTTCCTCAGGATGATTGACGACGGCAGGGTAGCCTTTATGATAGTTAAATTCAAAATCACAATCGGCTGCAAGGCAAGTGCCTTTTGTGATTCTTTCTAGCTCCATTTTGACCATGTTTTGGACGGCAGGATTAAATGTACGGACTGTGCCCCCAAGGGTGACCTGATCGGCAATCACATTAAAGGAATTTTCTGCTTGGAAATAGCCAATTGAAAGTACGGCTGATTCAATCGGATCTACTTTTCTACTCACAATCTGTTGTACATTCATTACCAATTGAGAGGCAATGACAATGGAGTCTTTTGATTTATGTGGTTGTGCACCGTGCCCCCCGTAACCATTAATTTTAATTTCAAATCGATCAGCTGCTGCCATAATAGGTCCCTTTCGGTAGGCGACTGTACCATATGGAACAGTTGCCCATAAATGAGTACCGAAAATGAAGTCCACACCATCCAAACAACCATCATCAATCATTGGCTTGGCCCCACCTGGGGAAAGCTCCTCGGCGTGTTGATGGATCAAAACATACTCTCCGGCAAGCTCATCCTTCATTTGAAAGAGTATTTTTGCGAGGACAAGCAGGGTGGCTGTATGTCCATCATGCCCGCAAGCATGCATCACACCAGGATTTGTCGATTGGAAGGGAAGTCCGGTTTCCTCTTGGATTGGTAAAGCATCAAAATCGGCCCGTAAAGCAATGGTCTTCCCCGGTTTCCCACCGCTTATTTTGGCTACAACTCCATTGCCTCCTACTCCACTGCGAATTTCCGTTACCCCTAATTTCCGGTAATATTCCGCAATATAGGCGGCTGTCTTTTTCTCTTGAAAGGAGAGTTCAGGATGTTGATGAAGATATCTGCGGATTTCAACCATCTCATCATAATGATGATTTAGCTTTTTAAATAAAGTCTCTTTCAATTTGTTCACACACCTCACATATAGTATTTTATCATCTATTATATCAGTATTTTTAAAAGATTTGTTTTTTGGGGGGGGGGGAAGAAAAAAGGAAAAAATATGTAGAGCGGTTGCATTTGCTTGGAAGTTTCTATACGTTTACATAGTAAGGATGTGAAAAAAGATGAATAAAGTTACAAGTGTGTTTTGGGTATCACTTGCTATTTGTTTGCTTGTGGTTATTTGGGGATCGATTGCACCGGAAAATCTGGAGTCTCTTACGACAAATATAACAAATTTACTTTCAAAAGACTTTGGGTGGTTTTATCTTTTATCTGTAATCGTTATGCTGGTGTTTTGCGTGTTCTTAATGTTTTCTCGGTATGGAGATGTCAAACTAGGTAAGGCAAATGATGGACCTGAGTTTAGTTTAATGTCTTGGTTTGCCATGCTATTCAGCGCAGGGATGGGAATGGGCTTGGTCTTTTGGACAACCGCCGAGCCGATCTCTCATGCTTTTACGAGTAGTGCTGGTGCTGAGTTGGGGTCTGATGAAGCCATTCAGGATGCCCTTAAATATTCGTTTTTTCATTGGGGGATCCACGCGTGGGCGATATATGGAGTCGTCGGTCTTGTTTTGGCATATTTTAAATTTCATCAAGGTGCCCCTGGTTTAATTAGTTCAACGCTTGTTCCTATATTTGGTAAGAAGAGAATGGAGGGGAGACTTGGAAAATGGGTGGATATTCTTGCTGTATTTGCCACTGTTGTTGGTGTGGCAGCTACATTAGGATTCGGTTCCGCACAAATTACAAGTGGACTTTCTTTTTTAATCGGAACACCTGATACATTTGCCGTTCAAATCGTGATATTGGTTGTGTCGGCGGCTTTGTTCATTTGGTCAGCATGGTCCGGGATTGGCCGTGGGATCAAGTATTTAAGTAATATCAATATGGGACTTGCTGGGGTTCTCTTACTTTTATTATTTATTGTTGGCCCGACACTTTATATTCTTAATATGTTTACCCACACAATCGGGGCGTATTTAAGTGATTTCTTTCGGATGAGCTTACGGATCGGACCGCTCAATGAAGAGACGAGAGCTTGGATTGATGATTGGACGATCTTCTATTGGGCATGGTGGATCTCCTGGTCTCCTTTTGTAGGGATCTTTATTGCGCGAATTTCAAAAGGAAGAACAGTGAAAGAATTTATGCTGGGTGTTTTATTTGTTCCAGCTCTTGTTTGTTTTATCTTTTTCTCCGTTTTCGGTGTTTCTGCACTGAATCTTGAGCAAAATGGGATAGCCAAGATATCAGAGTTGTCAGTAGAAACCTCTACATTTGGGGTATTGGCAGAATATCCGCTTGGCACTCCAATGTCTATTATAACCGTATTTGTGGTTGCAATCTTTTTTATTACTTCAGCAGATTCAGCAACATTTGTATTAGGTATGTTGAGTACCAATGGATTATTAAACCCAGCCAATTCAGTGAAAATTATGTGGGGGTTAGCACAAGCTGCTCTTGCAGCAATTATTGTTTATTTTGGAGGAACACAAGGACTACAAAATATGCTGATCATTGCTGCCTTGCCTTTTACAATTGTTGTATTGCTGATGGGAATGTCATTTTTGAAAGCTGTGAGAACAGAATTTAAACCGCAGAGCCCTTCCGAAAAATAATCTGATTTAACCCAGAAAGTTCAAGAACTCTCTGGATTAAATGGATCGTCATCCAATTCTTCTATCTCATCTTCGGAAACAATATACGTATACGTATGAGGAGGGGACGAAAACATATTCCCTAGGTGCTGGGGGATTTGAAATTGGGCGAAGGTGGAGGACTTTTCCCAGCGCACATAGAAACTCTCGGTTTGCCACAATGTCATGATGATGTAGATTTCACTTGATAATGGACGTAAAATCCGCGCCGCTATTATCCCTTCTTCCTGTTTAATGAGCGTAAGTTTATTTTCGAAATTATATTCAAATAATGGTCTGTTCTCATCGCGGACAGATACATAATGGCATGCTACAAATCCTTCGCTAGCAAAATGACCAAATGCATCCATCGTCTCGTACTTCCGCGGTGATTGGAAGAACGAGCCTTTATTTGTTTCATGCCATAATTCTGTTGTACGCATGTTTTGCATAAGCATCATTTTCTCAGTTGGATGCTGTTCCTCGAGTTTTTTTAAATACGGATACGTTCCGGCGGTTATATACATATACATTTTTATCACTCCATCTGTCATATTCAATAGGTACCATGGTTGCTGTATTTTACCCATTGTTATCGAACTTGAAACAGAATTCCTATTGTCTGTAGGTTTAAAGTCTCCCGCAATATGGACAAAATATGAATAAAAAGTAGTAATGAAATCGGACAATTTTATGACAAGCGGCTCTAGTTGCTATACTTTGCTTGGTAAAAATAATATAGTTAGGACAACCACTATTATTTCGTACTAAGTAAATTATAGCATGTTTGCGAAAGGCGGATTTATATATTTATGACAAAAATAACGAATAATACATTTTTGCGAGCGGCAAGAGGAGAGCGTGCGGAACATGTACCTGTTTGGTATATGCGTCAAGCCGGCCGATCACAAGCTGAATACCGGAAATTAAAAGAGAAATATTCTTTATTTGAGATCACACATCAGCCTGAGTTATGTGCGTATGTCACAAAGCTTCCTGTTGATATGTATAATGTTGATGCGGCGATCCTTTATAAAGATATTATGACTCCACTTCCAGCAATAGGCGTCGATGTTGAAATCAAAAGTGGCATTGGACCTGTTATTGATCAACCGATCCGATCGAAAGAAGATATTGAAAAGCTAGGAGAAATTGACCCAGAGCAGGATATTCCTTATGTATTAGACACGATCAAGCTCCTAACAAAAGAACAACTAACTGTTCCGTTAATTGGGTTTGCAGGAGCACCTTTTACTTTGGCAAGTTACATGATTGAGGGAGGACCATCGAAAAATTACCATAAAACGAAAGCTTTTATGTATGCTGAATCACAAGCTTGGTTCCTTTTAATGGACAAGCTTGCGAATATGACCGTTCGTTATCTAAAGGCACAAGTGCAAGTTGGGGCAAGCGCTCTACAAATTTTTGATTCATGGGTTGGGGCAGTGAGCAGGGTGGATTACCAGACCTATATTAAACCAACAATGGAAAAAATATTTAATGAAATGAAAGAAGTAAATGTACCATTGATCATGCATGGGGTAGGAGCGAGTCATCTTGTACTGGAATGGAACGATTTGCCGCTTGATGTCGTAGGGTTAGATTGGAGATTACCGATTTCAGAAGCGAGGCAATTAGGAGTCACCAAAGCTGTGCAAGGAAATCTTGATCCAGCTGTACTGATTGCGGATTGGTCTACAATTGAAACAAAAGCGAAGGAAATCCTTGATCAAGGGATGCAACAACCAGGCTTTATCTTTAATCTCGGCCATGGTGTTTTTCCAGAGGTAAGTCCGGATGTTTTAAAGAAATTGACGAATTTTATTCATGAATATAGTAAAAAGTAAGCTTAGTTAAAAGGAACGAGGAGTGAAGGAAATGAGTAAGAAAAAGATCGGTTTATTAGTCATGGCATATGGGACACCCTACCATGAGGATGACATCGAGCGATATTATACACATATTCGCCACGGTCGAGCCCCTTCAAAAGAAGCACTAGAAGATTTACAAAATCGTTATCAAGCTATTGGTGGAATCTCTCCACTAGCTAAGATTACAGAACAGCAAGCGTATGGCTTGCAAGATCATTTAAATGAAATGCAAGATGAAATTGAATTTAAAACGTATATAGGACTAAAACATATTGAGCCTTTTATTGAAGATGCCGTGCAGAAAATGCATGAAGACGGAATAGAAGAAGCTGTTTCTCTTGTACTTGCACCTCATTTTTCTACTTTCAGTGTTGAGTCTTATAATAAACGAGCAAAAGAAACAGCGGAAAAATGCGGCGGTCCAACAATCACATCTATTGAGAGCTGGTATACTGAACCTAAGTTTATTCAGTTCTGGGCAAACGAAGTGAAAGAGATATATGAAAATATGAGCGAGAACGAACGAGAAGCAGCTTGCTTGATTGTTTCAGCTCATAGTCTTCCAGAAAAAATATTAGAATTTGGTGACCCTTACCCAGAGCAGTTGAAGCAAACAGCTCAATTGATAGCTGAAACAGCGGGTGTAACGACTTATCATGTTGGCTGGCAAAGTGAAGGAAATACACCAGATCCATGGTTAGGCCCTGATGTGCAAGATTTAACACGAGAACTTTTTGAAAGTAAAGGGTATAAAACGTTTGTGTATACTCCGGTTGGCTTTGTTTCTACTCATTTAGAAGTTCTTTATGACAATGATGTGGAATGTAAAGTAGTGACAGATGAAGTAGGAGCTTCCTACTACCGTCCAGCTATGCCAGATGCTCAGCCTGAATTTATTGATGTGTTGTCTACCGTTGTTCTTAAGCATCTTGGGAAAAATTAATGCAGGATAAAGTAGGCGATTGTTTATGAATCAACAAAAGAAAAAAGTGGTGATAGTCGGTGGAGGGATCACCGGCTTAACTTCCGCTTTTTATTTGAATCGAGCGATTAATCAGCACCAATTGCCGATTGAATTGACACTAATTGAAGCAAATCATCGGTTAGGCGGTAAGATACAGACAGAATATAAAGATGGTTTTGTGATTGAAAAAGGTGCTGACTCCTTTCTTGAACGGAAATCAGATGCTAAACAGCTAGTGCAGGATGTTGGTTTGGCACATGACCTTGTTAGGAATACCGCAGGGAAGACACATATTGTGGTAAAAGATCATATGTACCCGATGCCTGTTGGGGCTGTTATGGGGATTCCTACAAAGTTGGGGCCGTTTTTGAAAACGGGTCTTTTTTCAGTACAAGGGAAAGTTAGAGCAGCATGTGATTATATTTTGCCACGTTCTAAAGTGGAAGGGGATCAATCGGTTGGCAGTTTTATTAGAAGAAGATTAGGCGAGGAGGTTGCAGAAAATTTAGTGGAACCTCTATTATCTGGTATTTATATTGGTGATATGGATCAACTAAGCCTGCTATCTACCTTCCCGCAATTTCATGAAGCTGAAAAGGAACATCGAAGTTTAATTCGTGGATTAAAGAAAATGTCGAAAGAAGCTGGGCAAGGGACCTTAACGAGTAAAAACCAAGGTGTTTTTCTTACTCTAAAAAATGGTTTACAATCATTAGTCGAAGCAATTGAAACACAGCTTAAGGATGTGACAATCTTAAAAGGCATTGCAGTAAAAGAAGTAGAAATGGTGAAAAACACCCATTATGAAATGAAATTAAATGATGGGAGATCGATTCAAGCCGATGGGGTGATTCTAGCTCTTCCACATCCAATGATGCCAGAATTAACGCCGGCTGAAAATTATTTAAGAGACTATACAGATATGTCAGCGACAACCGTGGCTTCTGTCGTCACAGCCTTTAAAGAGGATGCTATTAATCTAGCAGATGGGGTTGGGTTTGTTGTGTCAAGACATAGTGATTATACGATTACAGCTTGTACATGGACGCATAAAAAATGGCCGCATACCGCCCCTAAAGGGATGGCCCTTCTTCGTTGTTATGTAGGACGAATTGGAGAAGAAACCGTTGTGGATCTTTCTGATTCAGAAATTGAAAAAATGGTTTTAGAAGACCTACAGGAAATATTAAATATCACAGAAAAGCCGGAATTTTCAATTGTTACAAGATGGAAGAAGGCCTTTCCCCAATATAATGTTGGGCATCATCAACGCATGAATGAGCTGAGCGAATCATTGAGTAAAAAAATGCCTGGTGTATTTGTGACAGGGAGTTCGTGTGATGGCCTTGGATTACCAGACTGTATTACTCAAGGAAGAGCGGCTGCTGAAAAAATGAAGCAATTTCTTAATTGATGAAGAATGGCTTGTATGTGCGATGAAATATAAAAACCAAGCAAAGAACAATGTGGTAGTGTTCTTTGCTTGGTTTTTAATGTTTTGCAGCGGATTTAATATCTTTTAGTATTTGTTTATACGGCACATCCTTGTCAGCAGGATAATCACTAATGACCTCACCCTTTTTATTCATGAGGAAAAATTTTGTACCATGAATGACCTGGTCATCATTTTCAGGTTTGACGACCCATTCTTTGAAATTTTTAAGAGCATAATCTTCAATCTCACCTTGGCTATAGCCAGTTAGAAAATGCCAAGTTGAGAAATTAGCTCCAAAAGATTCTCCAAATTTTTTTAAGCCTTCCGGGGTATCAACTTCAGGGTCTACACTAAACGAAACGAAATGCACATTATCTATCCCTGCATCTTCCACTTGTCTTTGAAGATCACTCATATTGGCTGTCAAGGTCGGACAAATGGTTGTGCAATTTGTAAAAATCAAATTGCCTACCCATACCTTATCTTCCAAGTCTTTAAGCCCAAAGCTTTGTCCTTCTTGATCCGTATATTGGAAATCTTCTAATGGTCTTCCTTCTTTAGATGAACAACCTGCGATAACTAATAAACAGGACAATAAAAGTAGCATTCCATATTTTTTCATCAAAAAACCTCCAAACCCTCCATACTTCCATTATCATTATAGCCAAAAATATGAAGGGAATGGGCATTTATGCAATCTGTTCAGAAACTTTTCATAAATTATCGTTTTTGCATATACATTTAGAGGAAATTGTCAATAAAAAAAGATTGAAGGGGGCGAGGCGATGGAACGACTGAAGGGGATGGGGAATAATCGAGGAGTGCCCTGTTAAAAATTGAAGCCAATAGGAAAGAGCACACAACACGAGCTAAATCGCTTAGGAGCCATGGCTATGCTGCTTAGATTCAGGTATTTGCAGATCTTTTTTCTTTGACTTTTTTCTTTTTTTCTTTGTGCCAGTCATGCGCAGCACAATATAATTGATTACTTCTTCAAAGATAGCTAGTACTACGAATGGTGTAAGAATAAGTAAAATCCATTTCCACATTTAGATCACCTTTTATGAGAAGTCATTTTGAAAAATCTATTATTATGATTGATACTATTTTAACATGAAGTTCGAGAAAACAAGCAATTATTTTTTTGAATACTTAAACGATCTGTCAAAGAAGAAAGACGAAGAGTAGATTTATAGCTTGACTCTTCGTCTGATCAACCATCATTTAGTAAAAGTTGAGTTTACATGCTCCACTGGTTTTACAATGATCACATTTAATTTATTTACCTGTTTACAACCATCTAAATCAGTTTCACTCAATATTCCTAAATCTAAGGCTGACTTGATTTTTTTATTGTCAGGCCGTTTTTGGACTAACTCATTTAATTGAAGAGTTTCCAATCTTTTAACAGTTTCTTCTTGTTCATATTTTTCTATCGTGCGAATTTGCCTTTGTAACATATATTCATCTACAGTGACTTCGCCTTTCTTATGATAGCCCAGAAATAGGTCAAAGTAATGGTTGAATATGTTCTTAAGTTCGTCTAACTGTTCTTCTGTTCTCTTTTTCTGCTCATTTAATTGATAATAACGCACAAGCATTTCTTTTGTAATCACGGGCTGAGAGTCAGTCATCAAAATCGCTCCAATCTAGAATAAATTATATAAAAACATATGGGATAAAAAAGAAGTTTATTCCATGTAAAGAAGAGATAGCCCGAAACTCCATTTAATGCCTCCAATTAATATATCCTTTTTCCTATGCTGTTTCATTGCAATATAGAGGAATTATCGTTCTTTTTACCTGAATTTCCCTGAAACAATCGCTCATGAGCTGCTGATAACGTATACTGAACGTTGATTATGGCTATAGGGAGGTTTTGAAGTGAAGAAATTTTTGCGAGTAGTCGGAAAAATCATCTTCATCTTATTTGCTGTGTTTGTTGCCTCTTCTCTCTTAATTGCTGGAGGATTTTGGGGTTATCAAAAATACAAGGATTATCGACTAGAAAAATATTTAAAAGCTTTACCGGAGGATGCAGCGATTTCTACTAATACGATGATTGAGTTACATGGTAATGAAAAAATTGGTGAGCAGAAGATGACCATTCAAGAAAAGGTGGATGCAGGGTTAAATCCATATGTCGATGATACTTCAGGGAATGGGATATCAGATTGGGATGCGATTCATACCTATCATACAGATCCAAAAAAGTTTTCGTCCGCTGATGACGGGATTAGTGATCTGGCTAAAATAAAAGAAGGGCTTGATCCAACAGAGCCTTTGGATAAGAACACCATTGATGAATTTAGTATTGAAGATGAAGCTTTAGATGTAACGATACATACAAATGATTTAAATGCGAAATACCATTCATTTATTGAACCCTACCAACAAGATGAGCTAGATGCTATTTATGAACCAGTTCGTGAACCTGTGCAATTTTTTAATTACAATGGGGAAGTGGAGCTAAAGCTTCCACAAGATGTTAAAAATCAAAAAGAGTTAAAAGCTTTTTATTTTGATTTTAATAAAGAAGATTTTGTGGAAATAAAAAAACAACGCGTAGAAGATGATGCCATTTTTGCGACGATTAATGATTCATCTCCAGTATATATTCTTAATCCAGATACATATGAAAGAATTGAAAAGTATTATTATTTCCGTGTGTCTGGTTTTCAATTTAGCCGTGCCGTTGCAGGATTCGATCACAAAGTGTTTATTTTTAAGCGTGCTTGGCGTGATAGCGACGATTTTGTGGAGGACAAATATGAAGATGAGGAATATGGGATTACTGAATTATCGATTGGAAAAATTGGTCCTATATCTGCAGCTTTCTTAGATGGGGTATATGCATTATTGGATAAAATTTTTCAGCCGCTTGATGAAACTGATAATAATTGGCTCGCTCGTGCTCTTCTTGATTATGGAACCGTTATGGGGACACCTGATTATGTCAAAAAATATTCAATGCCTTGGATTTTTGATGATGAATTTAATCAGGAAGAAGTGTACTCTGCTAAAGTGATTGATACAGGCTTTCTTTCAAATGCGAATGCCTTCCGTTTTGGTAATATGTTAACACCGCTTGGAGATGGCGGGATCTGTGCCGGAATTGTACGTGTGATTGAACGGGTTTTTAATCAGGAAGAGATCGAACAAAAGCTAAGCTATAAACCTGAGACCATGAAATCTTGGTTAAGAGAACTTTTGGGCAGTGCTGATTATAAAACGCTATCCTATAATTTAGAACCTCAATTAGAACATTATCCTTTCTTAGATGATGGATATTTGTACGGCTATCGTTTTACAGATGACCAAATTTCTTATATTGGAAAAGAGACATATATTGATGATGTAACGATTGATCCAAGTAAGATTGATGAGCCAGATCAAACATTAGTGAAAATGTTAGAAACCCAATGGATCTACGCTAATGAATTTATTAACTATACGACAAAGCCATATGATTCTTCGAATATAACTATTCTAGATCAAGTGGAGGACGCTTTAGCAAATGGAAATGTAGTTTATGCCTCTTTGCATAAAGAGTCAGGTGGGCATGCAGTGAATATCTATAAAATGGAATATGACGAATTCGACCCAAATCTCATCCGCTTGTATGCCTATGATTCGAATTTTCCATATGGACGTTTAAAACAGGAGAAAAAGCGGGAATTGTTTATGAATATTCATAAGAAAAAAAGGAACACAGAAAACGGAGTAGAAGAGTATTTTCAATTTGACTATACACCATTTTCAAGTAAGAACTATTCCTACAATAATACCGAAGATGATCATGAAATTCGCTTTTTCGTCAATGATCAAGCTTTAAAAGGGAAATAACAAAAGCAGAATTCTGTCATGAACAGGATCCTGCTTTTTATCTTACTATATGTGAATATGATTAGATTGAGTTACATTGGTCGCACAGATTTCCATAGCATTCATGTTGTTCAACAATCTTTTCACCGCATTGTGAGCATTTTTTAGGGGGTAACTCTTTGAAAAATTCTACGATGCTAGCAATCATTATTCCATTCTTCCTTTCTATTTTTTGTTATGATACTGTATTCATTTGATTAAATTGTATTATAACAGAATGTAAGTGTCAATAAAAACCTTTAAAACATGAAAAAAACATGAGAATAAAGTATAGTTAATTTGATGGGCAAGCTATGTAATAAGGAGTGTGAGACATGAAGTTAACGGTGATTGGTCATTGGGGAGGCTATCCGAAAGTGGGAGAAGCCAGCTCTGGATACTTATTAGAACATAATGGTTTCAAGCTTTTAGTTGACTGTGGCAGTGCTGTATTATCACAGTTGCAATATTATTTAAAACCAACAGAATTAGATGCGGTTATTGTTTCGCATTACCATCCCGACCATGTTGCAGATATTGGCGTGTTCCAACATGCTTTATTAATTGGCAAATACACGGAAGGATTTTCTGGAAATATACCGATTTACGGGCATCAAGAAGATCAAGCTGGATTTACAGCGTTAACGTATAAAAGTATAACAACGGGTGTAGCCTATACGGGCGATGAACCTTTACATATTGGTCCATTCCAGATTGAGTTTATCAAGACTATTCATCCGGTACCTTGTTATGCGATGCGCATAAAAGTTGGATCGAAAACGTTGGTCTATACGGCAGATACAGCGTACTTTCCTGAACTAGTAGATTTCTCGCAAGGTGGAGATTTATTATTATGTGAATCGAATTATTACAAGGATATGAAGAAATCAGCTTTCAATCATATGACAAGTGATCAGGCAGGCCAATTAGCTCAATTGGCGAACGTAAAGAAATTGATGCTTACACATTTACCACATTTCGGTGATTATGAGCAATTAATGTCTGAAGCAAAAGAAAAACATTCAGGGGATACAATTCTAGCTTCATCAGGATTAACCTTAACAATCTAATTAGGAGGTTTTCATATGCTATTTATTGATAATCAAGGGATTACAGATCCACGGGTAAACTTAGCGATTGAAGAATATGCATTAAAGCATTTAGATATTAACCAAGATTATTTATTGTTTTATATTAACGAGCCATCCATTATCATCGGAAAAAATCAGAATACTATTGAGGAGATTAATACCGATTATGTAGAGAAGAATGGTATTCATGTTGTTCGCCGTTTATCTGGAGGTGGAGCGGTTTATCATGATTTGGGAAATTTAAACTTTAGCTTTATTAGAAAAGATGAAGGGGACAGCTTTCTGAATTTTAAAAAGTTCACAGAGCCTGTTGTAAAAGCATTGAATAAATTAGGAGTACAAGCCGAGATGAAAGGCAGAAATGATCTGGTTGTGGGAGAACGGAAAATTTCAGGGAATGCTCAATTCTCGACTCGCGGAAGAATGTTTAGTCATGGCACGTTAATGTTTGACTCAGAAATTGAAAATGTCGTGTCAGCCCTTAAGGTAAGAAAAGATAAAATTGAATCAAAAGGGATTAAATCGATTCGCAGTAGGGTTGCCAATATTTCAGAGTTTATGGGTGAAAAGATATCGACCAAAGAATTTAGAGAAATATTACTGCGCTATATTTTTGAAGATATTTCCCCTATACCGGAATATAAATTGACTGAACAAGATTGGGAAATCATCCACCAAATCTCAAAAGAGCGATACCAAAACTGGGATTGGAATTATGGAAAGTCACCGAAATTTAATTTACAATTCTCGCATCGTTTTCCTGTGGGGCTTATTGAGTTTCGCTTAAATGTTCAAAAAGGCCAAATTACAGACTGTAAAATTTTTGGAGACTTCTTTGGTGTTGGGGATGTAGAAGAGGTTGAAAAAGCCTTAACGAATATCCGCTATGAACGTTCTGAAATTGCCCGTACCCTAGAACAATTGGATATCCCGCATTATTTTGGTAATGTTGCTAAGGATGAGATTATTGAGTTAATTTATTAATTCGTTTTTGGATAGAGAAGGACTCCCAAACTCAATTTGGGAGTCCTTCTTTTTGAAATAGGAAAGTATAAAATTTTGGCTAGTGTTTTGATCTAGCTCCAGCGCCTAGCCCCTCGAGGTTCGCAGGATGCGAGTCCATCGGCGTTGCGCCAGGACGGCGCGAACTTAGCCGATGTTCCGCTTAATAACCTGAGCCAATAAAAGTCAAAACCGGACTTTTTTTTCTCAGAACATTTGCTTGTCGGAGGCCAACAGGATGTTGGTCAGAAAGGCGTTGCACCAGGACGGTGCGAATTTAGCCTTTCTTCCTAGATCAAGGCGCTTGCGCTTTTCTTATATTCCGAGCCATCCTAATCTTCGGTTAAAATTAAAATAGATGGACTAGTTCTAAATGAAGAAAAAAATTCTACATATAATAAGAGATGGACAAGGGGGGAGATTATGATTCGGAAATGGGCTTTTCGCGCCATTATGTTGTATCTTTTATTCGGAATAGCGATATATGCTTATTTGTTTTTCTTTGCGAATACCACGATTCCGGAAGCGTTGCGTGGAACAGCGGTTGATCCAGCGACTTTTCTAAATGATCGAGAATTAATGCTAAGTGAAGATTACTCGCGAATTCGCAATTTGCTTTTCTTCTTAGCAACGCCTTATGAATGGTTGTTTTATTTCCTAATTCTGATTTTTGGAGTATCTGCTGCATTTGAGAAATGGGCAATCCTTACATCTAAGTTCTATGTCATTCGATCAGCCATTTATTTATTTTGGTTATCTCTCGCTTCTTTTATTGTTATGTTCCCTTTAAGTTATCTATCCTTTAGTATATCGAAATCGTATCAGATATCTACACAGACTTTTTCAAGTTGGATGAAGGATAAGCTAATTGATTTTTGGGTAAGTTACGGAACGACGTTCGTGGTGATTACCGTTTTGTATTTTTTAATAAAAAAGTTTCCAAAACGCTGGTGGCTTGCAGCTTGGGGACTGATGATTCCCTTCACCATATTTATGATGTTCGTTCAGCCGGTTGTGATCGACCCGCTCTATAATGATTTCTATCCTTTGGAGGATAAAAAACTTGAAGCAAAAATTTTAGATATGGCTGATCAAGCAAATATTCCAGCTGAACATGTTTATGAAGTCGATATGTCCACGAAAACAAACTCGTTAAATGCCTATGTGACTGGAATAGGTTCCAATTCACGGATTGTGCTTTGGGATACCACACTTGAACGCTTGAGCGATGAAGAGATTTTGTTTATTATGGCGCATGAGATGGGGCACTACGTTGAGAAGCATATCTATATTGGGATGGCCGGTTATATCGTCTTATCATTTGTAGGCCTTTGGCTAACAGCTAAATTAATGGAGCACTGGTTAGCAAGACGTGGAAAAGCATGGAAAGTAGAAAAGATGAGCAACCTAAGTTCATTGCCTGTTTTCCTTTTGATAACATCTGTTCTATTGTTTGCGGCCAGTCCACTAACGAATATGGTTTCTCGATATCAGGAATCGAGAGCGGACACATATGCGGTTGAAATGACCCAAGATAAAGCGGCAGGGATCGAATCATTTCAAAGTCTAGCAAAAGCAGGACTTAGTCAGATCAATCCTCCATGGTTAGTGAAATTATTCCGGTATGGACACCCAACAATGCTGGAACGCATAAAAAAGATTGAGGAATATGACATTAATCATTGAGGAATATTTCGATTTTGCAGGTAGAAGAATCAACTTTTTTCTTCTACCTGTTTTTGGTTTTGAAATCCCTGCTATACACGAGATAAAACAAAATAAAATAAAAATCCCCTTTTCAGGGGACTTAATAGCCAATAAGATCTTTTAATTCTTTTGATAATTTGTTAAAAGTATTTCGATCATTTTGATCAAGTGCATGGTCAATAGCTGCGCGAAGTTCCCGTTCTTTTCTTTGCTGCAGAAGGTCATTTAAAATAAATTCAACATACCATTGCATTTCTTGAGTATCATTTTTGTTTTGTGTCATTGTATATTCTTTTAGCAGCTCTTGGTAAGATTTTCTTTTTTCCATTGCTGATCACCTCTGACACTTTTTTTAATTATAACGAATAAACGAGAAAAAATCAATTGAATAATTGGAATCTTCTAATGGGTTTTTATTCACACTGCTTTTGGATTATTTTGACATTATTTAGCTTCTGAGTTATACTTTACTATGAATATAGAACTATATAAAGGAGTTGTGTATATGAGTAAAGAACTAATTGAGGAATACTTAATTAATCCATTTACCCTAATGATCCGACGGATCGTAAAAGAAGGCAAAAGCATAACGGAAATCATTGAATTTGAAGAGATTTATTATTCGGCGGAGTCACCACTTAGCATTGTCAAAAGAAATTGTGGCTACTACGGTTGCGATTATGAAGGACGAAGAAATGGAACAACGAAATTAATTAATATTACCCACAAAGCACCGATCCTCTTAGAATCACACACACCAATTTATTTTTTCCCAACTAAGTCACCTCAACACGAACTTTGCGTATGGATTGCCCATGATCAGGTAAAATCTAGTCGAAAAGGAGACACTAACACTACAACAGTTGTGATGTTTCGAAATAACTGTGAATATACCGTTTCCATCTCGGTTACCCCTTTTAAAACCCAAATGTTACGAACAGCTATGCTTAGAATCGAATATGAAAAAAGTATTGAAAGGATTGAAATGTATAATTTATTAAAACAATCCTATTTTATGAAAGCTTCTGAGGAAGGAAGACCCTATCGGCCATACAAATAATGTAGACCTAAGATGATTTCGCAAATGGAGGCTGGGACATAATTAAAATACTAAGCTCAAAGACGAGCAACGCATTACCTTAGCGAAGGCAAATATATGCGAGAAGTAAGAGTTCGGCAAGGCCCGGCAGGCTGAGCCTGAAGAGACTTGCCACTCGTCGCGGAAAGTAAAGTATATTTCTGGAGCTGGGATATGCACCAAACTAGTTCGTTTTTTTTGGTGAAAATACTTATGTCTCAGCCTTGCTATCCCTTCTTTCCAATCCAACCCCTCCAATAATTCTTCTTCTGTTCTCTGCTGCTATTTCGGACTAAAATAATTTCTTCATAGATTTTATAAGTGGCCAGTTCAATTATTTCTAAATCATATGTGGGAATCTTCGTCATGCAATTCAATCTCGTTATTGGAGTGTTTGGCTTTATTTCGTTTTCGCAGCTATAAATCATTTGACAAGCAGCAAATTATGGAAAAAGATAAGAGGGAGGGAGATTAACATTAAAGTGCGTGTTCAAGAAGTCCGATAAAAAGGACCAAGAAGTTCAAGGGGCGTAGCTTTGAGGAACGGAGCGTATGCTTTTACATACGTGAGTACCGGAAAAGCAAGCCAACGTAGAAATTCGATGTGTCATTTTTGTTGGGCATTTTGAACAACCTCTTAAAGGGAGTGAGTTGGATGGAAAGAAAACAAGGAATGAAACCTGAAGATTTATACGAATTGAAAACAGTGGCAGATCCACAATTTTCACCAAATGGAGAAGAAGTGGTCTATATTGAGACTTATATAGATAAGGAAAAAGATGATTATGTCTCCAATCTTTTTTACATGCATTTAGATGAAAAGAAACCCATACAATGGACCTTTGGCCAAGGCAAAAACTCTTCACCTGTGTGGTCTCCAGATGGAAAACAGCTTGCTTTTGTTTCTTCTCGAGACGGTAAGCCACAAATCTATATCCTTTCTAAAAATGGCGGAGAAGCCCGGCAAGTTACCTTCTCTAAAAATGGGGCAACAAATCCAGTCTGGTCTCCATGTGGGAAAAAATTAGCTTTCTCAGCAAAAATCAAACAAGATGAGACGGTTCATGATCGTCCAGAGAAAGAGAAAAAAGATAAGGATATAAAACCACTGATTGTTGAGAAAATGAAATATAAATCCGATTCAGGTGGCTTTCTTGATGTAGAGCTAATTACACAGATTGCTGTTGTCGAGTTGGAGCGAAATCAGCTTGAAGCATTAACAAACAAAACATATGATTGTTATTTAGAAGCATGGTCACCAGATGGAAAATACATATCCTATACAGCTAATGCGGCAGAAGACACTGATTTTTCCTTTGTAAGTGATCTCTTTTTACTTGAATTGGAGACGAAACAAAGCAAAAATATAACAGCTGAAATAGGTAGCTTTTCCCAGTCTTCATGGTCACCGAACAGTCGTTATGTGGCTTACGTAGGAAGCGAACGTGAATATGAAAATGCTACACAAGCAAAACTATGGATATATGATGTGGAGAAAGAAACAAAGATTTGCCTTACGGAAGCGCTCGATGCACCAGTTGGTGATTTTATTGTCGGTGATTTCTTACAAGGTGTTGTGTCTCCACGTGTTCAATGGTTAAATGATAATCAAAGTTTTTATTTTCAAGTAACCGATCATGGAAACACGATGATCTATTTCGGGAATGTTTCTGGAGAAATGTATCCCGCACTTAATGACGATGAACATGTATATGGTTTTTCTCTTAATACGAAGAACGATACGGCAGTTGCCTGTATTAGCTCACCGACTGAACCTAGTGATCTGTATTATGTATATTTGCAGACAGGAAAGAAAGAGCAGCTTACAGCGATAAATAAGGAGTTTTTAGCGACAAGAGCATTATCTTCTCCTGAGAGGATTGAATTTCCAGGAAAAGATGGTTGGAATGTCCATGGGTGGATTATGAAACCAGTCCATTTTCAGGAGGGAAAAAAATATCCAACAATTTTAGAAATTCATGGCGGTCCCCATGCTATGTATGGGAATACTTATTTTAATGAGTTTCAAACACTTGCATCTGAGGAATATGTAGTACTATATGTCAATCCTCGTGGAAGTCATGGCTATGGACAAGAATTCGTCAATGCTGTTCGTGGAGATTATGGTGGGGGAGATTATGAGGATTTAATGGCTGCTATGGATTTTGCCCTTCGTTCCTTTGAATATATTGATCAAGAACTGCTTGGCGTGACGGGGGGCAGTTACGGTGGATTTATGACTAATTGGATTGTAGGGCATACAGATCGTTTTAAAGCAGCTGTTACCCAAAGGTCGATTTGTAATTGGATGAGTTTTTATGGTGTTAGTGATATCGGCTATTACTTCACTGAATGGCAGATCTTAGCTGACCTAGAAGAAATAGATACGTTATGGAACCATTCCCCGCTCAAATATGTAAAACATGTACAGACACCACTATTAATTTTACATAGTGAACAAGATTATCGTTGTCCGATTGAACAAGGAGAACAATTATTTATTGCATTAAAGAAGAGCGGTAAAAAGACGAAGTTTATTCGTTTTCCTGAATCCAATCATGAATTATCACGGAGTGGAAAACCAGATTTTCGCGTCAAACGTTTAGAGTATATCCGTGACTGGTTTGCAGAATATTTAGTGCCGATTTCCTAATGGCTGCTTCACTGCAAAATTCCAGTTGCTCGCATATCCATACTTGTTTTCGAGGTGGAACACCGGATGACTTTCGGTGTTCCTAAGGTAAGAATCATTACGAACTGCACATACATACCTTAACTTTTAAGAGCAGATTTTTTTTGATATAATCTCTAGTAGAATATCTTGCATAATGGATCGAGGAATAACAAATTATGGACTTTCATTCGTTTAAAGACTGGTTCACATTGGAAAATATTACGGATTTGATTGACCAATATCGCTCATTTGGGCCATTACCAGGAATTTTATTGCCATTACTTGAAGCGTTCCTGCCTTTTTTGCCTTTGTTTCTTTTTGTATTAGCGAATGCAAATGCTTTTGGACTAGGGTTAGGATTTCTATATTCTTGGATTGGTGCCTCGGTTGGCGCACTTCTCGTTTTTCTGCTTGTTCGAAGATATGGAGATACTCGTATATTTCGCTTTTTATTAAAACGAAAAAAAATCCAAAGTTTAACAATGTGGTTGGAGAAAAAAGGATTTGGTCCTTTATTTCTTTTATTATGCTTTCCATTCACCCCTTCAGCTATTGTAAATATTGTAGCAGGGATATCAAAGATTAGTGTTTACCAATATATGATCGCCGTTATTGGTGGAAAAGCAGTGATGATTTTCATATTAAGTTTTATTGGGTATGATATTATCTCATTAATTACCCAACCGATTCGGACGGCTATTGTGCTTGTAATCATCACGATCCTTTGGTTTATCGGCAAACAAATTGAAAGTAAAATTGTCGATAAGGTACAAGAGCGAGGGTAAAAATAAAAGAAAGTTACATAAAAATCATGCTAAAGTTACCTGTATACAGGTAACTTTTTTTGAGAGATAAGAAACTATAAATTTTGGCTAGTGTTTTGATCTAGCTCCAGCGCCTAGCCCCTCGAGGTCAAATAACCTGAGCCAATAAAAGTCAAAATCGGACTTTTTTTGTCAGAACATTTGCTTGTCGGGGCTGAGCAAGACGCTTGCGCTTTTATTATAGGAATATATGTTCTTTATGTTATAATAAAATTATTAAAGTAATTATACCCTCCATAAATAAAAGGAGTTGGAATAGATGTCTTTTCGATTTGTAATTGGGCGTTCAGGAACTGGAAAAACGACCATGTTTTTAAATGAAATAAAAGAGAAATTGGAAAATGAACCAAACGGACATCCGATTTTATATATTGTTCCAGAACAAATGACCTTTTTGTCCGAAACCCAGCTAATCCATACATCTGGCATTTCCGGGATGATCCGTGCTCAAGTGTATAGCTTAACAAGACTCGCTTGGCGTGTTCTACAGGAAACAGGTGGAGCAGGACGGAATCGGATTACGAGTACAGGTATAAATATGTTCATTCGTAAAATTGTTGAAGATCATAAAGAAGAGCTAAAGCTATTTAAGAAAGCTTCGGATAAAACGGGATTTATTCAGCAAATCGAAACAGCGTTAACTGAATTTCAGCATTATTGTATTACACCTGAAGAACTGGCTGAGAAAAAAACAGACTTAGCATTCGGAGCCGCAACACGGGTGCTTGCTGATAAATTGCATGACCTAGAACTTTTATATCGCAAGTTTATTCAGGGGTTAGAAGGAAAGCATATAGGGACAAATGATTATTTAGATTTACTTGCAGAATCCATTAAAGATTCTAGCTATCTAAAAAACGCGGAGATTTATATAGATGGATTCCATCATTTCACACCACAGGAATATCGAGTGATTGAGGAATTGACGAAGCACTGTAAACGAGTTTCGATCGCCCTTGTGCTTGATCGCCCATTTAAATACGGGATGATGCCAGATGACTTATATCTATTTAGAACGGCAGGGGAAACCTATTCTCGATTGTTTGAGCTTACACGTTCTAATCAAGTTGAACTAGAGGACGATGTCTTTTTATATCATACAAAGAGATTCGAAGAAGCAAGCTTACAACATCTACAGTCACAGTTTGAAAGGCGGCCCCTTCAAGCTTATTCCGAATCTCCAGCGATTGAATTAAAGATCGCTACAAATCGTCGGTCAGAAATAGAAGGAATCGCTAGGGAAATTCGTCGGATTGTTATGGAAGATGGATTTAGATATAAAGATATCGCGATTCTGTTGAGAAATGAACATGAATATCAGGAAATACTAGAAACGGTGTTCTACGATTATGATATTCCCTTTTTTCTTGATCAAAAACGGACGATGCTCAATCATCCTTTGATTGAATTTATTCGCAGTGCTCTGGAAGTGATCAGTAATCAATGGCGATATGAACCTGTTTTTCGAATGGTGAAAACGGACCTTTTATTTCCACTAAATGAAAATCTATCGAGACTAAGAGAGAAAATGGATCGACTTGAAAATTATTGTTTGGCCAATGGAATAAAAGGAGAGCAATGGACAAATTCAAATAAATGGATATATAAACGTTACGCTGGTTTGGAACTGGAAAATCTACCGCAAACAGAGGAAGAAAGAGAGCTAGAGGATGAAATAAATGCGTCTCGCCAGCTCGTTGTCGCGCCATTAAAAAAATTAGCTAGACGAATGAAAAAGGCGCAAAATGGCCGAGAATTATGTGAAGCTGTCTATCTCTTGTTGGAGGAACTGGAAATTCCGAGAAAACTTGAAGTACGGAGTGTCGAAGCAGAGAAGATAGGAAGATTACATGCAGCTAGGGAGCATGACCAAGCATGGGATATGGTCATGGGATTATTAGATGAATTTGTTGAAATCCTAGGTGATGAGCCATTATCTATCACAAAATTTATTACGATATTGGATGCAGGATTAGAGGCTGCGAAGTTTTCTTTGATCCCACCTGCTATCGACCAAGTCACTGTTGCCAATATGGAATTATCCAGACTCTCTTATGTGAAAGTTGCTTTTATAGCAGGATTGAATGATGGTGTTCTACCAGCGAGCTTTGAAAATGATGGTGTTTTTTCAGATGAGGATCGGACAAGTCTAGAACAAACGGGGATAAAACTAGCTCAAAGTGGCAAGGACCTTGCTTTGGATGAGGATTTTATTGCTTATCGGGCTCTGACGATTTCGAGTCAGCAAATATATGTTTCTTATCCACTTGCAAATCAAGAAGGAAAAGCGCTATTGCCTTCTCCATACTTAAAAAGAATTCAAACATTATTTCCAGAAATGAAAACAAGCTATGAAGTGAATGAACCAATTGAGTTAGATTTTGAGGAACAATTATCCTATATCTCTCATCCGACTACAGCTATTGCCTATTTATCAAGACAATTGCAAATGATGACAAGAAATTATCCGGCCGCTGATTTTTGGTGGGATGTGTATAATTTTTTTATAGATCATCCAGAACGAAAAATAAAAGCAGAGCGCATTTTTTCCAGCTTGTTTTCTCATAATCAGACGAAAAAATTATCAGATGAAACAAGTCAAGCGTTGTATGGAAAGGAAATAGTAGCAAGTGTGTCAAGGATGGAACTATTTCATGCTTGTCCATTTTCGCATTTTAGTGCACATGGGCTGCGGTTACATGAAAGAGATATTTTTCGATTGGAGGCCCCTCATATAGGGGATCTATTCCATGCAGCCTTAAAATGGATCGCTAACAAAATCAGACATCAGGACTTAGAGTGGAGACTACTAAAATATTCGGAATGTGTAAAATTAGCGAAAGAGGCAGTACATGAGTTAGCTCCTAAGCTCTTAAACCAAATATTATTAAGTTCCAATCGTTATTTTTATATAAAGAGAAAACTGGAACAAATTATTGCTAGAGCCACTTTTACTCTTGGACAACATGCACAATCGAGTGAATTTGACCCTGTCGGAATAGAGTTGGCTTTTGGTCCATCTAAAGATTTGCCGCCTTTGACCTTTTCTTTGAAAAACGGGACAAAAATGCAGCTTCAAGGGAGAATTGATCGGGTAGATAAAGCTGAAGATGAGAATGGGCTCTACTTAAGGGTGATCGATTATAAATCTAGTGCAAGAGCATTGGATTTAAATGAAGTTTTATATGGATTGTCTTTACAAATGTTGACCTATTTAGATATTGTCATCACTCACGCACCGCGATTAATTGGAACAGATGCCATTCCAGCAGGTGTTCTCTATTTCCATGTTCATAATCCGATGGTGGAAAGTGAGCAAAATTTATCCGAAGATCAAATTGAAAAGGAAATTTTAAAGCAATTTAAAATGAAAGGTCTGCTTCTTGGACAAGCAGATGCAATTCAATTAATGGATACTTCCTTAACCTCTGGGACATCGAATCATATCCCGGCTGGTTTGAAAAAAGACGGTCACATAACTTCTAAAACCAGTGCCGCTAGCCGCGAAGATTTTGGCGCTTTGCAACATTATGTAAGAAAACTCTATAAAGATTCCGGTGATCGGATTATGGAAGGCCAGGTAGATATTGCTCCATATAAGCTAAATGATCGAACACCATGTCAGTTTTGTGCTTTTAAACCTGTTTGTCAGTTTGATCCTTCACAAGAGGAAAATGATTATCGCCTGATCCCCAAACGAACAGTGGACAATGCTTTGGCGACGATAAAGGAGGCTGTCTATGAAAACGAACATTCCCATAAAGCCTAAATCTGTTACATGGACAGATGATCAATGGAAGGCCATTATGGCAAAAGGACAAGATATTTTAGTTGCTGCAGCAGCAGGCTCAGGAAAAACGGCCGTTCTGGTAGAGCGGATCATAAAAAAAATAACAGCCAAGGATGACCCAGTGAATGTCGACCAACTTCTGGTCGTTACATTCACCAATGCGGCGGCTGCGGAAATGAGACATAGGATTGGCGAGGCTTTAGAAAAGGCGATTGAGGAAGAGCCAGGATCGACTCATTTACGCAGACAATTAGGACTCTTAAATAGTGCTTCCTTCTCCACATTGCATTCATTTTGCTTAAATGTGGTGAGAAGTCATTACTATTTGGTTGATATTGATCCAGGCTTTCGAATTGCTGATCAAACAGAGGCTGATCTTCTTCGGGATGAAGTGCTGGACGATGTTTTTGAATATGAATATGGCTTGGAAGAAAATGAAGCTTTTTTCCAGCTTGTCGATACGTTCACAAATGATCGAAGTGATCATGCTTTACAAGAATTAGTATTTAAATTGTATGATTTTTCACGGTCACACCCTAATCCTGATCAATGGTTAGAGCAAATTGTGATGATGTATGATCTCAAAGATGATCAGGTGATTGATGAGTTACCGTTTATGAATGCATTAAAATTTGATATTCAGCTTCAGTTAGCAGCAGCAAAGGATATGCTTCGTTCAGCAGAGGAAATCGCCCAACTTCCTGGAGGACCTTCTCCAAGGGAAGATAACTATCTTGATGATCTTTTAATTGTAAAAGACCTAGAAGAGGCCTATTTGCAAGGTTGGGAAAAGCTTTATGAAAGAATGAATCAATGGAAATTCTCAAGGGCAAAAACCTGTAAGGGAGAGGAATATGACCCCGAATTGATCGAGGAAGCGGATCAATATCGAAAACAGGCCAAAGCGATATTAGAAAAATTGAAAAAAGAGCTTTTTTCAAGAAAGCCAGCTTCATTTTTAAAAGATATGAAAGAAATGAAAGTGGTTCTAAAAAACTTAATCGAATTAGTAAAGACTTTTGCCCAGCAATATTCATTGAAAAAGGCAGAGAAAGCACTTGTCGATTTTGCTGATTTGGAACATCTCTGTTTAGAAATTCTATTAAATAAAGAAGATTCATTGATCAGCCCTTCGGAAATTGCCCTCTCCTATCGTAATCAGTATAAAGAGGTTATGGTGGATGAATATCAAGATGTCAATTTGGTTCAAGAAACCATTCTACGCCTTGTCACAGCTGAAAGTGAGAATGATGGAAATTTATTTATGGTTGGGGATGTGAAGCAATCCATTTATCGTTTTCGCTTAGCAGAACCGAACCTTTTCCTGGATAAATATTTACGGTTTTCTTCTAGAGGTGAAGAATCTGGGCTGCGGATTGATTTATCTAAGAATTTCCGCAGTCGACGAGAAGTTTTAGAAGGTGTTAATTTTATCTTTAAACAAATTATGGGGTCGACAGTGGGGGAAATAGAATATAGTCGAGATGCGGAGTTAGTCAAGGGAGCGGGATACACAGAAATTGAATCAGATCGTTTTCCAGTAGAAATTGCGCTTGTTGATCGATCAGATGAGCGTGAAGAGCCACCAGCTGAAAATGAAGATCACGAGCTAATGGAACTTGAACAATCACAATTAGAAGCTCGTTTCATCGCCCAAAAAATTAGGACCATAATCGATGAGCGAAAAACTATCTATCATGTAAAATCGCAAGAGGAAAAACCAGTCCGATACAAAGATATTGTCATCCTTGTACGTTCACTCGGAACGGCGCCAAATATTGTTGATGAATGTAAAAGCCTAGGAATACCGGTTTACGCAGATTTATCGACGGGTTATTTTGAAGCAATAGAAGTGTCCATTATGCTGTCTTTGTTAAAAGTGATAGATAATCCAGATCAAGATATTCCACTTGCTGCTGTACTTCGTTCCCCGATTATCGGACTAAATGAGGAAGAGCTTGCTCATATTCGGATCCAATCGAGGAAAAAAAGCTATTATCATGCTATGAAGCAATTTATTGCCACTTTACCTGACCCGAAATATACACGGGCACATCAGCGTGTATCACAGCTATTTTCCCAATTAGACGAATGGAGAAGTATGGCTAGAGAAGGCTCCTTATCAGAATTAATCTGGCAATTATACCGTGACACTGACTACTATGAATTTGTTGGTGGACTCCCTGGAGGAAAACAACGTCAAGCAAATCTTCGTGTCTTATATGATCGGGCTTGTCAATATGAGATAACCTCTTTTCAAGGTTTATTTCGTTTTCTAAGATTTATTGAGAGAATGCAAGAGCGAGGAAATGATTTAGGTGTAGCTCGAACGCTCGGTGAGGAAGAAGATGTCGTTCGTATTATGACCATTCATTCCAGTAAAGGGTTGGAATTTCCGGTCGTCTTTGTTGGGGGAATTGGAAAAAAATTTAATATGAGGGATATTCAAAGCAGTTTCTTATTTGATAAGGAATATGGATTTGCGAGTAAATACGTCAACCCAGAAAGAAGGATCTCTTATCCTTCACTACCGCAAATCGCTTTACGGAAAAAGAAAAAAATGGAACTATTAGCAGAAGAAATGAGAATTTTATACGTTGCTATGACAAGAGCAAAGGAAAAATTGTATTTAATTGGCAGTGTAAAGAATCTCGAAAAAGCAGTGGAAAAATGGTCAAATGTAGTGAGAACATCTGGATGGTTACTTCAAGACCACGAACGAGCAGCTGCGACCTCTTATTTGGACTGGATCGGCAGAGCGCTCATAAGGCATGAACAAACGGAGGTTTTTTCAAACGGAATGGAGTTCAATCCACTTCAGCATCCTTCGCAATGGAGAATTGAGATTGTAAATCAAAATTCTTTGCTAGAGAAAAGGGGTGAGAAGGAGGCGATTGATGGAGAATGGTTGAAGAATGTTCGTGAAGGAGAGGTTATCCCAGTTACTTCACCTGTAAAAGAAGTGATCTATAAAAGATTGGATTGGAAGTATCCACATTCAATAGCCACAGAAAAGATGTCGAAGCAATCGGTGACAGAGCTTAAAAGACTTTTTGAAATAAAGGATGAGGCAAGCGGCACTCAACTGGTCAATCAGGTGCAAAAACCTTTGTATGATCGGCCAAAGTTCATGAAGAAAAAAGGCCAATTATCCTCAACCGAAATTGGAACAGCGATGCATACAGTGATGCAACACATTAATCTTTCACTCCCTCCGACATTAGCATCCATTGAAGAGCTGTTGGATGAACTTATAGGCAAGGAAATCCTTACATTGGAGCAAATGGAAGTTATTCCAAGTGAGCAAATTGTTCATTTCTTTGAACAAAAGCTGGGGAAGGCATTACTAACAGCAAATAAAGTATATCGTGAAGTGCCTTTTACGATGGGAATTCCCGCACATAGAATATATTCTGATTGGGAAAGTCAAGAGGAGAATATTTTGGTGCAAGGAATTATTGATTGTGTTTGGGAAAACGATGAGGGGATATTTCTATTAGATTACAAAACAGATACGATCCAAGGGAAGTTTCCAGGTGGTTTTGCACAAGCCAAACCCATTCTTGCTAAACGTTATCAAGCACAGTTAGATCTCTATGAGCAAGCGCTACAGGAGATATGGGGAGTTCCTGTAAAAGAGAAATATTTATATTTCTTTGATGGAGGTCATTTATTGTCCTTATAAAACTCGTACTTACTCTATTGTTGCTTGGTAACTAGAAAAAGAGGAGTGTCCAAAAAAGCCAGCTCACCGCCTTTTTTGGACAGCCTTTTTAATTATTTCCAATAGTCGGCTGATCAATTAAATTAGTATCAACCGTTCCATTTGCACTAATTCCATTCAAGACAGCAATTAATGCCCCAGTACTGTTGGAACCAGATCCTGCGGTTGCTTTGCTATTTGTTTTTGGAGAGATAACAGCCGTATCTCCAAAATGCACAGTTCCGCCCTCTACATTAAAAATTTGTACAGGTCCAATTAAAGCAGGCATTTTTTATTCTCCTTCCTCTTCATTTAGGGTTTCAGCTGGTAGATGTCTTATATGATGAACTCTTGAATCCATGAATACATTACGAGTGCTTCCAATTTGAGTAATGGCAGAAGCGGACAGTCCCTTGATTTTGATACTTCGTACTTGAATATTCGGTAAAGCATTATATTTTTCAATTCTGGGAAGCTCAGGGAGTGGCGGCATAGATGGAGTTTCAGAAAAAATAGCATATGCATCAAAATTTCCTTCATTACCAAAAAAGATTTCCTCTTTGCGGTGATCCGCCAATGCCCGGGAGAAGCCTCTTGTTTGAACCGTATCACCAATTTCAAGAATGGAGCTGAAAATTATATTGGTGATATTAATGGTTCGAACCATTGAATTACGTTTCCACATTTTCATTCTCCAATGGAAGTGGAAAGGGTCCGATAATTATGGATTCTGGTGGGGTATCGAAAGAGGAGGCTAATTGAATCGTGTCCGCATCTCCAACTAATAATAATGAAGAGGTTGTAACACCTGTAATTTTGATATCTCCCACACAAAGTTCTCGATTAATGACATGTAAATTCATCCTAAGTCTCCTTTTTTATTTTCTTGCCCTTGAGGTACTTGGGATATAAAAGCATAGATCCCCTGATGAATGTCTTCAACAATCTGCTGATAAATATTCTCTGTTTGCTGCTCCTCTGTTTGCTCTCGATTTGAATGATGTAAGGATTGCTGAATATAATGGTCGATTCTAGCGGGCAATTGTTTTTGAATATCTTCTTTGATGAGCTTTCTATGCTGGATATCTAGTTTCTTATCCACCTTTTTTTCCGTTTCTTCTACAATTGTATCCACTTTCTCATCTAGGTGTTGATTTACCATTTCGACAAGCTGTTCCTTTAATTGCGTACGATCGCTATATGGTTTTAGGGGCAGTGACATGTCTTCGATGCTATCAAGGTCAGAAGGGTTTAATCCAATGTTTAATGTCCCTTCCAATGTCTCGACTTTTAATTGATCAAATTTATATTCTAATTTTTCCACAACGATGGACGGTTTCTGCTTCAATTGCTTAAGCTCCGTATTTATTGTATCTAGAGAAGTTTTTAGCTGTTTCAGTTCTTTTTGCTGATGTTGGACTTGTTCGTACAGTTGTTGTAAATAATAAGGGTCCATTTTGCACCACCTTCCAACGGAATATTCATTAGCTCAAAGGAACAAGGCTCGGTTCTGCCATTGTTTCCCCGACGGTTTCAAGGTTTTTTGGTACCGCTGGCGCTGGAGTTGTGTAACCTCCTGTGTTGTAGAGATGAGAAGAAGGGGTGATCACACCAGCAGTTCCGATTTGCAGAACCGAGGAATTGGTTAGAGCACCAATCTTAATCGCTTGGATATGAATAGTTTGTTGAACATGAATCGTCATAACATTCTCTCCTAATAAAAATTTATAGCGTAAACATGATGCCTTGATCAAGTGTATCGTTGTCATACGTATTTGTAGCAGAATAATGGTTCGTAACAGTGATTTCATCTCCTGTATTAAATGATCCAGCTCCTGCAAATACTTTAGATGAAGAAACAGGATGTAGTTGAAAAACATCCCCAACATTAAAAATTCCAGAGCCACTTATACTAATGATTTGAACGGCTCCGACAAAACCTGGCATGACCGTTCACTCCTTTTTTCCATTTCTTAAGACATGTTCAATAATGTGGGAATTTTTAATTCGAGAGATTGTAACAATTTAGTTTATGAAAAGGGAAAAGAAATTGTGCTATCATACCAGTAAGGTTAGAATAAATAGGATGCTAAGAAAAGGAGATGGGGGAGAGGGATAAGTGATGGAACGTTCTATAGGACCCACTTTAACAAGGGATCGACTACAGTCGCTTGATAGTTTAAGAGGGTTTTCTCTACTAGGGATTTTTATTGTCAATATGCTCAGTTTTCATTCGCCTTTTAGTTATTATAACCCATATGAATGGTGGCAATATGACGATTTAACCTCTTATATGTGGGTGGATATTTTCGTGCAAGCGAGCTTTTATCCGATATTTGCAATGATGTTTGGCTATGGCATGGTGTTAATGCAGGACCGCTTTCGTATAAAAGATACTTCATTTTTGAAGGTAAGTGTGCGCAGGCTTCTCGTCCTACTGGTATTTGGAATCATTCATGCTTTTCTCGTTTGGCATGGAGATATTCTTATTACATACGCATTAATGGGATTATTATTACTTCCTATGCTCAGATTATCTGGTCCACTTTTATTATCTATCGGGGCTTCCATATATATACTGCCACAATTATTTATGAGTTTTATATTCATCATGGTATCTGTTATCGATACTTCCACTCTCGGAGAATTTACAGATATTATGAATCTAGAACTTTCTGCTGAGGTTTATGCTGAGGGCACGTTTTGGGAAATCACTCAAAGACGGATTTTAGATTGGTATATGGCGAATGGCCCGGCAAATTTTGTTATGATCATCTTTATGATCCTTCCTTTAATGATGATTGGAGCAGGAGCAGCAAAATTAAAATGGCTAGAAAAAGCGAATCATCGCAAGGGATTATGGACTATAGTATTTTTTGTGTTTTTATTACTTGGTTTGGCTGGAAAGATTCTACCCCTTGCATTTGGACAAACCATTAGTTATCAATACATTCAGGATATGGTCGGGGGGCCATTACTAAGTGTCGCTTATATTGCCATTATCGTCTTATTGATGTCCAATCGGTTTATCGCAAAAATATTCAAACCTCTTGCGAGTGCTGGGAGAATGTCGATCACCATTTATGTAAGCCAATCGATTATTGGGACGTTGATTTTTTATTCATATGGATTAGGTTTATATGGAAAGATATCCGTAGCGGAGGGCACATGGTTAGCAATTGGGATCTTTGTTTTACAAGTTATTTTTGCGGAAATTTGGTTGTCTAAATTTAAGCAAGGTCCTATAGAAAAGCTTTGGCGCATTTTTACTTATGGACGAGATAAGAAGACATGAGCTGCGACTGAGAGTGATAAGAGACAAATGCTACAATATTGTGAAATAGGTGGTTAATTCTGTGGTTTTCAGCCTATATATGATAATATGAAAGCAAATTGTTAATCTGATTGTACTTTGCTAGGGAGGGAAATGAATGTTTGATCGTACGGATGCCCATATTACTACATGGGTGATTGCTATTATTTTGTTTATCGTTGCTGTTGCTCTGCATAAAAGTGGCAAAGAAAAGGCAATGACTATTGTACAAATGATCTTACGTGTTTTTTATTTGTTGATTATCACAACAGGAGTGTTGCTTTTTTCTAAATGGAGCAGCGTTGACCCAGCTCTTTATGGGGTGAAGTTTCTCTTCGGAATAATCGTCATTGGAATGATGGAAATGGTTTTGATCCGGACAAAGCGTGGTAAAAATACAGGCATGTTTTGGACAATTCTTATCATCGCTTTTATCGTCACTTTTTATCTTGGTGCAAGGCTTCCACTTGGTTGGAACTGGTTTGCATCTTAAAAGATGATGTTCAAAAAGTCCAGTAAAAATGACTTTGAACACGTTAAAAAACCGCATGATTGCGGTTTTTTTCTTGGAGGTAATGAATGTTGTTAAAAAAGATAATGATTACAATACTATTTAGCTTATTATTTCTCTTTGTTCCTATCGCTAGTGCAGAAGAACAGCATGGACAAGAATGGCAAGATGAGATGATTTATTCCCTTATGGTTGATCGTTTTTCAGACGGAAATGTGGAGAATAACTTTGATGTCGATGTCAAAGATCCATTGGGTTATCAAGGTGGGGATTTCCAAGGAATTATCGACCAGCTCGATTACATAGAAGAAATGAATTTCACAGCTGTGCAACTTTCTTCTATTTTTACGAACGAAGAAGGTGGATTTCATGGGGAGTGGGTTAAAGATTATACACAGCCCGAGCCTCATTTTGGCACGATGGAGGAATTTAACCAACTTGTAGATGAAGTACACAAAAGAAAAATGAAATTAATTCTGGAAATTCCAGTGATGTCTTCAGAGGAATATCCGAATGTTGAAGACACTCTCTTAGCGGCGACTCGATCTTGGATTGATACTGGGATCGATGGAATTCAGCTGAATCATCTTGGAGAATTATCTTCAAATTATTGGGAACAATTTATTTTGGAAATCAAGAAAGCAAAACCAGATATATGGATTACTGGATTTGAAAAGGACTTAGATCAAACCGAATTAGAGGCTTATGAACAACTTGGATTTGACAGTATGGTGAATGTTCCTGTAAATCACTTATTGAGAGAAGAGTTTTCAGAACCTAATCAATCTTTTCAATCCTTGTTTGATAGATGGGGAGAGAATGAAAAGAATAATCCTCGAAGGTTTGCTTTTTTCGATCATCAATATACACCTAGATTTACAACAGAAATGCTTGCAAACGGGACCTACCCGATCACTGGCTGGAAACAGGCATTAGTATTTTTATATACTCAACCAGAAATTCCGATGATTTATTATGGGACGGAAACGACAGTAGAGGGAGAAGAAATGCCTGAAAATATTCCTTTAATGAATTTTAGGGCCGATAAGGAATTAAGTGAGTATATTGCAACGCTAGGACAAATTCGTAAGGAACAACCAGCCTTAACAAGGGGGACAATTGAAATCCTCTATGAGAAAGATGGGATGGTTGTCTATAAACGACAATACGAATCAGATACGCTTGTGGTTGCGGTCAATAATACGACTAAAGATCAATCGGTTCGTTTAACAAAAGAGCAATTAGAAGCCGAAAAAGAATTAAGAGGTTTACTAAATAGTGATCTCGTGAGAAGTGCAGATGGAGAATATCATCTTGTCATTGATCGAGACCAATCGGAAATCTATAAAATGACGGAAAAAAGTGGATACAATTTTGTATTTATCCTTTCCATTTTCCTTGTATTCGCTCTATTTGGTACGTTTATGTATATAGCATGGCGGAGAGGAAAGAACAAACCGATTGAATAAAATGTTGCCAAAAAGCATCTGAATCTTACTATAAAAGAGGAGCCTTCCAAAAGTCAGTTCATGGACCGTTTTGGAAAGCTCCTCTTTGCTGCTTTACCTTATGTATGAATGATTATCGATAATTGACAAATTGAACATCAATTGGAAGATCAGCCTCTTTGATGAGATGAATGATTTGCTGAAGATCATCACGGTTTTTACCAGTTACGCGAATTTGCTCGTCTTGTGTTTGGCTTTTCACTTTGATTCCACTTTGTTTAATGAGTGTATTGATTTTTTTAGCATTTTCTTTGTCAATTCCTTGAACGATCTTCGCTCTTTGTCGAACCGTACCACCGAAGGCAGATTCAACCTTGCCATAATCCAGATTCTTAATCGCAACTTCTCTCTTGATTAGTTTACTTAGTAATACATCTTTTAGCTGTTTCATTTTAAATTCATCATCAGAAATAAGCACAAGCTCATCATCTTGTAAGTTGATTTCACTTTTACTTCCTTTAAAATCATATCTTGTTTGAATTTCTTTCATGGCAATATTAATCGCGTTCGTGACTTCTGATAAATCTACTTTTGAAACAATATCAAATGAATTTTCTTTTGCCATCTTTTTCCCTCCCATAATATGCTTGCCTTTTATTATAGTAGATTAAAATTGGCGGAAAAACTTTCTGGCCCATCTGATGGGGGTTAAAACGGTATTGAACAGTGCGTGTCGCCTATTTTAAAAAACAAGCAAAAAGAGGAGCGATCACGCTCCCCGAAATTTAAAGATGGTCTGTTTTCTTTGCATACTGCTTTTTCCCGGCTTTACGATTTCTTTCACGTACTTCATTTTTAGCCTCTTGTTCCGCTTGGTTATCCCTAGCCTTTTTGTCGTTATCAGAAGTGGTATAACGCATTTTTCTAATCTCCTTTCATGTGGAAATGATGCTTAGTTTTCCATTTTAGTGGAGGTATTATGCTTGTTCACTGTTTAAGAAAAAAATCGCTAATGTACCTGGACCAGCATGGGAAGCGATCACAGCGCCAATGATATTGATATAGAAATTTTTTGTGCCAAATCGTGCTTCAATCATTTTTTTTATTTCGAGAGCCAATTCTTCATCATCTCCATGGCTTATACCAATCGTCTGATTTTGCAAGTTGACACCGCGCTCCTCCATCACATCTAGCATTCGCTTTAGTAATTTTTTCTTTCCACGAATTTTTTCAATTGGAACAAGTTTTCCATCCTCGACATGAAGAAGAGGTTTAATATTTAGTAATCCACCTAAAAAAGCTGAAGCTTTGGATAGTCGGCCGCCTCTTGCCAAGAAATCTAAATCCTCAACTGTAAACAAATGTTCCATATGCTGACAATGAAATTCAACATCGGCAATAATTTTCTCAAGTGTAGAACCAGCTTTCAATTGTTCAGCTGCTGCTTTTACGCATAATCCATAACCAATAGAGGCACATTTTGTATCAATAATCGTTAGGTTTAATTCTGGGTATTCTTCTTTTACCTGGTCACGGATCATAACAGCAGTTTGGTAAGTACCCGATAATTCAGAGGAAAAAGCAATATACAAGCCTTTCTGTCCTTGTTTTGCTAAATTCGTAAATAATTCCTGGAATCGTTGAGGGGAGACTTGAGACGTTTTGGGCATTTTCCCAGATCGAATTTCTTTGTATATTTCATTCGGTGTTATGGTTTCCAAATCTAAATAATTATTGTTATTTACATGAACTTGGAGAGGAATTAAGTGAATATCTTGCTCTTGAAAATATGATAATGGCAAATCAGATGCACTGTCTGCAAATAGTTTTACTGTCATCCCGAATCACTCCTATCGCTAAAATATAATAAAGGCGAGGTTAATTTTCTTAAGTGTACCGATTTTATCTGAAAAGTACAATCACTATTTGGGAAAAGACAGGTAAAACTGCACACCATTTGGCACTTAATCGTTATAGTGATAAGATAAAGATACTTGAAAGTCAATTTTGTAAAGGGGAACCAGCATGATTGAGATTCATAATGAAAAGGTAAAAAATATTCCACTTCTCCATGTTGTAAAGAGCGAGCATCGGAATCTTGTTCGACCGATGGTGTTTTTTATTCATGGATTTACATCCGCAAAAGAGCATAATCTTCACTTTGCTTATTTATTGGCAGAAAAAGGATTCCGGGTCGTTTTACCGGATGTTGATCTTCATGGTGAAAGAAATAATCAGCAAACCCGCAAAGAAATGATGTTCCAGTTTTGGAGAATCGTTGTACAGACAATTGCTGAATTAGAAGAGATAAAAAATGAATTCGTTGATAGAGAACTGGCTGAAGCTGAGAATGTCGGACTTGTTGGCACTTCAATGGGTGGCATAGTTACTTTTGGAGCCTTGACACAATATAAATGGATTAAAGCAGCTGTTTCCTTAATGGGAAGTCCTAATTATGAGAAATTAGCAAAAAGACAAATCGCCCAATTAAAAAAAGCGGGGATACAGCTTCCCTTTTCAGACGAAGAGTTGGAGCGTGAATATGAAATTTTAAAGCGATTTGATTTGAGTGTGAGCCCAGAAAAACTAGCACAACGCCCTCTATTGATTTGGCACGGAAAACAAGACCCGATTGTGCCATTTCAGCCCACATATGATTTTTATAAGAAACACAAAGAGGAATATACAGAAGTACCTGCCAATCTCCAATTTATTATAGAAGAGAAAACTGGGCATAAGGTAAGCCGTGAGGCGCTTTTAAAAACAGTGGATTGGTTTGACGAACATTTATCTCCTCAACATGATACTGCAATAAATATATAGGATATAGAACTTGAGATCATTTTAGTTTGATTTTTTGACTATTTTGGTATGATAGAAGCAAGGAAACACTTCTAAAAGGAGGAAAAAAGCATGGATGAGGCTTTGAAAGAAAATATATTTGGTGCACTAGAACAAGTGATTGACCCTGAACTCGGTATTGATATTGTCAATCTAGGATTGGTGTATGATGTTGATATGGATGAAAATGGATCAACCAAAGTGACGATGACATTAACATCAATGGGCTGTCCATTAGCCCCTGTCATTGTTGATCAGGTGAATGCTGCACTTGCGGATATACCAGAGGTGAAAGAACTGGATGTCGATATCGTTTGGAGTCCACCTTGGTCAAAAGATAAAATGTCACGTTATGCAAAAATCGCTTTGGGTATATCTTAAAAAAGACTAACCGAGTATTTACTATGTTAGGTAAGTTCATTGACAGAATGGCGGAAAGCTCCTTTTGGAAGCCTTCCGCTGTTTTTCGTAAGGAAAAGATAAGAGCAAATGCACGAGAGGATGTGATTAGGTGGATCTAAGCAATATGACGATGACCATGCAGGAGGGGTTTGTTGAGGCACAGCAAAAAGCCATAAAGGAGAACCATCCTGAACTGGATATTATTCATCTATGGTATGCCTTATTGGAGAAAAATGATAGCTTATTGGCTGGTTTATATGAACGTTTAGGAATAGGGAAAAGTGAAATTCAGCAACAAATTGATCAGTATATTGCAGCAAAACCTGAAGTGACAGGGGAAGGAATCAGAGGCGGACAGTATCTTAGTTCGGACCTCCAGAATTTAGTGAGGACGGCAGAAACAGTGAAGGCAAAAATGGACGATGAGTATGTATCTGTTGAGCATATGGCCTTAGCTTTAATGAAGCTGCCTCACAATGAAATATGCAAATTTTTAGCTCAAAAAGGGATCACAGAAAAAAATCTAAAAAATGAAATTGACCGGATTAGAGGAGGACAGCATGTGACTTCACAAAACCCTGAAGCAACGTATGAAGTATTGAAAAAATATGGAAGAGACCTTGTTGCAGAAGTAAAGGAAGGGAAGCTTGACCCTGTTATTGGCCGCGACCCGGAGATACGGAATGTTGTACGTATTTTATCAAGAAAAACAAAAAATAATCCGGTTTTAATTGGGGAACCGGGTGTTGGAAAAACAGCAATTGTTGAAGGGCTGGCGCAAAGAATTGTTAGGAAAGATGTACCAGAAGGACTAAAGGATAAAACCATTTTTTCTCTTGATATCGGTTCCTTAATTGCAGGGGCAAAATTTCGCGGTGAATTTGAAGAACGCTTAAAAGCTGTATTACAAGAAGTGAAGAAAAGTAAAGGAGCGATTCTTCTTTTTATTGATGAAATTCATACGATTGTAGGAGCTGGAAAAACAGAGGGAGCAATGGATGCCGGCAATATGTTAAAACCAATGCTGGCACGAGGGGAACTACACTGCATTGGTGCAACCACATTAGATGAATATCGACTTTATATTGAAAAAGATGCTGCTTTAGAGCGTCGTTTTCAAAAAGTACTAGTCACAGAGCCAACTGCAGAAGATACGATTTCTATCTTACGTGGGCTAAAAGAACGTTTTGAAATTCACCATGGGGTCAATATTCATGACCGCGCTTTAGTGGCTGCAACAACCCTATCTGATCGCTATATAACTGATCGTTTCCTTCCAGATAAGGCGATAGACCTTGTAGATGAGGCTTGTGCTAATATCCGCGTAGAAATTGATTCGATGCCAACAGAGCTTGATGAAGTAACAAGAAGAGTGATGCAATTGGAAATTGAAGAAGCAGCTCTTCGGAAAGAAGAGGATGTAGCTAGCAAAGAACGCCTCGAAATCCTTCAAAAGGAATTAGCAGATCTAAAAGAAAAAGCGGATGAAATGAAGGCGAAATGGCAAGCTGAGAAAGATGAAATTTTACAACTTCAGGGAAAAAGAGAAGAATTGGAGAAATTCCGCAGACAGTTAGAGGACGCTGAAAATCAATATGATCTAAACCGTGCCGCGGAACTCCGCCATGGAAAAATTCCAGCGATTGAAAAAGAGTTGCAAGCAATGGAAGCGAGAGTGATTGCTCATCAAGAAGATGAAAATCGCCTTGTGAAAGAAGAGGTCACAGAGGACGAAATTGCTGAAATTGTTTCACGCTGGACGGGTATCCCTGTCATGAAATTGGTTGAAGGGGAAAGAGAGAAATTATTAAAATTGGGATCCATTTTGCATAAGCGTGTGATAGGACAAGATGAAGCGATTGAACTTGTGAGTAACGCGGTTCTTCGGGCGAGAGCAGGGATCAAGGATCCGAATCGACCGATTGGTTCATTTCTTTTCCTCGGACCTACAGGGGTTGGGAAAACCGAATTGGCAAAAGCTCTAGCAGAAACTCTATTTGACAGTGAGGAGCATATGATTCGTATTGATATGTCCGAGTATATGGAAAAACATGCTGTATCACGTTTAATCGGGGCACCGCCTGGATATGTTGGCTATGAAGAAGGGGGACAACTAACAGAGGCCGTCCGTAGAAAACCTTATTCTGTTATTTTATTGGATGAAATCGAGAAGGCGCATCCTGAAGTTTTTAATATTTTATTACAAGTGCTGGATGATGGACGGATTACCGATTCTCAGGGAAGACGGATTGACTTTAAAAATACAGTGATTATTATGACCTCCAATATTGGTTCAGCTCACCTACTGGAACGCGAAGGGGACCAAGAAGAAATTGACGAAAAAACAAAAGAGCTTGTTTTGGGGCAATTACGAACTGCGTTTCGACCAGAATTTCTCAACAGAATAGATGACACCATTTTGTTCAAACCACTTACATTCAATAATATCGTGGGGATTGTAGAGAAACTAGCCAAAGAACTGCAACAGCGCTTAAATGAACAAAATATACAATTAGAAATGACAGAGGCGGCAAAACGTTTCATTGCTGAGGCGGCATATGATCCAATATATGGTGCTCGTCCGCTCAAAAGATATATGCAAAGTCATATCGAAACGAAACTGGCAAAAGAAATCATTGCCGGGCATGTTCATCCTTTTACAACCTTGAAAATCGATGTAGAAGACGAGCAAATTATAATCAGAAATGCAGTCAATGCCTAAGAACAAAAGCGCAAGCGCCCGTTTAGCGACGTACAAACTTTTTAGGGTTCTAACGAGATAAAGGAAACACCATGAGCTTGGAAAGCGAATGGATGTTGACTTATCGTAGGAAGAAACCGAAAGTTTGCTAGTCGCTGGGCGCTGGAGCTGGATGTCAAGCCGCAACGTAAACAGTTATCCACAGGCCAAGAATTTTATAGTTTCCTTAACAACAAGAAAAGCGCAAGGCGCCCGCCTATCGGCGACAAGCAAATGTTCTGAGACAAAGAAAGGCGTTCTTTGCCTTTCATTGGCTCAGGTTATTTGACCTCGAGCCGATGGCGCCTGGAGCTAGACACCAATTGCAAGGTAAACAGTTATCCACAAGCTACAATTTTATAACTCCCTAAACCACAACAAAAGCGCAAGCGCCCGTTTAGCAACGTACAAACTTTCTTAATATGGATGAAGATGAACGGCTAAAAACGTGCCATCCTGGCGGCAGACTCAAACGCGCCGTCCTGTCGCTTCGTCTGCACTCAGTACATCCTGTACGTCGGAACGCCGATGGACTCGCTCCCTGCGAGCCTCGAGAGGTTAGGAGCTGAAGCAAGGCATCGACCGCAACATAAGCAAGTTATCTTCATTCTAGAGTTTATAAATGCCTAAACATCAAAAAACTCGCCAAAAAATGGCGAGTTTTCTTAACGTTCACTAGCTGGCTGTGGTGATACTGATACTGCCCCGATTAAGGAAACCAAAACAAAGATCACAACACCAAAAATGGACGCAGTTCCAAATTCATATGGAGTACTATTCATAGAGCTAATAACATAACTCACTACATGTCCAAGAATGAAGGCCCATACAAAGGTCATAACGAATTTCATATTACATCCTCCGAAAATTAGTCTATTTTCCTATAATGAATAACTGATACATGAATACTTCAATCATATCATAGGGATAAAAATTAATAAAGTGAAACCTTCCACAGTGATGTTGGTCCATTAAACTTTAAAGGATTGTTGTAATAAAGATAAAGCGGGGGGGAATATGCATAGTCTAATAATAACAGTGCAAATAGGGAGATGAAAAAACGATGAAATCTGCTATTGTTTTAGGAGCACGGCAACAATATGGATTTAAACTATGTGAAGAATTACTGGAACAAGGTTATCAAGTGAATGCAATGGATTTTAATCAATGGCAAACAACTGAGCAGGAAGAAAAATGGTTATTTATTGGAAGGAATGCGAACTTACATTATGCCCCTTTACATGAAAATGAGAATATTTCCGATAATCAAGCCTTAATACTCATTGTCCCCTTAATTGACTTTTATTCGCGGCAGAAAACAGAAGCACACGATGCATTACTCTCTATTTTAAAAAAACTAAATGAATTGCAGGCTCAAACGCCGCTTGTGCTTATTCAGCCATTGACCATACAGCGCTCTTATTCAACATTTTCTCAAGAAATAGAGAAAATCAAGGAAGATAGAATTAAAATGGATGGAGAAGTGTTGGAATATCACATTATGATAGGAAGAGACATGGAAAATGAAGATATTTATTTTAGAGATAACGAAAAAAGTGGATGGATCAGAAATATTGAAAGCGAGAAAATACTTAGTGCTATACGGCGACACATAGAAGAGAGAGTACAAATCGAAGAATCGTAAGGAGAACACCTTTAAGTAAAAATAGTTTGTTGTCCGATCATTCACTGATTTTATTTATCCCGAATTAACTGGCAGTGAGACCCCCACTACAAAAATTTCAGGTAAAAACGAGAATTGTAAGTGGGGGCAACTTCCAGTAAATACCCGATTGGTTCAGGCCTGCAGGACGTAGGTCACAAAGGCGTTGCGACGTACAAGACGTACTAGTGCGGGCGAAACGACAGAATGTCGTACTTTGAGCCTGCCAACAGGATGTTGCGAATTTAGCCTTTGATTCTTTACATTCAGTGGGGGATAAAAAAACTACTGAATGAAGTTTCACTTTATGGAAAAAGAGGGAAAGCTGATTAATTGACGAAGTATATAAGTGAATTAGTCTTACCAATCAAAAGAGGGCAGAAAAGTGTCTGGTGAATGCAGGCAATTTACAATGAAAATGTATGATGGTATACTTAGTACCAAGTCTTAATATATGATGATAATGTTTGTATTTAGAAAGTGGGGGCACAGGATGGGTGTTGGAATAATTGGGATTGGTAAGTATACTCCTGAGAAAGTTTTGACAAATAAGGATTTAGAGCAAATGGTGGATACCTCTGATGAATGGATTCGTACTCGTACAGGAATCGAAGAGAGAAGGATCGCTTCAGATGATATAAATACTTCCGATATGGCCTATCAAGCTGCAAAGCAAGCTATGGAGGATGCTGATGTGTTACCAGAGGAGATTGATTTACTTATGGTCGCAACAGTAACACCAGATCAGCCGTTTCCTACGGTATCTTGTATTCTCCAAGATCGACTAGGTTGTAAAAATGCTGCAGCTATGGATCTTAGTGCTGCGTGTGCGGGATTTATGTATGGTATGATAACAGCTAAGCAGTTTATTGAAACAGGTTCATATAAAAACATATTAGTAGTAGGTGCAGAGAAATTATCGAAAATTACGAATTGGGATGATCGCAATACAGCTGTGTTATTTGGTGATGGGGCTGGTGCAGTGGTTTTAAGCCCTGTTTCCGAAGGCAAAGGCATCCTAGCCTTTGAATTAGGGTCAGATGGATCTGGTGGCAAATATTTGTATCAAGATCAATATATCATGATGAATGGTCGAGAAGTGTTCAAGTTTGCGGTACGTAAAATGGGCGATGCTTCCGTCAATGTGATCGAAAAAGCTGGTCTTACGAAGGATGATGTTGATTTCTTAATTCCGCATCAAGCCAATATCCGTATTATGGAAGCTTCTAGAGAGCGTTTGGAATTACCGATAGAAAAAATGTCAAAAACTATTCATAAATATGGAAATACTTCATCTGCTTCCATCCCACTTTCCTTGTATGACGACTTAGAATCTGGAAAGATTAAAGAAGACGATGTCGTTGTCATGGTAGGTTTTGGTGGAGGTCTTACGTGGGGTGCCATTGTTATGAAGTGGGGGAAATAACAACAAAAGCGGAAGACGGTTGAAATGGGAACTCAGCTAAGCCCACCACGTCCTGCTGGACAGCGGTAAGCAAATGCTTTCCAAGTAGAAAGGGTGCTGTATCCTGATATTTGACCTCGAACTCTACCGCCTAAAGCTAGACAAACGAAATCAGGAACATTAAAATTAATAATTTATAGAGGATGTTCAAAAAGTCCGGTAAAAATAACACTTTGAGATAAGGGATCTTCGATTAAGTACCGACACGTCCTGTGTCAAACCTCGAAGTCACCACATCCTGTGGAAGTTCGTTGGCTTGCCGTCGGCATTGCTGGCAGGACGTCAGCACTTTTAACTGACTTGGTCTTTTTTATCCTCCTTTTTGAACACGCAATTATCCTTCTTTTTTTATTAAAGGAGCTGGAAAAATTGAAAAGAAGAGTTGTAGTAACAGGGATAGGAGCTGTTTCTCCCGTAGGAAATGACGCAAAAACATCATGGGAGAATGTTATTGCTGGAAAGTCTGGTGTGGGACCTTTAACGAGATTGGACCCAGAACAGTTTTCTGCGAAGGTAGCGGCAGAAGTAAGAGACTTCGATATTGAAAAATATATCGAGAGAAAAGAAGCCCGTAAAATGGACCGATTTACCCATTATGCATTAGCTTCTGCGATGATGGCAGTAGAGGATGCACAATTAAAAATTGATGAGACGAATGCAGACCGAGTAGGGGTTTGGATTGGTTCTGGAATTGGCGGACTGGAAACATTAGAAAATCAATTTGAAACATTTCAAAAAAGAGGCTATCGTCGTGTAAGTCCATTCTTTGTGCCGATGATGATTCCGGATATGGCAACTGGCCAAGTGTCCATTTATCTTGGTGCAAAAGGAGTTAACTCGTGTACTGTAACTGCTTGTGCAACAGGCACAAACTCAATTGGCGATGCTTTTAAGGCTATTCAAAGAGGCGATGCAGATGCCATGATTGCTGGCGGTGCTGAAGCTCCGATTACCCGCATGTCTTATGCTGGATTCTGTGCGAATACGGCATTGACAACAAATCCTGATCCCGAGACAGCAAGTCGACCGTTTGATCTAAATCGTAATGGTTTTGTCATTGGAGAAGGTGCTGGAATTGTAATTTTGGAAGAGCTGGAACAAGCTTTAGAGCGTGGAGCCAAAATTTATGCTGAAATTGTAGGCTATGGATCGACTGGTGATGCCTATCATATCACAGCACCTGCACCAGATGGTGAAGGTGGCGCAAGATCAATGAAAATAGCGATCCAGGATGGCGGATTGAAACCTGAGGATATCCAATATATCAATGCGCATGGGACAAGCACGGACTATAATGATAAATTTGAAACAACAGCTGTAAAGACAGTTTTTGGTGACCATGCTTATCAATTAGCCATTAGCTCAACTAAATCGATGACAGGTCATCTCTTAGGAGCTGCAGGTGGGGTAGAAGCTATTTTTACTGTAATGGCGCTTAAAGAAGGAATCCTGCCACCAACGATCAATTATGAAACACCTGATCCAGAATGTGATTTGGATTATGTACCAAACGAATCACGCTCAGCTAACATCACCGCTGCAATTAGTAACTCCCTTGGTTTTGGTGGACATAATGCCACCATTGCTTTTAAAAAATATGAGTAAGAAACACGGCCCACTGCGGTCGTGTTTTTTTATTCACCCTTCTTTTACTATTTAATAAAATGTAATAAGTTTTGTTCCAAAGTTGATCGTTTAGATTTGTGGATTTTAAGGGGGAGTAGACATTGGGGTAATGGAGACAGATCAATGGGGAGAAAAGCATTTTGAGGAGCCATGGAGAATGGGGAAGTTAGCACGTCCAGAAATTAAAGATGAACATGATTTCTATCATTATTTATTAAGATTTGGCATGTATGAGCCATCGAAAAAAAGTTTGCATTTATTTAACCAACTCAAGCAAGAAAAGGTTTGGGAACGTATCGAGAACATTTATCGAACATACCGAAAAAAATGGGAAGGTCCAAGTGTTAATATATACTTGTTTCCAATAAACCAGGATAGTCATTTTTTTATGAGAAAACTTCAAGGCCGTGCAGGTTTATCTTTTTCTGATACTATTTTTCTGTTCATTTCCGCAGGTTTAAGTGACGAACAATTAGAATCGTTGTTTGTTCACGAATATCACCATGCAGCCAGAATGACAGCCTATAAAAAGAAGACAAATGAGTATACTTTATTAGATTCCATTTTATTTGAAGGCTTGGCCGAAACAGCTGTATTAAATAGTTGTGGAAAAAAATATACCGCTTTTTGGACCGAGGCTTTTACAAAAGACAAATTGAGAGAAATGATGGAGAAATTTTATTTACCATCTTTTCAGATCAAAAGAAATGATACTAAGCATGATTACTTACTATTTGGGGGTAGAAAAGGAATCCCAAATATGATGGGATATGCGATCGGGTACGAAATTGCAAGGGGGTATATTCGAAACAATCAGATCACGATGAAGGAAACCTTTTCAATTTCCTCTGATAAGTTAATAGAAAACAATTCCTTTCTATCTGCGTAGAAAAGGTATACCTCTGTTTTCAGCGCATATATATGAATTGGGACAAGTTGGCCAATAGAATAAGCTTGCAAATCTGTTGGATGTATTAAATCCCCTATCCTATGACCCTAAGAACAAATTCATGAGAGGCGGCAATACGGCCCTTTAGGATGTCGTAAAAAATATATGGGGAAGTGCCAATCAATGATATTTAGAGCCATACTATTTTTAACGGGATTTTGTTTAGCTGTGTCAGGTGGAGTTAGTTTAATTGGGTATTTAAATTTGATGGCGTTGGGAAATAATTGGATCGACTATATAAGTTTTGTGATGAAACGACCAGAAAGTTACTTAGTTCCTTTAGGAATTTTCATGATCACCTCTGCTCTAATGGATATAGATAGAAAAATGGATGATTCCATTCCAAAGGAATAAATTTACTCTCGCCTGCCTATACTGATTGACAAATAGTAATGAAGTGAGGGATTAAAATGCTATATCTTCATGATGTATGGGTGAATTGGTTCGAGGGGGAAGAGAGCGGTTATAATGTTTGCCATTTTCATGAATGGAGGAGAGGGGAAGACGTGATCGAACTTTTAGATCAGGTGCCTTTATTACTAATAGATACCGCTCTCTTTCATTACATTGAAAATAATATGGCAGAACTACCACAACAATTAATGAATGATATTTACAAAAAAGCATATTTAAGAAAAAATCATGAACGAGTTCAATTAGAAAATTGTTTTGTTGTAACGGATCGTAAAGGGATTATTGCTGTTGATACACTTGGGTATAATATCCCACTAAGAAAAAGCAGGCTTATTCCCCGTCAAGAACAACTCGTTTATGAAATGACAGAACAAAGTAAAAAGACACACTATAAATGGAAGGAAAGTGAGAGGAAAAAGGAGCATCATATTTTAGCACCAGCACCTACGTTAATGTTTGGATTGACTAGGAAAGAAAGGCAGTTAAAGCATCTAATGTTTATGGCTCTTGATCAGCTTTATGCCTCAAAAAATACCTCGGAAATAAGATATTGGTACACTGAATGGGCGCCACATCGGTATCACGACATTCAAACTATGCCATTTGAGGAAGTTTGGGAATGCCTCTATGAAGAAACAAAGGTTGGCTGGTCCAGCAAACATCTCAAGCTATGTGAAAATATGATTAAAGGACAACCATTCTTTGAAAAGCTATGGGAAATGGAATCTGACTCAAAAGTAAATTAGCAAGAAAAGCGCAAGGCGCCCGCCTATCGGCGACAAGCAAATGTTCCTGAACCTATGAAGGGGGTTTTTCCCTTTATAGGTTCAGGGTTATTTAGTGGAACATCGGCTAAATTCGCGCCGTCCTGTCGCTTCGCTGCACTGGTACATCCTGTACATCGCAACGCCGATGGACTCGCATCCTTCGAGCCTCTCGGGGCTAGGCGCTGGAGCTGGATGTCGCCCGCGACATAAGCCAAGAATTTTATAATTTTCTAAACCAGTACAAAAGCGCAAATGCCAACTAACCAGGCCATTTGCGCTGAATCTTGAAAATAAGCTATCTTTTTTTTCTTCCCAAACCCATGGCGTTTTCCATTTTTTTGAGCATTTTATTTGCTTTTGTAGCTGCTTTTGCAGCACCCTCATCCAAAATATCATCCAATTCTTTTGAATCCACTAATTGATAAAAGCGTTCTTGAATAGGCGTAATATAGTTTAAGACAACCTCAGCTAAATCAGCTTTGAAATCCCCATAACCTTTACCAGCATACATTTCTTCAAGTTCTTTTATACTTTTATTTTCAAGAATAGAATAAATGGAAAGTAAGTTCGATACACCCGGTTTATTTTTTTGATCAAATTGAACAATTCCATCTGAATCTGTTACAGCGCTTTTTATTTTCTTTGTGATTTGCTTAGGTTCGTCTAGCATTGTAATGAAAGCACGTTGATTCGTATCTGATTTACTCATTTTTTTCGTAGGATCCTGTAGGGACATTACTCTAGCACCCACTTTGGGAATCCGTACTTCTGGAATAGTGAATATATCATTGTAACGATTATTAAATCTCTCGGCTAAATCCCTCGTCAATTCTAGATGTTGCTTCTGATCTTCCCCAACAGGTACTAAATCTGTCCCATATAATAAAATGTCTGCCGCCATTAAAGGTGGATATGTTAATAGTCCAGCAGATACAGCATCTTTTCCATCAGATTTATCTTTAAATTGAGTCATTCTTTCTAATTCGCCAATATAAGCTATACATTGCAACATCCAAGCTGCTTGGGAATGAGCAGGTACCTCTGATTGAACAAATAAAGTAGCCTTTTGAGGGTCTAAGCCAGCGGCGATATATAAGGCAGCTAAAGATCGAATGTTTTTTCTTAATGTTAATCGATCTTGAGGAACTGTAATAGCATGTTGGTCTACTACACAAAAATAACAATCATAATCATTTTGAAGCTCAATAAACTGTCTGATTGCGCCAATATAATTACCAAGGGTAATGACGCCACTCGGTTGAATACCCGAGAAAATTGTTTTCATCTAAAAAATCCTCCTTGAGCAACTAGCCCTTTTCCATTTTAAAAGAAATGTTTTACCTTAAACCATTAGAGGTATAAAGGAACCATATAAGTTTTATTATTCCCTCATTATACCTGCTCATAGTGGGACAAGCAAGCAAGGTACAAAGTACCAAACTGCTCGTCAAGCAAGAGGAAATGGGAAAAGTTATTTAATTAAGCTAAAAATATTGTTAGAATGAAAATGACATAATCTAACAAGAAAAGATAAAGTTCAACTAACAATCAATAGGGTTTTTTATTCCCACTGATTGAAGAAGATCAAAGGCTAAGATTGTAACATCCTGTCGTTTGGCCTGTACTAGTAAGTCCTGTACGTTGCAATGCCTTTGTGACCTATGTCTTGCAGGCTTGAACTATCGGGGATCTACTGGCAGTTAATCCCCCACTTACAATGCTTGTTTCACTTTGAATTCTTGTAGTGGGGGCAATACTGCCGGTTGATTCGGGATAAAAATAGATATTTATTTAAAAGGGAGAGATTGTGAGTGAATTGGAAAAAGGGACCTCTGATTATGGGGATTGCTGTTGTGCTACTGTGTCTGACTTCCATAACAGCTGCTGCAGAAACGAAATTTTCAATACAACCTTTGAAGGGGAGAGAATTATTAGTTGATAATAAAGTGCTTCCAGATGTGATGCCACGATTTGTATATGATTCAGGGAGAGAGTTTGAATATCCGGATGCTGTGAGAGGTGTTTATGCCACTGGACATTCAGCTGGCGGAGGTCGTTTTGATCAGTTAGTTGATATGATTGATTCGACTGATTTGAATGCAATGGTGATTGATATAAAGGACGATTGGGGAGATATTACATATAAATTACCAAAAGATTCTCCGCACGCGGATATATCACAAGATTACATAACCGATCCTGAAAAGATGATGGATTCTTTAGAGGAAAAGCAAATCTATCCAATTGCTCGTATTGTCGTTTTTAAGGATTCTAAACTATCGAAGGCAAAACCAGAGCTATCTTTTAAAGAAGGGAGCGAGGTATGGACAAATGGGAGAAAGGAATCCTTCGTTAACCCATTTATGAAAGAGGTCTGGGATTACAATGTTGAGATTGCCATTGAAGCAGCTAAATTAGGGTTTCAAGAAATCCAATTTGATTATGTTCGTTTCCCAGAAGGGTTTGAAACTAGAGATGAATCGTTAACTTATAGTATGGGCGATTATGCGGATATGGATGAGGATAATGTTCAGAAAAGAGTTCATGCCGTAACCGATTTTGTTGCTTATGCCAAAGAGAAGCTTGCGCCATATAATGTCAAAGTATCTGTGGATATATTTGGTTATACGGCTACACTTCCTGAAGCGCCGGGAATTGGTCAAAATTTCCAGAAGATATCTGAGAACGTCGATGTTATATCTTCGATGATTTATCCAAGTCATTGGACCTCTTATTTTGATATTGAAAAACCTGATTTGGAACCATATAAACTTGTTAAAGAATATTCAAAAGTCGAAAATGCCAAACTTGAAGAATTAGAAAATCCTCCGATCTCACGTCCGTGGTTGCAAGATTTCACCGCTTCTTATTTAGGATCAGGAAATTATCAAGTATATGGTAAGAAGCAAATTGAAGACCAAATAAAAGCCCTTTATGATGAAGGGATCGATGAATTTTTATTATGGAATGCAGGGAATACTTATACAGAAAATGTTGATTATATGGTTGGGAAAAAGTAGAGGCTATCTTACACAATTTGTGTTTAAGGGGAAAGATTTTCATTATGCAGTATGAAGCCATTGATTTTGGGGATAGTAAAAAAAGGAAATTCTTGTTTAAAATCAATCTATGAGGGGTAATGAAGGAATAGAGCATCAAATTGTAACAGCAATGTGTTTTTTGTGTAACAGATGAGAAAATACATAAAAGAACCTATTCATCATGCCGAATTTGGTGTATAATACATATGTAAGGTTGTTTTATAATCATTAAAACAATATGAGTCTGATACTTACATATAACTGTTTACATTATGTAGTTATTCATTCAATAGATGAAGCAGGAATTTTAATTCTAATTTAGGAGTGTGGTTCTATTATGGTAACGTTGTACACTTCACCTAGCTGCACATCATGCAGAAAAGCAAGAAATTGGCTTGAACAACAAAATATTTCTTATAAAGAAAGAAATATTTTTTCAGATCCTCTTACATTAGACGAAATAAAGGAAATTTTGCGTATGACAGAGGATGGGACCGATGAGATTATTTCGACTAGATCTAAGATTTTTCAAAAGCTGAATGTTGATCTAGAATCATTGCCCCTACAACAATTATTTGAATTGATTCAAAAAAATCCAGGACTCTTAAGACGTCCCATTATTTTAGATGAGAAACGATTACAGGTTGGATATAATGAAGATGAAATTCGACGTTTCCTTCCTCGTAAGGTTCGGACTTATCAGCTTCGTGAAGCGCAAAAGATGGTCAATTAATCATATCGCGTATGGAATGTTTGAAAAGGCTAAACCTACTCTGTCGTGTATCGACTAGTGGGCTGGCCTTTTTTCATCATTATCAACAAAAGCGCAAGCGCCCGTTTAGCGACGTACAAACTTTTTAAGCTTCTTGACGAGATAAAGGAATCACGGCGAAGCATGAGCCGATGTTGACTTACGCAAACAGAAGCTGAAAGTTTGCTAGTCGCTGGGCGCTGGAGCTGGACACCAACCGCAACGTTCTGTCGTTTCGTCTGCGCTAGTATATCCTGTGCGTTGCAACGCCGATGGACTCGCATCTACAAGCTTCGGGCCGATGACGCTTGGAGCTAGTTCAGCATGAACATGCAATTTATTTAGTGAGGATGCAAGAAACTTGGCTATAAGCAAGAGGGAATTTTGAAAATGACCTTGATTTTCTCTCCTATGTTAGATAAAATAAGCAAAACATGGAATTAAGTATAGGCATTAGAGGATTTTAAACTTTAAGGTAGCTTTTGTTTCCATTTATCCGCTACTTATCATAAAATAGAAGTACAAGGAGAATAATATACACTCATTCTTTCTGAGGATAAGAATCTCCGATACGGGATCGTGATCCCTTCACCAACTATTATAGAAGGGAGTGTTGATTTTGGAGATTGAACGCATCAATGAAAACACAGTCAAGTTGTATATATCTTATATGGATATAGAAGAACGTGGGTTTGACCGTGAAGAAATTTGGTACAATCGGGAGCGCAGTGAAGAATTATTTTGGGAAATGATGGATGAAATTCACGAAGAAGACGAGTTTCTTAATGAAGGACCGCTCTGGATCCAGATCCAGGCTCTTGATAAGGGGCTTGAAGTGATCGTTACAAAAGCTCAATTATCTAAAGATGGGCAGAAGCTTGAACTTCCGATTCCCGATGAAAAAAATAATGAAATACCAGTTGATCATGCGATTGAGGACTTGCTCGATCAAAATTTTCAAGTGAATCATTACGGGAAATCAAAACTCATATTCGAATTCGTCTTTGAATTTAAAGATTTTGAAGATATACTATCCCTTTCCAAAAATAAGAACCTAGACGAACAAATTAATACACAATTGTTTTCATGGAAAGATGTTTATTATTTACACGTTCATTTTCCAGACGAACAATTTGATGACAAAAAAATAGACAATGCACTAAGTATTCTTCTTGAATATGGCCAAGAGAGTAACGTAACGGTTCATCGTTTGGTTGAATATGGTAACAAAATTATTGAGAAAGATGTATTCTCCACTCTAAATCAATATTTTGAATAAATCACCGATTTCTAAAAGAGATCGGTTTTTTTTTTTTGCCTAAAATCCTTTTTTATCATCGATTAAAAGGATTTTATCAGTTAGTGGCGAATAATGTAGAGAAAGGAGTGGAAAAATTGTTAACTGCATTAAATGAAAAAGGAAAGCTTATATCATTGATTAATGTTCCCCAAACTTTTACGAAACGAAATAGGACCTCCCATTATTATTGTCCCGCATGTGAAGAACGCTTAATTCTAAAAGCTGGAAAAATCCGAATTCCTCATTTCGCTCATAAGCGCTCCGCCGAATGTTCCATCCTCACGACCGAGCCTGAAAGTCCCAGGCATTTATTAGGAAAAAAGCATTTATACCAACATTATAAGGCAAAGGGATTAGATATTTATTTAGAACATTACCTTCCTGAAATCCGACAAAGACCTGATCTTTTTTTAAAGGTAGGCGGCCTCACATATGCAATTGAATATCAATGCTCCCCATTACCTAGACAACGTTTGGAAGAAAGAAATGCAGGTTATCAGGAGCTCGAAATCCTACCTATATGGATTCTGGGAAGTTCACCTTACAAAAAAAGAAAAAATCGTACGTTTGTGTTATCAGATTTTCAATTTTCCCTAAGTACGCATCACCCCCATTCTGGATTAACCCTCTTAAGTTATATACCTGAGAAAAAGGCTTTTCTCCAGCTTTCACAAATGATTTCCATAACATCTAATACGTTACTAGGAGTGTTACAAGAGTTTCCACTTCTGAATGATAAAAAGTCCGCTTCTGTTTTTGATGAGTGTGCTTATGATGCTCAAATTTGGATGAATGAAAAGAGAATGTGGTTACAACAAAAAGTGTATTATGGGAATCTTCATCAAGATTCTTTTTTGAAAGCGATATACACAACCGGGCATAATCCCTTTCTCTTACCGGAAATATGTGGAATCCCTGTTCCGCATGCGCACATCATACATGAATCGCCCGTTATTTGGCAATTTTATTTATATCTTGATTGTTTACAAGGCCTACCAGTTGGACAAAAGCTCTCATTGAAATGGGTGAAACAAAAGGTACTAAAGCGAATTAATCAAGGTTTGATTACGATTCGGAAATTTCCGCTAGATATACGAAAACAATATAGTTGGGAAATTACTATTTTAGAATATTTTTCTATGCTTACTGCAATGGAATATTTTTCGCAAATAGGTGAAGACTTATTTATGATAAAAAAATCAGTGAAGAACCCCGAAAATATAGAGGAGACTAGGTTGAAGGAAAATGAAATATTCCAAAAAGATGCTTTGCGTAAACTAAATGCACCTAATCCTTAAAGTTGCAGGGATTTGGATAAAATAGGTAGAATAGGTAATAGAGGATGAAAAATGAAAATTTAACCAGTCAAGATTAGAGGAGGAAGATTATGACGAAAGAAGCAACAATTAAATCATTGCCACAACGGTCAGAGATAACAGAGGAAATGACTTGGCGTTTAGAGGATATTTTTCCAACAGATGAGGCGTGGGAAAAAGAATATGAAGAGATCAAAACACTTGTCAAACAAGCTGGCCAGTATAAGGAGACTATTGCTGAAAGTGCAGCGAAACTAAATCAAGTTCTGCAATTTCAAGGACAGGTGTTTGAACGACTAGGAAAATTATTTACATACGCCCATATGCGCTATGACCAAGATACGGGAAATTCTCATTATCAAGGATTAAATTCACGAGCTGAAAGCTTATATTCAATCGTTGCAAGTGAATTTTCCTATGTAGTTCCAGAGATTTTGGCAATGGACGAAGACAAGATTGCGCAATTTGTTGAAGAAAATAGTGAGTTACAAGTGTACCGTCATGCTTTAGAAGAAATTAACTTACAGCGTGGTCACGTTTTATCGGCAGAACAAGAAGCAATGCTTGCTCAAGCTTCTGAAGCTCTAGGTTCCGCAAGTACTACATTCGGGATGCTGAATAATGCGGATTTAGAATTTCCAGTTATAAAAGATGAGAATGGGGAAGATGTTCAGATTTCTCATGGGAATTATATTCGTTTCCTTGAAAGTCAAGATCGTGAAGTAAGGGAATCAGCTTTTAAAAAGGTGTATGAAACATATGGCCAGTTCAAAAATACATTTGCAAGTACGCTAAATGGAACTGTAAAGAAAGATAATTTCTTTGCTAAGATTCGAAATTATGATTCCGCTCGTGAATCAGCATTAGCGGCAAACAATATTCCTGAAAGTGTTTATGATAATCTCGTCAATACCGTTAATAAAAATTTACATTTACTCCATCGTTATGTGAAGCTGCGTAAGAAAATTATGAAGCTTGACCAGCTCCATATGTATGATTTATATACGCCGCTTGTAAAGGAAGTCAAGATGGAAGTAAAGTATGAGGAAGCAAAAGATATTGTAGTGAAAGCTCTTGCTCCACTGGGCAGTGAATATATAAACATTTTAAATGAAGGCTTTGAAAATAGATGGGTAGATGTGGTTGAAAATAAAGGGAAGCGCAGCGGGGCTTATTCATCAGGTGCTTATGGGACAAATCCATATATTCTTATGAATTGGCAGGACAACGTCAATAATCTATTCACTCTCGCTCACGAATTCGGGCACAGTGTTCATAGTTATTACACACGCAAACACCAACCTTATCCATATGGAAATTATTCGATTTTTGTTGCGGAAGTTGCTTCCACAACGAACGAATCGATTCTTAACGAATATATGATTCAGCATGCAAACAATAAACAAGAACAATTGTATTTATTGAATCATTATCTTGAAGGTTTCCGTGGGACTGTTTTCCGTCAGACAATGTTTGCAGAATTTGAACATCTTATTCATCAAAAAGACCAGAATGGAGAAGCATTAACAGCGGATTTATTGACAAAGGAATATTATGAACTAAATAAGAAATATTTTGGGGAAGAGGATATTCATATTGATGATGAAATCGGCCTAGAATGGTCGAGAATCCCTCATTTTTATTATAATTACTATGTGTATCAATATGCGACAGGATTTAGTGCAGCCGCAGCCTTGTCTAAGCAAATTTTAGAAGAAGGAGACCCTGCAGTTGAACGTTATCTAGCATTTTTGCAGGCAGGAAGCTCTGATTATCCTATTGAGGTGCTGAAAAAAGCTGGCGTAGATATGACATCTGCAGAGCCAATTGAAGCAGCTTGCCAAATATTTGAAGAAAAATTAAACGAAATGGAAGCCTTGCTTTCAGAATAAGCATTAAGAGCGAAACTGTCTATCAGCTGGATAGGAAGTTTCGCTTTATTTTTTGCTTAAGTCTAAGTTTGCTCTTTTACTTTACCTAATTGGTTGATTTCTTTTCTTGATCTTTTACCTTCCAAAGTTTCCCCGGCCAAAAAGCATACCTATCCAATACAGTGGTAATTGCGGGAACAAACAGTGGGCGGACAATAAATGTATCCATTAAAATTCCGATAGCAGTCACGGTCCCAAAGTGAACCAGTACCTGCATTGGCATAACAGCTAAGACAGCAAAAGTACCAGCTAGAATTATTCCTGCTGAGCTGATGACGCTACCTGTTTCACTTACACCTTCTGCAATGGCTTGTTTTAAAGGAATACGTTTTTTGCGTTTGTTCCAAATATTCGCGACTAGAAAAATATTATAATCCTCTCCTAATGCGACTAAAAAAACGAATGAATAGAGCGGGATAAGTCCTTGGATGTCAGGCACATTGAAACCATAATGCAAGACAATCCAGCCGATTCCGAGAGCGGCTAAATAGGAGAGCCCCACTGTGACTAATAAATAAATAGTCGCAATGATTGATCTGAAATAAACTAAAAGTAAAATCCCAATGATTAATAACACGACGGGTATGATGATCGATTGGTCTCTGTTTGTAATTTGTTTTGTATCATATAATGACGCTGTTTCTCCACCGATCCAAAGATTGTCTTGAGGATTGTTGATACCTGCTTCTTTTAGACTCGAAGATATAATAGAACGAATATCCTCGATTTTCTCAACAGCTTCTGGTGAATATGGATCCATGGCAAACTTGATTTCGTATAATTGGTAATCTTCATCTTTGCCATGTTCTGGATCAGATACGTTATCTATATACGTGAGATTTTGCAAATCTTGTTGAAGAGAAATATCTTTTTGGTTTGTATGGATCATCACCTGTGTAGGTGCCACTTCTCCAGGTGGATAATGTTCCGAAATAATCGAAAATCCTTCTCGTGAAGGCATATCTGCTGGGAATGAATCCAATAACCCATAAGTAAATTGGATTTTCGGTACAAACGAAATGAAAATTCCTAATAAGACGAAACAACTAATGATAATGGTCCATGGTTTGGTTGTGACGAATTTTCCTAGAGTTATACCAAATACACTTTTATCTCGCTGCCTGCGTAATTTTTTTCCTTTTTTTGCTTCAAGCTTTTGAATCATTTCTTCCGTTCTAGGGATAAAAGGAAAGAATGCAACTCGGCCTAGCAAGGTAAGAAAGGCTGGTAATAAAGTTAGCGCTGTAACGCCCATAATTAATATCGAAACACTAAAAGGGATGGCAAATCGATCGTAGGAAGCATAATACGCCAGACTAAGCGTTAGCAAGCCTAAAACAGTTGTAATCGCACTCATCATGATTGCGCTGCCAGTATTTTCTATCGCCTTTTGCATAGCCTTATATCGATCAGGTTCATGCCTTAATTCATCACGATATCTAGAAATGAGAAATAAGCAATAATCTGTGCCAGCACCGAAAAGTAAAACGGTCATGATTGAGATTGTCTGTTGATCAACCTCTATCCAGCCATTTTTTGCTAAGAGTCCGAGTATCGGACTGATCAATCCATAAGCAAAGCCAACCGTAATTAAAGGAATAATCGCTAGTAAAGGGGAGCGATAAAGAACAATTAATAAAAGCAGTACAATTGCTACAGTGGCCATTAATAAAGTGAAATCTGCATTGCTAAATAATGATACTGCATCTGTTTGAATCCCAACTGGGCCAGAAATGCGCACATGGAGTCCTTCTTTATCTAAGTGGTCATCTAATACAGCATGGTCAAAAACCTTATCAATTTGCTCCTTTAATTCCTCTATCCCATTTTGAAGTTCTTTCGTTGAAGCGGCAGAATCAAAAAATATGGGGGTTGTTAAGGCAGCCTGATCTTCTGATGCAGCTTGTGTTAATGCTTGTGCTGGCGCTTTATATAGAGGTGGTACAAAAGTCTGCTTGTTCACAGGTTTTTCTTCTAAACTCTTAAATAATTTTTGGATATTTTCGAAATCAGTCTCTGTTAATCCAGCTTTCTGATACCAGACCAGAAGTAAAGGAGTTCCTGTATCATTTGGAAACTGCTCATTTACTAACTTGGAAGCTCTAATGGAAGAAGCGTCATCGGGCAGTAGTTGATTTGAGTTTGTTTTTTGGCTATTAATCTGAGGCCAGGCAACAGAAAGGACGCCAAGTATGATCATCCAAATGACCGTTGTGATCCAACGACTTTTCATTCCGGAAACAAAGGAACCCCAGTTCCACTTTTTCATATGCACCCATCCTTTACTTATGTTGTATTATTTCATCATATTATAATTATATATACTGGTTAGTCAATTAAAAATAACTTTCTTTGAAAATGGACGAAGTTGGAGGAAATTCTAATTTTATATTAGAATAAGGCTATATGAATATCAAAAAGCGTGGAAAGAAAGGAGGGAGTATAGTGTCAAAGAAACGTGCGATTGGAAGACCACCAACTGATTTGTTAAAAAAGCCGACGAAGGAAAAAATTGAAGATCATGCTCAAACTTTATTTTTGAATTATTCCTATCAAGAAGTATCAATGGATGATGTAGCCAAAGCTGCTAATGTAACGAAAGCAACTGTTTATTACTATTTTTCGAGTAAATCTCGTTTATATACAGAAACGATGATACGGATGTTGGGAAGAATTAGGAAACAAGTTCAAGAGATCCTACAAAAGGAGCAATCGTTTGATAAAAACTTATATGAGGTGGCAGAAAGGTTTTTAACAGCGACCCTTCATCTTGATATTGATGCGTTAACACGGGGAACTGAAACCGCACTGGAAGAAAAAGACTGGCAAGATATGAATGAGGCTGTAGAGGGAATTTATGATACCTTGGAGCAAGGTTTCCAAACGGCAATGGATAAGGGACAACTATCCTCCACTTTTTCAAGCAAATTTAGTTCCAGAGTATTTTTCTCTTTATTAAATGTAGGGAATGGTCTAAATAATATTGAACAGAAAAAAGAAGATGAAGTAGAGAAAATCACGAAGGACATTATCCGCTTTTTTCAAAAAGGCGTTTTACAATAAATGCATGATGATCGCTTGTTTTGTATGATATAGAATCTTAGTTTATGCCTCTAATATAAGTTCCACCCCCTTTAGTCCCTGCTCCTGTTTGCATATGCTTACATTTCATTCGCATACCAAGCTTGGGGTGTCATCAGAATCCTAATAAGTTGTAAGCGACCGAATGGGTGATCATTTTTTGTTCGCTCGGCAAATCAATGAAATCCTCGAAATCTATTTTTTCCATTCATAAAGGAAACTAGTGTAAATAAGCCAATAAAAAGGAGCGGAGACGTGATATAAATCGGAATTAAGCGCATTAATGCTAAAATATGAAGAAAGAAACATGTGATAATAAATACAATAATAAGAAGGAGACTTACCTTTCGCATTATTTGGACTCCTTTCATGGTTGTACCTTTATTCCATTCATATATATGTATACAACCTTCTTTTCATGATAAAAAGCATCCCTTCAAAAGGATGCTTTTTAACAATTTACGTTGCGCTTTGCCCTCCAGCTCGAGCCGATGGCGCGAACTTAGCCGATGTTCTGCTGTACCTATGAAGGGAAAAAGCCCCTTCCTAGGTACAGGAACATTTGCTTGTCGGAGGCCAACAGGATGTTGGTCAGAAAGGCGTTGCGCCAGGACGGCGCGGATTTAGCCTTTCTTCCTAGACCAAGGCGCTTGCGCTTTTGTTCCTGCTTAGGAAACTATAAAAATGTCGCTTGTGGATAACTGTTTACGTTGCGGCTTGACATCTAGCTCCAGGCGCCATCGGCTCGAGGTCAAATAACCTGAGCCAATGAAAGGCAAAGAACGCCTTTCTTTGTCTCAGAACATTTGCTTGTCGCCGATAGGTGGGCGCCTTGCGCTTTTCTTGCTATAAGTTATTATATTTGTACCGCCAATAGGAACCGTGTAGTGAGCGGATTTTTTGTACCTTTTGTTGAATCTGTAATTTCTTCATTTGTCTTTCTATCTTTTGAGGAGACATATCAAAAATTAAGGCTAGATCCTGTGTTGCATTTACCGGGTTGAGTGAAAGAAAAACTTCCAACGGAGGTTTTTCCGCAGGCTTTGCATAACCCTGAAGCATCTCAGTTAATATCTGCACATAAATGTCATAAGAATATAAGCCTGTAATTTTAATTCCCTCATCTTCAATGTTTTCATTGAAAAAAACCATCGATGGCATTTCATTGACTTCCATTTCAGATGAAATCTTCAAATCACATTGAAAAGCTTTAGCGGCTGTGTCTGAATAAACATCCTGTAAGAATTCATCAAGATCAAGGCCTATTGATTGGGCGCATTGTTGGATCACATTGATATCCGAAATATCTTTCTCCTCAATAAATAATAACTCCTGGAGCTTTTGGATAAAGCGGACCCCGGCTTTTTTACCTTGTAATTCCGCCGCTTTAATACTTATAGCGGCAAGATGCGGGGTTTGTTCAAGAGAACGGTCTGTCGACCTTTTCAATTTACCTTGCTCACGTCTCCACTTTTTATGGCAAGAAAAAATTCGATCTTTATCTTGATTTAAGGAAGACAGTTTTCCTGATAAAATATATTTAAGAGAGAAATAATCACCATATTCTACTTGTAATTTCTTCAAGATTGGCGAAAGGGACCAGCATTCCGAGCAAAAAGGATCAACAAAGAAATAAATTTCCATTGGCCTTCTATTTAAAAGATATTTAATATGTCGTGTATTCAAAGTTCTTCACCTTGCATAACATCTGGTGAATTAGTGTTCACCATGTTTTTTGCTGTCATGGCTAAACGAGTGTAAAAAAGCTCTCGTAAACCTGGCTCAATATCCACTTCATCCATCGCTTCGCTCATGCAGGCTAACCATGCCTTGGCACGACGAGGTGTAATTTCATGAGGTAAATGGCGTGCACGTAACATCGGATGTCCATGTTCTTCAGTATATAGCTTAGGGCCACCCAAAAATTGTGTTAGGAATTGCTCTTGTTTTCTGGCAACTTCTGTTAAGTCATCGGGAAAAATAGGGATAAGTTCGGGATGTTTGCCGACACGTAGATAAAATTGTTCTACAAGCTTATGAAGCTTTTTTTCCCCAATAGCATCATACGGTGTCATCTTCATCTCAACCATATGATTCGCTCCTTTATCTAAAATGGTATATTTATTTTAGCAATGACCCAAACAGAACTCAAATAAATTGAACTATACAAGAAAAGCGGAAGGCGCCCGCTTTTCGGCGACAAGCAAATGTTCTGGGGCAAAGAAAGGCGTTCTTTGCTTTCATTGATGGATAAGAAAGTATAAAATTTTGGCTAGTGTTTTGATCTAGCTCCAGCGCCTAGCCCCTCGAGGTCAAATAACCTGAGCCAATAAAAGTCAAAACCAGACTTTTATTGGCTCAGAACATTTGCTTGTCGGGGCTGAGCAAGGCGCTTGCGCTTTTCTTACCACAGGTTATTTGACCTCGAGCGCGCCTGTAGCTGGACAAAAGAAAAGCGAAAGCGCCTGTCCAGCGACGTACAAATTTAAAGACTTCTGATGAGATAAAGGAAACACGGCGAAGCATAAGCCGATGTTGACTTATCGAGGGAAGAAGACATAAATTTGCTAGACGCTAGGCGCAGTAGCTGCACAAAGAAAAGCAGAAGTGTCTGACCAGAGATTTACAAATTTGAATAATAAGGATGACCTACATCCTGTTGACAAAAAAATCATCTCGAATTTCCTGATTACCAGGTAAATTAGAGATGAGATCGATTTAACTATAATACGTATCCGTTATTTTTCTAACATAATTCTGCGTTTCTTTGAATGGTGGAATTCCCTTATATTTATCTACATTCCCGGGACCAGCATTATAGGCTGCAAGCGCAAGAGATAGATCGCCCTTATATTTATCTAGCATTTGTCGTAAATATTTGCTTCCAGCCATCACATTTTCTAGAGGATCTGCTATATTTCTTACACCTAATCCTCTTGCGGTCGCCGGCATTAGTTGCATAAGTCCAGTCGCACCAGCGGAACTTACTGCGACAGCATTGAAATTAGATTCATGTTTAATAACAGATTTGATTAGTTTAGTTGATAAATTGAATGTATCTGCCGCTTGTTGGATAATCCCATCTAGGTTCGTATCGATGTTTGCATCAGTTTTCGGATGATTAACTTTCGATACAACAGATTTTGTCACCGTACTAGGAAGATTATTTACCCCAAGCTGACTTATAGCCCCCAATATATTTAAGGATCCTGCATTTTCTCTATTTCCCATTGCTGTATTTAAAAGGGTTTGCTCAAGAACCTGAGAAAAATTTGCATCTGATTTTGGGATAGGAGAATCTGTATTTGAACGCGTCATTCCTTGTAATAATTGTAATTCAATCAAGGTTTTCATTTCACCTAAGGTATTCATATTAATCATTCCTTATTTGATTGTTTCATAATAGTTTGTTTTGCTCGATAAAGTCTTCCAACTTTAGTATCGGTTGATTGAGGTTGAATGTTGAGTCGATTAAGCAAATCTGCAAAAAACGTTTTTCCTAATTTCCAATCTGTTACTTCATATTCAAGTTCAAAATCTTCCTGATTTAGATAATAATTATGGTCGAATACTAACAATCCTTCTTTATACTTGAGCTCTGCACGATGGGTCGTTAAGCTCCCGAAATGTGTCAAATCTGACAAGTGGATACCTAATTTGACCAATGCTTCTTGGACCTCTCCAGCGGGGCATATCGAGTCATTTAATAATAAATCGGCCTCTTTTTGGTCGATGATTTGATTTGTTTCAATAGCATCTTTGATCATTTTCCTTTTTAGTGTTAGTTCATAACAATCAGGAAGCTCTCTAATTCGTAGAGAAGCTGCTTTTTCTTTTAATGAAAAATCATGGGTATCAAAATAATGATTTTTCTGAGTGAAAAAATCATGGTTACTAATATGAAAAGTTTGCAAAAGGAGAGTAAACTCTTCTTTTGTAACAAGGTTTTTAAATTCTTTTTCAATTTCTTCTGCCATGGATAACTTCCTTCCTACATCTCTTATTCCTATTATTATTTATTTGCAGCTTGGTTTCAATATCCATTCGTGATAAATATTCTTTATTTTACTGTCTTTTTCTGAAGGTCCATACATTCAGGATAAATGGATGGTTGTACCGGGACAAAAATTATTAAGTAAAACTTGTTTGTGCTAAAATAAGGATGACTTCTTAATTCCTTCGTACAAACATATGATGATGAGATTGGACGAGAAGAGGATTTCTAGGAAATTGTATTGGTTTTTCATTTAAGAGAATGTGAACACGCACTTTAAGAGGTGGTAGCATGGTAAATCAGTGGAAGCTTTTTCTAGCTCCTTATAAACAGGCGGTAGATGAGTTGAAAATTAAATTAAAAGGAATGCGTGCCCAATTTGAACGGCAACAGGATCATTCTCCAATTGAATTTGTCACAGGTAGAGTGAAGCCGATTGCCAGTATTTTAGATAAGGCCCATCAAAAAAATATCCCTTTGGATAAATTAGCGGAGGAAATGCAGGATATTGCTGGTTTAAGAATGATGTGTCAATTTGTTGATGATATAGAGCAAGTCGTTGAATTATTAAGAGAACGAAATGACTTTAAGGTAATAGAGGAAAGAAACTATATTTCTCATAAAAAGCCAAGTGGCTATCGCTCCTATCATGTTGTAATTGAATATCCTGTACAAACGATTCAGGGAGAGCGAAAGATTTTGGCTGAAATCCAAATCCGAACCTTAGCAATGAACTTTTGGGCAACGATTGAACATTCTCTAAATTATAAATATAAAGGTGAGTTTCCAGCAGAAATTAATATGAGGTTAGAACGTGCTGCAGAGGCAGCTTTCCGTCTTGACGAGGAAATGTCGCAAATTAAGGAAGAAATTCAAGAAGCACAGGTTTATTTTTCAATAAATAAGGAAGCTACAAAGAAGATAAAGAAAAATGATGATTAAATGAGGAGGTTGAGAGGATTGAAATTTGCCATTACTTCAAAAGGGAATCCTGCTTCTAATGCTTTGACACAGAAAGTGAGGACATATTTGCAGGATTTTGAAATGGTATATGACGAAAGCAATCCAGATATTGTTATTTCCATTGGTGGGGATGGTACTTTATTATACGCATTTCATCGATATAGTTCTCGATTAGATAAAACAGCTTTTGTTGGTGTACATACTGGACATTTAGGTTTCTATGCAGATTGGGTTCCGAGTGAGATTGAAAAATTAGTGATTGCAATTGCAAAGACTCCTTATCAAGTAGTGGAATATCCGCTGTTAGAAGTCGTAATCCGCTATCGTAATGGCGGGAAAGAAATGCGTTATCTTGCTTTAAATGAATCTACAGTCAAAGGATTAGTAGGAACTTTAGTCATGGATGTAGAAATAAGAGGGGATCATTTTGAGCGATTTCGTGGGGATGGTCTCTGTCTGTCTACTCCATCCGGAAGCACAGCCTATAATAAAGCGTTAGGAGGGGCGATTATTCATCCTTCCTTACCTTCTATTCAATTAGCTGAGATGGCTTCAATCAATAATAGAGTATTTAGAACGGTCGGATCTCCACTCATTTTACCTGAACATCATACACTTGTATTAAAACCAGTTAATTCATATGATTTTCATGTTACTTTAGATCATTTAACGGTGATGCATCGAGATGTGAAATCAATCCAATTTAAAGTTGCAAAAGAGAAGGTTCGATTTGCCCGTTTTCGTCCATTCCCTTTCTGGAAAAGAGTTCATGATTCATTTATTTCGGATGGAAGATAAACATTATGAAGCAACATGAATTAAGCTGGAAAATCACACGAGAAGACAAAAATAAAAATATTAAAATGTTTTTACAAGAGCAAGGCATCTCTAGAAGAGCTTTGTCTGCTATTAAATTTACAGGTGGTTATATACGAGTGAATGGAGTGGAGGAAAGTGTTCGCTATCCTTTACAGGAATATGATGTTTTAGAACTCCTATTTCCACCGGAACAGGAAAATGAGCGATTAGTCAAAGAACCAATCCCATTATCGATTATATATGAAGATGCTGATCTTTTAATTGTTAATAAACCTGCTGGAATCAATACCATTCCATCAAGGCATCATCCGACCGGGAGTTTAGCGAATGGAGTAGCCTTTTACTATGGACAAATCGATCTAGCTTCAGCTGTACATATTGTCACTCGATTGGATCGAGATACATCTGGCTTAGTATTGATTGCAAAGCACCGCCATGCGCATCATTTATTAAGTTTGATGCAAAAGAATGGAGAGATTGATCGATTCTACGAGGCTTTTGTAGAAGGAGAAATGGATCGTTCATATGGTAAAATCAATAAACCAATAGGTCGCAAGTCAGATAGTATTATCGAGCGGGAGGTAAGAAAAGAGGGGAAGTACGCGATAACAAACTATGAGGTAATTACACAACTATCTTTTATTACCCACCTGCGTTTAAAACTTGAAACTGGCAGAACCCACCAAATTAGAGTTCACATGGCCTCAATTGGTCACCCCATATTAGGGGATGACTTATATGGTGGGGGTCTAGGTATAATGACTCGACAAGCGTTACATTGCAAACAAATTAAGTTGAAACAACCTATTACTGGTGAAACTTTATCATTTCATGCTAACTTAGAGGAAGATATGCAAGAAATTTTAGCTAACCACACTTTAAAAAAGTTCGAAAAAAATAGATAACTTTTAGAAGATGGATACCAATCGAATGGGATCCATCTTTTTAAATTATGTTTGTTCTAGTGCTTATAACGAGAATTCTCTCGTTTCATGGTGAGGAACTTCAATCAGCGCAGCCTTTTCATCTCCCACAGAATCCAGAGAATTAAAGACTAAGATCGCAACATCCTGTCGTGTCGCCTGCATTAATATGTTCAGTGCGTCGCAACTCGTTCTGACGTGATAAAGGAAAAATGAAATGCAGATGGTGACTGTTTAGAGCCTCACCGCCTGCAGCTGGACATCAAAAGGAGAATTGATGTTGATTACACACTCAGAAATCGTAAATTTGCTAGGTGCTAGAGCTAGATTAGGCCTTTATTACCTACTTACATTTATCTGTATTCCAATGCCGGATAAAAAAAGTAATTCGTTTTTTAAGATACAGATTCAACACATCTAATGGAAGACAGTTATCTGATCTCATTTGTAAAATTTACTTAAGTTTAAAATCCTTACTTTGAAAGTTTTTTGTTTTTCTTTTTAAAAGATAATAAGCTTAATTCCATTAGTTATAAATCAGCAAGGGTCATGACTTTTAATGGACTTTAGTACAATACAACACGATATCTAAAAAAGTTTCTACACAATTAAATGGACTATTATTGTCCTTTTTTTTTAGCCCTTAACTTAGGTATTTAGAACTAGCTTCTCATTTGAAAAACAACTTTTAATAACTAATATTAATTAAATATTTAAGAATAAGTGAATAAAATTAATTTTTTCAATTGACAAATTATTACATATATGGAAACATCTACTATAGATGACAATTTTTACCAAAAAAATACAATGTTTAAAGGAGAGTGACAAATATTACCTTTGTTTGTTGGTAGCGTTGTCATATTCTGTTTAGAAAAAGATAGGGGGGTTATACATTTCTTTTTACTCCTAGTAGAGTTCGCTATTAGTTTATGTTTTTAATAACTCATGGCACATTATGATCAGAAAGGAAGAATACAATGAATAAAAAAAGATTTGACTATAAGAAAAAAATGCAGGAAAAAAGAAAGTCATATATGAAAAGAACTGCTGCTGTTGCTACTTCCTTTGTTCTTGTCACTGCGCCGTTTACGACATCAAAGCTTTTACATATTCCAGGGGTATCGATAAATGCTGTCGAAGCGGCATCGTTGACACAAGTACAATTATTAACGAATGTCGATATTGCTGCAACATTGACAGAGCCTGTGCCAGGAGAAAATTACAATCTAGCGCTTAACCTGACAGGTACCGGGCTTGCAGATGCTGAATTAGTTACTCCTGATAGAGTAGTTGTTTTTTATATTGAAGAATTAGCTGGAAAGATGACTTCTAATTCTCCAGCAGATATAAGCGTCGAAATATTACCTTTGACGATGGATGATCTCCCAATATTAAATGGCGTAATTGGTGGGTTAACTGGTACATTAACTTCTGCAGTTGATTCGGTTTTAGGCGTAGCTGATCAATTACAAAGTAGTATTATTCCATCTTCCCTATTGACTATTGAAGGAATAGATGAGTTACAAGGTGCTGTAAATGCATTAAACAATATCGATACGGCATTGGCCGATTTATTGGATTACAATGATCAAGTTGATGTTGTGGTAAATCCAGATGGTACCGTTGTCGTAAACTTTTCGGATGGTATTGGTAACCATTTAGAAACGGCTGTTAATGATGTTGTTGTAGATCTTTTACAAGATCTTGTGGATGCTATTAATGGTGTTGAACTAGCTATTTTGCCTGGTGCTGAGAATATCCCAGGAGTTGGTTTAATTATCGATGGATTAAATCAAGGAATCAATGGTGCTCTTAACCAATTAACAGGAGTCGCTAATACAGCAACAGGAATTATTGATGATTTAGCTAATGGAAGCATTGATTTAGCCAGCGATCTTTTAAGTGTACAACTTATTGGAAAAACAACGGTAGATCTAAATCTATCAGTTGATAATCCTGCGGATGTTGATGGGGAGGTACCTGTATATGGAGCAGGTATTAGTGATACTACAATTGACCTTGCTTTACTAAGTAGTCTTACAGATAGTGACACAATAGTATTTGATGAAGAAGCCGACGCTGACGCCGATGCCGATGCTGATGCTGATGCTGATGCTGACGCGGATGCTGACGCGGATGCTGACGCCGACGCCGATGCCGATGCTGATGCTGACGCGGATGCTGACGCGGATGCGGATGCTGACGCTGACGCCGATGCGGATGCGGATGCTGACGCGGATGCCGACGCGGATGCTGACGCGGATGCGGATGCTGACGCCGATGCGGATGCTGATGCGGATGCCGACGCGGATGCAGATGCCGATGCCGACGCCGACGCCGATGCTGATGCCGATGCTGACGCCGACGCCGATGCTGACGCTGATGCAGATGCCGACGCCGATGCTGATGCTGACGCGGATGCGGATGCGGATGCAGATGCCGACGCCGATGCTGACGCCGATGCTGATGCCGATGCTGATGCTGACGCTGATGCGGATGCGGATGCAGATGCCGACGCGGATGCAGATGCTGATGCTGATGCCGACGCGGATGCAGATGCTGATGCAGATGCTGATGCTGATGCTGACGCCGACGCAGATGCCGATGCCGATGCTGATGCCGACGCGGATGCAGATGCCGACGCTGATGCAGACGCCGATGCCGATGCTGACGCTGACGCCGATGCTGACGCTGACGCCGATGCTGACGCCGATGCCGACGCTGATGCTGATGCTGATGCCGACGCTGATGCCGACGCCGATGCTGATGCTGACGCTGACGCTGACGCCGATGCCGATGCCGATGCAGACGCCGATGCCGACGCTGATGCCGACGCCGATGCCGATGCCGATGCCGATGCTGATGCCGACGCTGATGCTGACGCCGATGCCGATGCCGATGCCGACGCCGATGCCGACGCCGATGCCGATGCTGACGCCGACGCCGATGCCGATGCTGACGCTGATGCCGACGCCGATGCCGACGCCGACGCCGACGCCGACGCCGATGCCGACGCCGATGCCGATGCTGACGCTGATGCCGACGCCGATGCCGATGCCGACGCCGATGCCGACGCCGATGCCGATGCCGACGCCGATGCTGATGCCGACGCTGATGCCGACGCCGATGCCGACGCCGATGCTGATGCTGACGCCGACGCCGATGCAGATGCTGATGCCGACGCTGACTGTGTG
>NZ_JADIJK010000012.1 GCF_017355205.1 Bacillus sp. SD088
TGATTTTTCCGTCTAGGTGTGACATAACTATTAAGTGTGGCACTTTTTCTTCTCTAACCCATTCTGCATTTTTAAGTAAGTTTGTTTTTTCTATATATAAGGGCACCCCTGATATATTAATATTAAGAAAAATAAGAGAACAGAGATGTTATTTTTGAAAAAAATATAATAACTTTTTCCATTGGGCAGCTTTTTTCGTTTGTATGACCGCTTTAATTCTAATAGGGGCTTTTAGGCATAAAAATATAGATGATGAATTTCATCTGATACCAATACTATTAATGTCGGGCGTGTTATTGGTTTTACTTGGTTTTCTTTTTGATCACAATAAGAATAAAAAGTGAAAATTTTAATTTCTTATTGTTATTTTTTCTTGTTTCGGTCTCCTGTCCACCGGTAGTTCCAACCATCTTGTTCAAGCAGAATCTAATGATTTAGAAGTTAACTTTTCTATCGAAGGAAAAGTTCTAATTGAAAAAAGGGATGAAATAATCCAAATAACCGATGGGATTCGAGGGACAACGAGTTAATTGATTTGTCTGTAGTCGAAGAGAGTATTGATGATACAGAGAAATCTGTTAATGCATAATATTACGTAAATTTTCCATTTTAAGGAGGAAATTTCTTGTGATCATTGCGATCATTTTTTTATTATTTGTTTCATTTTTCTTTTCTGGAAGTGAAACAGCGTTGACAGCTACTAATAGGATGAGGCTGCAAACTAAAGCTAGTAATAATGATAGAAAGGCTGAAAAACTTTTAAATTTGGTTTCTAAACCAAGTGAATTTATTACGACTATTTTAATCGGAAATAATATTGCAAATATATTGCTTCCAACCCTTGTGACAACGATTGCAATTCAATATGGATTTAATATAGGGTTTGCTTCCGCAATTTTAACAGTTGCGATTATCATCTTTTCTGAAGTAATACCCAAATCAGTAGCAGCTGTATTCCCAGATCGTATTGCATTCCTTGTCTATCCGGTCATTCGATTTTTTGTTATTATTTTCAAACCGGTAACGATCGTTCTAAATTGGCTTACTGGCTTTATTACAAGGGCGCTTTTAAAGGGGCAACCAAATGATGTATCCATTTCAAAGGAAGAATTACGTACTATGATTGATATTGCAGGTTCGGAAGGAACATTTAATCAGGCAGAATCTCATCGTATTAAGGGAGTACTTGATTTTTACAATTTAAATGTAAAAGATGCATTGAAGACACCGAGGGTAGAGATTATCGCATTACCTACTACGGCTACTTTTGAAGAGATAAGGGACGTTGTGATTCAAAATCCGTTTACCAGATATCCCGTTTATAGAGAAGATATTGATGATATTGTCGCCGTCTTCCATTCAAAACATTTGATATCTTGGTCAACTGAACCAGAGAAACCATTGGAAGCATTTAGTGATATAGATCCATTATATATCTTCGAATTTCATTCGATTGAACGGGTCTTAAGTAAAATGACAAAAGAGAAAAAACATATGGCAATTGTTTTAGAAGAGTATGGCGGAACAGAAGGAATTCTAACGCATGAAGATATCATCGAGGCAATGCTTGGTTTTGAAATTGAAGATGAAACGGACCTCGAAGGGGAAGAACTCGTTGAAAAGTTGACAGGGACTGAAATTATCTGTGATGGGAAAATAACTCTTTATCGTTTAAATTCTATTTTCCATACAGAAATTCCAGAAGAAGAGGATGTTCTTGCTGGTTATCTGTTAAAAGAATTTAGCGATTTTCCTGATGAGGGAGAGGTAATAGAGCGTAACAATCTAACATTTAAAATAATTGAAATAGATGGCCGGGCGATCAAAAAGGTTCAAATTATTAAGTGAAAATTTTAATACATACATCAGTTTGCTTGCAGATTAGTCCAAATTTATTGTAGAGGGTGTTCAAAAAGTAAGGTAAAAATGATACTGCAAAATTCTTTGTAGGCTTGTTTCTACGTTCCTCAGAAAAGAAAATCACTTTTCCTTCGGGCGATGCAGATTGGCGGGAGCTATCATTGTACTCGAAACTGCGCGCCTCGAACTTTCGACGTACAGGATATACTAGTGTGGGCGTTGCTAACAGGACGTCAGGCCCTTTAGCTTATCCTCCTGTTTGAACACGTACTTATAGTTGGCAATCTCTATGAGGTTATAATTTTTAAAATAAGTTAATGGGGCTAACCTTCACCACCTGGTATGAGATGGTTTAAATTAACGTCATGAGTGATCCGCCAATTGCACCAGTCATCACAATAATCCAGGGAGGTAGTTTCCAATAAACTAACATACTAAATAAAATTGCAGCCAAAGCAAAATCGATAGGAGCTAAAATTGAACTCGTCCAAATTGGATTATAAAAGGCAGAGATTAATATTCCCACAACCGCCGCATTTACACCCATTATTGCCCCTTTAATTTTTGGATTGTTTCGTAAAATATCCCAAAATGGTAGTGCGCCGAGTATAAGAAGAAAAGCAGGTAAGAATACTGCGACCGTTGCTATTAATCCACCTTGCCATCCGTTCATTACAGCACCTAAATAGGCAGCAAAAGTAAATAGAGGACCTGGAACTGCTTGTGTAGTACCATAACCAGCTAAGAATGCTGCTTCACTTATCCAGCCCTTTGGCACAAGTTCCTGTTCTAGCAAAGGTAAAACTACGTGACCACCACCAAAGACTAAAGAACCTGATCTATAAAAACTATCGAACATAGCGACCCAGTACGATCCGGTTGCTTCCCTGATAATTGGTAAAAGGAAAAGTAAAACGAAAAACAATAGTAAACACATCACTGAAACGCTTTTGGCAATTGGAAATTGCGAACCAACTTCTTCTTTTTCTTGATGTTGTTTATATAGAAGAAACCCAAAAAGTGCAGCTATTAAAATGACGCCTACTTGCGTAAAAGCTGTTTGCCAAATAAGTGTACCAAGTAGTGCAAATAAGGCAATGGCTTTTCTTTTTAAGTCAGGAGTCAACTTTTTTGCCATACCCATTATGGCATGTGCCACTACTGCTACTGCTACAATTTTTAATCCGTGTATCCATCCAGCACTACCTATGTCGAATTCAGTGAGCAGTAAGGCAAAAAGGATGAGTGCAATAACTGAAGGTAATGTAAACCCAATAAAGGATATAATTCCGCCTAATACCCCTGCACGCATAACACCTATACCAATTCCCACTTGGCTACTGGCAGGCCCCGGTAAGAATTGTGCTAAAGCAACTAAATCAGCATAACCTTTTTCATCCATCCATTTTCTTTTCCGTACATATTCTTCATGAAAATACCCTAAATGAGCTGTTGGTCCACCAAAAGATGTTAGCCCAAGTTGTGTTGAAACTAAAAATATTTCTAAAAGTGACTTGAATCCCCTATTTGAGTTAGTTCTTTTCATCGGTAACTCCTTTTTGTTATGTTTTAAGTTCCTTGAAGAGTTCATGTACTTTTCTCGGGCTTCCATAAGGATTAGTTCCTCTTTTCGGTAGTTGTTTTATATTTCTTGATTCTACCCTCTACATTCTTATCCCCACTTGTTAGAAGACCACCAGATTCCATCGTATAGGAAACCAACAATATCAACTTTCGATATAATTAATGTATGATACACTCTGACTGCTTTCAATATAAAACTGAACATTTACATAATCTTTACAATTGTGCGTACATAGGTAGAAAATGATTTATGGGTGAAATAATGTAAGAGATCACCTATAAACGTTGATTTACTAGGATTTATAGAGAAAGTCGACTTTATCGAGGATGCCGCCGGAAAAGTGAGTTTCGTTTTTCCTGCGGCATCCTCTTTCGTTTTATTGGTGACGAGCGTAATCGGTAAGTACCTGCCGCTCACCCTTATATTCCTTAATACAAAGCACTCCGATTAAACCGATGATGGAAAAGATGACTGGAATGATGAAACCGTAGTGGTAGCCGGCGTTTATATTGCCTGAAGCCTGAAAATGGTCTAAGATACTGCCAAAAATGGTTGGAAGCAATACGGCACTCAGGAACCCGCCTGTATTTGCAAACCCGGAAACAAGGCCGGATTCTGATATAGGATAAGATTGACGGATGAAGGCGAAGGTTAGCATACATGCCCCATAACAAAGGCCGATAACAAAGAAAAGGATTGTAACCAAGAAAATCGGCGGCTTCCCAGTGAAGATCACAAAGACAGACCAGCTCAATAACATTGTTGTATGAACCACAACATATGGGCGTTTCACCATTTCTAATCGACTTGAAATCCAACTGGATAGCGGTGCACCAATAAGTGCCCCGATTAGGCCAACCAAAATAAGCTGACTTGCATCTGACCGTGTCATCCCAAACACATTCATTCCATAGGGCACTGCCCATGAACCGATAAATCCAACATACGCACCGACCATCCCAAAGTGACAAAAGAATAAAGCCCATGCTTGCCAACTTGAACAGATTCTTTTGAGTAAAACAAGCGTTTTTTCTTGTTGTGCTTCATTCTTTACAAATACTGGTTGCTGCGGCTTTTTTACAAGTACAAAATAAAGAAATAACCCACATAGGCACAATAATAGTCCTGCTGTAAAAAATGCCATCCTCCAGCCAAGTAGGTCAATCCATAAAGAAAAAGGAACTGTTGCCAAAATGAACCCGAGGCTTCCTGTCATTCCAGCTAAGCCAATTAATTTTACAAATTCCTTTGCACTGAACCATTGGCTTAAAATTAACACCAAATTGACCCAGATCGTCGCATCCCCTATCCCTGTCAGTATTCTTGCGAAAAGCAGGATAAATTCATGTGTACCAAGGCTATAAATAATCGTACCAGCCCCTGTCAGGATAGCTCCAATAATTAGAAAAAAATTGGGGCCAAAACGATCAGCCAAAATACCCATTGGAATTTGCAAACCGGTATATACAAAAAACTGTATGCTTGCCAATAATCCAATTGTTGAGGCCGTTATAGCAAAATCGCTCATCAATTGGTCTGTAATCAAACCTGGTGCCGTTCGCTGACTCGACATGAATAAATAAGTAAATGTCACAACAGCAAATACAACCCATCTAAACCTGCTATTTTGTTTATTCAATGATTTCTACTCCCGTAGCCTTTTACTCTTATGTATATGGGATAACAATAATATTAGGAACTTCTTTTTACCGAAGTCTATATATTCAGGAATATGAATATTTTATAATAATAAGATACAAAAAAAGATAACTCAAATTGATTAAATTAAAAAAGCAACTTACAATGGAGATTCACTTTCGATCATATAAGATTATGAAAATAGAAAGGAGAATAAATGATTAATATAAAAGATATTATTTCTTATCACCATTTACCCGTGGACAGATATAAAGAATTAGCATCTGGATATTCAAGCGCCAAAAAATTAAAGCTTTCTTCAGGTAACGACAAACCATTATATCTATTGAAAGTCTACAACATTGAGAAAAGGGATAGAATTAAGCTGCAATTTGATTTATTAAAGAGACACTATGAAAATAATGTTTTGTGCCAACAACCAATTATATTTGAATTAAACGAAGAGGAGCAGGTGTGTTATTTATTATTGTCATACATAAATGGTATGAGCGGAGATGTAGCTTTGCCAACATTAGGAACGGATCTACAATATAAGATTGGGGTGCAGTCTGGAAAGGAACTAAAAAAGATTCATTTAATCACTCACGATAGCTCCATTAATTGGTATAATAAACGCTTAGAAAAATATCTAAATAAAGTAGAGACATGCAAAAAATTAGGACTTACTTTCTATAAACAGAGATTTATGGAAAGTTATATCGATGAGAACATATCGATTATCAAGGATAGTCCGATTTGTTTTCAACATGACGATTTTCATCCTCAAAATTTAATTATAAAGGATAAGAAATTAAATGGTATTATTGATTTTGATTCATTTGATTGGGGGGACCCATTAGAGGATTTTTTCAAATTACCCAAATATACTGTTCAGGTAAGCGCTTATTTTGCTAAGGGGCAGGTAATGGGATACTTTGATAACAAAATTCCTGATTTATTCTGGAGAAAGTATAACTTGTTTGTTGCATTAAATTTGCATGCGAGCCAAATTGGTGGTTATACAATGGGGAATTTAGAGTACGTCCAAGAAAGAACTCGATATATAATTGAAACCCACGATTACATTAATAATCAACCACCCGAATGGTTTAACAGCGTGTAATATATATTGTTCAGTAAAAATCGCGATTACTGAAATTCAGAAGTTAAGAGTTCATCGCTCATTAATAGAAAAGGATAGTGGTAAAAGTGAAATTCAGACCGTGTATAGATATCCATCAAGGGAAAGTTAAGCAAATCATAGGAGATACTTTTAGTTTCAATCAGGGGACAGTTGAAAATTTTGTTTCAAATTATGATTCCGCATATTATGCATCAATGTTTAGAAGGGACAATTTAAAGGGAGGACATGTAATAATGTTAGGGGAGGGGAATAAAGAGTCTGCAATACAGGCGTTAAAAGAATACCCTTTGGGCTTACAGCTTGGAGGTGGTATTACAGCGGAAAATGCCTCTTTTTACCTCGAAAATAAGGCCTCCCATATAATTGTTACCTCATATATATTTGAGAATGGCGAACTTAATATAGATAGATTAAATAGATTGGTTAGCGAAGTTGGGAAGGATAAGTTAGTAATTGATTTAAGCTGCAAGCAAAAAAACGGTAAATGGTTTGTAGTGACAAACAAATGGACTCAATTTAGTAATTTTGAGGTTAATGAATCGAATATTAAAGAAATAGAGAAGTATTGTGATGAATTATTGATACACGCAGTTGACGTGGAAGGAAAACGTACTGGAATTCAAGAAGACTTGGTTAAACAATTAATTCAATGGGTTTCGATTCCAACCACGTATGCAGGTGGAATAAGATCGTTAAAGGATGTAGAGACTTTTTTCGAACTATCTAGCGGAAAATTAGATTTAACGATAGGAAGTTCATTAGATTTATTTGGTGGGGACCTATCTTATAGTGAAGTTGTTGATTTTTGCAAAAATAAGTAGATTGAAAAACTCTTTTCTAATGCTTCAAATTAACTGAAAGTAAATCCTCGTTGCAGCGGCTAGTTTGGTGTTTCAGCTTTGAGAACATTCATGTAGAGTAGTTGCTATTGTGAGGATTGTACTTAAACAGCTAAACAAAAAAATGTATCGTCAAGGTAGAAAGGAGACAGAATGGGAACTAGGAGTTGTGCAGCAATTATTAAAGATGATTCAATATTGATGGTTCGTCAAACATATCAAGGTAACACTTTGTGGACATTGCCTGGAGGGAGGATCGAAACTGATGAGGAACCTTCGGATTGTGCGATAAGGGGATGTTCAAAATTCCGGTAAAAATGACACTGCGAATTTCTTCGTTGGCTTGCCTCTCCGCTGCAATACTGTTTAAGCTGATCATAAATGCCCGTAAAACAGCTTTAATAAAGATGTCTCTCATTCATTGAATTTTCGAGAGACACCTTTTTCTAGTCCCCTTGCCATATTAAAAAGAAGCGTTAAATTACATAATGATACAATTAGGAAGAAGAAATCCGTTAGGGTATACATTATAATGAAATTAAAAAACAGGCTTGCGTATATCCGTATTCTGCGGATTTTCTCTTTCGGACTTGGATTTCCAAAAAACAGAATCACCCACGTTAGATATCAACTATTTCCAGCCAGTAGACTGCTTCACGAGAGATTTTATCCGTTGAGGCCTCATGTTCTGAGCAAGACGCTAGCACTTGTTGTTCTTTAAAGCCCTTTTGTTCCTCTGTTATGATCTATCTCTCGGATTTTAATTTAGATTGAAATTTTCTAAACCATTCTATTTCAAATTTAATCTTCTCTATACCTAAGTCCAATGTTGCATGCTGGAAATAGGCAATTGATTTCAAGCCAGATTCAGTCATAAATTCTGCGGCACCACCAGCCTCTTTTAATTTGTTAATATATTCGGCGCTGAAATTGTTTCTTTGATTAATCGATGTATTAATAGCTTCTAAATGATCTAGTTCCTTTTCCAATTCTTCAATATAGCGGCTGATAAATGTTTCATGTTCTGATTTATTAGCGAATCCTTGGAAGAAAAATTTACTTAATTCCATATTCTTTTCTTTGTATAACATTGGAATGGATATACATTCTTTAAAATGCTTTTTCCCAGCCTCCGTGATAAAATAAGTTTTTTTGTTTACGCCGTTCTCCACTTGTTCTTGGACAGTAATTAATTCCTTTTTTAATAATTTTTTTATTCCTGCTTGAATACTACCTGTACTATCACTGCTAACTGTTGATAAGCTGTCTTTGATAAATTGTCGCAATTGATAAATCGTCGAAGCCTGAATCATAAGAAATCCCAAAATAATATTATCCATAGCATTAGCTCCTTTTTTAAAATGAAAATGCGGTAATAAAAAAACAAATAGATGACAATAAAGATAAAGGAGTCATTAAATACCTTTCTTTTTTGCTAGAAGATATGGCATTCAGTACCGTATTTAATAACAGATAACAACCAAAGAAAATGCATAATACTCTCTCAGCATTAAAAGGAAAACTGATAGCAATTATTCCACCTGCAACAAGTATAGTTATAATTGCAATAATTTGAACAATCAACGATATCCCACTTGTTATTCTCATTCTAGTAGGTAAAATCTTGTATTTTCCTCCTAACGTAAATTCACCTAATGGTGTACCTAAAGTGACTAGTAATGTGAAAAGAGTAATGCATCCAAAGATGAATGCCCCCATTAATGGGAAAAATTGCATAACACATCCCTCCGTAATTAGTTTTTATTATAATTATTACTATTAGTATCACCACTAATAGTATCATTTATTTTAGGAGGTGTCATCATAAAGTGAATATAGAAAAAAATGGACAGCCTGCAATCTCAATTCCTGTAAAATCAATTGGCCGTTATCCATTTCCTCACAGTTGGTTTGAAGGAAAATCGGTTTCTGAATAATTAAAGTGACGTTTGAAGTGCTATAATAGAAATATGATTTTAAACACTACACTGAATATCAAAAAGAAGGCATACGCTTACTGGTGATTGCCTGATGTAGATATAAATTTTCGGAACAAAGGGTTAACATGGCCCAATTCATCTGCTACGAAAAGTGGTAATTACCCAAGAAGTATCCACTTCAATCAATCTGAAAAGTGATAAGTGGTGGGCTGTTCACTATATAGAAATTGTAATTTGGAGGGATTTTTTTGAAGATTGTCGGTATTTCTGGAGCGCTCTCAGGTCAAAAGATATCTCAGATGGTTTATGATTGTTTACATGCTGCGAAGAAAGCCAATTCGGATGTAGAAATTGAGTTAATTGACCTAAAGGATTTTGATATAGAGTTTATGCAAGGACTTCCATTATCTGTTTATAATGACGATACCCAAACAGTTATAAACAAGATCTTACAGGCGGATGGTATCGTGATTGGTACGCCGATTTATCAGGCATCGATTTCTGGGAGCTTAAAAAATCTGTTGGATCTAATGCCAGAGCGAGCTTTTAAAGGAAAAGTGGTTGGTTATATTTCCAACGCTGGTTCGGATAAGCATTTTATGGTGGCGCAGTTCAATTTGGAGCCAATCATTCGTTTTCTTGGAGGAATGATTCTTCCACAGAATGTATTTGTTAACTTTGACCAATTTGACCCTGAGGATAATATCATCATTGATAAGCGAGTGCAGGAAAGAATTAGGGATTTTGGAAAGATGCTTGTCACGGTGACAGAGAAATTGGATAGCGATTATTAGGGCTATAGGTAAAGGCTAGGCACCAGAACATTGATGATTTTCTTGGTACCTAGTCCTTTTATTATTTTCAATAGAAAGGGTATTTGTGCACCAAAATCGTTTACTGAAAAATAAAATGTTAATTGAGCCAAATTCCTGTATGAGAACGTATATTCCTGTTATAATCTTACTTGAAAACATTTTTTGTAAGGGGAATAAATATGAGATTAAAAAATATTAACATCAAAGAACGAATGAAGCATTATAATGTGCCTGGTTTAAGTATTGCATTGATTGTGAACAGGAAAATTAGTAGCACAGAAAATTACGGTTTACTAGAGGTAGAAAGCGAAAGGAAAGTAAATGAAAGTTCTGTTTTTAGTGCGTGTTCTATTAGCAAGTTCTTAGCAGGAATGATTGCTATGAAACTAGTAGGTGAAGAGCTTCTTGATTTAGATGAGAATATAAATAAAAGACTTGTATCGTGGAAGGTACCGGAAAATGAGTTTACGAGAAATGAAAGCGTTACATTAAAGAGATTGCTTAGTCATCAATCTGGAATTAAAGATCCTGAGGGTAGTTTTTCTGAACTGAATGCAAAAATAGGAATCCCTGTTATGACCGAATTATTACAGGGGAAAACCTCTTATTGTCAAGTTCCTATTAAAGTACAGTGCGAACCAGGGAGCGAATTCCACTATTCAGATGCAGGTTTTTGTGTTATTCAGCAGCTCATCGAAGATGTTACCGAGAAGCAGTTTGACCAGGTGGTGAATGAGTTAATATTTAGGACATTAGGGATGGAAAATAGCTATTTTAATACAACAGTGTTAGAGATGGATAAAAAGCAACTCACTTGTGGTCATAATAAAAACGGTGAATTAGTAGACGGTAAGTATCCTATCTATCCTTATCCAGCTGCTTCTGGGTTATGGACAACATCTTTAGATTTAGCCAGATTAGTTCTTGAGTTATTAAATGCCCTAAAAGGAGAAAGTAAAATTGGCATTTCAGCAAGCTTAGCAAAAGAAATGATCACCCCGCAAAAAGGTATGAATTGGACTGGCTTAGGGGTGTTTCTTGAAGGCTCTGAAAACGAATTAACAATTACATCACTCGGTTGGGGAGTAGGCTTTCAATGTATGCTGGTAGCGATTCCACACTCAGAAAAGGGTGCTGTTATCATGACAAATGCAGAATTAGGCGTTCATCAAATGGAAGGGATTATAGGAGAAATATATAACTCATTTATGTCGCTTTAGCGAATCCACTCGCGCTATTAATTGATGAATGGAGAGAATAGTTAAATGAATACACAAGAAAATTTAAAAATTGTGATTGGTGCAGGAGAATATGATAACAATTCGACTTGGCTTCAAACGCAAGAAACGGAATTAAATTTATTAAAAAAGGCTGATTGGGAAGGGAATTTTACTCGGAATTCGTTAGAAGCGATCCTAGCCGAACACGTTTGGGAACATTTAACTTATGAAGAAGGGGTAAAAGCTGCAAAGATATGTTTTGAATTTCTAAAGTCTGGAGGATATGTTCGCTGTGCTGTACCTGATGGCTTTTTCCCTAATGAAGATTATCAGCTTGGCGTACAAGTAGGGGGGCCGGGGCCTAAAGATCATCCTGCTGCAAGCCATAAAATTGTTCATAATTATAAAACGATTACGTCAATGTTTGAAGAGGCTGGTTTTAATGTTTCCCTTTTAGAGTATTGCGATGAAAGGGGTAAATTTCATTATAATGATTGGGATGAACATCAAGGGTTTATTTATCGATCAAAACGATTTGATCACAGAAACAAAAATGGAGAACTTGGTTTTGTTTCCCTCATTGTTGATGCGATAAAACCGTTTTAAATCAACGAACAAAAGGAAAGAACTTCTCACACTCGGAAAAAGTAGAACACCCAGAAAGTAATCCCAGAATAAAAGAAAGACTTTTAGATTATCGAAATTGGAAGGGGCTGTCCAAAAAGTCTTCGGCAACGAAAAAAAGGAGAAATGATTCCTCCTTCTTTTTCGACTTTTGGGACAGGCCCGCTGTTTTATTTCTGTAAAGTTATTTCTTCGTTTTTCCACATCTAATACATTCATCTGTATAGTAGTTGTATTTATGTCTTTTTAAGAATTTACATATTAAAGCTTTTATGTTCATTTCGTAACTCCCTCAATCTTCATTTCATAGATAAGCTTATCAAATGAAGATTAGAGAGGGATTACAATCAGATTACCAACTATGTTATAAAAGATGTTTGTTTTGTTACAAACCTCTGCTATTTGAAGGCTTTCTTTAGGCGCGTGCTTTATAAGGGCTTATTTAGATAGAAGATAAGGGATATGCCAAGGATATAGCCAAAAATTTTAAATTTACCTTTTGTGTCTTCCGCCTATTTTAAGGTTACTCCCTTGATAATATATTCTTCTCCATTTAAAAATTGATATATAAGTTCCTGTTGGGTTGAGGAAAGAGGTTCCTCACTTCTTTTTTCAGATTGATTGAAATAGTAATTTTCAGGATTCCGTTCAATGTTAAATTGCTTATAATAATATCCCACGGCGGCAAAACTATAACCAAAACCAATCAGGAGGATAAGGGATATAATAATCTTTTTTCTCCATTTAGTTAGAAACTGAAATACTCTAGTCTTTGAAAAATTGGTATAACTTTCTTTAATCAGTTGCTGTTTATTCCGCCCCACAACGAGTAATAATGAAAGTAAAAATCCGATAAAGCCAAAGGTAAACTGTATTCTAGTTAATTTCCCTTTCAGTATATCTTCAAGGAATTCTTCTATACCTCTGCCTTTTGAATGATACCTTTTTTGCTAGCAAAATATGCTGTAATGAGTCCAAAGCAAATAAGGGCCAATAGTTGTACCATATTCTTAACCCCCAATTTTAAATGATGAATTTCTCTTTATATCCCTTTTTGCTTTCACCCAAGGGATATATCGGTATCTTTGACAAAAATTTAATAATTAGGAGCTAAATGATATCTTTCGGTTGATTGTTCGGTTATTAACTGTTATTATGATTTTTGTTCTAGTAAATATTCGTTTTACCATTGAAAAGGTGAATGATTATATTTTTAAATAAGATAATATTCATTTTTTTATAAAAGGGACATTCAGGGGAGGTATACATTTTTGAACACTTTTGGTTTATATATGATTGTATTTAGCATCATTCTAATGCTCGCTATCTCTGTTCTAGGGTATTTATTTAGTAAAAGACAGATGAAAAATAATGATTCCTATTTCACGGCTGGTCGTAATATAACGGTTGCCTTTATGACGGCAACATTTATTGCATATGCGGTTGGTACAGGGTTGATCTTTTCACCAGCTGAATCAGCTTATTTAGATGGTATGACGGCAATGATCGGATACGCACTAGCACTTTCGATTGCCTACCTTGTCTTCATTCCTATTTCTCGTAGAATTAAGGAACTTCTTCCAGCGGGAAACACCATCGGGGAATTTGTAAAAGCGCGCTATGGAAATTTTATGTTTATCGTTGTTTTATTTGTCATTATTGTTTATCTTTTCTGTTTGCTAGTTGCCAACTTGATTGGTGCAGGCATTGCCTTTCAGTATCTCGGTGGAATGCCTATTTACGCAGGTGTATTAATTATCGGAATTCCAGTCATGATTTATACTACTTATGGTGGACTTGGTGCGGCGATTTTTACCAATAGTATTCAAGCAATTTTGTTAACTCCGCTACTATTTGTCGTTGCCTTCTTTGCCTTTCGTAATCTAGGTGGAACGAGTGCTGTGTATGAAGGTGTGGTGAAAAATGCACCAGAAATGATGAATATCTTCCATGCATCTGGTGTAGAATTTGCATTGATGATCATTATTGCAGTTTGTTCAGCTGAATTGTTAAATCAGGCGTTATGGCAACGTGTTTATTCAGCAAAAGATTTTAAAGTTGTAAAAAAGGGATTAGTAAATGCCTCGATTATGACTTTCCCCATGGCTATAATTGCCGGAGTTTTCGGGCTGATTGCGATTTCTATGGGGATGGATCTGCCACATACATCGATCGGTACGGCATTAGTAGCTCATACAGTGTTACCCGAATGGGGATCAATGCTGTTTGTATTAGTTATTGTCCTTGCAACAACTTCAACAGGCTCAGATGCATTGGCCGCTTTTTCCTCGACAGCGTCACTAGATATTATGAAAAGTTTATTGCCAAATATGGATCCAAAAGCTGCAGTAAAGGTTGCGCGAATTTCAACGATTGTTTTTGCAGTTGTAGCAATGCTTGTTGCATTTCGGGCACCATCGATCTTACAAATTTTACTTTTTGCTGATTTAGCTGCAGCAGCTGCAGTCGTTCCAGTTATCGCTGGTTTATATAATAGGAACATCACTGGGAAACTGGCTGCAACAGGTACGATTGCTGGATTGGTCTTAGGTATTCCACTATATGTAATAGGGGAAAATTTATATAGTTTTGTGGTTGCGATTGTGATTTCATCTCTCATTGTATTTATAGGAGCAACTTTCTCGAAAGTAGGATACAATTTTGATCAATTAAAGGAAACGATAAAAAGCCTAGACTAAGAAAGGGTGAAGCCCATGTATTCTTTAACATTTTTCAATATACTGATCTGGATTTCACTTATTGGGTTATTGGTAGACTTCGGATTTCAGATTTGGTTTAGTGTAGCGGATTCTAAAAATAAACAGGAGAGTAAAGGGGAATGAACATGAACGCAGAACAGGCAAGAGAACAAATTTGGGCTGAGCTAAGAAAAGTGGGAAAACCAGATACACGTTTTCACTGGGACTTTGCAGAATTTATTGCGGATTATGTAGGCAGTGATCAAGGAGCGGAGATTGTTCGTGAACAGGAAGCTTATCAGCAAGCAGCGGTTGTATTTATTACCCCGGATAACAACATGAGAAAATTAAGAGAGTATACATTGAAAGATAAAAAGACTTTAATTATGACGACATACGGCATTAATCGTGGTTTCCAAATCGTTCGTCCTGGGGATGTACCTGAAGGCAAAGAAGAACTCGCTTCTACATTAGATGGGATTGAGCTGTTTATAACTCCGATTACACTAGCGGAAATTAAAGAGGAGTTCGATCAAATACCCTTGCTATTCACTGGAGCTTCTGCGATGAAACCAAATGGTCTTCGCTTTGGAAAAGGTCATGGCTATTTTGATCTGGAGTGGGGGATGATGTGGGAAATGGGTATCGTTAGTCCGGAGTCTATTGTTTTTGGTCTTGGTCATGACTGTCAAATTGTTGATGCGGAAATTGAGCCAGAGGAATATGATACTGTTGTTGATTATATCGTAACACCAACACGTTGCGTCAAAACAGAAAACAACCATCCTAAACCAACATTAGGCATCATTTGGGACAAGCTAGAGGCTGGAATGTTTGAAAATATTCCTCCATTGCAGGAAGTTTATCGTTTGAAAGGGAAGTAAGTGTGCTGAGCAGACACTGTTAATGGTGAAAGGCCATAGCGAATAGATTATTAAGAAAAGTGCAAGCGCCTTGCTCAGCCCCGACAAGCAAATGTTCTGAGACAAGAAAAGTCCGGTTTTGACTTTTATTGGCTCAGGTTATTTGACCTCGAGGGGCTAGGCGCTGGAGCTAGATCAAAACACTAGCCAAAATTTTATACTTTCTTATCTTTCAAAAATAGAAAGCGGGCCTGTTCGTCAGACAGATCCGCTTTCTTTGGTTTAACAGAGTAAAAAATGCTATTTGTTCTATTGTTTTTATGATAAGTTGTATTGAGTGTAAATAAATTTCTAATACGGATTTAAAAAAATAGGAATGATAGACAAATCCGAACGGAATAGAAAAGAGGAAAATATGTATGCTTACGTTCGAAGAAAAGCGGGCCATTATAGAATCATATCCCCAGCTCACTCGTAAAGAAGTGTCAATGAAACGAGTGAATTACCATTATCTAGATAGTCTGTATGATAAAACGACGGTTGTTTACCATCTCCATCCGAATGGGAATGGGTTTGTCTTTGTTGGAGATTTGCAGGAGTATCAGGCAGATAAAAAGGGGTTAATTAATATACGTGATACTTCTGAAGAAGAGCTGCGGAAAGCCATTACAGATTCCATTCAGTATTTATCTGTAGGAACGGAAGCCGAGCAGGATCCCGAAGTGACATCTGAATCTGAGTGGCGTGACCAAGAAGGACATAGCCTGATTTTGACATGCGAAGAAATGCTTTGGAATATCTATGCGGGTTTGAACTTAGTTGAAAGCTTCACGTCCTATAACGATGCTGAAAGTTATTTACAGGAGGAAGGATTTGGACCGGTGAAAGATTGAAACTGCCGGAGAGATGTGGAATGTCCTTCCAAGTTTGAATTGTTGAACTTATAGAAAAGGAAAAAAGATCACTCCGCTGGGTGATCTTTTTAAAATAATCATACAGATAGTCTCATAGCTCCATCCTCACCCCAGAATAAAATCCATCCCATTACTTTGTATAAAATATTTCCATTTATTGAAAGCCAAATGATCTGATCGATTGTCTAATAAGTAGTATTAAAAAATGGAGGTGAAAGGTTTGTGAAAAAGCCGATAGCAGATACATAGGCAGAATAGCTTCCCTCCGACCCTAGCAAACATAGTGACAAATATAGAGGTGGTCTTTATTAACCAATTAGTTAAAAAAGCACAAAAAGGAGACGAAAAAGCATATCTCGCCCTTTTTCAACAATATCAAGTAGACATTTACCGGATTGCCTATGTATATGTGAAAAATCAGGAAGACGCATTGGATATCGTCCAAGAAACAGCCTATAAATCATTCAGTAAGATCAAAACATTGAAGAATCCTGAGTATTTTAAAACATGGGTGATCAGAATTGCGATGAACACTGCGATCAGTCATCTCAGAAAGGGAAAAAAGATTGTTCATTTGAACCCAGAATATGCTGATATGTTTACTGCAGATGAAAAAGATGTTTCTTTGCAAATGACACTCAAAGATTTAATTGAAAGTCTAAATGAAAATGAAAAAAGTGTTGTGCTCTTAAAGTTTTACGCAGAGCACACGATAAGCGAAATTGCCGATATATTAGACATGCCGCTTGGGACAGTAAAAACTATTTTATATCGTTCTTTAGATAAATTACGCAAACAGGTGAAAAGGGAGGATATCTATGGACAATGAAATTAAGCGTGAAATGGAAAAGATTGAGATTCCTAAGGAATTGGATTCAAGGGTAGAATTAGGGATTAAGAGAGTAAAGCAAGAAGGGAAGAAAAAGAATCGGACGCCTAAATGGATCATAGGAGCAGCAGCTTCTGTCATCATCATCGTTGGAACTTATTCAATTGGCGGATCATATATCGCTGATGCAGCCGATACTTTGCTGGGGAAATTATTTGGTTCAGAGGAAAAGATTCAAAAAGCCTTTGAAGGTATTCCAGAGAAAGAGGCGAAAGCATATTTGCCACAAATGGAGCAGCATCTAGAACTAGCAAAAGCACATCTCTCTCCTGAAGAATTCGCGGAATATAGTAAATTGATAAAGGAATTGATGCAGCTTGATATGAAACGAGCGAAAAATCCTCATGCAGATTATGAGAATGAGATGGATAAACTTTCGAAGAAAATTGAGCAATACGGAATTTACGCGTTGACGGATCATACAGTGGAAGAGGCTCAGGCACTGGCCAGCTATCCGATCAATCGACCAACTTTTATACCGGATGGCTATAAGCTGGTGGAAGAAAGAGCGCACACAGAGGAAGCACATGTTGGGGAAGACCCAGAGGTTATATTACAATATCAACAGAAGCAAGGAGAATTTAACTTTTATACAATCACACAGAAAATAGATGAGAGTAAAGAGGATGAACTAGAGTTGAGGGGATACGATCATATCGATTCCTATCAACTAAACGGGTATGCTTTTGAGCATGGGTACGGTTATAACGATGGTCACGGTAATGTACAGACGATGAGAGTTACGATTCCTAAAGAAGGCTATGAAATTATTATTGATGCAGCTATATTATCTAAAGAAGAAATGGAAAAGGTATTGCTGTCAATGGTTGAATAGTGGGGATTTTTTCTCAGAATAGAATAAATTTGCAAGCGAGCGGGACCTAAGATACTTTGGTCCCGCTCGTTGTTTAAACATTACGGTTCCAATGACGATGTGCAGTTAAAGCATCTATATATGCCGTGATGAAATTGTCTGGCTGATCACCTGTTATAACCCCAGGCTCTGTTGTCACACCATTTGTACGCAGAATGTCAATGCCTTCTCCTGTTGCGCCAATTGGCTTAAAATGCTTAAATGTTTCTTGCACCATATAAGTGGCTTTTTTGATGAAGTCTTTGTTTGATTTTTTGCCACCAGCGACATATAAGCCATCAAATAATACTGGATCACCGGTATCAAATGTAGCGACAGCTTCTATTTCAGTTCCACTATTCCCTTTGACTTTTCCGAGTTTTGAGCTGATTACCGTTGGATAGGTATGATTCTCCTTCAATCCTTGGATAACTGTTTCCACCACTGCGTCGTCGTAGCCTTCATCAAGAACGACAGCGATTTTCAAGGTATCAGGTTTATGGATCGTGTTCATCTGGCTAAGGGCCGGCGAGGCTTTCGTCACATCTGATCCACCAGTGGATGGTTCCTCTACACCGACATTTACCGCAACTTCTTTGGCCAGCTGTAAATGAATATGCGCAATCATATCGACAACCTGTTGACGGATGGTCTTATCATTGACCATACTAAGCTCAAAGCAGAAGGCTTCTTTAATATGCCTTTTTTCTACCTCAGACATGCTATTCCAGAACATCGTTGCTTGAGTGAAATGGTCTTTGAAGCTCTCACTGCGGGCTTGTATTTTCCGACTGTCCACTTTTTCCTGATAATGCTTATATCCACCTTCTGCGACTGATGCTGTGGAAGGAGTGTTTCCAGCAATTGCATTATTATGGTAGCTAGCTTTTCCAACATTAATCGTTTGCCGCCCATAGCCATCACGCTGATTATTGTGAAATGGACAAACAGGGCGATTGATCGGTAATTCATGGAAGTTTGGTCCGCCAAGCCTGATCAGTTGAGTATCTGTATATGAAAAAAGTCTTCCCTGCAGTAAAGGATCATTGGAAAAGTCAATTCCGGGCACTACACTTCCCGGATGAAAGGCTACTTGTTCTGTTTCAGCAAACACATTGTCCACGTTGCGATTCAATGTCATTTTACCAATGATTTTCACGGGGACATCTTCTTCTGGCCATAATTTTGTAGGGTCAAGGACATCAAAATCAAATCTGAATTCATCTTCCTCTGGTACCATTTGTACCCCCAATTCCCACTCTGGATAGTCGCCATTCGCAATCGACTCATGAATATCTTGGCGATTGAAATCGGGATTTTTACCATTAATTTTTTGCGCTTCGTCCCAAACAGCTGAATGAATACCGAGTTGTGGCTTCCAATGGAATTTGACAAAATGGGATTTTCCTTCATCGTTGACAAAACGAAAGGTGTGTACCCCAAACCCTTCCATCATCCGCAAGCTTCTTGGAATAGCTCGATCGGACATCAGCCACATTACCATATGAGCGGATTCTTGATTATTGGCAATAAAATCCCAAAATGTATCGTGGGCGGAAGCAGCTTGCGGATAACCAGTATCTGGTTCAGGCTTGACAGCATGTATAACATCAGGAAATTTAATCGCATCCTGAATGAAAAATACTGGCATATTATTGCCCACTAGATCGAAATTTCCTTCTTCCGTATAGAACTTCGTGGCAAACCCGCGAACATCTCGAGGAATATCGAAAGAGCCTTTTGATCCCGCTACCGTGGAAATCCGCGTGAACACAGGAACTTTTGTCCCCGGCTCTTGTAGGAATTTGGCTTTTGTATATGGTTTCATTGATTCATATAGTTCAAATTCACCATGTGCTCCATACCCTCGTGCATGGACAACTCTCTCTGGGATTCTCTCATGGTCAAAGTGCGTCATTTTTTCTCGGAAATGAAAATCCTCCATCAGAGTAGGCCCGCGGCTTCCTGCTTTTAATGAAAATTCATCCTCAGATATTTTCAAGCCTCGGTTGGTCGTCATTTTCTTATCACGATCATCACTACGAAATCGATCCAATTGCTGATTTTTACTATTTTTGTTTACCTTGTTTTTTTCACTCATGTCGTTTTATCCTCCCGACTCTTGAATGATTTCTACTACTATACCGTTCCCTCAGAGTAAAATGATAAAACATTATTAAAATACCAAGGCGAATAGATTACCTGATTTATTCCCTTCGAAATGGCGTGATGACTTCTACTTTTATTCTGCAATTTCACTTTGTCTAGTATAATCTCGTTTGGTATAATATCCATAGCAAATATTAAAGGAGTAAGTTGACATGAATTGGATTGAGAATATTAATTGGGAACAGATTTTCTTAAATATAGGGATTACACTTATCCAGCTAATCGCAACCATTATTGTTTTTCTAATTGTTCGTTCTGTCGGAAAGAAAGTCATCCGATCTTCTTTTTTAAAAGTACAAAATAAAAGAAAGATGTCTGTAGCCAGAACGAAAACATTACAAGCTTTAGCGATAAGTGTCTTTTCTTATGTTTTATTTTTTATTACCCTTGTCATCATATTAGGGATATTTGATTTTGATGCGACTGGCCTGATTGCAGGGGCAGGAGTTGTTGGCTTAGCCATTGGCTTTGGAGCACAAGGCTTTGTTAGTGATATTGTGACCGGGTTTTTTATCCTCCTCGAAAAGCAAATAGATGTGGGGGATTATGTGACAACTGCCGGATATGAGGGGATTGTTGAAGAGGTGGGTCTGCGAACAACGCAAATTCGTAGTTTTGATGGAACACTTCAATATATTCCAAATAGAGAGATTGGCTCATTAAGCAATCATTCACGTGGAAGCATGCAGGCTCTCGTAGATATTGGTATTCCGTACGAGGATAATATTGATCAAGCCATAACTGTGTTACAAGAGGTTTGTGACAAAGTAAAACAAGAAAATGATAAGATTGTCGAAGGACCAGATGTTCTTGGTGTTCAAATGATTGGCCAAGCCGACGTAACATTGCGCATTATTGCCAAAACAGAGAGTATGGAACAATGGGGAGTAGAAAGACAACTTCGTAAAGCGATCAAAGAGGCCTTCGATAAAAATAAAATGGACTCTGATCAAGTATATTTTGAAAAAGATCCAAGTGAAGGGTAAGGTCATTTGCAGGATGTAGCGTGTGGAATTTTGACTTTTTAGATTAGGGAGGGTTGAATGTTTGCGCTCAATTAGAGGTGGGCGCTTCATTTGATCCTCCCGTTTTTAAATTCAGGCAACTTTGACTAAAGTTATTCAAAGCAATCTAGTCATTTAGAATTATTTTCCATAATTTACCATGTAAAACATTGCAATTATATAAAAAATAAAATAATAATAGAGTTGTATCTTTTCGGTTCTAAAAACTTAAGAAAAGGAGGAGGAGTATTGCGAATTTTATATAGTAGCATAGTGATTACACTCCTTTCACTAGGCTTAATGATTTCATCCGCTCTAGCAGAGGACATAGAAACTTATGAAGTTGGATCCTCTAACCTAAATGTAAGATCCTCCCCGTCTCATAGCGCACCTATAATAGGGGAACTCCAAAAGGGTGATCAGATCCGGGTTTTTGAAGAAAATGCATTTGGTTGGGTGAAGACATACTTCGGAGGCGAAGAAGCTTGGGTTGCCTCGCAATATTTGTCTAAACAATCAAATACCACAGCTACGACAGGACAGGAAGAGCAGGTTACCATCATTGATAACGATGTAAGAGTACGTACTGGTCCAAGTACGGATTACGGCATTATAAAACAAGTTTCTAAAAATTCGACGTATCCAATAGTAAATCAATCAAATGATTGGGTAGAAGTCAAATTAGATGATGGGTCTACTGGTTGGATTGCGATGTGGTTAACAGATATGAGTGGTGAAACTGCACCGGTATCTACTCCGATAGTGGAACAGTCTAAAAACACCTCTTCTTTAAGTGGATATAATATTGTGATTGATCCCGGACATGGTGGAGTAGATCCAGGTTCAATAGGATTAAATAATGTTTTTGAAAAAGATATGACGATGACCACGGCCAATGTTGTAGCACAAAAACTACGTGATGCTGGTGCCACAGTTATTATGACAAGGGATAATGATTATTTTGTATCATTAGAAAATAGGACTCAGATAAGTAGGGACTATAATACCCATGTTTTTATTAGTTTGCACTACAATGCCCATTCTGCTCATAATGTTGGTGGGATTGAAACACATTACTATACGGGCGGAAATAGCTATAAACTAGCGAAAGAAGTCCAAGCAGAATTAGAAAGCAGTACACCACTGAGAGGACGCGGGATTCAACAGAGTGCCTTTCAGGTTATTCGTGAAAATAATGCACCTAGTATTCTAGTAGAACTTGGTTTTATCACGAACCCTAATGAGTTAGCCTTTATTCAAACGCAAGAATATCAAAACAATGTGGCAAATGGGATTGTTGAAGGAATTCGCCATTACTTTGCTCAATAAATGGACTAGATTATACATTATTTGTAATGCTCAGAAGAATATAATAAATTATTGTCAATAATGTTGGAGTTGCCATAACAGATCAGTGAAAAATGATCTGTTGTGGCAACTCTTTTTTTGTCTGTTGTCATATTTTGTAGAAGAAATATTTAAAAAATAGATTGCAAAAAATATAGTCACATTCTATAATGAAAATGATTATCATTATCATTTAAAAACAAAAAGAAGGTGAACAATTGAATAACGCACAAAATAGCAAAGTAGGGTTGAAGAATACGTACCATATCTTTGTTTTAATTTTCCTTATCTGCAGCATCGCGGTGACAGCAGTCTACTCTGTCTCCATTGGTCAAGTCCAAATTCCTTTCCAGCAATCCATGCAGATTGTACTACATACTATTACAAGCGGACATTTTGGCTCTTTAGATCAAGTGGAGAGTGACTCATATACCAATATTATTATGCAGGTGCGTATGCCTCGCGTGATTTTCGCCTTACTAATAGGGATGGGTCTATCCCTTTGTGGGGTGGTCATGCAAGCCATTGTACAGAATCCGCTAGCGGATCCATACATCCTAGGTATTTCCTCAGGAGCTTCATTAGGAGCAACATTTGCTATCCTTGTTGGCTTTGGTAGCGGAACGATCTTAGCACAATTCGGTGTTGCTTTTGGTGCATTTGTTGGTGCAATGGTTACTTCTGCTTTGGTCCTTATCTTGTCCAGCATTGGTGGTAAAGTAACCTCGATTAAATTAGTGTTATCAGGTGTGGTGATTGGTGCCTTATGTGGCTCCTTATCTAGTTTAATTATTTTCTTTGCGAATGATGCAGAGGGAATCAAAAGTGTTACCTTTTGGACTATGGGTAGCTTAGCCTCCTCAAGCTGGGGAAAGGTACCGATCATGGCTATTATTGTATTAGCCGGCTGCTTTCTGTTCCTTTTCCAGCATCGTGTGCTAAATACCATGCTCTTAGGAGATGAATCAGCGATTACCTTAGGGATCAATTTGAGTCTGTTCCGTAAGCTATACATGATTATTGCCGCGCTGATTACGGGTACGATGGTGGCTTATTCAGGAATGATTGGTTTTGTAGGGTTGATTATCCCGCATATATGCCGAGGGTTGTTTGGCTCGGATCATAAACGACTATTGCCAGGTGCCTTGTTATTAGGAGGACTTTTTCTTATGTGGGCAGATGTGTTATCACGGATTCTCATTGAAAATGTGGAATTACCAATTGGTATCCTTACCTCTGTGATTGGATCACCATTATTTATCTATATGATCATAAAAAGAGGCTATAACTTTGGAGGGTAGCATATGCAATTAGTAGTGGAGCAACTAGAGACAAAGATTGGAAAGAAGGACATCGTCAAAAATATTTCATTGTTAGTCAAGAATCAAAAGTTTGTAGGGTTAATCGGTCCAAATGGTTGTGGGAAATCAACATTACTAAAAAGTATTTACAAGAGTATTCTACCGCATAAAGGATCGGTTCATTTAGACGATATGGATCTGCTGCATGCCCCACAAAAAAAGATCTCTCAGCAACTAGGTGTAGTGGGTCAATTCAATGAGATGAATTTTGATTTGACGGTTCATCAAATGGTGTTGCTTGGAAGAACACCGCATAAAAAACTGCTGGAAGTAGACAATCAGGCAGATATGGACATTGTGGAAGAAGCCTTGAGACGAACCAATCTATTAGAGTATAAAAATCGCAGCTATTTATCATTATCTGGCGGAGAAAAGCAACGGACGATTCTGGCGCGGACGATTGCCCAACAGCCACAATTTATGATTTTAGATGAACCAACGAATCATTTGGATATTCGTTATCAGCTAGAAATTCTTCAATGTGTAAAAGAACTAAATATCGGGGTGCTTGCAGCATTGCATGATTTGGAGATGGCTGCAGAATACTGTGATTATATCTATGCTATTCATGATGGAACGATATATGCAGAGGGTACGCCAGATGAAGTACTAACACCAGCTACCATTAGTAAGTTATACCAAATAAAATGTCGAACCTATACAAATCCTGTGACAAACCAACTTGGTTTTGTCTATCAAATATAATTGGAGGAACGAATGTGAAAAAATATCTACTTTTACTAGCAACGTTCACTTTTACTACTATGCTTATGGCTTGTGGTAATCAAGCGCAAGGAAACAATGCAACAGAAGAAAAGAAAGAAACAACCGAAACGTATCCAGTTATGATTGCTAACTATACAAAGGCAGAGGGCGGTTCCTCATGGAAAGAGAAAGACCAAGTGTTTGATCAAGCTCCAAAAAGAGTATTGGCGAATACACGGCCCGCAGCTGAGCTGTTATTGCGTTTAGGTTTAAAGGATCATATTGCAGGTGTTGGTGCTAGCTTCGGAGCACCAGACCCAATAGTGGAAGAGGAATACAATGAACTAAATATTCTCAGTGACTCCTATATCGGTAAAGAAGTTGCCTTAGGAACTGATCCAGACTTGGTTTTTGGACGAGGTGGCTTGTTTGAGAATGAAGAGTGGGGAGTTGGCACAGTAGACTCTTTAAATGAAATGGATGTGAACACCTATATACTTGAATCCTCTATTGAAGGGGCAAGTTATGATTCCATCTATAAAGATATTGAAAATATAGGTGCTATCTTTAATGTGCAAGCAAAAGCCAAGGAATTTAGTGATCAATTAAAAGAACAAGAAGAAAGGATTATTGACAATCTGTCTAGTATTAAGGAAAACAAAACATTCGCATACTTACACATGACAGATCCTGATGAAGTCTCTGTATTTGCCGCAGGTGGTGAGAGCTTTTTTAATGATGTATTCAGTAAGGTAAAACTGGATAATGCCTTTAAAGATGAAAGCGGAGAAGTGAGCATTGAAATGCTAATTGAAAAAGATCCAGACGTATTAATTATTCCAACATGGATAGACAGTGAACCCGAGAATGCAGAGCGGGTAAAAGAAGGCATATATGATAATCCGAAACTATCTAGTATGAAGGCGATTCAGAATGAACAAATCTATATCGTTGACTATAACTATATGTTTGGCTATAGCTATAACGCTCTCGATGGTATGGAAATCCTAGCGAAGGAGATGTATCCAGATTTATTCGAATAACCACTGTGGGCAGCTAGCAGCAGAACATTAAAACGCTCGGAGGTCTATATGAAATACCTAAAACGTTTCTTTTCTTATTATAAACCTTATAAATTACTGTTTATTCTAGACTTTTGCTGTGCCATTTTCGTAGGGATATTAGAATTGGCTTTTCCACTTGCTGTGAACCAAGTGATCGACCATCTTTTACCACAAGGACAATGGAATCTTATTATTTGGGCATGTATCGCCCTGTTGGTAATTTATGGGATGAATACCTTGCTTCAATACGTAGTGACCTATTGGGGGCATAGGCTCGGCATTAATATAGAGACAAATATGCGCCAAAAACTGTTTACCCATATGCAGAAATTATCCTTTGGTCATTATGATAATAATAAAACCGGTCATTCTATTTCAAGACTAACGAAAGACTTAGAAGAAATCGGGGAAATGGCACACCATGGCCCTGAAGATGCCTTTGTGGCCATCATGACACTAGTAGGTGCATTCTTTATTATGATTGGGATCAATTGGAAACTAGCGGTTATCTCCTTTATTGTCATTCCATTATTAATGATTCTTGCGATTCATTTTAATAAATTAATGACACGAACCTTTCGTATTATGTTCAGTGATATTGCCGATATTAACTCTCGAGTGGAGGATAGTATTGGTGGAATTCGTGTAGTACAAGCGTTTGCGAACGAAAAGTATGAGCAAAAGAAATTTGCTGAGAATAATGAGAGATATCGCCAGACTAAGCTGGAATCTTACAAGATCATGGCAAAAAACGTGATGTCCAATTACTTTTTGATGCGCGTGGTTACTTTGTTTACCTTATTATTTGGTACCTGGTTCGTCATTAACGGTTCACTGACATATGGTGAATTTGTTGCTTTCCTATTATTGTCCAATATTCTATTAGGGCCAATCCAAAAAATCAATGCAATTATTGAAAGCTATCCAAAGGGGATTGCAGGGTTCAAACGCTATACAGAGGTATTGGATATGCACCCGGATATCGTGGATCACCCTAATGCAAGGGATATTCCAGTTTATGGAAAGATCAAGTATGAAAATGTATCTTTTGGCTACAGCCCCACTGAGAATATTGTAAATAATCTCAGTTTGCAAATAGAACCAGGGGAGACTGTTGCTTTTGTCGGTCCTTCGGGGGCTGGGAAAACCACATTATGCAGTCTGCTGCCGCGTTTTTATGAAATAAAAGAAGGGGCGATCTCGATTGATGGCCATGATATTAAAGATTTCACCCTTCATTCATTACGCAATCAAATTGGCATTGTTCAGCAAGATGTTTTCTTGTTTTCAGGCACGATTCGAGAGAATATTGCTTATGGCAAGCTCAAAGCAACAGATGAAGAAATTATGGAAGCAGCTGAAAAAGCTCAATTGGCAACCTTTATTCATGAGCAACCAGATGGTTTAGAAACAGTGATTGGAGAACGAGGGGTTAAGCTATCGGGTGGCCAGAAGCAACGTTTATCCATTGCTCGCATGTTTTTAAAGAATCCGCCAATTTTAATTTTAGATGAAGCGACCTCTGCCCTCGATACGGAGACAGAGCTAGCGATTCAGCAGTCATTGGCTGAACTTTCAAAAGGACGGACAACTCTTGTAATAGCCCACCGATTAGCGACAATCAAAAATGCTGATCGTATTATTGTCCTAACAAAGGATGGAATCGCGGAGCAAGGAGAACATCGGGAATTAATTGAACAGGCAGGAACGTATAGTCGACTACATCAAGCTCAATTTGGTTAAATAGAGTGAGACTGAATCTGATAAGTGAGTAGATCACTTTAACGGATTTGGTCTTTTTGTTTTATTTGGCGATAAAAAGGGAAACATAGCGACTACAAAGCCCGCCTTAACGGGCAGTAATTCCCTAGTTGTTTTGCAACTATTAATAAGTTCTAATTATCACGCTAGTAGCCTGTTAGGAGGTAAAGCATGGAAGAAACAAATATGCCGCAGGATAAAGGATTGGACCATACGTTAAAACTTTTACATGAAGGATACCTTTTCATCATGAAACGTTCAGATAAGTTTCATTCTCGCATTTTTGCAACCCGCTTATTAGGGGAGAAGGCTATCTGTATGGTTGGGAAGGACGAAGCAGAACTTTTCTATGATAATGCGAAATTTTCTCGAGAGGATGCCTCGCCAGCTAGAATCCAAAAGACATTATTTGGAAAAGGCGGGGTACAAGGTTTGGATGGAGCAGCCCACCATCATCGAAAGGCACTATTTATGTCATTCATGACAAAACAGAGCTTGGAAAGGATGAACTCATTGGTCCAAGATGAATGGGAACGAGAGATAGAGAGGCAATCAAGAGAGGAGATAAATGTATATCAGGCAGCTAAATATGTATTGACGAGAGCAGCTTTAAGATGGACAGGTGTTCCTTATCAGGATGATCAAATAGAAGAATGGACCGATCAATTAAGCGATATGTTTGAAGACGCTGGAGCGGTGGGATTGAAGCATTTCCAAGCTAGGAGATCAAGATCTAAAGCAGAGGATCGGATCGTGAAATTAGTAGAAGACGTGCGAAAAAAAGAAATAGATGTAGGGGAAGATAGTGCCGTTTATCATTTTGCATGGCACCGTGATTTAGATGACAATTTGCTTGACCCAAAAATTGTGGCAGTAGAATTGTTGAATCTATTACGTCCGATTGTAGCTATTTCAGTGTATATTGATTTTGTTTTACTAGCAATTCATGATCATCCAGAAGAAGCCATCAAATTGGAAACAGCAGCAGATAGAGAACAGTTCATTCAAGAAGTGAGAAGATTTTACCCTTTCTTCCCCGTTGCACTTGCTCGTGTAAATACAGATTTTGAGTGGAAAGGCTATACCTTTAAAGAGGGGACTTTAACCTTGCTAGATCTATATGGCACCAATCATGATCCTGCCATCTGGGATAATCCGAATACATTTCAACGAGACCGATTTAAAGAATGGAAGGGATCTCCGTTCGATTTTATTCCTCAAGGAGGTGGTGAATTTGATATCGGTCACCGCTGTGCGGGAGAATGGTTAACCATCGATGTGTTAAAAGTGACATTAGATTTTTTCACGAACCATCTGACTTTTAAGTTCCCAAAACAAAATCTTGACTATGAAATGAACGATATTCCACCACTTCCAGATAGTAGAGTAAGGATTGCTAATGTCCAGTTTAAGTAATTGAGTATGATTTATAGGGGGCTAATGTCTGTTATCCCCCAGCCGACAATCCGCAGAGTGAATATCAGATACCGAAATAATGGCTTCGGTATCTGATATTCACTAATGAAATTCGATATGTTGATTTAATAACTCAACATGCTGTTGATCACGCTCTAATATATTATGGACCAGGTTTAAGCTTTCAGCATCCAAATCCCCATCAAGAAGTTCTTTTGAGGTTTGAATACCTCTATTTTCACCAACAGATGCATCTCTCAAGATAGAGCTAGTATCTGTCGTCGTTCCTTTTACTTTAGACATGAATTCAACCATTTTACCTTTGGCTGTGACATCATGCACAGGAACACCCCCAAGATCTTGAATCCTCTTCGCAATCATGGCTGCATGCTCTTTATGATTCTGTTGAATATCTTGTAAGACATTCTTTAGCTTCTGATCATCTATATGGTGAATGTATTGATCATACGTATGAATAGCCATAAAATTCCCTTCAAGAAACTGGTTTAGCTCTTTAACGGTATTTTCCATATATGATTCTCCCTTTCCCTGTAGTTGCTTTTATTTTATACAACATACAATAAACTATCCGACCTATGGCTCGAAAGTGCGGTATGATGCCACGAAAACGGTGTGCAATGGCTCGAAAGCACGATGCGACGCCTCGCAACCAGCGCTTGCAAATCCCGTGTTCTACTGACTTTCCACTGCAACCATCTTTCGTGTGCGGAAGTTTAAATACCCGATAATCGTCAGGAAAATCATTCCGACTAAAAAAGCGATATAGTAAGGGGAAACCATATGTCGAATCACCGCCGTCATAAAAGAACTGATAATCATTCCAAGAGAATATACCGCTGACATGACCCCAAAGGCCCGTCCATGCTCTTCTCTTGGCACGGCACCTGTAACAGCAGTTGCGGCCGCAGGCATTGTAAGACCAAAACAAATTCCCATGAAAAATAAAAATAACGACAAGTCAAGTAGGCCCGTAAAAAATAGAGCCAAACTCATACACATTAGAAACAATCCAACCATCATTCGTTTAATTGGATCAAAACGATGAATAAAAAATAATGATAAGGATAGAAGGGTGCCGATCGCCATAAAACTGAATAATTGACCTGTATTCATCGTAGAAACACCTTGTTCTACCGTTAAATAAGGAATTTCATAAATAATCACGCCATGAATGTACATAACCGCAAATCCTGTTAAATAAACAAGCTGAAGCACTGGATTGCTCAAAACATGAAGAAAACGGAAAGAGCTGGATGATTTGCTTTTTACAACGAGCGTTTGTCGATCTTGTAAAAACAACATTGAATATACCGCAATTAAAAGTAATCCGACTCCGATGACGAAATAGGTATGGGCATAGCCAATCCATGCACCTAATTTTCCACCAATTAGGGGGGCGATAATATTGGCGATCATTCCAAGTATGCCGATAATCGCCATATTTTTTCCTTGTTGTCGGCTATTGACTGCATATCCAGAAATAAACGTTAAAGCAGCAGGCATTAAGAAGGCTAGAGCAAAACTGTTTAAAGACCGTAAAATAAGCAAACTAGCAGTGTTTATAGTGAACCCGTGGGCGATATATAAGAACCCCGAAATCAGTAAGGGGAGTGTTATGAATAATCTTTTTCCGTATCGATCCACTAAAGGACCAACCATTAAATTTCCTGTTAGGCTGGCTAATTGGGAGGTGCTTAACATAATGCCAATCATGATACTGGATGCTCCCAACATGGCTGCATATGGAGTGAAGATAGGTCCTTGTACGCTCATGATTAGGCTAATGATAAACATCGTCATAAAAATATGGAATTGATCGATTGTCGTCTTATGCATACATTTCACCTCAAATCCATTCTATGCTGGATCTGAAATAATAGACGAGCTTTTTTAAAATAGAAAAAGAAGCTTACATCTTTGCTTCCCCTAGGCAATCGCCTTACGCCTTTCGTTGCCCAAGCTCCAGGCGGTGGGGGCTCGAGGTCAAATAACCCTGAACCAACGAAGGAGAAATACGCCCTTCTTTGGTTTAGGAACTTTGGCTTGTCGCCCTTAGGCAACGGCCTTGCACTTTTCGTGTTCAAACGTCCATTTGTTCTATGACAATCTTCTCCAAAGCTTTGATAAAATCAAATGAATCATTGAGCATTGGAGTTCTAAAAACCTCTATACCAAGTTCCTGACAAAGGTCCTGGACATTGTAGCCAATATCAAATAATGCTTCAATATTCTCCGTCACGGTTAGTAATTCACAGACAATGATGCCTTGGCAGCCTCTGTTTGCTTCTTCTTTGATCACCTCTTGAATATCAGGTTCAGACCACAGCCCCTCGTGTGAGCCGGCACTACGATAAGCAATCCGCCATTTTGATAATGATAATGGGGCCACAATGCTGTTGGCTAACTCCAGTAATTGCTTTTCAAAAGCTTGTCGTGCTTCGGCCTTCCCGGCTAAACTATGAGCGGTAAAGATCACAAGCGAATTGTTTTGAATTGAATGTGGCAGCCAATCCCAAGCAGCCTTCACACGGTCCCGGAAGATTTTTATGAATGAAGGATGGTGATGCCACTGTTCAATATGTTTCACAGGTATATCGACTTTTAATTTGCGTAAAGCATTCCGTACCAGTGTCTGGTAATAGATATTTCCAGATTTCGTATGTACAGGTTTAAACGGAATGGTAATGATTTTTGTCACTCCATCAGCAATCATTTGCGTCACTGTCTCCTCCACAAAGGGAGAGGTATGTTTATAAGCGGTATATCCTTGCACAGGCTCCGAAAAATGAGGCTGTATTACAGAAGCCAAAGCCTTAATTTGCCTTTTTGTAATGCTCCCTAATGTATCAGCGACTCCCCAACGTCTAAACTGGTTCTTCATTTCTTCAAGCTTCTCTGCTGATAATGGCTTCCCGCCGTGAATATGAGCATAGTAGGAAGACAAATCATCCAAAGATGTAGGTGCTCCGTAAGCAAAAGTAATCAGGCCAATCACATGATCACTCCTTTCCAATCTCATTTGGATGGAGCCATTCTACTAATGACTCTAATTGATCGACAATATAGCGATTGGCTTGTGAAATATCCTTTGCTTTCATTCGTTTGATTTTGTCTTCTTGGACAGCTGTTAAGGTTTGAAATCCTTCTGAATCGACTAAATCTTGAAATTCATCACTGGTCGTGCCCCATTCAACGAGAATGATATAATCAGGATCCATATCAATCAAATGTTCAATCGAGGCAGGTGCCGATTTTTCCAAGCCTAATACATCTGAACCAGGGGTGCCTCCAGCTAATTGGATCAAATCGTAGGCAATGCTCGAGGGACCGAGTATATATGGTCCAGTGTTGGATCCTACTTGGGAAAGGATTAACACCGTTGGCTGTTGATCGCTATCTTTTACAAGGGATTGAGCTTGATTAATTTTTTGTTTCAGCTGATCGACGATTTCTTCCGCCTTTTCTTCCTCTCCTAATAATTGGCCAATAGCAAGATAATTCTCCATCACATCTTGGACGGTCATCCAGCGACTAAAAGAAGCTAAGGGTGTGCCTGATTGCTCTAATAATTTTTCTGCATCTTGCTCTGCGCCATGTGTTAGGGTCAATAGCACTAAATCAGGATCATAAGAAAGGACGACTTCCGGATCAAGTGAGGTTGCGCCTTTGACTTTATAAGGGATCTCTTCTATTTCTTGACTATAATGAGACAGGCTTGCATTCTCGGCGCTTTCAGTGATTGCAACAAGCGAATCTGCTCCTACTAAATCTATGACGGTTTCCGCAACATTTAAAGATAATGCGGCAATTTGTTGTGGCTGTGCCTGAACAGTCACCTCTTTCCCTTCAATAGACAGCGTTCGTGGGAATACAGAATTGCCTTTTTCATTAGATTCCGCAGCCTTATTTGACTCAGATTGTACAACTTTTTCCCCACTAGCACACCCTGTAACACATAAGAGGGTTATTATAAGAAATAAACCAATGAATAATCCATTTTTTCTTCCATCTCGATAACATCTCATATTCTTCATCCTTTACTAAAAAATTCTCAAATCCTAACGGTTTCTTCAATTTGTGACAAGGCCGTAATATAATAGGCTTCTGTAAGGTCGTCGTACCGCACGGCGGTATGTATTTGGTAGCTTTCTCTCAATGTTCCAGGCGAGAAGACATCTTTTGGCTCTCCGGAGGCAAGAACGCGTCCATTCGCTAATAACACTAATTTATCGCAAAATCGTGCGGCTAAATTAAGATCATGTAAAGCCATAATGACCGTGGCTCCTTCCTTGGTTAATTGCTTGATCAGCTCTAAAACTTGGAGCTGTCGATTGATATCTAGGGCAGAAGTCGGTTCATCCAATAATAAAATGTTTGCTTGCTGTGCTAATGCTTTTGCGATAAAAACCAATTGGCGTTGACCACCTGATAATTTATTCACCGAGTGGCTCGATAAATGAGAAATATTTGTTCTTTCCATAGCATTTTGCACAATGTCATAATCCTCTTGATTTTCCAAGCCAAAGCGAGGAATATGAGCATGTCTTCCCATTAAAACAATTTCATGTACAGAAAAATCAAAATGAAAGCTTGTGTCTTGAGGGACATAGCCGATCATAAGTGCTATTTCCTTTGGAGAACAATGCTTGATTTCTTTTCCATTCAAATAGATATTCCCTTGTTGAAATGTTAAAAGTCCTGCTAAAGCGCGTATCCAGGTTGACTTTCCAGATCCGTTTGGTCCGATTAAACCAATAAAGTTTCCTTTTGGTGCTGTTAACGAAACGTCTTTTAAAATGGTGTTTCCATCTAGAGTCAGTGAGACGCGATCTGAAATAAGTGTTGTCATTATAAGCTTCCCCTCCTTGATTTAAGTACCAGGAATAAAAAGACTGGGGCTCCAATGAGGGAGCAGACGACTCCCACTTGAACACTGACAGGCTGAATCATTGTACGAGACACAATATCAGCAAGAACTAAAAATGAAGCTCCCCCTAAAGCACTTGCTGGCAAGAGAAAGCGATGATCTGGTCCGAAAATTAGCCGAATAGCATGAGGGACTACAAGGCCAACAAAACCAATTGTCCCACTTACCGATACTCCAGCCCCAACCATTAGCGCCGCTAAACCAAGTAAAATATATCGCGATCGTTTTACATTCACCCCTGAACTTTTTGCTTGTTCATCGCCTAATAGCATGACATTAAGTTCCCTGGAAAAAATAGAGACGAGTAAAATTGCTCCGATGATAATGGGGCTAATCAGCTGGACATGCTCCCAAGTCCTTGCTTCCAATCCACCTTGAAGCCAGAAAACTATCCCTCGAAGTTCTTGCTCACTTGGAGCACTCGCAATAAATACACTCATAACAGCTGAAAGAAAAAGATTCATCCCCAATCCAACGAGTAGAAGTGTTGAGATAGATGTCTTTTTGCTCACTTGCCAAATAATTAACACGAAAAACAGGGAAAGAGCTGCCCCTACAAAGGCCGCCAAAGGCAGAACCCACATGCTGAATCGTGTGAGCCCAAAATAAAGCACGATCACAGCCGCGACAGCCGCTCCACTCGAAACTCCAATATAGCCTGGTTCCACAAGTGGGTTCCGGAATATACCTTGCATAATCGCCCCCGATATCCCAAGCCCAGCTCCCACGAGGGCACCGACCAGGACTCTTGGTAAACGAATACTTTTAATGACAGTCATCTCTTTTTCCGTAAAAGCTGATCCTGATGTGATATGTAAATGGTCGAGTATAATCGCTAACGAATGCTGGAATGGAATATGGAACGGTCCGATTGAAGTGGACACAATAATTAAACAAGACAAGATGATAAAAAAGAAAGATAAGCGAATGACGTTCTTCTTTTGTCCACCTATATAGATTTTGTTTCCTCTGTTTACCGAATTTGTTGTTGTGATCAATTCCTCACCCTCTTAAATTTAACTATAGGTAAAATTGTTTTATATAGGTTAAAGAGTTTGCCTTAGGAAACTTTAAAGATTATCTTAGCTGTCCATAGATTATTTTGTCAATAGGGCTTTTGGATGAGGAAATAGACATAATTCCGAGAATACTTTAGACTTTTTTCAATAAGTATCTTAGAGGAATAACCAAATGAGTATGAGTAAAACTTCTTCTCCTTTTCATTATTTTATTTTTTGGGGGTATTTAGATGGGTGTACAAATTAAAGGGGAAAAATTGAAAATAGAGGGTGGAAATAGATTAGTTGGGGAGACGAAAGTAGATGGAGCGAAGAATGCGGCTTTAATTTTGGTGCCTGCTGCCTGTCTTGCGTCTGAGGGCGTTTCATATTTGGAAAATATCCCTTCTATTTCTGACATGGATGTATTGATTGAAATTATGCGTGAAATTGGGGTCACAAGCTATAGAGAGGGTGCTTCTCTTTCTATCGAAAGTAATGGATTGAAAAATGGACATATAAGCGAAACATTAATGTCAAAAATGCGCCAATCGATTTTATTCCTTGGTCCTCTTGTTTCAACAATAGGAGAAGCAACTATTTCCTTGCCAGGAGGAGATAATTTTGGTGTTCGTCCGATAGATATCCACCTAAGTGCTTTAGAATCATTTGGCGTTGAAGTGAATGTAGAGGATGGGATTGTCTATGCAAAGGCAAAAGAACTTCCTCTAAAAGGAACAAGATTTAAACTAAGACTTCCTAGTTTTGGTGCAACTGTCCAGGCTCTACTTACGGCTTGTCGAGCGACTGGAGAAACCATGATAGAAAATGTTGCGATTGACCCTGAAATAATGGATTTAATTCAATTTTTAAATAGTATGGGTGCCAATATCAAATTAACAGATAATAGGAAATTAATCATACAGAGTAGCGAGCGTTTACAAGGTATTAAACATCAAATAATCCCTGACCGCTTGGAAGCCATTGCGTTACTTACCGCTTTTGCTATGACAAAAGGAAGTGGGACTATACATGGGGTTATACCAGGACACAATCATGCAATTATTTCTTTGTTAAGAGATGTCGGTTTAGAAATATCATTTATCGGAGACAACTCTATACTTGTTGATACATCGAAAAAATTATCATCATTTCGTGTGATGACAGGGCCTTATCCTGGATTATCTACTGATTTACAATCTCTAGTAGTTAGTTTAGCAACCATATGTAATGGAAAATCAATTATTATAGATCATGTATTTAATGGTAGATTTTCAATATGCTCTGAATTAATAAAGATGGGAGCACAAATAGATATAGCTAGTTCGGAAAATTTAGTGAGAATTAATGGAGTAAATAGCCTAAAAGGATCTTTTGTTGAGGGAAAAGACATACGTGCTGCAGTTGGTCTTGTCTGTGCAGGATTATCATCATCGGGAACTACATATGTAAGTGGATTAGAGCATTTAAAACGCGGGCATGGAAATTTAGTTGATAAGTTATGTGAGTTAGGAGCAAAAGTTAAATATTTTTCATCAGAATAAGCATAACTGAATGGGGATATCCCTAAAGTCGAAAAATGTCAAAAAGCTCCCGTGACGCGGCCTCCGGGGTCGATGCTATTCCAGCAGGCGTATCGCCGTTTTTAGCGATTTTCTTAGCGTTATTCAACGATAAAACAAGAGGCTTCCCCCTTTTTTATTGTTGAAGCGTCCCATTCCAATTCGCTAAGGGTTTCTCAATTTAGGATTATCTGTTATAATATGTTCTTAAACATTTTAGTTCGATTAAGGAGGGAGCTTTATCAATGAATATTTCTACTGTGCTTCAACTCGTTTTGGCTTGATAACGGGATACGTATGCCCATTTTTAACAAAGCCTAAACATGAGTTCTACAGTAGATCTTCACTGATTAGCTCTTTAACAAGATAAAACAATCACTCTTTTATAGTTGCATGGATAAGGTTTGGTGTCTTTTTTACCTCCTTTCTCTTTCTTATTCAGTGATCGTTTTTTATTAAAGGCTACTAGCAGGGCGAGATCTCGCCCTGCTTTTTATATTTTGTTCCCGTGTTTGGGTATATTTTTTCACTAAAGGAGAGCAGAAAATGAGTATTTTAGATGTTGAACAATTATCACATAGCTATGGAGACAAGATTGTTTTACAAAACATATCTTTTCGGATATTAAAAGGAGAGCATATTGGTTTAGTTGGCGCGAATGGAGCTGGAAAATCAACGTTATTTAATTTGTTAACAGGAAAACACCTTCCAGATTCAGGCCATATTCATTGGAATCCAACCGCCAAGATTGGGAATTTAGAGCAGCATATTCAATTAGAATCAGGTGTCACGATGATGGCTTTTTTACAAGGTGCTTTTCAGGAATTATTGGATGCAGAACAGGAGATGCTTGCCATTTCTATGGAAATGGGAGATGTGTCGGGGGAGCAGCTTGATAAATTATTGCAACGGTTTAGCCATTTACAGATGGTGTTGGATCAAAATGACTTTTATCAAATGGATGCGAAGATTGAAGAGGTGGCTGCTGGATTAGGGCTAACATCTCTTGGATTACAGACGGATGTAAGCAAGCTAAGTGGAGGGCAACGGACCAAGCTTCTACTAGCCAAGTTATTATTAACACAACCAGAGGTGTTATTACTAGATGAACCGACCAATTATCTAGATCTAGCCCATATCGAGTGGTTGAAAAATTACCTAAGCACCTATCCGTATGCTTTTGTATTGATAAGTCATGATACAAGCTTTATGAATGAAGTCGTAAATATTGTTTATCATCTTGAACACAAACAATTATTTCGCTATACAGGAAATTATCAGCAATTCCTAAAGGCATATGAACTGCGGAAGGAACAAATTCACCAGCAATACCAAAAACAGCAAGAGGAAATCCAAAAGCTAGAGACCTATATTCAAAAAAATAAAGCGAGAGCTTCCACGGCTAAGCAGGCGAAAAGCCGGGAGAAGAAACTGGAAAAAATAGTACGAATTGATAAACCAACAGATCAGCCGAAATCAACTTTTTCTTTTCAGGTTCATCACCAGCCAGTTAGGCTGATTCTTGAAACAAAAGATCTGAAAATCGGTTACCATGAAGCCTTATTCTCTGCGATGAATATCAAACTTGAGCGTGGTGAAAAGGTTGCGATTGTAGGTCATAACGGAATTGGAAAAACAACGACCTTGAAAACCTTACTTGGACAAATCAAGCCTATAGATGGCACAGTCATTTTGGGAGATCGCGTCCAGCCTGTTTATTTTTCTCAAGAAGCTCTCATTAAAGGAAACCAAACAGCTTTGGAAGAGATCTGCTCGTTATTTCCACATTTGACAGCAAAAGAAGCTAGAACCATGCTGGCTAGATGTGGATTACGGAGTGAACATATCTTTCAACCCCTCCGTACCTTAAGTGGTGGTGAACAGACAAAAGTCCGTCTATGTCAATTGCAATTAACACCAGGCAATGTACTGGTATTAGATGAGCCAACCAATCATTTAGATTCATTGACCAAAGCGTCTTTGCAACAAGCCCTGCAGGCATACGAAGGGACCATCCTCCTGGTTTCACATGAACCAGAATTTTATCAATCATGGGTGACTCAAGTATGGGATATGGAAGAATGGGTCTAACGAATCAGGGGGCTGTCCCCCGACGGAGGTAATAATATGTTTGATCCAACTGTCTTTGAAAATTTAAAGGTGAGTTTTGAAAACCATCTTTATGATTTGGACAATATCGATCAGAAGATCCTGATACAAAATAGAAAAGACCAAATGGATTTTGCAACTTTGTCTAGAAGATTATCCCTTGAATTCATATTGGCTGACCAACCCGAAGTGATGGCGGAATTACGATTAGAGAGTTTACTTGAAGATTTAGCTGGCGAAATATTAGAAATGCCTGAAGCACAACCTGGATGTTCCCTGTTTTTACGATTCACAAAACCAGTAAACGAACCACAAGAGCAGTGTCAAAAAATAGAACAAGTACTCTACTCTATTTGGGAGGATGAAATTGAGTTAACTCAAACCATAAGTTTCGTATATGGCCAAGATTCTCAACTTTTTATAAATAGGATTGAAGTCCGATTCAAACCAAAGTTAACTGAAGAGCATATGGGAGACATTAAGAAATTTTTGACATACGTTTTAGAATCATTAGAACAGTTACATCGTATTGAATGATAGAATGTTGGCCAACTACTATAATGAAAAAGAGGTGATTATATGGCTGAACACCATTTTCATTTGCAGGCGCAGTGGCCAGGTGGAAGAAATAGTGCAGGGTATATCGATGCAGGGAATTTACAGACGAAAATATCCATTCCAGCTGAAATGGATGGACCTGGGATTGGAACCAACCCAGATGAAATGCTATTAGGAGCAGCTGCTACCTGTTACTTCATTACATTAGCTGCGATGATCGAACGAGCAGATTTACCATTAAAAGAAATGGCCTTAGAATCAGAAGGAGTTGTCGATGTAACAAATGGTGTATTTACCTATAAAAGAATTATCCATCGTCCAACTGTTTCCCTAACTGAAAATGCAGAAGAGAAAGCATACATGCTGCTTGAAAGGCTCATTTATAAAGCGGAACAAACCTGTATGATTTCTAAAGCGATTAAAGGGAATGTAGAAATAGAACTGGAAGCAACGATTCGTTAAATAAAGGCTGATCTCGGAGTATGATTCTACAAGAAATCACAAAAAGTATTTTCCCCGAATTTTTTTCAAACGTAACAAACTATATAAATCTGCTTCATAATGTATTACACTTAATAAAAATAACACTAAATGAGGTGAATTCTTTGTGGTGGATTGTAGGGGTCATGATATTTTCCGTACCAATTATAGCCATTGTTACGAATCACATGCAGGAACGTGCAACAATTAAAGGGAAATTTATTCAAGATCAGTTGGAGTTAGAAAAACTGAAGCATGAAAATTACTTATTGGAAACAGAAAAACTAAAACTTGAGCTAGAACAGATGCAACTAGAACAGCCCAAAGATGATATTTATAAATTAAAGTAAACAGGAGAGAAACTCCTATTGTAGAAAAGTTGTTCTGTTTTCTTAACAGATTTTCTGCAATAGGAGTTTTGTTTTTTTTTATAAAACCTCAATCCTTATAAAAATGTGATCTATTTATGAAAATAATCAAGACATTTTATTCTTAACACTCATGTTTGAGGGAAACCCCTAAGTGAAAAATACTAAAAGATTGTTCATAGGAAGGTCTATTTAAGGGAACATCTAAGAAAAGGAGTATCAAGGAGGAGCTATTTATGAAGAAAGAAAAAGGTAAGCGAAAAAAATATAAAGTACATAAAGATGATATTACGGTCATTGATTCGGATATTGCGAAAAAGGCCGTAGTTGCAACGGCATTAGGAAATGCCATGGAATGGTTTGACTTTGGGATTTATTCATATTTAGTTGTCATCATTGGGCATGTATTTTACTCAGGTGTAAGTGACTCCGCTCAGCTTGTTTTTAGTTTTGGAACATTTGCCGTTGCCTTTCTTGTTCGCCCTCTTGGTGGAATGTTCTTTGGGATGCTAGGTGATCGCTTAGGCAGAAAACGGATATTAGCTGTGACATTGATTATCATGTCGCTTGCCACACTAGCAATCGGACTGATTCCCGTTTATGCGACGATTGGAATTGCGGCACCAATTCTGCTGTTATGTGCTAGACTAGTGCAAGGGTTTTCAGCGGGTGGTGAATATGCTGGTGCGATGACATTTATCGCTGAATCGACTCCAGATAATCGCCGTGGTTTTATGGCGAGTGGTTTGGAAGTGGGAACCTTAGTCGGTTATATTGCTGGTGCCGGATTGGTAACGTTGCTTACTTTTATTCTTGGTTCAGATAAGATGCTCGATTGGGGCTGGAGGGTGCCGTTTTTAATTGCCGCTCCAATTGGAATCATCGGCTTGTACCTCCGCACCCATCTTGAAGAATCCCCTGCCTTTGCTGCAATGGAAGAGCAAAAGGAAGGGGAAACGAAGGAAAGAGAACATGTTTCATTAAAAGAGCTGTTCTTATACCATCGTCGCTCCGTTTTAATGTGTTTGGTCTTAGTTTTCTTCTATAATGTCATTGATTATACAGTGTTAACCTATATGCCCTCCCACTTAACGGCTGTTTTAGGGTATGGAGAAACAAAAGGACTTTTGTTGATTGTCATTGTTATGTTTATTATGATTCCACTTGTATTGACAATAGGATATTTTGGGGATCGATACGGGAATAAACGAATTATGCAAGTGAGCTTGATTGGGATTATTTTATTATCGGTTCCATCATTTTTACTAATTGGCAGTGGGAATAACTGGTTGGTCTTTTTAGGATTACTCATACTGGGGTCTTTCTTAGCAGCCATAAAGGCAACGATGAGCTCGCAATTACCATCCCTATTTTTCACCGAAGTAAGATACGGAGGGCTGGCTTTTACTTATAATATTTCTGCATCGCTATTTGGAGGTACGGCTCCTTTACTAATTGCCTGGTTGATTAATCTTACAGCTAACCAACTCATTCCCGCCTTCTATTTAATATTTGCTTCATTGATTGGAATTGTGGTTGTCACTCTCTTTCTTAAAAATACATCTGGAAAACCGCTCCGTGGTTCTCCGCCTGCCGTTGCAGAAAAACATGAAATCAAGCAGGTAATAGAAGATCTGGAGGATGAACTTTGGTGGGGAGAAGAAAAGCATAAGATTGATGAGAGAATAGAGGAAACGGATGAAAGGGATTAGAATGTAAAATGAAACCAGAATCAAATGATAGAACACAGAACGTGGCAAAATCATAGCCGATGCTACACCAAATAAACTGAAACCTATGAAGGGGAAAATCGCCCTTCTTAGGTTCAGGACATTTGTTTGTCGCTGAATGGCAGGAGTCTTACAGTAGCTCTTCCTTACTCATTGTCGAAAATGAAAACAGCGGTACGGCTTGATATAAGCATCTTGAGAGATAAGATGAATGATGATATAGTTTTAAAAAAAGAATCTGCTCACATATTTATCCAATGATATGAAGGCGTTTTGGAGGAGTTAGGGGCTATGCCGAAAATTATTTTTGTAAGTGGAGTTGCGGGGACTGGGAAAACAACTGTTTCAAAATATTTACATAAGTATATTCCTGCTGTTTATCTGGATAAAGATACAGTTGGTGGGAAGTTTAGCGAGCATTTTTTGCAAGCAACGGGGTATGATCCCAGTGACCGGGATTCCAAATATTATAAGCAGCATTGCCGTGATTTAGAGTACGATGTGACGATGAATTTGGCAATGGAGAATGCAACACTTGGGCTTGATTCCATTCTAATCGGTCCATTTACAAAAGAAATTGAAACGGAAGAATGGCTAGGAAGGAAATTAACTGAGTTTGGGCTTTCACGAGTCGATGTGACGGTCAAAGTTTTATTTGTTACATTGCAGGATACAGAGTTACAAAAAGAACGGATTATTGAACGGGGAGCAATGGAGCGTGATCAATGGAAAATCGACAACTGGGATGAATATGAACAAAGCTTAGATCTGCCGACTGTTGCTTGGGGAATTCCGGAATCAAATATTCTGGTATTTGATAACTCAGGAGAATTAACAGAAGAGAAGATAAAAAATCTTGTAGATTTTATCGAGCGATAGATAGAGCTTTTGCTAAAAGGTATAAGGGACTGCGCAAATCAAAGGGATTTGTTCAGTCTTTTTTTGGGGATCTAGCTCCAGCGCCTAGCCCCTCGAGGTCAAATAACCTGAAACCTATGAAGGGAAAAACCGCCCTTCTAAGGTTTCAGAACATTTGCTTGTCGGGGCTGACCAAGGCGCTTGTGCTTTTCTTAATATTTCATGATAAGCTTTTAATGAAAGAAACAAAGGAGGGACTGTTGTGGGAAAATTAAAGGGAAAGGTTGCTGTTGTAACAGGGGCAAGCAGTGGTATTGGAGCAGGCATAGCACGGGAACTTGCTAGTGAAGGAGCTAGTGTGGTGCTAACGGCCCGTAGTATGGAAAAACTGAAAGAACTAGAAAATGAGATTCACCAACATGGAAAAGGAAAAGCCCTAGCTGTCAAAACAGATACGGCTAATCGAGACAGTGTGGAGGAGATGGTAAAAAAGGCAAACGAGGCCTTTGGAGATGTGGATATTTTTGTGAATAATGCTGGACAGATGCTTACAGGGACTATCCGTTCTGGTGAAGTAGAGGAATGGGAGCAAATGATTGATGTCAATATCAAAGGCGTTTTATACGGTGTTCATTCGGTGTTGCCATCGATGCTGGAGCGATCTACCGGAAATATTATTAACATCGCGTCTGTCTCTGGATATGAAGTGACAAAGACGAGCACGGTTTATAGTGCAACCAAATTTGCTGTTAGAGCTATTTCTATGGGATTGGAAAAGGAACTGGCGAGAACAGGCGTTAGAGTGACAAATATCTCTCCTGGGATGGTCGCGACTAGTTTAAGTAACTCCACAGTAATGGATCGGAAAAAACTGGAAACAGAGGATATTGCCAAAGCAGTTGTTTACGCAGTTACACAACCAGAATATGTAAATGTCAATGAAATCACCATCCGGCCGGTTTGAACAAGAATGAATAGGAAAACCCCGAAACTGCTACCTATAGAAGTATTCGGGGTTTTTGAAATTCTGTTATTCACAAGGGAAGAAGCGCAATCCCCTACTAAAGTACCTCAATAATGTAAGGAAGCTTATCTACCTCAGATTACAGGGCAGTAGATTGAGCTGAGAAGAGAAGAAACTTGTGTAAACCTTTTCTTTTTTGTAAGAAAGAGGAGGGCTTTTCTGTTATAATGAAAGAGTAGTGAAAAATTTGATAGGGAGGAGAGAAATACAAATGGAAGAAGTTTTAAAGATATTACAAGCCGTGCAAAAAGAACTGCAAGCCATGCGAGAAGACCAACAAGCCATGAAAAAAGAACTGCAAGCAACACGAGAAGACCAGCAAGCAATGCGAGAAGGTCAACGAATTATGCAGGAAGAATTAGAAGGCCATAAGAGCTTTCAGGAGGAAATGAGAGAATTTCGTCAAGAAACAAAAGAACGATTTACAAATCTTGAAAAACTGGTTATCCAAAACGGTGAAAAATTAGATAATAATCGTCAACATGTTAGTAAAAAGATACACTATTTTGAGCATAAGAACGTTGAACTAGAGCAAAGAATATTTGAACTTGAAACCCGTTACGGGCGCTGATGGGTATTTCCTTTTGATATTCAAGTTTCCTCTTAGTAAAAACTCCGATCGAACTTTCAAACATCAAAGACGTTTCCTTGTTCATGACTTGGAACATGCTCCCCTTATCAAATATCCCATCCTTAGCTTCGTTGATTATTCCACAGTGAAAATAAATCTCATATAGAATTATGTTCAAAAAGTTTAACAAAAAAAGAACGCAACGGATCCCTACGTTGGCTTGCTTTTTCGCTCCTTGTTTTTTGAATAAATTGAATTCGATAGTGTGTATAACCCCATTACATCATATTCCCTATTTGAGGATAGAGGGCAAGAAAAAGAGTAGGGCTGTCCCAATGAGATCCACATGGTGGAGATCCCACTTCAATAATCTGCCAAAGAGTTCTATCTACTTTTTTAGTATAATAGAAGAATAGAGTGACTGATTTTACTTGAAAGGGAAAATGGCCATGATACGAAAGCATTGGAAAAAAGTTGTTACAATTTTTATTGGTATCCTTTTAATTGGAGACATTGCAGCGAGTTTCTTTTTCTACAATTTGGCTATTAAGCGGGGACCAAAGGAGTTCCTCGAGGAAAATGCTGATCTGGAAGTGGCAGCAGAATCATTGGACGAAATGTTAGATGGGGAATGGCGAGAATGGGTAGCTACTCAGGATTTTGAGGAAATCGAAATGAAATCTCGTGATGGTTTAGAATTAATAGGCTATTACTTGCCAGCCAAGAAACCGACTGATAAGTTGGTTGTTTTCACTCATGGCTATCTAGGGCATGCGAAGCAAATGGGCCTATTTGGTCAATATTATTATGAGGAACTAGGTTACAATATTTTCATGGCAGATGCGCGTGGGCACGGAGATAGTGAAGGTGATTATTATGGGTTTGGTTGGCCTGATCGCCTTGATCTGATTGATTGGACGAATCTTTTAGTCAACAAATTAGGAAATGATACGCAGGTTGTCTACCATGGTTTGTCCATGGGTGCTGCAACAGTGCTAATGGCAAGTGGAGAAAAAGAGCTGCCTGATCAAGTGAAAGCCATCGTGGCCGATAGTGCTTATACATCTGTTTATGACTTGTTTGCCTATCAGATGAAGCGTATGTTTAAGCTGCCTGCATTTCCGATTTTGGACAGTACAAGTCTTGTTACTAAGATAAAGGCTGGTTATTGGCTAAGGGAGGCGGATGCGCAAAAAGAAGTAGAGGTGACAGATGTCCCAATTCTTTATATACATGGGAAGGGCGATACCTTTGTTCCTACGAAACTAGCACAAGAACTTTATGAATCTACGAATAGTGAGGCGGAGCTTATGCTTGTGGATGGGGCCAATCATGGTGAATCATTTGTATTAGAAAAAGAGGTTTATAAAGAGCGGTTAAACCACTTTTTATCCAATTATATCGAATAAATGCAAAGGAGAACTACTTTCCTTTGCATTTTTTGTAATTGAGACAATTGTTTATCTAGTTCGTTGTTTCGGTTTGATGAAGTTGTGCTGGAATTTTCAAAGAAATAACAGCACATATAAAGGCAATGATTACTACCCCTGAACCAACGGCAGCAGTCCGAGCAACGGATTCCGTATGCTCCATGACCAAGCCGCCAATACCCGATCCTAAGGCAATGCCGATTTGCAATGCCGAGTTATTAAAGCTTTGATGAATATCAGATGTGTGTGGATCTGTGCGAATAATATAATCCTGTTGTGGTGGAGCAAGACTCCAACTTAATGCTCCCCAGATCATCATGGTCACCAAGAATACAGGGAAGGAAAAAGTGGAATAGGGAAGAACAAATAGGACTAAAGCAAAAGCACCAAGGATCATTAAGATGCTTTTCTGTGAACCAATTCGGTCAGCAAGTCCACCTCCAAATGCTCCACCACCTACAGCAGAAATTCCAAAAAGAAAATAACAAATGCTTACCCAGTTTTGATTTAAATGTAAAGTGGTTTCTAAAAAAGGCGTAAAGTACGCATATATCGTGTAATGTCCAGCTAACATAAACATGGTAGCCAAATGGGCGCCTGCAATTTTTTTGTTGGCTAGTGCTTTCATTTGTATCGATAAAGGCTGGATATTTTCGGGAGAAATTTTTTCCAAAAACATATAAATAAGAATGCAAGAGCCAATTGTAAGAATGGCGATTCCGAGAAAAACGGTTCTCCAGCCCAGAGCATTTGTGATGACAATGCCGATTGGTACACCAAGTACTAAGGAAGAACTGATTCCCATATAAATGACCCCTAAAGCCTTTGCCCTATGTTTGGGTTCCACAATCTTTGAGGTAATCGTTAAAGATAATACGATCACTAAAGACGCACTCATCGCTGTAAGTACTCTGGCGATCATAATGAATGTAAAATTGGGGCTGAAATAGGTGATGATATTTCCTATGAAAAAGATGAATAAGGTGATCAAGTATAAATTTTTGCGTTCCATTTTTGCTGTTAAAGATAGAAGCACTGGGCCGGCAATGGCATATACAAGTGCATAAATAGTAATTAGTTGCCCTGCGGTTCCAATCGTAACATGCAAATCATCAGCCATAATGGGTAAGATTCCACCTACAATTAATTCCACCAATCCAACAATAATCGTCGATATGGCAAGGATAAATACTTTAAAATTCATATTCATACCTCCAAGGTCCCTTATGTATCTCTGCGGGACTTCCTTTCGTTTAAACAGATATAAGTATAGAAAAAATCCCGACTACAAAAGAATAAATTTGTAGTCAGGATTTAATTGGTTCCTGGTAGAGACCCTCAAACCATATTATTGAGGTTATACATTTATCCCGAATTAACTGGCAGTAAGACCCCCACTTCAAGAATTCGAGGTGAAAACGAGAATTGTAAGTGGGGGTCTTACTGCCAGTAAATCCCCGATTGGTTTAACTAACATTCAGTGGGGGATGAAAAACCCCCCACTGAATGAAGTTTCACTTTATTTTTATTCGAAATTTCCAAACAGCAATATAACATGTTCTCGAGAAATTCGCAAGTTTAATCCCGAAACAACTGGCAGTAAGACCCCATTTTAAGGATTCGAGGAGAAACAAGATGGTAAGTGGGGATCAACTGCCAGTAGATACCTGATTGGTTCAACTAATAATCAGTGGGAATGAAAGAAACCCCACTGAATGAAGTTTCACTTTATAGAAAAGTGTCAATGTTGTGTCTGTTATGAAATACCCTTGCGTAATTGGCGAAAACGTAGTATATTAAGAGTGTAGAAAGTTAGTGAAAGTATTCACAAGAAAAAATAAAAAACAGTACCCTTCAATACAGTGCACTTATATTTTTTACACTATTATGTGAATAATTTCACAAACGATAAAATAAACAGGAGTGATTATGATGAATAAATGGTATGAAAATCGTTGGGTAGCAATTGTATGGGCCGCATTAAGAATTTGGTTAGGTGTTCAATGGTTAGAAGCAGGTTGGCATAAATTAGGCGCATTTGATGCAGGGGGATTTTTACAAGGGGCGTTAGCCAAAGCAGGAGGAGAAGCACCAGTTGTCCAAGGATGGTATGCCGCTTTCCTTGAACATGTTGCCCTTCCAAATGTGAAGATTATCAACATCTTGATCCCAGCAGGGGAAATACTTGTTGGTCTTGGATTAATTGTCGGCGCATTGACAATCCCAGCTCTGATTGCAGGAGCATTCATGAACTTGAACTTCTTACTTGCAGGAACGATTAGCACAAATCCAATCTTACTTGCCGTAGCCATCATTCTCTTATTTGTAATCAATGGAACAGTATATTACGGAGTTGACCGCTTCTTAGTCCCAGCTACGATCAAAAACTTGAAAGACAAAAATATCTTTAAAAAATTCCGAAGGGTTGCTACACAGTAATCTAAGAAGGGAAAGCTGATAAAAGCTTTCCCTTTTGTTCCAGTATAGGAAAGTATAAATTTTGGTTAGTGCTTGATCCAGTTCCAGGCGCCATCGGCTCGAGGTCAAATAACCTGAGACAATGAAAGGCAAAGAACGCCTTTCTTTGTCTCAGAACATTTGCTTGTCGCCGATAGGCGGGCGCCTTGCGCTTTTCTTGTCGTTTAGGAAATTATAAAATTGCAGCTTGTGGATAAGTTATAACTTTGAGTTTTGTTGTCTAGCTCCAGCGCCCAGCGACTAGCAAACTTTCGGTTTCTTCCTACGATAAGTCAACATCCATTCGCTTTCCAAGCTCATGGTGTTTCCTTTATCTCGTCAGAACCCTAAAAAGTTTGTACGTCGCTAAACGGGCGCTTGCGCTTTTGTTCTTCATCCAGTTCCTTATTGCATTTCTTTTGTTGGTCCCATTATACCTGGGACGGTTAATCCAGCTTGGCGAAGCAATACGGTCATTTGACCGCGATGATGGGTTTGATGATCAATAAGAGAGCGTAATAATTTGCCGCGCGGTACAGGACCACCAAAGCCAGTTACTTCCTCTAATAAGGACTCATCAGTTAATTTCGGTCCCTCATTTTTATACGATTGCATCACTTTTTCATAAGCTTCCACTATTTCAGCAACATCTTTGGGTGTTGGTTGATCAGATGATGGAGCTTCAATTTGAAGGCCAGCAAAATGGCCGAACGCCCCTGCTGCACCAACTAGGTGCCCAGCTAGCCACCCAAGAGAATTATGACCTTCTATAATCGCTTGGTCTAGCTTATCGTTCGTCATGGCCTTCATTACTGCTAATGTGCCTTCCGCTGAAGCGGACCAGTCTTCGATAAAATCTTCCACTTTTCGATACAATTTGAACACACCCTTCATTTACTATAATCATGTTAATTATAACGAATCGGGGAGACTGTATTCAAATAAGAGAACCTCCAAAGTCAAATCTTATCTCCTGTACTCCTTGCCATTTAATAAAATAACAATGACATCATTCATTCGATCTTGCATCACGGCAGCAGAAATTTTCGAAATGCGCGTATAGTACAGATATACGCCGACAAAGTAGACAGTCCCAACAACCAGCATGGTCAAACGATATTGTAAAAGCCGTAGGGCCGTGGTGAAATCGCCAAAAATAATTGACAGAAGGAATAGACTAATGATGACAATAATCCCCAGCAAATATAATCTTATTTCCTTAAAAGTCATCTCATCATGTTGTAGATTCATGGTGTCACTCCTTATGATAAAAGGATACATTAATAAAAAATATGTGGTAACTATGAAAAAAAGAACAGTGACGAATTGTCCTTTTTTCTTTACCGAAGGGTCAAGATTGGTCTCTTTTGAACAGGAGGATGGAAAAGGAAAAAACAGCTCGTTTTCTAGGGAACGGTTTGTAAGTAAAAACGACATCGTGATTCCTCGCTATCCAGTGTAATCCATTATTAGTTTGAAACTTTTCTTCGACATGGTCCGTAATTAAACGTATACTTAGAGTATTATTTTCGCATGAGGAAGTGAGGACTTGACAAAGAAGCTATGGTTTCAAGTGGGGGTCGGTATATTATTAGCGATTCTGATCATTAAATATTTCATGGAAATCAGCTTTATCTTTTCACCTGTGGTGATTATTGTTAAAGCGATTATCCTGCCCCTATTACTGGGCGGCGTATTGTATTACATGACAGAACCTGTTCAACGATTTTTGGAAAAGCGGAAAGTTCCACGTTGGGGCAGTATCATCATTATTTTGGTTGGTCTTGTTTTACTTATTTGGCTTTTCGTAGCAATCATTGGCCCGCCGATCACAAAGCAAGTCAATGCATTAGTTGATAATGCTCCTATAATTACAAAAGAACTAGATGACATAAAAGACAAGCTTTTACAGGAAAAGGATAATTTGCCTGAAAACTTGCAGGAATCAATCAATAGTGCAGCAAATTCCCTTCAATCTGTTGCAATGAAATTTGGAATATGGATTGTCCAATTTTTACAATCGTTCTTCCAGGCGATGTTCTTGCTGGTATTAGTTCCATTTTTCTATATCTTCATGTTAAAAGATCATGAGAAATTCGCGCCGATTATTTATAATTTCTTTTCTGGGGAAAGGCGAGTATGGATTAAAAAGACGATGGGTGACATTGATAAGGTGTTGCGTTCGTATATACAAGGGCAACTTTTGATTAGTACAATTTTAGCCGCTTTGATCTGGATAGGCTATATGATTTTAGGCGTGCAATATGCTTTGCTGCTTGCCATTTTTGCCTTGTTCATGAATCTGATCCCTTTCGTTGGTCCATGGATCGCTGTAACGCCAGCTCTGATCATTGCATATTTACAGGATCCAAAGTTAGTGATCGGTGTAGCGATTGTTACCTTAGTGGCACAACAAACGGATAGTAACTTTATTACACCAAATGTGATGGGAAAAACACTTGATATTCATCCACTAACTGTAATTACGATTATTTTGGCAGCAGGAAATATTGCTGGCTTTCTTGGGATCATTGTTGCCATCCCAGTCTATGCTGTCGCTAAAGTAGTGATTTACAATGTTTACGAACAGCGTATAAAAATAAAGAGTGCGGCCACGAAAGATGTATAGAATTTAAGAAAATAGGAGGTTTGAAAAAGTCCAATTGGGATATGAAAAACTTTAAGGAGGAATTCATATGCCGTGGACAAAAAATGATTATCCAGCAGCTTTTAAAAATGAAACTGCCAAGGTCCGTAATAAAGCGATTGAAATTGGCAATGCTCTTTTGCGAGAAAATTATGAAGAAGGACGAGCGATTTCAATTGGCTTGACACAAGCACGTGAATATTATGAAGATGATGGCAAAGATCGGGTTCATTATAAGGTGAAAAATGAGGACGATTCTTGGAAACTGCTACAGGCAGGGAAGAAACAAGCCATTTTTAAAGAAAGTAATAAGGAAGACTTACTAGAAAAAGCAAAACCTTATGTCACGGATCATGATGGCATTCTCTTTATTTACCGTGTAGATGGTTCGTTAGAAGATACTTTGTACAAGTGATCCATTCAACCTTAGGAAGCCCCTCTACCGAATGAAATTGTAGAGGGGTTTCGTTGATAGTAGAAGACTACAAATGAATGATGGATCAATAAAATGAGGATGTGAAACTAGATGGAGGAGGAAGAAAAAAAGGTTGACGGTCCGGATCGCCATTTAATAGAAGACATTGATGAAGAGGAAATGGCTGAACTGATCCGCGAGGCCCAGCGCGAGGTTCTTTTAGAAGAAGAGCAAGAACACAAACATCCCCCGCCAACTCGGCGTATACATAAATGGATATTGACACTCATTGTCGTTGTTTTTCTATTAAGTACATTTTCGTTCGTCTTTCAAACATATTCCATCCCAGCTTTAGAATTTTTGCGCATATCGGCAAGATTATCACAAGATGAACAGATTCAGATGTATAAAAAATCAGTTGTCACTGTTACAACGGAAGAAAGCAAAGGAACAGGATTTTCCATCTCGAGTGATGGGGAGATTTTGACCAATTATCATGTAATTGAAGGGAACGGGGAAGTGACAGTTGCTTTTCCGGAAAATGGTATATTCCAAGCGAAGGTCACAGACATTTACCCAGAAATTGATCTTGCTTTATTAAAGGTGGAGGCCGCATCATTGCCATATTTAAAAGTAGCTGAACAAGCAAGATGGTACCAAGAGGAGCCAGTTACGTTCATTGGGAACCCGCTTCGTTTCCATGGGATTGTCAATGAAGGCAAGATTATCGATTCGGCCAAATTACCAGATTGGGAAGAGGAAGTCGTGATGATCAAAGCTCCGGTTTATCGAGGAAACAGTGGGAGTCCAGTCCTGAATGAGAAAGGAGAAGTAGTAGGGGTGATCTTTGCGACAATGGAGCCTCCCGAATATGGAAAAGTGGGCCTATTTATTCCAATCGAATTGTATCAAGCTGTCACCCAGTAAAGAGGAAGCTTTGATTGTAAGAAAATAGCGGGAGGAATGGGATTGGAAAGTTTTTTTCAACGATTCTTTTATTCGTGGCGCTTTAACGGATGGCTTCGTCACGATATTACTTTAGCGATCGTGATAGGTGTAGGAATTCTACTATTATTATTTATTATGTTTAAATATCGACGTGTTGGGGCATTTGTAATTGCCTTTATTTCGTATGCTTTTTTCAGTAGTTTTGTGATGATTGTATTCGGACTCGCTGGTAGAAGCTTTCCGATTAATGCTATATCACCAGTTTATACAGATGATTCGCAAAACATTGCTATCCAAATGGTTAGAGGGACTGAAAATAATGGAACATCTAACGGTATTACTCAGCTCATTTCTCATTACCAGATTATCGCAATTGATTTAAAATCGGGTGAAAAGCAATGGACGAACTCGTCTTCAGGTAAGGAGACAATCATTGGACCTTTTATGGGAGGACTTCTTATTCATCATCGGGATGGAGAAGTAGGAAAATTATCTCTTTTAAACATTCAAACGGGGAAAGAAGAGCTATCTAAGAAAGAATTTACACAGAAGCATAAAGGCTTAATAGATATTCTTGATCAGGGTGCATACAATCTAATGGTCTGGCAAAATAAACTTTATTTAGCAGGGATTGATGGAAAGTACTACCAGTTTGACGGAAAAAATTTAAACGAAGATAGTGAAGCAGAAAATCTCCTTTCTGTACGTTTTTCCTTGGATTCTGATTTGCCAACTTACTTTGATTCGTATGTAGAGAAGAGAGAGTATCAAGAGATCAAGGATTTTATGAGCGATCTCTTGGCAGAGCCTGCCATTCAATCATTCGCAAATCTAGGAGTTCATGTGTTAGATGTGAATCTGCAGAACAAAACAGCGATGGTGACATATCAAGAAACAAAGCGAGAAAGTGCAAATCGAATGATATTGCTCTATGACATGAACGAACACCATATTTTGTTTGAAGAAAATATTGGTGCTGTGAATGCAGAACAAAAGATTCCTGGGCTTCGAGTATTAAAAAGCTATTATGTGATTCAAGCGGGTGATGAGTTTATATTGTTAGATAAAAAGACGGGAAAAGAAACATTGAGGTATCATTTGCGTTGGAATATCCCTGTCTATCAAAATTAAACATTCCACCTCATCCAGGACCAACAGTTATTGCACAACAATATGAAGCGAATATTGGTATGGTTTTAATTTATGGGGCGATTATTTCTATTCCGGGCTGGTCTTGTGATTCCATTAATGCAAGGAACAGGGGTGGACCCTGCTTTAATGGTGTTGGCGACTGGTGCTGGTAGTTTGATCGCTTCTCATGTTAATGACGCAGGGTTTTGGATGTTTAAAGAATTCTTTGGGTTAAATTTAAAGGAAACATTTGCAACTTGGACATCGCTAGAATCGATTATTTCAGTAGTCGGCTTAGTCGGTGTCTTGGTGATAAATTTGTTTGTTTAGAGAGGACGTACAAAACTACTTTGAATATGCACATGTAAAGGAAGGATCGAACAGTGAAAAATACAATTGGCGTTTATGGATTAGGTGTAATGGGAGCGAATTTAGCTAAAAATATGCTTCATCACGGGGAGCGTGTCTCCATATTTAACTATATGCCGGATTTAACAGAAGCTTTTGTGGATGGATACTCCCATCCAGATGTGATGCCACATTTTGAATTAGAAAACTTTGTTGATTCATTAGAGAAGCCACGTAAAATATTTATAATGGTGACAGCTGGTCCGATTGTAGATTCAGTCATTCAATCACTTGTGCCTTTGTTAGATCAAGGTGACATTATTATGGATGGGGGAAACTCTGATTTCCATGATTCTAACCGAAGATATCAGCAGTTAGAGAAACAAGGCATTCATTTTATTAGTGTCGGGGTATCTGGTGGAGCAGAGGGAGCTTTACATGGCCCTGCGCTTATGCCGAGTGGAAATCCAGTTGCCTATCAACAAGTAGCCCCAATCCTAGAAAAAATCGCGGCAAAAGTCGATGGGAAACCATGCTGTACTTATATTGGTCCTGCGGGATCCGGTCATTATGTGAAGATGGTGCATAATGGGATTGAGTATGCGGACATGCAATTGATTACCGAAGCATATCTATTTTTACGTAAAAAGCTTGGATTAACCGTTCAGGAGATTGCCACAGTATTCCAGTCATGGGATGAAGCTGAGTTAAAAAGCTATCTAATGGACATTACTTCTGAGCTTTTGACAAAAATAGATGAAGAGACAGGTAAGCCAATGGTTGATGTAATTTTAGATAAAGCTGGTCAAAAAGGAACGGGAAAATGGACAAGCCAGGATGCATTAGATTTGGGTGTACCCTCCTCAATTCTGACGGAATCTGTATTCGCTCGATACTTGTCTTCTTTAAAAGAAGAAAGAACCTATGCGGAGCAGCATTTAACAGGCCCTGAGTTTGTAGCAGGTGAAAGTGACAAGGAAGCGTGGATTCAATTTGTCAAAGAGGCTTTATATATGGGGAAAATCTGTGCTTATGCCCAAGGGTTTTACCAATATAAATCGGCTTCCGTGCAAAAAGACTGGGCACTGGATCTAGGAGAGATCGCCTTAATTTTCCGTGGCGGCTGCATTATTAGAGCTGACTTCCTCAATGACATTAGTGACGCATATAAGGAAAATCAAGAGGTCACTAACCTATTGTTAACACCATTCTTTATGGAAAAAGCGAATCAATTTGAATTTTCCTTAAGGAAGGTTGTCATCAAAGGCTTTGAAAATGGCTTGTCTTTACCATGTTTCAGTGCCGCCTTATCCTTCTACGATGGCTATCGTTCTTCCGAAAGTGGCGCTAATCTTATCCAAGCGCAGCGAGATTATTTTGGTGCTCATACGTATGAACGAGTGGATAAGGAAGGGACCTTCCATACGGACTGGTTATAGAGGATAGCAAGATGAAAATTTGATTCCCCCTTTCATATGCTTTGGTTGATGATCCAAGGCATATGTAAAGAGGGGTTTTGCTTTGGTTAGCCAGTATTTTACTTGTGTTAGAGAAACATCAACTGATAAAGTGTTTTCAGACGGTTTCCTCAACAATGATAGAGCGGTAGCGATAAAGAATTCGACAAAAAGTGATATAATGTTGGATACCTTTACAATTAATATGGGAGACAAGGAAGAGGATAGAAAATGGTTGAGCAAGAACGATGTAAGGTACTGATTGTTGATGATGAAGTGTTAATTAGGCAAGGGATTAAGCATTATGTGAATTGGGAGGAGGAAGGATTTACAATGATTGGAGAGGCTTCCAATGGTGAGGAGGCTCTCGCAATTATTAAAAAGGAAAATCCCCAGATTGTTATTACGGATATTGTGATGCCGATAATGGACGGGATCGAATTGACCAAAAAGGTGAAAGCAGACTATCCAGAGATTGAAGTAATAATCTTAAGTAGCTTTAGTGACTTTGATTATGTGCGTTCGACCTTTCAAAATGGTGTGGCTGATTACATTCTGAAACCAAATTTGGAAGGTACGGAATTACTAAGAGCGCTTAAACAGGCATTGCGTCGATTGCCCAATTTTGCTTTGAGCTTGTCTAAACAATCAATTATAACAATGGAAGAATGGATTCAGCATTTGATGGCTGGCCATGAACCGATCAATCGGAAACAATTAGAGTATGAGTCATTTCCGAAAAGCCATTTTTGCTTAGTGGGAATTGATCTTAAATTAGAGATAGATGCCCAGAAAAAGAAAAAGCATATCACAGAGCAATTGTCTCATTTATTAGATGGTTTACTTTATTATCCGATTTTGTTAGAGGATCGCCATTTCTCGTATGTCGTGAATACCGATATGGGGGAATTTTCAGCTCTTGCAAGAAAGATTAAGGAGACAGCAAAAAAGGGAGAAAGATCAGGCCAGTCCCTCGTGTGGATACTAGGAGAACCATTTGCAGAAATAAGTGAATTGAAGCAGCATTATCAAGACGACCTCAAACGCTTAAGAAACTATCAATTTTATTTTCCAAATCAAAGCTTTTTTATGTTAACTGAATTGCCAGCGGTTACAGAGGACAGCAGGTTTGAATTAAATCATGTCATAGATCTATTTAAGCGCTTTGACTTCCAAAAGGCTTTCGCAGAACTAAATCAATATACCCAATACATTTCTGGGAAATATACTATGACTGAAAATGATTTTAAAGCGACTTTAGGCAATATTATTTTTAACATTACGATTGTTTTGGAAGGTTTAAAGTTTGATATCAACAAAATGCAACAAGATCAATATCAATATTTTGCGTTGCTTAATGAAGCGCACGACGTTGAACACGCCATAAGCTATTTCAGCTCGTTTTTAGAAGAAGTTCACCATTTGCTTGCTTCGCAAATGAACGAGAACAACCAATCCAATATGCCACAATTACTCAGCTATATTGATCAACATTATACTGAACCAATAAGTCTAAGCGATTTAGCAGATCATTTTCATTTTAACCCATCCTATTTATCGACTTATTTTAGTCAGCATCACGGAATTGGGTTTAATGAATATCTTAATCAAATTCGGATAGATAAAGCAAAAGCCTATTTGGAAAACAAAAATGTCTCCATTGCAGAGATCAGTGGGTTTGTAGGCTATTCAGACCATAGTTATTTTTGTAAAGTATTCAAAAAAATGACAGGAATGTCGCCTAGTAAATATCGGAAAATCTCCCTAGGATAAGGGACATAAAGTGAGACTGCCATCAGTAGGGGTTTTCTTCATCCTCACTGATGGTTAGCGAGACTTATCGGGGTGTTAGCGCCCGTTACCCCCCACTTAGACTTCTTTGAAATTTCCTAGTCTTGAAGTGGGGGTCTTACGGATGGTTGCGCCGGGATAAAAGCACGATAAAGTAACGCTGCCACTTTGTCCTCTGGGCGGATCCAGGCTGGCGTTCAGGCCGGGTATAGGAATGGATAAAATGATGAGAGATTATATAGGCAAATTTAAAAGGAATAGTTTATTTTTTAAAATGTTTCTTGTGATGGTGACAAGTATTGTGGCGGTGTCGATCTGTATCACCTTTGCCATGATTCAAATGTCTGAAAAGCTATTTATAAATCAATTTAGTATAACGAATGTAAAAGTGATGGAACAAATCACCGCGAATTTCGAACGTTATAGCTTCTCTACTGCTTCTGCTATTCATCAAGCTCAACAAAGTGGATCGGTCAAAAATTATTTGACCGATCACAATAATGAACCGATTGTCTTAGCAAAGGCCACTTATAGAATTAAACAACAGATGAACTATTATGATTCATTATTGAATCATGATGGAGGGAATATTGTGATCATGGGAGAGAATCAGCGCACCTTTTCCACCAATTATGTGAAGTGGCCTTGGCCTATTGCAGCGGAAACATTATGTCAGCACCCGATCACATTAAATACATATAAAAACCCGAACCAGATCCTCTATCAATATGCATCAGCAGATCCTGAAGATGCTACAGTACCTCTGATTGTCGCAACTAAAGCATTGATGGATCGCTCTAAGAATCATATTTATGGTGTTATGTATGTATCGTTGCGAGAAGACGATTTTAGACAGATGTATTCAAGGTATACAGGAAATGGAAATGATGTGTATCTAATGGATCAAACGGGCAAGATTGTCTCAAGTAATAAACGGGATTTGATTGGCCAAGAGGAAGATAATCTACTGAAACAAGTGAAGGAGATTGAGCATAATGAATTAGAATTTAAACAAATCAATGTATTTGGAAAGGACTATTTATTGTTTTCGCGATATGTACCGACCTTTGATATGTATCTTGTTAATTTGATCGATCGCGAAAATATCAAAAAGAATTTAGTAGACAAAAAAACAATAGTCCTTATCAGCGCTACTATTGTTTTTATTGCAGTATGTATTGTCTTTCTTATCTCACGGAGAATGACGAAATCATTATCAGGGTTGGTGAAACAAATATCCGGTATGGGTAAAAGCAATTTTGACTTTTACGTAACGGAGACGGGAAGTTATGAAACAAAACAACTTGCAAAATCATTTAATTATATGTTGGATGAACTCCACGAGTATGTTGAGCAATTGATGGAAACGCAAAAAAAGCAAAGAAATGCAGAGTTGGAGGCCCTGCAACAGCAAATTAACCCGCACTTTTTATATAATACATTAGCATCCGTGAAGTTTATGGTTCAACAAGGAGATCGGGAAAAATCAACTCAAACCATCCACGCTTTAATATCGTTACTTCAAAATACAATCGGGAATATCAGTGAAACAAATACAGTGGATCAAGAAATCAATAATCTGAAAAATTATGTATATATTAATCAAATGCGTTATGGAAATAGAATAAAAGTGCATTATTTTATTTCTCCGGAATGTTTAAAGCATGAAATTCCTAAGCTAATGATCCAACCTTTTATAGAAAACGCCTTTTTTCATGGTTTCAATCATCAGAAAGAGGGATATATTCAATTGCTTATTTCTCAAAATGAGGGAGTATTGCGTTGTGAAATTGTTGATAATGGAGATGGAATGGAAATAGAATCTCAGGCTAACCTTCCAAAAGCAAAGGGAAAACGCCATTTCTTTTCTGGCATCGGAATTCACAATGTTCAAGAGCGAATTCAACTTTTATATGGAGAACAATATGGTTTGGAGGTGGACAGTAGATTAGGAAAAGGAACAAGAGTTAGAATAACTCTTCCTGTTATAAAACCCAATAATAATGCAAATATCTAAAAAAAATACAATTAAATAGAATCCGCTTGCAAAATACCAAAATAAAGTAAAACCTTTATCTAAAGATCGTTCTAACGGTCTTTTTTTGCGCGTGCTAGAATTTTAATTGAAGGTAATCGCTTTCAATTAATAGGAGGTTTAAAAGATGAAGAAAATTTTATTTATTCTTATTGCAAGTTTAGTAGTATTGGCTGCATGTAGTTCCGGATCTAAAGAAGAGTCAGGGGGAGACGGAAAGAAAGATCCTAATACGATTACAGCATGGGCATGGGATCCTAATTTTAATATTACTGCTCTGAAACTTGCGGAAGAGAAATATTCCGGCGAAGAAGAGATCAACTTAGATATTATTGAGAGTGGCCAACCTGATATTGTTTCAAAATTGAACACAGGTTTAAGTTCCGGAACCATGAAGGGGATGCCGAACCTTGTACTAATTGAGGATTATCGTGCACAAAGCTTTTTGCAAGCGTATCCAGATGCCTTCTATGATTTGTCAGACTACTTCAACTCAGAAGATTTTGCAAAATATAAAATTGAATCTGCTAGTTTAGATGGAAAAATTTACGGACTCCCATTCGATACCGGTGTAGCAGGATTATATGTGAGGACAGATATGCTTGAGAAATCAGGATATACAGTAGAGGACTTTACGAACATTACTTGGGATGAATTCATCGAAATGGGCAAGAAAATAAAAGAGAAAACAGGAAAACAAATGCTAACAGTTGATCCCAATGATTTAGGGACGATTAGGATGATGATCCAGACAGCAGGAGAATGGTATTTGAAAGAGGATGGAACAACCCCAAATCTTGATGGAAATAAAGCGATGGCTGACGCTTTTCGTATCTATAAAACAATGCTTGATGAAGAGATTGCAGGTATTCATTCAGATTTTAGCCAATTATTAGCTACGATTAGTGAGGAGAAGGTGGTAACTGTTGCTCAAGGAAACTGGATTACACCAAGTATTACAGCAGAAGAAGAGCAATCTGGAAAATGGGCCGTTGTTCCAATTCCTAGATTAAATGTTGCCAATGCTGTGAATGCTTCAAATCTAGGCGGGAGTTCTTTCTATGTTTTAAATATTGATGGAAAAGAAAAGGCCGCTGAGTTACTTGCCAATACATTCGGATCCAATGAGGATTTCTATCAAGATCTTGTTTCAGAGATTGGAGCGATTGGCACTTATATACCTGCTGCAAAAGGTGATGCGTATAAAGAAAAAAATGAATTTTTTGGTGGACAGGAAACGGTCGCAGATTTTTCAAAGTGGATGGAGGAAATACCTGGTGTGAATTATGGCATGCATACTTATGCGATTGAAGATATTCTTGTGGCCGAAATGCAAAATTACTTGAATGGACAAGCGATCGATGAAGTGCTAAGTAATGCGCAAAAACAAGCGGAAGCGCAGTTGAAATAATTTTACAGAGCCTCGGACAACCAATTTGTAATAAGAGGTTGTCCGAAAAAATGATTCTGTACTGGATCTAGAACCAGCGCATAGCTACTCTTCCTTTTAGGCGCTAGCGCTTTCCATACGAGGAGTGAGAATAATGAGTAATAGATTTAGGAATCATACGATTGGTTGGTCGTTTGTTTTAATAGCTACATTTTTCATCGTCTTATTCTATTTTTATCCGATGATTCAAGCTTTCATTTTATCCTTTAAATCAGGGATGGGGAATAATTTAGAGTTTGTTGGATTTAGTAATTACGCTCGATTATTTGGAGATCCGACCTTTATTGCCGCCATAAAAAACACATTTATTTATTTGATCTTTCAGGTTCCAATTATGATCGTTTTAGCATTGATTTTTTCAGTGTTACTAAACGATCCGAAATTAAAACTTAAGGGATTTTTCCGCACAGCGATCTTTTTACCAGCTGTGACTTCACTTGTTGCCTATTCCATAATTTTTAAGTATTTGTTTGGGCAAGATGGGATTATCAATCAATTCTTACTGAGTATCTCGTTAATATCAGAACCGATACAATGGTTAACGGATCCACTATTAGCAAAAGTGACCATTATTATTGCGATTACATGGCGTTGGACAGGGTATAATATGATTTTCTATTTATCGGGTTTACAAAATATTGATCAATCGATCTATGAAGCTGCGAGAATGGACGGAGCAAATGCATTCCAAGTTTTTACAAAGATTACTGTTCCAGTCTTAAAACCGATTATTCTATTTACATCGATTACGTCAACGATTGGAACACTGCAATTATTCGATGAAATTATGAATATCACAAAAGGTGGGCCAGGGAATGCGACGGTTTCCATTTCTCAATATATTTATAATTTATCCTTTAAATATACTCCTGACTTTGGCTATGCAGCAGCTGTTTCCTTTGTCATTGTCATTTTAATTGTCTTATTCTCAGCCTTACAATTTAAAGTGGCAGGTGATAGAAAGTGACTATAATTAAAAGAGTTTTAGCGTATTTTTTCTTATCGATAGCTGCATTCATCTCTATTTTTCCATTTTTATGGATGATCATTAGTGCAACCAATACATCGAGTGATGTAGCGAAAGGCCGTTTGCTCCCAGGAGGCAACTTATTTGAAAATATGAAAAATCTATTTGATACAGCTGATATGGGGACAGCCTTAACGAACTCGGCGCTGATCGCGATTGGTACGACTATTATGGCCTTGATTATTGGGTCATTAGCAGGTTATGGTTTTGAAATTTACCGAAGTAAAAAGAAGGATGTTCTTTTTAATGTTTTGTTGTTATCAATGATGATTCCATTTGCTGCTTTAATGGTTCCTCTCTATCGGATGTTTGGAGGGATTTCAACAACAGTACCATTGATTGGAATTGACACATTAGCTGCGGCTGCTTTGCCAACCATTACAACGGCATATCTTATCTTTTTCTTTCGGCAAAATACAAAAATGTTTGCAAAAGAATTGGTAGAAGCTGGACGCATGGATGGACTGTCAGAAATAGGAGTCTTTTTCCGGATCTTTATGCCTTCCATGAAAACAGCCTATGCAGCAGCTGCAATTATTACCTTTATGAATAGCTGGAATAATTATCTATGGCCCTTAGTTGTTTTACAATCACCTGAAAAACAAACAATCCCACTGCTTATCTCTAACTTGGGTTCAGGATACTCACCAGATTTCGGCGTCATTATGATGGCAATCGTAATCGGTACCCTACCAACAGCCTTAGTATTTTTCCTAATGCAAAAACACTTCGTGGCTGGTATGATGGGATCAGTGAAGTAAAAATTCGGGGCCTGACCCCCACTGTATTAACGCATTACCCTGGTGGGGGACAGGCCCCATAGAAAGAAGGTTAGGTCATGTTAAAAAACGTAGAGAAATTTCACTACACACCGCCGAAAAATGGCTATCCAGAGTGGAATAATAATCCGGAAATTTTTCAATTGAATCGGTGTGAGGCCCATGCTACACTGATGCCGTTCGATACAGTGGATGAGGCAGTGCAGGGGCAACGTCAATCTTCTAAAAATTATCAATCATTGAATGGACAATGGAAATTTTCGTTCTCTGAAACGCCGAAAACGAGAATTTTAGATTTTTATCAAGTAGATTTTGATAGTAGTCATTGGGACACGATTCATGTCCCATCTCATTGGCAATTAGAAGGATATGACTATCCTCAATATACAAATGTACGCTACCCTTGGAGCGAGACCGAAGATATTGAACCACCATTTGCGCCGACGAAATATAATCCAGTTGGCCAATATATTCAAACGTTTACAGTTCCCGATCATTGGCAAGATCAGCCTGTCTATATTCATTTTGCTGGTGTGGAGTCAGCCTTTTATGTTTGGGTGAATGGGGAGTTTGTGGGTTATAGTGAAGATACATTCACACCAGCGGAATTTAATCTCACTCCTTATTTAAAAGAAGGCGAAAATAAAATTGCTGTCGAGGTTTATCGTTGGAGTGATGCAAGCTGGCTTGAGGACCAAGATTTCTGGCGTTTGAGCGGGATTTTTAGAGATGTCTATCTTTATACGACGCCAGTGGTTCATATTCAAGACTTCTTTGTTCAGACGGATTTAGACGACCAGTATCATGATGCAGAATTGAATATTGAAGCCAAGATTCATAATTATGTAAAGGAACGAAAGGCAAATATTACGTTTGGTGCGGAGCTATATGATCACAATCAGCAGCAAGTGATGAAGGATCCTGCTTTACTTGAGCTTCATGTTGATCAGCAAGATATCCGTGAGATACATACGAGTGTTCTTATTGAGAATCCCCGCAAATGGAGTGCAGAACATCCGAATTTATATACACTTGTTCTGTATCTAAAGGATGAAAAGGGCAACATACTAGAGGCAGTCAGTTGTAAAGTCGGTTTCCGTAAATTTGAGTTGAAAGATGGTTTAATGAAAATTAACGGGAAACGTATCGTATTTAAGGGTGTGAACCGCCATGAGTTTCATGCAGACAAAGGCAGAGCGATCAATTATGAGGATATGGTTCATGATGTTAAATTAATGAAACAATACAACATAAATTCGGTTCGGACCTCGCACTATCCCAATAACCCGTATTTGTATGAGCTATGTGATCAATATGGATTATATGTGATTGATGAAAACAATCTAGAAACACATGGGACTTGGAGATATGGACAGAAGGAGCTTGAGGATACCGTTCCCGGTAGTAAGCCAGAGTGGACAGAGAATGTGTTAGATCGCTGTAATTCGATGTTCCAACGCGATAAAAACCATCCATCGATTATTATCTGGTCCTTAGGAAACGAGTCCTTTGGCGGCGATAATTTTTTAAAGATGTATCAATTCTTTAAAGATAATGATCCAACTCGTTTAGTTCATTATGAAGGCGTATTCCATTATCGCCCGTCTGATGCAGCTTCTGATATTGAGAGTACAATGTATAAGGCTCCTGCTGAAGTAGAGAAATATGCCCTTGAAGCAGAGGCCTCAGATCAACCGGCCAAGCCATATATAATATGTGAGTATAGCCATGCGATGGGAAATTCGAATGGAAATTTATATCAATATACGGAACTATTTGATCAGTATCCGATTCTGCAAGGAGCATTCATTTGGGATTGGCGTGATCAAGCTTTACGAACCAAAACAGTGGATGGTATTGAATTTTTAGCCTATGGAGGAGATTTTGGAGAATCGCCGCATGATGGGAATTTTTCTGGAAACGGTCTTATTTTCGCAGACGGTACCATTACACCAAAGCTAGTTGAAGTAAAAAAATGCTATCAAAATGTTGAGTTTAAAGCGGTCGATCTTAATAAAGGAATCGTTCAAATTTGGAATAAAAATCTTTTTACTAATTTAAAAGAATATACATTGCGCTATGAAGTTTTAGCAGATGGAAAACAAGTTAGGACTGGGGAAGTCGATATCGATGTGGCCCCACTGGAAACACAAAATATTGAACTTGGTTTTAAGTCAGATGAGATTATGGAAAAAGGGGAACTTGTTTTAACCATTCGTCTTGTAACCAAAGAGTCTTCTATTTGGGCAGAGACAGGGCATGAGGTTGCCTTTGAGCAATTTATCCTTCGTGGACATCCACTTAAGAATGAAGCTGTTCAACATGGATCTTTAAAAGTAGAAGAAGGAACAACTGAATGGGATATCGAGGGTGAGAACTTTAAAGTGCGTTTTCAAAAAGAAACAGGCGATCTAGTATCCTATCAATTTGCCGGTGAAGAATTGTTGAAATCACCCTTACACCCTCATTACTGGAGAGCGATGACAGACAATGATAAAGGGAGCAAGCTAGACGAGCGTAGTGCAACATGGAGGGAAGCTGGAGCCAATCGAAAACTTCAAAGCTTTGGAGTGGAAACAATTGAAAATCAAGCTATCGTGTCCGTAAACTATCAATTACCGACCCTAACTAAATCAACTGTTGAAGTAATCTATACGATCAATCAATCCGGAGAAATAGTTGTTGATTCTACATTAATTCCGGGAGAAAACCTACCAGAAATCCCTGAAGTAGGCATGCTATTTACGATGGATGAGAAATTTGACAACATTGATTGGTATGGAAAAGGGCCGCACGAAAATTATTGGGATAAGAAGAAAAGTGCCAAGATTGGTCTCTATCAAGGAAAAGTAAAGGACCAATATGTCCCTTATCTTAAACCACAAGAATGTGGGAATAAAACAGATGTCAGATGGGCTTCTGTAACAGATGAACAGGGGAGAGGTTTGAAAATCACTGGCATGCCTAGAATAGAAGTAAACGTTCTTCCATACCTACCAGCAGAGCTCGAAGAAGCAAGCCACTCATACAAATTACCGGAAACGGATAAAACCGTTGTTCGGGTTAACTATAAACAAATGGGTGTAGGCGGCGATGATAGTTGGAGTCAAAAAACACATCCAGAATTCACATTATATGCTGATCAAACCTATCACTATCAATTTAAACTAAAACCGATCGAAAAATAATACAGAAAAGGGATATCCAACAAGTTGATTGGATACCCTTTTTGTTTTAGCACGAAAGCTAGGCTAATCCATTCCAAGAGCACTGCTGTAGCAGGCATTTGCCCCCTTACGAGTCATGACTCACTGCTAACGAGCTGTTGCTAGGCGTTTACGAGCTGCTTTTCTTAAAGCTTAAGTGTGTTTTCGACTTAACAAAATGCACTTTTATGCGTTTTGCTGATCTATTTTTTGCTTCTTATGCTGTGTATGCTTGCTCCCCCATTCATGCATCGCTTCCAAAATAGGCTCTAGGCCTTTTCCATATTCTGTCACAGAATATTCGACCTTTGGAGGGACTTGAGGATATACAACACGTTCTACGATATCTTCTTCCTCTAATTCACGCAGTTGCTTTGTGAGCATTTTCTGAGTAATTCCAGGCATACTACGTTTAAGTTCACTAAAACGTTTTGTTCCTTCCTGTAATAAATGCAATAAAATAATCGGCTTCCATTTCCCAACTAAAATACTAAGAGCATCTTCAACACGGCATTCTTCTGGAACTTTTTCCATAGGTTCTCCTCCTTAGTATCCATTTGTATACTATGTATCTTATAAGTGCGTACTTCTCTTTATAGTCATTATCAACTACAATAGCATAGCGAGGATAAAATGAAAAGAATCTTTTATGTTCATAGTAATTATCATTATTGAGGTGAAAAATAAATGGAAACATATCGCATCAATCCCCATAATGGCTTAGAATTTGGGATTTATACATTAGGTGATCATCTACCAAATCCTTCAACAGGCGAGAGAGTCTCAGCGAGTGAACGTGTTCATGAAATAATTGAATATGCAAAATTAGCTGAACAGGCAGGGATCGATTTTTTTAGTGTAGGGGAAAGTCATCAAGAATATTTTGCCACCCAAGCCCACACTGTTGTGCTGGCAAGTATTGCTCAAGCGACAGATACAATAAAAATTGGCAGTTCCTCTACGATTATCAGTACTTCGGACCCGGTTCGTGTCTATGAAGATTTTGCAACGATCGATTTAATTTCAAATGGGCGTGCGGAAATTATTGCGGGCAGAGCATCTAGAGTAGGATTATTTGATTTACTCGGATATAATCTTCGTGATTATGAAGAATTATATGAAGAGAAGTTTGAGTTATTGCGGAAATTGAATGAAGAGGAAGTAGTCAATTGGAGTGGGGAATATCGGGCTCCATTAAAAAATGCAAAAATTCTTCCACGTCCAAAGAATGGTTCATTACCTATTTGGCGGGCAGTTGGCGGATCTCCTGCAAGTGCAATCAAAGCCGGTTATGCTGGTGTACCTATGTTTATGGCGCATTTAGGTGGTCCAGCTAGTGTTTTTAAACACACAGTAGATGCTTATCGTCAAGCAGCTAGACAAAATGGCTTTGATCCATCTGAATTGCCTGTTGCGACGGCCGGCTTCTTCTATGCTGCGGAGACATCCCAGCAGGCTCTACGAGAATATTATCCTCATATCAACGAGGGTATGAAGCGCACAAATGGACAGGGCTTTTCAAAGCAACTGTTTGCCCAAGGGACCGATCCGCATAGTATTATGAATATCGGCAGTCCGCAACAAATCATTGAAAAAATACTTTATCAGCATGAAGTGTTTGGCCACCAAAGATATATTGCTCAAATTGATTTTGGCGGCGTACCCTTTGACAAGGTTAAGAAAAATATTGAGATCATTGGTACAGAAATTCTTCCAGCCATTCGGAAATATACAGCTAAAAATGAAGAGGTGTGAAATGTGAAAGTTGTTGGGTTATCTGGCTCAAAAATGGGGTCAAAAACAAGAACCGCGATCGATTATACTATCAAAACGCTCGAAGAAAAATATCCTCATATAGATTCAGCAGTAATTGATCTAGCGGATTATGATGTAGAATTTAGTGACGGACGAAATTACCTAGAATACGAGGGGGATACAAGATATGTTGCGCAAACGATTATGGAAGCAGACGCAATTATCATTGGAACTCCAATTTTCCAAGCATCCATTCCTGCGACATTAAAAAATATCTTTGATTTGCTTCCTATAAGCGCTTTTCGGGAGAAAGTAGTAAGCATGATCATAACAGCTGGATCAACAAAGCACTATCTAATACCTGAACAACAATTAAAACCAATCTTGTCTTATATGAAAGCACAAATTGTTCAGACATATGTTTTTATCGAAGAAAAAGATTTCCAGCGAAAAGAAATTATAAATGATGATGTATTATTCCGAATTGAACGTTTGGTAGAAGATACAATTGTATTGGCAGAAACCTATGAAAAGATCCGTGAAGTGAAAGAAGCAGAATATGGGTTTTGAACTGTTCTTATACTATTTATGGGACAGGGCACTTTGTTTAAGAAGTGTCCTGTTTTGAAAGACCTCCTATTAGAGAGGTTCCTGCATTAATTAATGGGAAATGCGTTAAACTTGATTTCCCTCCGGTGTTATGTAGAATAGAGTAGAAAATGATTCTTGCACATTAAGACTTGATCATTGGCATTTAGCGACAAAGTTGAAGATGAATCGATTTCCTCGAAAGCATTGCATATGATGGAAGGGGGGATACAGAAAATATTGCTGTCCATAAATCGATTTGAATAAATCTCATTAGCTTACCTATGACTTAGGTTCAGAAGCAAGATATCATCATTCTATAATACTCAATTCGTCTTGGTTGATCTACCAGATGTAAATGAAATACCTTCCTCTATTTGTCGTTCAGGAGAACCTCTTTCTCAACTCATAATGGAACGACACATACTTGATAAACCCTAAGAATAAAAATTATATTTATCTAGGCAACATGCAGCGCTTTTTTCGTTAAGAATAAGGTTTATTAGTGCTTTATTTTGTTATTGGTTTCACAAATCAAGAAAGGAGTGAGGACAGCGAACTGATTTTAAAATTTTCATTATAAGAAACTAAACAAAAGGAGAAAACAGTCTGAAAAAATCAAACAATTTAGTAAGTCAAAAACAATTCTATTTGTTACCCTTTTCACAAATCTTGTACGAGGTTTTTGATTGCATTTTTGGAAAGTAGCGAGTTATTTACTTTCTTTATGAACTAATTCGCTATTAAACGATTCAGATATAAAGAAAAAGGACATATTTAAATGTATATGCATTCATGAAGGAGGACTTATAATGCAATTATTGCCGCGTGAAATAGATAAGCTATTAATCGTAGTGGCTGCAGACCTTGCAAAAAGAAGAAAGCAAAGAGGAGTAAAGTTGAATCACCCTGAAGCGATGGCTTTAATCACATATGAAGTCATGGAGGGAGCAAGGGATGGAAAAACGGTTGCGGAATTAATGGAGTATGGTGCAACCATTTTAACGAGAGATGATGTCATGGAAGGGATTCCCGAAATGATTGATGATATTCAAGTAGAAGTTACTTTTCCAGACGGAACCAAGCTCGTTACTGTACATGATCCGATTCGCTAATGCTGAAAGGGTGGGATAATCGATGATTCCTGGAGAATATATATTAAAAGAAGAAGAGATCGTTTGTAATGCTGGTCGAGAAAGTTCAAAAGTTACGGTTATTAATACGGGAGACCGCCCCGTACAGATCGGTTCCCATTTTCATTTCTATGAGGTAAACGAGGCGATGAAATTTAACCGCAAAGAAGCATATGGGAAGCGCCTAAACATTCCAGCAGGTGCTGCCGTACGTTTCGAACCAGGTGATGAAAAAGAAGTAGAATTAATTGATTATGCTGGAGAGCGAAAGGTATATGGATTTAATAATAAAGTGGACGGTCCATTAGAAGGTGGGAATTGTAATGAGTTTTAAAATGTCAAGGGAACAATATGCACAAATGTACGGCCCGACGACTGGTGATTCTATTCGCTTGGCGGATACAAACTTATTTATTCAAATTGAGAAGGACTTTACAACATACGGGGAAGAAGTCGTATTTGGTGGAGGGAAAGTCATCCGAGATGGCATGGGGCAACATCCATTAGCAACACGCGGGGATGGAGTACCTGATACGATTATTACCAATGTCATTATTTTGGATTATACCGGTATATACAAAGCTGATATTGGCATCCGTGACGGGAAAATTTCTGGAATTGGTAAAAGTGGAAATCCATTAATTATGGACAATGTCGATATTGTCATTGGTGCATCGACTGAGGTCATCGCTGGTGAAGGGAAAATTGTCACTGCAGGTGGGATTGATACCCATGTTCATTTCATCAACCCAGCTCAAGTAGATGTCGCCTTAACGGCTGGAACGACAACTTTAATTGGTGGAGGAACAGGTCCAGGAGCTGGATCCCGGGCAACGACAGTAGCCCCCGGAGAGTGGAATATCCATCGAATGCTAAAAGCAGTAGAAGGGCTTCCAATCAATGTTGGCTTAACTGGAAAAGGCCATGCAGCGACTGAGGAACCACTAGCAGAACAAGTACGAGCCGGAGCAATTGGGTTAAAGGTCCATGAGGATTGGGGCGCAACAACTTCTTCATTAGATTATTCACTTCGCGTGGCTGACAAATATGACGTTCAGGTTGCCCTTCATGCGGATACGTTGAATGAAGGAGGATTTATGGAAAACACGATGAAAGCTGTAAAAGATCGCGTGATCCATATGTATCATACAGAAGGAGCTGGCGGAGGACATGCTCCTGACTTAATAAAATCGGCTGGGATGATGAACGTATTACCTTCATCCACCAATCCAACCCTCCCGTATACAGTTAATACAATTGATGAACACCTAGATATGCTAATGGTTTGTCACCATTTAAATCCATCCGTTCCAGAGGACATAGCCTTTGCTGACTCAAGAATTCGGAGAGAGACGATTGCTGCAGAGGACATTTTACAAGATATGGGCGTTTTTAGTATGACAAGCTCAGATGCCCAAGCAATGGGACGCGTGGGAGAAGTGGCACTTAGAACTTGGCAAACAGCAGATAAAATGAAAAAGCAATTAGGCATTATGAAAGGGGATAAGGAGTACGCAGATAACAATCGGGCGAAACGGTATATTGCTAAATATACGATTAATCCAGCTATAACCCATGGAATTTCTGAGTATGTTGGTTCGATTGAGGTTGGTAAAATAGCTGATCTTGTTCTGTGGGATCCTAAATTTTTCGGGGCCAAACCGGAAATGATCCTCAAGAACGGCTTAGCTGTGCAAAGTTTAATGGGAGACGCCAATGCCTCCATCCCTACACCACAGCCGATGATTTATCGTCCAATGTATGCATCTGTCGGGAAAGCTCTGCCAAGCAGTTCGATTACATTCATTTCGCAAGCAGCTTATGATGATAAAGTCCATGAAAAACTAGGGTTAGAGAAGATCATCTTACCCGTTCGAGGAATTCGTACTTTGACGAAAAAGGATATGAAATTAAATACGGAGACACCCGATATTGAGGTCGATCCGCAAACATATGAAGTAAAAATAAACGGAGAACTTATTACATGTGATCCTGTTGATGAAGTTCCAATGGGTCAACGTTATTTCTTATTTTGAGGTGAAAAAATGATCATTGAAAAAGTGATAACAAATCTTGATGCTTTAGGACAGGATGAAATTAAACGACGTCATATGGAAAAGGTTTATCTTGAAAGCGCCCATTTAGTAAAAAGAATTCAGCGGGTCAAAACAGACCATGGTCGAGAATTAGGAATTCGTTTAACTGAACCACGTGATTTGGAAGCTGGGGATGTGTTGTATATGGATGATCAAAATATGATTGTCATCGATGTTCTTTCTGATGATTTATTAATTATCCGTCCCCGCTCCATTAATGAAATGGGAAATATTGCTCATCAATTAGGTAATCGTCATCTACCTGCTCAATTTGAAGGAGATGAAATGCTTATCCAATACGATTATCTCGTAGAAGAATTATTAGAAGAATTAAGGATTCCTTTTACGCGTGAAGAAAGAAAAGTAAAACAGGCATTTCGCCATATTGGGCATAGTCATGAATAATGCCTTAACATTGTTTCAATTATGTGATTCAAATTTCCCGACAGGGGCTTTCAGCCATTCATTTGGTCTTGAGAGTTATATTCAAAAGGGGACTGTTCATAATGCAGATACCTTTTCTGAATGGCTTCAAGTCTATTTACATGAACAGCTTGTTTATTCCGATGGACTCGCTGCTGCCCTTGTATATGATGCATTGGAGCAAGATGATTTAGAAACGGTATGGAAATTTGATCGTTTACTAACTGTGCAAAACCTTGCTAGAGAAACGCGGGAAGGCACCCAGCGGATTGGGGAAAGATTATTAAAAATCACTGAAACTTTGTACGAAGCACCGATTTTAGCGATTTATCAAGATCGAATTAAAAAGAAACAATCATATGGACACCCTGCTATCATATTTATTATGGTAGGCCATTTCTTACGCGTAGAGAAAGATACCATTCTTTTATATTATTTGTATTCTACTATCGCAGGCCTTGTTCAAAATGCTGTCCGGGCCATTCCGCTCGGACAAACAACAGGACAAAAAGTTATTTATAGCTTTCAAACCCAGTTAACCGAGGCAGTAAGGGAGATCAACAATCTAAAGGAAGAAGATTTTGGGGTTGTTTCTCCCGGACTAGAATTATCGCAAATGCAACATGAAAGAGTGAATATTCGAATCTTTATGTCATAAATGATTTATTTTTAAAGAGAAGGATGTGTAATATAGATGAAAACAATTAAAATTGGAATAGGTGGACCTGTTGGTGCAGGAAAAACGATGTTAGTTGAAAAGTTAACTCGCCATTTACATGATGAAATTAGTATGGCGGTCATTACAAATGATATTTACACAAAGGAAGATGCGAAATTCCTAGTGAAAAATGGAATTCTACCAGAAGATCGAATCATTGGAGTGGAAACGGGGGGATGCCCGCATACGGCAATCCGAGAAGATGCTTCGATGAACTTTGCTGCGATTGAGGAATTAGAAGAGAAACATCCAGATGTCGAACTTATTTTTGTTGAAAGTGGCGGAGATAATTTAGCTGCTACCTTTAGTCCTGAATTGGTTGATTTCTCCATCTACATTATTGATGTAGCTCAAGGAGAAAAGATTCCACGTAAAGGTGGACAAGGGATGATCAAATCGGATTTATTCATTATTAATAAGACAGATCTAGCCCCTTATGTGGGAGCGAGCTTGGAAGTAATGGAATCTGATACAAAAGTATTCCGTGGTGATAAACCATTTGTATTCACGAATTTAAAAGATAATCAGGGGCTTGATCAAGTGATAGACTGGATAGTAAAGGATGTTCTCTTAAAGGACCTAGAACAGAATGGCTGATTGGACAGGAATCCTTCAGCTTGACGTAGAAAATCGTCAAGGAAAATCCGTTACAAAAAACTTGTATTTTCAAGGGGCGTTTAAAATTATGCGCCCCGTCTATCATCAACAATCAAAGCATCCTTGTTACTATATTTTAAATCCCGGTGGCGGTTATTTAAATGGTGATACCTATCAAATGAAGGTGTCTGTCCAAGAACAGGCAAAAGTCACTCTCACGACTCAATCAGCCACCAAAATATATAAAACACCAAGCAAGCATGCTTATCAAGAAACAGAAATTCATCTTAAGCAAGGGAGTTATTTAGAGTATTTACCTGACCCGTTAATCGCTTATAAAAATGCCCGTTACGTACAAAAGAATATTGTCTATATGGAAAAAGGGGCCGAATTTTTATATACGGATATATTAACGCCGGGGTGGTCACCAGAAGGAACACACTTCAGCTACGAGTCACTTCGACTGGTTAACAAAATATATGTAAATGATGAGATCGTTGTCTTTGATCACCTTCATCTAGCTCCAAAGGAAAAGCCGATGAATGGACTTGGGCATATGGAAGGTTATACACATTTAGGATCCCTAATTGCAATAAGTGAAAAAGTGAATGATGAATTCATCGAAACATTATATAACACAATCGACCAAATGGATGGAGACTTTAGAGCTGGCATTTCTAGACTTACTACAGAAGGACTATCTATTCGAATAATGGCCAATTCTACCCAATTGATTGAACGTATCATTACAGCTTGCCATCATGCAATAAGTTTGGAATGGTTCCAATCAAAACCAAGCTTCCTAAGAAAATATTAAATTAAAATGCGGAAGACGGCTGAGAGCGCAACGTCTTGTTGCGACGCCGTTCTGATCCGCTTTCTGCAGGCTTACGTACAACTACAGAGATAACTAGTACATTAAGGGAGGGGACTAGATGAAAAAGGTTCATGCTATGAAAGTTTTATTGTTGTTTTTCTTCCTTATTCTTTTGGCGTCTTGCAGCCATTCAGGCGACACTCATTCAGCGACACCAAAATCATCCGATAAGGATGTAAAGGACGAATTAACACTAGCAATCGGTGGTGAACCAGATGAGGGGTTCGATCCCACTACTGGTTGGGGACGTTATGGTTCACCACTTTTTCAAAGCACATTACTCACTTTTGACAAAGATTTTGAAATTCAAAATGACTTAGCTGTGAAGTATGAGATTAGTGAGGATGGCTTAGAATGGACGGTGAACATTCGCGATGATGTGAAGTTTTCCGATGGAGAGCCACTGACAGCTAAGGATGTTGTCTTTACATTTAACACCGCTAAATCAAGTGCTTCCATTGTTGACCTGACAAATTTAGAAAAAGTGAAGGCTTTGGATGACCAATCGATTCAATTTAAGTTAAAGCATCCACAATCTACCTTTATCTATCTATTAGCTTCCATGGGAATTGTACCTGAACATGCTTATAATGATTCCTATAATGAGCATCCCATTGGTTCGGGTCCGTTTGAATTAGTCCAATGGAATAAAGGTCAGCAATTAATTGTCCAATCCAATCCCTATTATTATGGTAAACAGCCTTTCTTTAAAAAACTTACGTTTATTTTTTTATCAGAAGATGCTGTATTTGCGGCGGCTAAAGCAGGTGAAGTAGATGTCGCAGCTGTTACATCAGAATTTGCTGATGAAGATATAGCAGGACTGCATTTGGTAGAATTAGAGAGTGTTGATAACCGAGGGGTAATGCTTCCTTATGTGAAAGAGGAAAAATTAGAGGATGGTACTTTAATTGGAAATGATGTGACTGCCGATGAAGCGATTAGAAAAGCGCTAAATATTGCTGTGGATCGTAAGTCTCTAGTCAATGGCGTTTTAGATGGATATGGGACACCTGCTTATTCTGTTGCCGACCAATTACCTTGGTGGAATCCAGATACAATATTTGAAGATGGAAAGATGGATGCTGCTAAAGAGATGTTAGAAAATGCTGGTTGGAAGGAAAATAAGGAAGGCATTAGGGAAAAAGATGGTTTGAAAGCTGAATTAACCTTGCTTTATCCATCAGGCGATCAAATACGTCAATCCTTGTCATTAGCTTTTGCTGATATGGTACGTCCGTTGGGGATCTCAATTAAAACAGAAGATAAAAGTTGGAATGATTTAGAAAGGCTCATGCATGCCAACCCGGTGATGATGGGGTGGGGAAGTCATGATCCGTTGGAAATGTATGATATTTATAGTGGTGAAACAAGAGGACAGGGTTTTTACAATGCCAATTATTACTATAATTCAGTTGTAGATAAATATTTGAATAAAGCGATACAAGCGAATAATCAAGATGAAGCCAATGCGTTTTGGATGAAAGCTCAATGGGATGGAGAAACAGGTTTTTCTGTTGAAGGAGACGCACCTTGGGTGTGGTTAGTCAATCTTAAACATCTGTATTTTGTTCGTGATGATTTAGAAATCGGGGAGCAAAAAGTACAACCACATGGTCATGGGTGGCCTGTGACCGACTTTATCGAAGAATGGCAGTGGAAAGAATAAAAAGAATGGGAGGAATGGCTTATCAAACAAATAGCTGTGTTTGGCTTTCAGAAAATATTTAAACTAGTAACCTTACTTTTAGCAACGTGTTCAATATCTTTTATACTTGTTAGCCATTCCCCTATTGATCCAGTACAGACATATGTTGGGGCCGATATGATCCGAGTTAGTCCAGAGCAACGAGAAAACATTGCGGAATACTGGGGGTTAAATGACTCTCGTATCGAGCAATTTTTTAATTGGGGAAAAGCCGTTTTACACGGAAACCTTGGTACCTCTTTAATTTACCGAGCTCCAGTGGTGAGTGTGATTGGTGAACGTTTTGTCGCTTCTTTGTCCTTAATGGGGATTGCTTGGCTTTTGTCTGGTGTTATCGGTTTTATCTTGGGAATAATTGCTGGAATGCGAGAAGGAGCCATCTTGGATCGATTGATCAAAGGATATTGTTTCCTCCTCGCTTCCACTCCTGCTTTTTGGTTAGGATTATTGCTTTTAATCGTATTCTCCGTATGGTTAGGCTGGTTTCCAGTTGGGCTTGTATCCCCCGCGGGTGTTTTAACGGAAGATGTGTCTTTGGCTGAACGGTTACGGCATTTATTTTTACCGGCCTTAACACTTAGTATTTTAGGTGTAGCGAATGTAGCTTTACATACAAGGCAAAAATTAGTCGAAGTTTTGCAAAGTGAGTTTATTCGATTTGCCAGAGCAAAAGGTGAGCGAGGCTTCCTTTTGCTCTTTAGACATGGTATGCGGAATATTTCCCTTCCGGCGGTCTCCTTGCATTTTGCCTCTTTTGGTGAATTATTTGGCGGTGCTATTTTAGCGGAACAAGTATTTTCATTTCCAGGTCTTGGGCAAGCGATTGTACAGGCTGGTTTAGGGGGAGATGTTCCACTCCTTTTAGGGATTGTATTATTTAGTACTCTTTTTGTCTTTACTGGCAATCTGACGGCAGATCTATTATATCAATTCATTGACCCCCGATTAAGAAGGAGGGGAGGGAGATGAATTCACGTACATCTATTCCAAGAACAGGAAATATTCGTCGAAGGATAGTGGCCGTAGTATGTATCGCAACTATCCTATTAGTAAGCTTAATTGTAAGTGGATTCTTTATCGATTCAGACAAACTTGGGGTGAATTTAACAACAAAGAATAGTCCTCCTTCATGGGAGCATCCTTTTGGAACCGATTGGCTAGGAAGGGATATGTTAGCAAGGACATTGAAGGGTCTGTCTTTGAGTCTTGGGGTTGGCCTGTTAGCTGCGTTTGTAAGTACCCTGATTGCCCTTATATTAAGCATGCTCGCTTCAATAAATCAAAGGGTGGATGCCCTAGTGGCATGGGTGATTGACCTATTTCTTAGTGTGCCGCATATGGTCACCTTAATATTAATTTCCTTTGCGATAGGCGGAGGATTTAAAGGAGTGGTCATTGGATTGGCGCTTACGCATTGGCCGAGTCTGACACGATTGCTAAGGGCGGAAGTTTTGCAAATTACAACAACGGATTATGTGGCTGTTTCATTGAAGCTGGGGAATTCACGTTTATGGGCCGCGATCCATCATATTCTCCCACATATCATCCCGCAGCTTTTTGTTGGCTTTGTTTTACTCTTTCCTCATGCCATTTTACACGAAGCCGCTGTCACATTTTTGGGATTTGGTTTATCTTCAGAAACACCGGCTATTGGTATTATATTATCCGAAGCTATGCGCTACTTATCCACAGGTATGTGGTGGCTAGCCTTTTTTCCAGGAGTATCTTTATTAGTCATGGTAGGACTTTTTGATATAATCGGCCGAAATATTCGGAAATGGAATGATCCTTTCCATGGCAAAGGTTTTTAGGGAGAGGTGAGAGTGTGATTTCAAAGAAACGATCAATGATTGGAGAAGCACGGAAAGGGCCACCTTTATTTGAAGTGAAGCAGCTTTCGCTTGTCTTTCGTCAATATCAAAAAGGATGGCAGGAATCAAGAATTCAAGCTATTAGTAAGTTTGACTTAACGATCCACAAAAGAGAAATTGTGGCAATTGTTGGGGCAAGTGGATCAGGAAAAAGCTTACTAGCTAACGCTGTTTTAGGAATATTACCTGAAAATGCGGAAACAGGTGGAGTTATTTTGTACGAAGGGGAAGCCTTAACACCTAAAAGACAAGAAGACCTGAGAGGAAAAGAAATTGCCCTTATTCCACAATCAACGAATGCTCTTGATCCGTTAATGAAAGCGGGAAAACAGGTTCAAACGGTGATAAAGGGGAAAAACAAGAAAAAGATTCAACAGGAACTTTTTCGGAGAGTGGGATTAGCAAGTGAAGCAGGGGATCAGTATCCGTTTGAATTATCGGGAGGTATGGCAAGAAGAGTATTGGTGACTATAGCTATGGCTAGTCATGCTAAACTGATTATTGCAGATGAACCAACACCTGGATTGGATGAACATGCCCGAGATGAAACGATCCGATATATAAAGCAGTTAGCTAATGAAGGAAAAGGGGTTATGTTTATTACCCATGATATTATGGCAGCCCTAGAAATAGCGGACAAAATTGCTGTTTTTTATGCGGGCCAAACAGTTGAAATCGCCAATATTGAAGATTTTGCTGGAAAAGGGGAACGACTTCGACATCCCTATACAAAGGCATTATGGAATTCCCTTCCCCAGAATGAGTTTAAGCCATTACCAGGCTCTCAACCAGCAACAGGCACTACTTTAGATGGTTGTGTTTTTGCGTCAAAATGTCCACTGGCGACCACGATATGTAAACAAAAGCAACCACAAGATCGATCTTTGAATCATGGAATGGTGAGGTGCTTTCATGCTTAAAGCGAATGGAGTCGGTTATCATTATCCAAACCAAACCTGGTTATTTCGCCAGATCGATCTTCATGTTCACCCAGGCGAAGTAGTCGGCCTATTTGGAAAAAGTGGATCAGGAAAATCTACGTTAGCAAGAATAATGGCGGGTTTTTTAAAACAAAATCAGGGTAGTGTAACAGTAGATAATGTCCCTTACCCGATCAAGGGGGTACATCCCGTCCAATTAATCTTGCAGCATCCGGAAAAAGCTGTTAATCCGCGATGGAGAATGAGGAAGACCTTATCTGAAGGTGGTATTCCAGAAAAACCGCTTTTAAATGTTCTGGATATTCAAGAAGATTGGTTGTCTCGTTATCCAAGTGAAATATCGGGAGGAGAATTACAACGTTTTTGTCTGGCGCGAGCATTTAGGCCCGCAACAAAGTATTTAATTGCTGATGAAATAACAACAATGTTGGATGCTGTCAACCAAGCACAGATTTGGCAAACCGTTTTAGAGATAGCCAAACAGCGTGAGATTGGAATCCTTGCTATTAGTCATGATCAATATTTATTAAAAAGAATTAGTGATCGCATCATTCATTTTGATGAGCTCATTCAGTAAATTGTTTGAGCGGGAACTTTTTTAGGTTGTGGATAGAGGAAAGGAAATACAGTAGAGAACTTCCTTGTTTCATATACTTGAAAGGTGGAATGCTTGTTTCAGTTCCCCATATTTTGTATACTTTCCACGAACGAGAATAGAAAATCGATCTCCGGAAAAAATAATCTTAGATTGTCTATTAGAAATGTGAAAACTCCTACTGATTGTGAGGTGTATTGTAGAATGGACGATTTCAAAGTGAAGACCGTTTATGAAGAACGCACATATGAACGGCATCGTTTTAGTTTTTCCATAGGCGGTAGGGAATACGAAGGGAATTTCCATGAGGGGGAAATTCAATGGCTTCATCCCCATCCGAAACAAGATCTGAATGAAGATCAGTTACAATGGATTGAATCAGAGGTGCGTCGATTATTATCAGAGAATGAAGTGATAGATAATGCTGAAGAGTTAGATGGCCTCGAAGTTGAGCCAATGTTTCCGGATCAAGTCCATCAAGCTCATCAATTTAAGTTAAATATTGAAGGGGAACAATTCAAAGGAATGGTCCGGAATGGAAAGTTAGAATGGTTCCATCCCAAACCACGACGTAAACTGGCTAATGATAAAGTGGAAAAGGTAGAAAAGCAAATACAGGAAAAAGTAAAAAAGCAAATAGATGAAGAAGAGTAAAAAGCACAACCACTATCCCTTAAACTGGTCCGTGCATTAGCGGGCCTTTCTACATGAGCAAGTTTTGAAACTTTTTTTGTTTTAATTCGTAATCACCTTTATATCCGGGGGTGATGAGATGAGGAAATATATAGGCATTTTTATAATAATCTTCGGTGTTATAATCGCGATTGGGGCTTTAGCGGAATTCAGACATACACCTATTGCTTCCACCATTGCATTATTGGTCATTAGTTTCCCGCTTTATATTCTAGGACAGCTAGTTCGAACATCTAAAGTGGAAATGAAACGTAGTGGAATCCTTTGGCTCAAAATCTTTGTTTTTTGTTTGATCATACTTCCTCTTATTTTTTATTCCTATGAACTATACGAAGATATGAAATGGCAGGCGATTGATGATGGAAAATACATATTTTATAAACCAGGATCCAATGAATTCGGGAGTCTATCCTTACTATTTTTAATGGCCCTTTTTCTTTTAATTCCGATTAGGCTTTTTAGTCCTGAATTAAAGCGAAAACGATTAATGAGTACGATAATCATTATGACGATTTTCCTTTACGGTGGATTCCGGTATTACATGTGGTTAGATTACCGCGGAGTGCATCAAGAATTAGGCTTAATTTCCCAAAATTGGGCAGGGGAACAGATTGTTCAGTCTTTTAGTCAAATCGAAAGAATATACGTGGAACCAGGTTTATATCAAGCTAGTCTTGGTGATCCAACAGATGAAACGGAGTTTACATGGAAAATGATTTTTATGAATAAAAATGGGATGAGTACTACCTATTCATTTCGCAGTCTATCTAAAGATGTTTTGGGCAATGCCTTTCAAATGAAAGCTATTGCTGAGGAAGAGGATATTCCCTTCATTGTAAATAAGATGAGCAATAAGGAGCGCGAGTGGTTTGATCTTGAACTGGAATTAAAAAAATGGGAGAAGGAGCCATTTTATCTCTTCTTTGAAATTGAAGGGACATAATGCATTTAAAAGAAGAAGTTTATTGGCTTTTTCGCTATTATACCCAACAAAATCCTAACGAAGTTTTTGCACCCGGGTTAAATATCAACCTTCCCCACTTCTTAAATATTGACTCTATAGATACTGAAGAGATATAGTATTTTAGATACAATTCAACAAGAGGGAGAAAGAATGATGGAAGAGAGAAAATTTACACTACCCATTTTATTAATAAATTTATTTATCGCATTTTTAGGAATTGGGCTTGTGATCCCTGTAATGCCAACGCTTATGAACGAACTAGGTATTTCCGGCTCTGTTGTTGGATATATGGTTGCTGCCTTTGCCATTTCCCAGTTGGTCATGTCCCCGTTTTCGGGACGATGGGTTGATCAGTTTGGACGGAAGAAAATGATTGTGATTGGGTTGTTATTTTTTAGTGTTTCCGAATTATTATTCGCGGTTGGGCAGGAGCTGATCGTGTTATTTTTTTCTCGTATTTTAGGTGGAGTGAGTGCGGCTTTTATTATGCCAGCTGTAACGGCGTTTATAGCAGATATCACAACAGTGGAAACTCGATCAAAGGCATTAGGTTATATGTCAGCAGCTATATCGACAGGTTTTATTGTTGGACCAGGTGTTGGAGGGTTCCTTGCGGAAATTGGCACGCGAATTCCATTTTTCTCCGCATCGCTTCTTGCTTTTATTGCGGCCATTTTTTCTGTAGTTATGCTTCGGGAACCAGAGCGAAATCAAGATGAACAGAAGCAAGAGCAGAAGCCAGGATTTAAACGTGTATTTGCGCCGATTTATTTTATTCCCTTTATGATCATTATGATTTTTTCTTTTGGGTTAGCGTCGTTTGAGTCGATTTTTAGTTTATTTGTTGATCATAAATTTAGCTTTACTCCGAAGGATATAGCGATCGTCATTACTGGTGGAGCCCTCCTAGGAGCTGTTGCACAAGTGATTCTATTTGATCGTCTAACAAAATATATCGGGGAAATACGCCTTATTTTGTTTAGTTTGATTTTTTCCGCGCTCCTTGTTTTTTTGATTACCATTGTGAAAACGTATATGAGTATTTTGTTTGTCACCATCATTCTCTTTGTAGGTTTTGATTTAATGCGCCCAGCCGTCACCTCTTACTTATCAAAAGTTGCCGGTGATGAGCAAGGGTTTGCGGGGGGAATGAATTCCATGTTCACGAGTATCGGCAATATCCTTGGTCCGATTATCGGCGGGATGCTCTTTGATGTAAATTTAGATTATCCTTTCTATTTTTCAACGATCATTTTGGTAATCGGCGTTGTCCTTTCTTTAAAGTGGAAAAAACCAGAATCGATTGATGAACCGCAATTTTTAAATGAGTAAATCCCTTTATCACGGGAATACTAACCTTTCCAACTAATTATTAAAATAAAAGGGAAGGTGATGGAATTGGCAAAAATTGCTGTAGAAACGCCACTTGAAGATGTGAAACATGCTCTAGAACAAAAGGGGCATGAAGTCTTTATGTTTACAAATGAGGAAGAAGCAAAAGGATCCAATCTTGCGGTTGTTCGAAGTTTAAATGAAATTGATGCAGCAGCTGAGCAGTTTGATTTTCCATTTGTGAGCATGGAAGGCATGTCTGTAGAGCAAATTGTTGAAGATGTAGAGCAAAGATTACATCGATAAGAAGAAGAGGCTGGGACAAAAGTGTTTTTACTAAAGAAAAAAACGAACTAGTATGGTGCATATACTTGCTCCGGAAATGCGGGCGAGTGGCAAGACTTCTCAGGCTTCGCCTTCCGGAGTCTTGCCGAATTCTCACTTCCCGCAGGATCTACGTATATTTCCTCCTCTAAGGAAATACATTGTTCGTCTTTGGGGTTAGCATTTTAGTTATGTCTCAGTCTCTTTTCAATTAGAAATATCATTAGAGTCTACCTTTTTTAAATCTTGTACGGCAGGACCGGTTACTACTTTTCCGGTGCTATTAAAAATAGAGCCATGGCAAGGGCAATCCCATGTGTGATCACCATCATTCCAGTGCACCTCACATCCCAAATGGGTACAAGCAAGGTCTAAATAATGGATATCCCCATTTTGATCTTTAAATAGGCCAATTTGTTGGTCATCGATTTCAACGGTTGCTGCTTGGTTCTTTTTTAAATGCGCTGCTTTTGTTTGTAAAGAGGAATCTTCTTTCTCGTCATTATTTTGCAATCGATTTGCAGCAAAAATTTCTTGGTATGGGTTTTTCTGTTCCATGATTAAGTTGCAGATTAATTTTGCGCCAACTGCAGCATTGGTTAATCCCCATTTATTTAATCCGGTAATGGTATAGATATTCTCATCCTCTGAAGCGAGATATCCCATTAATGGACGACGATCCTCAGTAACCAAATCATGCTCGGACCAATATGAGCAGACCTCAGAAGAACTGAATGTTTGTTCTGCAAACTTAGCTAATTGCTGGTAGCGATCAGAGGTGGAATGTTGATCTCCGGTTTTGTGTGTTTCCCCGCCAACTAGGAGATACTCCTCATCATTTACCTTGGTGTGGCGAATGCTTCGTACTGAGCGGTCCACATTAATATACATGCCACCTGGAAAATCTTGAGGATAACGTAGCGCTAATAAATGATGTGACAGGTTGCAAATGTTTTGCATAAAAGGAATCGGGATCATAGGTCGGAAAAAGAGTTGTGAATACAACATGTTTACTTGTCACCGTATAGTCCGAATTAGTCGATAAATGGATGCGATTTCCTTCTTTTTTTAAATCTGTCACCATGGTATCCTGGTAGACGCTTCCCCCTAGTTGATCAATCTCTTTTAGCACTCCCAATGAAAATTTAACCGGATTAAATTGGGCCTTATCTTTCATAATTAAGGCGGAATGTACATCCAAATCAAGAGGACAGTCCATTTGTAGGCCACCAAGAATAGAAAGCTTCTTATAAGCCGCAGCCTCTTTTTCTAATGGTTGTACTTCCTCCTTTGTTTGAGCATAGACATAGGCATTGGAGCTTCTTCTAGTTGGGAATCCTTCGGTTTGCTAAATATATTCCATAAAAAATAAAGAGAAAAACAGATAATCAAAATGATATCCAAGAAATTGGCTGGATAAACCATATGAATTGTCCTAATCGACCATGACTTATGGGGATCCCCTTAGTAAAATGAAAAATAAGTTTAAGAGGGTGTTCAAAAAGTCCGGTAAAAATGACACAGCGGGATAAATGATATCGACACGTTCTGTCGAACATCGAAGCTACCTCAATACACGCAAGTCCGCTCCTTGGAAAAGAAACCCACTTTTCCTTCGTGCGATACAGATTCAGGGAAGCTTTCCCTTGTGCGAAAGCAGGATGTACGAGTGTCGGACGCTAGCGATTGTTGTCAGCATAGCTGTCGACTGGTTCTTTTGAACACACATTTTTAAGTATGTTTACAACAAGGAGGAGCAAAATGAAATTAATTTTTATTTCTCTAGATACTTTACGGGCGGATCGTTTAGGTTGTTATGGTTATCACCTCCCGACTAGCCCTTATTTGGATAAAATTGCGCATGAAGGTGTACTTTTTGAAAACGCTTTCTCCTCGGACATACCGACAGAGGTTGCCCATACAAGTATTTTTACTGGGAAGGTTGGATTAACGACTGGGGTTGTTTCACATGGATCTGCATCAACCTATTTACCTAAGAATCAGCAATGGCTCCCTAGTTTATTACAGCAAAATGGTTTTACCACTGGGGCTGTTGATAATATGTACAATTTAAAAGAATGGTTCGCAAGGGGGTATCGTTATTATATTAATGCGAAGCAACCTACCAGATGGATTGATGGGAAAAATATCAACTCATTGGCGAAACCGTGGATCAAAGAGCATAAAGATGAGGATTTTTTCCTTTTTCTTCATTATTGGGATCCACATACTCCCTATTTACCACCTAAGAGCTATATTCCGGCTTTTTATGACCAAACGAAGGATCCATATAACCCTGCGAATAAAAGTATGGAAGCAGCGTTTAATCATGCTGCCTATCCATTTTTTAAATATCATCATTATGATTTACTTGGTGGCATTACCGATACAGACTATGTAAATGCATTATATGATGCGGAAGTCCGTTATTTAGATGATTTATTAAAAGATTTAGATAGGTTTTTGGAGGAAGAAGGCATAATAGAGGACACACTGCTCGTTTTATTCGGCGATCATGGGGAGAGTCTGACAGAACATGATATTTATTGGGACCATTGTGGTTTGTATGAACAAACGGTTCATATACCTCTGATTATGCGTTGGCCAGGCCAACTCCCAACCAATAAGAAGGTTCAATCCCTCGTTCAACATGTGGATATTATGCCAACTATATTAGAATGGCTACAGCGGGATATTCCAAATGATCTGGATGGTAAGAGTCTTATCCCATTAATAGAGGGAACGAGTGACAAGCATCATCAAGAAATTTTTCTAAGTGAATGTGCTTGGCAAGCAGCTAGAGGCATTCGAACCGCACGATTTAAATATATTGAAACCTATGATGCTGGTCCTTTTACCCGCCCGCCTGCAGAACTATATGACCTCCTAATTGATCCTGATGAAACGACGAATCTTGTCGATTCTCTCTCAGACCAAGCAAAGATCTTTCATACTCGCTTGCATACCTGGGTAAAGGGGAAGATTGGAGAGCAGGAGGATCCAATGCAATATATTTTAAGAACAGAAGGACTTCCATTTAAACGAAGGATCAAAAAGGTTTTAGAAGAATATGGATTGGATTGGGATGAGTGGAAGGAAAATCCTAGAAGAGAGCGCATTGATAGAGGTGTGAAAAGTTAGGCTTTGGAAAAATTGAAATAGATGGAACAATTTCCTAACAAGTTTTGTTGGGAAATTTCTATTATATACATTTAAATAAAAAAAGGAGGAATTTGACAGAAAATGTCGGAATATTGCGTTAAAATATTATCCAAAAAAATGTTGTAAAGGAGGAAGGAAATGAAAGTCTCGTTTAGATTACTTTTCATCTTTTTACTCGTATTATCAATGGTCATTAGCGGCTGTTCTTCAAAAAGCGATCCAACCACCTCTGAAAAAGATGCTGAGAAAGAGGGGAATACGGAGAACGTGGAAGAAAACGTGGTGGATGTAACAGAGATTACAGAGTTTAAACAGGCACCGATGCTTGATGAAATGGACCTCCCACCGGTCGAAGAGCGACTACCGAAGGAACCTAAGATTCCCAATGAATTACCACCTGATCAGCTTACTGTTGAAATAGGAAAATATGGTGGGACTTTGAACACTGTTGCTCAAAGTATAGATTGGGATCCTGATTTATTTGTTATGAATAATGAACCGCTCTTAAATACACCGGGAATTCTAGGCGAAGAGATAACGGGGAATGTACTGAAAGATTATGAAGTTTCCGATGATGAAAAAGAATTTACATTTTATATGAGAGAGGGATTGCGTTGGTCTGATGGTGAACCGGTTACAACGGAAGATGTGAGATTTGCTATTGAAGATGTTCAGTTCAATGAAGAGATTACATCAATTTTACCAGGATGGCTTCATTCGGGAGGAAATGTAGATGGCTCACCTATGAAATTAGATGTTATCGATGATTATACCTTTAAAATTTCTTTTGATGAAGCAAATGGCGGCTTTCCGATTAGCTTGGCGATCCAAAACTGGCGCGGCTATGCTGATTTATTAAAACCAGCTCATTATTTAAAGAAATTCCATAAAGATTATGCAGACCCCAAAGAATTGGAAGAAAGCATTAAAGAAAATAATTTTGATGAAGGAGAAGACACGGATTGGGTTAATAATTTTACCTATCTGGATATTACAGAAAGGGAACTGAATCATTCCAATGCGGCAGATTTTCCTGTTTTGTATCCGTGGTTACCAAAAGAAAAGACAAAAACGCATGTGACCTATGAACGAAATCCTTATTATTTCAAAGTAGATGCAGAAGGGAATCAACTTCCCTATATTGACAGCCTGAAGAGTGCGATTGTGCAGGATACAGAAGTAACGGCTTTAAAAGTTATTGCTGGAGAAGTAGACTTCAACCGTGAAGCAACTGCCTTAACGAAAATGCCTGTTTATCGTGAAAATGCTGAGAAGGGTGGATATAAAGCGATTTTAGCAGATATGCATCTAACCCCGACAGACGTGTTCTTAAATATGACTTATGATGATCCTGTCTGGCGCGAAGTTGTTCAGGATTTACGCTTTAGACAAGCGCTTAATTATGCGATTGACCGTGATGAAATTATTGACACCCTCTATTATGGGTTTGCTGAGCCTTCTACGATGATTGACAGCACGCTTGATATTGCTAAGGCAAATGAGTTGTTAGATGAAATGGGGATGGAAAAAGACCAGGACGGATATCGAAAAGGGCCGGATGGCAAGCGATTTACAATTCCATTTGAAGTACAAGCAGCAGCACCTGATATTGTACCACTAGCAGAATTGCTGACAGAAATGTGGAAAGAAATTGGCATCCATGTCACTGTCAAAACGATTGATTCGAGCCTCCATGGGAACAAAAATGAGGCGAATGAGCTACAAGCATCGATTATGTGGACGCATACCCCACTCTATTATATGCAGGATTTAGGAACGGGCTTTTGGGGAAGGATGTGGCATGACTGGTGGAAATCTGGTGGAACAAAAGGGGAAGAACCACCTGAGAATGTGAAGAGATTTTATGACTTAATGGATGAGATGAACGTCAGTGGACCAGAAAGAGCGGTAGAAATAATGGATGAATTACGGCAAGAAATGAACGAAAATATATACTATTTTGTCCATATTGAGCATGCAAAGCAACCGTTAATTGTCAATGCAAATTTAGGAAATGTAACAGATGATGGTTTGGCGATTGCGATTAACTTTGCTGGTGAACAAATGTTTTTTAAAGAATAATGCTATAGAACATAGGTAGCTCTATTTACAATAAAGCTACCTAAGTTCCTTCCTAAAAGAGGATAGGATAGGATGTTAAATTATATTGGGCATCGTGTATTACAATTGATCCCGCTAATCATCGCCATTAGTATTATATCTTTTGCGCTAATTCAATTACCTCCCGGTGATTATCTGACAACCTATATTAATCAGCTGGAGTTGTCAGGAACGGAAGTATCTGAAGGAACGATTATGAGTTTACAGAGACAATATGGGCTTGATAAGCCGATATATACCCAATATTTTATATGGATCAAGAATATTATTTTCCATGGTGATTTTGGCCGATCCTTTACTTGGAATGAACCTGTAAAAGATGTGATTGGCGAGAGGTTAGGATTAACAATCGTGATTTCGATTCTAACATTAATTTTAACGTGGATTATCGCAATACCTATCGGAATTTACTCAGCGATCCGCCAATATTCAATCTTTGATTATATTTTTACATTCATTGGTTTTATTGGACTGGCTATTCCGAATTTCTTAATTGCTTTATTTGTCATTTACACCGTGTTTGTTAATACGGGAGTGGCTATTACGGGCTTATTTTCTCCTGAATATGTGTCAGCACCGTGGAGCATCGACAAGATTTTAGATATGTTACAAAGAATTTGGGTACCCGTTCTTATCATCGCTGTTTCAGGAACGGCCGGTTTAATCCGTGTGATGCGGGGCATGCTTCTGGACGAATTACAAAAGCAGTACGTGATTACCGCAAGAGCAAAGGGAGTAAAGGAGAAAAAGCTATTGTTTAAATATCCTGTTCGTATGGCCATCAATCCAATTATTAGCACAATTGGATGGACACTTCCTGCCATTATATCAGGAGAAGCGATCGTATCGATTGTTTTAAATCTACCAACAACAGGGCCAATGTTATTGGAGGCCTTAATGAATCAGGATATGTATTTAGCTGGAAGCTTTATCCTGCTACTAAGTATTCTAACGATCATTGGCACATTAATATCTGATATTTTACTAGCCTGGTTAGATCCTAGAATAAGATTTGGAGGGGTGGAAGAGTGAATCCTGAAATCTCTACGAATAATCAACAAATGCCTGTTCAGCCTAATCAAAATGCAGATGAACATTATGAGGTCGCTTCTCAATGGAAACTAATGTGGTTGAAATTTAAAAAGCATAAATTAGCGATTATTTCTGCACCTATTTTGCTTGTTTTATTAATTTTAGCAGCATTTGCTGAATTTTTAAGTCCGCATGTTCCAGCAGAGCGATTTTCTGATTATAAGTATGCACCTCCACAAACTTTGCATTTTGTCCATCCGGAAAATGGGTTTAGCTTACGTCCCTTTGTCTTTGATCTAAAAGAAGAAATGGATCAGGAAACATTTCGGAAAAATTTTACAGAAGATGAGTCCAAAGCGTATTATCTTCATTTTTTCGCAAAAGGAACGGAATATAAATTTTGGGGATTATTTAAAACCAATCGTCATATTATTGGCTTAGAAGAGGCGGATGCTCCCTTTTTTCTCATGGGGACAGATTCGCTTGGACGAGATTTATTCAGTAGAATTTTACATGGCTCAAGAATTTCCCTTTCTTTTGCCTTTTTAGGGATTATCCTTGTGGTTATTCTTGGGGTTGTCCTTGGAGGGATTTCCGGTTATTTTGGTGGAGTTACGGATACAATCATTCAGCGTTTAATCGATTTATTAATGTGTATTCCAACAATCCCGTTGTGGATGGCGTTAGCTGCTGCCTTACCATCAAGCTGGTCGCCAAGCCAAATTTATTTAGGTATGGTCATGATCTTATCAATTATTGGTTGGACAGGGCTTGCGAGGGTTGTCCGTGGGAAAATACTTTCTCTACGAGAAGAGGATTTTACAATGGCAGCAAGACTTGCCGGGGCAAGTAATTTTCGAATTATTATGAAGCATCTAGTCCCATCCTTTGCGAGTTATATCATTATTAATGTCACGATTTCCATTCCCGCAACCATTTTGGGAGAAACTTCTTTGAGTTTCTTAGGTCTTGGTTTACAGGCGCCTGTAGTAAGTTGGGGAGTGTTATTAGGAGAATCGCAGAAACTGGAGAATTTAGCGCATCACCCTTGGTTATTATGGCCAGCAGCTTTTATCATTGTGGCTGTGTTAGTGTTTAATTTCCTTGGTGATGGTTTACGCGACGCGGCAGATCCTTATAAATAGAGGAGTGAGCGAGGAATGAGGAAAAAGCAGGTTGTACTGGAAAAGACATCAACAATAGATTCGACGATTCATCAGGATGATGAGGTTATTTTAGAGGTTACCAATTTAAATGTTCATTTTCCATTAGAGGAAGGGATTTTGGAGGCGGTAAGTGGAGTTGATTTTAAATTAAAGAAGAAAAAAACGCTAGGTATTGTTGGAGAAAGTGGAAGTGGAAAAAGTGTTGCTACAAAAGCAATTCTTCAAATCGTTGATACTCCAGGGAAAATTGCCGATGGAGATATTCTTTTTCGAAGACATGAAAATCAAGAAGAGATTGTGAATATCGCAAAGCTCCATCCGAGAGGAAAAGAAATAAGAGAGATACGTGGTGGGGAAATTGCGGTCATTTTTCAAGAACCTATGAAGGCGTTTTCTCCCATCTACACCATTGGTAATCAATTGGTTGAGGCCATCCTTTTGCATGTTACAAAGGATGAAATGGAAGCTAAAAAAGTTGCCATAGATACATTAAAAAAAGTAGGGATGTCGAATCCCGAACAAAGAATGGACCAATATCCACATGAATTGTCAGGTGGAATGAGACAAAGGGCAATGATTGCGATGTCGCTTTGTTGTAATCCCTCGATCTTGATTGCGGATGAACCAACAACAGCCTTAGATGTAACGGTACAAGCGCAGGTATTAAATTTAATTAATCAACTAAAAGAAGACTTTAATTCGGCTGTCATCTTTATTACCCATGATTTAGGTGTGATCGCTGAAATGTCCGACGAAGTTGCGGTTATGTATCTTGGCAAAGTAGTGGAATATACAGATGTCGACACATTGTTTTTTGGAGCCTTACACCCATATACACAAGGATTACTGCGGTCGATCCCAACAGTGGGAAAAGCAAATCAACCATTAGAATCTATCGAGGGGATTGTTCCGATTCCAATTAATCTACCAAAGGGTTGCGGATTTTATTCTAGATGTCAGCTTGCTGAGGATGGTTTATGCAATGTGGCAGACATTCCACTTGTTGAAGTTAAGGATGGTCATTATGTAAGATGTGTCAAAGTAAATCCAAATGAAAGGGAAGGGGGGCAAAAAAATGGAGAATAAGATATTGGAAGTAGAATCATTGAAAAAGTTTTTCCCGATTAAAAAGGGTTTCTTTAAAAGAAGTGTCGGAGAAGTAAAGGCCGTAGACGATATATCCTTTTATGTAAGAGAGGGAGAGACTTTTGGGCTTGTAGGGGAGTCTGGCTGTGGAAAATCGACATTAGGAAAAGGTTTATTACGGGCTATTGAACCATCCAGTGGAGATGTGAAATTTAAAAACCGCCATGGTCAAACAGTTGATGTAACAACATTGGATTATAAAGGATTACGAGATATTAGAAGAGATATGCAAATGATTTTTCAAGACCCTTATTCTTCCTTAAACCCGAGAATGACAGTATTAAATATTATTGGGGAACCGTTAATTTGTAATGGAATAGCTAAAGGAGAGGCGTTGAAAACGAGAGTAAAAGAATTGATGGAAATTGTTGGATTAAATAGTCGTCATCTAGAAAGATATCCCCATGCCTTTAGCGGGGGGCAGCGTCAACGCATCGGAATTGCTCGTGCGCTTGCCACTAACCCAAAATTCATTGTCTGTGATGAGGCTGTTTCTGCGCTAGATGTATCCATACAAGCACAAATTATTAATCTCTTAGAAAATTTGCAGAAAGAATTCCATTTGAGCTATTTATTTATCTCTCATGACTTAGGGGTCATCGAGCATATTTCTGATCGGGTCGGTGTTATGTATGTCGGAAAGATGGTCGAAATGGCCAATACAAAGACCTTATTTTCAACGCCAAAGCATCCGTATACAGAGGCACTTTTATCCGCTAAACCTATTCCGAATCCTAGGGCGAAAAAGGAAAGGATTATTCTGAAAGGAGAAGTGGCTAACCCAGCAAAACCACCGACAGGCTGCTATTTCCATCCGCGCTGTCCTTATGCTAAAGAAATTTGTAAGCTAGAAAGCCCAGTCTTCCAGGAGATCAGCAAAGGACATCATGTAGCCTGCCATTTTGCAAAAGAATTAGATTTGAAAGGCTCTGTTGCCATATGATCCTTTTGCTTGTGTTGATTTATGCGCTTTCGCTTTTTCTTATCATGTTAGGCTCTATTTGGTCTATGAATACTTTTGCAAAGAAATATATTGGCCAAAAGCATCTCGTTTTAGAGGAGGTAGCAAATGGTGAGATTCCGGAGCAATGGTCCCGGCATTATCAAACGAAAATAAAGAAATTAGAGGCGAAAGGTAATACTGAGCGAATTTCCCATATACAACGGACAGCGCAAAAAACGTATGCAAAAAAATTACAGCGATTAGTGCATTATATCCAAAAGACGAATTTAGTGGATAGTGAAGAGACCCGTTCTACATTGCTTTCGGATCTTGAAAAAACACGTCAACAATGGAGGAATCAACTTCCAAATGAATAATAGCTCCAAAGGTCAAGAAATTTTACAAAAGCTAATAGTATTGGGGTTAACGACACTAACGGCAGGAATTGGATTGATTCTTTGGTTCATAATCAGAGATACATTGATGACGTACCTTTTGTACTTTTCGATCGATACTTGGAAGGTACCGGCAGTGGATAATTTTTCATTTGTGCTATTAGGGATTGGTTGGCTCATTTTTGTGTTAATTATGCATCATATTTTAACAAAAAGTCTGAAAAGGAACGGAGTATTTAGTACTTTTTTAATCATTTGCGGTTACCAAATTCTATTGTTATGTATTTGTAATGGCTCAAGATTATTACTAATCAACCATCCTGAGTGGTCCAGCATATTTCTTCGTGGAGGAGAACTGACGTTAAGCTTAGCGTGTTTGATCGGAGCTTATATATGGAGAATAAAGAAGCGATTCGGAAGTAGGGATGAGGCAAAATAATGGAGGGATATGAATGGATGTAGGCGTTGTGTCAAGAAGCTTTCCGCAATTGAGTAATAAGGAGACAGCTCAATTTTTAGCAAAAGAGGGCTTTAAATGGACAGAGCTATGTTTTTCACAAACCGATTCTAATTACTGGGTGTATAATGGCCGATCGAATTTAGAGACACTTACAAATAAAAAAAGTAAAGAGATTATCGATATTTATCAGGACCATGGGATTGAGGTAGTAGCGATTGGTGTATTTACGAATCTATTAGAGCGAAGCGAAAAGGAGGCGGAAGAGAATCTAGCTTATTTTCAGAGATTAATGGAAATTGCTTCTACGAATAACATTCCCTATGTCTCCACAGAGTGTGGATTTATCCCTGGGAAGAGAGGAATCAATGCGGACACTTATGAATCTGCTTTTGATCTGTTTAAAGATCGCTTAGGCCAGCTTGTGCAAAAGGCGGAGGAATATCATGTTTCAATTGCTTTGGAACCCTGTGTTTTAGATATTATCCCAAGCGCAAAGCGGACAGTAGATTTGATAGAACAAATTGGATCTAGTCATCTTAAGGTCCTTTTAGATCCAGCTAATTTGATTGCCAATCATTCAGAAGAAGATATGTTTCACTATTTATCTACTCATATTGCTTATTTTCATGGAAAGGATCGGAAAGTTAATGATGCATACGGACGTGCCATTGGGGATGGCGATATTGATTGGCCACTCTTTTTCCAGCTATATCATCAGTACACGGAAGGTATCCCTTTTATTATGGAATATGTGAACATAGATAATTGCTGTGCTATCCGAGATCGTGTCTTACAATTTAACAAAGAGGCTTTGGCGACCAAATAAGTGAAAGTGGGGGTTTTTCGACGCACAGGACGTGCTAGTGCAGACGTGGCGATTGTTGTCGCGAACTTAGACTGCTTCCTCATCCCCCACTGATTTCAGAGGAACAAAGGCTAAAATCGCGACATCCTGTCTGCAGACTCAAAGCACGACATTTTGTCGTTTCGCCCGCACTAGTACGTCCTGTACGTCGCTACGCCTTTGTGACCAACATCCTGTTGGCCTGAACCAATCGGGCTTTTACTCAAAAAGGCGGAAGTGCCTGTCCAGCGACGTACAAATTTAAAGGGTTCTGACGAGATAAAGGAAACACGATGAGCCCAAAGGACGAATCGATGTTGACTTACGCAAACAGAAATCGTAAATTTGCCAGTCGCTGAAGCTAGATTACGGCAGTGTATCCCCGCCTACGCTTCTCCGTATTCTCTAAAGCCTTGAGGTGGGGGGATTACTGCCCGTTAATGCGGGATAAGTAAGAAAGTAGGGATGTCGTGAAAAAGGACATCCCTTATGCGAATTATTGGGGAATAACGCTTTCCTTTCGATAAACAATAGGGAAATCATCGCCTGTTAAAATTTCACCTGGTTGCACAGTCACAAATGGCTCCATTGGATGTGCCCCAGTCGGTTCATAGCGTATATGACCTGGCATATAATGGACTGCGATGGCTCTCCGTTTCCGTTGTGAACGATTTGGTCCACTGCCGTGCCAAGTGAGACAATGATGGTAGCCTACCTGCCCTTTTTTGATTTCAAATGGAACCGCTTGGGTATTGACTCCCTCAGGCAGGCGTTCCGGTTGCTGATGACTAGGCTTATAATCAGCTGTATTGGTTAAGTAGGCTTGTTGGTCACCCCATTTATGGCTTTTCGGGACCATCCACATACAACCGTTTTCAACAGTGGCATCATCAAGGGCAACCCAAGCACTGACTAGATCAGCTGGTTGGATAATCGGCCAAGCTGGATGATCTTGATGCCAGTCTCCAGGTCCACCAATAACAGGTGGTTTGTATTGAACCTGATCATGCCAGATTCGGAGTGTATCTGTTTGACAGAGCTGAGCAACTTCTTCACATAGACGTTCATTAGCCGCGTGCTGGAAAAAGGCATCACTAACCATCCACATATTGACAATTTGAACAACGGTATCCTTTTTGGACATTTTCATGCCGAATTCAGAATCAGAGTTAGATAGATCGCGATTCAGCACGGGTTTTTTGACTGATTTCCCATCCAAAACAAGGTCTAATTGTTCACGTAACAAACTCACTTGATTATCATCCAGAATGACATCACCTTTGACAAAACCATCTTCTTCGAACTGCCGTAATTGCTCTGTACTTAACATGCTAGACATCCCTTTCCATTGGTTTTTTCAATCTCAAAAGATTGTACATTCATGATAACAGTCTAGTTTTTACTCTGTCTTTAGACTTTTCTAATAGAAGATTGCACATTTCACAGATCATATACGATTCTTCGGAGGGATAGGCAATGAAACGAGAAGGAGAAGTGATTAAACTTTCCGAATTACAACCGATGGTCCATTTTGCAAATAAAATGGTGTCATCACCTGGCCAAGCGTGGGGACCACGGATCATAGGGGATTGTCAATTTGTCTACACCCTTTCTGGTAAGGCAACATTAAGAATGGGGAATCAAATATTTGATTTGCGAGCAGGGGATCTCATATTTTATGGTCCGCAATGTCCACATCAACTAATCGCAGCAGAGGATGATCCTTTTACATTTATGAGTATTCATTTTGATTGGTGTACAGATGAGGTCGAACCTAGACATCCCCTTCACCAAATTCGATCCTGTTCAGAAGAGCAATTAAGTCAACAAATTCCGAGCTATACAATCATTGTCAATGAGCAAAAAGAGCTTGTGTTTCCCAATCATATGACAATTCCAAACATTGAAGATTTATTTGATCAGCTTGTAACAGAATTTCGTTTAGAGGAACCAGGGTATGGGTGCATGTCCAAAGCTTTGTTTTTACAATTGATTACAACGATTATTCGACAAAAATTACAGAATGGACTATGGAAGAGCGAAAAGAGAAAAATTGCTCCAGCCCTAGAAGCAATTCAAAAAAGACCAGACTATCATTGGCCTTTAACGGAATTATCTGATTTATGCGGGTATCATCCAACGTATTTTTCCAATCTGTTCAAAGATATTATGGGATGTGCACCTAAACAATACTTAATTACAGAACGCATAAAAAAAGCCAAGCAATTACTCATTGATATGGAACTGATTGAAGAGGTGGCTGATCAGCTTGGATATTCAAGTGTCCATTACTTCTGCCGAAATTTTAAATCATTGACTGGCTTAACTCCAACGGAATATAAGAGACAATGTTTGGAAGTGTGAGGTTTACAAAATGTCCGAATTGACCATGAATTTGGCAGGATACACAATGAAGGTTTGCCGAAAGCTTGTTAAGATCTAGTTAAACAGCAGAGAGAACTTTATGATATGTTGCAAGCGCTTCCTGTCATTTCAAACATTGTGGGATGGGAGATTGGTAGACAGAAGGCATCGTTAATAAAAAGATTTAGAGAGGATGGTTTCATGACGTTAAAAGTAGCAATTGTTGGTGTGGGGAATATTGGGAATACGCACGCTCCTGTTTACATGGAAAATGCGGATACGGAGATTGTGGCGGTTTGCGACATTATTAAGGAAAAGGCAGACAAAGCCGCGCAACAATATGATGCGAAAGCTTTTTACAGTGTCAAAGAAATGCTCGATAGCGAGATTCCATTAGATTTAGTGAGTGTTTGCACTAAAGGGGAAGAAAATGGTGGGGAACATTATGCACCGACAATGGAATTACTTAGAGCAGGGATTCCTGTACTAGGGGAGAAGCCGATCTCAAACAAATTAGAGGAAGCACAAGAAATGGTTGATTTTGCGCGGGATAATCAAATTCCTTACGCGGTTAACCTCAATCATCGCTTTACCCCTGCGGCTGAACGGGCCAAGTCTTGGATTGAAGCAGGACGCTTGGGGAAAGTCCATATGATTAATATGAGAATGTGGATTAATAATCCTGTTGAAAGTTCACCGTGGTTTCATCTTCGTGCCTTGCATCCCCATTCCTTTGATGTGATTCGCTATTTTTGTGGAGATGTCAAACGAGTAGGAGCCTTTATGATGAAAGGGGAAGGGCGTGCGATTTGGTCGAATGCACAGATCATTTTAGAGTTTGAAAATGGCGCGATTGGTAATTTAGTAGGAAGCTATGACGCAGGTGCTAGCTACGGGCTTGAGCATTGTGAAGTAGTTGGGTCGAAAGGAAGATTCGTGTTAGAGGATGCTTGTGAAGATTTAACGTTTTATCCGCGTCATAGTATTGAAACTGAAAAATACAGCTATTTAGGTGGGATGCGAGCATTTCCTGAAACTTTTAAAAGCCGGATCAATTCCTTTGTGGATCAGCTCAAGACTGGTGTGACATACGATCGAGTAAACGGCTCTGGAGAGGATGCCCTGAAAGCACAAACGATTATTGAAGCAGCGATCCGTTCCTGGGAAACGGGGACGATTGTCGATGTAAAGGATCTTGAACGAATTCCGGGAGGGATAAAATAATGAAGCTTGGTGTCAATTCTGTTTTATTCAAGGACTTTGATTTTGCGACTGCCGCAAAGCAAATTGCGAACTGTGGCTATGATGGTGTAGAGATAGCGGCCATTAAAGGAATGTGTGAACATCTTGAGCTGGATCGTTGGCGTGAACAGGCGGAAGAGCTAAAAGCGATTGTAAAGGAAAATGGCTTGGAATTTTTATCTATGGAAGTGGCTTCCCTTGATGAAGAGCGCTTAACAAAAGCTTTTGAAGCTGGAGCTGAAATAGGGATTCCTGTTATCAATGTAGGACCAGGTGGAAAATCGGGTGATGAGGATAGTTTGCACCATTCGATTGAAACGCTTCGTGCTTTAACAAAAAAGGCTGAGGAATATGGAGTTACATTATGTGTGAAAGCTCATGTAGGAAATGCGATCTATAATACACCAACAACATTACAAGCTATGAATGAGATTGATTCACCAGCTTTCGGAATTGATATGGACCCAAGTCATATTTTTCGAGGAAATGAAAATCCTGAGGAAGAGCTGCCAAAAGTGTTAAATAGAATGAAGCATGTGCATATTCGAGATTGCAAAGGCCGAATGGCTGGTCCTGGGGACATTCAAAATCAAGCATGTGGACGGGGAGACATCGATTTATTCGCCTATTGCAAGGCTTTAGTAGATGGAGATTATGATGGCCCTGTATGTCTTGAAGTAATTGGAGCAAATCAACATTCCCTAGCTGATGTTTCGATTGTTGCTGCTGAAAGTTATGGATATTTAAATGCCTGCTTACAGGTTTTAGGTGCACGGGATCAAAAAATGGTAAAAGAGTAAGGGAGTTCTTTACACTCCCTTTTTAAAAGATAAGAAAGCATAAAGTTTTTCTTAAGATTGCTTCAAGGCTGGGGAGTTGTTGTCCAGCCCCAGCGGCTAGCCCCGAGAAGCTCACAGGATGTGAATTCATCGGCGTTGCATCAGGATGGCACGCTCTTAGCCGATGTTCTGCTTATAACCTGAGCCAATAAAAGTCAAAATCGGACTTTTTTTTGTCTCAGAACATTTGCTTGTCGGAGGCCAATAGAATGTTGGTCAGAAAGGCGTTGCGACGTACAGGACGTACTAGTGCAGACGAAGCGACAGGACGTCGCGTTTGAGTCTGCCGCCAGGACGGCGCGAATTTAGCCTTTCTTCCTAGATCAAGGCGCTTGCGCTTTTCTTAAAAGGAGATGGTGAACCATGAAAAAGCCTAATATTATTATGTTCGGAATTGATAGTCTGCGCAGAGATCGCATGAGTTCCTATGGATATGATCGTTTGACAACCCCTCATATCGATCAATTTGCGAAAGATGGTGTGTTGTTTGAGAACTATTTTAGTCCAAGTATTCCTACAACACCAGGCTATGCTTCCATGCTAACAGGAATGGATTGTTTTGGCACAGATGTGGTGGCGCTTCGCCATAAAGGGCCATTAGGGGATCATGTGCAAACCCTGCCGGAGATACTTGGAGACCACGGATATCAAACAACTTGTATCGGATTTACGGGTAACCCATCCTCACGAGGGTTTCAAAAATATATCGACTATTCAGGATGGGGGCCTGATGCAACGGGAAAAAGCCCTAAAGCAGAGAATTTAAATAAAGTTGCGATCCCAGAACTGAAAAGATTAGCAAGTGAGGATGAGCCGTTTTTCTTATTCATGCGTCATATGGATCCTCATTCTCCTTATTTACCCCCTGCCCCTTTTGACAAGATATTTTATGATGGGGATGAATGCGACCCAGCAAATACATCCTTGGATAAGCTAAAGGAATTTAAGCCATTTGCTGACTATATTACTTCATGGTTGCCAGAAGGATGTACAGATTCTGATTATGTCGATGCACAATATGACGGAGCGGTTGCTTATATGGATGCTTGTATTCAAAAGATGTTAACAAGTATTCAAACATTAGGAATTGAAGAAGAAACTTTGGTGATTATCACCTCCGATCATGGAGAAACATTAAATGAACATGATTGTTGGTATGATCATCATGGTCTTTATGAACATAATCTAGTCGTCCCTTTAATTCTTAAATTTCCGGGAAAATTACCAGCTGGAAAAAGGGTGGAGGAATTTACCTTAATCAAAGACTTAACCCCAACAATTCTAGAATTACTTGATATAAAAACAGATATTTCATTTGATGGGCAAAGTTTACTCTCGCTCGTTGATAATGATAATCAGCGTTTTCAACAAACCTCTGAATTTTATATTACAGAATGTACATGGATGCGCAAGCACGGTTGGAGAACACCGGAATGGAAATTAATTCGTGCATTGGAGCCTGATCTTCATTTTAAACCAGAAGTGGAATTATACAATATTTTTACAGACCCGCTTGAACTAAATAATGTAGCAGAGCGAGAGCCGGAGATTGTCAAAGCATTAACAGAGAGAATGGAAGCGTATATTGCGAAAAGGGAGCATGCAACAGGCAGAGCGAATCCCATGTATACAAATCTACAATGGCATGGGCTGGATCAGGGTCCTTTTAAAACATCTCAAGAAGCCTATGATTCGATGTATATAGGTTCAATAGAAACAGCACAGGATCTACAAGCGAAAGAAAAGGAAGAGAAAAAGACGAACGAGTCAAAGGTATAGGGAATATTGCTCTCCGTATTAGGATAACTCATAAAAGTGCATGAGGCTGGGAAAAAAGTGTTTTCACTCAAGACAAAACCGAACTACTAGGTGCATATCGCCTAGCTCGGGAAAGGCAAAACATTGATCGTCTTTGAAGATGAGCATTTTAGCTATGTCCCAGCCTCCTTAAGTACAGAAAGGGATGATCTTTTTGCTTAAAGCTGCTGTCGTTGGATTGCGCAATATCGGAAAATTGCATTGTCGTTATTATCAAGAGATCCCTAATGTGACATTGGTAGCAGTCTGCGATCTGGATGAAAAGCTGGCCGAAGCAGCCGCCCTAGAATTCAGTGTGAAATCGTATACTGATTTAAACATATTATTAGAAAATGAAGAAATTGATGTGGTCAGCATTGCAACAGGCGGAATAGAGAACGGATCTCATCACTTTGAGCCTGCCATGCTTGCGATTGAAAAGGGAAAAGATGTACTGGTGGAGAAACCTTTATCCAACCAATTGTCCGAAGCACGAGAAATGATTACATTTGCAAAAGAGAAAGGAGTAAGACTCGCTTGTAACTTAAACCACCGTTTTGCTCCAACCGCTCATAAGGCCAAAGAATGGGTGACACAAGGGGAATTAGGTACTTTATTATATGTCAATATGAAACTAACAATTGGTAATCCCAATGAATCAACGCCATGGATCCATCTACGTGCTTTGCACCCTCACTCCATAGATGTTATGCGCTTTTTTGGTGGAGAGATTCAGCGAGTACAGGCATTTATGACAAAAGCTCCAGGTAGGACAGTCTGGTCCACTGCTTCTATTAATATGGAATTTGATTCAGGAGCTGTAGGACATTTAACGGGTAGCTATGATATGGATAGTCGTCATCCCATTGAGCAATGTGAGGTAGCGGGAACAAAAGGAAGATTTGTGATCGATGATGTATATAATGAAGTCACTTATTATCCCCATGGTCGCCCAGAACTAACGGTGATGCGTAATTCTGTTTTGACAGGAATGGAAGGATTTAATGCCACATTTAAAAATAGGCTGCAAACATTTATTCAAGAAATCACATTGAACATTTCTCCAGATGACATAACAGGTTCAGGTTCGGAGGCGCTAGCGGCACAGGAAGTAATAGAGGCCGCCATCCGTTCCCAGCAAGAAAATGGTGCGGTCATTGAGATGAATACACTTAAACAAAAAAACTAAACGGGAATCGCATTCCTTCAATCGCCTTATGTGGAATAGAATTATTGATGATGCCAGTATAAAGTGAACCTTCAATCAGTGGGGGTTTTTCGACGCACAGGACGTGCTAGTGCAGACGTTGCGACAGGATGTCGCGTACTTAGTCTGCTTTCATCCCCCACTGATTGTTAGTTGAACCAATCGGGCTTTTACGGGCAGTGTATCCCCCACCTATGCTTCTCCGTATTCTCTAAAGCCTTGAGGTGGGGGTATTACTGCCCGTTAATGCGGGATAAAATTGACTAACGAAAGGTTGTTTTGTAAAATTAGATAATTTCAAACAAATCTAATCGTTCTATCTTTTCATCTTAATCTAGAAGGAGGATTGAAGATGAGTGTAATGAGATATCGAAGTCAAGAATATATGAAAAATAATGCATTTCCATTTTGGATTCAGCAATATCGGCATGATTCTATGAATGTTCCACCAGCTCATTCACATGATTTTATTGAATTAGTATACGTAGTCAAGGGTGAGGCGAAGCACGTTTTTGAAGAGCAAACGTACCGTATTCAAACGAATGATATTTTTATTATTAATCCTGGAGAGGTTCACACATTTGAGGTGGAAGTAGGGAAAAAAATTGATATTATCAATTGTCTATTTCTACCTAATTTGATTCAGGATTCTTTGTTGAAGGAACTAGGTGTCTCGCAATCAATGGATTATTTCTATATTCATCCATTTTTAGATAATAAGGAACGGTTTCATCATTTGTTAAATCTGAAAGGCGTTTATGCCGAGCGACTACATTCTTTATTAGAAGGAATGATGAATGAATACACAGGAGAAGGGTCCTGCTACTCTACCTTAATTCGCTTACAGTTAGTGGAATTATTAATTCTATTATCGCGAATATACAATGAGCAGCAAATCAAACAACCGGATTCCCCTACTGTTGAATCTAGTAGCCTATTAGTCCAGCGAGTATGTGGGTATCTTTCTAGAAATTATGATCAAAAAATTTCCATTCCTTCATTATGTAAGCTATTTACGATCAGTCCCCGTCATTTAAATCGTCTTTTTAAGCAAGAAACTGATCAGACAATTGTGGAAATGTTGCAGTTTATTCGAATTGAAAAAGCAAAGAAGTTTCTAATTGAGAGTAATGATAAGATCATTGATATTGCAATTAAGGTAGGGTATGATGATCCAGCTTTTTTTAGTCGATTATTCCGCAGAGAAGTGAAGTGTTCTCCGGGGAAATTCAGGGAACAGCATCAGAACATATATATAACAAGTCGAGAGTCATATTAAACAGGAAGCAACGATGGAATCGTGAAAGGATGAGTGTATGAAAACGAAAGAATCCCAGTCATCAACCATTTGTCCACATGGTGGGATTTTGATGAATCGAGAAGTTCCCGATCTCGAAAAAAAACAAGCGCTTCAAAAAGCGGAAACCTTACCGAGTTTAACGATTTCCGATTGGAGTTTATCAGATTTAGAGTTACTTGCTAATGGGGGATTTAGCCCATTAAAGGGGTTTATGAATCAGCAAGATTATCAAAGTGTTTTGGAACATATGCATTTATCTAATGGTCTGCTGTGGAGTATCCCAATCACATTGCCCGTCCCTCGTGAAGAAGCCATCCATTTCTCGGTTGGAGAGGAAATCGCTTTAAAAGGTGAAGATGGAAAAATATATGGCACACTGCTTTTGGAAGAAAAGTATAGCTATGATAAGTTAACTGAGGCCGAAAAAGTCTATGGAACGATCAATCGTACACATCCTGGGGTCGAAAAGACTCTTGAAAAAGCGGGAATTTACTTTGCGGGTCCGGTTTATATGATTCAAAAACCAAGCCATCATCCTTTCACCGCTTTTCATAAGACACCGAAGGAAACAAGAGAAATGTTTCAACAATTAGGCTGGAAAACCGTTGTCGGTTTTCAAACAAGAAATCCCGTTCATCGCGCTCATGAGTATATTCAAAAAATTGCTATGGAAAACGTCGATGGCTTGCTGTTAAACCCCTTAGTAGGAGAAACAAAGGCGGATGATGTGCCAGCTGATGTGCGAATGAAGAGCTACCAGATTTTACTAGCGCATTATTATCCCAAAAATCGTGTAGAACTCGTTATTTACCCAGCAGCGATGCGGTATGCGGGCCCTAAGGAAGCGATTATGCATGCACTTGTCCGAAAAAATTATGGATGTACTCATTTTATTATTGGGCGTGATCATGCAGGGGTTGGGGATTTTTATGGAACGTATGAAGCACAGGAGCTTGTAGGAAAGTATGAAGAAGAGATTGGGATGACCATTTTAAAATTTGAACATGCCTTTTATTGTAAGCGTTGTGAAAATATGGCCACCTCTAAAACCTGTCCCCATCATCAGCAGCACCACATTCATTTAAGTGGAACAAAAGTTAGAGAACTGCTAAGAAAAGGGGAAAAACCACCGAGCGAATTTTCTCGTCCCGAAGTAGCGCAAGTATTAATTGATGGATTACAGTCACATATAGATTGAAAGGAGAAAAACTGGGTGAAATCACAACATATCACTTGGCAAGCTCAACAAGTGACAAAGCAGGAAAGACAACAATTGCATGGTCATAAAAGTGCGATTGTTTGGTTCACAGGGCTCTCGGCTTCAGGAAAATCGACATTATGTGCTGCGATCGCGAAAAAATTACATGAACAAGGATTAAGCACATATGTATTAGATGGGGATAATATTCGCCATGGTCTAAATAAAAATCTTGGTTTTAGCCCAGAAGATCGTTCCGAGAATATTCGCAGGATCGGTGAAGTGGGTAAATTATTTATCGATGCGGGCATCCTCACCTTCACAGCTTTTATTTCCCCCTATCAGCAAGATCGAAAGCTTGTGAGAGAAATGGTTGGGCCTGATGAATTCATCGAGGTGTTTGTAAAATGTAGTCTAGAAGAATGTGAACGAAGGGATCCTAAGGGATTGTATAAAAAAGCAAGAGCTGGAGAAATCAAGGAATTTACCGGAATTGATGCCCCTTATGAGGAACCTGTTAATCCCGAAATGGTGATAGAAAACGATCAACAAGATATTGAAACATCTGTGAATCAAGTGATTGATTTTTTACAAAGACGAGGACTAATAGAATGATCAAAGGCAATAAAAAGAAGCTGGGATAAAAATGTTTTCACCAAAGAAAAAAACGAACTAGTATGGTGAATATACTCGCTACGGAAATATACTTCGCTTTCCACGGGCGAGTGGAAAGCCTCCTCAGGCTTTCGGGGTCTTGCCGGACTCTCACTTCCCGCAGGAGTCTACGTATATTTCCGTTGCTAAGGTAATTCGTCTTTGGAGCTTAACATTTTAGTTATATCCCAGCCTCTTGATTTTTATCTCTCTTCTTGCCAAATTTCATGAGCAATTTGAACAACATGGCGTACTTTCGCCCATTGCTCTTCTTCTGTAATGAGGTTTCCTTCTTCAGTAGAAGCGAATCCACATTGCGGGCTTAGACATAGGTGATCAAGATCAACATACTCAGCAGCTTCTGCTACTCGTTGCTTGATTTCCTCTGAATTCTCCAATTCTGCTGTTTTAGTCGTAATTAATCCTAATACTACGTTTTGTTTCTGAATGAAGCGAAGTGGATCAAAATCTCCTGAACGTTCATTATCAAATTCCAAGAAGAAAGCATCAACGTTAACTTTAGAAAATAATGGCTTAGCAACAGCTTCGTAATCTCCCTCATATAACCAGGCCGATTTAAAATTGCCTCGACAAACATGGAGTGAAATCATCATATCATCTGGTTTATGAGCAATCGATTCTATGGTGATATCGGCAAATCTTTCCATGACTTCATTTACATCCCAGCCCTTAGCTTCCATCTTCTCACGTGATGCTTGACTGAAAAAGGCGCCCCAACTTGTATCATCCAGTTGCAAGTAGCGACAACCTGCATCATAAAAGGCTTGAATTGCATCTTGATAAACCTTTGCAATATCTTTTGCGACAGCATCCAAGGATGGGTATGGAGGGTTGTCTGCATAGATGTCACTATTCAGCACACCAGAATGAAAAATCATATTTGGACCCGGAATGGTAATCTTAGCCGTATGATCACCCGCTACTTCACTCAAATAGCGAAAGTCAGCTAAAAATGGATGGTCTTTAGGGAATTTTAAAGGAGCAGCAACTGTGTATGATGTAAGCTTTTTCATTTCCCCTTGGAAAAAGCCGGCAACTTCTACTTCTACAGTACGAATTCCTTCAATAGCACAAATGAAGTCAGCGTGCCAATATTTTCTACGGAACTCTCCATCTGTTACGACTTGTAAACCAGACTCTTTTTGCTTTTCTACAAGCTTAGCGATCTCTGAATCTTCAATTGAACGCAAATCTTCTTTCGTTATCTCTCCTTCTTGGAATTGCTTTCGCGCATCCTTCAATACCTGTGGTCGTAAGAAACTTCCTACAATATCTGCTCGAAATGGTGTTTTTGCCAGTGTTCTTGTCATTTTCCCCGCTCCTTTAAACTAAGTATAACCCCTTCAAAATATCGGAAGAGGTTGAAAAATCCCTTTTAGAGGATGTTCAAAAAGTCCGGTAAAAATGACACTGTGGGATAAATGATCTTCGACTAAGCAACGACACGTCCTGTGTCAAACGTCGAAGTCATCACACACGCCCAAGTTCGTTGGCTTGCTTATCCGCTCCTCAAAGCTACGCCGCCTCGAACTCCTTGGTCCTTTTTATCCTCCTGTTTGAACACATCATTTTACTACTCTTTTTACCTTGGAGATGATTGTTTTAGAAAATTAGAGAAACTATTTTGTTAAAAATCCCTCCATCTTTATTGATAAGAATAGTCTATGTATTTGTCATTAATCCTATAGCGAGAATGCAATTGTGTCAAGAGGAATTTCAATTGTTTGCTCTATTCATAAGGTAATTAGAAATGAACAAAGCATGCCAAATTTCGATTCAACACATTTTTTATCTTTAATCAATTTCAACGTTACTTAATTTAATTGAAATACGCGAACATATTATTCAAACAGAATGAATTTCCTAGATGTGTTATTTTTGTTAAACTTCAACAAATATTCACATATTTTATCGTAGGTATACTTGCCAGGACGAATTTAGATTAGGCATAATAGAGAAGGAGGGGGAGATAGCGTGCTACCAATTGAAAGACAGCAACAAATTTTAATATGGCTGGAGGAAGAAGGAAGCTTGCGTATATCGGACATTAGTAAACGATTCAATGTTTCAGAAATGACGATATATCGTGATATTAAACCGTTATTGGATCAGAAAAAAGTGTTAAAGACTTCTAAAGGAATTTCCATTTCACCAGAACAATCTATACCTCCAGATGTCTGTACATATTGTTTTAAGCCAGCAAAATCAAGATTTTCGGTTCAATTAATCAGAGTAGACCAAAAAATTGAAACAACCTGCTGTGCTCATTGTGGACTACTACGCTATAAAGATATTAAAAAAGATGTATCACAAATCATTTGTCGTGATTTTTTAAAGGATACGACTATCAGTGCAAAAATGGCAACATTTATGATGGGAACTAATTTAAACTTAAATTGTTGTGAACCACAAGTGCTTGTATTTGAATCGTTCCAACAGGCGACCCAATTCCAAACAGGTTTTGGCGGAGAACTTTACCCATTTGATGAGGCTGTTGCGGCGATTGATAAAAAAATGAATGGGTCTAAATGTCCGCATTCGAAATAAAGATAATGAGGAGAATCTATATGAAAAAAACAATTGGAAGTATCTTGCTAGGAATTGCGCTTTTAACGTTAGTGGCTTGTGGAAATGATGCCAAAAGTCAAGATGATGAGGTACCTGCGATACTGGAAGTGCAGCTAGAAGTAGCCGAACATGTTGAAGTGGATGAGAAGGTTGATCTAAAAGCTGTGGTAACACAAGGGGATGAAGATGTCGCCGATGCGGATGAAGTCCAATTTGAAATTTGGGAAGAAGGAGGAAAAGAGGAAAGCACCATGATTGATGCTGTGAATAATCAGGATGGGACGTATGAGGCTGAAACAACTTTTGATCATGACGGTGCATTCACTGTTCAGGTGCATGTGACAGCAAGAGGTATGCACAATATGCCCAAGCAAACTGTGACGGTAGGAGAAGGAGCAGCAGAAGAAGAGGACCATGAGCATGGAGATCATAACCATGAAGCACATGCGGAAGGCTTTAGTATGCATTTTATGGAGCCAGAAGATGTAAAAAAGGATAATGAAGTAGACTTTATTGTCCATCTGCAACTTGAAAACGAACCATTGAAAGATGCCAGAGTTCGTTACGAAGTTTGGAAAGATGACGCCGAAGAACATGATTGGCTTGATGCTGAAGAAGGAACACCAGGGGAATACTCTTCGTCATTTACTTTTGAGGAAACAGGTGTTTATCATATAAGAATCCATGTTCAGGATGATGAGGATTTACACGAACATGAAGAACATCAAATAGAGATAAAGTGAAACTTCAATCAGTGGGAAGATTGCTGTCCGTTCATGCGGGATAACGGAATAAGAAGTCGATTAAATCCGAAATGTGATGGAACATTTCGGGTTTTTTGCTTTTTACTAGTAAACTATAAGATTCCAGTGTTCTTAGGTTGCTTTTTCATTAAAATAGGCGCCTGAATTCTCTTTATAATTCTCTTAGGGGGCAGAGCGATGCCAAATTGTCATTAAAATGAAATTTTGCAATATCCCTTGTTCTTTGCAAGGATTTCCTTCATTCTATAGTATATATATTTTTTACAGAAAAAATGAACCTTTTCGACAAGAAGGGCGAATATATGTTAGGAAGGACTTTACCAGAGATCAATAAAGCAATATGATTCAACGCGCTCCTTCCGCTTCTGGTTGCATGGCCTCATTGTGAGAAAGTCACAAGACTGGAGACGACAGGCATGGCGACGAATCCGCATATTGGAACGAAAGATGATCTATCAACAGGAGGAACACTTTCATATGACATCAGAGGGAAACGAAGAGCGCATTCATGAGATGCAAGTGGAAAAATATTTGACAGAAGATGAGTTAAACGATTATGTTCGTTTAGAAAGTGAACGGATCAAGATATACGAAGCCAAGAAGCAAGATGGCTTGTCTACGTTAGAGGCTATGATGAATATGAGTAAAGAAGAGCAAAATAAACTTGACCAAATCGATCAAAAGATCTCTGACTATTGGGATAAAATTATGCCCCATTTTATATATACTAAAGAGGAAGTCCAAGCTCTTATAGGTTTCCCCCTGGATTCTCCAGCTTATCTTCCAGAGGGGTATGATATAGAAGAAGAGGTCATAGACCCCGATATTACATCAAGCCATCCAAAGCCGATTGTGAGTACACGGTATAGTATGAATGGAGAAGCCAGCATAAGTATCGAACAATCTGAAGTAATAACTGGAGATCGAGATCCTTTTGAAGGCAACTTTGATACGATTAAATCCTATCAACTGACAGGAAATCAGTTTTTTTATGGGATGTATAACGATAGTAGTGCGACAGGCATGAAAATGCTTGTTCCCGCCGCAGGTGAAAATTCGGCCTATAAAACGTGATTTATGCGAGTACTCTATCCAAGCAAGAAATGGAACGAATAATGCTTTCTTTACTAGAAGAAAAATAAAACTGTTTTAATGGGGAGAGAAAAATGAGAGCAAACAAACCAAAGCAAAAGAAAAAAAAGAAAATAATATGGGGAATCTTGAGTGTGTTTTTGATTCTCGTCATTGGAGTGGGGATCTATGTTGCCAATCTCTATTTTTCCTTTACTTCAGCATTAGATAATATGCATGAGAAGGTAGATAGGTCTGAAAAACGGGAAGAGGAAGTGTCGATTCAAGATAAAGACCCGTTTTCTGTTCTACTTTTAGGAATCGATGATGAAGATGGTGATGTAGGAAGATCTGATACGATGATTGTGGCAACTGTAAATCCAAAGTTAAATTCAATTAAAATGTTAAGTATTCCCAGGGATACACGGACAGAGCTCGTTGGAAATGGCACAACGGAAAAAATTAATCATGCGTATGCCCGTGGTGGAGCGAAAATGTCCATTGACACGGTCGAACAATTTTTAAATATTCCAATTGACTATTATGTGGAAGTGAATATGGAGGGATTTACAGGGATTATCGATGCGTTTGATGGAGTGACTGTTAAGAATGATATGGATTTAACCTATAAAAAACATCATTTTCCAGAGGGAGAAATCACGATGACTGGAAAGGAAGCCCTTATTTTTTCACGGATTCGTTATGAAGATCCGCGAGGGGACTTTGGTCGCCAGATCAGGCAAAAGCAAATCATTCAAGCAATCTTAAATAAAGCAAGAAGCTTATCTTCATTATTAAAGTATGATGATGTGCTAAACGAGTTAGGGGACCAAGTGAAAACAAATTTTTCCTTTAAGGAAATGGTCAGTCTGCAAAAACAATATAAAGGGATAGAAAAGAATATCGAGCAATATCAATTTGAAGAAGGCGATGGAGGTAAAATTGGGAAATACTGGTATTATTTCCCAGATGAAGAAGAGGTTCAGAAATACCAAACGTTATTAAGGGAGCATTTAGAGCTATCGGATGATTCATTAGCAAACTCAGATGGAGAAACCTACACAGTTGAAGAAAATGACACACTAACAAGCATTGCTACACAATTTGGCGTAACAGAGGACGATCTTGTAGAATGGAACAATCTTAGTGACCCTAATAATATCCAAGTAGGACAGACCTTAACGGTAGAAGGACCAAATGGACAGCAAACAGAGGACGATTCAGGTGAAGCAGATCTCCAAACTGAATCCGATAATGATATGGATGAAGAAGAGTAAAGCTGCACTAACTTAAAATAACCCATGGATGGGAGAAACACCATCCATGAGTTATTTTTTTATTGGATTTGTTGATTGTTATTTAAAATATCCTCCGTTACTGTCCATAATCCAGGGAGAAATTGCAAGGCTGTCTCAGCACGTTGGAGTAGGTCCACTGTGGAAAATATACCTAAATCACCAACAGCTGCTTGGAAAGAGGGGAAATATTCATGATGTAAGGAAGGGGCATCGATAGCAAGGATCGTATGACAGCGTGCAAAGGTGGCGATGATCCAAAATACAGCTTCTTTATGGTGTCCTTTATCAATAAGGGCTTGGCTTCCATCAATCGCAATCGGACGAGATATACTGGTAATATCCGAGCTAAAGAAAAAGGGCGTTTTGGCCACTTCCACTGTTTTATCGAATGTTTGACTAAGCGCAGTCAACTGCTTTTGTACTTGTTGAGGCTGCAAGTGAGCACAGCCTAATAAGGACAATAAATCATTATAAAGAGTTTCATGTCCATATTGGATTAATACTTCTCTAGTTGCAAGATAACGCTTTCTAACAGTCGGATTTTTTAGTGCAGCAACAAGAATAATATGAGTCATGACGCCTGTTGGAAATAGCCAAGAGGTCACTTGTTCATGAAAAGGGGCTTTTCTATCTATGGAGCTTAGGCCATTCTCTACCTTTTGCCGGGCATTTAGACATCTACTCTTCACCCATTCCAACTGATAAAAGCGTTGGGAAACCGCCTTTTGTAGAACTCGTAAACGCCCTGTTGGATCATCGATAATTGTATCGACACGAAAGCTGCCCGCTAGGTGATAGGAGGTGAGAACTTCCTCAGCCGTGGCCAATTGCTTCCAAGTTAAATAAGTGATCTCTAATAAAACGTCTTTGTAAATGAATTTCCCTAGTTTAAGAGGAGGTTCTTCTTTTTCAGTCACAACCACAATATCTACATCAGAAGAGGGATCTAAATCTGTTTGATCAGATAGTCCAATGATGGAACCACTAAAATAAGCCCCTCCATATCCTTGTTCATGCTGAGCCTGTGTATAAACCCAATCAGCTGCAATGGATCGCGCAAACTTTGCTTTCAAATCATCGTCCTCCTTAGCAAACCGCTTAAAAATGAAATTATTTGTACAGTTAAATTATAACACTTTTGCCAAGAGTTTTAGGAAAAACATGGATAAATTATCTTATTCATAAGAATAGAATGCACATTAAAAATTAAATCAAGTCCATTGACTAATTACCAAAAATTGGATAAAGTGAAAATTCAGATATGAAAACGCTATCTATAATAGGCGTTATTCAATTTATTTATATGGGAGGAGGCTTGTGCGAGTTATTCAATTTATTATATGAGGGAGAGGTTAGATGAAGAGTTATTTTCCGACTAAAAGGAATATAAGTCGCGTTCTATCTATGTTGCTCGTTACTGTTATGCTGTTCTCTACATTTGCCTTACATAGAACAGCTCACGCAGAGGATTCTGAAAAAAAAGTTAATGAGAATACAGCCCCGCCGTTATTAATTACAGAAATTGTTCCTCAATCTACCCGTGTTAATTCTGTCGACGGCTTTGAGTTTATTGAGGTTTACAACAATACCAATCAAGTAATAGACTTTGCGGATTATCAAATTATTTATCGGTATCCTGTAGGACCCGAAGATGATGCAGTTTGGACGCCAAATAAGAGAGAAATTCAGATTGAGCCTGGGAAGGCTCTCGTGTTATGGATTGAAAATAGTGGAAATAAGGATACGCCAGTCGCAGATTTTAATGAAGTTTATGGCAGTGATTTAATTGAAAACGAAAATATTGTAAAAATGCCAGGTGGAATGGCCAATCAAAGAATGCGAGATATTATTATTCGAACCAACACAGGAGAGGAAGTAGCTGTTGCTCAATATAATAAAGCTACTTTTGATGTTGCGGAAAATTTAGGGATTTTCTATCAGTATCCGCAAGATGGTTCTAATCAGATGGTAAAGGTGAGTGCAGCTGAGAAATTGGGTACTCCTGGAATTGTTGAGAGTGAGTTAGTACCTGAGAATCCTGTGATAATTGACCCTGAACAAGCTCCTCGGGTGGAAAATCAGACAAAGTCTCAACAACCGATTGATCATGTTCAAGTAGTTGCTGAAGCTGAGGATGATTTTCTTATCACAACTATGACCTTATTTTATAAAGGGAAAGAAGACAAGGAATATCATTCTCTTCAATTAGAAAAGGATGAACAAGGGACCTATCGTCACCAGATTCCTATCCAACATTTAATTGATAAGGAGGAGATAGAATATTATTTAGAGGCTTCTAATGGGTTTAAGCAAACGTCAACGGATAAACATTCTATCACCATTACGGAAGCAGAGAATAATCAGATACCACCATTATTCATTACTGAGGTAGTTCCAGACTCTTCAAACTTAAATGGAGCGGATGCGTATGAATTTATCGAAGTCTATAATAATACGAATCAGCCATTAAATTTCGGAGACTTTCATATTATTTACCGATATCCAACAGGCTCAGAAGCTGTTTGGTTTGAAGGATTGACAGATATTATGATTGAACCAGGAAGCCCTCTTGTTCTTTGGGTGGAAAATGGGAAAAATGATGAAGTAACGGTAGCTGATTTTAATGAAAATTATGGAACGGATTTAGAGGAAAATGTCGATATTGTCAAAGCACCTGCTGGTGGAGGGATGGCAAACGGGGCTGAACGTGATCTAGTCATTTCAACTAATACTAATGATGAGATCGCGGTAGCAGGCTATAATAAAGCAACAAATGATGTGTACGAGAATATGGGGATCTTCTATCATTTCCCAATCGGTTCAAATGAACTAATTAAAGTTCGTGACAATGAACCTGCTACACCAGGAACAGTGGAAGCAGATTTAATTCCAAGAGAATTACAATCTATTGATTCAAACACTGAACCAATCATCCAAAATCAAACCGAGTTAGAAAGTGCTCAACCAGGGGAAAAGGTGGATATCAGAGCAACAGTAGAGGATGATTTTTTAGTTGCGGATGTGAAGTTGTTCTATAAAGAGGCCGAGGAAGCAGATTTTCAATCTGTTTCATTAACAAGTGATGAAGAGACAGGGGTATTTCAATCTACAATTGAATTTGGAAATGATGATCTTCAATATTACTTTGTTGCATCAAATGGTTTCAATCAGACGAAAACAGAGACCTTCACTTTAGAAAAAGAGAAGATAGTAGAACCTGCTAATCTTCAATCACCAGAAAATCATGCAGCGGATTTAGAGACAGATATAGACTTAAGTGTCACGATCCCTAATGAAGAAGAAGCGATGTTAGGTGTACATTTTTATGAAGGCTTATCGATAAACACTGCCCAGGATCAGCAAATGAAAATATACAAAAACGCGGTGGATACGGAACCACCGGCAGAAAGAGTACCTGCTGGAGAAACGGAGTTCACTGAGGAAGAATATGAAATATTACGAGATTCGAAGGATGGGAAAATTACAACAGATGCTGAAGGCGAATTCCCATACCATCGCTTTGAGATCCCGTTAGATGAGGTTTCGTTACAACAAAACGAAGTGGAGATCGTGTGGCAAGGTTCCTCCCTTGAGGGAAGAAAAGTAACGATGTATGCTTGGAATTTCGATTCGAGTAAATGGGAGATTGTCGATTTCCTTGTTGCGGATTCCGAAGAAAACTTTTCTTTAAAAGGGGAAGTGCGTATAGAGAATTATGTACATGATGGAGTCATCAATGTGCTTGTACAGGATGAAATTCCACCAAGAGAGGAGTATGACTACAGTTTTGTCTGGTTATCTGATACGCAATTTTACACAGAAGTATTCCCAGAACTGTATGAATCGCAGGTGAATTGGATTGCAGACAAAAAAGATGAGCTGAATATTGAATATGTCTTCCATACAGGAGATATTGTTAATACCTATAATCAAATGTATCAATGGGAATTTGCTGATCAATATATGAAGATATTAGAGGACGCAGATGTCCCGTATGGTGTTTTAGCGGGAAATCATGATATTCAATTACGTCCAAAATTTGATTATACAAATTACTATACTTATTTTGGAGAAGATCGATTCCTACATCAACCATACTATGGCGGTTCTTATCAAAATAACCGTGGGCATTATGATTTAATTTCTTCACATGGTATGGATTATATAATGGTCTATATGGGATGGCAACCAGATGAGAATGGGATTAAGTGGATGAATGATGTGTTAGCGCAATATCCTGATCGTTTTGCTGTTTTAAATTTTCATGAATATTTGAATGGGAATGGAGAACGTTCAAATATTGGAGAACGTATTTACCAAGATGTAGTGTTACCAAATGAAAATGTAAAGCTCGTCCTTGGTGGCCATTATCATGGAAGTGAAGTGCTCCTGAAAAACGCTTCTCAACCTATTCGAGTGTTATCGACTGAAGTGGATGATAATGAGGATGGGACGCCTAATCGGGTTGTTCATCAATTATTGGGGAATTTCCAAGATGCGAATCGCGGCGGTGATGGATATATGAATGTGATGAATATAGACATGGAAAGGGATAAAATCTATGTCAATACGTATTCACCAACACTCGATGACTATGACTTATTTCCACCATACACCCTGGAACTTGATTTAGAGCCAATGACGAAGCGTGTATCAACAAACTATTTAGCGATCAATGCCTATGTAGATCAAAAGATCGATACAGTCAGTAAAAGGTTTGTAGATGATGAGTTGCTAACCGTTCCATGGAATAATTTGGACGAAAATAAGACTTATTATTGGTACACAACGATTGAGAATGAAGAAGGAGAAAAAGCAAGATCTACAATGTGGAGCTTCTCTACCGGGATGCAAGAGGAAACAGTGAGTATTGGTGACGTCCGTATACTTCTTGATGAATTCATTGCGGATAATAAAGTCAGAAAGCCACTAAGTAATCAATTAGCCAACACATTAAGACAGGCAGAGCATCATAAGCAAAAAGAACATAAAAAACAAGCGATTAAGTTTTTGAAAAAGTGCTTAGATACATTAGACAAGCAACAAATGCAAAAAGATATTGCGCCCGAAGCAAAAGATACCCTTCAACAGCAGGTACAAGAGCTGGTAAATGAGTGGGAAAAGGGATAAAAAAATAGAAGAGGCTGAGACATAAGTATTTTCACCAAAGAGAAAACGAATGATAAGGATGCATATGCCCTCGCTCCGGGAATATACTTTGCTTTCCGAGGGCGAGTGGCAAGCCTCACTTCTCTCAGAAGTCTATGGATATTCCTCTGCTAAGATAATGCATCGTTCGTTCTTGAAGTTTAACGTTTTACTTATGTCCCAGCTTTTTTTAGTTGTCCACTAAATTGTTCTTCCATTTTATCTTTAATAACGGTGATTTAGTACCACCTAATAAACCAAAAATCGCAGATAATCCATATTTAGCATAATGATTATGATTGCTGTCCTCGGCTTTAAAATAGTTGCCTAAATGAAAGGCAGTAAAATATTCATTCCAAGTTGAATAAGACTCTTGCGAGAGTTGGGCAGCTTTGATCATCAGTGCTTTTGCCTCATCTTTCGTTAAATACCCGAGTCTCCTTCCAACTCGACATAGATAGCCCAGGCCCAATCAACTGCCGCAAAAAGCATGTTCAATGGGATAACGAAGTCGTAGAAGTAGCTGTTGCGAAAGTTTTTCAAACTCTGCTTTTTTGATCTTTGTTTCAAAAGTTTCTCCATTAATAGTGACGCTCATTGTCCCGATTAAAGATTCACAAAGTGAAAGTTTGCAGCGTTCCGCTTGCGTATTGAGTAGTGATTTTGTCTTTGGATCTAAGTGATCTTGCTCTAATTGATGCCGTTCAATAAAATGGGAGATTAACAGCTTTGTAAAGTCTTCCCCACCCAAATAATTATCGCCTGCGATTGATTGTACCTCGATAATCCCCTCAAATAATTCGAGGATAGAGACATCGAACGTCCCTCCACCTAAATCAAAAACTAAAAATTTTGTCTCGGGTTCTTTTTGGTTTAACCCATAGGCAAGAGCAGCTGCAGTAGGCTCACTAATTAATCTATCCACTTCCAGACCAGCTAATTCAGCTGCCCTTTTGGTTGCCTTTCGTTGCGTATCATTGAAATAAGCAGGAACACTGATTACAGCATTTGTGATGGATTCTTGTAAATAGGTCTCTGCATCAGCCTTTAGTGATTTGATAACAAAGGATGAAAGCTCCTCTGAAGAAAAATGGTGGGAAGCTAGTGAGTAGACTTTATCTGTTCCCATAAATCGTTTAAAGATGGCTGTTGTCTGCTCAGGATGTGTAACAAGTCTTTCCTTTGCAACCTGCCCAATTAGTATTTCTCTGAGGGAGTCAGATATTGATCTAACACGTTGGGAATGGGACGAGGCTTATCTTGATCCCAATATGCAACTAAACTATTGGTCGTACCTAAATCAATTCCAATTGTCGTCATGGAAAAAATCCTTCTTCTCCTTCAAAGGTATTTTACTATAATTGGAAAAAGAGGGAAATGAAAATAGTTGAAATGGAGCTATCTAATAGGTCTTCAACAACGAAGAGGCCAGAATACAACAATTTTGAGATAATCAGATTGTTTGAAGCGATGCCCTTGCATTCCAGAATAAAGTCGGTTATTATGTAATTGATCAATCAATAATTAACTATAAGCAGGTGTTTACGTATGGTTAGGCCAAAAAAGGAAAATCGTAAAGAAGATATTCTTGAGGCGGGGTTGGAAGTTTTTGCGAAAAGAGGTTATTACAATACAACCACCGCACTCATTGCAGAAAAAGCGGGCATATCTCAACCTTATGTCTTTAAATTCTTTAAAACAAAAGAAGAGCTGTTTATCGCAGCTTTAGATAGAGCATTTGACCGAATCCTGCAAACCTTTGAAAATGTAGAGGCCAGCCAAGAATCTTTGGTCACCAAAATGATTGCCGCATATGAAGAGTTATCTGAATCAAATCCTAATGAAGTTTCGTTACAGGTTATCGGTTTTTCAGTAACGGAAGAGGCAGTACAACAATCTATAAGGAAAGGCTTATCACGTATTAGAAATTACACACTAGAAAGGTTTCAGGCTGCAGGAATTCCAAATGCTAATAGAGAAGTAACGACTTTTTTGGCAAGAGGCATACTCTGTAATATTTCCTTTTTCATAGATTTACCTGAACTTATTGACGGTTAATAAGAGGCTGGGACAAAACTAAAATGTTAAGCTCTCAAGACGAACAATGTATTACCTTAGCGAAGTATATTTCCGGAGCGGAGGTATATGCACCCTATTAGTTCGTTGTTTCTTTGGAGAGAACAATTTTGTCCCAGCCCCTTTCCATTCACAATTATTTATTGATTGATCACTAAATAAAAAGGAGTGAGATTATGAAAACTGCAATTGTCTTAGGAGCAACTGGTGGAACAGGCCAGGTTATTGTTTCGGAATTACTGAAGAGACAGATAGAGGTCATTGCTTTCGGGCGTTCTGAAAGTAAATTGAAAACATTAATGGAGGATCACAATTTTGATCAGCTGTTGTCATATAAACTGGGCGATATATTTGATTACCAGTCTATTATTACCGCTGCAAAAGATGCGGATATTATATTTCAATGTGCCAACGTTAAATATCAAGAGATGGAGGGAAAGCTTCATATACTTGGAGAGAGTGTAATGAAAGCAGCAGATACTCTGAAAAAGAAGATCGTAATTATAGATGGTATCTATGTTTATGGGCATCAAGTTGCAAAGGGAGATGAAAATCATCCACAACAGCCACACACGAAAAAAGGTAAATTACGAGTTGAATTTGAGAAATTAATATTTAGTAACAAATGGGAGAATGCAAAAGCATTAATTGTAAGATTGCCGGATTATTATGGTGCTACTTCCCAGAATTCCTATTTACAGCCGACATTGGATGGGATGGCTGCCCATAAGGTTTCTATTTTTATTGGGAATACAAATACACCTAGAGAATATGTATATTTGCCAGATGCAGCTAAGATGATTATAAACATAGCTGAAAATGACGATTCTTATGGAGAAAATTGGAATATACCTGGCGCAGGATTGATAGCAGGTAAGGACATTATTCAGATAGCTCGTAAGGTAACTGGTAATCAAAAGCGGGTCATCCCTTTAAATAAAAGTGCTATTCGTATAATTGGGTTGTTTGATCCGTTTATGAGAGAAGTGGTTGAGATTATGTACCTTACCAAAGAAGGATTTGTTTTGAGTGGGGAAAAATATGAACAACGTATCGGTCCTATACCAGCAACCCCCTTCAAAAAAGGGCTTGAAGAAACATTACGACTTTTAATGGATAAAATGAAAAATTAGAGGTTCAATGATGGCTCTTCACCGATGTTCTACTTGAACTTGAGCCAAAGAAAGGAAAAAGAACGCCATTCTTTGGCTCAGGTTATTTGCTTGTCGCCGATAGGCGAGTGCTTGCGCTCAGAATTAGCTAGCTGTAAGCCCTCCAGAATGGAGCTTCACTTATTGATAAAACTCCTCTGGGATTTCGCCCATTTTTCGTTGATGATATAAAAGCGGTTTTTTATTTGTGCTTAAAATATCTACGACTTCCCCAATAAGAATCGTATGATCTCCAGCTTCTATTGTTTTAAAGGTTTTACATTCTAAAACCCCTGCAGTCCCTGAAAGGATGGGGAGCTTCATTTTAGAAAATTCCCATTCACATTGATTAAAGCGATCTATATCCTTACGAGCAAATAAAGAACAAATATCAGCCTGATCATTTGCTAGCACATTTATCGCAAAATGATCCGCTTGTGTAAAAACAGGATAGGACGAAACCTGTTTATCGATTGACCAAAGAACCAGTAAAGGATCCAATGAAACAGAGGCGAATGAATTGACAGTTAAACCAAGAGGAGTGTTTTCATGCGTTGTCGTAACAACCGTGACACCCGTTGGATAATTACCCATAACATCTAAGTAGCGAGCAGTGTTTAAGCTTTTGTCCATGATTTAACGCACCTTCCAGATTGAATATGAATTATATACCTATATTTTATGTTCTACTTATGAATGGTTGCTTGTGTTGATTAAATTTCAAAAAGCTGATTGTTTTAGTTGGAATTCGCTTTCCAACATATGTAAAATCTTAAAGGATTTATGACCATAATACTAGATTTTAGGCTTACTTCCAAATAGTAGTAATGTTTATACTCCAATTATAATAAACACGATTGGAAAACTTAGATTAAAAGGCATACAAAAAGGAGAGCCCTCATTTTTGTATGGTGAGAACTCTCTTTCCGATTTAATAATACGGGGAAATCATTATATATACGAGCACGCCAGTCAGACTAACATATAGCCAAATCGGCATGGTCCAACGGGCAATTTTTCGATGGCGGGCATTTTCCAAATTCCATGCACGAGCTACTGTTGTTAAGGCAAGTGGTACAATAGCAGCGGCCAATACAATATGGGTAATAAGTAGGAAGTAATACAAGCCTGCCATAAAGCCTGTTCCACCATAGGAAGTGGAAGGTGATAAATAATGAAAAGCCACATATGTGATTAGAAATAAAGTTGTTGTCATAAAGGCTGAATAAATAAAGCGACGATGAACGGTAATATTGCGCTTGCGTATAGCAATGAAAGCACCTATTAAAAAGATAAAAGTGAAACTGTTAAATATCGCATTAAATAGCGGAAGTAAAGTCACGTCAAAAGCGTCAAAATCCTCTACACCCGGTAATCCAGAAAGAACTCCAATGATCCCAATTAAAACCGTGGAAATAATAATAATAGCGGGCTTATAATTTCGTTTTTTAGAGCTAAATTGAGATTTAGTCGTGTTTTGTGTCATTCGATTGTACACTCCATTATGATATTGTAAATACCCTCAGCACAAACAATTAGAAAACGAGGGCAATCTCGTCCACTTCAAATAGCCGTTTATGCTTTAGTTACAACAAATAGTCTACCACATCATTCATTAGTAAACATACATACAGAAGGAAGTTTCACACTCTTTTCATAAATAAAGGACAAAGAAAAATAAACAGTATCAACAATGATGAACGATGGATGAAAAACGCATACGGGGTAGAAATTATTATAGGGCGAAGATCACGGGTTAATGAAGGTTAAGCACTTCGCCAAGAAGTTTAATGTCATTTAAAATGAATGGCTTTATAGATTCAGGAGATTGATAATATTCCTCCAGCAAACGTCCTAGTTCTCTGATGAAAATTAGGTATTCCTCTCTATCTGGCATTTGCACTACCTCATTTTTATTTGTTTAATTATGAGTATACTGATTAAAACCCTAGAATTCAATTAATAACTGTAATTTTTACATAAAATTCCATCTATTTGAGCATTAAGATAGTCTATCTTATAGACTAGAACTTTAGGTTTTATGCTAAGATACTATTTTCTTTGTCTCACCCTAGTGTGGGACAAAGGGAGGGAACAGCTTCACGTCTTAATTGACAACATAAAATTGTGTTGATAGAATGGAAATTCTCTTAAAATAGTTACATGTTTATGTAAGCGGTTTACACCTGGAGCTTATGGAATTCAAGAAATGGGTGACCATCTATTATGAAAGGAAGAGGCTAAAATGATTCAATTCGGAACTGGCGGTTGGCGTGATATTATCGGGGAAAACTTTACTTTTGATAATGTAAGGATCTTTTCGCAAGGGATTGCAAGAAAGATCATTAATGAACAGAAACAATCGCAAGGTATTGTCATTGGCTTTGATAATCGTTTTATGTCAGAGGAATATGCGAAGGCAGCGGCTGAAGTATTTGCCGCCAACCAGATTCATGTTTTGTTGTTGGCAAAGTCTGTACCAACGCCACTTGTAACATATGTGACAAAAATGCAGAAAACAGCGGCTGGTATGACATTTACGGCTAGTCATAATTCTTATATGTACAATGGAATAAAATTTGTCGGCGAGAACGGGAGCCCTGCTACTGTTGCTGTAACAACAGAATTAGAACAGCTTATCAATCAAATACAAATAGAAGCTGTTCAAAGAGTAGATTATGAGCTAGCCATTCATGAACAATGGATTAAACGTGTTGATTATCATCATGAATTCGTTGAGTTTATTGAGGAAAAATTGGACATGGATATTCTCAAAAAGACAGGCTTAAACGTGATTTATGACCCGATGTATGGAACTGGTGTCACTTCTGTTTTGACTCTACTAGTGGATATCCGTAGCAACTTCAAAATGATTCATGACCGGATTGATCCGTTATTTGGAGGGAGAGTACCTGCTCCAAGTAAAGAAACATTATGGAGAATCTCATCTATGATGCGGGAAGGCGACTTTGATATTGGATTGGCAACAGACGGGGATGCGGATCGGATTGCTGTGATTGATAATGAAGGGAAATATATGCATCCGAATGAGATTCTCTCCATTTTATACTATTATTTTCTTGAATATAAGAAGAAGCCTGGCGCAGTCGTTCGAAATGTTTCAACTACTCATCTCTTAGATGCGATTGCAGCTCATTATGGTCAAAAATGTATCGAAAAACCAGTAGGATTTAAATATATTGCTGAAGGGCTGCTTGAATCAGATGCTGTTATCGGCGGAGAGAGTTCAGGAGGAATTACCATTCGGGATCATCTTTTGGAGAAGGATGGGATTTTATCTGCAGGATTAATTTTAGAAATGATGGCTAATACAGGGAAAAACTTAAAAGAAATTCGTCAAGAATTAGTTGTTAAGTTTGGTGAATTTCACTACGTGGAAGACAATATGGCCTATATGGAAGGCAAGAAACAAAGGATTCTAGACTTTTTAGCGAGTGAATTTCAGCCTCAAGAGATGGCAGGTCAAGCAATAAAAGAAATAAATCAAATGGATGGATTAAAGTTAGTCTTTGAAAATGGAGATTGGCTAGGGATTCGCTTTTCGGGAACGGAGCCATTGATTCGGTTTATGGCAGAATCAGCAGAAGAACATGTTGCAAAACTGTTGATAGAACAGATGAAAGGGTTATTACCCAACAGTTAAAGATTTAATTAGATAAAGTGAATGAGACTACAAAAGAGACTGCCCAAAGTTGATATTTTTCGACAATCGGCAGTCTCTCTTATTAATATATTTCTCGGGAAATATGTCGATATAGTTAATAAATTCTTTCATAAAAAAACAAAAGATAAAAAAGTCGAATCATTGTGCTAGAAAGATGATACTTCGATTTTCCTTATAATATAAGGGTATAAAATATAGCCATACTGATATAAGTTGACTAGGGCGCTTGTGTTTTTCTCACTTTGACATTGCGACCCAATGCCCTTTTGCTACTTCTACTAATTCAGAATTCCTTAGATTGTATTTATCCACTACGTTCTGTTCAGTCATAAGGGTTCTTTTCTTTTTGACTTCAACCTTTGGATCTGGAATGGGAATGGCTGAAAGAAGCGACTTTGTATATTCATGCTGCGGATTGCTATACAATTCCTCACTTTCAGCTAATTCAACGATTCTACCTGCATTCATAACTGCTACGCGATCACTAATATGCTTGACCATCGATAAATCATGAGCAATAAATAAATAGGTTAAACCTAGTCGGTGCTGTAAATCTTCTAATAGATCCACAACTTGAGATTGGATCGATACATCTAAAGCAGACAAAGGTTCATCACAGACAATAAATCTTGGGTCAACAGCCAATGCACGAGCAATCCCGATTCTTTGCCGTTGCCCACCAGAAAATTCATGTGGATATCGCTGAGCATGGGAAGATTCAAGCCCGACCATGTCAAGTAATTCTTCCACTTTCCGTTTTCTTTCAGTTTTGCTGTTCGTAATCTGGTGAATATCCATGGCTTCCCCAATGATATCTAATACTTTGAAACGCGGATTTAACGATGAATAAGGATCTTGAAAAATCATCTGCATATGCCGACGCATCATTTTCATTTCTTGCTTGGAAAAACGATTGATAGCCATTCCCTGATATAAGACATCTCCATCTGTCGGTTCATACAGACGTAAGATCGTTCTTCCTGTTGTCGATTTTCCCGAACCTGATTCTCCCACTAATCCTAATGTTTCTCCTGGATGGATTTGAAAGCTAATATCATCGACTGCTTTAAGCGTATTTCCCTTGCCGATGTCAAAATATTGTTTAAGTGAGCGGACATCAAGTAAAGGTATAGATGAGTCTTTACTAGGTATGACAAGTGGTGTTCGCTTTGGTTTCTTTTTCTCATCTAATCGAGGTAGGGCATTTAAAAGCTTTTGTGTATAAGGGTGTTTAGGTGCAGCAAAGATTTCTTCTGTTGTCCCTGTTTCCACCACTTCACCTTTCTTCATAACGACAACACGATCACACATTCCAGCAACAACGCCAAGATCGTGAGTAATTAGGATAATTGAAGTGCCAAGTCGTTTTTGGATATCTTTCATAAGGTTAAGAATTTGCGCTTGAATGGTGACATCTAAAGCGGTTGTCGGTTCATCCGCAATTAATAAGGTAGGGCGGCAAGCAAGGGCAATCGCAATCATCACTCTTTGTCTCATCCCTCCGGAAAATTCATGCGGATATTGTTGATAACGCATTTCACTATTTGGAATGCCAACCAATTTCAACATTTCAATCGCTTCAGCTTTCGCTTGTTTCTTTAAGAGCTTCTGATGCTTGATTAAGCTTTCCGAAATCTGCTTGCCAATTCGGATCGTCGGATTAAGGGATGTCATGGGATCTTGAAAGATCATCCCGATATCACGACCACGGATATGTTCCATTTCTTTTTCTGTTTTATTGGCTAAATTTTCTCCAAGAAAAAAGACTTCACCTTTTTTTATATGAGATGGGGGAGAGGGTAATAAGCGCATAATTGTACGGGCTGTGACACTTTTCCCACTACCTGATTCCCCAACAATTCCGACTGTTTCCCCTTTATGCACATCAAAATTAACTCCACGAACGGCCTCAAATTCTTCTTCCCGTGAATAAAAAGAGATGTGGAGATCATTTACTTTAAGGATGGGTTTCAAATTTTCTCACCTGCCGATATATTTTGACATTTATTGACTTCATGATAAAATTTATCTAATTACTTTACAAGTCTATTGTCGAAAAGTATACTACACCTATCGGAATTGTCAATCTGAAGGAAGGAGGACATATTCTTTGAGTGGAGCGGACAAACATTCAAATCAACATTCACTTTTAAGTATGGTCAGTTATACATACGGCAAAATGCTGACTAGACCAGCTTATAAATTTTGGATTATATTACTAGGACTTCTTGTGCATATCCTGGTTTTTTTTATCTATTTATATAAACGGAAGCAAGATCCTTCATTACTGATAGTGAAAGAAACACAAGATAAATTGGAAGTAGCTGGTTACAAAGCGGAATTATTCGAAGAATTTAAAAATGAATATAAAAGAAAGCAGGCATTCTTTTTAAAAAAATTGAATCAAAAAGAAATGGAACAACATGCAAAAAAGTGGACTGACCAGCAATTTCAAAAGATCCTATTGGAGAAAACAATTAAGCAGTTAGAGAAGGAAGGTATAAAGAGCGTTACATTTAAGGGTACCTTTCAATCTCTTTTAAAACATCCGCTTTTTCTTCTATTAACATGTATTCCTGGAATTTTCATGTACCTTTTAATTTTCATTTACAGTAATTCCTATGTAAAATATATTTTTGAAAGATTAGTCATGAGTTTATTCGTTATCATTGGTGTAGCGGTCTTTGTATTCACAATTCTATATATATCACCGTTCAATCCTGCCGCAAATATTTTGGGCGAAACGGCTACGAAAGAACAACTTGCCAATTTTAATCGTTTATATGGATTAGATCAGCCGTATCTTGTTCAGCTGTGGGAGGCTGTAAAAGGGATTCTCACTTTTGATTTAGGAAATTCATTTACGGGGAATGAAGATGTTGCGGCCAGTATTGCAAAAAAATTTCCAGTTACTTTTTCACTTACCATAGTTTCGTTAATCATGGCTATTGTGATTGCCATTCCGGTAGGGATTATTTCGGCAACAAAACGAAATTCTTTCCTTGATTATTCATTTATGTTCATTGCCTTAATCGGTCTTTCCATTCCTAACTTTTGGCAAGGGCTCATCTTTATTTTGTATTTTTCCATTAAAGGACATTGGTTGCCGGCCACCTATACTCCAGGTGACATATTATCGATGATTATGCCTGTGATTGTTCTGGGAACAGCCTTAACAGCATCTGTTGCAAGAATGACACGCTCTTCTATGCTTGAAGTTGTGAATGAAGATTATATTATCACCGCCCGATCGAAAGGTTTAAGTTATAATCGTGTTTTATGGAAACATGCGATTGGAAATGCGATTATACCGGTAATTACAGTGATTGGTTTACTTTTTGGTGGAATGCTAGGGGGAGCGGCTGTCACAGAGAAAGTGTTTAATATTAGTGGGATTGGTAGTTATATCGTTGATAAACAATTTATCCCCGATATCCCTAGTGTAATGGGTGGCGTTGTGTATGTCGCCATTACGATTTCATTAGTGAATTTAATTATTGATGTGTCTTATGCATTTTTTGATCCACGAATTCGTTCAAAGATGAGAAAGTACTAAAGCAGGTGTTGAGAGGATGGAAACAAATAATACGGATGTCGCAGGCTTTCAAATCAAGCATGCATTAAAATTATCATCTGAATATACACAAGCCAGTTTTACTTGGATTTTATCAGCTATATTAACCTTAATTTTCTTATTTAATAGTCTTGACTTTTCCAATGGTACGTTAAAGTCGACTGTTTTCACTGTATTCGCTGCTTATGCGGTGTTCACGCTCATCCAAGTGGCCGTGACACTTAAAATCAAAGCGGATCTTAAAAGAACAGGAGAAATTCGTTCAGCTACAAGAAAATGGGGCTATCTTTTATTATTGGCGATTGTAACTGGGAATGTATTTATTGTCGCATTTGCTTTTCAACTCATAAAAAGAATCAAAACAACTGAATATATTTTTGGTGCTTATATGTTTTTAACGCAAATTTTCATTATTGCCGTATCTGCATTAAATATATTTAAACCATATGTGGCAGATTCCTTCCCAATCGCGATGTTAGTTTTGATCGGAATCGCTGTCTTCGATTTGGTTGTATTACTTTTAGTTGGGAGACAATCACAAAATGAGCAAACCCCGTCATGGATGAAGTATATAGCGATTTTATTACTTATTTCCAGTGTGACAGGAAACTTATTCGCCTTCGTCTTAGCGATTAATATCTTTGTAAAATTAAGAAATGATATCTCTAGCATTGAGAAATGGAACAGTATGTGGGGAAAAATTGTTCGTAATAATACTGCAATGCTCGGCTTCTTCTTTATCGTTTTTGTTTTTACGATTTCCGTTTGCAGTCCCTTTACGTTTGATTATGAAATGGCTGTTGAAAATAATTATGAATCGATTTTGCAAACACCTAGTTGGGCATATCCATTAGGAACAGATAATTTTGGCCGGGATTTATTTTCTAGAATTGTTTTTGGTGCTAGGATATCCCTTGTTGTTGGTTTGGCTTCGACTCTTATTCCTGCACTCATTGGTGGTGTACTTGGGGCAGTTTCGGGATATTACGGGGCACGGACAGATAATATTATTATGAGGTTATTAGATATCTTGTATGCTGTTCCGGGAATATTGCTAGCGATCGCGATTATTGCAGCTTTCGGTGCTAATACAGTGAATTTGATCATTGCACTAAGTGTTGGGTCGATTCCTACTTATGCAAGAACAATGCGTGCTAATGTTTTAATGGTGGCAAACTTTGAATATGTCGATTCAGCCCGCGCATTAGGGGCAAGTGATTATTCAATTATTTTTAAGCATATTGTCCCAAATTCTTTGGCCCCAATGATTGTAAAGGCAACCCTAACAATTGGCGGCGCTGTGATTGCTACAAGCAGCCTAAGTTTCCTTGGTCTTGGCGTAGAACCGCATATTCCCGAATGGGGAAATATTTTAAAATTGGGCAGTACGTATTTAGAAACAAATTCATATTTGGCTATTTACCCTGGACTCGCGATCATCCTACTCGTATTATCTTTTAACTTTTTAGGGGATGCCTTAAGAGATGCCTTGGATCCGAAACTAGATTAATTTTACAAGGAGGAAAAGAAAATGAAAAGGAGCTTTCTCATAGTATTGCTTACTTTTATACTTGTAGCAGCAGGATGTGTCAATACAAAATCAGAAAACGAAAAAAAGTCAGGCGCTAAATCAAGCGGAGATCAATCAGATGTTGAAATTGAAATTCTTGGAACGAGTAGTGGGGAAGATGATATGAATATTGTCCGTGACCAACTTGTTAAAAATGGTTTTAAAGTGAAGCTTAATATCCAACCAGACTATGGCAGTTTCAAGGCACAAGAAGATGCAGGGAATTATGATGTGTCTTTATCAAGCTGGACAACCGTCACGGGGAACCCAGATTATGCTGTTCGTTCTCTTTTTATATCGGGTGGAGACTACAGTAAACTCGATGACAAAGAAATCGATCAATTGATTGATCAAGCGGCAGAAGAAACACCGGAAGAGTATCAGGAAACGTATAAAAAGCTTGAAGATCGCCTAGTATTTGATAAAGCTTATATCGCACCACTATATCGCTCATATAAAACGCAAGCTGTGAACAAAGATATTTTGAATCCTGATACGGTTCGCCTTTCGAAATCACGCTCTCTTGCATGGGAAGATATTGATTTTAACGACAGTTCTAAACGAGATAGTGATCCATTAATTCTATCGCAAGTAGAGTCAACATTAACGTCCCTTGATCCTATTAAAGGAAACGACGGTTCCATTAATATGTTAAATACCAATATGTACGTTAGAATTGTTAATCTAACGGATGATGACCAAGTTACTTCAGATGGTTCATTGTCTTATAATAACAGTATTGCCGATGGTAATTCCGAATACTATTTCATTCTCCGTGATGATATTAATTTTGCTGAAATTACGGACAAAAACCCGGAAGATACAGGTGTACGTGTTGGAGCAGAAGATGTCGTCTTCTCCTTGGATCGTGCTAAGGATAAAAATTCAGTTCCAGATCACAGAACCTATAGTTTGCATGAGCATATTAAAGATGTAGAGATTGTGACAGATCTTTCAGAACTAGAAGATACAAAACAGGCAAATAGTGATGCAACGATTCGAGAGGCTCTAGAAGATGGCCTAGATAGCAAAATTTCCGAGCTTGTCGCAGATAAAACAGAAGTAAATAATCAAAATGGAAAATACCAAGTTGTAAAAGTTACTACAACGGAGCCATTTCCACAAGTGCTAAATTATTTAGCACACCAATCAGCGGGAATTGTTTCGAAGGAACAAGTGGAAAGCATTAATACGTATGATGTTGGATCTTATGATCCTAATAAAGATGTCGCATACGGGGATCAAAGTACTGTCACGAAAGGTGACAATTACGACAATCACTTATATGCAAGTGGTCCATACATTCTTTCGTATAAGGATGATTATCAAGCTGTATTTTATAAGAATCCGGGCTATATGAAAGGTACAGACAACGAGCCACATATTAATGAGGTTGATGTACGCTTTATCAAAGATTCCGATAGTACATTGTCTGCTTTACGTAACGGAGAAATTTATGTGTATTATGGAGTACCTGAAACAAAGTATGATGTGGTCGAGAATGATGGTAATTTACGTCTGCAAACAATTGAAAGTAATGCTGCGACATACCTACTTTTTAACACCGAAAACCGTGAAGTTGCAAAAAGCGAAGATTTAAGAAAAGCCGTTTTGTATTCTATTAATCAGGATGAAATCATTGATTTCTACCAAGGAAATAAAGTTAAAGCAGTCTCCACTGTTAGTCCGCTTGTTGACACAGGCAATGAATTAAAAGCAGACAGTGAAAAGGCAAAGGAATTTTTACAGAAATATCAAGAAGGTAAGTAAAGTAAAGAAGCAAAAAGCGCACTGGACAGAACCACAATTCCAGTGTGCTTTTTCGTTCAAACGTCTAATTTATCCGACATGTCCAAACAACCCCATTTTGATCTTAAAGATGCCCATAACCAAGCAAGGGTCCCTCATTTGTATAGTAGAAAACTCATAATTAGATCAAAGTTCCCCATAATCATATTAAAAAACCCCATTTCTCTACAAAATACCTAATTTTCTTTTCCTTGGCTATTATCGAATGTCTTATTTTGTTGGTTTTATTTCATTAAACAAAAACAAATAAAGGTATATACAAACAAAACAAAAATAATTATAATAGTAACAGAAGTATATAAAGTAATTTGAAAAATGGATATTTTAGGAGGGATTAAATGGTTGAGAGTCTTTGGAATGAAATAAAGGCTAATTCACTCAATAGTGATGTGGAAAAATTAGTCTATCGTTCAAATTTGTTAGGGAAGGATCGCTCTGTCTGCAATTGGGGGGGCGGAAACACCTCCATGAAAACCATCGAAAAAGATTTTGCAGGTCGAGAGATAGATGTCCTTTGGGTGAAGGGGAGTGGCTCTGATCTTGCTACTATGAGAAAGGAAAATTTCACTGGTTTGCGTTTGGAGGATATTCGTCCATTAATGGAAAGAGAGGAAATGTCGGATGAAGAAATGGTTGAATACTTATCCCGTTGTATGATTGATTCCAAGCATCCCCGTGCTTCTATCGAAACCTTGCTGCATGCCTTTTTGCCATTTCAACATGTCGATCATACACATCCTGATGCGATCATTAGTATTTGTTGTGCTGATAATGGACGAGAAAAAGCAGAAGAAATCTTTGGTGATCGATTTGTATGGGTCCCGTATATACGGCCAGGCTTTACTTTATCGAAAATGATTGCAGAAGGAGTTCAAAATAATCCGCAAGCTGAGCTTGTGCTGATGGAGAAACATGGTCTTGTTGTGTGGGGGAAAACAGCGGAAGAAAGCTATGATAAAACGATCAGGGTGATTCAAGAGGCGGAAGCATATATTCAATCTCAAAGGAAGGTGCAATCATTTGGTGGTGCAAAATATCAAACGCTTTCTGAAGAAAAGAAAAAAGCTGCGCTCGCAAAAGTATTACCTGCTATTCGCGGCGCTGTAAGCCAAGATAAAAAAATGCTTGTGACTCATAACGGCTCTGACGAAGTAATGGAATTTGTTAACAGCTATGAAGCTCCTGATCTCTCTCAAGTCGGGGCGGCTTGTCCAGATCATTTAGTGCATACGAAAAGAACCCCATTGTTTATTGAATGGGACCCTGCTTCTGAAGACCTAGAGACGTTAGAAATAAAAATAAAAGCTGGAATACAGAGTTTTGAAGAAGAGTATAGAGCTTATTTTAATCGAAACCAAAATGAAGGCGACCAAATGTTTGAACCAGTGCCACGCGTTATTCTCATTCCGGGAATTGGCATGGTCAATACAGGTAAAAGTTTAGCAATGGCAAAGGTAAGTGGAGAGCTTTACCAACGAGCGATTGCGGTGATGAAAGGGAGCACAGCACTTGGAGAGTTTGTTTCTCTAAATGAGAATGAGTCGTATAATATTGAGTATTGGCCACTAGAATTATATAAGCTATCCTTAGCACCACCAGAAGCTGAGTTTTCTAGAAAAGTAGCTTTTGTGACTGGAGGAGCTGGCGGGATTGGCGGTGCTGTATGTCGACGTTTTATGGAAGAAGGAGCTCATGTGGTGATTGCGGACCTGAATGTAGAAGGAGCGGAAGCACTGGCAAAAGAGCTAAGTGAACAGTATGGGGAAGGAAGAGCCATCGCTATTAAGATGGATGTGACAAGTGAAGAACAAGTACAGGCAGCCTTTGAACAAGTTGCTCTTCAATATGGAGGAGTCGACATAATCGTCAATAATGCGGGATTGGCAACCTCAAGCCCATTGGATGAAACCAGTTTGAAGGAATGGAATTTAAATATGGATGTATTAGCAACAGGCTATTTCCTTGTTGCTAGAGAAGCGTTTAAACAAATGAAGGTCCAAGATATGGGGGGAAGCATGGTCTTCATCGGTTCTAAGAACTCCGTCTATGCAGGGAAAAATGTTACTGCCTATAGTTCTGCTAAAGCACTTGAAGCCCATCTTGCAAGATGTATTGCTACAGAAGGAGGAGAATTTGGCATTCGGGTGAATACTGTACTTCCAGATGCTGTTCTTCAAGGATCAGCCATTTGGGATTCAAAATGGCGTGAGGAGAGGGCATCGTCCTACGGAATAGCACCAGATCAATTAGAAGAACATTACAGAAAGCGAACAACGCTTGCTGTGAATATATTCCCTGCAGATATTGCAGAAGCTGTCGCCTTTTTTGCTTCTTCAAAGGCGGAAAAGACAACAGGTTGTATGCTTACAGTAGATGGTGGAGTTCCAGCTGCTTTTACGAGATAATGAGAATATGAGATGAGGAATGTAATAATAGAGAATGAGGCGCGGATGGGAGATTCGCCTCTATGAATTTAATGAAAACGCTTATCCTATATAAAACATACCAGAGGTAGATCCAACATGAACGAGCTGAACGCAAAGATTTAAAAAAATATAAAGGAGCTGAGGATGATCGATTGTTTATCCGTTGATATAGGGGCTTCTGGTGGTAGAGTAATGTTGGGGAGTTTGCGGAATAGCCAAATAACCTTGGAAGAGATTCATCGTTTTGATAATGGTATGGTCGAAAAATCCGGGCATTTTTGCTGGGAACTAAACCGCCTATTTGAGGAAATAAAAATCGGCATAAAAAAATGCCGAGATCTGGCAACACAACCTGTCAGTATTGGGATTGACACATGGGCTGTTGACTTTGTGCTCTTAGATGAACACGATCAATTATTAACAGAAGCGATTGCTTATCGAGACCCACGAACGAATGGAATTATGGAAGAAGTAGACAAAATCATTTCAAAAGAAAAGCTATATGCAAAGACGGGTATTCAATTTTTGACATTTAATACGATTTATCAATTATATAGCTTGAAGAAGAGCCATCCTGAAGTTTTACAAAAGGCAAAGACCTTTCTATTGATTCCAGACTATCTTCATTTTTTGTTAACAGGAAAAAAAACGAATGAATATACCAATGCCACGACGACCCAATTAGTCAATGCAACTACAAAAGAGTGGGATCAAGACATTATTAAAAAGTTAGGTTTTCCTATGGACATGTTTCAGGAAATACAAAAACCGAAAACGAACTTAGGTGGTTTGAGAAAAGAGCTTGTTGAGGAATTTGGTTTTGATATGGATGTGATCTTACCAGCAACTCATGACACAGGTTCAGCCGTTATCGCTGTTCCTGAAACAGAACCGACGATCTATTTAAGCTCTGGAACTTGGTCCTTAATGGGTGTTGAAAATCGCTTTCCAATCTGCGATTCGAAAGCGCTGTCATATAATTTTACAAATGAAGGGGGAATCGATGACCGCTTCCGTGTATTAAAAAACATTATGGGATTGTGGATGTTGCAGGAAGTGAAAAGGAATTTTGCAGACCAGTATACCTTTGCAGAATTAGCAGATTTGGCCAAATTAGCCAAAATATCCGCTATCGTCGATGTGGAAGATGACCGTTTTTTAAAACCTGATCATATGATTGAGGAAATACAAGCCTATTGTCTGGAAACAAAACAAACAATCCCAGAAACGCCAGGTGAAATTGCCAAATGCATCTTGATTAGTTTAGCGAAACGCTATAAACAGGTTGTCTTGGAGCTGGAAGAGTTATTTGGAAAGACGTATCGGAAAATTAATATTATTGGCGGTGGGGCTCAAAATGCCTATCTAAATCAGCTTGTAGCGGATGGGACCAAAAAGGAAGTGCATGTGGGACCTGTTGAAGCAACGACGATTGGGAATCTTGTTGCCCAGTATATTGCTTTAGGTGGAATAGAGGATATTGAACAAGCGCGAGCATTTATTAAAGGTTCTTTCGTCATAGATAAATATAGCCCTAAATCAAATGAGGAGGTTGAAAGTTATGAGTGTTAATGAAACATTTGCATTTGCTAAAAAGGAATATGAGCGTCTAGGAATTGATGTTGATAAGGCGATGGAAAAACTAAAGGATGTCTCCATTTCAGTTCATTGTTGGCAAGGAGATGATATAGGTGGGTTTGAAGTAAATAAGAGTGATTTATCTGGTGGAATAGAGGTGACTGGAAATTATCCTGGTAAAGCGAGAACTCCAGAAGAACTCCGAGCAGATTTAGAGAAGGCACTCTCGTTTATTCCAGGAAAGCATCGGGTGAACCTTCATGCGATTTATGCTGAGACAGATGGGGAAGTGGTGGAACGTGATCAGCTTAAGCCTAAGCATTTCGAAAAGTGGGTACGATGGGCGAAAAAACATAATCTTGGTCTCGATTTTAACCCAACTTTATTTTCCCATGAAAAAGCAGAGGATGGCTTAACATTATCTCATCCAAATGCTGAGATACGCCAATTTTGGATTGATCATTGTAAAGCTTGCCGGAAAATTGGCGAGTACTTTGGGAGAGAATTAGGAACTCCTTGTTTAACGAATATTTGGATACCAGATGGTTATAAGGACACACCTAGCGATCGACTTACACCAAGGAAGCGTTTAAAGGAAGCATTGGATGAAATTTTTGCTGAAGAAATTGACGAAGCCTATCATCTGGATGCAGTAGAAAGTAAATTATTTGGAATCGGCTCAGAAGCCTATGTTGTTGGCTCTCATGAATTTTATTTAAGTTATGCCTTGAAAAATAATAAACTTTGTCTACTAGATACAGGACATTATCATCCTACTGAGATGGTTTCCAATAAAATTTCTGCCTTGCTCTTGTATAGCGATCGTTTAGCTTTACATGTGTCCCGTCCGGTGCGTTGGGATAGTGATCATGTAGTTACGTTTGATGATGAATTAAAAGAAATTGCCTTGGAAATTGTTCGTAATGATGCACTAGATCAGGTAATGATTGGGCTTGATTTCTTTGATGCGAGTATTAATCGAGTAGCTGCCTGGACAATCGGTACACGGAACATGCTGAAGGCCCTTCTTTATGCTCTGTTGACACCGAATGAACATTTACGTGAATTACAGGAAAAAGGGGATTATACGAAAAGACTAGCGCTATTGGAAGAACTAAAAACATATCCATTTGGTGCCATCTGGGATTATTATTGTGATCAAATGAATGTGCCAATCAAAGAAGAATGGCTAAGTGAAGTAGATGAATATGAAGCACAAGTGTTGCTGAAACGGTAATTCTTATGCTATTCAGTATCTTTTAATAAAGTGAAACAATATCAGTGCGGGGCTGAGACATAATTAAACATTAAGCTCCAAGAACGACTGGTGCATTACCTTAGCGGAGGAAATATACGTAGACTCCTGTGGGAAGTGAGAGTTCGGCAAGGCCCCGGAAGGCAAAGCCTGAGGAGGCTTGCCACTCGCCCACGGAGGGGGGGATAATTGGACGCTAACACCCCGATAAGTCTCGCTTACCACCATTGGTGGATGAAGGGGAATCCCGCTGATGGCAGTTTCGCTTTATCGTTCTCGATTTATTTAGTAGAATAAGACGGATTGTATTATTTCGAGGTGAGTACATGCTTGTAGCAGAAAGACATGAAAAAATCGTAGAAACTGTTAATAGAAATGGAAGTATTCGTGTTTCTGAATTAAGTCAAATATTCAAAGTAACAGAGGAAACGATTAGAAGAGATTTAGAAAAGCTTGAAAAAGAAGGGGAACTACGGCGAAGCCATGGAGGCGCCGTGAGTATGAAGAAGGATAAGGGCGTGGAAATTCCCTATTTTGAACGTGAGATTCAAAACACTGAGGAAAAAAATTTGGTTGCAGATATTGCGATTCAATATGTGAAAGAAAATGATCGAATTATTTTGGATGCAAGCACAACAGCCTGGTATATGGCGAAAAGATTACCAGATATGCCGTTAACCGTATTGACGAACTCGATAAAAGTAGCGATGGAATTAGGCAGAAGAGAGAAAATCACGGTCATCGGAACGGGAGGGCGACTCCTGTCTAAATCCCTTTCTTTTGTAGGTCCTTTAGCGATGGAGGCGATTGAGTCTTACCGGGTAGATAAGGCTTTTATCTCATGTAAAGGAATTCATAAGAAGCGTGGTATTAGTGATACGAATGAATGGCAAGCTCAAGTGAAAAAGAAAATGATCGAAGTAGCGGAAAAGGTATATGTCCTAGCCGATTACAGCAAGTTCAATGTCCAAGCCTTTTCAAAAATTGCCCAACTGAAGGATATTCATACGATTATTACGGATGAGGAAACGAAAAAAAATGATATTCAAGAATACCGGGAGGAGGGAATAGAAGTCATTTCTGGAAATCCTATGTAAGGTTTTTTAGAGGATATTCAAAAAAGACCTGTCGAAACTTTTTGCAATGAGCAGGTTTTCATGCTTTTTTGGCGTATTTATATAGTGATAGCCAAAAATAAAAGGATGGATGTTATGAGTTCTAATTTAAAGTTTGACTTTCATACTCACCATGATCGGTGTGGGCATGCAAGAGGTAAAATCAGAGATTATATTGAGGCGGCAAAGGCAAGTGGATTAAATATGATCGGTATATCGGATCACTCTCCTTATTTTGCAAGTGAGAATGATCAGGCACATCCTGGGATTGCGATGGCCAAAAGTGGTTTTGCTAGCTATGTGGAAGAGGTTTTAGCATTAAAAGAAGAATATAAAGAGGAAATTGACGTATTATTAGGTATTGAATCTGATTTTTTTCCCGAACATATTGAATTATATCGAGAACAATATGCACAATATCCGTTTGATTACATTATTGGCTCTGTTCATTATGTTGATGGCATCAATATTTTTAAACGGGATCGCTGGGATGGGTTAACAAAAGAGGAGATTAAACAGACCAAGGATCGTTATTATGATTTAATCGCACAATCTGCAAAAAGTGGATTGTTTCAAATTCTAGGTCATATTGACGCTATGAAGGGTTTTTATCCGGCGTTTTCACAAATCGAGACAGAGGAAACTGATCGTGCGTTAAAAGTTATTGGTGAACACCCTATAGCGATTGAAATCAATACTTCGGGAAAAACGAAAGATTGTGGTGGGTGGTATCCTTCTGACGAACTTCTTGAAAAAGCTCTATATTACGGAGTGAAAGTGACATTTGGATCTGATGCTCATGATCCAGAAAGAGTCGGAGATGATATGGAAGCTGTTCGCCGTCGGTTGAAAGAAATTGGCTTTAGTGAATGGGCTTATTTCAAAGAACAACAAATGATTTTAACCGCATTATGAGGATGTTCAAAAGGATCAAGTGGATGAACAGCTAAGTTCGCGCCGTTCTGATCAACGTCCTGTTGGCCTAAATTCGCGACAACAATCGCCACAAATTTGTGATCTGTTTCCTGCAGGCCTTGTTAAAATGACACTGCGAGATAAAGGATCTTCAACTAAGTACCGAAAGTCCGCCTCGAATTTTCGACGTACAGGATGTACTAGTATCGGCCGTTTGCGATTCACGTCAGCATAGTTGCCGACTTAGTCCTTTTATCCTCCTGTTTGAACACACATTTATAGAATTGGAAATGACAAATGAGCGAGCCAAATTGGGAGGTGAGAAGAATGGAAACTTCCACAAAATGGGTGAGAATGGATGATGGTGTGGAAGTTTTTATGAAGAAGTGGACGTCCCCCACTATAACTCCGAAAGCTGTTCTCCAAATTTCTCATGGTATGGCAGAACATATTGAGCGGTACAACCATTTTGCGCACTACCTGGTTAATAAAGGAATCTTTGTGTATGGAAGTGACCACCGCGGTCACGGGTGTACAGGAAAAAGAATGGGGCATTTAGGGTATTTTGCCGCTCAGGATGGTTTTGAAAGGGCAGTAGAGGACCTACATGTCATCAATCGGGAAATTAGCCAAGACATCCCGGAGCTGCCAATCTATATGTTTGGTCATAGTATGGGGTCTTTTCTAGCTAGACGGTTTATGCAAAAATACCCTCAGGCTGTTAAAGGGGCCATAATTTCTGGTACAGCAGGTGATCCTGGGATCGCTGGGAAGATCGGTAAAAGAATAGCAAAACGAGAAATACATAAAAAAGGAGGGGAATCACCAAGTCCATTTCTAAATTGCCTCACTTTTGGCTCTTATAATAAGAGAATTCCTCAACCAAAAACTGAATTTGATTGGCTAACTCGTGATGCTCGTAAGGTAAAGGAATATATAGAGGATCCGCTTTGTGGGTTTATTTGTTCGAGCGGCTTTTTTTATGATTTATTTACCGGTTTAGAAATAATTCACGATGATCAGCAAGTTCGTAAAGTCCCTGCCGAATTTCCCATCCTTATCATCAGCGGGGAAAAAGATCCCGTTGGTGGCAAAGCTTTAAAAGGTGTGCATCGGGCAGTCAAACAATGGGAGAAAAATGGGTTGAATAATATTAAGACCATTTTCTTTAAGCAATGTAGACACGAACTTTTAAATGAGACGAATCAATTAGAGGTTTATCAATTGGTATATCACTGGTTAAATCAGCAAACGTATAGAAAAAATCCATAACATTTAAATTTAGATTAAGAAAATATTACGTTTCTTGTTCAAATTTGATAAACTATACATATTAAAATGAAACGGCTTTCAATGGGAGTGTCGAAAGTGGGGATGGGAGTTTGGAGTACTTAATTTTACAAAAATCTGGACATTTGAAACAATCCGTAAATTTTTCTGAGGAAAGCTTAGAATTTTTGGATAGACGTTCTGCTATTTCATGGCGTCATACCTTTTTTGATCATTATGAAGAAGCTTCTGTCATTCTTGATTTTAATGGTCGTGTCCAATTGCTTAACCCAGCGTTTGAAAAAATGTTTGAGTGTACACAACAAGAATTATTAGGGAAACCGCTTATATTTCCATTTAAAAATTTGCAACAAGAGTTCTATAAAATCATTCAATGTGTGTTAAAAGGGGAAAAAATTATCTATCAACAGCTTTTGCGTAAAAGGAAAAATGGGGATCAAATGTTTCCGGCAAAATTAACGATTTCCCCTGTATATTCTTCTGATGAAGAAGTGAAGGGAATTTTGGTGATTATTAAGGATCAAACGGAAATTGACGAATATAAAACATTAGTTGAATTGCAAAATGAAACATTGGAAACAGAAGAAACGATGCTTCTTGATATTACAAAACATATTGATGAATTAATCATTCTATTTGATTTAGAAAAGAATAAGGTCATTTATACGAGTCCTGCTTTTGAAAGAAAATTTGGGGCGGATCTTATTACCTTATGCCATCACCCTACGTTACTGCATGAGCGATTTGAAATTGATAAATTGGAACAATTATCCCATTTTTTCACATGTACTAATCGCGGTCACAGAACGATGGAACTTAGAATAATGGATCGTACAACAAGTAAAATTAGCTGGTTTTTATTTGAGATTACACCGATACTAGAAATGGATGGTACTGTTAAAAGGCATATTAGTATATTACGGGATATTACAGAGTTAAAAGAAAAGAACAATCAAATTAAACAACTGGATCAATTAGGCGCGATTGGTCAAATGGCGGCTGGGATTGCCCATGAAATTAAAAATCCGCTCACGACAATTAAAGGATTTGTGCAATTGTTATCGGAAAAGACAAAAGGTGAGTACAGTGATATTATTTTGTCTGAACTAGAACGAATTGAATTTATCATGAGTGAAATTTTGTTGTTGGCGAAGCCGCAAACAAACATAAGTTTTAAAAAAGAAAATTTAAACCACATCATTCAAGAGGTTATTTCCTTTATGAAGCCGGAGGCCACGATTCATGATGTTGTTTTAAAAAGGAATTTAGCTCCTATACCTGCGGTTTCCTGTGAAGCAAAGCAAATTAAACAAGTTCTTATAAATATTATTAAAAATGCGATCGAGGCAATGCCAGATGGGGGCAATATTCGGATTAAAACATATTATTCCGATGGATTTATTCGGATGGATATTTTAGATTCAGGAAAAGGTGTTTCTCAAGAGCGGTTAGAAAAATTAAAGGAACCTTTTTATACAGATAAAGAAAAAGGAACCGGCTTAGGATTAATGATCTGTTATAAACTTATTGAAGACCATCATGGCACGATTCACTTTACAAGTGAAGAAGGAAAAGGGACTTGTGTGCATATCAAACTTCCAGTTGCGACTTAAGAAAAGCGTTAAGGAAGAAAGGTTAAATTTGCTCCGTCCTGTCGCATCGTCTGCACTATTACATCCTGTACGTCGCAACGCCCTTTGTGACCAAGAGCGTGTTGGCCTGAGGCTTGCCACTCGCCCGCAGAAAGCGAAGTATATTTCCGGAGCGAGTATATACACCATAATAGTTCGTTTTTTTCTTTGGTGAAAATACATACATCCCAACCTTTTTCGCCGTTTATCTCGATAGATTTCTCTTCTTAGTCCAATAATCGATTGTTATCATCGACGGTAATGATTTCAGCTGATTGGCGCGCTTCATTAGCGGGCAAGACCCCTTTGCCGCGACAAACACTGCAATTATACTGCCAGCCTTCATCATCTGCTAACATGCCTGTACCTTCACAGGCTTTACAGGTTAATTCTCGATCTGTCATTAAGGTACCCTCCTCTATCAAGTGAGTGTTTGGTTCTGCTTTTTCTTGATCCAGTTAATAATCCCTCCATGGAGCATGACTTCCATTTGCCGAGGAGAAAGGGAGTGTTGCACAAGGATTTTTTCTTGTCTGTCCTTAATTCCGATTGTAAACTCATTGCCATTTTGCAGTTTTTCATGTAATCCATTCAACTCAAGGATATCTCCCTGTTGGAGCAAATCATAGTCATTGGGTTGTGAAAAAGTTATCGGCAATATGCCAAAGTTTACTAAGTTTTGCCAATGGATACGGGCAAAGTCTTTAACTAAAGCGACGCGCATGCCTAGATAGCGAGGGGCTAGAGCTGCGTGTTCACGACTAGAACCTTGTCCATAATTAAACCCACCTATAACTGCATGCCCGCTTTGGTCTACTAATTCTTTTGCACGTGTGTAATAACTTTGATCAATAATTTCAAAAGTGAATTTACTGATCTCTGGCAGATTGCTTCGATAAGGTAGTACTCTGGCTCCACCGGCAAGAATTTCATCTGTTGAAATATTATCCCCCATTTTTAAAAGAACAGGAAGTTCCATTTGGTCTGGAAGTGTATCCATAGCAGGGATCGATGCGATATTGGGGCCTTTGTGTAATTCCACTTGTTTGGCCTCATCGGGTGGCAAGGGGGGATCCAACAGCGAGACATCAATGGTAGGATTTTTAGGTTCTTTCACTTTAGGAAAAGGGAAGTCCAATGTTCGTGGGTCAGTAATGACCCCTGTTAAGGCAGAGGCAGCAGCTGTCTCAGGACCACATAAAAAAACACTATCCTCTCGCGTTCCGGAGCGGCCTGGGAAATTTCGCGGTGTTGTCCGCAGGCTATTCCTTCCTGTTGCAGGTGCTTGTCCCATCCCGATACAACCATTACATCCTGCCTGATGTAATCTTGCACCTGACTGTAATAGACTAGCGATATGACTTTCTTTTACTAGGTCTGTCAGCATTTGTCTTGAGGTTGGATTAATATCAAATGAAATGCCTTTGGCTACTGGCTTATCTTTTACGATTTCAGCAGCTATCGCGAAATCACGGTAACCCGGGTTTGCGGAAGAGCCAATATAGGATTGATAGATAGGTGTTCCAGCCACATCTGTAACAGATACCACGTTTCCAGGGCTTGACGGTTTTGCGATTAACGGTTCAAGCTCTGACAAATTGATTTCTTCTTGTAAATCATATGTTGCTCCTTCATCTGCTTGTAATTCTATCCAGTCTGTTTCCCTTCCTTGTTCCTGCAAGAAACGTCTTATTTCAGAGTCAGAAGGGAAGACCGTCCCCGTTGCTCCCAATTCTGCTCCCATATTTGCAATTACATGACGATCCATAGCAGATAACGTTTGAACGCCAGGACCGTAATATTCCATGACTTTTCCCACTCCGCCTTTTACATCGTAACGACGAAGTAATTCAAGGATCACATCCTTGGCGCTGACCCAATCAGGAAGTTTCCCGGTTAGTTTTATACCCCACACTTGTGGCATTTTGACATAAAAGGGTTCTCCAGCGATGGCTAAAGCCACATCCATTCCTCCAGCTCCCATTGCTAGCATGCCCATACAGCCATTTGCACACGTATGGCTATCAGATCCCAAAAGTGTTTTTCCGGGTTTAGCTAGTCTTTGCATATGGACGGGATGGCTTACACCATTGCCAGGTCTACTATAATAAATTCCAAAGCGTTTTGTGGCACTTTGTAAAAATAAATGATCATCTGCATTTTTGCTATCTACCTGAATTAAATTGTGATCGACATATTGGGCAGAGGCTTCTGTCTTTGCTCGTTCAATGCCCATTGCCTCTAATTCCAACATTACCATTGTTCCCGTGGCATCTTGGGTTAATGTTTGATCAATTTTCAGCCCAATCTCGCTTCCGGTCGTCATTTCACCTGAAACCAAATGCGATTGAATTAGTTTTTGCGTGATTGTTAGTGCCATGATTTTCTTTCCTCCTGATCCGTTCTTGTTCTAAAGTCTTGGAAGGTTATATTGGTTATTTTGAGGAAATTTGAAATTAATATACATAAAGAAGGGGACGTCCCAGAAGTCGAAAATCGTCAAAAAGGCTCCCTTGCCGCTGATACTATCCCCGCAGGCGTGTAGTCGTTTTTGGCGATTTTCTTAGAGTTCAAGAAAAGCGCAAGGCGCCCGCCTATCGGCTCGAGATCAAATAACCTGAGACAAAGAAAGGCGTTCTTTGCCTTTCTTTGTCTCAGGTTATTTGATCTCGAGCCGATGGCGCCTGGAATTGGATCAAGCACTAACCAAAATTTATACTTTCCTATACTGTGAAAAAGAAGGACTGAGACATAACAAAAGTATTAAGTTCCAAAGACGAATAATACATTACCTTAGCGAGGGCGTATGCACCTTGGTAGTTAGGCTCATTCCTGGTGAAAATACCTTTTGTCCCAGCCCCCTTTTTTCGTTGCCGAAGACTTTTTGGACAGTTCCTAAATGAGAATTAATTTACATACTTTCCATAATCAGGAATGGCAATTTGATTAAATTCATTGACAAGTTTTTCTAGACTTTTAGTCAGTACTTCTCCTTGTAAAGGTAAACCATGCCCTACAATGGCCGTATCTGGTTTTAAAGCTGCGAGTTTTTGAACAGATTCACGGGCGGCGTCCCAATCTGTTGTTAGATATCTTGGCGGGCCATTAATTTCTTGCTCCTGGGTGAATACTTTATAAAGAGCATCCTGCTTAACAGTAATAAAGGCATCACCTGCGATTAGTGCTCGATCTTCATCCCTAAAAAAGGAGACATGTCCTGGCGAATGCCCTGGTGTGTGTAGCCAACGAAACCCTGGCATATGTGGAACACTTCCATCTTCAGGTAATGCTTGAACATGATTCCCTAATTGAATTGCTTCATTTGGGAAATATGGCGATAGTTTCGCCACTACCCCTCCTTCAACAGTCGCATCAGGCTCTGGATAATCCTTTTCTCCTGTTAAAAAAGGAAGTTCTAACTGATGAGCATATACCGGAATATCCCAGTGCTCAATTAACTCAATCACAGCGCCAATATGGTCGAAATGTCCATGTGTCAATAGGATGGCTTTAGGACGGGAATTCTCCCCAAATCGTTTTTCCGTCTCTTTGATGATGGCTGGAGCAGAATGAGGCATACCAGCATCGACTAAAACAAAAGATGAATCATTCGGTTGCCCTACCATGGCAATATTTACGATTTGTACCGTATAACAATATAGATCCGATAAGACCTCTTGGCCAACACCACTTCCTATAGAAGTAGTGGGGATATATTTATAATCGGATCCATAGGACAGTTCCTTGTCCAATAAAAGAACCTCCTTTAAAATAAAAAAGTGAATCTTGTTTAGTGTTTAGCTTTTAACTGAAAATCATTCAATTTGTTACTGACAAAAGATTGGCTAATTCTTCTATGTAAAACTTTCCGTAAAAAGGTCAATATAAAGATGTAGTTGATTCTAAGTCTTATGCATGATCCACTATAGAAAGGATGTTGTTTGTGATGAAAAGCAATGTTCAGGTTTTACCAATTATTGCTTCAATTGGGGTTGGAGCTGTAGCTTATAGCATGATGACTGGAAAAGCAGGACAACTGCAAAACATGATTCCCCAGTTATCAGGTATGAGTCAACAAGGTAGCAGTCAGCAACAATCTGGAATGAGCCAACAAGGTGGCAGTCAGCAAAGCTCTGAAAACACATCCTCTCAAATGCAATAAGGTTAAAATACTACATGAAATGCAGGTTAAAACAAAAACTCGGATTTAGGAGTTCTCTCCAATCCGAGTTTTCTTTATTATATTTTTGGCTTATTAATATCCATAACCACCGACAAAACCACCGGCCCCTACAATAATCAAGAGGATAAACAAGACAACAATCAGCGCAAATCCGCCTCCGAATCCAAATCCCTCAGACATACAACTCCACCTCCTAAAAATCTTTCAGTATTACCATATGTGAATAAAATGAAGCTGGAAGGATAAATGCCTAGATAATTGTTCTTTCTAATAAAAAATATCTCTGTGAGTAATAATTTAAGCCATTTGTTCTAGATTTAAAAGATTTTCATATGTATCTATGTAGTTGGCAAAACTTTAACACTAAGGGGGATACAACATGGATGATAAGCCATCTAGAAACCAAAAGCCTAAAACGAATGCTAAACAGAAGCAATTAGATCAATATCGTATACATGACGCGGGAAAGCCAATGACGACCCAGGAAGGGAAAAAAAGATCACAGGATCAGGATCAATTAAAGGCTGGTATACGTGGTCCTAGTTTACGTCAGGATTATGAGTTCTTTGAAAAGATGTCCCATTTTGTTCATGAAGAAATACCAGAAAGAGTGGTTCATGCAAGAGGTTACAGCGCACACGGAGAGTTTGAATGTTATCAGTCCATGAGACATGTGACAAAAGCGGGCTTCTTACAGGAAGCGGGAAAAAAGACACCATTAACGATCCGTTTTTCTACTGTACAAGGTGCTAAAGGGTCTTATGATACGGCAAGAGATTTACGATGCCAGGGTGTTAAGCTTTATACAGAAGAAGGAAATGTCGATCTGACAACGATAGCCATGCCTGTATTAATTAACCAAGACGCGATGAAATTTCCGGATGCGATGCATGCATATCAAGCTAAGCAAGCTGATGATATCCCAACGGCAAGCGGAGCCCACGACAGGTTTTGGGATTATGTAGCCAATAACGATGAAGCACTTCATATGGTCCTATGGATCATGTCTGATCGAGGCATTCTAAGAAGTTACCGAATGATGGAATCATGGTCCATTAATACGTACTTATTTGTGAATGAGCAAGGTGTAGCTACCTTTATGAGGTATGTTTGGAAGCCTGTGCTAGGTGTCCATTCCCTGCTGCAGGATGAGGCACTGAAAATTGGTGGGCTTGATCCTGACTTTCACCGACGCGATCTCAGAGAGGCGATTGACCATGGTGCTTATCCTGAATATGAATTAGGTGTTCAGTTGATTTCGATGGAAGATGAATTCAAATTCGACTTTGATGTGCTTGATCCTGCAAAGTTTTGGCCAGAAGAAGTTGTCCCTGTTCAAATGATTGGTAAAATGACACTTAATAGAAATATTGATAATTACTTTACAGAGTCTGAACAGGTAGCGTTTAACCCTGCAAATGTCGTGCCCGGAATTGATTTTTCAAATGATCCTGTCTTACAGGGGAGGTTAGTTGCGTATAGAGATACACAACAACATCGACTTGGCAGCGCCAATTATGTTGAATTGCCAATTAATAAGCCACTCTGCCCGTTTCATAATAATCAGCGCCGAGGTTATATGAGACAGCGAATTGATGTTGACAAGGTGAACTACCATGAAAATTCACTAGCAAATAACACACCATATACGGTGCCTCCAGAAGAAGGCGGCTATGCAGATTATCCGGAGAAAGTAGAGGGCTACAAAATTCGAGCCAGAAGCGATTCGTTCAAGGATTATTTTTCACAACCACGAATCTTTTGGAACAGTTTGACGCCCATTGAAAAACAGCATACTATCGAGGGATTAAGTTATCAAGTTGGGAGCGTAAAAAGCGAATCTGTCCGCCAGCAAGTTGTTGATTTACTTGTTAATGTGGATAAAGAGCTGGCATATATCGTCGCTGATAATATTGGTGTCGACAGGCCTAGTGGTGATAGTGTTGCTGTTTCTACAAGTTACCCTTCTCTTAGCCAGGCCAATACGCCAAAATATGCTTATACTCAAAAAGTAGGTGTGTTGGTAGGTAATGGTTTTAACAGCCAAGAGGTCATCAATGTGCTGAATTACTTAAAGCAAAATGGAGTATTTATAGAAATTGTAAGTGAAAAACTGGGTACTGTTTCCGGAGCAGATGGAACAAAACTCAAAGTTGATAAAACATTTCTTACCACAAGTCCTTATTTAGTGGATACGTTATATGTCGTTGGCGGAAACGCTAGAAATGATGCGAAATTCCATCAAGATGTCATGTCCTTTATAAGAGATGCATACAGCCATTATAAACCAATTGGTGTTGCAACAATGGCACAGTCCCAGTTTCAAATTAAAGCTTCATCAGGTGTCGTTTTTGCCGGGAATAACCCTAACTTTGGAGAGGAATTTATTACAGCGATTGCGACACAACGCTTTTGGGATCGGACATAATTATGCCGACTACGGAGTTGCTAGGGACAAAAGTGTTTTCACCTAAGAAAAACTTGAACTTATAGAGTGTATATACTCCGCTCCGGAAATATATTTCTCTTTCCGAGAGCGAGTGTTAAGTCTCCTCCAGCTTGAGTTGTCCGGGGGCTTACCGAACTCTTATTTCCTGTAGAAGTCTACGTATATTTCCTCCGCTAACGAATGTTTTGTCCCAGCTTCTTTCCATATTCATTGAAATATAAGAAACGTTCCCTAGAAATAGGATACATAATAGTTTCACCCTTTATCGATAACAAAAAAGCGAAAATAAAAACTATTTCATGTTATATTAGAAGATGAGTAAGGCGGAATATGAAAACGCTGTAAAGGGGGAAGAACATGGGAGATCTTTTAGTACCACTTTATCGATTACCGGCTGATGTAAGAATGGATGAAGAGAAAACGTATGCAATTCGCAGACCCATCCCACCGGAAAAACATATTGTGGTGAATTGGGTAAGGCAGCATTTTTCTGAAAAATGGGCGAGTGAGTGTGAAGTTGCTTGTTCGCAAACACCAGCATCTTGTCTTATCGCAATAGAAGGGAATAAGATATTAGGTTTTGCCTGCTTCAATGTTACCTATTTAAATTTTTTCGGTCCAACTGGAGTAGATATTGAGGCGCGAGGCAAAGGAATCGGGCGAGAACTTTTATTACTTAGCTTACTTGAAATGAAGCATATGGGATACGCTTATGCCATTATTGGTGGAGCTGGCCCTGTTGCTTTTTATCAGAAGACGGTAGGTGCTATCGAGATACCAGATTCCAATAATGGAGCTTATAAAGGAATGTTAGATGGCTAGATTGTTTGAGTCGTGCAATAGGCTGGTACCCAGTAACTACTACACTTTGGTTTCTGGGAGCGTTGTCAACATCAGCTCTTCTTTCAGGCTCACTGTGTTTTCTTTATCCCGCATTAACGGGCAGTAATCCCCCACCTCAAGGCTTTAGAGAATACGGAGAAGCACAGGTGGGGGATACACTGCCCGTAAAAGCCCGATTGGTTCAACTAACAATCAGTGGGGGATGAAAGAAAACCCCCACTGATTGAAGGTTCACTTTATCTTAAGCTTTTTGGAAATTCGCCGTCCCCCTTGCTTTTCTTTCAGCATATGAAGGAAAGTAGGGGGGATTTTTATGGGGAAAAAAGGTGATTTTTCCATAGCTGTCATCCTACTTGTTTTGATGATTCCATTATTCTTTTGCATGATTAACAATACGGATTGGACAACAGAGAAGCTTGATAAGGACCATAATCAAAATAAGGAACAAGAACAGCGAGAGAATCAGAACAATCAAGATGAAAAGGACACCAATGGAAAAGAGGAAGACAAGAAAGATAAAAAAGATAAAAAAGATAAAAAAGATAAAAAAGATAAAGGAAAGGCTGAAGACAAAGATAAGACGAATAAAAACCAAGACAGTGAGAAAGTGATCTGGGGTGTAGATTCTGCAAGTGTCACAACAGAAGAAGTTTATGTTTGTGTCAATCGGCATTTCGGAAAACCAGAAATATGGGGAAGATACCTTGGGACTATAGAGGATGTATCACAGGGAATCACGAAAGAGGAAAGCCAATATTTGCATGAGCAAGAGATTAAAGTTTTGGCGATCTATAATCACTTTGATGGAGCGAAGGGATATGATCATGGCGTTGAGTTAGCCCAACATGCCGTTTCCCTTGCAGAAGAGGCTGGACTCCCTGAGGGGAAAGCGATCTTTGCTGATATTGAACCAGAATATCCAGTAAATGCCGCGTTTATCCAAGGATGGTTTGACGGAATCAAAGATGCCTCTTATCACCCCGGGATTTATGGCGTCTTTGCAGAAGAACAGCCCTTATTCAAGGAATATGAACAAGCCGTAAAGGACAGGGAGGAGATCGAGAAGCAACTGATCATCTGGTCAGCTCATCCCCAAATCGAAATTACATCTAAAGAAAAGGCACCAGAATATGAGCCAATTGCACCAGAGGGAAGCTTCTTATTGGGGTGGCAGTATGGGATTGATGCCGAGAAGTGTAATATTGATACAAATCTGTTCAAAGCTGAGATTAACGAATATTTGTGGTAAGACTGGTAGATTTTTTACAAGAAAATAAACGAGACCTCCATCAGTGGAAGTTTTTCAATTCCACTTAGACTGCTTTGGAATTTCCTAGTCTTGAAGTGGGAATTTATGGATGGTTGTACAGGGATAAAAAATAAAAAATGATTATAATTACCTATTTTTTAAAAAGTGGGGGTGAAAATTACCAGTTAAAAAAGAAAAACTTTAGCAGATAGAGAAAAGTTGAAAGAAAATTAAGGGCAATAGACCTTATCGGAATATTCATTGAAAATTTTTAAATGGGAAATTTGTAACAATTTGTTTGAAGCTGTATTTTTACTCCATTGACCGAAGTGTGAACTAATGATATTACTTTTATTTAGGGTAAAACAGATATTACTAATAAAGCTTATTTTTGTGGTTATTTTTCTGAACTTGTTCAGTAGCTACTAGGAATTTCCGAGATGAAACCTTTTCGTTAAGGATATCGTATGGTGAATATGGGAAACTATTCCAATTACAGATCTCTTATGGTTTAAAAAGGAAATAAGAGGGAAAAAAGAAATGATATAAATTTTTTTCTGAATACAATGAAAAATAGTTAGAGAGAGTAAGAGGTAAAAATGATTGAAGTTTATGCTGTAAAAATAGCCTCTCATATAGATGACCAATCTTTTCGTTTAGTCAAAGGAAAAATATCATTAAAGAAAAGAGCGAAAATCGAGAGGTTCAGAAACTTTGCGGATGCCAAAAGATCACTTTTGGGCGAACTTGTCGTTCGATTTTTAATTAGTAGGAAATTAAATATTCGTAATGAAGAGATTATTTTTACAGAAAATGACTATGGAAAGCCAGTATGTATGAATGATCCAAATCTTCACTTTAATATTTCTCACTCTGCGAATATGATTGTTTGTTCCATAGCAACACACACACCAGTAGGGATTGATGTGGAGAAGATTCAATCAGTTGACAATTCGATTATCAAGCATTTTTTTACACAAATTGAAGCTGATTACATTACCAACAGGATGAGAGATCAACAAAATGAAGCCTTTTTCCGGATTTGGTGCGCCAAAGAAAGTTATTTGAAAGCTTTGGGAAAAGGGCTCTATCGATCATTAGATTCATTTTCGATTGTCGTGCAAGAGCAAGACATCAGCTTAAAAGAAAATGATATGAATGACCCCTTTTGGTTTCAAGAGTACAATATTTCACCACAGTATATAACGATTGTTTGCGGGCAATCGCGTGAGTTTGCCCAGATTGAATTTATATCATCAAATGAGTTAATAGATCATTTTATCTATCGGGCTTAAGTGAACTAGGAGGCTTTTATGAGAAGTGTAATAAAGCATATTATGATTAATTTGGTTGAAAAGAAATTCCGAACATTGATTGTCTTACTAACGGTCTTGTTATCCACCTTAGTCGTGTTTATTGGGTTAAGTCTTAATGAGATTATTAATAATACATATACTTCAATGTTAAAAGGTGCTTATGGAGATACGAATATTATTGTTTCGAAATCTGATGATGAACCATTGTATGAGAAGAAAGATTTAGTCACAACAGATGTTTCAATTGAATCACGGAATGACATGATATTTGCCCAAGGGGAAACGAAGGTGACGAATGAAGATGTGGACGTCACTTTAATAGGATTAGATGATGCAGAAGCTGAAGCAAGTGGGTTAGTTGAAAAAATCAATCAAATTGATGGGTTTAAGCTTGAAAAGGATATGGCAATTATTAGTAATCATACTGCCTCAGAGTATGATCTTGATTTAGGAGATAAGCTCTCTGTCGAAGTTGGAGAAGATACATATGAGTATGAGGTGGGAGCGATCGGGAAGGCGAGAGGTGTTTTTTTCTCGGAGATCGATACGATTACCCTTGCCGTTACCGAAGAACAAGTAAATGACATATTTGATACGAAAGATAAGGTGAATACTACCTATTTATCTGTACCGGAAAACAAGATTAGTGAATCGATTGAATCATTAAAAGATGACAATGCTGATTTTCAAATTCAAAATCAATCAACTGCTGCCAATACACGTGATGAAGCTACTTTTGAAACAACGATGATGTTAGCCATTATCACGATTGTTATGATCAGTTCCTATATCATTATCTCTTTGGCAAAATTAATCGCTGTGGAACGAATGCCGGTCGTTGGTACCTTTAGAAGCATCGGAGCCAGCAAGAAATTAACCAATTTTATCTTAACTATGGAGTTTCTATTTTATGGTTTGATTGGTTCTGTTCTAGGAATTGTCGTGGGAGCTGCACTTTTACCATATGTTGCGGATATATTTAATGAATATAAAGAATTCGGTGTCGAAACAGAGGTTAGCTATAATATAACCTATTTAAGTATTGCCTTCTTGTTTGGTGCTTTATTTCCGCCGATCATTAGCTATTTCCAAATTATTAGGATGAATAAAAAACCACTCAAGGAAATTATTCTTAATACGACACACACTGCGCAAAAGCGTTCAATTATTCCTTTTATCATTGGTGTTGTTCTACTTATTGGTGCATTTGCGTTATATTACATCAATCGAACAGATGATCTTGTTATGAGTATTCTTTCCATTCTATGTTTATTTATATCGATTGTTTTACTGATGCCAAGTTTTCTCAATGTTGTATCAAAGGGGATCGACCTTATATTTAAGCGCGTTGGTTCTGGAGAGTTTTTACTTGGTGTGAAAAACTTAGGGAATAATAAAATGGCATCAAATAATTCTAATATGATTATTGTCGTTTTTGTTTTGCTTATGCTTGTTGGCATGATCGCGGATGGGATTGATCAGTACCTGAACAAATCATTAGTTAGGGATTTTGATATTGCCGTCACTGAGACGAAGGATGATATAGAGGATTATGAAGATATAAAAGAGATAGATGGCGTATCAGAAACATACACACAGTATGTGGATACAGCGGAAGCGGAAATCGGTGGTCAAGGAGAGGCATTTGGGGTTATTGGTATTGACAATCTAGATTCTTTTGATTCATTCTTTTCCGGTATTACTTTTCTTGGTGATGCGAAGGAACAATTAAAAAGTACGGATGATGGGGTTATTCTGGATGAATACCAATTAGAACGGTTCGACTTACAATTGGGGGATAAGATCGAGTTACAGCCTCTTGATGCGAATCTTGAACCATTAGATGGTGAGAATTCGACTGTAACGGCCACCGTAGTAGGGGAGATGGAAAGTTTAGGATTCTCCCAAAATAGAGCAACTGCGTTGATTAATTTAAGTTTTTTCAAGAAAGACTTTGAGGGAACCTTGGATCAGATCAATATCAAGGCAACTCCAGGAACTGATCTAGAAAAGCTCAAAAAAGTGATTAGTGATAAATATTCAGATTCTGACATGACAGTCAACACGTTCGATGAAATTTTACAAACACAAAAAAGTACCATTGATACATTGATTCTTGGTATGACGATTATTGTCTTATTAGGATTATTGATTGGAATCCTCGGCATTTCTAATAATCTACTTGTTTCCTTTATTCAAAGAAAACAAGAATATGCTGTTTTATATTCAGTTTGTATGAGCAGAGGGCAATTGGTGAAGGTATTGCTTGTTGAAACATTTATGACGTTTATATCGGTAGTAGCGGTTGGATTTGCAGGCAGTTTAGCCATGAATGTAATTATGACAAAACTCTTGTATGCCATTGGTCTAAGAATCAATTTTCAATTTAACACCGACTTGTTTTTGATTTTATCTGCAGTTGTATTCATATTGTTGCTCCTTTCCATCCTATCAATTATTAGAAAGATTTATCGAATGAACATTGTCCAGAGCCTGCGGTTTGAATAAAGGCGAGACTGCCATCAGTGGAGGCTTTCGGACGGTCACACGGGATAACGGAATGTCAAATTTAATTTAAGCGGAGGTCTATATGGAACAAGTGATTAGAACAGAAGGCTTGCGAAAAAGCTTTCAAAATGGTGGGAAAGAAATTGAAGTAATTAAGAAAATTGATTTGAAGATTCATGAAGGAGAATTTGTTTCAATTATGGGACCTTCCGGATGTGGGAAAAGTACACTGCTTTATATGCTTGGTGGCATTGATGCACCTACATCTGGAAAGGTATTGATTCATAACGAAGATATAAACAAAATGAAAGATAAGCAGAAAAGTAAGTTAAGACGCAAAAATATCGGATTTGTATTCCAATTTTATAATTTGGTACAAAACTTGACGGTGGCTGAAAATGTATTATTGCCGCTGACAATGGATGGGAAAAAACCTCGTCATTACCAGCAAGAGTTAGATGATATTTTACAGATTGTCGGGCTGTTAGAAAGAAAAAACTTTACGCCTAGAGAACTATCTGGTGGGCAACAGCAAAGAGTGGCGATTGCCCGTGCTTTAATTATGAATCCCAGAATTATTCTAGCGGATGAGCCGATTGGAAACTTAGATAGTAAATCCGGAACGGAAATTATGGAGCTGTTCAAAAAGATTAATCAAGAAAAAAACATTACGATTCTGCAAGTGACCCATTCTCAGGAATCAGCAGAGTATGGAAGCAGAACTATTCGCATGTTAGACGGGTTGATTGAATCAGATCAAAAAAATGAAGCACATGTCGTTGTGTAAGTAAGTGTTCAAAAGGGCGGAGAAAAAGGAACAAGTCGGCTAAGGCGCTGACTTCGACGTTCGACAAAGGACGTGTCGGAACTTAGTCGAAGATCCCTTTATCTCGCAGTGTCATTTGTACCTGTGGGATGCAGGCCACAAGGGCGTGGCGATTGTTGGCGCGAATTTAAGCCAACAGGACGTTGCGCCAGAACAGCGCGAACTTAGCTGTTCATCCACTTGATCCTTTTGAACATCCTCTGTAAGGAAAGTAGAAAGAAGGAAGTGAAATGGAACATTGAAAAAGATGGCCTATATGTTTGCAGGGCAGAACTCTGAAAGGCTTGGAATGCTAGGTGATCTATATAGAGAGAGCAGAGTAGTACGGGATACATTTGCAGAAGCTTCTGAGGTGCTGCGATATGATGTTGCCCAAGTATGTTTTGGGGAGGATAGTGACTTTCTTCATCAAGCTGCTGTAAGTGCTCCTATTATTGTAATGGCTCATGTTGCTACGTATCGGCATATCACTGATCAGTACAAATTTAAGCCTTCTTTAATGGCTGGCCACAGTTTAGGGGAATATGGTGCCTTAACCTGTGCAGGTGTCTTGCCCTTTTCGGATGTTTTGACCTTGGTTACTCACCGTGCGAAATTAGCGGATCGCATCGCTGCGGAAAAAGCGGGCGTGATGACAGTTGTTTATCAATTTCCCATTTCTGAGAGTGAAAAAATTTGTCAAGCACTACGAGCAGAAGGAAGATCTGTTTGGATTGGGTGCTATAATTCGCATGAACAAGCCACGATTTCTGGAAAGGCAGCCGATATAACGGAGTTGGAATGGTATGTGGCAAATAAAGGAGGAGCATACAAACGTCTTATGGGAAAATCCTCTTTTCATTGTCCATTATTGCAGGATATCACTGATGAATTTGCTGAGGTGATTCAAGGTGTGGAGATCTGTTCCCCTTCTATTCCTGTGATTTCTAACTACACGGTTATGCCTCATACGATCGACAATATATATGACAATCTCATTCAACATCTCGTCGCTCCGGTTCGTTGGCAAGAGACGATATCGTATATAAAAAGACAGCATGTTGAATTATTGATCGAGCTTGGGAGTGGGATGATTTTAACGAACCTGATCAATCAGGGAGATGAGGAATTACAGGCCTTAAGCTATGAAATCGATAAAGCTCAAATAAATGAAATGGATCTTAGGCAGGTGGTGGGACAATGAAGCTTTATACTATTCCTTATGCTGGTGGTTTTGCTTTTATCTATTATAAGTGGAAAAAATATTTGGACGCTGGTATCGAATTATGTCCAATCGAATTACCGGGAAGAGGAACAAGGGCGAAAGAGGACTTGTGTACATCTATTGAAGCGATGGCTGAGCAAGCTTATAAACAAATCAATGTGTCTAGTGAAGAGTATATCTTGTTTGGTCATAGTATGGGTGCTTATGTTTTATTAGAGGTATATAAAAAGCTCCAAGCTAACAATCGGCCTCTACCCCAACAAGTTGTTCTCTCCGCTATGAAACCACCCCATTTATACATTCACAAACAACACCATTTGCTGGATGAAGGAACATTTAAAGAGAAAATGATGGATTTAGGTGGTCTTCCCGAAGAAGTGATGCAAGATCAAGAATTTTCCGCTTATATTTTGCGGTTATTAAGAAACGATTTTAAAGCAGTCGAGGAATATACAAAGAGGATTGAATTTGTTTTTTCGAGCGATGTTCACCTGCTTAATAGTGAAGCAGATATCAGCCGTGATGATATAGAAGAATGGAATCTATATACTTCCTCAAGTGTTCAATATCACTCATTCGAGGGATCCCATTTCTTTATCAATGAACATCCTTCTGACGTCGTCGAAACGATCAATCAGCTAGTAGAGGAGAAATTATATGTCCATTTTTAATGGAAAGAGAGAGGGTTTCAGTGGAGCCATTTATAACATATGAATCTGAAGTTCGTTACTATAATCGCCATTTTAATGATCTGTTTCATAAAGCTAAAAATGAAGTCATCTATTCAGAAGATGGACAAGAGTATATTGATTTTTTAGCTGGAGCAGGGGCCCTAAATTATGGTCATAATCCTGAATTTATTAAAAAGTATTTGCTTGACTATATCAATGAAGATGGCATCACCCATGGCTTAGACATGTATACAAAAGCGAAGCAAGCCTTTGTTGATACGTTTGTCTCAAAAATTTTAGAACCAAGAAATTTGCAATACAAGCTGCAATTTTGTGGACCAACAGGGACGAATGCTGTGGAAGCCGCTTTAAAGTTGGCACGAAAAATAAAAAAGCGCAACAATGTATTTGCTTTTATGGGGGCATTCCATGGTATGACGTTAGGCAGTTTAGCTGTGACAAGTAACACCTCTAGTCGAGCCGGTGCGTCGGTTCCCCTAAACAATGTGACATTTATCCCTCATCCTGGGGGTCCGATTGAAGTTGATACACTCCAGTATATACGAAATCTCTTAGAGGATGATCATTCAGGTGTGGAAAAACCAGCTGCCATCATTTTTGAAACGGTACAGGCCGAAGGAGGAGTCAACCCTGTTTCAAATGAGTGGCTCCAGGGACTGGAAAGCCTTTGTCGACAACATGATATTTTATTGATTTGTGATGATATTCAGGTTGGCTGTGGAAGAACGGGCACCTTCTTTTCGTTTGAGCGAGCGGGGATTGTTCCAGATATGGTGATTCTATCGAAGTCGATCAGTGGTTACGGCCTGCCTATGTCACTATTATTATTGCAGCGAGAATGGGATGTTTGGAAGCCTGGTGAACATAATGGTACATTTCGAGGGAATCAACTTGCGTTTGTTACTTCTACGGCTTCTCTACATTTAAGGGAAGAGCTGGATTTAGACCAACGAGTCAGCGAAAATGAAAGCTATTTACAACAATTTCTAAGTGATCATCTTTGTGCCATTGATCGGAGAATCAAAATCCGCGGAATCGGAATGATATGGGGCATTGATTTGAGTGCTTTTGAAGAGAGTAGCTTAACAGATCGAATTATAGATGACTGTTTTTACTCTGGTCTGATTATTGAAAATGCTGGTCGACAAAGTCATGTTCTCAAAATTTTACCGCCTTTAACAATCTCTAGAGAAAAGCTTGAAAAAGGCTGTCAGATTTTGCGGGAAGTTTTAGAAGCTCATCTTTAACTAGCATATCCTGAGATAGTTGAAAAAGTTATGATTTATAAAATCCATGCTGCGTTTCTAGAAAGGAGGAGAATGGTTTGCCTGAACAGATTGATATTCCATATACGACGTTAACAGATATATTTATAGATAAAGAGGATGAGAAGGAAAAGGGAGTCTCTTTTATCCTCAATAAGACAGATGAAGAATTTTATTCGTATGATTCGATTTTGCGTAAAGCGAAGAAGCTGTTAGGCTTTCTGCAAAATAAAGGGTTAAAACCGAAGGACCATGTGGTCTTGCAATTGGCGAATAACAAAGAATTTATTCTTACATTTTGGGCATGTGTATTGGGAGGGATGATTCCAGTACCGATTATTGCGGAGGAAGTGGATGAGCATAGGCGAAAACTGTTTAATGTGCTCAAAACATTGGAAGATGCCTTTGTGATTGGAAGGTCTACTTCATTGAAAAAGATTGAAGATTTTGCCTATAGGAAGGGACAGGATGTTCAACTTATTCAAAATTCGTATTTAGAGATTGAAGAGGCCATCGCATATGCGCATGATGGGGACGTTTATACAGAGACAAAGCCAGAAGACATTGCTTTTATTCAGTTTTCTTCAGGTTCTACAGGTGCTCCAAAAGGGGTTGTATTAACCCACCAAAATCTGCTGACCAATATGGATGCAATCATCTCGGGTGCGCAAATCGCAGAAGATGATGTACTTGTATCGTGGATGCCGTTAACACATGATATGGGCTTGATTGGTTGTCATCTAACGGTTACTAGTATGAATGTGATGCAATATTCGATGAATCCTTTGCTTTTTGTTAGGCGGCCAGCTTTATGGCTCAAGAAAATTGATGAACATCAGGCGACAATTATTTCTTCTCCAAACTTCGGTTTGGAATATTCGATGAAAGCAATGGACAGGCATCAGGAGCAGTTCGATTTTTCATCTATAAGAATCATTATTAATGGAGCGGAACCCATTTCTGTTTCAATATGTGAACAATTCCTGCAAAGAACCTCCGTTTTTGGAATGAACCCTAATGCCATGTTTCCAGTTTATGGAATGGCAGAAGCCTCACTTGCTATCGCTTTTCCACTAATAAATGAACAGATGAATAGCGTGATTGTCGACAGATCGAAATTAAAGGTAGGGGATCGGGTTCAGTATCTTCAAGATCATGAGAAAGAAAATGCTTCGTCTTATGCGGATGAGGGCTTTGCCGTGAAAAATTGTGAGATTCGAATATGTGATGAAGAGGATAATCTATTAGATGAGGACCGATTAGGGTTAATTCAAATAAAAGGTCCGAATGTGACACCAGGTTATTATCGAAATCCCGAAGCAAATGAAAAACAGTTCACCCAAGATGGGTGGTTAAGAACCGGGGATTTAGGCTTTTTTCATCAAAGACGCTTGATCGTCGTAGGACGCGAAAAAGAAATGATTATTTTAAATGGACAAAACTACTTCCCTAATGATCTTGAACAGGTTGCTGGTGAGCTTGAATCAATCGATGAAAACAAGATTGTGATGACTTCTGCTCATGTGAAAGGAACAAGTAGTGAAAAAGTTGTTGCTTTTGTCGTACATAAGGGAGATATCGACACATTTGTCCCTCTTTCTTTGCAACTAAGATCTCATATTTCGAGAAGCTGTGGTGTTACGTTAGATGAAATTGTCCCTGTTGCTAAAATACCTAAAACCTCTAGCGGTAAGCCAATGCGTTTCAAACTTCGAGATGAATTTGAAAATGGGGAATTTAATGAAGTCCTCAAGCAATGTTCTTTGCTAGCAGGGCAAGAGCAGCATGATTCTAAAGGGAAATACAACGAGAATAGCGGAAAAAATAAACGTCAAGATGTTGCAAAAGAAATTTTAAGGATTTGTCGAGAGGTTTCTCCAGATCTTAATCTGGGGTTAACAGATCATTTCTTTGATTATGGAGTGAACTCGCTATTATTAAATCAAATTGCAGCCCGCATAGAGGAAGTATATGCTGTTGACTTGCCTGGCGAAATTTTCTTTAAATATCCCAGTGTCAATCAAGTAGCTGCCTATATATGTGGCGAGGAAAAACCAATCCAAGTGAATGCCCTTCGCGATCATATTGATGGAGCAAAGGACCGGGCGGATATAGCGATTATCGGGATGGCAGCCACTGTCCCTGGAGCGCTGGATATATCGGAGTTCTTTGGAAACCTATGTGGAGGAGTGGAAAGTGTTGGGAGCATTCCGCCAAAACGACGGGCAGATATCGAAGCCTATTTGAACAGCGCACAGGTTGAAGGGGAAGTCGATCCACAGAATGCGGGATATCTATATGAAATTGATAAATTTGACTATCACTTTTTTAAAATCCTAAAAAAAGAAGCGATTGCCATGTCTCCTGCTCAGCGTCTATTTTTACAAACGGCTTATTCCTCATTAGAGGATGCAGGGTATGGTGGAACAGCGTTAAAGTCTAGCAATACAGGGGTGTATGTTGGGTATTTGGCAGATGTGAATGGACATCAATATCAAGACATTCTGCGGCAATCAGCAGATTCGCAAACAGCGACAGGTTTATTAAGTTCAAATATAAGTGGCCGAGTTTCCTATTTCATGGATTTCAAAGGTCCAAGCATGAATATTGATAGTGCATGTTCTTCATCAATGGTCGCTCTCCAGCATGCCTGTACAGCGATTCGAAATGGAGACTGTGATCAAGCGATTGTAGGTGGTGTTGAAATCAAAACAGTACCAATAAAAAAAGAAAAAAGAGTAGGCTTTGAGTCAACTGATGGTCATACCCGCCCGTTTGCTGATGAAGGAGATGGAACAGGGGAAGGAGAAGGTGTTGTCTCCATCCTGATTAAACCATATAAAAAAGCGATAGAAGATAAAGACAATATCTATTCAGTGATTCGTGGCATCGGTGTCAATCAAGATGGTTATTCAGTGGGGATTTCTGCACCTAATCCTGCTGCTCAAACTGAACTCGTCCACCATACGCTTGAAAAGACGGGATTGCGAGCTGAAGACATTTCTTATATTGAAGCCCATGGTACGGGAACGCAATTAGGAGATCCAATAGAAATGACTGCTTTGACTGATGCCTTTCGTCTGTCCACAGATAAAAAACAATTTTGTTCGATTGGATCAGTTAAATCGAATATCGGGCATTTGTTTGCAGCTTCTGGGCTGGCAAGTATTGTTAAAACTTCCTTGATGTTAAAGCATAAAAAAATCCCAGCAACGATTAATATTGAAAATTTGCACCGTAATATCAATTTTGAAGAGACACCTTTTTGGGTGAACAGACAATATAAAGATTGGCAAGTTGAAACAGTACCACGTCGTGCTGGTGTCAGTAATTTTGGTTTTTCTGGAACCAATGCTCATGTCATCTTAGAGGAATATATCGATTCTCAGGAAAGGGAACGTGAAGACAAAGCTTATCCAATTATTTTTTCAGCACATTCGCTGCAAGAACTAGAGGATATCGTGAAGAAATATCATCTGTTTTTTACTAAACAAAAAGAATTGGATATAGCTGACGTAAGTTATACATTAGCGAGAGGAAGAGGGCATTATCCGTATCGGATGGCTTTCATTGTCAGGAATTTAGCGGAATTAGTGGAGAAATTAGATCGCTATCAATATACAACTAATTTGCTGGATAAGAGATATGTTGGGCTCGTGAAAATGGTCAATGGGTTAAATGCCAACCAATCTTGGAGAGATGTTACAACAGAAGAGCAACAACATTTGCAACAGATCACAAGTAATCTCCTTGACTCATTCCAACAACAAAGTGAAAAGAACCGAGAACCTTTGCTGGAAAAAATATGTAATCTATATGTTCGCGGAGCTGATCCACAATGGGAAACACTTTTTGAGAAAGAGACATTTAAGCGGGTAAGCTTACCTATTTATCCATTTAGAGCGACAAGATGCTGGCCGGAAACAAATGATCAAGTAAAAGGGTGATGAGGATGTTGGATTACGAAAGGATTGTCAATAGACTAACAACAATGGTTGAGACAACCGCAAGAATGGAGCCAGGTGAAATCAATGAATTTGAAAATTTAATTGAACTTGGCGCAGATTCTATGATTCTCACAGATGTCAATGGATTGATTAGAGAGGAATTTGGTGTGGAAATTCCCATGACCTTATTTTTCTCCGATCTAACCTCTATACGAGAAATAGCTGATTATATTTATCAACAGCAAGAAGCAAGCAGTCCAGTTGTGAGTCAAGAAGAGGTTGTAGAGGAACAAGCTGAGACAGAGGAAATTGAACCAATCGAAAATCAGCAAAGACAAACGGTCATGGATGAGGTGTGGGCAGCAAAAGAACAGTTCAGTTCAGCTCCAGTGAGTTCGAGTGATAATGGATTACAGCAGTTATTTTCTCAACAATTAGCGGTGATCAATCAGCAGCTTCAGCTTCTGTCTCCTCAACAGGAAGTAGCAGCGACAGTGGTTAAAGCGCCGGATCCCGTGGCTCAAGACCGAAACGAGCCAAAACCGTCCTCTGCTTCTCCACGTTCAGTTGTGGAGAAGCCGGAAAAAAGGGTGGAGACGAAACAAAAATCATATGTACCATTCCAAAAATTAAATTTAGCGAGAAAAGATAAAGATCCGAAGCAAGAACAGCAGTTACAGGAGTTAATTCAAAAATATAATCAAAAAACGCCTTCCTCCAAACAGTATGCTGAAAACTATCGAAATGTTTATGCGGACTGGAGAAATATCGCCGGTTTTAAGCCGAATATTAAGGAAATGGTATATCAGCTAGTCTTTGAAGATAGCAAAGGGTCTCGTATTACGGATATAGATGGCAATGAATATATAGATTTAGCAATGGATTTTGGTGTGAGCCTATTTGGTCATAATCCAGATTTTATCAAAAACGCGATTGTCGAAGAAACAGCTCAAGGTTTTCCGCTCAGCTTAATCTCGCGTTTATCAGGTGAAGTTGCCCAGTTGATTTCCGAGATGACGGGCGTAGAGAGAGTTTCCTTTTTTAATTCGGGAACAGAAGCTGTGATGGTCGCGATTAGATTAGCCCGCGCGATTACAGGTAAGGATAAAATCGTCATTTTCTCCGGTTCGTATCACGGTACATTTGATGGTGTGCTGGGGATGGATGCTATGTCCAAGGAAAAAGGCGCAGCTTCCCCGATCGCAGGCGGCATTCTCCAAAGTTATATCGATGGTCTATATGTTCTTGAGTATGGTCACCCTGAGTCGCTAGCGTTTATTGAAGAACATCGTGATGAGATTGCCGGTGTCCTTGTAGAGCCTGTACAAAGTAGAAGACCAGATTTACAACCGAGAGAGTTTCTCCATCAATTAAGAGATGTAACATTGAAGACTGGAATCCAGTTAATTTTTGATGAAATGATCCTTGGTTTCCGTCTTGGTCCTGGAGGTGCCCAGCAGTTTTTCAACGTAGAAGCGGATCTTGTCACTTACGGAAAAATCGTTGGCGGTGGAATGCCGATCGGGATTGTCGCCGGAAAACACGAGGTGATGGACTGTCTAGATGGTGGGATGTGGCATTATGGAGACGAATCAACACCTCCTTTTGAAAATAAAAGGACCTTTGCAGGAGGAACCTTCTGTCACCATCCATTGACAATGGCCGCAGCAAAAGCAGTATTGCTTAAAATAAAGGAAGAAAGTCATGATATTTATCCAGCTCTTGCGGCGAAAACCAAATATCTTGCGGACACATTAAATGAATTCTTCCAAGAACATGAGGTTCCAGCTGAAATTGTCTATTGTGAATCATTGTTCCGCTTTGTGTTAAGGGGAAATATGGAACTCTTTTATTATCATCTGCTGTCAGAGGGAGTGTATATTTGGGAAGGGCGAAATTGTTTCTTGTCAGCTGCCCATACAGATGATGATATCGAAGATGTGATTCGGATTGTGAAAGAAACTTGTTTGAAAATGAAAACTGTCTTTTTTGCGAAAAAGAGTGAGGACTCAAAAAAAAACAATAAAGTTCCTTTAACTCATCAACAACAAGAGATGCTGGCCTCTGAAGTCGTTCATCCAAGCACGAGTGCCTTTAATCAACCTGTTTTATTAAATATTCAAGGAACTCTCGATCGACAAGCATTAGAACAAGCACTCCGATCCATCTCGAAAAGACATGAAGCTTTACGGTATACAGTGTCCGATGATTTAGAGTGTTTAAAGGTTGGGGAACCAGCTAAGCTCGACTTAACAGAGCTGGAGGTTCGTTCTGAAGAGGAGCAGGAAGTGATAAGTGATTGCATCCATACTTCCCTAGATGTTCAGAATGGTCCATTAATCAAAGTTTTTCTCTTACAACCTCCTGATCAGCAAGAGCAAACGAAACTACTCGTGATTGCGCATCATCTTATTATGGATGGATGGTCGATTTCCGTCTTTTGTGAGGAATTGATTGAAGCGTACAATAGTCAATTGCAAAATCGCGCACCGAGCTTTCGTGAAGTATTGCCATACAGTGAATATAGGAGACAAAGGGAAAATGTATTACAAAGTATTGATGAGGAAAAAATCAAAAGCTTTTGGAGAGAGTATTTACCAAGCTATCCTACCCGGTTGCGTCTTCCACAACGGGATCCGTTGACAATGTCGGAGCATAACAAAGAAGGAAGTCGATTCACGTATCGTCTAGATGCTGCTTTTCTTAAAAAAATACGAAAGCTTGCAGCCAATGTAAAAAGTAGTCCTTTCCTTGTGCTGCTCACGACGTATCAATTTATGCTAAGGGAAATTTCGCAACAGAACGATTTTATGATTGGTGTTCCGATTGCAGGACAACAAGCGTGTGCGACGAGATCCTTAATTGGTGATTGTGTGTCAATGGTGCCACTCCATGTGCAACTTAATCAGGACAGCAATATGGCGACAGCAGTGGCTAAGAATCAAGCGATCTTCCAAAAATTTGAGAAGATGCATCATGCAACACTGTATGATTTCACGGGAAATGAAGATTTTGTCCAACCCGAATTAACGATTTTATTTAATATGGATCGCATGCCAAAAAATAACCATTTTCTTGGGACAGAGACGGAATTATTACCGATTCAAGTGCAAAATGTAGGATATGATCTGTTCTTTAATTTGACCGAATTTCAAGGGGAAATTATTTTCGATATTGACTTTAATACGAATAAAATCTCCGAAGCAATGGTTACGAGATGGATGCAGCTATATATTGATTTGTTGGAACAGATCTGTAACCAGCCTGGCTTTTCGTTGTATGAATTAGACGTTTATTCAGAAGAAGATGAAAAGATTAGGAAACAGGCGATTGAACAAGGAAATTGGGATGAATTATCCAAAACCTTGCAAATAAATGAGCAAGATATGGAGATTAACGCCGCCAATTTTACGGCCTATGTTTTAAGTGAGGAAGGAAAGCCAGTCCCCACGAATAGCTATGGATTGTTGTATATCGGTTCCGATCGTTTAGCGCTCTATCCTACAGGCTGGATTGCTAGATTTACGGCCAATAGAGAATTGGAACTGTTTGGACCAGAAGAACGGTGTTTTTATGAAGGAAAAACATTTGTGAGTCTCTGGTTAGTAGAACAGGTGATTCGGAAACATCCAGATATCTGTGAAGTAACGGTAAAACGAACCCGAGATCAACAGAGTTTGGAAGCTTATATCACCTGGGCGACGGATGAAGGGGCAAAAAGTGATCTGCCTAAATGGTGTCAAAGCAAACTTCCTTTTGCTTTTATTCCTCACAGGTTTTATCAAGAGGTCGGTGATGGACAAGCCGCCATTTTACTTGAATTTACGAATGAAGCATTGAATCATGAAGAACAAATTGTTTTTGATATAGTCAAAGATTTAATTGGAAATGGACATTTTCATAAAGACGACCATCTGATGTCACTTGGCATGAACTCATTAAACTTATTGAAATTGATTTCAACATTGCAGGAAGTTTATGATGGCATTCGCATTCCGATGTCCATGCTAGTGGAGGAATTGACTGTCGAAAATATTGCTAAGACGATTCATGCATTAGGAGAGGAAGGACAAGCAGAAGCGATCCCGCAAATTGCGTCTGCCGCTCATTATGAAACGTCCGCTCCCCAACAGAGAATGTATGTGATTCATACATTAAATAAAGAAAGTCTGAATTATAATCTTCCATCTGTTGTCAAAGTAGCAGGGGAGTTTGATATAGAAAAATTTAAAGCAGCGGCAAATGCTTGTCTACAGAGACATGAAATTTTAAGAACGACGTATGAACAGGTAGATGGAGAAATCGTTCAAATTGTCAATGAGCAAGTTGAATTGCCGGTTGATTTTAAAGAAATAACGACAGAGGTAGCGGAAGGCGAGCTCATTCAGCAAATGACAGCGGAATTTGTCCGCCCATTTGATCTACAGAAAGCACCATTAATGCGAATGAAGATTGTGAAAAGAAGTGAACAGCTTCATTATATCTTTTTCGATTTTCATCATATTAGTTTTGACGGATCAAGTGCACTTATTTTTGCCGAGGAAATGATGTCCGCTTATCAGGATAAGGTCTTAGCTCCGCTTCCAATTCAATATAAGGATTTCGCTCACTGGCAAAATAAACAGGAGCAATCCGAAGAGATGAAATCTCAACAACAGTATTGGCAGGAGCTATTGCAGACGGCTTCACTTAACTGTGGATTTCCGACTGATTTTACACGTCCATTAGAAAGAACCTATGCAGGCAATACGATTGAATATCAATTAGATCAAAAGCTAAAAGCGCGGATAACAGACTTTTGCCGGGAACGGGAATGTACACCGTATAGCTTCTTCCTATCGACTTTGAACATCCTTGTATCGATTTATTCAGGTCAAGCAGATGTGACGATTGGGACATTGGTTCATGGACGGAATCATCGGGATATAGAAGGTTTAATCGGGATGTTTGTCAATACATTGCCGATGGTTCATTCGGTTCCCTCCGAACAAACCTATGACGAATATGTAAAACATGTACAAAAATCTGTGATGCAAACATTTGCTCATGCAGATGTTCCGTTTGATCAGATTGTCGAGTTAGCTGGAACAAAAAATGATATTGGCCGCAATCCTCTGTTCGATGTGATGTTTTCTTATCAAGACTTTGACCAACTTTCTATTCATACTGATCAAGCAACATTTGAATATCAGGATTTATTGCCAGATGATAGCAAATTTGATACAGAGTTTGAAGTGATTGATCAGGAAGAAGGCTATACGATCACGCTGCAATATGCAACAGAGCTTTATAGAGAAGCAAGTATTCAGCGGATTCTGCAACACTTTGTCACATTGATTGACAAGGTATTGAGCAACCCGACTGCTAATTTGACAGAATACCAAATTTTGACGAAGCAAGAAAGACAGGAACTACTGCAATTCAATAATCAGGATCATTCTTATTCAGAAAAGACGATCATTGATCTATTCGAGAACTGGGCTGTCAAGACACCAGATAAGATTGCCGTGGTCGATGAGGAGCATGAGCTGACCTATCAGCAATTAAATGAACAAGCAAATCATATTGCTCGATTATACATGAATTTGGGCCTTGAAGAGGAAGACGTAGTCGGGATCATGCTTGAACGGTCACTGCAAATGATTAGTAGTGTCGTTGGGGCCTGGAAAGCTGGTGGAGCTTATTTACCACTTGATTTGGCTCATCCAATGCAACGAAGGATTGATATTTTACATGAAGCCAATGTGAAATTTGTTGTGACACTATCTGAATATGTAGAAGATGAATTTAGAGAAGCCTATAAAGGGAAAATTATTTATTTGGATCAAATAGAGCAGGATCTATCCCATTCTTGTGAAAATCTAGGGAAGCAGGTATCACCGACTAATCTCGCCTATATTCTGTTCACCTCAGGCTCTACAGGAAAACCAAAAGGCGTGATGATCGAACATCAAGGAATGTTAAATCACATTCTTGCAGAGCAGAACGATTTAAAGCTGGATGACAAGCTTGTGTTTGCGCAAAATGCGAATCAAACCTTTGATATCTCGGTTTGGCAGTTATTTGGACCGTTAGCGTTAGGTGGAAAAACAGTTATTTATGCTCAGCAAATTGTCTTAGAACCTGAAAAGTTTGTTCAGAAAATCGCAGCTGACCAAATTACTTTATTAGAGATTGTGCCGAGTTATTTAACGGTTATGTTAGATGAACTCGAAACGCAAAAGTACTCATTTCCATCATTGCAGTCGTTGATTATTACAGGGGAAACGGTCCCGCCGCATTTAGTTGAGCGCTGGTTTCAGTCTTATCCTGATATTGAGGTAATTAATGCCTATGGGCCAGCTGAAGCGTCGGATGATGTTAGTCAATACCGGCTATCGACAATGGCAGATGGGCTGTCACGGGTTCCGATTGGGCAACCTTTGCGTAATGTAAGAATTTATGTTTTGGATAAATATAATCGTTTATGTCCGCCTGGTGTAGCCGGTGAGCTTTGTGTAGCGGGGATCGCTGTTGGGAGAGGATATGTGAATAGTCCTGAGAAAACGAGACAAGTCTTCTGTGAGGATCCGTTTACCGAACGAAAAACGGAACGAGAAAGAAGAATGTATCGTACTGGAGACCTAGCTAGATGGTTACCAAATGGTCAACTAGAATATTTAGGCCGTATGGATAATCAGGTCAAAATCCGCGGTTTTCGCATTGAACCAGGTGAAATTGAAGCCGTTATTCGTAAACAAATTGGTATACAGGAAGTGGCAGTAGTAGCTAAAAAGGATCATGCAGATGATCTCTCCTTATGTGCTTACCTCGTCGCCAATGAAACGAGTGAAATCGAAAAGGATCATTTGAAAGCAGCGATCCGCAAAGAATTACCCGAATATATGGTGCCAGATCATTTTATGATGCTGGAACAATTACCTGTAACAAGCAACGGGAAATTAGATCAAAAGAGATTGCCAGATCCACAGTTTGATCGTGAAACGAGTATCTTGGAACCACGCTCAGAAACGGAAAGAGTTTTAGTGGGAATCTATCAAGATGTGCTTGGTGTCAAGCAGATCAGTGTTGATGATCATTTCTTTGAACAGGGGGGACACTCGTTAAAGGCAACAAAAGTGATGAATCAAATAGAAGTGCGACTTGGCATTCGGCTTCCGTTAAAAACAATTTTTACTCATCCAACAGTGGAACAACTAGGACAACAGATTGAGCTTCATCCAACGGATGCAGATACTCAACCAATCACT
>NZ_JADIJK010000013.1 GCF_017355205.1 Bacillus sp. SD088
TCGGCAAGACCCCGAAAGGCGAAGCCTGAGGAGACTTGCCACTCGCCCGCGGAAAGCGAAGTATATTTCCGAAGCGGGTATATACACCATACTAGTTCGTTTTTTTTCTTTGGTGAAAACACTTTTGTCCCAGCCTCTTTAAATCCTTAATAAATCAGCGTTGAGCTTTTTCGCTTGATTTCGAAAATAGAGATAGAAGCCTAACCAAATTCCCGCATAAATAACCAGAAATAGCCCTGAAAACAATAGAATGCTTTTTAGTGTAAAAGGAATCCAACCAACACGAAATGATAAAATAAAATAAAGAATAGCGACTGAAACAAAATGTAAGATGGTTTGCTGTAGTAATTTTAGTCTTTTTATTTCAAAGAACAGTGGTGTAACCGAGAAAAACCATCCACAGAAAAGGCAGGCAAGGGAATTTTTTAGAAAAAGCTGGCCGTCTAACAGATGTGATCCTTTTAAATAAACAATATTGGTGATCAAAACTGCTATGAAGGCCCCAAATAAAATCCCTATTACACTTTGAAATAAAAATTTCTTCATCTATTTTTTCCTCCTATTCATTTTCAATGAATCTCTAATGTTTTTTACATAGTGTCGTGTTACGTATTCTTTGGCGCCTGATTTAAAATGGACACAGAGTGTTCCGTTAAAGGAAGGCTCAAATCGGCTCAGTTCATGCAGATTAGCGATGACTGATTTGGACAAACGGACAAATTTTGAAGATGGAAGGATTTCTTCTAATTCATATAATTTTTCTTTCAATTTAAAGGAACCTGCTGATGTCACGGCAACGACCGTTTCCGCTTCTGTATGAAAATAATGAATATCATTGGGTTTTAATATATGCTGCATCTCGCCATCTTTCCCAATAATGAACTCTGTTTCTTTTCCCTTTAAGAAGTCTAGAATATCTTGGATGGAATCATCGAGTTCTTTACAATGGATCGTGACTCTCGTTTGTTCATGAACTTGATCGATGTCCAGGGATATCTTCATCTAAATCGTCCTCCACTAATTTTCTCCCCCCTATTATACGGGTTTTTTCTTTATTTGAATGAACAAATAAGAAATAATTAGAAGTAGGAATATATAGCCAATCGATAAAAAGGTATCTGTATGAAAATGAATTTGGTTATTCCAAATAGCAATAAATAAATGATTCATATGATAAATAGGATTTAGATGAGCGATAACTTGTATAAACTTAGGCATCATCTGAATCGGTAAAGCGAAGTCTCCAGTAAACATAACAACTTGAAAGAGTACAATCGAGAAAATTAACGCATTTTTCATATCATGGAACAAAGAGTAGACAGCGGATGCCACAATAAGTAAGATGGCATTGAATAAAATGAAAAAGATATATGAAACGAGTGATCCAAACAAGCTAAAAGGTAGGCCATAGATCAAAATGCTAAGTAACTGAATCAGAAAATAACCGAAGCTAGTGATAAGCACAGACTTAAGAATATTGGAAATCAATAATATTTTTTTAGGAACAGGTGAAAGTAATACCCTCTTTTCAACGCCGCTTGAACGGTTTATCACTTGTTCAAAGCCAAAGGCAAAGAAAATAACGGAAAATGTAATTAGTAAGATAAATGATGGTGTATAAGTTTCAGCATAGCTTAGCCCATTAGCATATGAATTATCGCCAAATAATTGGCCCATAAAGACATAGGTAACAGGTGGGATAATGAGTGAAAAAGCTAAATAAAAGATTTCTCTTGAAAACATTAGTAAATCATAGCGTAATTGTGTAAGTAACATGAATGTTCCCTCCTTGAAAAATTTGCGATTACATTGCCTCATTAACGTTTTGTAAGTAAAAATCATTAATCGACGAGTAGCCAAGTGTTAGAATTTCTTTAGGAGTTGAATAAAACTCTGCTTTTCCATCGTTAAGCAATAAAACTTTGTCACAGTACATTTCCACTTCGTCCATATAATGAGTAGTGAGAATAACGGTTGCTACCGATTTTCGCTTGTAATCATTAATGTAAGACCAAAGAGTATTTCTCATATGTGGATCTAGACCCGTTGTGGGTTCATCCAGAATAATTAGTTTTGGCTGAGACAAAAAGGCAATGGCTAGACTAACCTTTTGCTTCCAACCACCAGAGAGTTTTTCAAAATAGGTTTTCCGATGGGATTCTAGCTTGAAATCTTGTAAAATCTGCTTGATGCTGATATCGGTCCGATAATATGCCTTGAACAGGCGAAGTAATTCTTCTACTTTAAGGTTTTTATAAAATTGGGTAGGTTGTAAGACGGCTGAGATATTGGCCTTTATTGCTTGTTGCTGTTGTTCCGATAGTTTTTGTACGTTTTGGTCAAATACGGTTACTTCACCTTCATCATAACTCTTGAGTGTCATTAAAATTTCCAGAAATGTCGATTTTCCCGCTCCGTTTTTTCCAATAACTCCAATAACTTCTCCTTTACTGGCTTGGAAATCGAGCCCGCGTAGAACGGATTTCCCTTTATAGGATTTATGCAAATTGTTTACTTGGATCATACTTCATCGACCTCCATGTCGTGGCTGTTTGTTAATAACATCGTATATAAAATTTGTATTTCCGTCTGTTGAATAAAGGTAATATGACTTTTTAGGTTGGTCACATGCAAAAAATCGCCGGTGTCTTACATGTGCATTGAAGAGAAGTGAAAAGGAGATATGAACTTACAGTTATTCTCCTTTGTCCTTCTACCTTCTCACCGATTCGCCTTCATTATTTGATAACGTTTCTCAATTAAACTATAATAATGACGAAAACTGTCAAAAGCCTTGTGACAGGATATGGATAGAAAAACGAACTTCATGGAGGTCCCTATATCCTCTTATATAGAGAGCTTCTCATATTTATAAAAAAGAGAGGAGAGGAACAAAATTGCGAAAAGAGAATGACCCGCATGAGAAAAAGAATATTGAGGTGTGGGAGGATTTAGTGAATTTGAAAGAATTGATTCTTTCACTCGTGATTTGTAGTGTGACAACTTTAGGAGCTTACCTTTTAGCTCCTGCAGAGCCCCCAAAACCATTGTTTTTCGGTCTTGCTGGTGCTATAGTCGGTTTTATCATTATTAGTATCATTGTAAAACCGAAGAGAACATTTGAAATGATTGAGGATGAGGATTAACATATGGATGTCAGTCTAATATTACAAATGATCATGGCTGCTGCTTTAGCAGCGACTATATATACAATTATTGGAATTGCGCCTGGAACAGATGAAACGGCGACGATTGCGCCAGTTATACTTGCACTGATTTTAATGGGAATCCAACCGATTGTAGTTCTGACCTTTTTTATGTCTGCGATTGTGGCCAATAAATTAACAGACTCGGTACCAGTCGCGGTTGCAGGTGTACCTGGTGGAGTGATGGCCGCCCCCATGGTGGAGCATGCCGTAACATTAAAGAAGCATGGAAAACCAGATGTTAGTATTCGCAAAATGGCGTCAGGTTCCGTGATCGGAACGTTAGTGGCCGTACCAGTAAGTCTTCTCTTAGCGAATGCATTAATTCCAGTTTCCGACGTGATTAAAGAGTATGCAGACCCACTTTTCTTTATTGGAGCTGTGATTCTTGCGCTTATGAGTAAAAACAGATGGATTGCCTTGGCCTCGATTATTCCATTTGCGATTCTTATTCAGTCTTTACGGCATTTATACTGGGGCCTTGGAACAGTTCCTGAAGATACAAACGTATTTGTTTCTTTCTTTTTAGGCATTACGATTGGGCCGGTTATTTTAACCCTGTTTGAATTGTTGAATAAGGGCAAGAGAGATCGCTTAGAACGATTTGGTCTTAAATCAATTGTTCTCCATAAAAGAAAGAAAACGAAAGAGTTTCCTAATCCTTTTAAAATTTTAACGAAACAAGAAGTTGGTACGAGTGCATTAGCCTCGCTCATTGGTTCTATTACGTTTATTATGAGCCCAGTTGGTATGACAAGTTTACTTGGTGAATTATTCTCCAGTCGAATTAAGGATCCGGTCAAAAAAGCGTCACGGGCTATCTCTTCCATGGATGCCCTCACAAATGCTACCTATATAGCCGGAACTTTAATTCCATTAATTGCATTAGGGATTCCATTATCGCCTGTTGCTATAGGTCCAGGTAATGCTCTATTCAATGCGCCACCGGTTTTTAATCTAGATCATAATATCCACCATCTGTTAAGTACATCGGATTTCATTTGGGCAACGATTATTGGCGCCGCCGTCGCTTTGGGGCTGACCTACTTTATTGTAGTGAAATTTTCCCAAGAAATCTGTGCATTTGTGTTTAAATGGGTACCCCATGAATCCATTTTAGGATTGTTCTTTGGGCTTGTGTTATTATTGTCCTATATGGACGGTGGCTGGCTTAATATTGGAGGAGTCTTCTTAATCGGCCTTGTTTCAGGCTTCCTTCATCGTTTAGGCATTCATTATGGCGTGCAATTTATGGTTTTATATGCTGCGCCATGGTTAATAGCAAAAATCGCCGGTTTCTAAGCTGATTCAATGTTAAGGAGAGGGAACAGATGATGACAATACAACAGAAGACAGCGATCGGCCGTGCCCATAGCAAAATTATTTTAATTGGTGAGCACGCCGTAGTATACGGGAAACCTGCCATTGCCCTTCCTTTTCCATCGCTTGAAGTGGTTTCAAGTGTGAAGGCAATCTCCGGCGAGCTTTTTCTAGCTTGTCGCTATTTTGTCGGAAAGTTAAATGAAGCACCAAAAGATTTAAAAGGAATTTCTGCATGCATTATAGAGACTTTGAAAAGTTTAAAACAGCCTACAGACGGCTTGCATATTAGAATTGATTCGTCTGTACCGATCGGCCGCGGTTTAGGATCGAGTGCGTCAAGTGCTATTGCTGTTGTGAAAAGTTTGTACGATTATTTTGAAGAAAAGCTCTCAAAAACAAAGCTATTGGAGCTTGTCCATATTTCTGAAACCTTTGCCCATGGTAATCCAAGTGGGATAGACATGATGGCCGCTTCAAGTGATCAGCCTTTATGGTTTGAAAAAGCTAGAGAGATATCTCCTGTTGAAGTAAAATCTCCCTTGCATCTTGTTGTGGCAGATACAGGACGTATCGGCGGAACATTAGAAGCAGTGGACTCCATTCGCAAAAATAGGTTAACTTTTCCTGATAAAGTAAAACGTTCAATTGATCTTTTAGGTTACTACACAGTTCAGACAAGATCAGCTTTAGCACAGGGAAATTTACTAGTGGTAGGGAAAATGATGGATGCCGCTCATCGTGAATTAAAGAAATTAGGTGTAAGTGATCCGGAATTAGATCATTTGGTGCAAGCGGCAAAAGACCGGGGCGCCCTTGGTGCAAAATTGACTGGTGGAGGAAAGGGCGGTTGTTTGATTGCTCTCGCCTCTAGTCGCGAACATGCAGAAGATTTAGTGGAAGGATTATTGCGGAACGGGGCAGCCCAAGCGTGGTCTTATATTCTTGCCCGTAATACAGGATAAATAGGAGTTGTTAGGATGAAGGCCACAGCAAAGGCAAATACTAATATTGCTCTGATTAAATATTGGGGAAAAAGAGATGAACAGCTTTTTCTCCCAATGAACAGTAATTTATCAATCACATTAGATCGTTTTTCTACAACCACAACTGTACACATTCATCCGGATCAACAGGAAGATATCTTCCTCCTCAATGGCCAGCAAGAAGGAGAAGAAGAAACGCATAAAATTAGTCGTTTTTTAGATATTATTCGGAAACAAACAGGAGAACAATGGGGAGCGACTGTAGACTCTGTGAACCATGTTCCAACAGCAGCAGGGTTTGCTTCCTCTGCTTCTGGCTTTGCGGCTTTAGCAGCGGCGGCAACAAAGGCTACCGGACTTCACTTAAGTGATTCGCAACTTTCTGTGTTAGCCCGCCAAGGTTCTGGATCAGCATGTCGTTCGATTTATGGTGGGTTTGTGGAATGGAAAAAAGGTGCACGAAAGGATGGGCTTGATTCCTATGCTGTTCCCATTTTAGAGCAAAGAGAATGGGATCTTTCGATTTTGTCAATATTGGTTGAATCAAAGCGTAAGAAAGTTTTAAGTCGAGAAGGGATGAAGAGAACCGTCGAAACGTCCCCTTTTTATTCGGGGTGGCTTGAAGCTGTAGAAAAGGATATGCGACTAGCGAAAGAAGCGATTTTTCAGCGTGACTTTGAAAAGCTGGGAGTAGTTTTGGAGAGTAATGCATTGAAAATGCATGCAACGACATTAGGAGCAAATCCTCCATTTATGTATTGGCAAAGTGCTACCATTGATGTAATGGAGCAGGTTCAGGAGCTAAGGATGCAAGGGATTCCATCCTATTTTACAATTGATGCAGGTCCAAATGTTAAAGTATTATGTGAACCCCATAATGAGGGGAAAGTGAGTGAACTATTAAAAACTCTTCCAACTGTTCAAGACGTATTTATTTGCCATCCTGGAAATGGGGTAAGCTATCTAAATGAAGAAATCTGATACAATCGAAGTAAAAGTACCAGGAAAGCTTTTTGTTGCTGGTGAATATGCCGTAACAGAACCTGGACAATCGTCTATTGTTATTGCAATTGATCGTTATATAACAGCTACCATACAGAAAAGTGATAAAAACACAATATCTCTTCCACAATGGGGAATGGAGAAAATAGCCTGGGAAGAGGAGCATAAGCTTCTATGGGAGTCGGATCCAAAGTTTGCTTATATCCGAGCGGCTATGTTGATTTGGGATCGATATCTACAGGAACAGAACGAAGCATCCCACCCCTTTACATTAACCCTCACAAGCGAATTGGATGATCCTTCAGGAAGAAAATATGGACTTGGCTCTAGTGCAGCGGTTGTTGTGGCTGTAATTACAGCTTTATGGACATTGAATGGTTTCAAGTTAACTCCCTCCTCTAAACGGAAGATTTACAAACTAGCCGCAATCGCTCATTACCAAACTCAAGGCAATGGGTCATGTGCCGATATTGCCGCTGCCACCTTTGGGGACTGGCTGGCTTATTCAACCTTTGATTCTGATTGGTTGCTGAAACAAATGAAGGCGGGGATATCGACTACAGCCTTAGTCGCAGTAGTCTGGCCAGGGCTTACCATTCAAGAAATAACTCCGCCTTTATCCTTGCAGCTTTGTGTAGGCTGGACAGGAAATGCAGCAGCAACAGGTCCAATGGTCCGCAAGGTTCACCAATTGAAAGATAAAGCCCCTGCGTATTACCAATCGTTCTTACAGCAAAGTCAAAAGGCCGTTCAGCGTATATTGACAGCCTTTGAAACAAATGATTGTCAAAAGGCGATTCATACATTAAAAGAAAATCGTCAGGTTTTATTATGCCTAGACCAACAAGCGGAAGTTGGGATTGAAACAGCGGAAATAAAGACTTTGATTGAAGTAGCCGACAAGTATGGCAGTGGAAAATCTTCTGGTGCTGGCGGTGGAGACTGTGGTATTGCGTTTGTAGAAGGCGAGCAAGCTGCCGAGGAATTACGAGAGAAATGGCAGGAGAAGCATATCTATCCATTACCTTTACAGGTTTCAGCTGTTGGAGCCCATGTGAAAAGTCTTTAAATATTGAACAGAAAGAAGGTGTCATCATGTCTGATTCCATTCATAAACGAAAATCTGAACATATTGAAATCACATTAAACAAAAAAGTAACAGGCAATCAGATATCAACAGGTTTAGAGGAAATCTCTTTTATCCATAATGCATTACCGGAAATAGATTTTGCAGAAATCAGTCTAAAGACAAATTTTTTAGAACATGAATTAAACACCCCTTTTTTAATTAGCTCAATGACAGGGGGAGCGGCTTTAGCAGAATCCATCAATCGTCACTTAGCGGAAGCTGCTGAACAACGTGGATGGGCACTAGCGCTTGGTTCTACACGTGCTTTGATTGAAAGTAAGGAGCATCGTTCTTCCTTTCAGGTGAGAAAATATGCCCCTCATATTCCTATTATTACCAACCTTGGGGCAGTACAATTGAATTATGGATTTGGAATCGAGGAATGTAAGCAAATTATCGAAATCACGGATGCGAATATGCTTGTTCTTCACTTGAATAGTATTCAAGAGGTCATCCAGGAAGATGGAAATACAAATTTTAAAAGCTTGTTAGGAAAAATAGCAGAGCTCTGTCAGAAGCTAGATGTCCCTGTTGGCGTGAAAGAAGTAGGCTGGGGGATTGATGGAAAAGTAGCAAAGAAATTAATGGATGTCGGCATCGCCTTTATCGATGTAGCAGGAGCCGGAGGCACTTCATGGAGTCAGGTAGAGAAATTTCGGGCAAAGGACAGGGTGAAGGCAGAGGCTGCTGAGGCCTTTAGTGAATGGGGAATTCCCACGGCAGAATGTGTGCTATCCGTGCGTAAGCAGGTTGAAGATCAGCCAATTGTCGCCAGTGGCGGGATGAGGACAGGCTTAGATGCAGCCAAGGCCATTGCTATCGGAGCAGATATGATCGGCTTTGGCAGATCGATCTTAAAGGAAGCGACCCAATCCACGGAGGATGTTATGCGTGTGATGGCGACACGAGAATTGGAATTAAAGATGGCCATGTTCGGAATTGGTTGTTCGTCTTTAGAAGAACTAAAGCGGACAGATAGAGTGATGTTGTGAGAAAAAAGGGACTCCAAAGAGGCCCTTTTTTCTAAAGATAAGAAAGTATAAAATTTTGGCTAGTGTTTTGATCTAGCTCCAGCGCCTAGCCCCTCGAGGTCAAATAACCTGCGCCAATAAAAGTCAAAACCGGACTTTTATTGGCGCAGGTTATTTGCTTGTCGGGGCTGAGCAAGGCGCTTGCGCTTTTCTTAAGTGGCCTCAAGATTGAAGGTGTATTCTACAATGATATTTTCTAATGTCTATCTCTCTTTGAGTAATCTATAATAAACAACAGTGCCGATACTAAAAAAGGAATCACAAAATAACTAAGACGATAGAAGATTAGTAACGCAAGAACATTCTCATCTTGAATCCTATAGCTTTCCATTCCCCATAGAAAAACCACATCAAAGGAACCAATCCCACCAGGAATCATACTTAAATTACCAGCACAAGATGCGACAATAAAGATTGGAAGCAACTGAAAGAAACCAATCGGGATATGGAGGGAAAGAGTAATCAACCATATGATTACCATGATCGCAGACCATTCTAGGATGGAGGAAAGCACAAGCAGAGTTCCAGACGTTTTATTTATAAGAGAAGTTTTCCCTTTTTTTCGCTGAAAAAGATGAAAGCCAATTATAATAGGGAGATAAAGCCCCATGGCTATCACAATGAAAACAGAAAAAGGTGTTTCCGAAAATAAAGGAAAATGACGGTATCCGACCAAGACAACCCAAGCTAAGACAGACATCCCTGTCAAAGAAAACAAAGTGACAGAGGTCACGCTTTTTAAAAAGTTCAACTTATCCTTTTTGTAAGCAGAGTAATAAAAACTTCTCAGCATTAATCCTGCTATTCCGCCAAATCCAATAAAATTAGAAATGGAATTCACGATAAAGGATTGTCTTATTGTAATCATAAATGAACGTTTTATTTTGAGTGCATTCAGAAGAATTATATCGTATAGAAACATGGGAGAAATGGCCATCATCGCAGCAATAATTAGAAAAAGAATTAAAGAGTCATTCATATTCCTAATTTGCTTCCCTAGTAAGTGAAAGTCTGTGTTTCTTATAATTTCACTGAGTTCGGTTCCAGCTAATATCAATAATGCCAATGGAAATAAGATTTTTAAGAATTGTAGTAGCTTATTTGGTATCACTTTCAAACAATACACCCCATGTCGTTCAGCTCTAGTTGCGAGATATACATTATTATAACACGCTTTTATCCTCGCCAAAGTTCATATTGTAGAATGGTTTAATTTTCAAAGTAAACATTGGAAGTGAATAGTATTTAGGTTAGGATTCAAAAGAATGGTAAGAGGAGAAATTTATATAATAAGTCTCCTTAGGGAAGGGGGCAGAGTATTTGAAAAAGCTCATTGTTAGCTTTATTTTCCTTGTTATTGCATTTCCAATGGTTGCAATGGCTCTAAGCTGGACAATTATATTTGTTGTTTGGAATGGAAATGTTTATGAAGTGACAGAGGAGGCTGTGGCTGAAAGTCAAATAAGGCAGGTGATTGGAGAAGTCAAAACAAAAGAAAATGAATATTCTGGAAAATTCCATGGCAATGCGTCGAATTATTATCCAATCGGGACAAAGTATTACGATATTGAAGGGACACCATCAAGTGAAGAAATTGCAGTTGAGACAGAGGAGGGGCAGTGGGTAAAGGCTATTTTTGCACATAAAGCGCCTTTCCATTTAGGAGATTTTTTTATAAGATATTTGCCCTTTTTTCTATCAGGGGTGGTTCTACTATTAGGCTTCATCCTTTTTAAAAAGAAAAAGCCTCCTGTTTAAAGAACCCTGAGTACGGCTTCAGGGTTCTTCCTTATAAAATCTAACTCCTGTTTCGGGATGAAAGTATACGACCATTCTTTTCTTAGTCGTAGGATCGATAAAAATTTCTTTCGTCCGAATATAGCCTTCAGGAATAGGTTGTTCCGGGTGTTTTTTATAACGACGATCCCAAATAAACCATGAACCAATAGCTAAAATGATAAGAGCAAGAATGCTTAATCCATAAAGGCTAAACACCACCGCCATCGGCTTCATCCTTCTTCCGCAATAACGGCTGTCCCATATGCGACAATTTCACTCATGTTCTGCCCAATTTCCCCTGAATCAAAGCGGACCATAATAATCGCATTGGCACCCATCGCCTTTGCATTTTCAACCATCCGATCTAGCGCTTGTTTTCGAGCATCTTCTAGCATTTCTGTGTATTCGCTAATTTCTCCGCCAACTAAGCCTTTCAAGGAAGCGAAAATGTCCTTTCCAACCCCACGTGCTCGAACGGTTAGACCAAATACAGGCCCTTTCACTTCGATTACTTTATGATTAGCAATTTGTTCTGTCGTGACAACGATCATAATATAAACACACTCCTTTATCTATCCTTTGTTATTCCGTAATCGAGGTCCAGTTCTACATTTCCTCAATTGGCGATTCCCTAATTAATCAAGAATATAATGGTTTACTGTATTACTAGTATTATTTACGGATTGAAGTAAGAAATGGTTTCAAAAGATTGAGAGAAACTGTTGTAATTATACTTTGACCAGATAATATGGTCTCGGACTCCGATGAATTTAGTTGCAGGTCGGATAATAAATGAAAGTTCTACTATATCCATTACTGATCTAAATGATCCGGATCTTTGGTCATGTGAATGTGGTAGGAATAGAAAAGCTTCTATAACTTTTTTCTCTTTCTTCTAGGAAAAAGGATTGGAATTCAAAAAAACTCCTAAGAGACAAGGTGGGAAGTGCTATGATTGAATGCGTGTTTATTTTTAACAACAAGTTGAGACAGGAGAGTTTATATGAAAAAACTGTATATTATTACAACTGTTTTAGCCCTTTTGTTCGTAGGGGCTTGCAGTAGTAAGGACAAGGGAGAAGTAAAGTCATCATCGGGTAAAGTGGATGCTGAGCAAACAGAAACAAATGAGAGTAAAAATGAGAAAAAAGAAGATGAGTCAGAGAAAGCTACGGAGGATGAAGGCGTAGCTGATAATGATAAGGCTAAAGAAGATAATGGAGAAATTTTAAATCCATATATTGAGGAGTATACTGGTGGAGATGTAGAGGTCGTATTTACAAACCAAAACCCAGGATTTGCTCATGCATTTGGTGACAAGGTTAATATGTCAATTGATGCGTATCAAATTGTTCATGTGAGCAATATGAACGAATCGGCTAAAGGTTCTTTCAATGATGAAGACGAAGGGTATGTATTAACATTAAAATTGACACTTGATAATCAATCAGAAGATGAAATTAGCTATGCTGGCGGACTATCTATGCAAACTGATGATGCAACAGAGCATATTGTAAAGAGAACGACACTAGTGGATCGTGATCAGTGGATGAAGGATGAGTCGACTGAAGGAGCTTCTTTATATTCAGCTGGGAAGTCCTTTACTGGCTTAGATGCTTTCTTGATCACTAAAGATCAATTTGAAAAATCCCAGCTACCTATTTTGAAAATTGATGCTTTATGGCGTGGAGAGGACGTCAGTGACCGAATTGGGGAAGAAGCTGTTATTCCACTTCCTTTATCTGATGAAGGAAAGAATAAAGCGAAGGAATCAGCTAATTTGTACCAAGATAAAATGGTGACAGATACAATTGCTGAAAAAGAAGTATTTTTCTCAGAAGAGGACATTAATGAAACACAAGAGATTGATAAAGTAAAAGTGACATTAAATGGTGTGCAATATGCAGATATCACGCCTACGGATGGACATAAAGAAAGGTTTAAGAACTTTGGAGATGGTCCATTAGTTGCTTTAACGGCCAAATTTACGGTTGAAAATAACAGTGATGAAGCCTTTGACCAATCCTTTATTGAAAGAAAACTGCATGTTGATGACCGGGGAACCATGTTATCACAAGGGATGTTAGAACCAACTGTAAGAGGAGAAGTTCAACCTGGAGATACATTTGAAGGTTTAGCCGTGTTTTTATTCCGAAAAGATGAATTTGGCATCTTTAAAGAACTGAAACTACAAATTGGGCCATTAGCCGATGAAAATGCAAAACGTCTATTTAAAGAAAAATCCGTACAATTCGATTTACCAATGAAAAAATAGGCTTCGACAAAAGCCGAGCGGTGCCAGGCACTTTTCGTCATTTTTCGGGACGTGCCAGGCACCATTTTATTTGCTATAATGAATGATAGTCAGTCATATAAAAATAATGAAGGATGATAAAAAATTCATTTAAGGGATGTGCGATATGAATAAACGAGAGCGAATTGTTGAAGCGGCAGTTGAGGTTTTTCAAGAGAAGGGTGTGGAAAAGACGAAGATTTCGGATATTGTTAAATTAGCGGGGATCGCTCAGGGAACGTATTATTTATATTTTTCTTCCAAAATGGCGGTCATGCCTGCGATCGCAGAAGTAATGGTAGTAAAGAGTCTGGAGGAAATTCGCGCAAAAGTGAAGAGAGAAGATGATTTTTCAACGCAGCTTACGCAGGTGATCAACGCCCTTTTTTCTGTGGCGGAGAATTATCATGAGGTATTGGCGATGGTGTATGCGGGTATGGCAACAACAGAGCATATGAAGGAATGGGAAGCAGTTTACGAGCCTTTTTATCATTGGATGAGTGAGTTTTTGAAGGAAGCACAAACTGCTGGAACAATTCGTAATTCAGTGAACACAGAACGTGTCTCTAAGCTTGTGATTGGTTTGATTGAATCAGCGGCAGAGCAAATCTTTCTTTATGATTCCGATCGAGAGCAAGAGGCAGATATTCAAAAGCAAGAAGTCCATTCCTTCTTAATTCATGCTTTAAGGGTTTGAAGTGATAAAAAAGAACAATGAATCATGAATGAAAATGACTGATAGTCATTCATATATACATGGGAGGTAATGTTTTGAAAAAGGCATGGCTTTATGTTGGGCTGACTAGTTTTTTTGAATTAGTCTGGATTTATGGGTTTAATACAGCGAATCAATGGTGGCATTGGATCTTTATTGTCTTTTTTATTTTTGTGGATTTCCACTGTTTAACAAAGGCCTGTGAACTGCTTCCAACTGGATCGGTTTATGCCACTTTTGCAGGCGTAGGAACGGTGGGGACAGCTTTAATGGATATATTCTTCTTTGAACAGACGTTTAATACAGGAAAGGTTTTTTTCATTATTATTCTGGTTGCAGGAGTTATTGGATTAAATCTAGCAGATCTGAAAGACAAGGAAGGGACGGTTTAAAATGGGATGGATATATGTCGTTTTGGCTGCCATTAGCGAGGTTTCTGGAACAATGGGGTTAAAAATGTATAGTCAGAAGAAGACCTGGAAAAATGGATCACTTTACCTAGGAGGCTTCGGTGCTTCTTTTGTTTTTTTATATGCAGCTTTTCATTATATACAAGTGAGTATCGCCTATGCTGTTTGGATTGGTATTGGTACAGCAGGCGCAGTACTTTTCAACATGGTCTTTTTTGGTGAGCTAAAAAGTCGAGCAAGATTGATAAGTGTTGGTTTAATAATTATTGGAGTGACAGGATTAAAGGCGGTATCTTGATCACTATTGGGCTGTCCAAACGTAATGTGGACAGCCCTTTCTGTGTCTGGCACCATTATTTTTTTAACTGTTGTTGCGCCATTTTGATCATTTCCTTTACCATGTTGCCGCCGATTGTTCCACCAATTTTTCCGGCTTGCTCGGATGTAAGTTGTCCGTTATATCCTTCTTTTAAGGGAACGTTCCGCTCTTTTGCAACTTCATACTTAATATTGTCGGGATGTTTTTGGTCGACTTGATATCCCTTTTCTTTCATTACATTGGCTTTAAGTTGATTTAATGGTTCTCGTGCTGCGGGAACCAAAATCTTGTTTTTGCCCATCTTCATCATCCCTCCTTATCATTTAGATTGTGTATTCTCTTACTTTATAAACTGGCAGTTATTCTCTCGAATAAAACAAGTTCACAGGTACAAGATAAGGGAAATAAAAATAGAAAGCTGGGTGGGAATATTGGATATGAATCAACTTTATCATCCGGGTGAAATTGTATATGTTATTCTTCGTAATCCACATGCACAAAATGTAGCGAATGTTCAGCAAGCTGCGGTTGTGAAAAATCCAGAAAATCCTTCTCAATTGGCGTTATTTTTACATGAGAACTATTATCCTTTAACAGAAGAATTTGCAGTTTATCCAACAGAAGGAGAGGCAGAAGCGGCTTACCAAGAAGCCTTTGGGGTTTCAGATATAGAGGGGTTTTATGGTTAAGCCGTTTGTTCCACAACTCGTCTATGTTGAACCAAAGGCATTGGAATATCCGCTTGGAAAGGAATTAATTACTAAGTTTCAAGATATGGGCATTGAGATTCGCCATACGACCTCCCATAATCAAATTAGAAATTTACCTGGAGAAAATCATTTTCAAAAATATCGAATGGCGAAATCAACTTTAGTTGTTGGTATAAGGAAAACATTAAAGTTCGATACTTCAAAGCCTTCAGCTGAATATGCGATTCCATTAGCGACTGGCTGTATGGGCCATTGCCATTACTGTTATTTACAGACGACAATGGGCAGCAAACCATATATTCGAACCTATGTAAATGTGGAGGAGATATTTGAGGCAGCGGAAGAATACATGCAAGAAAGGGCTCCAGAAACAACACGCTTTGAAGCATCCTGCACATCCGATATTGTCGGGGTCGATCACTTAACCCATTCTTTAAAAAGAGCGATTGAGTTTTTTGGGAAGTCAGAATATGGACAACTCCGATTTGTGACAAAATTTGCTCATGTTGATCATCTTTTGGATGCCGATCATCAAGGAAAGACAAGATTCCGTTTTAGTATTAATGATGATTATATTATTAAATATTTTGAACCGGGTACATCTAGACTTCATGAGAGATTAGAAGCAGCTGCTAAAGTGTCTGCCGCAGATTACCCCCTAGGATTTATCATTGCCCCCATTTATTTACATGAAGGCTGGAAAGAGGGGTACTTGGAAATGTTCGAAAAGCTAGATGCCACGTTGCCCGCTAGCGCCCGAAAGGATCTTACATTTGAAATGATCCAACATCGCTTTACTAAGCCGGCTAAACGAGTAATTCAAGAAAACTATCCAATGACGAAGCTTGAGCTTGATGAAGAGAAAAGGAAATGGAAGTGGGGTCGATATGGGATTGGGAAGTATGTATATACTGATTCCGAACAAGAGGATATTAAAGATACCTTAGGCCAGTATATTAAGCATTTCTTTCCCGAAGCCAGGTTAGAGTATTTTACTTAATATTGCGCATAAGACTAGGGGAAGGTGTAAAAATAAACCGAACGAATCCACATTAAGGAGAGTAAGAAATGAAAAGGTTTATGCTGATTTTAGTCATTTGCTTTGGGATGTTTCCGCTCGTAGTGAGTGAGAATCCTGTACAGGCTGACAATAAAACTGTAAAAAATGTCATTTTCATGATCCCTGATGGTTTTTCAACCGCTTATGCGACGGGATATCGGTGGTATAAAGGAGAGAAATCGATTATGGATGATATGTTGATCGGCATGCATCGGACCTATTCCGCAAACTCGATCGTAACCGACTCCGCTGCTGGTGGAACGGCGATGGCTACAGGCGTGAAAACAAATAATGGGATGATTGCGATGTCACCATCAGGGGACCGATTACCTACTATTTTACAAGCCGCACGAGCAAGCGGGAGGAAAACAGGCTTGCTAACAACCACAACGATCACATATGCAACACCTGCTGCTTTCGCCTCTCATGTGCAAGACCGAAAAATGGAAGCGGATATTGCGCCACAACTGATAGACAATAAAGTAGATGTTCTGTTGGGTGGCGGACGGAAGTATTTTTCAGAGAAACTTCTGAAGCGGGCTAAAACAGAGGGATACCAGATTGTCACAGATCGCAAGGACCTCTCAGTAAATTCGTCCTCAGATAAACTGTTAGGCTTATTTTCCGATGGAGCGATGGCCCCTGAGCTGGATCGCCATAGGACAAAGGAGCCCAGTCTTGCCCAAATGACAAAGGCGGCCATTCGACTTTTACAAAAAGAAAAGAACGGTTTCTTTTTAATGGTGGAAGGCGGACAAATTGATTGGGCTGGTCATGCGAATGATGCTGCATGGGCAATGAATGATATAGAAGCCTTTGAAGAAGCAGTGAAACAAGCGAAGGAATTTGCGAAAAAGGATCAGCAGACATTAGTCGTTATCGCCGGAGACCATAACACAGGTGGTATATCAATTGGGGGCTATAATCAATATGCCGCAAATATTGACCTCCTCCATAATATGAAAGCTACTGGGCAATATATGGCCACCCAATTGAATCAAGACCGAAATAATAGTAAAAAGGTTTTAAAGAAATATGCAAATATTGTTCTGACTCCTGACGAAGAAAAGAAAATTCAGGTTGCGAAGGATCCTCAACGTGCTATTAATCAGATCCTTTCGAAACGCGCATTAATTGGTTGGACAACGTATGAGCATACCGGGGCGGATGTTCCTGTATATGCATATGGACCAGGGGCTGAGAGCTTTAGAGGCTTGCAAGAAAATACAGATTTGCCGAAGAAGATGGCGAAGCTAATGAACATTACACTTTCCAAATAAGATCAACTTCATAAAGTTAGCGTAAAAGGCTGCCCTTCGGAGGCAGCCTTTTACGAGCGGATAGAAAAATTTACGTAGTTTAAACAGGCATGTGCACTTTTCTTATGCTTAAACAGTCTCTTTATGTTAGTATGTAAAATACCAATTACATTCTATGTTAATTTTTACTCTTAAGGAGGTCATGAGGATATGTTCTGGAAACCATGGGAAAGCTGGCAGCCAAACTATATTGAAGATATAATCGGCATCCTTATTGCCATTGGGGTGTTTTTATTATTTCTTTTTTTAAGAAAGGTTCTTACGAAATTAGTATTTACGATTATATTAAAATTGACGCAAAAAGTACCCGGGAGCTTATTTACCAATATAACAAGGGCTTTTGAAAAGCCGTTACGATGGTTATTTATTATTATCGGTCTGTATATCGCAGTTTCCTATTTTCCATATTTGGACAAAACGAATCCTTTATTTCTTCATCTCATTCGATCTTCTATTATTTTGATCATAGGCTGGGGATTATTTAATCTAGCAGATGCTTCTTCTAGCTTGTTTACCAAAATCAATGAGAAGTTTCATTTTAATATTGATGAGATTTTAATTCCGATTTTGTCCAAAACCCTTCGCTTTATTATTGTAGCGATCACCATTTCCGTGATTGCGGAAGAATTTGATTATAAAATTAGTACCTTTGTGGCTGGATTAGGTATTGGTGGACTTGCTTTTGCCTTTGCCGCTAAGGATGCGTTAGCGAATTTATTTGGCGGAGTGGTGATTATTACCGAAAAGCCTTTTACAATTGGCGATTGGATCTTAACACCAACAGTGGAGGGAACAGTGGAAGATATTACTTTCCGTAGTACGAAAATCCGTACGTTTGCCGATGCGCTCGTAACAGTTCCCAATTCGACATTATCAAACGAAGCCATTACCAATTGGAATAAAATGAATAAAAGAAGAGTAAATTTTAATGTGAGATTGCCTTATGACACATCATATGCAAAAGTCCGTGATACAAAAAGTAAAATAGAAACGATGATCAAGAACCATCCAGGCGTTCATCCAGAAACCATTTTGGTCAAATTTGATGAATTTAAGGAAAATGGTTATGATATAATGCTTTACTTTTTTACAAAAACGACTGCTTGGGAAGAGCATTTGGATGTGAAGGAAGATATTAATTTACAAATTCTCAGTCTCCTAGACGAGGAAAACCTTTCGATTGCGATTCCAGCTAGACAGGTGTTCGATGCTTCTAATCAGGAAGGGCCTTCAAATGTTGGGTCTGTATCGAATGATTCATAGCCATATAAGATAAAGGGAGTGTCAGGCAAGCTTTCGCCTAGGACGCTCCCTTTTCTTGAAAGGTAAGAAAGTATAAATTTTGGCTAATGCTTGATCTAGCTCCAGCGCCCAGCGACTAGCAAACTTTCGGTGCCTGCTTGCGTAAGTCAACATCGATTCACCCTTCGGGTTCATCGTGTTTCCTTTATCTCGTCAGTCCCCTAAAAAGTTTGTACGACGCTAAACGGGCGCTTGCGCTTTTCTTGAAGAATTTTAACCATTAAACAATGAAATAGGCTAATATGGAGAGACAGATGGATGTAATAGTCATTGCGATTAATGGCTTTAACGCTCGGGAACGTAGATCTTTAAGGCTAACATTCAATCCAAGTCCAACCATCGCAGCTGTTAATAGCCAGGTTGTGACCGTAGCTACCCCTTGGAACACAGAATCAGATACAGGAATAGAATGTCCAAAAACATAGCTTCCTAATATACTCAAAAGAATAAATCCAATCAGGAACCAGGGGAAATCAACCTTTGTGTTTTGCCCAGAGTCTTTGTTTTTCCGTTTCATAATAAAAATAAAGATGAAGCAAAGCGGAACAAGCAAAAAGACACGACCTAATTTTGCTAATAAGGCAATCGCCAGGGCGTCTTCTCCAGCAGGATCAGCTGCGATCGCAACATGGGCAAGCTCATGTAGACTGATACCAGACCAAATGCCATAATCCAATGCTTCTAAAGGAAGAAATGGCCGTAAAATCGTATATGCAATCGCGAATACGGTTCCCATTAAGGCGATAATCCCAACACCGATTGCAGTATCTTCGTCCTTTGATTTTACGATCGGTGCAATCGCAGCAATTGCAGCAGCTCCACATACTCCAGTCCCAACTCCAAGCAATAGGGAGATCATTTTATCCGCCTTCAATACTTTTGCAAGCCAAACGGTCAAAAGGATAGCAAAGGTAATAACGAGAGCATCACGTGCAAGTAATCCCAATCCATCGTGGAAAACGACATCAATATTTAATTTAAGACCGTATAAAATAATAGCAACACGCAATAGTTTTTTCGATGAAAAGGTAATACCATTTCGAATCACCTCAGGATAACCGAAAATTTGCCGATAGATCACGGCAATGATAATGGCACAGGCTAATTGCCCAACCCGGTCAAATCCTGGTACCATGGCAAGCAAATATCCAAGAAGGGCGATGAAAAAGGTGAACGCTACTCCGGCTATCCACTTACCAGCTTGATTTTCTTGTATAGTTTGTGTTTGTGATAATGACCCCATGAAAACACCTCCTGATATTAAGGATAATGAGCACTCCTATATAAGTAAAATAATTAGTTGTGATAATGATGATAAGTAAAATGGTATAATAGGGGTGTTCGAAAAGGCCGGTAAAAATGACACTGCGCTAATAAAATGATTTTCGACTAAGTGCCGACACCTCCTATGTCGAACGTCGAAGACAGCATAACGCATGCAAGTCCGCTTCGAGCTTTCGCTGTACAAGATATACTAGTGTCGGGCATTTTCGATTGACGCCAGTGCTTTTATCCTCCTTTTTGAACACGCACTGAAAGGACAAGGGGGACGAAACAATGGATCAGCATTTGCAAGTATTTGTCACGGTTGCTGAAAAGCAGAATTTTTCCCGTGCAGCAGAAGAATTGCATATGACACAGCCGGCTGTTAGTCAGTACATCCGTGCTTTAGAAGACAGTATGGGGATTCGATTATTAGAGCGAACGAATAAATATGTCCAATTGAATAAAGCTGGGGATATTGTGTATCATCATGCTAAGGAAATTCTTGGTCTATATACGAAAATGCAAAATCTAGTCGATGATTTGACACATAGGGCGAAAGGAGATCTAAAGATTGGCGCTAGTTATACATTTGGTGAGTATGTCTTGCCACATATTCTAACCGATTTGCAGCAACAATATCCGGAAATTGAACCTTCTGTGACGATTGCCAATACAGCGACTGTTGCAGAGCTTATTGCAAGCCATCAATTAGATATTGGTATTATAGAAGGAGGATTAAAGGGCAAGGAATTGATAGAAGAGAATTTTGCGGAGGATTCCATGGTGATTGTGGTTTCAACTCATCATCCATTGGCATCTAAAAAGTTTGTGACCATAAGTGACCTAGAGAATGAGCGATGGATTGTCCGTGAAAAGGGATCGGGCACACGAGAAGCTACTGAGGCTATGTTTCACCAGCTTTTGTTTTCTCCAAAGAAGAAAATAGTCTTTAGTAGTACGCAACCCATTAAAGAAGCGGTAGAAGCCGGCTTGGGTATTAGTTTATTATCAAAATGGGCTGTGCAAAAGGAGATTCGAAACAAAGACCTGAAAGTTTTACCAATCAAGGGCCTGCCATTCTTGCGGCAGTTTTCGATTATTACTAAATCGCGATTTCAGACAAAGGCATTGGAGGTATTTATCGAGCTGCTTCGTACAAGCGAATCACTTACTTTAAGGAAAAGGTGAGGAAAATCTTCCATTTGTAAGGAGGATGACGACTGCCTCGGTCGTATGAAGAGAACGGAGGAGAGCGATGTTATCAACAACACTAGCGAATAAAATTATTTATGAAGTAGGAAAATTATTCGAAAAAGACCTGATTATTGTCAATATAGAAGGAGAGATCATTGCTAGCTCGGAGGAAGGGAGAATTGGTGATTATCATGAAGGTGCATTGCTTTGTGCACAAAAATTGGAAAAGATTATCATAAAGGAAAGTGATATCCCTTACTTAAAAGGAGTAAAAGCAGGTATAAATTTTCCGATATTATTTCAAGGAAAAGTAATTGGAGTGATTGGAATTACAGGTGAACCTAGGCAAATTATGCCCTTTGGGGAACTATTACAAAAGATGACAGAATTAATGATAAAAGAGAGTTATTTTTCAGAAGAAAGTCAATGGCGAGCTAGAATGATAGAATCTTTCATACTAGATTGGATACAAGAGAAAGAGTGGACAGCGGAATTCATAGAACGTGCGCATGTATTAAAAATTGATTTAGAATTGTGTCGCCTACCTATATTCATTGAATGGGATCAACACTCGCCCTTTATCTTCAATGCAATCGGACAAATTAGGCAGATTTGGGAAGATTCGCAAAGCCAGGATTTAATGATCCAGTGGGGCAGTCATCGTTTTTTACTTTTACATAACGGACCGATAATGCAGAAAACCACTATATTGCATAAGTTAAATCAATTAAAGACATTCATTGAAAGCAGCTGGGGAGTTTCTGTTCGAATTGGTGTTGGAAGCAAGGTGATACCACGAAAGTTGGGAATAGGGGTGACGAATGCAGAAAAGGCACTCCTAGCAGCTTCAGAGGCCTCTCCTATAATGTTTGAAGAGGATTTACGTTTAGAGCTATGTTTACAAGAAATTAAACAAAGTACGAGGCAAGAGTATATGACACGAATTCTTGATCCACTATTGGCACAGGAAGAGCTATTAGCAACCTTAAAGGCTTTGTTTACCTATCATTTATCGCTAAAAAAGACTGCGGAGGAGCTACATATCCATATTAACACTCTTTATTATCGCTTGAAAAAAATAGAGGAATATACGGGATTGGATGTGAAGAAAGTCCCAGATGTATTTCAACTATTCTTAGCTTTGCAGTTTTTGGAGGAACATACAAAAAAAGGGATCAAAAAAGAAAAGTAATTTAAATATCTCTCTATAGAAAAAGAGATCCAATTTTTTTATGATAAAGTGAGGGGAGCGCACGCTTATCCTCTACTTAGGCCATCCATCTAAAATGGAGTCTTACGGAAGAGTATAAAGGGTGAGAGTTTCTTAGTTTAGGCAAAGAGGGTGGATTATGATGATTTCCGCATCAATCAAAAGCCAGTTTGAAGCGATCGTAGGCAAAGAGAATATAATGACCTCACAGGCGCAAAGGCTTGTATATTCCTACGACGCAACACCGAATATGCAAGCGATGCCCGACTTAATATTGGCTCCGCGTTCGACTCAAGAAGTGATTGAAATTGTAAACGTTTGCCGGGAAGAGAAAATTCCGATTGTCCCACGTGGTTCTGGATCTAATTTATGTGCGGGGACAGTCCCGATTGCAGGCGGAGTTGTGCTGTTATTTAAACATATGAATCAAATCCTTGAAGTGGATGAGGAAAATTTAACGGTAACTGTGCAGCCAGGTGTGATTACACAAGATTTGATTGAAGCAGTAGAGAGGAGAGGGTTATTCTATCCGCCTGATCCAAGCTCGATGAAAATTTCAACGATTGGTGGCAATATTAATGAAAACTCTGGTGGGTTACGTGGTCTGAAGTATGGTGTGACCGCTGATTATGTGATGGGGTTGGAAGCTGTTTTAGCGAATGGTGAAGTGATTCGTACAGGTGGCAAACTAGCCAAGGATGTTGCTGGATATAATCTAACTCAATTACTAGTTGGCTCAGAAGGGACATTGGCGATTATCACAGAAGCAACATTGAAACTAATTCCGATGCCTGAGTCGAAAAAAACAATGCTTGCACTCTATGAAAATATTGATGCAGCGGCACAATCTGTCTCAAAAATTATTGCAGCGCAAATGATACCAGCGACTTTGGAATTCTTGGATCAGCCAACTTTACAAGCAGTAGAGGATTTTTCACAGATAGGATTGCCAACAGATGTGGAAGCCGTTCTTTTGATTGAGCAGGATGGCCCTGAGGAAGTAGTAGCACGTGATATTGAAAAAATGGCGCTGATTTGTACAGAAACAGGGGCTGTATCTGTGCAAATTGCGGCAACAATAGAGGAAGCAGAGGCGTTGACAACAGCAAGACGGGCAGCATTATCAGCTTTAGCAAGATTGAAGCCGACAACTATTTTAGAGGATGCGACCGTCCCACGTTCGGAAATTGCCAATATGGTAAAGGCAATTAATGAGATTGCAGAGAAGCATCGGGTGAAGATTTGCACATTTGGCCATGCAGGGGATGGAAATTTGCATCCAACTTGTCCGACGGATGCTCGAGATGAGGATGAAATGGCAAGAGTAGAGGCTGCTTTTGCGGATATTTTTGATCAGGCGATTCGATTAGGCGGCACGATCACTGGTGAGCATGGAGTTGGAATCGTCAAGGCCCCATATTTGGAATGGAAGGTAGGGGCAGCAGGGATTGCGGTTATGAAAGGAATAAAACAAGCATTAGATCCACAACAAATTTTAAATCCTGGTAAGGTTTTTACGGAAGAAACCCGTAATCGATTGGTGGTGTCGACATGATGGATTTAACAATTCGTGAGAGGAACATTCAAGAAGCATTCCAGGAAAGAATGGATGAGTCAGAATTGCTGAATTGTATGCGCTGTGGTTTTTGTTTGCCCGCTTGTCCAACTTATATTGAAACAGGATATGATGAAACTCATTCCCCGCGTGGACGGATTGCCTTAATGAAGGCAGTCTATGACGGACTTATTGCTCCAGATGAAGAAGTGGAACATTCATTAAATGTTTGTTTGGGCTGCCGGGCTTGTGAACCCGTTTGTCCAGCAGGAGTGCAATATGGTCATTTATTGGAAGAAGCAAGAGATATTTTCAATGAATATCATCCCCATTCATTACCAGTGAAGGCGTTGCGTAAAACGATGTTTGATGGTTTGTTTCCACATCAAAAGCGGATGACCAAAGCCGTTGGTTTACTGGGATTTTATCAAAAAAGTGGTTTGCAAACCGTTGCTCGAAAAATTGGCTTTATGAAATTATTCCCAGAAAGCTTGCGAGAAATGGAAAAGGCTTTACCCGAGGTGCCGAGACATCGCAGGATAAAAACTCATCTACCTTCATCAGGGACCAAATCCGCAAAAGTGGCCTTTTTCTCTGGCTGTTTAATGGATACGATGTTTTTAGAGACGAATGAAGCCACGATCAAATTACTGCAGAAGGTTGGCTGTGAGATCGTGATTCCGGAAAATCAAGGTTGCTGTGGTGCTTTGCATGGGCATAGTGGAGAAAAAGAGAAGGCCAAGGAGTTAGCTAGGAGAAATATTGCAGCTTTTGAAAAAACAGAAGCAGATTATATTATCGTCAATGCGGGAGGCTGTGGCGCCTTTTTAATGGATTACGACCATCTGCTAAAAGACGATCCAGAATATGCAGAACGAGCGCGCCAGTTTAGCGCAAAAATGAAGGATATTTCGCAGATTTTATATGAATTGAATTTTCATGAACGGGTGCCGCTCCAAGTAACACAACAAGTTGTGACCTATCAAGATTCATGCCATTTACGAAATGTGATGAGAACAGCAGAGGCTCCTCGCGTTTTGATGAAGGCAATAGCTGGTGTCACATACAAAGAAATGGAAAAAGCCGATAGCTGCTGTGGCTCCGCAGGAATTTACAATCTAGTTCAACCTGAGATGTCGATGAAAATATTAGACCATAAAATGGAAAAGGTCACCGCAACAAAAGCGCAAACGATTGTAACAGCCAATCCTGGATGTCTGTTACAGATGAAGCTTGGCATTGAGCGAGAAGGATTAGGAGATCAAGTGCGCGCCCTTCATATTGTGGATTTGCTGTTGGAGGCATGTGGTTAAGGAAGATGGCTTCGTGAGGGAGAAAGGCACGAAGCTTTTTTGCATAGGATGAGAATAAGCAGGAAAAAGGTGCTATTTCTAGAAGTGTAGGTATAAGGAGGTGAAAGGATGAAATATGTAAGCTTCGGTGTTTTCATCGTCATCATAGCCTTAGTCGTTGGTTTTGTCACGAGTAATTGGTTGCTTGTCTTGAAAATTTCTGGTGGCGTTGTGTTGGTATTCTTACTTCTTGCTGGGCTCTTTACCGGAGCAATGGCAGGGGGAGATCGGGTCCGTGCTAATTATGAGGGTGAACCAAAGAGTTCAAGAGAAGAAAGAATGCAATGGGTGAAAAATTTTATCTTTATTGCTTTTCCTAGTTTTATCTTCATTCTTATTTTGTTGGTCGTTGATTACTTTGTTACCTTATAGGAAGGGGAAGAGCAAAAAAGCTTAAACAAGACTAACTGCTCCTATCCGGAATTAAGCTTTTTCTATAAGGGATTAAAACATCTAACAAGCTACGCTTTCTCCTTCTTCGGCCAAATAAAATTGGAAAGGGCGATCAAGAAATCAATTCCAAGGACCAAAGACCATAGTTTCCAAAAGCCATCCAATACTTCTGTGCGGGCAGGGTCTTGGATGAAAAAGATAAGCCCGAGTAAAAAGACACTCCCGATTATATAGGCAAGTACATGCTGTCCCCAGCTCTTCAAATAATGCTTTGCATAATCCATGCCATAACGCTTCAATGGTTTAGGGCCTTGCTTCATTATATAATAGCGAAATCGCTCATCAGCCCAACGAATCATACTTTTTCCGAAGGCGAGTGAAATACCAATATAAATAGCTGCGAGTCCATGGGCTTGAGTGGCAGTTGCCCCATGATATAAATCAAAGCTTGTAGTCCCCAATAAAATTAAATCAATCACAGGTGTGAGAGCTAGGAAGAAAAAGCCTAGTTTTTCTTTTTTTAGTAGGTATCTTGTCACAAACCCAAGTAGAATCACAACCCAAAAGCCGATTTCAGCGGCGATAATCATCCATGCGACAAAGTTCAATCTGTATGCCTCCCCTCCTCAAAGTAGATTTAAAATATACCATGGTTTTTATTTTAATACAACTGTATTTTTTAAAATGATTTTGCTAAAATAAACGTATGCCAAAAATAGTTGATCATGAAAAAAGAAAAAGACAAATTGCAGAAGCTACTTGGAAGGTAATTTTAGAGCAAGGAATGGAGGGAGCGACAGTACGCAATATTGCAAAGGAAGCTGGTTTGTCCTTAGGGGCTTTGCGATATTACTTTTCAACTCAAGATGAGTTATTTGTTTATGCAATGAAATTAGTCAAAGAGAATGCAACAGAACGTATTAATAAAATCGCCGCCAGTGAACTGCCAGCATTTGAAAAAGTCATGGCTATTCTATTAGAAATTGTCCCGATCGATGCAAAAACAATGGCAGAGATGGAAGTGTGGTTTGCCTATGTCTTCTATACAAGACATAAAGAGGATATATTTGCTGCAAAAGAAGATGTTATTTTTAGAGGAATGGAAAAATTATTGCTCTATTTACGTCAGCACCGAGTACTGCGGGATGGGGTGGATATCGAGATTGAAACGGAAAGATTATATGCTTTAATTGATGGACTGGCCCTTCATGCTTTATTAGAACCACAAAGAATGGACAAGGAAAGGCTTGTGAAGGTGATTGAGTATCATATGCAAATGATTTGTGTTTAGGTGAAAGGGAGAAAATAAAAGAAAAGAGGCTGGAACAAAAATGTTTTCACCAAAGAAATACACTCGCTCTGGAAATATACTTCGCTTTCCACGGGCGAGTGGCAAGCCTCTTCAAGCTTCGCCTTCCGGGGCCTTGTCGAACTCTCACTTCCCAGGAGTCTACGTATATTTCCTTCGCTAAGTTAATAGATTTGTTCGTCTTTGGAGCCTCAGCCTCTTGACAGATAGAACTATTTTTTCTTCACGATAATATCTCCATTTTTTGTTTCCAGCTGAATCATTGTTCCTTGATTCTGGTTATTGATCGTTTGTTTCTTTTGATCAAAAATAAGTATGTCTCCATGCTTTGTAGCTGTATCAAACTGGACGTTTTCAGGATAGTTCTTTGCTTGAATGAATATATCCCCATTTGACGTTTCAGCGGTTATAGGGTTTGAGATCTGATCATTACGCAAGGAGAAATCTCCTGATCGTGTTTTCGCCTGTACCTCTCCAGAGACATTTTTGAATGCGGTCTCCCCTGATCTTGTTAGGCTATGGACATTGGTCGCCTCAATATTAGATAAGACAATGTCTCCTGATTTTGTTTCTGCAGACGTATCACCAGTGATTTGATCTAAACGGACATCACCGCTCGTTGCTTTGACAGCGAGTTGATCAGATGTAAGGTTTTCAGCTACAATATCCCCGGCATTAGTGGTGATGTCGATATTCTTTGCTGCGATTTTTTCAACGTATAAATCAGCTGTTTTTCCCTTTACTTGAACGGTCTCGTATTCTTTTTCAGGCACATATACATTGATTTTAGGGGATTGATCAAAGCCGAATGAAAACCACTTTTTTGTTTTATCTTCAGAGTGAATGGTAAGCATATCGCTTTGTTGGTCCACTGACAGTTCGTTACTCATTTTTTGAGCGCTCCTGCCCACTACCTCAATCTTTGCTTGTTCTTGAGTAGGGAACAGTTCGACATCTGTATTCGTAACATCAATTTGCACGGAGTTAAATGAGAAATCACTAATATCGGTTGTCACAGCTGCTGTTTTTTCCTTAGCTGCTGAAAATGTGATGGCACTGGCGATTCCTCCTACAATGATAAAAAGGAGAGCGATGATTGAAATTTTCTTGACCATGTTATTTTCCACCTTTCACAACAGATACATTATATTTTAAATAACGAAGAAGCAAGTTTTTAAAGTCAATGGATAGACGATACATTCCTAGGGATATGAAAAAGCCTAGTCCAGAAAGAACGATAGAGAAAAATAGATCGAACCATGCGAATGTTCCTGGATTGAATAGGGCACTGATCACAACTAATAGGGGGCTAAGTGTAAAGGAAGCACCTAAGCACCATCCTCCTAATAATAAACCTGCTAAGGCAATAAACGGACCTAGAACTAAGACCAAGTTAATAAAGCCAAGTCCAATCACAGACCATACGGCGCGAAAAATATTTCCTGTTGATCGGCTCGTTTCCATTTTTTCTATATGATATTCGGCAAGAATTTCTCGAGCTAATTGTTTTGGTGAACCAAGAGCTGCAGAGATTTCCTCCTCTGATTTCCCTTCTTCAATTCCAAAATTAAAATGATCTTCATAATCTTGAAGAATATCATTTTTTTCGACCGAAGATAAGGAACGCAAATATCGTTCTAATTCTAATAAAAATTCCCGTTTATTCATGGGCGATTCCCTCCTCGATGATGTGATCGACCCCTTTGGAAAATTGTTTCCATTCTGCAACAAGTTTATATAAATAATCCCGCCCCTGTTCTGTTAATTTATAATATTTCCGTGATGGGCCTTCGTTTGATTCGCGTAAATAGGTTGTAAAATAACCTTCTTTTGTTAATCTTCTTAGTAAGGGATAGACTGAGCCTTCCGATATTTCAATTTGATTGGAAATGCTTTGAACAAGTTCATATCCATAGCGGTCTTCTTTATCCAGAAGGACGAGAACACAAAGTTCTAAAACTCCCTTTTTAAATTGAACATTCAATTTTCACCACTCCACTACTGTATAATGTATAGTACTTGAATATAATATAACATCTAGTACTGTTCATTGCAAGGTACTGTAGAAATTTAAATTTAAAAAAGCTGTGAGGAGGAGTGGGAAAGCCCCTACACAGCTGTATGCGAAGTTCGATTTTTAAAAAACATGAAAATCGCTCCAATTAATAACAAGATTCCGGCGAAAAGGAATCCTCCGTTGGCTGTTAATTGGAGTAAACCTGTAATACCTGAACCGATGACGACCCCCATGGAGAAGAAAGCGTAAAAATATCCATATGCTTTTCCGCGATAAGCAGGATCTGTTGCGTCGACAAGCATAGAGTTTAAAGATGGGAATAAAAAGGCAAAACCAATTCCGTAAGTACCCATAATTACATAAAGGAGTGTGATGCTTGGGGCAAAGCTGATGAGGAGCATGCTTATACCCATGATCGACATACCAAACACGGCTGTATGTATAGGCTTTAAACGATCAAATAATGTATTAGTTGGCAATATAAAGATTAACACAGCCACTAGCCCAAATGTACTCATCAATAAACCACTTGTTTGAGTGTCACTTCCTAATTCCACTACTTTTAATGGAAGCATATACGCGACAACGCCTTGTGAGAACATAAGGAATAATGCTCCTAAATATGTTTTCATAATGAGTGGATCTTGGAAAAAAATTCTCACCGAAATTGGCTTTTTGTTCACTTTAGGCTTTTCCACCTTTTGTAACGAGCGAAGGAAGATAAAGGATAGGATGCCTAGCACAAACATGAAAATAGCTGTGACCGTTAACACGGTGACTTCATTCATCTTACTAGCGACGATGCCGCTGAAGGCCGGTCCGCTAATCGCGGCTAATCCAATAAAAGCACCAGATAATGCAGCTCCTTTTCCTTTCTTTTCCTTCGCCGTTGTATTCGCTAAATTGGTAAAAGCTGCAGGAACGATCAGACCTGCTGTGAAACCATGTAGAAAGCGAACAAGCAATAAAATCCAAGTACCTGTTGCGAAATAATATAATAATAATGTGATACCTGTGGAAAATAGGCCGAACATCAAAATGGAAAAAGGCCCTTTTTTATCCGTCAAAAAGCCGGACGTCACATTGCCGATAATATTAGAAAGAGAAAACATCCCGACAACAAGTCCAACTAAAAAAGGAGGTGCCCCAAGGGAAGCCGCCAATGGACTCATAATCGGCAATTGCGAAAAGAGATCGAAAAAGGAAAAAAACACAATTAAGTAAATGAGAATCCTCATCATACTCACAGCCTCCAAACTAGAATCATTACCCCCATCTTCTCATGAAAACAGAAATTCTCAAGGGTATATGTTCAACAAATATGTGAATAACATGGGAATTATGTGCCGAATTTCTAGCTTTCATAAAAAAGGGCGGGTGTGGAGGTGGAATAATTCTGGATAATCCTGTGAGAGAATAGAGAGTTTAATCCCGTATGGCAGAGGTTTAAACACGTAAGGAGCCGGTCTAATCCCGCAAGAGAAAATAAACCCTTATAGAGAGTGAGTAATCCCGTATGGCAGAGGTTTAAACACGTAAGGAGCCGGTCTAATCCCGCAAGAGAAAATAAACCCTTATAGAGAGTGAATAATCCCGTATGGCAGAGGTTTAAACACGTAAGGAGCCGTTCTCTCCCGTAAGAGAAAAATAAACCCTTATAGATTTTCCCCTTGTATAGTCAACTCTTAATCTTGTATGCAGTCAAACTTAGTTCGTTTTTGCAAATAGCGTTTGAAATCTATTTGATAGGCGCGATTGCGTTTGCCGCCAGTTCTTAATAACTCCATCCCTTGTAATATGCGAGTAGCTGTTTTCATATCAACATGTAAGAAATCACGGCAATCCTTATTGGTCATTTTCTCTTCTACGACTAGATACCATTCAATAATAGTGGGAATATGAGCGTATTGGTCATGATGCCCACAATTTCCGCAAGCCCAGCTCCTTTTAATTTTCTTCATCCCGAAGGTGCCACATTTTTGGCATTTTACGCCGGTTAAGATATCGTCTTTTGAAATGTTATATGTTTGACAGATGGGAGCGGGAATATAGGGCTGATGATGTGCGGCTAAGTCTCGTGCGATGTATTTGAGATCTCCAGATGGCTCTTTCTCTTTAGGAAAAGTTCTAATGAATGAGGGTAGTTGGATGGGGAAAAAGATTTTTGTTCCCTTTGGAGCAAGTTCCACCATTTGCTTGGGGTAGGCTAAGACAAGTGCGCCGTATACAGGTATATCCATGTTTCTATTTTGAAACCAGTCCTTTAACAATTCGCATTTTCTTCTTACCTGCGTAGCAGGACACTCGAAGGCATCCATTCCACCATCAGCTTTTATTCGAATTAATTGTTTGGGATTTTCCTGAAAGCGTAATTTTCCGCTAATATTTTTTGTCTCGAATATGACTGAATATGATGACGTTTGGAAGAGATGATCCATTTGAAAGAGTTGGCTGGATTTGAGAGATAAATCGTGGAAAACTTGATGTTCCATTGGAAAAGGGTAATTTTGTAAAACAGAATTGACTCTATATTCTCCGTCTAATCCTGCTTCAAGGTTTAAGCATTTAGTCTTTAAAAGTGAATAGGCAAAATGGTGACTAGCTAGTCTTGATAGAGCTGCTTTTAACCCGAGAAGTGGAAGAGGATCGTTTAAATAATCCGTAATTTTTATTTTGACTACCTCCTTATATAATAGGTTATACGTATCTTATCATATACGGATATCACCCCTCCAGCCAATCCTGATTATGATCTTCGGCGTTCCATTGGTATTTCGATAAATTTACTTTTCCTTTTTTAGAAACCTCGACGCCCTCTTCACTAAGCAAAGAAGCTTGTGTGTAGGCAGTCTCAGAATCTTTAATCACAATCTCTCCCTTCGCATTCACCACACGGTGCCAAGGTAAATCATATTTTTGGCTCATAGAATGAAGAATTCTAGCGACCTGTCTGGCAGCACGAGGGTTGCCAGCTAAACGAGCAATTTGGCCATAAGTGGCTACAGTCCCAACGGGGATTGCCTGTATGACAGTAATAACTTGCTGTGTATAAACCTCCATGTTTTATTCTCCTGACTGGTTAAGATATGATAAGGGTGACGACTAAATGAAAATTAAGATTCCCTTTCACATATTATAGCAAAAAAGTGAGGGTCTAGCCCTGTTAAAGATGGAAAAGGATGGTCGAAGATGGCAAAAATTTTAATTGTAGAAGATGATCCTAAGATTGCTCAATTACTGCAAAATCATTTAGAAAAGTACGGATTTGAAGCAATCATAGCAGAAGAATTTGATAAAGTTCTCGATTTTTTCAAAGAAATTCAACCTGATTTAGTATTATTGGATATTAATCTGCCAAGCTTTGATGGCTTTTATTGGTGCAGGCAAATCCGGCAAATTTCCACTTGCCCGATTCTTTTTATTTCTGCGCGTTCAGGAGAAATGGATCAAGTGATGGCGTTAGAAAATGGCGGTGACGATTTTATTACAAAGCCCTTTCATTATGAAATTGTCATGGCGAAAATCCGAAGTAGCTTACGGCGGGCATATGGGGAATATGCTCCGAAGGTGAAAGAACGGACCGTTGAACTAGAAGGGCTTGTTTTGTATGTTGAGAGGATGGAAGTCACCAAAGGTGGAGAAAATGTCCTTCTGACAAAGAAAGAGGCAGTACTACTCGAAATGTTAATGAAACGTTCACCACGAATCGCCTCCCGTGAAGCGATTCTAGAAAAATTATGGGATGACCAATCTTTTGTTGATGAAAATACGTTGAATGTCAATGTTACAAGAGTTCGGAAAAAATTACAGGAGTTGGGTATTATAGAGGCAATTGAAACCGTAAGAGGAGCAGGCTATCGGCTTATTCCCAATTGGGAGTCTTCATTATGAAGCTATTTTTTCGGGATCATTTCCTGCTTATCCTTATGAACGTGCTCCAAGTCATTGTTTTATTAACCGTGTTTTGGATGGATGGTTATCAGCATTTTACCTTGTATGTTTACGCTCTTTTCTTAGCGACATTTATTCTCATGCTCTATCTTATTTTTCGTTATCTTGTTCATCGCAGGTTTTATAAAAGATTGTCGAACCCAATGGCTCATATGAATGAAGCCTTTGAGACATTAGATACAGCTCCTCTTGCCAAGGCATTAGGCGAATTATTAAAGCGACAACATCGTATTTATATGAATCAACTTGATCAACAAGAAAAAAGGCGAAATGACCACTTAACGTTTATTAATCAATGGGTTCATCAGATGAAAACACCCTTATCCGTCATTGAATTGATCACCCAAGAAAATGATGACGACGAGCAGTTAGAAAGCATTCGCGAAGAAACAGATAAGTTAGAAAAGGGCTTAGAAATGGTGTTGTATGCGGCAAGATTGGAAATGTTTGAACAAGATTTTCAAGTAGAGCCTGTGTCTTTGCGATCAGTCATTGAAGCAGCCGTCCGCGAAAATAAACGCCTGTTTATCAAAAATCACGTGTATCCAGAGATTCATGTTTCCGAAACAATTGTGGAATCTGATGAAAAGTGGTTAGAATTTATCTTTAATCAATTGATTACAAATGCAGTGAAATATTCTACTGGAAAAGGGCGTAAGGTGGTCATTAATGAAGCGAAGCATACGCGTGAAATCATGGTAACGGTGCAGGATTATGGTGTTGGTATCCCCAAAACGGATTTAAAACGAGTGTTCAATCCCTTTTTTACAGGAGAAAATGGCCGGGTTTATCGTGAATCAACAGGTATGGGGCTCTATTTAGTCAAAGAGGTCTGTGAAAAATTGGGTCATGATATTGAACTCTCCTCTGTTCAGGGAGAAGGGACGAGTGTACAACTAGTATTTCATAGATAATCTTACAATTATGTAAGCTAAATGAAAGCTAGAGCGATGGTATGAAAGAGCCCGTTTCTCTTACACTATAGTTAGTTGAGAAAGGGGTTTTTAATTTGGAAATCTTAAACATTAAAAATTTAAGTAAGGTTTATGACGGAAAAGTTGCCCATAAAGCATTAGCAGATATCGATTTGACGATAGAGGAAGGGGAATTTGTCGGGATTATGGGTCCCTCAGGGAGTGGGAAGTCGACCTTGTTGAATATGGTGGCGACGATTGACCAACCGACATCAGGCTCACTGATCGTGAACGGCAAAGATCCATTACGGATGAAGCATAATGAATTGGCTCTCTTTCGACGCCAGCAATTGGGATTTATTTTCCAAGACTTTAATTTGCTCCCCACTTTAACAGTCGAGGAAAACATTGTTCTTCCGCTTACATTAGATGGGACCAAAGTAAAGGACATGGAAAAAGCTGTAACGGTTGTCGCGGAGAAATTAGGGATTACATCGATTTTAAAAAAGCGTATCTATGAAATATCAGGTGGACAAGCACAAAGAACGGCGATCGCCCGAGCGATCATTCATAATCCGAAGATGGTCCTTGCCGATGAACCGACGGGAAATTTAGATTCTAAAGCATCGAGAGCGGCAATGGAAATGATGGAAAGAATCAATAAGGAAGATAAGACAACCATGATGATGGTTACGCATGATCCGATTGCAGCTAGCTATACGGAAAGAGTTGTGTTTATCAAAGACGGTACATTATTCAATGAAATTCACCGTGGTGAGAATCGACAAGCCTTTTTCCAAAAGATCATCGACGTGTTATCGCTGTTGGGAGGGGATGCAAGTGACCTTTCGTCAATTCGCGTTTAACAATGTTTTTCGCAATAAACGTATTTATGCAGCTTACTTTTTAAGTAGCCTCTTTTCTGTGCTTGTCTTCTTTGTATATGCGATTTTCGCTTTTCATCCGGGATTATCGAAAATTAATCCACATGTAGCGGTTGGATTGCATTTTGCTGAGGGGATTATTTATGTATTCTCATTTATTTTCGTGCTCGTGTCGATGAGTGCCTTTTTGAAATCACGAAAAAAAGAATTTGGCTTAATGGTGATGCTAGGGATGACCAATCAGCAGCTGCGTCGCATGGTTTTTCTAGAAAACGTGCTAATTGGATTTTTCGCGACCGTTTCTGGCATCGTAGTAGGGCTCGTTTTTGCCAAATTGATTTTGATGGCTGCACAAAGCATTTTAAATTTAGAGCAAGCCTTGCCTTTTTATCTGCCATGGCAAGCGATCTTATTAACATTTAGTGCCTTTTTAATTTTGTTTATTGTCATTTCCTTTTTTACGGTTTCCATTTTAAAAGGGAATAAATTAATTGATTTAATAAAAGGAAGTTCAGCCCCGAAAAAAGAACCAAAGGCTTCTGTGATTCTGTCTATTTTAGCGGCTCTTTTACTCGCTGTTGGGTATGCAATTGCTTTGGTGGTTCGTGAAATGCAAGTTGTAGTCGCAATGATTCCTGTCACAATTCTTGTGATCATTGGAACGTATTTTCTGTTTACCCAACTTAGTGTATTTACGATTCACCGATTAAAGAAACGCAAGACACTATTTTGGAAAAAGACAAATATTGTTCTCCTATCCGATCTTGCCTATCGGATGAAAGATAATGCTCGCGCCTTTTTCTTTGTGGCCATCGTATCGACGGTCGCTTTCTCGGCAATTGGCTCGCTAGTTGGGTTTAGGTATATGCTCACGACTTCTATAGCAGAGAGTCAACCATTTGCGTTTGACTATGTGTCACATGAAGACAACAAGCATGAGGCGGAACATATTCAAGAAATTGATAAGGAATTAGCTGCAACAAATTATAAAAGGGCAAGTATCTTGATTAAACATACTCTTGTCGAAAATCCAGATGGAGATTCTGTTGAAAGGGCGATTGTTTCACAAACTGAGTATAATCAGTTGGCTAAGATAGCTGATCAAGCAGATAAGCAAGTGAAGCTTGGAGATACTGAGGCTGTATTCCTTTATACTCAAAATACCTTTGATAACCTGCCTGATATCCCTAAAAAAGTTAGTCACCAGATTGAAGGACAGACGGTTCAACAAATTGATATTCAGCTGATGAATCTAATTGGAACTTATGAAGATTATCTTGTCGTCAATGACAGCTTTTTTAAAAAAATTGAATCAGTGGAAACAAACACTTATTATGGTTTTTATATTAAGGATTGGAAAGACACAGCCGACATTGGCGAAAAACTAATGAAAAGATTCGATGTGGAAGAAACGGACGGTTTTGATACAAACGGAACATTTAGTTTTACTTCTCTAGGGTATAGTTGGCATATGATTAACCAAGCATATGGAGCCGTTCTATTTATTGGCTTGTTTATCGGCGCGGTCTTCTTCGTTGCTGCCGGCAGCTTCTTATATTTCCGTCTCTATGCAGATTTAGGGGATGAGAAACACAAATTTTCCGTTATTGGCAAACTTGGACTTACAGATAAGGAGCTTTCAAAAATATTGACCGTTCAATTGGCTCTGCTCTTCTTTGTGCCGATTCTTGTTGCAGTGATTCATGGTGCAGTAGCGCTCACAGCCCTACAGCATATGTTTGGTTTTAACTTATTTAAGAGCTCAGCAATGGTACTGGGAACCTTTACAGTAGTTCAATTGGTGTACTTCCTCTTCATTCGCTTTAATTACATTCGGAAAATAAAAGAATCGATATAAGGTTTGAAGGCACATTTCTAAGAAGATGTGCCTTTTTTGTAGCTTACCAGGAAACTATAAAATTGTCGCTCGTGGATTAGTTATAATTTTGAGTTTCGTTGTCTAGCTCCAGGCGCCATCGGCTCGAGGCTAGCAGGAGCGAGTCCATCGGCGTTGCGACGTACAGGATGTACTAGTGCAGACGAAGCGACAGGACGTCGCGTTTGAGTCTGCCGCCAGGACGGCGCGAACTTAGCCGATGTTCTGCATAATAACCTGAGCCAATGAAAGGCAAAGAACGCCTTTCTTTGTCTCAGAACATTTGCTTGTCGAAGGTAGCGGGCGCCTTGCGCTTTTCTTGTAGTTATAATCTATCATCTCTAGACATGTATATCACTTTATGATATATTCTTTTTAGATATATATCATTTTTGGATATATCCGAAAGAGATATAGAAGGTGATGGAATGGGAAAAACGGAACATTTAACAGATTCAATGTTTTATATTATGGCTGCTTTAACAAAACCAAGGCATGGCTACGCTATTATGAGCTTAATTGAAGAAACAACAAAAGGAGCTATGACGATCGGGCCTGCTTCGATGTATACGATCATTAAAAAGCTATTAAAACAAGAGTGGATTTATTTACATGATGGGTCGGATTCAAGACGTAAAACATACTTGCTTACTGAAAAAGGCAGAGAAGTATTAGGTGAAGATATGGAGCTTAGAAAACGGATGCTGCAGTTAGCGGAAACTGGCTTGAAGGAGGTTGAGGAATGAGGCAAACCAAGTATATTATGTCGGGTGGGCTGGCCTTTTCTGAGGATAAGGACATGGAGAAATTACGCCAGCTTTCTTTAAAGGGTTGGCATGTTAGTGACTTTAAGTTTATGGGGTATACCCTGGAAAAAGGGGAAAGCGCAGACTATATCTACAGTATAGATTATCGTTCAGTCAAAAAGGATACAGAAGAGGAATACCTTGAATTTTTTTCATCTGTTGGATGGTCTCATATTGCCTCAGAAGCAAATATACATTTATTTCGAGCACTTCCTGGTACACAACCAATTTATACTGACCAAGATACAACAGCTGAAAAGTATAAAGATTTAAGTAATTCCATGAACAAATTAGCTATTCCGTTTATTTTTATAACAGCACTCGTTTGGGTTGGTGCAATGATCAGCTCTGGCAGCTTACAATCAATACTTCTTGTGGTCGCTGTTATTCTTAGTGGAATTGCCCTTCCAGCAGCTTGGACGATTATCACCACATACAGTAACAAATGGCAGGTAGAAGGGAGGAAGGGATTAGTCATTTTAGTAAAAATGATACCTATCCTTACCTTATTCATTGTCGTTATTCTTTTGTTATATGTCGGTGGTACAGATGCAGACTCCGCAATTAACCTCTTAAGCTATATGGTAGCTGGAGCGATCGCACTTCCAACAATTATTTGGGTTATTATGTCGCTATATAATAGGAGCAGGAAAATAAAGTTTTCGTCAAAATGAATGGGAGCCCGCTATTTGAAGCAGCTTATAAGGGTTTATAACAGACCTTTTAAGAGTGGGTTCCTGAAACTTTAGATCATTTCATTCGTAAAGAGTAAGAGAATAGAAAGGACGGATGGTATGGAGCCAATTTTAACCGTAGATCAATTAGGGAAAGCCTTTAAGCAAACGCAAATTATTCAAAACATCTCGTTCCAAGTGCATAAGGGAGAAATTATGGCCATTCTTGGTCCGAATGGAGCGGGGAAATCGACAACGATCCGAAATATTATGGGGATTATGTATCCAGATGAGGGCACGGTGCAATTTCATAATCAGCCAACTGGTGAAATCCCTCGCCATAAAATTGGGTATTTACCAGAGGAACGCGGTCTCTATAAGAATGTGAACGTGATGGATATGATTTTATATTTAGCGGAACTAAAGGATTACCCCTTGAAAAAAGCAAGACAGCGGGCGATGGACTATTTAGCGAAGCTCGGCCTTGAGGGAAAAGAAAAGGTTTCTGTTGAAGAATTATCAAAGGGAATGGGGCAAAAAGTGCAATTTATCGGTTCGATCATTCATGAGCCGGAGCTGCTGATTTTGGATGAACCCTTCTCGGGATTGGATCCTGTTAGCCAAGAGGTTTTTAAAAAGGAAATTCAGGAATTGGCAAATCAGGGGACAGCGATTTTATTATCTTCCCATCAAATGAATATGGTGGAAGAGGTTTGTGATCGTTTATTTATGATTCATCGGGGGCAAAAGGTGATTTATGGATCATTAGAAGATGTAAAAAATCAATACGCTAATTTTAAATGTACGATCCGTGGGAAAAATGATGTGCAAGTATTGGAGCGCCTTGCAGAGGTACAACGCGTTGAATCAACCGGTGATGTGGCGGTGCTTTACTTAACTCCAGATGTCCATGTTCCATCATGGTTAAGACAGCTTCCAGAAAATCTGAATATTCAAGAGTTATCGATTGATCGAATATCCTTACATGAAATTTTTATAGATGTGGCAACAGATCAACACATAGGCCAAGGTATTCAGGAAGGGGGCGATCATCATGAGAAATAGCTGGAAGGTAGCCAAATGGGAAATCAAACGCAATATGAAAAATAAATCGTTTATTATTTCTTTGATCATTACACCGATTATTTTTATGTTATTTGCGTTTATTCCTACTCTTTTTAATTCGGAAGACGAGCCGACACAAGTATTTATTTTAGATGATCTGGATGTTTACGGGCAAGTAGAGGAAATGGTTACTTCCTCAGAGTTAAATTGGGAGTTACAGCAGACAGATGTCACTGAAGCGGAGATGGCGGCTAAAGCAGAAGCAGCTGCACATACAGCTTATATTGCTCTAACAGAAAAGGCACTAGAAGAAGGAGAAATCCCCGTTTATTTAAACGACAAGCTGGAGGACAGTTTTCTTTTTGAAGCGTCGATCATCGAAACGCCACTTCGTCAACTACAATTGGAACGAATGAATTTATCAGATCAACAGTTGGAGATCATTGGCAAGGGCGTTTCATTGAAGCCGATTGAGCATGAGAATACTGGGGATTCTTCAAAAACAGATGGTGAATCAGCTGAAGAAGGGGATCCGTTCAAGCATATTGTTCCTGGTATTGCGGCGGGCGTTGTCTTATTTTCGATTGTGATCACAGGGATGATGATTTTCACCTCTGCCTCACAGGAAAAAAAGGAAAAGGTAGCGGAGATTATTTTGTCTTCTGTTACACCAACAGATCTTATGCAAGGAAAAATCATTGGCTATTTTGTTTTAGGGATTACACAAGTAGCCGTTTGGCTAGCATTTCTTCTTCCTATCGCTTTATGGAAGATTGACTTTCCGATCCTAGAATACTTATTTGTACCAGAATTGGCGCTACTCTTGCTTATCGCTTTAGCTGGCTACCTCTTATTCGCGGCTATTTTTGTCGGGATGGGAGCAACGGTCGAAGACATGAGCTCTACAAGTAACTTTCAAGGAATTGTTATGATGTTGCCATTCCTTCCGTTTATATTTATGGGACCGATTTTAATGGATCCAAGTGGTTTGGTTGCGAAAGTGATGACCTTTATTCCGGTTACCACACCAGGTGTTCTATTAATTCGTCTTGCTATGTTGGAAGAGTGGCCGTGGCTTGAAATCATCATTGCGATCGTTGTACTATTTGTATTTATTTGGTTAGCAATGAAAGCGGCTGGAAAAATTTTCAAAATGGGTATCCTTATGTATGGGAAAAATGCCACACCAAAAGAAATTTGGAAGTGGTTATGGGCTTAGTAAGTCGCTCCTGGTCGGAAATGGCCAGGGGTGTTTTTTCTCTAAAATAGATTGGAGGAATCGTAAGAAGGAAACATCCCTGTTCCGACTGCTGAAGGTGAACACTTTGCTTCGCTAAATGGTGGACATCAACTATGAATTGGTAGGCGGGCAATAGGTCCGCCCTGCTTAAAATTTTTTCAATAGAACGAACCGGTCACTTCCCCAAATATCACTTGTATTTTCTTCACAATGAGTGAGATAATGAATCATATTCCTAAGCTAGATGATAAGAAATGAGTGCAATAAACAACGAACACTAACATTTTAATAGATTTGATTATTAAAGAATAATTTATAAAGGAGTGCATCTTATGAAGCAGCCCACCCGTTTTATTAGATTCCTAGGCGGACGCGATCTTATTTTCGCTTTAGTTATCCTAATCTTCATTGGAATTACGATTTTTATTTACAATAAGATTTCCTTTATTTTTCATCCGGTGATTGTCATATTATCAACAATCGCGGCACCGATTATTCTTGCCTTTATTGCTTACTATATAATGAATCCGATTGTCAATCTCCTAGAAAGACTACATATTAAGCGGATATGGGGAATTATCATTATTATTTTGGGGATCGGCGGACTAATAACCGGTCTAGTTTTTCTCCTCGCCCCGTCCATAGAAAAACAGATTAATGATTTGATTGTCGACATCCCTATCTATTTGAAGCAGATGGGAGAAGAGATAAATGATTGGGTCGATCATTCCTTTTTTGGCCCATATTATGATGAAGGATACAAATGGGTTACATCGACCTTAAGTGATTTGCCAAATAAAATCAGCGGATATTTAGGTGGTGCTTATGAAGGTATCTTGAGTATTGCCAGTACATTGACACATGTGTTTGTTGCACTGTTTACCTTTCCATTTGTTCTGTTCTTCCTATTAAAGGACAGTGCAAAATTCAAGTCCTATTACTTGCAGTTGCTTCCACCAAAATATAGAGGTGATGCGGATCAGGTACTTAAAAATATAGATGTACAAGTAGGGTCTTATATACGTGGCCAAATTATCGTTGCTACTTGCATCGGTATCCTGTTGTACATTGGCTATTTAATCATTGGTTTGGATTATGCAATCACATTAGCTATTGTTGCTGCTGTAACAAGTGTTGTTCCTTACCTTGGCCCAATGATTGCTGTTTCCCCAGCCATTATTATTGCTTTAGTGGATTCCCCCTTTATGCTTGTAAAGCTAGCAATCGTATGGGCAGCAGTTCAGTTTTTGGAAGGTCACTTTATTTCACCTAATATTATGGGACATACGATGAAAATCCATCCGATTACCATCATGTTCATATTACTTGTCGGAGGAAATTTATTTGGGGTTGTTGGTGTCATTCTTGGTATTCCTGGTTATGCGATCTTAAAAGTAATTGTCGTCCACTTTTTTGGTAAGTTTAAACAACGATATAACAAATATTATGGAGAAGATGCTGGAGCTTATCAAATGGATGAACAAGCTCATAAATAAGAATGAAAAGATGTGCAAAAGTAAAAACTACTCTCGCATAAAGTTGAAATACTGTCGGATAATGGAAAATAGTATCGTATAGAAGTAGAATACTATCGTATATATTTAAAATGGGGTAGCTTAATGCAAAAAATCCATTTGATAGCTTCGATCTTTAAATGTACCAGTGGTTTTTAGATTCATATTTTTTAGGAGGCGTGAGGCCGTGTTCAAGTTATCAATTTGCAAAAATTCTCGACAATCTTGATTCTTCATCGCTCTCCCCATGATGAGAAACCATTCGCGTATGGTTTGAACATGAGCCAAAGGATTATTTTTTCGGCACCGAGTACAATGCCAGGACCGAGGTATCTTGTTCATACCAATATACTTGCAGGTTGGACAAATGACGCCCGTTTGAATATCCTCTTTTGAGATGGAGTAGTTTTCGCAAATAGGTGGAGGAATATACTCTTGATGGCTTTTTAAAAGTTTGTTCGTTAGAAGATCAAGCATATGGATATCAAGTTTGTTTGGATAATGAGAGAGAGTATGAATATAGGGGGGAATCAAATTAGGAAATAATATTTTTACATTTTGGGGTGGCACTTTGACTATTTGCTTTGGATAAGCCAAAACGATAACACCAAGAACTGGGAGATGGATGTTTTGCTGGTGGAACCATTCTCGGAGTAAGGCCATATTCCGTTCTAATTGGGTGGCAGGGCTCTCAAAACTATCTACTTCGCCGCTAAATTTTTCGCGAATTAATTGCTGAGGATTTTCTTTGAAAGTTAAAATTCCTGATATATTCTTCACCTCAAAAATTAAGGCAAAGGCTTGGGTGAGAAAGGTTGTATCTAATTGGAATTTAGCACTTGTATGAAGAGACAAATCGTGGATAATGCGATGTTCCATCAGGAAAGAATGGGTTCGGAAGATCTGCTCCACTCTTTTCTCTCCAGCTATACCTGCCTTTTTCGACTGGTATTTACTGAAAATGAGTGAATACTGAGGATGATCTGCAGATAATCGATTTAATGTTGCTTTTAATCCTTGAAGTGCTAGTGATTCTGCTGGAAACTTAACATTAATGGCAACAACACCTCCATTTGATATTGCTGTTATTCTATCACACGATTAGAAAAAGATCGATAAAAAGTTAGATTCAAATAATCCAAAGAAATACTGTCGGATGCAGAAAAATACTGTCGTATAGCGTTGAAATACTGTCGTATAATGAAAAATACTCTCGTATAGTAAAACCTTTCAACTTTAAACTTCCCCTATGCTATAATAAAGCGTATGAATTTTAATAGAGGAGATTCTAAAATCGATGGAGTGGAAAAATATATTTCGCGGCTTTCTTATGGGAACAACGGATTTAATACCAGGTGTGAGTGGGGGGACGGTTGCCTTCGTTCTTGGAATCTATGATCGGTTACTGACGGCAATTAGCGGTTTTTTTAGCCGAGATTGGAAAAGGCATATTGGCTTTTTACTCCCGCTTGCACTTGGCATGGGAACAGCATTAATTGTCCTCAGTAAGGGGATAGATTATTTACTATCGGAGCACAAAGAGCCCACGCAGTTTTTTTCATGGGGCTTGTGTTAGGTGTTTTACCTTATCTTATGAAACAGGCAGAAGTGAAAAAGAACTTTTCAGCTAAGCACTATATTATTTTAGTAATCATGGCGTTGCTTCTTGCATCCTTAGGATTTTTCAAAACGCAAGAAAATGTAGATCCCATTACGACATTAAACATGTCCACTATGATCGGATTATTTTTTTCAGGTTGGTTAGCGAGTATGGCGATGCTTTTGCCAGGAATTAGCGGTTCCTTTGTTCTGCTGTTATTAGGTGTGTATTCAACAGCGATCAATGCGCTTTCGACCTTTAATATTCCATTGATTATCACGATTGGAGCTGGGGTGATCGTTGGTTTTGTGGTGAGTAGTAAAGGGATCCAATATCTACTCTCCCGTTCTTCACATATGACGTATGCAGTCATTATTGGCATGATTATCGGCTCTGTATTTGTTATCTATCCAGGCATGGCAAGTGGGACAACCCTTGTCATCAGCATCTTCACTTTTATACTTGGGCTTGGTCTTTCTTTTTCCATTAGTCTAGTGAAAAAGGCTTGATAAACATTTAATCAAATGTTTGATTAAGAGTAGAATCATAAAAAATCCGCTAGTGAGAGGATATCTAGCGGATTTTTTTAATTAAGGAGCAGGTATTATTTTAGAAAAATCGAAGTTTACCATAGTACTCAATGGGAGGTTTACTCGGATGGATAACCCTTTTCGTTTCAAAAAAAATGAGACTGAAGAAATAATCAATCGTTTTGGAGAGGATTTCCACAATAAAGTTTTGAGAGATATTGAAGTTTATACTGATAAGTGGAATTTAACCTCATTTCAGCTCATTCCTTCATATTCTGCAAACTTAGTTTTTAAATGTTATTCGGAAAGCCTAGGAAATGTCGTACTTAAAATAGGCAATCCATCTTTCGGAGAGATATTTAAAGAATTTTATGCTCTGTCTGAGTATAACGGCAAGAGATTTTGTAGGGTATTTAAAAATGATATTGAGAATGGTGTCATTCTTGAAGAGTGTGTGCAGCCTGGACAACCACTAAGGGCTGAGAAGTCTCTCGATAAAAGACTGGCTATTTTTTGTTCTTTATATAAAGGATTACATATTCCCTCCACTCAAGAGGACATCTATCCGACTTATACAGAGTGGGTTGATCGGATAACAGACTATATGAGTAGACGCAACGATTGTCAGGAGCTATATGGGCATATGAAAAAGGCAAGAGAGATATGTTTATCGGTTTCTGCCTTGTATTCGCAAAAGGAATTGCTTCACGGAGACTTTCATCACGATAATATTCTACTTGGTAAGGACGGTAAGTATGTAATCATTGATCCTAAAGGTGTAATAGGCGATCCTGTTTTTGATGTTCCCCGTTTTATATTAAATGAATTTGATGATGAAAAAGATGCAGCAACATATAAAAAAATAAACCATATCATACATTTTTTTGATAAAGAACTTCATATTCCTGAAAAGATTATAAGACAATGCCTATATGTGGAAACTGTTATGGGAGTAAGCTGGTGTATAGAAGATGGTAAGGAATATACGGATTTTATAAAAGATATTGCTTTGGCAGAATCCATTATGAATGAGAAAATAGCGCTTTGATGGACGAAAAGAAGTATCCCAAGCGAATATTCTTCACTTGGGATATGGTTTAGTTTCGTCGCCCAGCGGCTAGCAAACTTTTAGCTTCTTCCTACGATAAGTCAACATCGGCTCATGCTTCGCCGTGTATCCTTTATCTCGTCAGAAGCTTAAAAAGTTTGTACGTCGCTAAACGGGCGCTTGCGCTTTTGTTCTATTAAAAATTAAAATCAACTTCTTGTTCTTCTTGTTCTTCAACGCCTTTCATATAGTTGATGCGGCGTTGAGCAGCGGCTTGACCTACTTGCTCATCTGCGTGATAGGATGAGCGAACAAGTGGGCCGGATTCACAATGGCTAAAGCCTTTGGAAAGAGCAATTTCCTTTAATTCTGCGAATTCGTCAGGATGATAATAACGAACCACATTTAAATGCTTTTTCGTTGGTTGTAGGTATTGGCCAATTGTCATAATATCGACATTGTGAGCACGAAGATCATCCATGGCTTGAATGATTTCTTCTTTGGTTTCACCAAGCCCCACCATGATGCTTGATTTTGTTGGTGTTTTTGGAGCAATTTCTTTTACTCGCTGTAGAAGTTGGAGTGAGCGACGATAGGTTGCTTTCGCACGAACCTTTGGTGTTAAGCGCTCCACGGTTTCGATATTATGGTTGAAAATTTCTGGTTCACTGGACATTAAGGTGTGAAGACTTTCATAATCTCCCTTCATGTCAGATGGTAAGATTTCAATTGTACATCCAGGATTCTTCCGGCGGATCGCTCTGACGGTTTCGGCAAACACAGCCGCTCCACCATCATTTAAGTCATCACGGGCAACCGCTGTAACCACGACATGCTTTAAGCCCATAATTTCTACGGAATCAGCGACTCTTTCTGGCTCGCCCCAATCTAGCTCATTTGGAAGTCCCGTTTTGACTGCACAAAAACGGCATCCCCTTGTGCACGTATCTCCAAGGATCATAAAGGTAGCTGTTTTTCTCTCACTCCAGCACTCATGAATATTAGGACAACGCGCTTCTTCACAGACTGTGTTTAAACGTTGACCGCGCATTAATTTTTTTAAGCCCATATAAGATTCATTCGTATTAATTTTTGTTTTCAACCATTCTGGTTTTCTAATATATTCTTGTTTATCGATTGCCATTATGCCTGCACCTTCTTTTGAAATTTTAGATTCCATTCATCTGAACGATACTTTGATTCTGCTAGAGCCTGTACTTCTTCCCATTGGGAGTCACTAAGTTCAAATGGAGTAAACTGTAAGTCCAATCCAGTTTCAAATCCCTTTGTAAATGCAGCAACTGCCTGATCGTATGTAATGTTTCTTCCGCTCGCTTCATTCATAGAGATGGCCTTATTTGCAAAAGCCTTTCTTTTTCGGGCGCGCATCTCTTCTGTTGAAAAGGCGAATAAATCAAAGAGCATGTCTTGATCGATTGTAAAAGGTAAGGAACCATGTTGCATCAAAACGCCCATTTTTCTTGTCTGAGCATGGCCAGATATTTTCTTCCCATCGACAAGCATTTCATAATCGGATGGCCTTTCAAAACAAACAGCAGACCGTTCCTCTATAAAATGATCTTCAGGCATAGAAAACTGCGCTTGGATGCCTAATTCTTTAAATCCTGCAAAAATGCCTTGGGCCAATGCATGATAGGCTTTCCGAATCGAATCTTCTATATAGGGTTTTCGTTCAGAAACAACAAGGCTGTAAGTACATTCATCATCATGCAGCACAGCACTTCCTCCAGTTAGACGACGGACAAATTGACACCCGTGTTGTTCAATACCGGGAAAATGAATTGTTCTTTCCTTTTGAAAATGACCAATGGATAGAGTGGGCTTTGACCAACCATAGAAACGAAGAACAGGTGGAATCAGATCTTGGCTATGCCAAAGGAGGAGACATTCATCCAATGCCATATTGATCGCTGCATCTTGATGTCCAGTATTGATAAGCCCCCAAGTATCTTTCATTTTGCTCAACTCCTAGATGAATTTAAAAATCATAGAAGGCCATGGCGTAAGTGATCGTTATCTAGTTTTTTCTATAAAAAATGTCATTCTTTTTTCAAAATACATAAAAAGAACTGCATTTTCAAAGAAATGCAGTTCTTCATGAAAATCGTCTAAGACCTCATGTTTCCCACACTTCAGAGGATATCCTATATCTTTATCCCGAATTAACTGGCAGTAAGACCCCCACTGAATGAAGTTTCACTTTATCTGCTAGAAGTATGGTAACAAATGTCAATCTAAAAGTACAGTTTTGTGATCGGGATGACAGGAATTGAACCTGCGACCCCTAGCACCCCATGCTAGTGCTCTACCAAGCTGAGCTACATCCCGATAATCGTGATACTAGCTCTTATTATAGTAGATGGTCTCTTGGAAAACAATCCCGAAACATTCATTGTTATGAACCGTCTTCAAGACTTCTTTTATACTGATCCAGCACTTTAGGGAGGATATTGGTGATGACGTCTTCTTCTAAGCGGGATAATACGCCATCATCTTCATTTTCCTTTTTGATAGAGGAAACTTCTTTATGCAATTTCTCCATCTTTTTATCAAGATCTGCCGCAATAAATGCGGTGCTCTGCAGTTCCTTCGCCAGATGTTCTGGAATTTCCTTATCATACTTATAGTAAATTTTATGTTCAAGGCTTGCCCAAAAGTCCATCGCAATCGTACGAATTTGAATTTCGACATACGTATGCTCTGTGCGGTCGGTCATATAGATAGGAATTTGGACAATAAGATGTAAGCTTTGATAGCCATTGGGCTTGGGATTTTGAATATAATCCTTGTATTCTATAACGGTAATATCCTTTTGTTTGCCTATCATCTCAGCTAAAACATAAATATCTGAAATAAACGAACAAGTAATCCGTACCCCTGCAATGTCGCGAATATTCTCCTTAATAGCATTGAGGGAAAATGGAAATCCTTTTCGCCTTATTTTATTAAAAATACTTTCGGGAGACTTAACCCGCGATTTTACATGTTCAATCGGGTTGTAGTCATGAAGATAATTAAATTCATCTGATAATATATTAATTTTTGTATTGATTTCATCACAAGCAAATTGATACGCCATCATAAATCGAGTGAGCTCGACTTTCATTTCTTTTACGAGTTGAATATCCAGTATTTGATCTTGTTTCATGAAGGTCTTCCTTTCTAGATGATCTTTTTAAAGATCGGATAAGCAAAATGCCCCCTTATATACTATATCGTACCATAACCAGTAAGATTTTTTTAGTAAATCCAATATCTTCCTTGTCTAGAGATAAGAAAAATTATATACTACATTACAACACTAATGCACTAATTTCGAAGGGAGGTCCCTGGATGCTGTTACACCAAGATGGCTCTAAACCCATTTATGTGCAGATTGCGGAATGGCTTGAAAATGAAATCATCGCAGAAACGTTCAAGAGTGATGAAAAAGTATACTCACAATATCAATTGGCAGAAATGTTTACGATTAATCCAGCGACAGCCGCAAAGGGGTTGAACATGCTAGTGGATGAGCAAATTTTATATAAAAAACGTGGACTCGGTATGTTTGTAACAAAGAATGCGAAGAAAGCCATATTGAAGAAGCGAAAGAGTGAGACATTAACTGGGCTTATTCATGAACTAGTTCTAGAAGCAAAACGATTGGAAGTAGAGGAACGGGACTTATTACAGATGGTTCAAGCGGTCATCAGGGGAGAGGAGGAGAAGAAGTGAATGTGATTGAATGTAAAGAATTAGTGAAAAATTACGGAAGAAAGTCAGTCTTAGAGGATGTAACTTTTACCATAGCAGGAGAGAAAATCACCGGACTAATCGGTAGAAATGGAGTCGGAAAAACCACGCTGCTAAAAATGATTGCTGGTTTTACCAACGAATCAGCTGGCGAGATCAAAGTGTTTTCTAGCAGACCTTTTAACAGTTTACTTGTTTCCGCTAATAGCGTTATGATCGACGACCAAATGACTTTTCCACCCTCATTACAATTGGGCGAAATTTTGCAAGAGGGCGAGCGGTTTTATGACAATTTCAATCTTGAATTAGCGAGGCGATTGCTGGAGTATTTCTCTTTATCAAAAACGGCCTATTATGAGCAGCTTTCAAAAGGAATGAGAAGTACCTTCAATATGATTTTTGGACTTTCTTCTCGATGTGCCTTAACGATTTACGATGAACCGACGACTGGGATGGATGCTGCGGTACGTAAGGATTTTTATCGGGCATTGCTTAAGGATTATGTAGCTCATCCACGGACCATTATCCTCTCAAGCCATCATTTGAATGAAATAGAGGACTTGTTAGAGGATGTGTTGCTGATTCACGAAGGAAAAGTGTTGCAGCATTCATCCATTTCCGACTTGAAGGAATGGGCGATTGGTCTTCAAGGGAAAAAGTCGGCCATTGCTCGGTGGACTGAAGGGCAAGAAATCGTGTATGAAAAAGAAATCGGCCCAGGACTTGGATATGCTGTGATCCGGAATAAATGGTCAGAAGACACGATTCGTGAAGTAAAGCAGGAAGGACTTGATGTATTGCCTGTGTCAGCGAATGATCTGTGTATTTATTTAACAAACGGAGATAAGGGAGGGATCGATGATGTCTTTAATCGAAACGAGTCTCTCTGAAGTTGTTTGGAAACAATTTGTTTTTAAAAGTAAATCCTTTTTTACGACATTTGGCACCCTGGTGATTTTACAAGTGTTAGCGATATTCTTTTCGTCAGGAGGGAGTGGGTCATCTGGATTCCATGGTAGAGACCTTTCCGTTGAGCTCACCTATTATTCAGGTGATATTGTGGTGATATTTACCATTTTATGGACATTTTCTCTAGCGATTTTTACGACCACTAAAGCAGCCCGATACGATGATTATGCCTTTGTCGGAAATCGACTAAGCAGTCATTTGGCGAATATCCTATTTCTACTAACAGCAAGCCTTATAGGAGGAATCTCTGCGACCTTATGCGGGTATATTGTGAGGATCCTTGGCTATTATTCTAATGAGCTTACGATGGGAGCGGGATTATTTCAGGCACCACTTGATTTTCTCCTCTCTATTGGTGCGATTAGCTTGTATGTTTTCCTGTTTGCTTCATTTGGTTATGTGCTTGGTATGATCATACAGTTGCATCAAAGCCTTAAGTACATGCTGCCTGTAATCTGTGTAGGAGTATTGATCGCCTCCGTGTCAAGTGGCTATGATGAGGAAGTGGGAGCTGTTTTTGGTTTTATTATGAGGGAATCTCACTTTTGGCTCTTTTTATTGAAGGTGTTACTCATCTCTGGCATTTTCTTTGTGGTAGCTATCCTTCTTTCAAATAAACTGGAGGTGAGGAAATGAGTAATATCATTTTATTAGGGCTGCTCATTCCTCTTTTAGTTATTGGGTTCTTGTATTGGAAGCTGTTGCGAAATCTAGTAACAGGTAAAGGGGGAATTTTTAAAAATAAAAAGATCGTAACAGCCCTAATCATCATTTATGCGATTGCTCTCATTCTCTCACCCTTTATCTACGAACTTTTGCCGAAAACGGGCGAGGAGATTCCAAGGGTGCAGTATAAGAACTTGGAGCAAAAAACGATGGAGCTTGAACAGGCGATCTATGATGGGAGGCTTGCTGATATTAATCCTGAGTATATTCGAGAAACTTGGCAGCAGCCATATAAGGGAAATGAGTTAAATCTACAACAAACAGTGGAGGAAACGGTCCCGATTGTTGTAGAAAGAAAACAAGAGAATGATGGCATGATTGAAGGGAAATATATTGCGAGTGTGATCTATCAAGCACTGGATTTCTCTGATAAAGTCAGGTCGATTCAATTTAACTTATCAGATGATACTTTAAACCTTGAGGAAGTTGGCGAGTTTTTTGAATTTAAGGGGATCACAGCGGAAAGAGATTTGGTTCTCTCGCAATTTACAGAAAGTAGAAATATCTTTGCTGATGGCACAATGAGGCAAGTTCGTTTTATCTACTTACAAATCCCAAAAGATTTGCAGTTTCAAAAAAATGATGATTTATCCTTCAATTACACGGGTGAAATTGAAGTAAATTATAATGTAGAGTAAGAATAATGAAAGACCTCCTGTTTGAAAAATCCCCAGTATGGCAATCATGCTAATGATTTTAATAATAGGAGGTTTTTCTGTGAAAAAATTGTTGTGTGTCCTGCTAGTTATGGGGATAACATTAGGTGCTTGTAGTAGTGGAGAAGAGGCGGTGCCGCAAGTAGAGGAGGAGGCTATTCCTGTTAGTGGCCACGCAGATGTCGATGTACAGATGATCAATTCTGAAGGAAAGGAAGTTGGCAAAGCGGCCCTAAAGGAAACAGTAGAAGGAGTACAAATCCACTTGCAGGCGAAAGACTTAGAGCCGGGGATAAAGGCGATTCATATTCATGAAACCGGGGTATGTGAAGCACCGGATTTTACATCCGCAGGTGCTCATTTTAACCCAGGAAAAAAAGAACATGGCTTTGAAAATCCCAAAGGTTTTCACATAGGGGACTTACCGAATATCGGAATCGAAGACGATGGCACGGTGAATGTTGTGATCACGGCCCCAAATGTGACATTAAAGGAAGGCGAAGAGGGTTCCTTGCTTGATGAGGACGGCAGTGCTCTTGTTATTCATGAAAAAGCAGATGATTATAAGACCGACCCTGCCGGAAATGCCGGAGATCGCATTGTCTGTGGTGTGATCGGCGGTAAGTAAAAATAAGCACATTATTTTGTTACTCAACGGAGTACAGAATAATGTGCTGTTTTATTGATGGGCAAATTATATTTACCCATATTTGACATTCTCAGAGCAATTTGAGTCAATAATAGTAAGAATTTGAGCATGCAGGGGTAATGAAAATCATTGGAAAAACATTAGTATATAAAGTAAGCCCTTTCAGAATACATAGAGGTGGAAAGATGGAAGAATGGTTAAGACCGAATTACCGAATGAAATCAATTGGAGAACAGGACTTTGCGTTCCACTCACACGCGCAGTTTGAGGTGTATTTCTTTCATCAAGGGGATTGTAAATATCTTATTCATCATTCCATTTATGATCTTCAGCCTGGAGATATTATTATTATGAATGGCTTAACAGCCCATCGCGCTAATCCATCTAAATTTTCCTTGTATGAACGAAGCGTGGTGCATTTCTCTCCGGATTGGATTTATCCAGTGATTGAGGAACTGCGGATGCCAGAATTGCTCTCTCCCTTCAAAGAGATGAATAATTGCTTGCTTCGCGGCCAAGATGAAGGAGAAAGAGAACGGATCTTACAATCGATGAAGACAATGGATCATCTGATGAATGAAGACATCGCATTTATGATGAAGCCGGAAGTAGAGGCAGAATTAAAGATTTTACTCTTAACGATTTTGATGCAAATTTATAAATTGAGTAAAAAAGAAAATCAACATCTAGCCATGCCAAAAAGTGAAAAGGTGCTTCATGTTGAAAAAATTGCTCATTTTATTCAGACACATTTTAAAAAGAGTATAAGTTTAGAAGATATTTCATCTGAATTGAATTTAAGTAAGTTTTATTTATCGAGAATTTTTAAGGAAGTAACGGGTACAACAGTGATGAATTATGTGATGACATGTCGTTTAAATCAAGTGAAATTTGACCTGGAAATGTACCCAGATCGAACCTTAGTGGAAATAGCAACAGAATCAGGTTTTGAGAGTCAGGCGCACTTTAGCCGTTTTTTCAAGCAAAGGGTAGGTATGACACCTTCTGTATATCGTAGACAAAAATTAAAATCATAGAGTAGGAGAGTGACAGAAATGGAAAAGAAATTTGCTGCACAATTATTTACAGTAAGAGAACAGCTAGCGAAGGGAATCACACCTGTTTTTCAAGAGATTAAGAAGATGGGCTGGGCAGGTGTACAGATTTCAGCTTTGCCGCAAGGCTATGACCCACAAGAAGTTGCGGATGCTCTAAAGGACAATCAACTTGGCACAGCAGGAATGCATATTTCATTAGATCGTTTAGAGAATGATTTGGAAAATGTTGTGAAAGAAGCGGACTTATACGGCACAAAGGATATTGTTTGTCCATATTTACCAGCAGAATATCAAACAGAGGAAGGCTATAAAATCGTCCGAAAAAAATTAAATGACGTGGCTCAGCAGGTTCCTGATTATCGTATTAGTTATCATAATCATGCCTTTGAATTTTCAACTGAGATAAATGGAATGTCAGCACTTGAATACTTATTAGAGCCAGTTGCAGAAAACAAGGTTTTGGCAGAAGTTGACCTCTATTGGGTGAAAAAAGGCGGTCAGGATCCACTGTCCTTTATCCAGCCTTATGTGAATAGGATGCCAATTATCCATCTGAAGGATATGACCGATGATGAACAAGAAACATTCGCCGAAATTGGCACCGGAAAAATTGACTTTATTCCAATCTTGCAATGGGGTGAGAAATCGGGAGTAGAATGGTACGCGGTGGAACAAGATTCCTGTCCTGGAAACCCACTGGATAGTCTAGCTTTAAGCTTAGAGAACTTACTGAAATTGAAGGAAAAAATCTAAACTGCAAATCGAAGTGCTTTTTTCAGCCTTTTCGGAATAATAATGTTGTTAGGTTCAAAATCATGTGTACAAGTTTAATAGGAAAATAAAGGGAGGCTTTTAACCATGACAAACGTAAAAGTAGGAATAATTGGACTGGGAAATATGGGGACAAATCACGCCAAACGCCTGTTCAATCGTGAAATTGATGGGGCTATCTTAACAGCTGTGTGCGATGTGCGTGAAGAACGAATGGTTAAAGCCAGAGAAGAATTCGGAGATCGAGTCAAACGCTTTTTAACGATTGATGATTTTTTTGCTGAAGCTGAGATCGATGGTGTGATTATTGCGACCCCACATTACGAGCATCCACCACTAGCAATTAGGGCTTTTGAAAAAGGCTGGCATGTTCTATGTGAGAAGCCTGCGGGCGTTTATACGAAAAATGTTCGCTTAATGAATGAGGCGGCTGCTAAAAGTGGAAAAGTGTTTAGTATGATGTTTAATCAACGGACAAATCCGCTTTATAAAAAAATGCGTGAGCTAATTCAGTCTGGTGAACTAGGTGAGATTAAGCGGACCAATTGGATTATTACGGATTGGTATCGGGCGCAAAGCTATTATGAATCAGGTGGCTGGCGTGCTACGTGGAAGGGCGAAGGCGGTGGTGTGATGCTGAATCAGTCTCCACATCAACTTGATTTATGGCAATGGATTACCGGTATGATGCCAACTAGAATTCGCTCGTTCTGTGGATTTGGAAAGTACCATGATATTGAAGTGGAAGACGATGTGACGGCTTATGTTGAATATGAAAATGGAGCAACAGGCTTATTTGTAACATCAACAGGGGAAGCGCCTGGTACGAACCGCTTTGAAGTAGCAGGTGATCGTGGAAAACTTGTAATTGAAAATGGAAAATTAACCTTCTGGCGGCTAAGACAATCTGAGCGTGAATTCAATCAAACGTTTAGAGGCGGCTTTGGCGAACCGGAGTGCTGGAAAATGGAGATTCCGGTGCGTGGCAAAAATAATCAGCATTTAGGGATTTTGGAAAATTGGGTGGATGCGATTTTAAATGGTGCGGAACTATTAGCCCCAGGTGAAGAAGGAATTAAAAGCTTGGCCATTTCAAATGGCGTATACTTATCTAGCTGGTTAGATGACTGGGTGGACCTACCGATTGATGAAGATCTTTATTATGAAAAATTACAAGAGAAAATTGCCGCATCAACGTTCCGTAAGCAGTCAGCAGATGATGTTACTTTAGATGTTAGCGGTACGCATTAAAAGCGAAAGGAGGGAGCTATATGTCAAAAGATGGAATGAACTATGCGCCAAAGGGTAAGCCCAACCGTGTCGTTGCGGAAGGAGAATTTGTGATGGCAGCGATGGCGCTTGATCACGGTCATATTTATGGGATGTGTAATGGACTTGTGGAAGCAGGCGCGACTTTAAAATGGGTATACGATCCTGACCCACAAAAGGTTGAAAAGTTTTTGGAAGCCTATCCAAAAGTTCAGGCGGCGACAAGTGAGGAAGAGATTTTCCAGGATCCTGAGGTAAAACTTGTGGCAGCAGCAGCGATTCCTAATCAACGTGGGCCACTTGGCATTCGTGTTATGGATAGTGGAAAGGATTATTTTACGGATAAGACACCTTTTACAACCTTGGAGCAATTGGAGGATGCCAAGACAGCAGTTGAGCGAACTGGTCAGAAGTATATGGTCTATTATTCGGAAAGACTCCATGTAGAAAGTGCTGTTTTTGCCGGCGAGTTGATCGAACAAGGGGCAATTGGGCGTGTTATTCAAGTGACCAATCTAGCTCCACATCGACTGAACGCATCCTCACGACCTGAATGGTTTTTTGAAAAGGAGAAGTATGGTGGCATTCTTTGTGACATCGGTAGCCATCAAATTGAACAGTTCCTATTTTATACGGGCAATACGGATGCAAAGGTTGTGCGCAGTCAGGTCGCAAATTACACCAATAAGGATTACCCTGAATTAGAGGATTTTGGTGATTGTATGATTGTTGGCGAAAATGGGGCTAGTCATTATTGTCGTGTGGATTGGCTGACTCCGGACGGATCGGAAGTCTGGGGAGATGGGAGAACCATCATTCTTGGAACAGATGGATATATTGAAATCCGTAAGTATATTGATGTAGGCCGTGAACGTGAAGGAAATCAGGTCTATCTTGTGAACCAAGAAGGTACCTATCATTATTCAGTAAAAGGTGAAGTAGGTTTTCCTTTCTTCGGTGAACTTATTTTAGATTGCTTAAATCGAACTGAAAACGCAATGACACAGGCACATGCCTTTAAAACAGCTGAACTTTGCCTGATCGCACAGAAGGAAGCTGTAAGGTTAGAATAGAAAATATGTTTTTACAAAAAACTCTGTTGGCCAATTTACTTGGCTAATAGAGTTTTTTAGTTTGTTTGATAAAAATATTAATTTTGTAATTTAATTTTTAAATAAATATTGATTTAAATATTAATATGTATTAATATGATATTAATAAATTAAATAAAAGGAGGGAGAGTGTGGGGTATCCATTAATTACAAACTGCCCAGTATGCTCACATAAGTTAAAGATTACGAAATTACAATGCGATCATTGCCATACAACAATTGAAAATGACTTCGAGCTATCAAGCTGGGCATCACTCACGCCGGAACAATTGCACTTTATTGGGATCTTTTTGAAAAGTCGAGGAAATATTAAAGAAGTTGAAAAAGAGTTAGGTGTTTCTTACCCAACTGTCCGAGGAAAACTAAACGATGTGGTTGCAGCCCTAGGTTATCCCGAAAAGAAAGAAACAAAAAGTAAAACAGAGGAAAAACAGGTGATCACCATGCTAGAAAATGGCGAAATCACCGCAGAAGAGGCTTTACGAAGATTAAAGGATGAATAAAAGAGGGGGATGATTGGCATGAAAGAGGAAATCAAAAAAATCTTAGCGATGATGGAAGAAGGAAAATTAGACTCAGAAGAGGCAACAGCTTTGATTCAAGCCTTGCAAGAGAAAGAAGAGACGGTAGCGAAAGTGGAACGCACAGATTATTTAAGTAAATCTCTAAAGATTCGCATCATAGACGAAGACGATAAAGTAAATGTGAACTTGCCATTGCGGCTGGTGAAGGCCGTTTTACAATCTGGATTAAGTATAGCATCTAAAATCCCTGAATCTGCTAAATATGTTGAGGGAATTGATAAAATTGATGTGGATCTTATATTAGAAGCAATTGAGCATGAAGCAGAAGGTCAGATTGTCGATATTGCGAGTGGCGATGGCGAACAAGTTTCAATCGTGATTGAGTAAGAGCGCTCATGTTGAAAATCACGATTGGTCAAGAAAATCAAAAATCTAGGACTTTCCACGTGCCCTATTTTATTCTCCGGGCTGGAGGGCGGCTTGCGACAACAAAACTCTTGTGGAAGCTGATCGAATCTAGAGTAAAACAAAAGCAAGAAAAAACAAACTCGCCATCGTTTTCCCTAGACCGAATAGATTGGAAGGACATTCAACCAATCGTAAAAGAAATAAAGAATTATCAAGGATTAACCATCGTTGATATTCAAGATAAAAATGGGCAAGCGATTAAAATTGAACTTTGAGTCCTTCTTCCCTTTCATATAAAAGGGGAGAAGGACTTTTGTACATAGAGTAGAATATGTATATAGACTAAAAAGAGGTGATGAAGTGAAACAGAAGGAAAGAACAGTTCCAATTGTGATATTAATATTAGAGGCATTACAAAGGAGACTTTTAGAAAGCCACCCAGCTAGGGCCCAGGTTAAGGAAGAATTAGGTAGGCGCTATGCCGGATATCGAGGCGAACAGGTTTTAGATTACTATACGAAATACCTTCCACTACAAAAACACCACTTTATTTTTCACGATCTTCGATTGCCCATCTCCAGTGAAGCCTTTTTTCAAATTGACACACTTATTTTAACCCCATACTATCTTCTAATTTTTGAAGGAAAACATATGGCAGGAAAATTGTTTTTTGACCCAAAACAATTAATACGAGAGTTAAATAATGTGGGAGAATCGTTTCCCAATCTTATTGTCCAAGTAAAAAACCAACAATACTTTTTAAAAGTATTATTGGAGAAATACTCCTTCCCTTCTCTCCCAAGCGATGCCTTCATTGTGATTACCAACCCAAAGTCGACTATTTTGCCAAGCCCCGATTATAAGGAAGTATTAGAAACAGTTATTCGACCACAAGCATTAAGATTTGGTTTCGAACTTGTTGAGAAAAAACATCCAAAGCCAATTTTGAGTGATAATGAGTTAGTGAAAATCTCAGAGCTTTTACTACGGCTGCATACACCAGATGAACCGGACGTATTTAGTCAGTATGGGGTGAATAAGAGTGAAATGATGCCGGGAATTTATTGTGAAGAATGTGGACAGTTCTCTGTTAAAAGACTCAAACGCTTCTGGAGATGTCACATTTGCAATCAAAAAGCTGATAAGGCGTTTGTTCAAGCACTAATTGATTATCGTTTATTAATTTGTACAACCATAACCAATCGAGAGTTTCGGAAGTTCTTTGGAGTTGATTCTATTCATACCGCATCCAAACTGCTCAATTCTTTAAATTTGCCAACTAAGGGTGAACGCAGACATCGAAAATATGAATTATCATTAGATTACCTACGAAGCCTGCTTTAAAAACAAAGTAACGACTAAATCCCGAGAGCATCGGCTAATAGAAAGACTTTACTGGCAAATAGAGTGCTTGCGATGGCTAATAGAATAAGTACCACGGCTAATAAACCGCTTCTAACGGCTAATAGAGCAAAAAAGAGGCAGCAAATGAAGCAAAGCAACTATCGGAGATGCAAACTTGCCGTTGAAAAGGGCCACGGCTAATAGCGCAAGAGCAACAGCTAATAGCAAGGCTCCAACGGCTAATAGAGACCTGCGAAGGCTAATAGAGACCGCGCCACGGCTAATAACCTGCTTTTAACGGCTAATAACTGGTGCAAACAACTCAGCAAGGCTTGCCGTTTTGCCATCTAAAAAAGAGCTTTTTAAAATAAAAGCTCTTTTTTAAGGGATGGTATTTATCACTACTTTGCGGTATGAAGCAAAACAGGTATTTTCTTAGCAACCACTTTGATCATGATGTATAAGCTATACCCAATCACGGCTCCCGAAGTATTAAACACTAAATCATCCAGGGTTCCGCGCCTTGTCATCGTAAAGAAGGTTTGAATCAACTCAATCGTTAAGGAAGAGGCAAATCCTAACAATAAAACCGTCCATAACCGTTGGCAATGTCGAAACAGTAAGGGAGTAAATAGCCCTAAGGGAATGAATAAAGCAATATTTCCAAGTGAATAGAGCATTTGCAGCTTAGGATTGGACATGTTTTTTAATTCATAAAAGAGGTGGAAATCAAAATGATAGGTTGTCTTTCCACCCCATATTCCGAAAGGGAGATTCCATTGGAATGGCTGCATGGTCAGGAATACGACGAATACAAGATAGACAAAAAATAAATTGACGATCATTTCTCGAGATGAATGTACGTATTTCTTCTTGTATCTTTTATTACGGTATAGGATCCAGAGAATACTGAATATACCGAGAATCACGAGTCCCTGCCACACTTTTAGCTCTCCCTTATAGTATGATGTCTGTTTTCTTTTCTCGTTTCCATAATAGCATAATAAATACGATGCTAGCTACAAGAAAAAAACTATAACATAATGGGACAAGCCATTGGGGTAAGTCTAAATTTGTGATCAAGTCTAGTAAGTAACGTAAGCCGAAGACAAGTAACCCAAAGATAATTGGAACCTGGACGCCAATGAGTGTAATATAATTAGGGACAAGATGGGAAACAGCAAGGCTCATGAAGACTAGTATGAACCCCAATACATAGATGGCGACAACGGTGAGAATAATATATTGAAAGAAGGTGAGATCATACCACTGTTCACCTCCGATAAAACTGTTCATGGGCACATCGAAAAATGGCTCTGGATGGTTTTGTGAATACAATCCAAGATACATCGCCAATAACCCGCTCATTACAAGGAAGGCTGAAATGAAGCCAGCCACTAGCTTTTTTTTGAAAATCGCTCTCCCTAGTTTTGCTGTATACTGTAGGTCAAGTATTCGTAAGGAACGATCGCGGAGCAAAAGTGGTGAAACGAGCAAAACCACGCTAATAAGAACAGCAATCGCAATACTGCGGATGATACTTTGATAATTCATAACCACCACCTCAGGGTACAAGTCATAATGACCAATCTCCATTAATTTGGTTAAATGTCTCCTTTGTTGAGGGTTATTTTGTATGATCTCGTCTCTCATATCATGGAATTCGATTAATCTTTCTCGTTCTTGTAGCTCCCAGAAAAGATTGACACTTTCTTCAAACATAATCTTCGAATGTAGTTCATCAGCTAATTGATCATCTATGCCCAAATTTCGAAAATCCTCGTATGAGGTCACTCCTACATCTTGAGCATCCTGTCGTGACTGTAAAAATTGATCCGCTTTCTGAACCTCTTGCTTATATTTTTCCTTAAAATCAGCAAGTTCTGTTTCATTCATTTCAGGACCATAGTTTTCAAGCATTTCCACACCAATTCTGTATGAATCCAAGGCAGGGCGACCATTCGGAAAATATTGAATATCAAACTCAATCAAAAAGTAATATAAACTCACATTCACAAAAGCCAGGACCAAAAGAATTTTCCAGTTTAATATTTTCTTTATTTCATTGATGATAATCCCCATAATTTACTCCCCTTATGAAATGTCCTGCCGCGCAAATCTTCTATAAGAAAACCTGCAGAGCGCGATCAAAATAATCGTCCAAACTGTAATGGTCATCCATTCGTAATTTTTGAATATCGTAAGTCCACCGGTTCCCATCCACCATTGCAGTGGATTCAATACTAGCGAAGAAAGAGTGTATCCTGCCATCAACATAAGGTTTGTAGAGTTAGGGATAAACCCTGGAACGAGATAAAGGACGATGAACAAGATGGCAAATAGAATAAACGTAAAATAGTTGTTTTTGACTAATACGGAAATCGAAAAGGTAAATAAGGAAAATAACAGCATACAGAGAAAGAAAAGCGCCATGCTCATAAGAAAATATGTAAGCAAGGACCAATTCCACCATGATACATACGGAAAGTTAGCTTCCCAATTGAACCCACTGCTGATCGCGGTCTTCCATAAATGAGCATAATCAAAAATAGTGAAATAGGTTCCTAAGGTGACGACGGATAAAAAGATGGTTAAGGCCATGGTTGTAAGCAGGGAAGCGACTAATTTATCAGCCATTAATGTTCTCCCTCTTTTTGTTGCATAAGCCACAAGTTGAGTTCGCTGTTCAAATTCAAAATTGGTGATTAAGGCGGTGGCCAACACAACTAAAATTATCCCCTCAATGACAAGATGGCGAAATACAGTGCCGAATAGCAGGCTGTGCATGTGGTAGTTTTGTCCAGAGAAAAACCATTGCCTATGCTCTCCATTTTGTTGTAACGCTACAAAGCGATCCTCAAAGTCTCTGTATTCCTTCCGTAAGGTTTCCGCTGCAGAGCCAGTTAACCCGAACTGAGCAATCTCGTCTTCTCCAATTTTCTGAATATCGAATCCTGCATAACTTTCATCCATTGAAGCAGCTGTGCTCATATACATCTCTTTTAAAGCTATTTCGTAAAAAGTGTTCAATTCCTCCTCCATATACTTCTCCTGTTCCTTGAATGTCAATTGATCAAAAAAATCAAGCGCACTAACAAACGTTTGAGAAGCTGTCTTTTCAGTTATCGCATTCAGTTGCACTAACTCTGTTTTGATTTCTTCCCCCAATAATGCTAGCGAGTCCTCTGTATATTCTTCACCATATTTTCCCGCTAGTTCATTCACGATCGCTAATTCCTCTTTGAAATGAGAAGCATTGTAAATAATAAAAATATTCCATGCTGTGAATAACAGGAGTAGCCCTAAAATAATCGGCGATAATAGTGCTTTTTTACATTCCAATAAAATAACTCTCATTCTATTCACTCGTCCATCTGCAAATCATCGCGATATTCATAGAGAAAGACATCTTCCAAATGGGGGACAACTGGAATCCAACCAACATCTGCCTCACCTTTATGGACAAAGCGGACGATCATCTCTCCTTGTTCTTGTTTCTCTGACAAAAGCATATATTGTTTACGGAATGTTTCCAATTGTTCAAACGGGATGGCTGCTTCATATACATTATCATTCAATGTAGCGCAAATGTTTTGAACGGTGTCTTGATATAGAAGTTGTTTATTTTTAATCATTATCACTTGGTTGGCAATCGATTCAATATCGGAAACGATATGGGTCGAAATAATGACCAATCGCTCGCGTGCCAGCTCCGTTAATAAATGTCGAAAACGAGCCCGTTCTTTTGGGTCGAGGCCTGCAGTTGGCTCGTCCAAAATTAATACTTTTGGATCGTTCAAAAGGGCTTGAGCAATCCCGACACGTTGAATCATTCCTCCGGAGAACTTTCGCATCTTTTTATTGGCGACATCCCTTAACGCTACTTTTTGCAGCAAATCATCTATTTTCGAGCGGGCAATCCTTTTGTCGATTCCCTTTAAAGCAGCAAGATAGAGCAGAAATTGCTTAGGTGAATAGTTTTTGTAATAACCAAAGTGTTGCGGTAGATAGCCAAGGATATTGCGATACTCTTCATCCAGGTCAATAATGTTCGAGCCATTATAAAGGATCTCTCCCTTTGTTGGAGAAATAAGCGTGACAAGCATCTTGATCAAGGTTGTTTTCCCAGCCCCATTAGGAGCAAGGAGTCCATAAACACCATGATCAAATTCTGCATGTATTTGTTCCAAGGCGGGAAAATTTCCGTACTGTTTGCTGACATTTTTTACAACGAGCATTGTCTAAACTCCTTCCGCTGGCTTTCTTCGAACCAGCTTGTTTAAAAATCGAAAATAGATGACTACACTGAAGCCCAAAACTAATCCATACACAAAAATGGGTAACTGAAGTAAAAAGTAACTGTATAACTGATTAGGGAGGAGGTCCAAAAGGATATTGACTGCACCCCAACCTATAATAGTCATGGTGGCTCTTACACCTGTTTGTTTTTTCATGATGATGGCAAGGAAAATAATTGAGAATAAGAACAATGCGGTCGTGGATACCAAAAATGCTTTGAAAAAGTGGATCTCTTCATATATGAAACTGACAATAAGAATACTCATTGTGTTTACCAAAATTGAAAGGACGCTAAAGAGTAACATTTTAAAGGCAGCAACTTGATAAAGATTGTATTTCGTGACCATCTCTACCTCGAATGTCGCATGATGGCGTTTGTGCAAAAAATCATAAAAGGACAGAGCCATGTAAAGCAAGGGGGAGGCGACAAAAAGAATAGGAAAAATGTCTGCCTCCGTTTGAGCCGTTTCGGCCATACTGCTAAATAAACCAATGAGTAAAACCATCACAGAAAATGTAATCAAGGCGCCATCCCTTTGATTGGTAAATAAATACTTCCAACCAATATTCTTATATAAATGAACAATATAGGAAAGGAAGGACTGGTGCGGCTTTACTCCGACCTGTACAATCCGCGCAACTTCTGATTTCATTTTTAATTGATCTGGATAAGGAATAGAAAGCTTTTCTTTAGGCATCGTGATCCTCCTCCATTTTCTTTTTGATCTCTTTCAAAGCTTTATAGTATTTCGTTTTCACTGTTGAAAGGGGGGCTTGTACCATTTCGGCAATTTCTTGAAGCGTATACTCTCCGAATAGTTTGAGACGAATAATTTCTTGGGAGACAGTCTCTAATTGATTGATCAACCCCGTGATTTTCTCTATATCCTCTTTATATTCGAGGGATAGAACAAAATCATTTTGGTCTTGCACATCCTCATCTTCTAATGGACTTGTATAATTTCTGTATTTGTAGTTTCTGGAGCGGTAATAGTCTACGACCCGATTGGTGGCTACTCGATAGAGCCATGTACGGAAAGAAGCCCTCTCATTCTTAAACCGATGAATCGATTGTAAAACACTAATAAAAATTTCCTGTGTTAAATCGAGCGAGGTATCCGCATCCATTGTCTGCTTGTACACGAAGCCATATATTTCTTGATAATATTTTGAAATTAACTGATTAGCCGATTCATGATGGCCATTTCTTTTTATTTTTTTAATCCAGTGCTGTTCTTGTATCATCTTCTTTTTCACCACTCAAGCCTTCTGGTTATATATTCGTAATCATATGGAAAAAAGTTTTAAAAAGCGAAAAATTATTAAAAAAAAGAGAGGAAAGCCATTGAAAGAGGAGACACTCCAGTCAACGGGAACTAGAGTGCTGAAAATGAAAACGGATACAAATGTTAAAACGGAATGAATGTCCGAATGCCAATTAATATGGTCAGAAGAATAAAATTAGGAATGGCGATGAAAACCAAATTTTTAATCCATTTATTTTCTTGATGTCTGATTGGGGCGCCCATAAAAATACCAGCAAGTAAAATAGAAACAATAGCTGTCATACCTGTAATCTTGACAGCCAAAAACCAATTATTGGTCAGGAATCCGGTAATAAGTGAAATGAAGGAAATGGCTATTCCAAGAGTTAGTGATTTATTCACATTTCACACCCCCTAAGTCTACTGTATGCATCGAAGAATAGAAGGTTATCGGATGAGTTGAGAAAGTATAAAATTTTCCTTGGATTGCTTTGGGACTGAGTGTAGAAGTTGTCCAGCTTCAGGAACCATCGGCTCGGAACACTTGCTTGTCGAAGGTAGTGGGCTCCTTGCACTTTTCTTGTGTAAAATAAAAAAGCTGCCGAGCATCTAGCATCTCGACAGCTTTATGTTCAAAAGAACACTTTTTATTTTTCTAACGTCCAAACATGTTGACGATCTTTAACTTTTTCTTCGCCTTTATGTTCGATTGTGACAGTATAAGCTTTTAGGTCAGGAAGTTTATCTCCTTGTTGAAGCTCCACGCGTTCTGGATTTTTAACTTTTCCGCCGCCATGACCTGCTTCCACATAAGTACCTGTTACGGGTGCTGTGTCACCTGGTTTGTAAAATTGGTTCATAATGTATTTCCCTCACTTTAGATAGATTGCACAATATAAAGACATTATAACAAACAATGCATATAAAAAGCCAACTCAATTGTAAAAGATTAAATTTTACAAAAAGTATTCTCTATTATAAACCTAGATGACGTCCCGCATTTTGCACATTCTTTACAATATTTTACTTAAAAATTCTTGTGTACGTTCATTTTGTGGATCGTCAAAAATTTGGGTTGGGTTACCTTTTTCCATGATAATGCCTTCATCCATAAATACAACGCGATCTCCAACTTCGCGTGCAAAGCCCATCTCATGTGTCACGACTACCATGGTCATTCCATCTTCTGCCAGGTCCTTCATGACTTGTAGGACATCGCCCACCAATTCAGGGTCTAAGGCAGAGGTTGGTTCATCAAAAAGCATAACCTTTGGATTCATTGCTAATGCGCGAGCAATGGCGACACGTTGCTTTTGTCCACCTGATAAGCTTTGAGGATAGACATGGGCTTTATCGGAAAGTCCAACCTTTTCTAATAAAGGCTCAGCAATTTTCTCGGCATCTGATATGGACATCCCTTTCACCTTTTGTGGCCCCAACATAATATTTTCTAATACCGTTTTATGGGGGAAAAGATTAAAATGCTGAAAGACCATCCCAACTTGGGAACGAATATCATTAATGTTTACTGATGGATCGACGATATTTTCGCCATCAATAATCACTTCGCCTGATGTAATTTCCTCTAATAAATTAAGGCAGCGAAGAAAGGTACTTTTTCCAGAACCTGATGGTCCGATAACACAAACCACTTCATTTTCTTCAATTTCCATATCGATTCCTTTTAATACTTCCAATTTCCCGAAGCTTTTATGCAAATTATTTACTGTAATCATATTAGACATCCAGCTTCCTTTCTAATCTTTGTAAATAATAGGAGGTAGGGATAGTAATGAGAAGATAAAGTATACAAACCATAATTAATGTTTGGAAAGCGGAGAAGGTCGCATTATAATACTGTTTTCCCATGTAAAGAAGCTCTCCTACGGCAATAACAGAAAAAAGGGAAGTGTCTTTTAAACTAATGATAAATTGATTTCCTAATGGAGGAATCATTCGTTTAAAGGCTTGCGGCCAAATAATATAGCGCATCGTTTGTTTCGCTGTTAACCCGATTGAACGTCCAGCTTCATGCTGTCCTTTATCAATGGATTTCACAGCACCCCGTACGATTTCTGAGATATATGCACCTGCATTAATGGTAATCGCAATGATAGAAGCTGTAATTTTATCGATATTAAATCCAATTATATCTTCAGAAAGTCCAACATAAATAAATAAAATTTGCACTAGAATAGGAGTCCCACGAACAACCTCCACATAAAAGGCACAAATGCCGCGGAGAATTCTGCTTTTTGATAAGCGGCCTAAACCAGCTAAAGCTCCAAGAATAAAACCAAGAATAAGACCGATGATCGTAATAATTAATGTCCAAAGCAATCCTCTAAAAAGCATAGGGAGGCTTTGAATATAATGACTGTCCATGATTGTTTCGAGCATTCTTTATTTCTCTCCCTTTGAAAACGTATTTTGCATGAGTGAAAAAGTCGCAACAAGTTAAGGAACTTGTTGCGACTGAGACCAACAAGGAGTTGGGCAGAAAGGCGATGCGCCAGGACGGCAACACGGGCGCCTGCGCTTTTCTTAATTAGCTTGGCGCCTTATTCACAGCTCAACATAGCTACCTCCTATGGTCTAGCTTCCCGGCTGTATGAAGTCTTACTTATTCTTCGCCCAACCATTCATCGCTAGGTTTTTCACCGAAATATTTCTCGTAAATTTCCGCATAAGTTCCATCATCAATCATGCTTTCGAGCGCCTCATTGGAGTCATCAACCAATTCAGATCCTTTCTTAAAGGCGATTCCATAGGATTCTCCTTGAAGAATTTCACCAGTGGTTTTTAATTTTCCTTCTCCTTCTTGGGCGATATAGTACTGAACGTTTGGAACATCATATAGGACAGCATCAAGTTTGCCATTCGCTAAGTTCATATACGCTGTGACAATTTCAGGATACGCTTCCACCTGGGCATCCGTATTTTCGCCTAAGTAGCTTTCACTTGTGGAGCCTTGTCGAGACCCAACTTTCTTTCCGTCCACATCATCAATCGACTCAATATCGCTATCAATTGGAACCATTAAGATAATACCAGAATCATAATATGGAATGGAGAAATCAAGTGTCTCCTCACGTTCAGGTGTAATAGACATTCCGGCAACGCCAATTTCATAGCGTCCGCCTTGCATGCCTGCAAGAAGGCCATCAAAATCCATTGATTCAAAATCAACTTCATAGCCCGCACGGTTGGCGATCTCTGTGATCATGTCAATATCAAACCCCTCTAAGTCTCCCGTCTTTGTATTGAGATATTCGAATGGTTTGAAATTCGAATCTGTGGCGACAGTATAGGTCTTCCCTTTCGAATCACCGTCTCCGTCATTACTTCCGCCGTTACTACCTCCATCAGCATTTTCACTTGTTCCACATGCTGCAAGCGCTAGCATAATAGAAACCATGGCAATAAGAAAAACAAGCTTTTTCTTCAAGATTGTGACACCCTTCCTATTTTTTTACATCTGCTCTTTATTATCTAATAAAGCTGGAATAAAGGAAAAATTCCCAAAACAGTATGAGGATGGATTAGCAAGGATAAGAGCACATGTAATCAACCTAGGCTACTATTCTTGTAATAATCCTCTCCATATGTCTCGATAACTGTTTGATACCCTTTTGTAAAATGGCATAAACATATTTTTCGAAGAGAGCAGGGAAAAGGAAACCAAAAAACTCCCACGACCTAATGGTATGGGAGTTTTGAAGATTTATTCGTCTAATTTAAAGAAAGCATAAAAACTGGATCGAGTGGATCTAACCCCTGCATACAGCAATTAGGATTTTTTCTCTTTCAATTAAATGACGATCTCCGAGGCGGCCAAACAATACGCGAATCATTCGCTTTCATCCTCTACAACAGAAATGGCTATATGTGTTAAATCGGCGTCTGTCAGATTTACCATCTGTTTAGAAAAGACAAATGACCATGGTTGTGACGATATAGGATTAATTTCTAGTGAAGAAGAGAAGTCTCCTTGAGCAATGGTCTCATTATGTTTATGTTGATTTGTGATCCTTACGGACAATTTATGTAAGTGTAAGGGATATAGAAAGCCATTGTGCAGGAAAACAGTTGCCACAAGCCCGCCATTGCGTTTGTATTTTGTCATAATTGGGCTGACTGTAAAGGACTCCTCAGGAATGACAAGAGTTTGTGCTTCTTGAATATAGGATTCCTTTTCTTTTTCAGTTAGTTGCTGATCCCAGACAGGATGAAAATGAATAGCTGACATGAACATCATTCCTCAATAAGATGGAGTATTTTTAAACCATTGGCGATACCGGAGTCTGCAACACTTGTTGTCTTATGCTTGGCATACTGATAGAGATCTGGATGAGCATTTCCCATTGCAAAGCCTTCTCCAACAGCTTGTAGCATTTCTTTATCGTTCATTCCATCCCCAAAGGCAATGGCATTCTCTTTTGTGATCTTTAAAACTTCTAATACTTTGTGAATGGCTCCACCTTTATTTACCCGATCACGTATCACATCATAACAGTGGAGTAGCGCTTCCACATTGACTTGGGAAAGATGGTAGGTCGGGTCGAAATGATAGAGCTTTTGATCTTCAGCTGTTAGATTGATTAAAGTAGCTCCTAGAATTTGATCAGCTGCTTCTTCGGTAAACAATTCATTTTCTTTTAGTTGAAACATCTCAATAAAATGCTGGACAACAGGTGTATCGATGCTAGTGAAATAGTTTTTCTCGCTTGTATATAAGACCATCTCATGATCGTTTTTTCTCGCGATCTCTAGAAACTGCAACACCGTTTCTTTCTTCATCGGTTCATTGACTACAGCTTCTTCCTTATAAAGCGCAAGAGCTCCATTATAGCCAATAAAAGAATGGACATTTAGTTCCTTTGCCAAATCTCTAATTTCGTGTAGAGGCCTGCCAGTGGCTAGAAACACTTCGAGTCCCCTTTTTTGTACCTGCCTGATCGCCTCTTTTGTTGAGGGATCATACGTATGATCGGGTTTAAGAATCGTTCCATCAATATCTAAAAACAATACCTGATAAGTAGACATTTTATTCTCCTCTAGAAGTGGGTTTTTAGCCAGTTTATCATATTAAGGAAATAAAACATATAACAAGTGGGGACGAGAGCGAATTAAAGCGAATATTGTCAAAAGAAATAGAAGGATGATTGCTTGACACTCCTAAAAAAATAAGGAATGATAAAAAAGTAAAGTTACTTTTAAAATATGGGTAAGGAGAGATCCTAATGAAGTATCGTAGACTGGGAAAAACGGGTTTAAAAGTTAGCGAGATTAGCCTTGGAAGCTGGTTAACTTATGGGAAATCGGTGGAAGATGATACGGCAACAAAGACGATACATAAAGCGTATGATTTAGGGATTAACTTTTTTGACTCTGCAAACGTTTACGAACAAGGGGAAGGAGAAAAGGTCCTATCTAAAGCATTGAAAGAATTTCCTCGTGAATCTTATGTCATTACAACAAAGGCTTTCTGGCCGATGGGAGAAAGACCGAATGATCGCGGCCTGTCGCGGAAGCATGTGTATGAGCAAGTTCATAATAGCTTGAAACGTATGGATTTGGATTATGTCGATATTTTCTATTGTCACCGTTATGATCCGGAAACGCCTGTGGAAGAAACGCTTCGCGTGATCGATGATTTAATTCGACAAGGGAAAATTTTATATGCGGGTGTCAGTGAATGGTCAGCAGCACAAATCGAAGAAGCAGTAGGCATCGCAGATAAAAAGTTGCTTGATCGAATTGTGGTCAATCAACCAGTTTACAATATGCTAAATCGCTATATTGAAAAAGAAGTATTACCAGTATCAAGTAAATATGGGATTGGACAAGTGGTATTCTCCCCGCTCGCTCAAGGGATTTTAACGGGGAAATATCTTGGTGGCGATATCCCTGAAACAAGTCGTGCGGCGAATGATGAGATCAATAATGGTGTAAGAAGGATGCTGACAGAGGAAGTGCTAGGGAAGGTAAGAGAATTAGCTGAAGTGGCAAAGGAATTGGATACCACCTTACCAGCATTAGCTCTTGCTTGGATTTTACGTCAACCTATGGTAGCGAGCGCGCTAGTTGGGGCTAGTAAGCCCGAACAAATTGAAGCCAATATCAAAGGCAGTGAGCTTGAATTAACCGCTGATGTCCTTGATAAAATAGAAGGCATACTGGCCTAAAGGGAAGCTCCGATTTCTTGAATGGAATCGGGGCTTTTTTATGATTGAAGAAACGATAAAATTCTTGGCTTGTGGTTAAATAGTCTACGTTGCGGGTTGACGTCCAGCTCCAGCGCAGCGCGAATTTAGCCTTTATTGCTAGATCAAGGCGCTTACGCTTTTGTTCTAGCAATAAAGCCATTTTGAGGTAGAATAGTAGAAAATAAGGAAAGGAAATTTATATACATGCAGCAAGAGAATTTTACAAGGGGTTCGATTGGAAAGCAGTTACTGCTATTCTCGGGCCCGATTATTTTAACCAATCTTCTTCAGGTCTCCTATCAATTAATTGATAGCTTGTGGGTTGGAAATTTGCTTGGTGCTTCAGCGCTCGGAGCGGTAGCGGTATCCAGTACTGTAATTTTTACCGTGTTATCATTTATCATTGGTGTAAATAATGCCACATTAACGATTTTATCTCAGTTGAAGGGAAAGAACGATGCAACGGGCTTAAAAAATTACACAAATGCCTTTACTGTCATTTTAGCAAGTATGGCCATAATGCTTGGGATTATCGGCTATCTGTCATCTGAGTGGATTCTTCGTTTATTAGGAACACCTGAATCGATGTTAGGAGAAGCAACGGGGTATTTACGGATAAACTTTTTGGGCATCCTGTTTTTATTTGGCTATAATTTCATTGGAACTGTATTTCGGGCGTTAGGAAACAGTAAAACCCCCTTGCGGTTTGTCGTTATTGCTGTGATTCTAAATATTTTCCTAGATCCGCTCTTTATCTATGTATTTAATTGGGGGATAGAAGGGGCAGCATTTGCGACCATTTTAGCGCAAGGAATTGCCTTCCTATATGGTGTGTTCTTGAGTATCGCTCATAAGCAAATTCCATTTTCATCTCCCGCTTTTCCAAAAATAGAGGAGATAAAATTAATTCTCGGGCAAGGCCTTCCATCTGGGTTGCAAATGACGGTTATTTCCGCTGGATCAGCAGCGATTATGAGTGTGGTGACTTCATTTGGGAGTGATGCTGTTTCTGGCTTTGGTGCGGCACAGCGATTGGAGAGCATGATTATGCTACCGGCGCAAGCTTTAGGAACTGCTGTTAACAGTATGGCGGGCCAAAATATCGCTGTTGGGAAGTGGCGACGCGTACATAAAATCACTCTGTATGCGACAATTCTTAACCTCATCACGATGCTTTTGATTGCACTGCTGATCTTTGCAATCGGTGGTTGGGGGATTCGCTTGTTTATTTCTGAATCAGAAGCTGTTCGTTTTGGGACAGAGTATATAAAAATGGTTGCGTTCTTCTTTCCATTTTTAGGATTTAATTTTGTGTGGAATGGTGTGGTCCGCGCCTCTGGTGCAGCTTTTCAAGTGCTTATGCTGAATCTTATTTCTTTTTGGGTTTTACGATTCCCATTAACTTGGTTGTTTGCCCAATATTTTGGCGAGAGAGGAATTGCCTATGGGCTGGGCAGTAGTTTTGTGATTAGCAGTATAGTGGCCTTTTGTTATTATCGCTTTGGAAAATGGAGTGAAAAAGAGTTACTACAGGATGACACAGCCAGATCGGTGGAATCCTAACTAATGGCTTTAAGGATGAGGTGATTCAATGTTCGTACATCCTGTGGATGAAGAGCTTTATTTGCGGATGGTGGAGGAAGAGGATGCGGAAGAGCTCTTTCGACTAACAGATCAATCAAGAGAGTACTTACGGGAATGGTTGCCATGGATCGACAGGATCAAAAGTAAGGAAGACTCCATTGCTTTTATTCAATCAAGTCAGCAGGGATTTGCTGAATTTACTTCCATGACTCTGGGTATTCTATATAGAGGGAAATTGATCGGTGTCTCAGGATTTAATGAAATGGATCCAGAGAATAAAGCGGCGTCTATTGGTTATTGGTTATGTAAGGATTTTCAAGGGAAGGGGATTATGAATCGGGTTGTCCGCTCGCTGATGGACTATGCGTTTCATATCCTTGAATTTAACCGCATTGAAATTCGCGTAGCAGCTGGAAATAAGAGGAGTCAGGCAATCCCTGAAAAACTTGGTTTTAAAAAAGAAGGGATTCTGCGTGAAGCTGAGTGGCTATATGACCATTACGTAGATCATATCATCTACAGTTTTCTTGCTAGTGATAACCAAAAAACATAAGAAAGCCAACTGGATCGTCGGTAGAAGGTTGCATTTTCAACTTTCCTCCTTTTGATTGCGTAAGTCAACATCGGTTCGTCCTTACCGTAATTTGTCCGCCGCTTACGCATTTCTTTATGAACTGTTCATGCTTCGTTCATAGTTTATTCATATCTTGTGATTATGATAAAAGTACCATAAATCGCAGGGGGGTAATCAAAGTGAAGGATCAAGATGAATATGAAGTTAGTGATGTGACGGAAAGACCGAAAAAACGCTGGGCGAAAGGAAGGACAGCTGTGAAGAGGGTTGTATCGACTGTAGGTGCGGGTGTAATTGGTTCGGTCTTAACTTTAGGCGTTGTTCTCAATACACCGCTTTTAAAAGACTCTGAACCTCAGGAGGATACAGTGCAAACAGCTACGGCAAATACAGAGCAAAATTCATCCGGAAATGTTCAGCAACTTTCTGCTAATACGACATCTCTTGCTGATATGGTCGAAAAGGCATCAGATGCGGTTGTCGGAATTGTGAGTGCGACGAAAACACAAGGAAATCCATTTGCTCCTCAGAACGAAAGTCAAGGGGAAAAATCAGGGTCAGGTGTCATATTTAAAAAAGAAGGTAAAGACGCTTTTATCGTGACGAATAACCATGTAATTGAGGGTTCTGAGCAAATTGAGGTCAATCTAGAAAATGGAGACAAGGTGGAGGCTGAATTGATTGGAGCGGATGCTTTAACTGATTTGGCTGTCCTTAAAATAGATGGTAGCAAAGTTGATTCTGTCATGAATTTCGGTGATTCCGATACGCTACGTGCAGGTGAACAAGTTGTGGCGATTGGAAATCCACTTGGACTTGAGTTTTCACGGACAGTGACACAAGGTATTGTGAGTGCGGTGAATCGTTCCATTGATGTGCAAACTTCTGCAGGGAATTGGGAATTAAATGTCATTCAAACTGATGCTGCAATCAATCCAGGAAATAGCGGTGGAGCCTTAGTCAACACAAAAGGTGAACTAGTTGGGATTAATAGTTTGAAAATTGCCGAGAGTGGTGTAGAAGGGCTAGGATTTGCGATTCCGATCAATGATGCAAAGCCGCTTATTGAAGAAATGATTAAAAACGGAAAAATTGAACGTCCTTATATGGGAATTAGCATGGTCGACTTTGAGCAAGTTGCTCCCCAATATTTACAACAACTGCCGGAAGACGTTGACAGTGGCGTGATTATCACATCCGTTGATCCAGATTCGGCTGCTGGCAAAGCTGGTTTACAAATGGAAGATGTCCTAGTTAGTATCAATGACCATAAGATCGAAAATGCGAGCGATTTAAGAAAGCTTTTATATACAGACCTTAAAGTTGGAGATAAAGCTTCTCTTCAAGTCTATCGCGATGGGAAAGAAAAGACATTCTTTGTTACTTTAACGGCAAACCCTGAGAGTTAATTTTGTCCCGCGTTAACTGGCTGTAAGACCCCCACTGATTGAAGTTTCATTTTATAAAAAATGCTTACACCTCTTGTAATGTCAAGGGGTGTTTTGTTCATGCTTGGCTTGTTAATAGGAAGGATTGTCTCTACTACCGATGCTATCCCCTATTTGATGCTTGCACAAGGATTTAAATTCCTTTACTTTTAATATAAAGGGGGTGCCCAAGTTGAAAATATTAGTCATTGAAGATAATGAGAATGTCGCTTCTATGATTGAAATGTTCTTTTTAAAAGAAGGAATTAAAGGGGAATTTATTCAAGATGGAATTGCCGGGTATGAACGTGCTAAGCAGGAACAGTGGGATTGCTTAATTATTGATTGGATGCTCCCAGGAATGGATGGCATCAGTATCTGCCGGAAAATTCGAGAAAAGAATAAAACGGTACCGATTATTATGCTTACAGCCAAAGATACAGAATCTGATCAAGTATTGGGCCTAGAAATGGGTGCCGATGATTATGTGACAAAGCCATTTAGCCCCCTTGCTTTAATGGCAAGAATTCGGGCTGTAACACGTAGATCTCAAAGCCAGCCGAGTAAGAAAGTAAACAGCAATACGAATACGATCGAAACGCCCCATTTCAAAGTGAATAAGGATACACGTGAAGTCTTGTTAGACGGGAAGTCTGTTACCAATTTAACACCGAAGGAATTTGATTTGCTTTATCATTTTTTACAGCATCCGAGACAGGTATTTTCACGCGAACAATTATTAGATAAAGTATGGGGCTATGATTTTTACGGAGATGACCGAACCGTAGATGTTCATATCAAGCGCTTACGGAATAAATTGGGCTCTTCAGAACAACCTTTTTTTAAAACCGTTTGGGGTGTAGGATATAAATTTGAAGAATCAGCGGATGGACTCAAAAAACAGACTGAAGAAACTCCTCCAAATGAGAATCGCTATGAAAATTAAAATGAAATATCTGTATCAACAGCTTTTGAGTCATGTCAGCGTGATTGTGATTGCGATCCTTATTTTAAGCTTACTGTTCTCCCATTTTATTGAAAATCTAATTTACCAGGATAAAATTGATGAGCTTACAGCCTATGGGAAAAATGTTTTGGCAGATCTTGAACAAAACTATGATTCCGAATCCATTTTACAAGAATATGGACATGTTTTAGCTGGGCGTGATATCCAGTACAGTTTATTTGATCCGAGCTCAGCGATTATCTATTCAACAGGAAGGGGAGCGAGAATCAAGCTGGAAGCGGGAGAATGGCAAAAAATCCAAGATGGCTATACCGTTGTAGTGAAACAAGACTATAAACGGTTTAACGAAGGGATGACCTTTGTGTTGTTACCTTACTTTCGCCAAGGTCAATTTGTTGGTGGTATTTTGCTCGCATCGCCGATTAAAGGAACACGGGATATTATTTCACAAATCAATCAATATTTGCTGTATACAGTATTGGTGGCAGTAGCTGTTGCTTTGCTGTTAAGTTGGATCTTATCGGCTTTTCATGTAAGAAGAATTAAACGACTTCAGGAAGCCACCTCTTTAATTGCAAATGGTGATTATTCAGTGCGCATTCCTTCTTCTGATTTTGATGAAATTGGGGAGCTGTCAGGGGATTTCAATCAAATGGTTGAAAAATTAGAGGAATCAATGGAAGAGATCGAACGTTTAGAAAATCGGCGTCGCCAATTTATGGCAGATGTTTCCCATGAATTAAGAACCCCGCTCACGACGATTCGCGGTGTGATTGATGGAATCCGCAATCAGATGATTCCTGAATCAGAAAAAAAGCGGGCTATGCTGATGGCAAGTCAAGAAACAAAGCGTTTGATCAGATTGGTAAATGAAAACCTCGATTATGAAAAAATCCGTTCGAATCAAATCAAACTCCATAAGGAAAATCTTCTATTGTCTGAAGTGATGGAAGTAATTCGCGATCAGTTGGAAATTCAGGCTGAAGAAAAGCAGGATAAGATTGTATTAGAAGTAGAGAATGATGCACAGGTGTATGCTGATTATGATCGCTTAACGCAAATTTTAATAAATATCACAAAGAATAGTATTCAATTTACGGAACAGGGGACGATCACGTTACGAGGCAAAATGGGCGAGACCGAGACCATTATTGAAATAGAAGATAACGGACAGGGGATGGATCCGCGCGAAATTAAGAAGATTTGGCAGCGATTTTACAAGGCAATGGTATCAAGAACCAATAATCCCTATGGAGAGTTTGGCCTTGGGCTATCGATTGTCAAACAGCTTGTTCAGTTGCATAACGGCCAAATTGACGTGAAAAGTGAGGAAGGAAAGGGAACCACTTTCACTTTGACCTTTCCATTTAAAAAATAGATATCGAAATTTTTAGCGTTTTCATATATCATATTGTTAATAGTTTGTTCACATTTATTTTGTAGACTAAGGTTGTACAAATAAATATGGCCTATATAACTACATTAAAATAGGGATTAGAGGAGGAAGAAAATGAGTCAGCATCAACAAGCAAAATCATCTAGCAAAAAGTTTACGATTTCTGTGATTGTCCTAATTATACTTGGAGCTGCTGTTATTTTTACAACGGCTTTTGTGAAGAGAGACATTGTTGCGAATGTAGGGGATGCCAAAATTACAAAAGACGAGCTGTATGAGCAACTTGTGGACAACTATGGGGAGCAAACTCTTGATGGTATGATCAATGATGAAATTGTAAAAATGGAAGCAAAGAAGGAAAAAGTATCTATATCTGATGATGAAATCAATAAAGAAATGGATAAATATGTTGAACAGAGTGGGGGCGAAGAAGCCTTTAATTCAGCCTTACAACAACAAGGGCTGACTAAAAAGGATCTTGAAAAGGATATTGTGAGTTTTTTATCAATTCAAAAGATCTTAGAACCACGGATTGACATTAGCGATGATGAGATTAAGGAATACTTTGAAGATAATAAAGCTAGCTTTGACCAAGAAGAACAAGTAGAGGCTAGTCATATTTTAGTCGATGATGAAAAGACAGCAAAAGAAGTGAAACAGAAGATAGATGATGGAGAAGATTTCGCAGAATTAGCCAAAGAATACTCAACAGATGAATCAAATGCTGAATCTGGTGGAGAACTAGGCTTCTTTGGAAAAGGAAAAATGGTCAAAGAATTTGAAGGCAAGGCCTTTTCTATGAAAGTTGATGAAATTAGTGATCCCGTCAAAACAGAACATGGCTATCACATCATCAAAGTAACTGATAAAAAAGACGCTAAAGAGGCGAAACTAGAAGATCATAAAGAGGAAGTTAAAGACGCATTATTTGAGCAAAAACTGCAAACAGAATACCAAACATGGTTAAATGAGAAAAAAGAAGATTATAAAATTAAAAAATCATTAGGTACAAATTAATAAGTTGCTCGTAAAAAGGCTGCCCCGTCCTGGAGGCAGCCTTTTTACGAGCGGATAGAAGAATGTATAAAAACGGACAGTTGACGAATCCTAATAGGAAAACGAAAGGGATTTTTTGTCATGTTTTCATTATTTAAGAAGAAACACAAGGATACAGGAAATACACACAACAAATCCCCTATGGAGTATGTAGGTTCTCATTTATCTGATACGGTGGAAAGAATAAAGAAGGAGACGGGGGATAGCTCGGATATTGTCATAAGAGAATTGGAGCTTGGGGAACCTATGTTGTCCGTGGCAATTGCTTATGTAGACGGGATTGTCGACGATACTTCAATTCATGATTTTATAGTGGACTCGATTTTAGAATCTGGTATCAGGACAGAGCGGGACCCTAAGGAACTTTTAAAGACCATTACTTCGAAAGTCGTTGCAATGGGGCCGATTCAAAAATCAAGGCAATGGGCTCAGTTATATACAGCCTTAATGGACGGGAATACCATTCTTCTTATTGATGGAATCGACGAAGTGATAACAATTGATACACAGGGTGGGGAACGGCGTTCGATTGAAGAACCGGAAAGCCAGGTAACGGTTCGTGGTCCAAGAGACGGATTTACAGAATCGCTACGTACGAACACTGCCCTTGTCAGGAGAAGGGTCCGTAACCCTAATCTTTGGACAGAGTCGATGAAAATCGGCAATCAAACCAAAACAAATGTGGAAATCATGTATTTAAATGGTGTTGTCAACGAGAAGATTGTGACTGAAGTGCGTAAGCGGTTAAAAGAAATTGAAATTGACGCCATTTTGGAATCCGGCTATATCGAACAATTGATTGAGGATCAGACCTGGACAATCTTTCCGACCATTTATCATACAGAAAGGCCAGATTCGGTAGCGGGGAATATTTTAGAAGGAAGAGTAGCTATCTTTGTCGATGGAACTCCTTTTGTTTTACTAGCGCCAGCCGTGTTTATTCAATTTTTCCAATCTGTTGAAGATTATTATGCTCGGTTCGACATTGCGACCGCTTTGCGATTTTTACGGATTATCACATTTTTATTATCGATCATTGCGCCATCTGTCTATATTGCTGGAACGACGTTTCATCAGGAAATGATTCCGACACAGCTGGCGATTATTGTTGCGGCACAGCGTGAAACCGTTCCATTTCCAGCTTTTGTGGAAGCTATCATGATGGAGATTACATTTGAAATCTTACGGGAGGCGGGTGTACGAATGCCGCGTGCTGTTGGGGCTGCCATCTCCATCGTGGGCGCCCTTGTGATTGGGCAAGCGGCTGTTCAAGCAGGGATCGTTTCCCCAGCTATGGTGATTATTGTTTCGATTACAGCGATTGCGAATTTTGCAACTCCTTCATTTGCGATCGCCATTTCTGCTCGCCTCATTCGTTTTTTATTTATGGTAGCTGCAGCGACTTTTGGTTTATATGGGGTGATTTTGTGCACTATTTTTCTTACTCTTCATTTATGTAGTTTACGTTCCTTTGGTGTGCCATATATGACGCCAATGGCACCTGTTACAATTGGGAATTTAGGGGATACACTGATTCGTATCCCTTTATGGACGACAAGAAGAAAAGCCAATTTAATCATGAAGGGAAAGCAGATTCATGCAAAGAATACGCCAAAGCCAGCTCCTCCATCGCCTCGGACAATAAGGAATAAGGATATTGGGAAAGGTGACAACAATGACTCATAACGTTAAACTGTACCTCATCCTGATCTTATCACTATGTCTCCTTACTGGTTGCTGGGATAAAAAGGAGTTGACTGATATTGCTTTTGTGGCAGCAATGGGGATAGATAAAGGGGAAAATGGTCAATATGTAGGCACCTTTCAAATTATTAACCCTAGTAATGTTGCAGGAGGGCTACAGGGAGGATCTGGACAAGATGGGGCCACTGTCACGGTATACCGAATTCCGGGGGAAAATATGGTAGATGTTAGTCGTCGTGCTGCTAATGAAATTTCACGGGTTTTATTTTACTCTCATGCTAATTTGGTCGTGATTGGAGAAGAACTGGCTAAGGAAGAGGGAATCGATGGAATCTTGGATGGTCTCGATCGTGATGATCGATTTCGTGATACATCTAAGGTGGTGATTGCCCGGGGGGCTACAGCAAGTGAACTGATGCAAATCACGACCCCAATTGACAAAATTCCTGCAAATAAGGTCATTAAAACCCTACGATTCTCTGAACAACAATGGGGGGAACAATGGCCGGTCAAAATTAGAGATATTTTAAATGCCTTAACAAGTACTGGAAAAGAACCGATTATTCCGAGTTTTTCTATTTACGGTGATCGGGATGCGGCAAAATCCATTGAAAGTCTGCAAAGAACGAGCCCGGATGCCATTATTCGTACAAACGGTCTCGGAATCTTCAAAGATGGGAAACTAATGGGTTGGCTCCATGATGAACAGGCAAGGGGAACAGCTTGGATTATGAATAAGATTCGTTCTACCAATATTGCGATCGATTGGGAAGAGGAAATGGAGGCCATTTCATTTCAGGTTGTTCGAGAAAAAACGAAGGTGAAATTTGAGTTTGATGGGAACCAAATTATAGCAAAGCTAGATATACAAACACAAGGCGACTTGGGAGAGGTGAACGTGCCCATCAATCTTAAAGATAGGCGTATTCGTAATCAAATTGAGAAAAAAGTAGAAAAGGAAATTGAACATATGATTCGTTCAACGATTACAGAGGTTCAATCGTATCAAGCTGATATTTTTGGCTTTGGGGAAAAAATTTATCATTCCCATCCAAAAAAGTGGCGGCAGATAGAGGAAGATTGGCAAGATCAATATTTTCCTGAAATGAAGGTGGAAGTAGGGGTGGATGCAATGATTTCAGGAACTGGTTTAAGAAGCAATTCGTTCAAGTATATTGAACATGACTAAGGGAAAGCTCAGTTTCTTTTGCGTAAAAGAAATTGAGCTTTTTTACACGATAAGAAATCATTCGTTTCTATATATAAGGAGTATAAAATTTGTGACTGATTGGTTCTAGCTCTAGCGCCTATCGAAGTGGCAATTGTCGTGGCGACCATATCTACTCATCCTTGATGCAATTATTTAAACTGCTTTTCTTTCTTTTTTTAAAAAAAGGTAATAAGTAATAATAGGGCTGGAATGAGAACTTGGAATGGAAATTGGACATAGATAGAGGCAATCTTCCTTCCTTCCTCAATATGTTCCAACGCATTATTAGCAATGATAATGGATAGAAAAATAACAACAAATGCTAATGGAAAAGCAAGTTTTGAGGATTCTTTCACTTTAAATAAATCAGCCGTGCCAATGATCACAACATAAAAATAAATAGCCACCTTGAAAAAGCCAAGAATGATAATAGATAACATAAAAAAGATATCCAGTCGCTGCAGAAATTCTGCAATTTCAATCGCTTGAATGGTATTGAGTAAAGGAAACTGTGTGCGTTCAATTTTGGCATAACCAAGGACACTAATATTAATAACGGTGCTAATAGCTAAATTAATACCAATCAGCAATAGAGCTAATAGACCGGCCTTTTTTACTTTTTTCGGTTGATTGACATAAGGGAAGATCATGGCGTAGACAAATACTTCCCCAAATGGAAAAAACACTACCTGTGTAAAAGCCGTTTTCATAACAGGTAAAATACCGTCTTCTAAGAACGGCTTTAAATTACTTAAATGGATGAGATCAGAAGCCATAATAAAGATGAAGCCAAAAATAGCCAAAACGTAAATAAAAGTAAATAAAATTTCACCTGCTCTTCCTATGACTTCAATTCCTTTTCTGACGGCATAGATAACAACCAGGATTAATAAAAAATGATTGATGACAAGTGGAGTCTGCGGATAACCGAGAATAGCAAGCATTTCACCGAAGTCACGAAGTGCGCGAGCAACGAGGTAAAGAATAAAAAGCATGTAAATAAAGGCTACTATTTTCCCGAAAAATTTACCAAGGATCCTCTGAGTATAAGTTGTTGGTAATTGATCAGGATAATAATTATAAAGTGCATAATGAATAAAAAAAATACCGAATCCCCCAACCATGGCAAATAGTATCGCTAGCCATGCATTCTGTTTCGCCATAGTCCCAAGTGGATATAGTAAGGCACTGCCAAGTTCGAAAAGGAGAATCAGAACGAATAACTGAAAGGGACTAATTTTTGCGGATTCCATAGTATCTCCTTTCTTAAGAAAACGAATAGAAGTATATTCATCGGTTTACCCAATATCGACTTTATTTATAACTAGCCAATGAATATCATTTTTAAGAAAAAAAGGATAAAGTGAAACTTCATCAGTGGGGGGTTCCACTGATTGTTAGTTGAACCAATCGGACCTTTACAGGCAGTTTACCGCCCACCTACGCTTCTCCGTATTCTCTAAAGGGGGATTACTGCCCGTAATGCGGGATAAATTGAAGGATGTGGTTCATGTTGAAAATTGTAGGGATCACTATTTTATATATGGTCTTATTAATCCCAGCTACAATGTGTATAAATATCTTTTTCTATGGGCCGGATATAAAAGGAGCTATACTAAATTGGTTTCAACCGCTTTATCTGCGAAATGTATCTGAAAATCTCCTTTATATTTTTTATCCATTAAGTATTATTTGTCAGCCGATCGTGGAGTGTTTTTTGAATAAAAAAAGAAACACATCATGATACTTATATGGCGATAGTGAAAGCTATCGTTTTTTTTTATTGTTAGGAAATTATAAAATTGTCGCTTGTGGATAAGTTGTAATTTTGAGTTTTGTCGTCCAGCTCAGCGCCCAGCGACTAGCAAACTTTCAGCTTCTGTTTGCGTAAGTCAACATCGGCTCATGCTTCGCCGTACTGTCTAGCTACAGACGGCAGAAGCTCGAGGTCAAATGTTCCTGAATCGCAGAAGGGAAAATTCGCCCTTCTTCGTTTCAGGAACATTTGCTTGTCGCTCCTAATCAGCCGTCTTTCGCATTTCATGTATCCTTTATCTCAGGGCTACAGGATGTAGGTCAGAACAGCGTTGCGACGTACAGGATGTACTAGTGCAGACGAAGCGCCAGGACGTCGCGTTTGAGTCTGCCGCCAGGACGGCGCGTTTTTAGCTGTTCATCCTTACTATGAAAGTTTGTACGTCGCTAAACGGGCGCTTGCGCTTTTGTTCTTGCCTAATGATTCTACTCACCATTTAATCCATTGCTAGACAAAATAAAGAGGAAGAGAAACATGCTAATTTTTTCTCTTCCCCCATTTCGTTAAGATCTTTTTCAATAATAGTCCTATTAGTACTCCAGGAATTACACTAAGAATCGGCAACCATATAGGACCAGGTAAGTAGCCGAAAATGGTGACCTTTGTGGAATAGATAGTCCCTACAGTAACAAAGTAAGCGGAAAAGACAAAAGGCATAAATGAATACGGTTCTTTTCCGCCACCTCCATCTTTGAAAGCATCCCACATAGCGAAAAAATAAAGACAAGGATAGAAAAGAAGCCATTGGAAATCAGCTAGTTCGATTGCTTTTTGGATATCGCCGTGAAAACTGGCGATGATCATAGCATTAAATTGGGATTTTACGTTCACGATAAATTCCAGTAAAACCAACAAGAGACCTTTTATATATTTTCTATTTAATAATTGTCCAAAGCCGGGGAGGGCAATACTCCAAAATAATTTTTCTTTTGCGTCCACATTATCTTAACCCTTTGCTAAATTTTCGCGGTCTGGGGCGGAAGGAGGGATTTCCATCCAACCATGATCAATCATAATTTTTGCCCCATCCTCGGAGTATTCGCCTGCTTCTAGGATCAAGCGGCCATAAGCGGTAGCAAGATCTTTTCTTGGGCTCCCCCCCATACTACTCCCATAGAAGCTAATCCCTGCGTTAATTAAGGCACTTGTGTGATACATAAGCAGTTTATCTGAAAATATCGGTTCTGTTGTTGCCATCGGACTAAAATTTCCATATGTTGGAGCAGGTAAATCATTCTCCAGTAAAAATTTAGAGAATACTGAACAGTAATGATGTGAAATTTCAGCGCCTCTCACCATATATTTCTGTACTTTTTTTGACTGAGCCACTTGAGCAAATCCCATCAATAAAGCCTCGCCTAAAGAATTACGATAAAGATTCATAAACAGAAGCGAAATTTCTATACTCGTAAGTGGCCTTTGTTCGCCTATCCAGCCCGCTAAAAAGTGCTGCTTATGGGCAAATTGATTTTGTTGCGGATAAGGAATAGATGGTGGCCGGACATAAGTCCCTTTTTCTATAGAAAGTTCAGTTGTTCGGTTAAATAATTCAGCCGACGACTGGAGACATTGAGTGAAATGGTCACGTAATTCCTTCCGAATCGCCTTAGGTAAACCCATGCTATATGCGCTTAAGCCCATAATCCCAAGGTTTTGCACATAATGGAGAATAAAATCATCGGTATATAGTCTTGGGGCATGAGTATTTACGTCTTGCTCAGTAAATCCCACTGGAATAGGAATCCCTTCTTCTGTAAAAATGTTCTTATCAAAGCGAACGTGCAATTCCGATAATTCTAGTGCATATTCCACACAAGCTTTCATGTCTGGATCTTCCACATGTTCTTTAAAATAAGAGAGCATACAAATAGCTAAGGTATCATCTAGATAGGATCCAAATAAAATGCTTAATTCGCTTGCTGTTAATGTACTATGGTTGGGAGATGTCATGTTAGTTCCTCCTCCTTTTAGAATATCTAAGTAAGCATAGTGTTTCCCTAAATTGAAAAAATATAATGAAGAGTGGAAGGGAAGATGATTTCTCTTATTAAGATGATTCATTTTTTAACACTCTTCCGATTAAGGACACATGCAATGATTTTATACATAAGATACCTAGACCAAATATGAGGAGGATGTCATGTGATTCCCTATTATCCGTATTATGGATTTTATAAAAAGTGTAAAGATGAGCCAATTGCTTTTCCACCTCAGCATCAGCCGGTGCAACCTGGTCTGGAATATCTTATGCATCCCCGTCCGATTTCAGAGAATCCAGATGAACGAGGCTCCAATAAATTAGAAAATAAGGTCGCGATTATTACAGGGGGAGATAGCGGAATTGGCCGTGCCATTGCTTATGCTTTTGTAAAAGAAGGAGCTAAGGTAGTAATTGTCTATTTGAATGAGCATCGTGATGCGAAAGAAACTGAGCAAAGAATTCACGAGCTTGGCGGAGAATGTCTGCTGATTTTCGGAGATTTAAAAGATGAGAAAATGTCAGACCAGGTTGTTCAACAGACAATTGAAGCTTTTGGAAAAATTGATATTTTGGTGAATAACCATGGGGTACAATATGTTCAAAAAAGTATTCTTGATATTACGAAGGAACAGCTTGAATTCACCTTTCAAACGAATATATTTGCTTTTTTCTATCTGATTAAAGCCGTTCTTCCTTATATGAAGGCAGGAAGTTCAATTATCAATACGGCTTCGATTACAGCGTATGAAGGGCATAAAAAGCTAATAGACTATAGCGCGACGAAAGGGGCGATTGTAACATTGACACGCTCATTATCTCTTTCACTTGCCAATCAACAAATTCGTGTGAATGCTGTTGCTCCTGGTTCGGTTTGGACACCACTTATTCCAGCAAGCTTTTCCGATAAAGATATTATGAAATTCGGACTTGACGCCCCGATGAAAAGAGCAGGACAGCCTGTCGAATTAGCTCCAGCCTATGTCTATCTAGCTTCAGATGAAGCAAGCTTTGTATCAGGGCAGGTCCTGCATGTGAATGGTGGCGTGATGGTAAGCTCATAAAAAAAGAGAAGAACGCTCGCGAGTTTAGAGTGTTCTTCAATCGTTAGAAAAAACCATTTGATGCATGTTTTTGTATTGATTTTTTTCTTATCCCTCCTACTTTCAGGTATACTAAAGATTAAAGGGAAAATCGACCAATCAAATGGTCGCGGTCACAGTTCGTGGCGTCTTGCAATTTTCATAGAATGGTAGGGAGAGAATCGTGAAAAAGGAAACAAAACAAAAGTACGTTGTGGCCGGTTTATTAATTGCAACTTTTTTAACTGCGATTGAAGGAACGATCGTAAGTACAGCTATGCCTAAAATTGTTGGGGATTTAGGTGGCAGTCATTTATATACGTGGGTGATATCGGTTTATTTACTGGCGACGGTCATTAGTACACCGATTTTTGGTAAAATGGCGGATTTATACGGCAGAAAGCGAATGTTTGCTCTTGGAGTGCTTATCTTTTTGTTGGGTTCAGTGCTTTCAGGACTATCTCAGTCAATGCAACAGCTTGTTGTTTATCGAGTCATTCAAGGACTGGGCGCAGGGGCATTGACAACGATTCCCATGACGATTATTGGTGATGTCTTTGCTTATGAAATGCGGGCGAAAATTCAAGGATTGATTAGCAGTGTGTGGGGAATATCCGGAATTCTAGGGCCTTTAGTGGGCGGCTTTATTGTAGATTCTATTTCATGGCATTGGATCTTCTTTATGAACCTCCCCTTTGGGATTATTGCGTTAATTTTGATTGGAACCTCATTACATGAACAAATAGAAAAGAAAAAACGCACGATCGATTATGCAGGTATTTTGACCTTTGCAGTCTGTATGACTTCATTTTTATATGCATTGAATTTATGGAAAGAGGAGCGGCAATTGACTGGAAGCATCACGATGATGTTTGCGATTGCTTTGATTAGTCTTCTTCTCTTTATCTGGATTGAATCTAAAGGGAAAGAACCAATGCTGCCACTGTCTTTATTTAAAATTCGCTTGATCGTTGTCTCGAATGGAGCCAGCTTTTTAATCGGTTTTATTTTAATTGCGGTTACCTTTTATATTCCATTATGGGTTCAAGGGGTAACAGGCCTTAATGCTACTTTATCCGGAATAGCGATGTTGCCGCAATCATTAACTTGGCCTTTAGGGGCGATGCTCGTCGGGAAATGGGTGAAGAAAATGGAGGTTGGCCGGATTGCCTTGATTGGAATGGTGTTTGTCATCATAGGATGCATTGGGATGAGCTTATTGCAAACTGGTACAAGTCTAGTATGGATGATGCTTATAACCGCCATTTTAGGACTTGGCTTTGGTTTATCAACCACCTTGTTTACTGTTGTGGTTCAATCATCTGTAGGGTGGAGTATGCGTGGTGCCGCGATGGGCTCTAATAATTTATTCCGTACTTTAGGACAAACCATCGGGATTGCCGTCTCTGGACTTTGGTTAAGTGATCAATTGCAGGGTGCCGAGTTAGAAGCAAGCTTGCATCAAGTTTTTATCCTGTTAATTGTGTTAGCAGGACTTGGCTTTGCTGTGACCGCCATGCTTTTGGGTGAAAAAGGTGGAGAATTATCAACAGATTAGAAATAGAATTGAAACAAAGCTTGCAAGGCTTGTGCAGTTCCTTGCCAGCTTTTTGATTTTGGCCAATCGAATGCACATATATGCATTGTGAGCCTGCAATAAGCGGTCAGGAGGACGATGGTATGCAAAGTGCACTTTCTTATTCAATCGTCCCCGTACTCTTGACAGCTGTTTTCACTCGAACATCAAATTTTACCTTTGGATATAGCTCTTTCCATTCTTCGTACGTATCACGATTATGGAGCCTTGTAGCACGATAACGCAGGCCAAATCCTAATGGATCAGCATCTTCTTCTTGGAGAAGCTTTAAAAAGCTGACGATATTTTTTTTAGCTGCTTTGCTTGCAAGATCACCGTAATGATCTAACTTTGAAGCTGATATTTCTTCAAAAGATTCTTCAACAATTCCTGTAAGTTTGACATTCATCTTGATGACAGGTATTTCCTTGGATGTATCAATTTTGTATTTTACCTTAATTGAATCAATTGCTACAAGAAAGTGAACATCCTCTTCTTTTACCCGAAGATCATATTTATTAATTCTATTTGTAAGTACATTAAAGGATTGTGTGTATTTGCTTGAAAGATGTAAATCGTTATGATTGTTTTTCAGTACAACTGACTTATTTACCTTTACTTTTGACTTTTCTTTGTTGGTCTGAATCACGGGTAAGATTGGATCAATTCCCGGTTCGGAAAATTCCCTTTTCATTTCAAATAGAAAGGTGGAGACCGTATAAGCACTTTCCACGCCATTTTTTGAAAAAAGATTTGTCAAAAGATTGGATGCTGCCATTTCGGAGACAGGCTCTGTTTTTAACACATCCTCAGCGGTTGGATTCCCAACAGCTACCCAGGAAATCATTTGAATATCTCTTCTCCTATAAAAAAAATCCATTACATCCTCGATATTGTGGTCTAATAACTCTTCTCCTAATAAAATAATTTTCCCATGACCGAAATCAGGCTCTTTATCAGCGTACGTTTTCAGAAAACGGATGGCTCCCGCTAAGCTAGAATCTTCCCTAGACAGATAGCCATATTTATTGCCTTCCGCTTCTTTGAGAGAGCCAGTAGGAATAGCTAATTTCAAAGTGATCTTATATGGTTTATCTTCTTTCCCTGTGTAATCAATCGCAATGCCTTGTACAAAAATTCTTTTATCAATATCCTTAAAGGCACAGCTCGAAAGGAGTGAAGTAAAAAATAGCATCGACAGAATCATCACCATATACTTTTTTAGAAGTCTTTTCATGCTGCCTTTGCCCTCCTTCGAATGAACCAAAAAAGAATAAACGTGAGTAAGAAAAAAGGGGGAAGACAATTGAAAAAGTAATTTGTGTAGACTAATAATGTGTATTCATTTAAATAGAATGTTAAAAACAAGGTGACGGCCCAAAAGATCCCAATAATAATAAAAGGTGTTAGGTTCGTTTTCTTCCATTTAAAATTTTCTAGCCAAAGAATGTTCTTACATAATTCTACGGCTACATGCCAGTGAATGAGAAGGCTAATAAAAGTTAGAGCTAGGAAAAACATAAAAAATAGAAAAAGCACTCTTTCAATCACACCAAATTTCATGCGAAGTGTATCGCTCGTTGTGATCGCAGGATAGACAAGATTTTCAATTTTTTCAAAGCCATTAAGTCCAATCGGAAGGATATAACTAGATATAACGATAATACCTCCTACAATTCCGATGAATAGCATCGACTTCCATGAAAGTTGGAATTTTATTTTCGGAAAGGCACGATTAAACACAATAAGATTGGCAATGCCTAGGAAGCAATACAAGGCTGCGGAAAAGCTACTATAGCTAGGCCAGTGATTACTATACATTACCGCAACTTTTACAAAGTCCCATATGAAATTTGGGCTACTGTATGCTTTGATAAATATAAAGGTTATTAAGGGAATAGAGAAAATAAGCACCGTTTCAATCGTATATAAAACGCTCTTTGTTTTCATTAATACACCATAAGAAATAAAAATCAAAAAAAGCGATGCAATGAATAGAAGCGACATATCGGGTGTTAAAAAACGTTTGATCATAAATGTAAAATTGATTAATGTGATCAATCCGGCTGCAAACCAATTTATGGCTAAAAGGCTTAAGACGGGAAGATAGAACCACTTAGAGAAATACTTCTTTAATAACTCGGAGAGGTCCTTTCCTTGAAAAAAATTAAAAAAGCCAATAAACAGATATACAGAAACCAAACCTACTGGAATGGCAAGCAGTAGAGAACTAAGAGTGCCGCTTGTCTTATGAATGAAAAAGATCCTAGGGACAGTTGAAATCATATTGGCCACCAAGTTAACGAAGATAAGATAATAATAATATCGATTCATGATGTTTTCCCGCTTGTTTCCTTTTCTTTCGCTTGAATAAACATTTTAAAATAAGGCTCCCCAAAACTACGTTTATTCGATAGAAGCATAATAAATCCTATAAAACTAAGCATTAAACCGGCCATTCCTCCAAAGGTCGCAAATAATAAAATAATGTATTTAGAAACCCGAATCGAAAAGCTCATTTCATTGATCGGGATAACAAAGGTTGAAATCGCCACAGCCGAGACAATAATAATCATAATATTAGAGGTAAGTGCAGCATCCGTGGCGGCTGTTCCTAAAATTAATCCACCAACGGTTGTCGCAGTGGCACTAACAGCCTTTGGTAAACGAATACTGGCTTCTGTTAGTAATTCCATAACGACTAACATAAACAGGACTTCTACATAAGAGGGGTAAGGCACACCTATCCGCGAGCCAGCGACGGATAAGGCTAGTTCCGCCCGAAACACCTCTGGGTTATACGAAGCAATAGCCACATACAATCCAGGAAAGATGATACAAGTAATAAGGCCAATATAGCGAAGGATCTCCGCAAACTTGGTTACCCAATAAGGATGATAATTATCTTCCATAGAGGTCATAAAATCGAAAAAAACAGCTGGCGCAAGGATAACTAATGAATCCCCATCAAGTAGAAGAATGATCTTCCCACCAGATAGATTGTAGGTAATACGATCTGTCCGCTCGGTCTGAAGCATGGTCGGGAGAAGGGAACGTTTTTTCACATTTAGAAAGCGAACCAGTTCAGCACTGGACAATATGACATCGCTGTTTAATTTTTTTAAGCCTTGTTTAATCAGTTTTAGAGTCTCAGGTTTGACTAAGTCTTTATCATAAATAACTGCTAATGATTGATGTGACTTCTTTCCAACTTCATGCATTTCGATGACTAAAGAGGGTTGATGATAGCGCTGGCGAATCAAATTCAGATTGGTATCGATGTCTTCACTTAGGGCGAGCTGTGGCCCCATAATGGTCGGTTCGATATTGCTTTCAAGCACGGTATCTGTACGTACGGTCTTAAAGTCGAAAAGTAAAATGTGCTCGTTAAGGAAAATAACGACACTTCCTTTTGTTAATTCAAGTTCGATTTGTTCTTTTGAGTCAATGGTTTGCTGGTTGGGAAGTGAGGTTAAATAAGCTTCTATTTGTTCCATAGAAGCCAACTCGAAAAAAGGCTTGATAACAATCTGTTGTAGACGATCATTATCTGTCACTGTTTTGATAAACAGTAAATCAATTTCCTTTTGTTCAATTTTTAATGATTTATGCGTAAAGTCAAAGGAATTTTTAAATGTTTGAATAAGCCAGTCTTTTGTAACGGGGGAAGGTGAAATTGGTTTTCTCGGCATTGCTGGAACCACCTCGTTTCTTTCGTTTTCTCTAAGGTAGTTTTGGCAAAACTGGATAATCTATGCGGAGATCTGAAAGGAAGAATAACGTATAAATAAATACATAATAATAGATCTCATACATAAAACCAAAATGCTTTTAAATATAAAGTGAAACTTCATTCAGTGGGGTTTTTTCATCCCCCACTGAATAGTAAGGATCAAAGGCTAAATTCGTAACATCCTGTTGGCAGACTCAAACGCGACGTCCTGTCACTTCGTCTGCACTAGTACATCCTATACGTCGCTACTCCCTTTGTGACCTGCGTCCTGCAGGCCTGGACCAATCGGGTATTTACTGGCAGTTGTCCCCTCGAATTCTTGAAGTAGGGGTCTTACTGCCAGTTAATTCGGGGTATCTATACCCAAGTGGAAATAGGTTGGATAGAATAGCCGTATCTTTAAACAATAAATTGGAAAAAGGAGATATAGAGGCAAATGACTAAAACATCCAACGATTAGTGTGGGCAAGAGGCTGGGACATAATTAAAATGCTAAGCTCTAACGGCGAACAATGCATACTTTAGGTCATTTTCTGGAATCAAACTTCCATGTTTCCAATTATCGTGGTCTTTTTTGGCAGTTCACCTAAATCTCCTCTAACGCCTGTGTGCTGTGAATATGGATTTTCCTTTGTCCTGTTTGTTCAATCCAACCTCGCCCTTGAAACTCAGCTAGTTTTCTACTGACGGTTTCTGGGGTTGTGCCAAGATAAGAGGCAAGATCCTTTTTAGCCATCGGGAGGGTGATGGTGCTCTCTTCTTGTCCTTCAACTAGTTCTAGTAAATAGGTGGCGATTCGTTTTTCTGTATCTTCAGATGTAAGCAGGCTTAGAAGTTTCTCTATGTTTTCTAAGCGATGGCTAAATTCTTCAAGGAGCTTTAAAGAGATGGCGGGATACTTCAATAAAAAGGCCTGTAAATCTGTTCGCTTCATAATACATATTTCGGTTTTTTCCATAGCGACAGCAAAATGGTCAAAAACAGATTCTTTAAATAAGGAGAGTTCGCCCATAACATCACCTGGCTCCAAAATGCGAATGAGTTGTTCTTTCCCAGAATCAGATAGAAGGTAAATTTTCACACGCCCTTGATGAACAATATATAAATGGGCGGGGTGGTTACTTGGACTATAAATGATTTCATTTCGATTGTATTGGGCATGTGTAGTTGTTTTGGCAATTTCAAGCATTTCATCCGACTTTAAATGGTTAAAAATGGGAACAAGGGAGACGCAGAGTTGCTGCATCTCCTTCGGGTAATGTTCATAATCTTTCAATTTGCATCTGCTCCTTGTTAGAAATAATCGTATGGCGCCTATTTTTATTATAACCTGTTAATCGAATCGCGTTCAGAATGACGATTAGGACACTTAATTCGTGAATCAGCATACCAGAAGCTAAATATACTCTTTGAAATAGAACGCCAATAAGCAGGAATAAAACAGTACTAACAGCGAGAAAGGTATTTTGCTTCATATTGCGAACAGTTGCTTTTGCTAAAGAATAGGCATGGACAAATGGATATAGTCGATTGGCCATTAGCACGATATCTGCCGTCTCCATTGAGACATCTGTCCCAGCATCTGCCATCGCAAGTCCTATATCGGCCTTAGCAATGGCAGGTGCATCATTAATCCCGTCCCCGACCATGGCAACGTGTAAACCTGTTTTTTGTAATTCAATAATTTTGGCGACCTTTTCTTCAGGAAGTAGTTCTGCCCATACATAATCGATCTTGAGTTCAGCAGCTACGCGTTCCGCAGTATGGCGGTTATCACCTGTGAGCATATAGACTTGTTCGATGCCCGCTCTTTTAAGCTGTTCAATCGTCTCTTTGGCATCATCTCGAATTTGATCTGCAATCGATATAATGCCTGCTATTTGGCCAGCAACTGCTACAAGAACTGCTGTGTTTCCTTGCATTTCCATTTTAGATGTATAGGCCTCCATATGCTTGGGGATTAAAATTCCATTTTCTTTCATTAAACGGCGATTTCCAATGACAATTTGTTGGCCAGAGATGAAAGCCTGAATCCCATGCCCTTTTATAATTGTAGCTTGGTCAGGTTTATTGGACAGAGGAAGCTTTCTTTGTTTTGCTTCTTGAACAATGGTTTGCCCGAGATGGTGCTCAGAAATGATTTCAACTTCTGCTACCATCTGTAAAAGTTTATCCTCATTCATCGTGAAAGTTTTTATAGCCGTTACTGTTGGCTTTCCCTTCGTTAAAGTTCCGGTCTTATCAAACACAAGGGTATTTACTTTTGCCAATTTCTCTACCGTTTCCCCGCCCTTCAACAAGACACCATGTTTTGCTCCATTGCCGATACCAGCCACAATTGAAACAGGTGCTGATATCACAAGAGCTCCTGGACAGGCAATAACAAGAAAAGTTAAAGTGAACTCGATGTTTCGGGTGAAGATCAAAACAAGAATGGATAATAGCACGATAGCAGGGGTATAAATATTGGCAAATTTTTCGAGAAACTTTTCTGTTTTCGTTTGAGATTCTTGGGCTTCTTCCACAAGTTCGATTATTTTAGAAAAGGTTGTATCATCTCCTATCTTCTCCGCGATTACTTCTATATAGCCATGGTCCAAGATCGTACCACTAAAAACCCTATCCTGAACTTGTTTGTGAACTGGAACGGATTCTCCTGTAATAGCGGACTCGTTGATGAAAGCTGTACCGGAAACTACAAAGCCATCGACCGCTACTTTCTCACCGGATTGGATAAAAACACGATCTCCTACTTTCAGTTCTTCAACGGGAAGAACTATTTGTTGATTGTGACGTAAGACAGTTGCGACTTGGGGGGATAGATCCATTAAGCTTTTCAAAGAGCCTCTTGTTCTCTCCAAAGTTTTTGCTTCAAGATAGGCACCAAATAAAAATAAGAAAGCAACTACAGCTGATTCCACATATTCGCCAATGAAAAGAGCGCCAATAACGGCAATGGATACGAGTAGCTCAATGCTAAATGCCTTCATTCTTAGTGATTGAACCGCCTTTATGCTAATCGGAATGCCAGCTATAAAGGTGCAGGTAATTAAAAGTATGTTTTGAAGTTGAGAAAGACCAAGTAGATGGGAAATAAATGCAAACAAAAGAAATAAACCTGTAATACCAGTTATCCGCGCCTTTATTTTGCCTGTCAATGAAATCACTCCTTTTGCCTATTCTGTGAGCAAGCATCCAACTTGTCATATTTTTGTTGTTAAAACAGGGTAGCCAAGTCTCTTTATCGTTTCTTCAAGATGCTTGGCCGTTGTGATCGTTTCGTCAAATATTGCTTTGACTTTACTAGAATGGAAAAGAACCTTTACTTCTATCACCCCCGCTTGCTTGTTTAAAGCTGTTTCAATTTTTTTGACACAGGATGGACATGAGAGAGTTTCCAACTGGAATTTGACAGTGGTCATGTCGACCGCCTCCTTTATTGTTTGTACTCTAATCTTAAACGGAATAAGAGGGAAGTTCCTTGACGTGCATCAAGATTGAAGAGTAAATAAGGAAAAAATGAAAATCAATTGTCATTTTGTGCTGAAAAATATTTAGGGTATGTCCACAAAAGCAGGTATGATGCATTTTTGACATATATAGCTTGATGGGAATAGGAATAGAAGGCTGGACATTTCTATAAAAAGAGTTATAATATCGTAGTCACTTTTTTTAGATAGAAAGATAGATAAATTTTGGCGTTTAACTGCAAACAACAAACCACGTAACCTATATGATTAGTAGTTTGTAAGAGAGGAGCGTTTAAGTTGAATCGGCTTAAAAAGTTCTCATTCAACATTCATAGTAAAAGTGTACAATTTTTTCTAATTGCGATTGTTCTATTTTGGATAAAAACATATGTGACGTATAGAATGGAATTTAATTTAGGAATTGATAATTCAGTTCAAAAGTTTTTATTATTTATCAATCCACTTAGTTCTGCTTTTTTATTTACCGGAGTTGCTTTATTATCTAAGAAACACTGGGGAAAGGCCATCATTGCGATTCAATTTGTCTTATCGTTTTGGCTGTACGCGAATGTGGTCTATTATCGTTTCTTTGATGACTTTATTACATGGCCAACGATCTTACAGTTGAAGGTAAACGGGGGACAAACTGAGAGTGCCTTATCATTAATGACGCCGCTTGATATCCTGTATTTTGCAGATACAATTATTTTGGCTTTATTGTTAGGATTTAAAGTCTTTCAATTAAAAGCTGTATCCACAAGAAAACTGGCAATCATTCCGATGCTAGTAGCAGTGGGAATTTTCATGTTTAATTTGTCTTTAGCAGAGGATGATCGTCCTGAGTTACTGACTCGGTCGTTTGACCGGAATTATCTTGTGAAATATTTGGGAACCTATAATTTCACTATTTATGATGGAATCCAAACAGCGCGATCTTCGATGCAACGGACTCTTGCTAGTAGTGATGATGTTACAGAAATCGAAAATAACTTAAAGGCCAATTTTGCGAAGCCTAATGAAGACTATTTTGGACAGGCGGAAGGGATGAACGTCATGTATATATCCCTAGAATCGTTGCAAACATTCATAATTGATTATGAATTGGATGGTCAAGAAGTTACACCATTTTTGAATTCATTAGCTCATGACGGGGAAACGTTCTATTTTGATAATTTCTTTCATCAAACAGGACAAGGAAAAACATCGGATGCTGAGTTTATGATGGAAACTTCCTTATTCCCGCTATCACAAGGATCAGTCTTTATTAATAGAGCGCAGAACACGTATCATGCAGCACCTGCCATTTTAAAATCAAAAGGTTATACTTCGGCTGCATTCCATGGAAACTATAAAACTTTCTGGAATCGAAATGAAGTTTATAAAACATTTGGATACGATCACTTTTTCGATGCTACGTATTATAATATGACACCAGAAAATGTGAAAAACTATGGTCTGAAGGATAAGCCATTCTTAGAGGAATCGATGCCGTTATTAGAATCCTTACCACAACCATTTTATTCGAAGTTTATATTGCTTTCGAACCATTTCCCATTTGCGATGGATGAAGGGGACACAGACTTTCCAGCAGGGGATTTTGGCGATAAAGTGGTTAATCAGTATTTTCAAGCAGCCAATTATATGGACCAAGCCCTGGAAGAATTCTTTGATCGTTTAAAAGAAGCAGGCTTGTATGATAATACGATTATTGTGATGTATGGTGACCATTATGGTATTTCGGAAAATCATAATAATGCGATGGAAAAAGTAACAGGCGAAGAAATCACACCATTTAAAAATGCCCAATTACAAAGGGTGCCTCTGTTTATTCATGCTCCTGGCGTGAAGGGTGGAGTTGTCGATAAATATAGTGGAGAGGTTGATGTTCAGCCAACGCTTCTTCATTTGTTAGGAGTTGATACTCGCAATTACTTGCATTTAGGAAATGATATTCTATCACCTGATTACAAGGAAATTGTGCCTTTCCGTAATGGAGACTTCGTTACAAATAATGTAACACAGGTAAATGGTGTTTGTTATGATAATGAGACGGGTGAGGAAATCGAAGATGAGCAATGCCTTGCAGATGATCAAATTGCTAAAGAAAAATTAGAGATTTCGGATCGAATTGTTACGAAAGATTTACTTCGTTTTTATCAACCAGAAGGCTTTGAGCCCATTGACCCGAAGGATTATCAATATACCAATGGAACGAAAGAATAGAGCAAAGCTCCCTCTCACTTGATGAGAGGGGGTTTTTTGATTTTTTTATAAAAGTCTTATGAGGTAGCTTTGTGGTGCGAAAGATATTAGAGCAATATATATCAAAAAAACGTATGGACTATTTGTTATCTTATCTTTAGGGAGGTTGATGCAATGAGCTACCAGCCAATCATTCAAAAATCTATTAAGTATATAGAAAATAATTTGCATGAAGACTTATCTTTAGAAAGTATTGCGCAGTTTGCCGGCTTTTCAAGGTATCATTTTCATCGTGTCTTTCAAAAAGAAACTGGTGTAACAATATCTGAATATGTTAGGTATCGAAGAATTGCCAATTCGGCAAGTATGCTTATTAATGCGGATGAAAAGATCATAGATATTGCCTTTTATTATCATTTTGAGACACAAGAATCATTTAGTCGATCTTTTAAAAAACATTATAAGCTACCGCCGGGACAGTATCGGAAAATTATGGGTCAATTAATGTTACAAAGGGAGGAAACTGTTTTGAAAAATGAACAACGCTTAAAAGGTTGGTTATTAAGTGGGAGTCATCCCGCTAATTATAGAATGGGAATTGATCGTAAAATTTTCCATAAAGGTAAGGGATCAGGATTCCTAAAATCTAGTACTGTACAATCAAATGATGAGTTTGCAACAATGATGCAACAATTTAAAGCAAATAAATATCTTGGCAAGAGAATAAAGCTTTCTGGCTTTTTGAAATCTCAGAGTATTGAAGGTTATTGTGGGTTTTGGTTAAGAGTGGATAATACAATTGGTGATGTCTTGCAGTTTGATAATATGAGTGACAGACCAATCATAGGTAGTACGGAATGGAATCACTATTATATTGTTTTGGATGTACCTCAGAACACTTCATTAATCTCTTTCGGAGTTCTACTGTCAGGAAAGGGACAAGTGTGGGTGGATGAATTTAAATTTGAAGAAGTTGATAAAAAAACACCAACAACAAATATTGATTTTACCAGTGATATCTTAGATGAACCTACAAATTTATCATTTGAAGAATAAAAGGAGTTGGGATTCTTGTCTACTTCAAAACAACAACTAGTGATTGGTGCTATAGTAGTGGTTACCATCATAGCAGGGAAGTATTTTCTGGGTCATTTAATTGTAAACTTTATTAGAAGCTTAATGAACTGAACCAATTTCGATTAAGGAATTATGATTGGGAAAGGGGAGGCAGATGGAGCTGAGATCCATCTGCCATTTTAAGCTGTTCTAGCGCTTTCTTATCGTAAAATTATCCTCCAGTAAGAGCCAATTTTGTGGAAACGGGTATCCAAGTACCCAATAGCTAATGCCTTGTAAATTGTATTGTTTCACTAAATCGAATTTTGCTTGAGCGCTGCGGGCATCCTCAAACCAAACTTCATGATCTCTGCCCTGTTCATCGGTATAACGGAAGAACGGCGACTGTGTCACGGTGTCATATTGGATAGCGGCTTGATGTGTTAAAGCACGTCTAAGCGCCTCTTGCATATCGAATGTTTCCGCTTCTTGTCCTTCTTTATGAGGGAGGAGCCAATCACGGGCATATAATTGAAAGCCCATAAAAATTTTATTTCTTGGAATAACTGTGACCGCATAGTCGATGACCTGCTTCATTTGATTGATAGGGGAAATCGCCTGGGGTGGTCCAAGACGATAGCCCCATTCATATGTCATTAAAATGATAAAATCGACAATTCTGCCTTGTGCTTCATAATCGTGCGCCTCATATAAAAGGCCTTTTTGTTCGGAACTTGTTTTCGGTGCTACTGCAGTGGAAACGAAAAATCCAAGTGGATGGAGGCGATCGACTGCCTTTCGTAAAAATTGATTATAAGCTTCTCGATCGCTTTGCCGTACATTTTCAAAGTCAACATTCAGTCCCTTATATCCTTTCTCTTGCATTACCTGCACAATGTGATCAAGTAATTTGTCCTGAAGTTGCGAGCTGGAAAGGATTTGATGGGCTAGCTCTGTGCCGGTTTCTGTAGAAGAAAAATTGGTAATACACATCATCGGGACGATCTGATTTTCAACTGCAGCTTGGATTATAGCCTGATCATTTAGCGTAGTTAGCGTTCCATCCTCTTTTATTGAGTACACAAAAGGGGCAATATAGGTGAGATATTGCGCTACCTCCCGCACTTCTTGGGCTCCTGTTTCTCCGGTATTCATTGTATAAGCATTAACATCAATGATTGGTTTTGGAAAAGGAATAATCAAAACAGACCCTGAAACAATTTGGTTAGGGTTTTGTATCTGATTGGTTTGGATTAGTGATTGAATATTTAGTTGATATTGTTGGGCAATCTGCCATAAGGTTTCCCCAGCTTGTACCACATGAGTACGCGGGGGGATTACAAGAATGGTTCCGATACTGAGCGAAGAAGGATGACTGCTTACCGTTGGGTTTGCCTGAAGGATGGCATTTAATTGAATGCCGTATCTTTGTGCAATTCCCCACAATGTTTCTCCTCCGCGTACTGTATGGTGAATAGCCGCAATCGGAATCACCAAGGCTTGGCCAATTAAAAGCTTGTTTGGATCAGGCAATTCATTTGCCGTTGCAATCAGTTGACCTTGACTTCCATATTGATTAGCAATCGTGTACAATGTCTCTCCTTTTCTTACTACATGAATAATCATAAACCCACTCCTAAATAGATCATATAATTATTCTATGCAAGCATTAAGAAAGGAAGAACAGCTTGTTTTTCATGCTGAAAAAATAAGAAGCTATGTCCGAAAATCGATCGGGAGCATAGATTTAGAGGATCTTAATGCCCTCTGCAGCGAATCGCTTATTCAACTCATATGCAAAGTGGAGGGCGGAAGGGCTGTCCCCATGTAGACAGATCGTATCCGCTTGGACAGAAATACTGCCACCTTCAATGGTCTCTACTTTTTGTTCCATAACTATACGGATTGCTTGATCGACTGCCTGTTCCACATTGTGGATAAGTGCGTTTGCTTGATTTCTTGGTGTCAGCGTTCCATTTCTTTGATAGGTTCGATCCGCAAATACTTCGCTTGCCGTCTGTATACCTATTTTTTCGCCAGCCCTAATTAACTCGCTTCCAGATAATCCGAATAAAATAAGTTCAGGCTGAAAGCGGTAGACCGCTTCTGCAATGGCTTCTGCTAATGTTGGATCAATGGCTGCCATATTATAAAGGGCGCCATGAGGTTTGACATGCCGAAGTTTCCCACCATGGGCGACAACAAATCCATGAAGAGCACCGATTTGGTAAAGGACAATCTCAAATACCTCTTGGGGAGAAACCTTCATCGTTCTTCTGCCAAATCCCTGCAGATCAGGAAGCCCGGGATGTGCTCCGATCGCAACATTATGCTCCAGCGCCAACTGAACAGTTTGATTCATCGTTGTGAAATCCCCAGCGTGTAGGCCACAGGCTATATTGGCGGAGGAGATATAAGGCATGATGTCTTCATCACACCCAATTCTATAGGCGCCAAAACCTTCTCCAATATCACAGTTTAAATCGATCTGCTTCATATGAAAGCCTCCTAAATTAAGACATCTCCTGCCATTTCATTCGGCAAGCAATTTTTACTTTTTCTAAAGTTTGATGTTGTTTATGTGTTTTTTGATACGCTTCTTGTAAGGTAATTTCTTGAAAGTAAAGTTTTTGCCCCGGTCGCATTTGGCTTAACCGTGGAAGATCACTTTGTATTACTTCACCGATTTTTGGGTAGCCACCTGTTGGTTGACGATCAGCCATTAAAATAATCGGCTGTCCACTTGGAGGGATTTGTATGCTCCCGAATGTTGTTGCTTCTGTGATTAACTCTCTAGACTCTTCCCATTCTAGAGCAGGGCCTGACAATCGATATCCCATTCGATTTGAATCAGGCTTTATTGTAAAAAAGCTAGATTCAAAGACTTGCAATGACTCTTTTTTAAACCAGTGATAGTGTCGCCCTCTTATAAAATGAATAGGTGAGCAATTTTTATTGATATAGTGGTTGTTTATATGATAAGGGAATCCCCAATCGGGCGCTAGGGAGGGTACTTCACTTTTGCTTGGAAGAATATCCCCCTCTTTTAAGGCCCTGCCATTCAATCCCCCTATCTTAGCTTTCAAATCCGTACTATAGCTATGTAGTACCTTTTGGAGGGGAAATCCTCCTTTTACAGCTAGATATGTTCTCATTCCAGTCTTAGCATAACCAAACGTTAAAATATCGCCTTTTTGAACGAAAACAGGCTTGCCTTGTGCCAGCTTCTTTCCATTTCTAGTTACGTCCATATTAGCGCCAAAAATAGCGAGAAATAGATCTTCCTGGATTTCAAGTGTTGGTCCATGAACAGTCATTTCTAAAACAGCTTCATTTTCGTGATTGTTAAGCAGGATATTCGCTATCCTTGCAGCCCATGGATCCATTGCTCCACAAACCGAAACCCCAAGACTTTGCCAACCATGTCTACCGAAATCCTGTATCGTCGTTTGCATACCTGGCTTGATCACGTAAAGAGACATGTCTTTCCCTCCAAAGCTTGAAATTCTTCATTACTGATAGCGATAAAGCGAATCGAATCTCCAGGCTGAAGCAGGGTAGGCGGATGATGGTCTTGATTGAAAAGTCGATAAGGTGTTCTACCAATAATTTGCCAGCCACCTGGAGAGGTTAAGGGATAGATGCCAGTTTGCTCACCTGCAATGCCAACAGAGCCGGCAGGGATTTCCGCTCGGGGAGTAGTTCGTCTAGGTACCGCTATTTTCGAGTCCATCCCACCAAGAAAGGGAAAGCCTGGTGAAAATCCTAAGAAATAGACAGGATAATGTTTGCTTGTATGAATTCGAATCACTTCTTGTTCAGATATCCCGTTTGATTTAGCTACAAATTGTAAATCTAGCGCATAGGGCTCTTCATAGCAAACGGGAATATCTTTGAGTTTTTTCACTTCCTGTGCTGTCGATAAAATGGGATTAAGTTGTAGAATGGATGATTTTAATGTTTCATAGGGAAAAGAAGAAATAGACCCTGAATAATAAAAAATAGTAAGTGTCGTATAAGCTGGAACAATATCCAAAACTCCGGGAAGATCTGCCACTTCAATTGCCTTCTTCCAACTGAGAATCTTCTGGTTCGTTTCCAGATTAATGGAATCTCCAAATTCCATGATTAAGGCGTCTTCACCCAGTGGGAAAAACCTTATTGCATCCACGCTTTTCACCCCTTTATCGAGATCTATACCTACTACTATACCAAGAGGAGAAATACTTTTACAGAGATTATGATCACGATAACCGCCAAATAGCGACATGAAAAAAGACCAAGCTTTTAACTTGGCCTACTAGGATGAATCAGAAATGTAGTGAAAATCAACCAACAGAATAATACACAACGGCTAACACAATAGCTAGAAGAATCCGGTAGATGGCGAAGGGACGTAATTTTACCCGGCTGATCAGGGCTAGGAAAAAGCGAATTGAGACCCAAGCAAAGACAAAGGCACTAATAAAGCCGACGATAAAAAAGGGCAACACATCGAGTGTCATCACATCCCATTTTTTCAAAAGGGAAACGGCGCTCGCTCCGAACATGATAGGGACAGCCATAATAAAAGTGAAATCCGCGGCTGCACGATGTTTTAATCCCATTAATACACCACCGGAGATTGTGGCGCCTGAGCGTGAGAAGCCTGGCCATAAGGAAATACATTGGAAAAGACCAATCAGAAAAGCTTGGCGATATGTAATTTCATCAAGTGAATTCCCGCGGAAATTTCGTTCCTTTTTAGATTGCCGGTCAGCGACCAGCATAAGAATCGCTCCGGCAACGAGGGCCAATAGAACAGTCTCGATCCGAAATAAATATTTGTCGATAACATCTTCAAAGGCCAGCCCTAACACGGCGGCGGGAATCAGACCAACGATGACATGAGAGAGTCTTAAATGGGAGCCATGGGAGGAGGTGTTTGTCCTGCCAACCTTAACCCCGACCAAACTCCAAAGGCGTGACCAAAAGACAATGACAACGGCCATTATCGAGCCTAGTTGAATGACGACTTTAAATGTATTGGCTACTTCCTGTGAGCCTAATAATGCGGCCGATTTGAACAGCATATCATCAACAATAATCATATGACCTGTTGAGGAAACAGGAGCAAATTCGGTCATGCCTTCTACAAATCCTAGAATAAGTGCGACAATCCAATCACGAATATCCATAAGTAACTCCTCTCATTAATAAACCTTGATCCTAAATGCTTCTAGCTAACTTAATACTCGTCCTTTATTCAGTTTACACATGCTTGAGGAAAAAAAGAACATATTTATCAATAATTAATAATATACATACACTACTTTTTCATTGTATAATAGATCTTAACACCATTTTAAAAAAATAGGAGGTGGACCACCTTTCTCTGAAAGGTGAACCATTTGGACGTTGCCAGTTTACTCTTAATTGCTTTATTAATTGCTTTAACCGCCTTTTTTGTTGCTACGGAATTTGCGATTGTTAAAATTAGAAGTTCTCGGATTGACCAGCTAGTAGAAGAAGGGAAGCCAGGGGCGAAAGCTGCCAAGCATGTGATTACTCACATGGATGAATACTTATCCGCCTGTCAATTAGGAATTACTGTTACAGCTCTTGGAATTGGTTGGTTGGGTGAGCCAGCCGTCAAAAGTTTACTTGATCCAGTTCTTGATAAGCTGCAAATTAATTCATCTTTTTCGACCATTATTTCGGTTGCAGTTTCATTTTTATTTATTACGTATCTCCATGTCGTAGTAGGGGAGCTTGCACCAAAAACAATGGCCATTCAAAGAGCAGAAAATATTACCTTACTTGCTGCTAAACCGATTATCTGGTTTTACAAATTGATGTTTCCGTTCATTTGGTTACTGAATGGTTCTGCCCGGCTTATTATTAAAGCGTTTGGTATGCAGCCAGTGATGGAGCACGAAACTTCCCATACTGAAGAAGAGTTAAGAATTATCTTGTCAGATAGTTATAAAAGTGGGGAAATTAATCAATCAGAACTATTATACGTGAATAATATTTTTAAGTTTGATGACCGAAGTGCAAAAGAAATTATGGTTCCTAGAACCGAAATGATTTCTCTTTCGACCGATAATAGTTTCCAAGACTGGATGGACATCATAAAAACAGAGAAGCTGACACGTTATCCTATTTATGATGGGGATAAAGACAATATTGTAGGAATTATCAATGTAAAAGATATTTTAATGGCCCAGATCAGCCACACTAAATCCAATTCAGAGATGAAATTGACTGCTTTTCTTAAACCAGTGATTCTCATTATTGAAACGATTTCCATACAGGAGTTATTTCTGAAAATGCAGCAAGAACGTATTCATATGGCTGTGTTAATGGATGAATATGGCGGTACATCAGGTCTTGTTACGATTGAAGATATCATCGAGGAAATCGTTGGAGATATCCGCGATGAATTTGATGCAGATGAGAAAGAGGAAATTACCAAAATTTCTGAAAACCAATATGTATTAAGTGGGAAAGTCTTAGTGAATGAAGTAAATGATTTATTAGGCATCTCATTATCCGACGAAGAGGTAGATACGCTCGGAGGATGGATCTTATCACAGAATAGTGATGTGAAAATGGGAGATACCTTTTCACATGATCATTTTACCTTCACTGTAAAAGAAATGGATGGACATCAGGTTCGCTATATTTCCGCTAAAAGGGAAGAAGTCCTTTTACAAATGGTTGAAAATGAATAAATAAAGTGAAACTTCATTCAGTGGGGGTTTTTTCCATCCCCCACTGAATGTTAAGGATCAAAGGCTAAATTCGCAACATCCTGTTGGCAGGCTTAAAGCACGACATCCTGTCGTTTCGCCCGCACTAGTACGTCCTGTACGTCGCAACGCCTTTGTGACCTGCGTCCTGCAGGCCCGAACCAACCGGGTATTTACTGGCAGTTGTCCCCCACTTAGAATTTTCGTTTTCACCTCGAATTCTTGATGGGGGTCTTACTGCCAGTTAAATCGGGATAAACGAAAAAAGCATGCTAAATAACCAATAGCATGCTTTTTTCGTGGTTTAGAAACTATTTGGATAAACCCTAACAAGAAGCCTTTTCATCCAGCTTCAAGTACCTAGCTCTGAGAAGCCCACAGAATGTGAGTTCATCGGCGAAGACATGTGGACAGTGGAGATCTTAGCCGACAATTGGCGGGCGCCTTGCGCTTTTGTTCTTGTTAAGGAAATTATAAAATTCTTGGCCTGTGGATAACTGTTTACGTTGCGGCTTGACATCCAGCTCCAGCGCCCAGCGACTAGCAAACTTTCGGTTTCTTCCTACGATAAGTCAACATCCATTCGCTTTCCAAGCTCATGGTGTTTCCTTTATCTCGTCAGAACCCTAAAAAGTTTGTACGTCGCTAAACGGGCGCTTGCGCTTTTGTTCATTCCCCAAATACTTCGCGCCATTCATCTTTTTTTGCAAGCATTTCACGGGCGAGTGCTTGTGCACCTTCTAGGCTGTGGCTTGCTGCCCAACCGCATTGCACCTCATTGCAGGCAGGAACTTCTGTCGCAACGAGAACATCGTTTAGCGTTTGTTCAACAGCATCAAGGATTTCATCAAAATTGTCATGATTAATTACTGTTAGATAGAATCCTGTTTGGCATCCCATTGGGCTTAAATCGACTACACTATTATGGTGATTCCGGATTAATTCTGCCATTAAGTGCTCAAGTGAATGAAGAGCAGGCATTTCCATATGCGCCTTGTTCGGTTGTTTTAGGCGAAGGTCATATTTATGAATAACATCCCCATTTGCGCCTTCTGTGACTCCTGCTAGGCGAATGTAAGGTGCCTTTACTTTTGTGTGATCAAGATTAAAACTTTCAACATTCATTTTTTGAACCATAATCTAATTCACTCCTAAACGATTTATCATTTCTACTAATATCGTAACATATTTTATTAAAATTTGGTCTTTTATCTATTCATCCTCAATCCAGCTACTCTTTATTCTTGCTGTTTGTATGACGATGTCTTGGAAAGTTAAAGAGTATGGCCAAAATACCACAGATACCAAGTGCCATCGGATAGAATGAGAATGGTATGATACTAACAGGTGAAATCGCAGCTAGTCCTGAAGCAACAAGCATTTGTCCACCATAGGGAACAATTCCTTGCCAGCATCCTGCGAAAATATCTAATAGACTTGCAGATTTTCGCGGGTCTATTTTATATTCATCTGCGATATCTTTAGCTAATGGACCGGTCATAATAATCGAAATTGTATTATTGGCTGTGGCAATATCTGTGACACTGACCAATCCAGCAATCCCAAACTCCGCGCCTTTTTTTGTTTTCAGTTTACTCTTGATAAAGTTTAGTAACCAGTCAATCCCTCCATTATGTTGAATAATGCCTATCATACCACCAATAAGTACAGCGACAATAGCAATATCCTCCATATTTATTATTCCTTGAGAAATGGTTTTAATCAATCCCGTTGTAGTATAGGAGCCATCAATTAAACCAATCGCCCCAGCAAAAATCGTCCCTCCAAGCAAGACAACGACAACATTAATTCCTACTAATGCGGCAACTAACACGAGAATATAAGGGAGAACTTTTATGAAATTAAAAGGATATTCCCCAAGAGTCTGGATCTCATTTCCCATGGTTACAAGCCAAAGAATGAGGGCTGTCACAATTGCTCCAGGTAAAATAATAAAAAAGTTTGTTTTGAACTTGTCGTTCATCTTTGTTTTTTGCGTACGTACAGCGGCAATCGTCGTATCCGAGATCATTGATAAATTGTCGCCAAACATGGCTCCGCCAATGACTGTCCCCATAGCTAAAGCCATTGATATTCCTGTTTGGTCAGCAATACCCATGCCAATTGGTGTTAAGGCAGCTACTGTGCCCATGGATGTCCCCATTGAAATGGAAATAAAGCAGCCGACTATAAATAATCCTACCATTAATAGATTACTAGGAATGAAGGATAGTCCCATATTCACGGTAGAGTCAACTGCCCCCATCCCCTTAGCAGTTTCTGCAAATGCACCTGCTAGTATAAAAATTACAACCATTAAAATAATATTGGGGTGGCCGGCCCCTTTTGTAAAGATGTCTAATTTTCTTGTTAAAGTTTCCTTTCTGTTCATCGCTAATGCAACGGTTGCGGCAATAACAATCGCAACATTTAATGGCATATTTGAAAAGTCTCCGGAAATAATTCCATTCCCAATAAAAAGCAACACAAACACAAGCAATGGTAACAGCGCTAGAAGACTTCCTTTTTTCGTCTTCGTCGTCATAAATAACCCCCCTTAAACTTGATTAGTTCATTGTCATCCCGCCAGTAACGTTGATACCTTGTCCAGTCATGTAATCCGAGTATTCTGAAGCTAAAAAAACGACAACATTGGCAATATCCTTTGGCAATGCTGTTCTTCCTAATGGTACTTGAGAGTTGTCTTCTAAACGAATCGATTCTCCATCTAGCCCTCGAAGTTCTCCACCAATTACTCTTTCTGTCCTTTTCATATCCGTTTCTACGATCCCTGGACATACAGCATTCACATTAATTTGGTCTGGTGCCAATTCAATTGCAGCTACCTTTGTGATTCCCAATACTGCATGCTTTGAGGCTACGTAACTTCCCATCAAGCGATAGCCATTTTTTCCAGCTTGAGAGGAAATATTAATAATTTTCCCGCCTTCCCCCTGGGCCTTCATAACTTTGGCGGCCGCTTGCATGCATAAGTATACCCCTTTTGTGTTCACATCCATCGTCCGATCCCAATCATGTTCTTTAATATTCACCATATAATCCATCGTGGAAATTCCTGCATTGTTGACTAGAATATCCAATCTCCCGAAGTGAGTTGTTACTTTTTTTATCATCGCTTCTACTTGATCGCTTTTAGATACATTGGTTTGAACATAATATAGGTGATCATTTGCGTCCTTTTCTGGCACGGACATATCAGCAACCGCCACTTTTGCACCACAATCCAAAAACGCATCGGCAATTGCCTTTCCGATTCCATTTGCCCCGCCTGTGACAATGGCTACTTTTCCTGTTAAATCCATCGAGTACATTGGTTGTCCCCCTTTGAAATGCCTTTTTGAGATGCAGGCAGCTTTCCCTTTTACCCAATAAAAAACCTCTTCATTTGAATGAAAGAGGCTTTAAAAAACATAATAGACTTCCTCTTCTCATCTTTAAGTTAATAACTACTGGAATTGGCACAGTACTTCTAAGAGTCCGCTGCCGAGGCTTCGTAGGGCCAGTCCCTCCACCTCTCTAGATAAGAAATAGTATAAAGTATGTAATTAGTAATAAATTACCTCAAAAAACTATGTAAGTCAATAGTGGAAGAGAAATAATAGCTTGTCGTCGGTAAAATCTCTTTCAAATTAACTATATTTTTTAATTGGATAATTCCTCAATGACATGCTATAATATCTCCATTACTACGCATGTAGTTTTTCTCTAATTACTACGTTTGTAGTAATTAGTATTGATTAAAGGAGAGATGAATATATGACTAGTCGAATGAAAAGAAACAAGCTGCGAATGCTTCCTTATATAATGATAATATTCTTTTTGCTCATAGGGATTGGGGGATTGGGTTATTTTCAACTTAAAAATGCGGGTGAGCGTGATCAAGCCCAGGAAGTAGCAAATCAATTCCTACAAATTTTAGAGGATAAGGAGTATGAAGATTTAAGTACTGTACTAGATCAGCAGTCATACAAAGCACTAGGGTATACATTAGACGAAGTAAAAGATAAATATGAAAAGATTTTTAATAGCATCCCTATTCACAACATCCGTGCTACTAAGGTAAACATAGATGAAATAAATCAAAATGAACAAAAGCTTTCATTTCAACTAAGTTTCACCACTCCTTTAGGTAACATGGATAAGTTGCATTATCAGGCAAAGCTTGTGAGAAGGGATGATGATTATTTTGTAGAATGGGACCCCTCTCTAATTTTTCCAGAAATGGAGGGGAAGGATAAGGTGGCATTTCGTGTTTCCCCAGCGGAACGTGGTGAAATTCATGACCATGCTGGCAATAAACTGGCTGTTAATGAGGATTTTAAATGGGTTGGTGTCATCCCGAAAGACTTGGGCCAGGGGAAGGAAAAAGAAAGTAGTCTTGAAAATATAAGTAAACAATTTAATATTTCACTGAATGATTTGCATAAAACACTTCAACAAGATTGGATAAAAGACGATTTATTCGTACCCCTTAAAATCATTGAATCTGATAAAGTAAAGCAGTTGCCTGGGGTTGCCTATCAAGATACTAAGGTTCGTTATTACCCTTTAAAGGAGGCAGCTGCCAATTTAGTCGGTTATATTGGTAAGGTCACAGAAGAGGATTTAGAAAAAAATCCAAATCTCTCTGAAGAGAATATGATTGGAAGAATGGGATTAGAGCGAGCTTTTGATAAGGAATTACGAGGAAAGGATGGCGGGGAGCTTTTTATCGTTGATGAACAGGGAGAGAAGAAGCAAGAAATTCAAAAGGTAGAGAAGATGGATGGTGAAAATATTCAATTAACTATTGATGCCTATATTCAAGAGAAAGCCTATGAGCATTTAAAAGAGAAACCAGGAGCAACAGTTGTGATGAACCCCGATGACGGTGGTCTCTATGCTTTGGTTAGTTCGCCGTCGTTTGATCCTAATAAAATGGTGCAAGGGATATCGCAGGATGAATACAATGAATATGCGAATGATGAGAGAAAACCATTTCTTTCTAGATTTGCAGTCGGTTATGCACCCGGGTCAACATTTAAGACGATCACAGCAGGCATTGGCCTTGATGCAAATGTGACACAGATAGATAAGGTAAGAGAAATAAGTGGTTTAAAATGGCAAAAGGATAAAGGCTGGGGAGGTTATTCTGTGACCCGTGTTTCTGAAGTAAGTAAGGTAAATATGAGACAGGCCTTAATTTACTCTGATAACATCTATTTTGCTCAAGAAGCTTTAGAGATAGGAGAAAAACGTTTCAGAAAGGGCTTAGACCAATTTATCTTTGGGGAAGAATTAGATTTACCCATTACTATGAAGCCCGCGCAAATATCGAATCAAGATACATTTGATTCAGAAATCCTCTTAGCTGATACGGCATATGGACAAGGGGAATTATTGATGACGCCCATTCAGCAGGCTGTGATGTACTCTACTTTTCGGAATGAGGGAAACATCATTTATCCGCAATTATTAGCAGCAGATAAAAAAGAAAGAAAAACGAAAGCTGCACTTACAAGTAAATCAGTAAATGAAATAAAAGATAGCTTGGTTGAGGTAGTTCATGATCCAAATGGCACGGCCCATAGTCTGTATAACCCAGAGCATCATTTAGCTGCCAAAACCGGCACAGCTGAGTTAAAACTGAAACAAGGTGAACAAGGGAATGAAAACAGTTTTTTACTTGCTTTTGATACAGACGAGTATGATTTTTTAGTTCTCTCACTTGTAGAGAATTATACTTCCGGAAACTCTGCAACCCAACTAAACCAAGCGTTCATAGAAGAATTATATGCCTATTTCTCAAAGATGGGCACATAACATATGCGCTGCTTGATTTGACCGCCTGCGCATTTATTTTATATAATAAATACTACACATGTAAGAGTAGGGGGTATGAAGAATGAGTAAAATTCCGCCAATATCGGAAGCAGAATATGAAGTGATGAAAATTGTATGGAAGTATGAGCCGATTTCCACTCCTGAGGTTGTCGAGAAGGTTATGGGGAAAATTGACTGGAAACCAAATACCATTCACACGATGCTTGCACGTCTAGTAAAGAAAAAGGTCTTGCAAACGAAAAAAGAGGGAAGAGTGTTTGTTTACACATCACTTGTTCAGCAGCATGAATATGTTGAACAAAAAAGCGAACTATTCCTTAAACAGTTTTTTAATGGTGCGTTAAATTCTATGGTGTTAAATTTTATTGAGAATGATCAACTATCAGAAGAAGATATAGATGAATTAAAAGCGATATTATCAGAAAGGGAGAAGAAGAAAGGGGGAGAATAATGGATACCTTTATACATCGTTTTATGCTAAGTACTTTGCTAGTTACTTTGCTAATTATCACGATTCTTTTGCTTAAAAAGGGATTGAGCAAGCATCTTTCTATTAAAGTGCATTATAAAATTTGGTACTTTCTTTTCGTTCCCCTAATGACTCCCTTTTTTCCGTGGGATTTTTTCAAACTTGGAGCAATCCCAGCGATTTTTACAAATATATTCACGCAAAATACATCGAATTCCCTTAAGCAAAAAAGTATGAGCGGGTCCACAATCTCTCAAGCAGAAAACAGTGATCTATTACGCGATTTTGCTATATCGGTGAATAGGTCAACTCCAGAATCTGTGTTCACTATGGGGTTAATCGTTTGGGCGATTGGCATAGTTGTCTTAGCTGGATGGATTATCTATTCACATGGCCAAATCCGCAAAATTAAAAAGTCGGCCTCACTTATAAGAGATCAAAAGATAAAGGATCTATTAGAAGAGTGTAAGGAGATTGTCGGGGTAAGAAGAGAGATCGCATTGCAGGAGACTTCAATGATCAATTCCCCGATTACCTTTGGGATGATAAAGCCATCTATCCTTTTGCCTTTACATGCTCAAAGGGAATTTTCATTGAATGAATTAAAATATGTTTTTTTACATGAATTAAGCCATCAAAAAAACAAAGATGTGCTCGTTAATAATCTGATGTTGGCCTTGCAAATCTTGTATTGGTTTAATCCATTTGTTTGGTATGCTTTAAAGCGGATAAGAATCGATCGTGAATTAGCTTGCGATGCATCTGTGCTAAGTCTGATAGATGAAGACAACTATGTCGACTATGGGCATACAATTCTTCATTTTGCGAGAGGAAAACATGACCGTGTGTATGAACAATTTGTTCCAGGAATAGGAGGAACGAAAAAACAAATAAAACAGAGAATCATTAGCATTGCAAAGCATACTGAGGATTCACAATTATTGAGACGGAAAAGTATAGCCATTTGCATAGCCTTAGGTATGTTTGTGCTATGCCTGACACCCTTCACTAATGCTGTAGCCAGTTCTGATGTTTATGCATTCGATGAGGAAAAGGTTATATATGAAGATTTAGATCGTTATTTTCAAGGATTTAAAGGCAGCTTTGTTTTATATGATGCATCCGAAGATCAATATCATATTTATAATCAGAAGATGAGTGAACAAAGGGTTTCTCCTAATAGCACCTATAAAATTTACTCAGCCTTATTTGCCTTAGAGTCAAATGTGATAACACCTGACAACAATGTACAGACTTGGGATGGTGAAGTTCACCCTTATCCAGAATGGAATCAAAACCATAACTTGGATACGGCCATAGGAAGTTCAGTGAACTGGTATTTCCAGAATCTTGATCAGAAAATGGGCAAAAAGCAATTACAACATTATGTTGATAAAATAATGTACGGAAATGAGAATCTCTCCGGGCAGCTGGATCAATATTGGATGGAATCTTCATTAAAAATTTCTCCAATTGAACAAGTGGAATTATTAGTTGCTTTACAAGAAAACCGCTTCGGTTTTAAAGAAGAAAACATTCAAGCCGTTAAGCAAGCAATCTCTATTGAGAAGAAAGCGCAGGGACAATTACATGGAAAAACAGGCACAGGTACGATTAATGGAATAGATGTGAATGGTTGGTTTATTGGCTATATCGAAAAGAATCATCATTTTTATTATTTTGCTGTTAATATTCAAAATGATGGGGCAAACGGTAGTAAAGCAGCTGAGATCGCCAAGCACATTCTCCAGGATAAAAACATTTATTCGTATTAATGCTGTCTACCGATAACCCAGGAATGCCTAAACCAAAAAATCCCGGATTCTAATATAGAATCTCGGGTTTTTTGTGTGCAGGAATTTATAAACTTCTGGCTTATAGGTAAATTGCAGTTTTACACTTTCTTAGGTGCCTTATTTTGATGATTTTTCTGCTTTTGGTTCCCTTGGTCTTCGCACAAGTCCCAGCCTTTTTTTCTCACTGGCCAATGCCTTATAAAGCGAGAACATCATCAGGATCATGATAATAGAAAATGGTAAGGCCGCAATAATTAAAGCATTTTGTAATGCGTCCAAGCCACCACTATATAAGAGAATAGAGGCCATAGCCGCTGAGATAATTCCCCATGAAAGCTTAACAGTATTAGGTGGGGTAAGCGATCCATAAGTTGTTTGCATACCTAGTACAAAGGTTGCAGAGTCTGCCGATGTGATAAAAAAGATCGCAACCAGAGCAATCCCGACAATTGACAAGACAATGGAAAATGGCATTTCATGAAAGACGGCAAATAACACTTCTTCTGTTGCAAATTGCGTTAAATCAATTGCTCCAATTTGCTGAACATCAATCGCTGCTGTACCGAATACAGCAAACCAAATAAAGCTGACGATAGCTGGAGCCAAAAGAACTCCAATGACAAATTCGCGAATGGTACGACCCTTAGAAACCCTGGCAATAAATATACCAACGAAAGGTGACCAAGAGATCCACCAAGCCCAATAAAAGATGGTCCAGTCATTAATCCATTCTCGATGACTAGAATTCAAAGGGGCAATCCGAAAACTCATCTGAATTATGTTTTGCAAATAAAGTCCAATCGTATCTGTAAACATATTCAAAATTAATAAGGTAGGGCCAACGATAAAGACTAAAAGAAGCAATAGTACAGCTAAGATCATATTTGTATTGCTTAGGTACTTAATTCCTTTACTTAATCCGGACCAAGATGATATCAAGAATAAGACGGTGACAATAGCAATAATGATAAACTGGATCGGAAAGGAAATGGGGACATTAAAAAGGTAAGAAAGTCCACCATTGATTTGGGCAGCCCCAAATCCTAATGTTGTGGATACACCAATCACCGTAGCTAGAACAGCAATAATATCAACCAATACGCCAATTCGGCCTCTCGCATACTTACCTAAAATCGGTTCTAATGTGGCACTGATCAAACCTGGACGGTCTTTCCGGAAATTGAAGAAGGCAAGGCTTAATCCAACAAATGCGTAGATTGCCCATGCGTGAATCCCCCAGTGAAAGAAAGTATAACGCATGGATTCCTTTAACGCTTCGTCTGTACCGGGTTCAGCAGTGGCTGAGTTAATGGCAAAATGGGAAATTGGCTCTGCTGCCCCCCAAAAGACTAAACCAATTCCCATTCCTGCACTAAAGAGCATGGCAAACCATGAGGTTCGGGAAAATTCAGGTCGATCATTCTGTTTCCCTAATCGAATTGTTCCGATAGGACTAAAAATAAGAAAGATACAAAAGAGGACAATTACGGAAACTAGGATTAAATAATACCAACCAAAACTACTTGTAATAAAATCTTTCACATTAGAGGTCATCGCTTCAAAGCTATCTGGTGCTGCAACTCCAAAAATAACTGCAATAACTAAGAAAGCAGCAGATATCCAAAATACATTCGAAATTTTATTCATGCCGTTTTCCTTTCTAATAACAAATTTTTTCATTTTTTTACCATATCAATGATCGTGACCTTTTTCAAATGTCTTGTTTATAGAGTGTGTTCCCAAAGGAGGATAAAATGAAACCCCAACCAGCGACCCCGTGATGCCAGTCACTTTATCTTTCCTCGTTAAACGATAATTCATTCAGGTTGAATCCGAAAGGTAATGATGCAAAAGATAGCTGGTTTACATGTATGGTTCGAAGACAAATTCGTTTACATTGGGTCCTTTCATTAATACAATGAATATTGTAAAAATTTTTAAGGAAAGAGTTAAGAAATTGAAACATAGAGAAATATTGAGTAAAAATCATTACTCAGCAGTTGATTCACTTTTTTAAAAGATAAATAAAGTTTTCTTAAGATTGCTTCAAGGCTGGGCAGTTGTTGTCAGCTTCAGGAGCCATCGGATCAAGGCTCGCAGGAGCGAGTCCATCGGCGTTGCGACGTACAGGATGTACTAGTGCAGACGAAGCGACAGGACGTCGCGTTTGGGTCTGCCGCCAGGATGGCACGTTTTTAGCCGTTCATCCTTATTAAGAAAGTTTGTAGGTCGCTAAACGGGCGCTTGCGCTTTTGTTTTGGAGCAAGTGAATGGATGAGGAAAATAATACATAGGGAGAGTGATCATTATGGGATTATTAACAAATCAAGTTGTCCTAGTGACAGGTGCAGGAACTGGCTTAGGAAGAGCAACAGCGATTCAAATGGCGGCCGAAGGAGCAGAAGTTGTATTAACCGGAAGACGTAAGGAAAAATTACAGGAAGTAGCAGAGGTTATTGGGCAGGCAGGGGGCCGATCGCTTGTATTCCCTGTGGATGTAACGAATCCAGAAGAGGTGAACACGCTGCGTGATCAGTTAATCGCTCAAGTGGGTCGGATAGATGTGTTAATCAATAACGTCGGCGGGACTGGGGGATTCAGTGCAGTCCATGACATGACAGTTTCGTTATGGGATCATACGATTCGTCTCAACTTATCTAGCTCCTTCATTGTAACAAACGCATTTCTTCCGATAATGCGAAAGCAACAGTATGGTCGGATTGTGACCATTACTTCTGCAATGGCTCATTATGAGTATGAAGGTTTTGGGGCTTATTCGGCTGCTAAAGCAGGTTTGGAAGGATTAATGCGCACAGTGGCGCTTGAAGAAAAGGAACATGGAATATTAGTGAACATGTTCGATCCAGGGAATTTGAAAACGGAGCAAAACCCTTATGGAGAAGGGGATCCAGCGACAGTTGTTGATGGAATTGTAAAATTGGCAGCTTTACCGGCAGATGGGGTCAATGGACAGGTTATCAAAGCGAGTGAATAAAATGGGGGATTTTATAATTTTCACCCATGCAAGTGAGGAAGAAATATGATAATCTAATAATAAGTTCATAAATGGTTGGAGATGCAGAGAGACCAAGCAGCACTATTGTCTAGTTTATAGTGTCTGTTTTGAGTCTCTTTTTTTGCATCTCCTTTTTTAGCACATTCGAAGGGGGAGAACTGTTATGAAGGAATTTTCAGGTTTAAATAGAAAGGCTGTTTTTCAAGATATGGAGCAAGCCGAATTTGATATGCTTGTGATAGGTGGAGGAATAACTGGTGCGGGAATTGCTTTAGATGCGGCTACAAGAGGGTTGAAAGTAGCGCTTGTAGAAATGAATGATTTTGCCTCTGGTACATCAAGCCGATCCACGAAATTAGTGCATGGTGGGTTGCGTTATTTAAAGCAGTTTGAAATAAAAGAAGTGGCAGAGCTTGGAAAGGAACGAGCGATTGTTTATGAAAACGGTCCGCATGTCACGACACCAGAATGGATGCTGCTTCCTTTTCATACAGGAGGGACTTTTGGGAAATTCACGACTTCTATTGGCTTGATGGTGTATGACTTTTTAGCTGGAGTGAAAAAGGCGGAAAGAAGAAAGATGCTTTCGGTTGATGAGACCTTAAATAAGGTCCCTTTTATTAAAAAGACTGGATTAAAGGGCAGTGGCTATTATGTCGAATATCGCACAGATGATGCCCGTCTCACGATCGAAGTCATGAAGGCAGCTGTGCAAAAAGGGGCAACAGTAATTAATTATGCGAAAGCAGACCAATTTGTTTATAATGACGAGGGCAAAGCGATTGGAGCCGAGGTGCAAGACCGTCTCAGTGAGAAAAGAGTACTAGTAAAGGCGAGTAAACTGGTTAATGCGGCAGGCCCATGGGTAGATGAACTGCGCGATATGGACGGATCTAAAACGGAAAAGCATTTGCGTTTGTCCAAAGGGGTGCATGTTGTTTTTGATGAAGCAATTTTTCCATTACATCAAGCTGTCTATTTTGATACACCTGATGGGCGAATGGTATTTGCGATCCCGCGTAATGGGAAAACATATGTAGGAACCACAGACACATTTTATGAAGGTGATCCTGCAGATATGCATGCGACTCAGGCAGATCGTGATTATCTGTTGAAGGCTATTCGCTATATGTTTTCTGACTTGGATATCGCAGACTCTCATATTGAATCTAGTTGGGCTGGCGTCAGGCCTTTAATTCACGAGGAAGGCAAAGCACCGTCAGAAATATCTCGTAAAGATGAGATTTGGGAATCAAACAGTGGACTGATTACCATTGCTGGTGGAAAATTAACTGGATATCGGAAAATGGCAGAAACAGTGGTTAACTTAGTTGTAAGCAAACTAAATCAACTAGGAGACAAGAGCTTTCCAGCCTGTCAAACAAGGAATCTTCCCATTTCAGGAGGAGACATAGGGGGCTCCGCCCATTTAGAGGCTTTTATTCAAGAAAAGAGTAAAAAAGCAGAAAGTTATGGATTGACACAGGAAGAAGGGCGTAAACTGGCGAAGTTATATGGTACAAATGTAGATACTGTGTTTGACTATTTGCCAGAGCAACAAGGGGAATTACCTGTTACTATGCAGGCACAACTTTTATACGCGATTCATCATGAGATGACGGTTCAACCAGTAGACTTCTTTATCCGAAGAACAGGCGAGCTATTATTTGACGTTGAGCTGGTCCAGCAGTGGAAAGATGCTGTGATCAAGGAGATGGCTTCCCTGTTTCATTGGACTGAAGGGGAACGCAAAAGAGCTACGGAGGTATTAGAGCATGAATTGAAACAGGCGACTCGTGGAGCTGGCAGAGTAAGCGTCTAGAGGGAGAAATTCTCATCCTTCAATAAAGTTTTCTCATATCAATTGAAAGGAAGGGATACAATCGTGGCTTTCCATGAACAGAAAATTTTGCCTGCATTAAGAGATTTACGGAATTTCGAACGTCTTTTAGATAGTCAATATGAATATTTTGTTCTACTCGAAGTACGGATTAGTAATCTCCGAAAAATTATCCATGTGGCGAAAAAACATGGAAAAAAGGTTCTGGTTCATGCTGACTTGATTCAAGGCTTGAATACAGATGATTATGCAGCTGAATATATTTGTAATGATTTAAAACCAGCTGGGATCATCTCTACAAGATCCAATATGATTTTAAAAGCGAAGGCGAAAGGCATTTTAGCGATTCAAAGAACCTTTCTATTGGATACAATTGCTTTGAAAAAGAGTTATCAGTTGATTGAACGCACACAGCCCGATTATATTGAAGTTTTACCGGGAGTGGTGTCAGGATTGATTCATGAAATTCAAGCACACACGGGTTGTAAGATTATTTCAGGTGGTTTAATCCGTACAGAAGAGCAAGTGCAAGCCGCTTTAGAGGCCGGAGCAGAAGCCGTGACAACGTCCCGAATGGAATTGTGGAAGGCCTTTGAAAAAATCTAATCCATCAAGGATTATCAATAATGAGAAGGAGTGATAAGATGGAGCAATATATTTTAGCTTTGGATCAAGGAACAACTAGTACGAGAGCAATATTATTTAATAAAAGGGGAGAAATTTTTCATAAATCCCAAGTCGAGTTTAACCAGTATTTCCCCCATTCAGGCTGGGTCGAGCATAACGCTAATGAAATATGGAGCTCGGTGCTCGCGGTTATGGCAAGTGTTATGGTGGATAAGAATATTCAGCCAAAGCAAATTGCAGGAATTGGCATTACGAATCAGCGTGAAACAACCGTGGTATGGGATCGACATACAGGCAAGCCGATATACAATGCAATTGTATGGCAATCGCGACAAACAGCCCCAATATGTGAAGAACTAAAGCAGCAAGGGTTAGAGGATGTTTTTAGAAGGAAAACAGGTTTACTACTGGATCCTTATTTTTCTGGAACAAAGCTGAAATGGATTTTGGATCATGTCGAAGGGGCTAAAGAGAAAGCGGAAAAGGGCGATCTTTTATTTGGGACGATTGATACATGGCTTGTGTGGAAGCTATCTGGTGGGAAAGCTCATGTAACAGACTATTCGAATGCGTCTAGAACACTGATGTTCAATATCCATGAACTGCAATGGGATGAAGAATTACTTGAAATTTTAAATGTGCCAGCTACAATGCTTCCGGAAGTACGTCCTTCTTCTGAAGTATACGCACACACTGTTGATTATCATTTCTTTGGCCGCTCTGTGCCAATTGCTGGGATGGCCGGAGATCAACAGGCTGCATTATTTGGCCAAACTTGTTTCGAGAGTGGTATGGGCAAAAACACATATGGAACAGGGTGTTTTATGCTTTTACATACAGGCGAACAGGCAGTTGAATCTAAACATGGTTTATTGACAACGATTGCATGGGGCATCGATGGAAAGATCGAATATGCCTTGGAAGGAAGTATTTTTGTTGCTGGATCTGCGATTCAATGGCTGCGTGATGGATTAAGAATGTTTCGGGATGCAGATGAAAGTGAGAAATACGCCCAAAAAGTATCGTCATCTGATGGGGTGTATGTCGTACCGGCTTTTGTTGGACTTGGAACACCTTATTGGGATAGTGATGTGAAGGGGGCAGTGTTTGGCCTTACCCGAGGAACTTCCAAAGAACATTTCATTCGTGCGACATTGGAATCTCTTGCTTATCAGACAAAAGATGTGTTAGAAGCCATGGAGGCCGATTCAGGAATTCCCTTGAAAACATTGCGTGTCGATGGGGGAGCTGTCAAAAATAATTTTTTGATGCAGTTCCAGAGTGACCTACTTGATGTATCAGTGGAACGCCCAAAGGTCGAGGAAACAACTGCCCTAGGAGCGGCTTATTTAGCTGGACTTGCGATAGGATTTTGGGAGAATAAAGAAGAAATCAAACATTTCTGGGGGGTAGACCAAACCTTCGAAGCCAATATGGAAGAAAAAGAAAGAGTATCTCTATACAATGGATGGAAGAAAGCCATTGAGGCAACGATGGTGTTTAAATAAGCTTAAAAGAGGCTGGGTATAACTTGTATTATCTTAGCGTAGGCTCCTGCGGGAAGTTAGAGCTCGGCAACCCCCCGAAAGGCGAAGTATATTTCCGGAGCGGGGGGTATGTACCCTAGTAGTTTCGCTTTTTCTCCCAGCCTCTTTTTTGATTTATAAAACTACAACATTCTAGCTTGTGAATAAGTTCAAATACTTTCTTTAAAAATAGTTTGTTCAATATTGCACAAACTTGATTGATCGTATATATTAAAGATAAGGGGGATCCCCAGAAAAATGGAGGTGGAAAATAATGAAATTAAAAGACAAAGTAGCTATCGTGACAGGTGCTGGATCAGGGATGGGAAAGTCAATCGCACTTTTATATGCAAAAGAAGGAGCAAAAGTGGTTGCAAGTGATATAAACCCGGAAACGACACAAGCCGTTGTGAAAGAGATAGAGGAAGCCGGAGGACAAGCCCTCGCTGTTGTAGCGAACGTTGCGAAAGAGGAAGATATTCAAAACTTGGTGGATACGGCTGTAAAGGAATATGGGACAGTAGACATTTTGGTGAATAATGCAGGGATTATGGACAATTTCGTCCCAGCTGCAAACGTGACAGATGAATTATGGGAACGTGTCATGGCCATTAATACAACAGGTGTCATGAGAGCAACCCGCAAAGTCTTACCTATTTTTCAAGAAAAGAAAAGTGGCGTCATTATCAACAATGCCTCGATTGGAGGACTATATGGATCGAGAGCTGGTGCCGCATATACTGCTTCAAAACATGCTGCCATTGGGTTAACGAAAAATGTAGCTTTTCAATATGCAGAATACGGTATTCGTTGTAATGCCATTGCTCCTGGTGGGGTCGAAACAAATATAGGCTCAACGATTGATAACCCGGATCCATTTGGCATGAAAAAAGCAATGAGTGGAGCAGAGTTCAATCCAAAAAACGGAAATCCGGAGGAAATTGCTACAATAGCTCTCTTTCTTGGATCAGATGACTCTAACTTTGTGAACGGTGTAGTCATTACTGCAGATGGTGGCTGGACAGCTTATTAGGAATCAGAAAGTTTGGATGAAGGACAATGAGTTTAAAAGGATCTAAAAAAAAGCGCGTAGCACACGGAACGTGTGACGAGACTAATCATCAGCTACTCGCTTTTTGTTGTGGAAAAATGAATGGAGTCACTCGAAATTGATAGACGTAACGCCATTCAATTTGTATAGTAGTTGGGTGATTTGATTGTCTTCCAATGGGTTTTTGGACTGTATTTTTAACTCTAAGATATATTTAGTGGTATGATCGATATTTTCCATTTTGACACGATAATCTTTAATCGCAAACTTGTGAAGAGTAAGATTTTCGATCACCATTTTGATACTATCTGTTGAGAGACACTCGACTGTTAGCTGGTATGCTTTAGGAATGGCAAATTTAAAAATGCGATTCAACAATTCTAATCCAACAAGAATTAAAATAGTTCCGAAGATACTTAATTCATACATACCAGCTCCAATCGCCATGCCAATACCAGCTGTTGCCCAAATACCAGCGGCTGTCGTCAGTCCATAAATGGAACGACGTTGGACAAGAATCATGCCTGCTCCTAAAAAGCCAACTCCACTTACAATTTGAGCGGCAACACGACTGGGGTCAAGGCCGATTCCTTCTTCATGCAAAATATCATTAAACCCATATTTCGAAATAATCATCATGACAGCGCTTCCTAGGGCAACTAAAAAATGAGTTCGCAATCCAGCCTCTTTAAATCTTTTTTCCCTCTCTAGTCCAACAACCGCACCCAGCACTCCGGCTACTAACACACGAATAAAAATTTCATAATTTCCAAGGGTCATTGTTTTTCCTCCTGATGTTTACATTTTAAGAGGATATTCAAAAAGTCCGGTAAAAATGACACTGCGAGACAAATGATCTTCAACTAAGTACCGATACGTCCTGTGCAAGCTCGCCTCAGAATTTCGACGTACGATGTATTAGTGTCGGACGTTCACAATTAACGTCAGCGCTTTTAGCTGACTTTGTCCTTTTTATCCTCTTTTTTGAACATTCACTTTAAATAGATCTCCCGAAAAATGATTGAAAAAGAGAATAGAATAATCATAGCAAAATGACTATTCCATGAAAAGGGCAGATACCTAAATCGTTAAAAACATTTCGTGCCCCTACATATTAGAGATTTGAAATGTGAATAAGTTTTGACAAATTCTGGAGCGTGCTAGGCACCAACATAGGAGCACCATTGACTTACTTTAAGATAGTGTTATAATGTAGTTGATTCATTGATAATGATTTTCAATGAGAATGAAGGAGAAAGATTAAGAAAATTTTGCTAGATCGGAGTTTCCTATGAAAACGTGGTATTTGATTGTCGCCTTAATTTTGGCGTCTTTTATATCGTTATTTGTGGGGGTAAGTAATATTACGCCTCTAGATCTGATTAACATTCAATCAGAAGAAACTCAAGTTTTTTTAATTAGTCGGGTGCCAAGGCTTGTTTCGATTTTATTGGCTGGCGCTGGAATGAGTATTGCGGGCTTGATTATGCAGCAATTGAGTCGGAATAAATTTGTCTCTCCAACCACGGCAGGTACATTAGATGCTACGAGATTAGGAATTCTTGTTTCGATGCTTCTATTTGCAAATGCCACTACGCTTGAAAAATTGCTTGTGGCCTTTGTCTTTGCACTTGGCGGGACTTTATTATTTATGCAAATATTGGATCGAATTAAGTTTAAAGATGCAATCTTCATACCACTTGTTGGCATGATGTTTGGGAATATTTTGTCATCCATTACAACCTTCTTTGCCTATAAGGCGGATGTGATTCAGAATATGTCGGCTTGGTTACAAGGTGACTTTTCGATGATTATCAAGGGTAGGTATGAACTCTTATATATTAGTATCCCTGTTCTAATCTTGGCTTATTTTTTTGCTAATCGCTTTACAGTAGCCGGGATGGGGGAAGACTTTGCGAAAAATCTAGGTCTTCCTTATAAACGGATTGTTAATATTGGTTTAATTCTTGTTGCATTGGTCACGGTTACGGTTGTATTAACAGTTGGGACGATTCCATTTTTAGGATTAATTATCCCAAATATTATTTCGATTATAAAAGGCGACCATATTCGAAAAACTTTGCCGTACACAGCATTACTGGGGGCTATTTTCCTTCTTATCTGTGACATATTGGGACGTGTGCTGATCTATCCATACGAAATATCCATTAGTTTAATGGTGGGTGTCATCGGTAGCGGCATATTCTTATATTTGCTATTCCGGAGGAAAGCCTATGCGTAATTCTACAAAAATCAGTATACTTGTGCTGGTCGCTGCAGGATGCTGTGCACTTTATTTATTCCATAATTTAAACGGTAGCTTTGATTATGCTTTACCAAAAAGGGCTATAAAAATAGCGGCAATGATTATTACAGGTGTCGCGATTGCATATTCAACAGTCGTATTCCAAACGATTACCCATAACCGTATTTTGACGCCAAGCATTATGGGTTTAGATTCCCTCTATTTGCTTATTCAAACATTCGCTATTTTCTTTTTAGGTTCTGATCATATTACGATTGTAAATAAGCAGGTAAACTTCATGCTGTCCGTGATCATTATGATTATTTTCGCTTTATTGCTTTTTCGCTTTTTATTTAAAAAGGGACAGCAATCGATTTATTTTCTACTTTTGGTTGGAATTATTGTGGGAACCTTTTTTCAAAGTATCTCGACATTTCTGCAAGTATTGATTGATCCAAACGAATTCCAAATTGTCCAGGATAAGATGTTTGCAAGTTTCAATAATGTCAACGGGGATTTAGTATGGTTATCTTTATTCTTTGTTGGAGCTGTCTTACTTATTGGCTGGAGAAGCCTGCCATACCTAAATGTTCTATCACTTGGGCGAGATGTGGCGATTAATTTGGGGGTTTCTTACGATCGAATTGTCAAACAAATGCTTGTTATTACGGCGATACTTATTTCAGTTTCCACAGCTTTAGTTGGGCCGATTACCTTCTTTGGTTTGATTGTCGCCAATCTGGCTTACCAATTCTTCAAAACATATAAGCACAGTGTTTTAATTACGGGTGCAGCGACAATGAGTGTGATTGCTTTAGTAGGTGGTCAATGGGTAGTGGAAAGAATCTTCACCTTTACGACCACGTTGAGTGTCATTATTAATTTTATCGGTGGAGTGTATTTCATTTATTTATTGTTGAAGGAGAGTAGATCCACATGATTCAAGTGTTAAATTTAACGAAGGCGTATGGGAAAAAACGTGTGGTAGAAGATGTAACGGTTGATATTCAGCCTGGACAGATTACATCTTTCATTGGTCCGAATGGTGCAGGGAAATCTACTTTACTATCTATGGTTAGTCGCTTGCTCGATGCTGATACAGGAGAAGTATTGGTAGATCAAAATAATGTCAAAGCCATGAAGTCAGGCGACTTTTCGAAGAAAGTATCCATTCTTAAACAATCCAACTATATGAATGTCCGTTTAACTATTCGTGAGCTTGTTTCCTTTGGACGCTTTCCATATTCAAAGGGACGGCTTAATGATATTGACCAAAAAAAGATCGATGAAGCCATTGATTATATGGTTTTACGTGATATACAAGATCAATACCTTGAGGAATTGTCAGGGGGGCAAAGGCAAAGAGCCTTTATCGCCATGGTTATTGCTCAAGATACAGATTATATTTTACTAGATGAACCATTAAATAATTTGGATATGAAGCATTCTGTGCAAATCATGAAAATCTTGCGTCGACTTGTAGATGATCTCGGGAAAACCGTCGTTATCGTCCTCCATGATATTAACTTTGCTTCTGTTTATTCAGATCGAATCGTAGCCTTGAAAAACGGTCAGGTTGTGAAAGATGGTCCAACGAATGAAATTATTCAGTCTGAATCCTTGAAGGAAATTTATGATATGGATATTCCCATTCAACAATTAAATAATTGCCGGATCTGTGTGTATTTTAATTCCAACTAAATCAGAGGGATATATTCACATAAAACAAGGGCGTCCAATCACATGATGTTCCCATGATTGGACGTTCTATTTGTTATTGTAGGAGATCCTTTAATTTTTTAATATGCTAGAAGAGTGTTCTAATCCCTTTTTAGCAAAATGAAACGGCTGAACATTCTCTTAAAACTAATAATTTAAGGCTTTTCTTATAGAAACTTTTAGGGAAGACTGCTAAGATTTAGTTGAAAGGTATAATCATATTAAAGGTGAATGGGGGAAGTAAGTTGATTAGAGCACTTGCCCATAGAGGGTATCCGGGCAAATATCCAGAGAACACATTAACGGCGTATCGGGCGGCTTATGAATTGGGATTTAGTCATATTGAGATTGATGTTCAGCTTAGTAAAGATGGAGTGCCTATTTTAATGCACGATATAACAGTAAATCGGATGACGGACGCCAACGGATTTGTGAAGGATTTTACATTTAATGAGCTTCGAAAGTTAAAGGTCGGAGGAACAGAAACCATCCCGACTTTAAAGGAAGCGCTTCAATTTGCAAAAGGGAAAATGAAGGTAGCTGTAGAGTTAAAGCAGCATGGGTATCTCTATCCGGAACTAGAGGAAAAGACGCTTAGAGTGATTGAAGAAACAGGGATGATGGACTCGATATATGTTAATTCTTTTGATCACTATTCTATTAGAAAAATGAGAGAATTATCAGCGGACATTGAATTAGGTGTGATCCAACATGGTGCTACCCCTGGATTATTCGATTTTTTAAAAGAAATCAAGGCATCCTCCCTTGCTGTTCGAATTGAATATCTAACAGATGAATTTGTTGAGGAATGTGAAGCGGCAGGATTGCAAATTGTTGTCTGGCCGGTGGACAAGCAATGGCAATTTGATATTTTCCGGCGGTATCCTAATATTTTATGTACGACTAATAAGTTAGAAGACTTCAAGAGGATGTATGAGGAAGCGCAATTTTAGAGTAATAAAGCGAGACTGTTGGTTGTATCGGGATAAAAAGAGGAACCAGTATATTTGAGGGTATACTGGTTCCTTTCAACTTATTGTTGTTCTTTAAAAATATTTTTGACATGGTCAATCGCACCAGCTGAACCGCCTTCTTGGACCATTAGTGCAATAATCAGATCAGGTTTTTCAGGGTTATAGGCAACAAACCAGCCATTTTCCTTTCCTTCGACACCCTGTTCTGCTTTTTCGTATTCAGCTGTACCTGTTTTTCCTGCAAGCGGATAGCCTTCAATTTTTGCTCCACGTGCTGTTCCATTCGGATCGTCTACAACCTTGCGAAGTGAAGCTGTTAATTGTTTGGCTTGTTCTTCTGTCAGAAGATCCTTCTTCCAAATCTCACCCTTTTTTTCCTTGGCCTCTAATATCGGTTTTACCATATTTCCTTTATTCGTAAAAGTAGAATACATGGTAGCCAAATGAAGCACAGTTAATTCAATTTGTCCTTGACCATAGCTTGAATCGGCGAGGGAAATATCGGTTCCTATCTCCCCATAGGTGGATTGATGCATCGGATATAAGTAAGGCATGTCTTCAGCAAAGCCAAAATTCTTAAGGCCCGCTTCGAACTTATCTTGACCTAATTCGATTGCCTTTTGTGCAAAGTAAATATTGTCCGAATAGATTAAAGCCTTATCTAAATCAATTGGGATTCCTGGGTCACTTACTCGCTTTACTTCGTATTTCCCCCAAGACTTATCCTTTTTCCACCCTTTGCCATTAATTGTTAATTTCTCATCCCATGTAATCGTTCCATCTTTTAGACCAATCGCGGCTGTAATCGGTTTTAAGACGGAGCCAGGGGCAAAGGCTGAATTCAAACGATTGAGCATCGGTTGCTTTGGATCATCCTGTAGTTTTTTCCATTGATCCTCATTCGCTCCAAGCGTTAACAAATTTGGATCAAAGGCTGGACTGCTTACAAGTGCTATGGTTTCACCTGTCTCAGGGTCAATCGCTGCAGCGGTGCCGGGCTTGCCTTGGAATTCATCATAGATGATGGTTTGGAGAGCACTATCAATCGTGAGTTCAACATCCTCTCCATTTTCTACTTCTTTCTCGGCGAGGATTTTTTCACTACCATCCTCTTTTTTTATGATGATTTGTACACCGGGTGTTCCTCTCAGACGATCTTCCAATACAAGCTCTAAGCCTCGCCTGCCAATCATATCAGTATCAGTATAACCTTTGTCTTTATGCTTTTCTAAGTCTTCCGCTGTTACAGAAGATAAGTTCCCTGTTAAATGAGCAGCCCGTTCTGCAAGAGGATAAATTCTTGCCTCTGCTTTTCCTAATTGTACTCCCGGAAGCGCTAATAATTTTTCACTTAATTCGTCGCTACTGGCAGGAATGGTTTTGATCGGGACCAAAAGATCGGACTTAACCCAAGATTGATTTAAAGCATTTTCAATGCTCTCCGTGTCTATTCCTAACAATTGCGCCAATTTGGCAACCGTATCGTCTCCTTCCATTTTTCCCGGAACGATTCCAACCTGTATGGCCTCACCGTTTTCAGCAAGAGCGATTCCATTTCGGTCAAGGATGGCACCGCGGATCGGCGGAATTGTTGGAACAGAGATTTTATCGCCTTCCTCTAAATCAGGAAAAATAAACGTACTGTCCCAATTCATGCGCCATTCCGTAGTCTTATCATCAACATCCTCTTTCACCCAGTGTGACTGCTGATCAAATTCTATTTCTCCAGCCAGGCTATCCATGGAGACATGAAGAGGAAATTCAGCTGTTTCGTCTTTTTTATCTGTTTCTTCTTCCGGTTTGGTAAATTGAATATCTAAATCCTGTATTTCTAAATCTTTATAGATCTTACTATAACGTTCAACAAAATCTTCCTTCTTTACTTGTTCTTTTGTTTCCGTTGATAAATAGTTATACATTTTGTCAAAGTCTTGCTTTTCCCAAAGCTGCACATATTCACCAAATTGATCCTCAGGCTTCGCAACTTTATCACTACAACCTGCTAGAATCATAATCAAAAGAACCAATAGTATGAGAAACCACTTTTTTTTCACATCTGCACCCCCACTATCATTGTAAAAAAAATCAATCTTTCTTTCAAATAAGCTGTCATATGGTAAAATGGAAAAAGCAATGAAATCATACATATTATATAGTAAGGAGAGGTAAAAATGGGAAAAAGTTTTATCTTTGGTCATAAAAATCCAGATACGGACACAATTTGTTCGGCTCTTGTCTATGCAGACGTGAAAACAAGATTGGGATTTGAGGTAGAACCTGTGCGTTTAGGGGAAATCAATGGAGAAACTCAATTTGCTTTAGATTACTTTCAGGTGGAAGCCCCTCGTTTGGTAGAAACTGTTGCTGGGGAAGTAGACGAAGTGATTTTGGTAGACCATAATGAGCGTCAGCAAAGTGTGAGTGATCTTGATCAAGTAAAGATTACGGAAGTGATTGATCACCACCGTATCGCTAACTTTGAAACAAGTGACCCTCTCTATTTTCGTGCTGAGCCTGTTGGTTGTACAGCGACTATTTTAAGGAAAATCTATCATGAAAAAGGATTGGAGATCGAGCAAAAGATGGCCGGTTTAATGCTATCAGCGATTATTTCTGATTCCTTACTATTCAAATCGCCAACATGTACAGATGAAGATATAGAAGCAGCAAAGGAATTGGCTGCGATTGCTGGAGTTGATCCGGATAAGTATGGAATGGATATGCTAAAAGCAGGTGCCGATATAAGTGAAAAATCGGCAATTGAATTGCTTTCACTAGATGCAAAAGAATTTTCAATGGGTAGTGCAAAAGTGGAAATTGCGCAAGTAAATGCTGTTGGAGTAGAAGATGTTCTTGCTCGCAAGGCGGAAATCGAAGACGCATTGGGCCAGATTGTTTCAGAAAAAGGTCTGGATCTATTCTTATTCGTTGTAACAGATATCTTAACTAATGATTCAACGGCAATTGCAGTTGGACAAGCAGCTCATGCAGTGGAACAGGCCTTCAATGTGACGTTGAAAGACAAATCCGCTGTCCTACAAGGAGTTGTCTCTCGTAAAAAACAAATCGTTCCACCATTAACAACGACTTTATCAAAATAGGTGTCTGGCATACCCCGAATTTTGCCGAACGATATTGCGCTTTGAGTCAGCCGGAAGAACGTTGCGTCTTTAGCCATTCATCCTCAAGGGGTGGCTGGGCGCTTTCTTATAAGGTAAGAAAGTATAAATTTTGGCTAATGCTTGATCCAGCTCCAGCGCCCAGCGACTAGCAAACTTTCGGTGCCTTCCTACGATAAGTCAACATCAGCTCGCCTTATCAGGCTCACTGTGTTTCATTTATCTCGTCAGGCCCCTAAAAAGTTTGTACGTCGCTAAACGGGCGCTTGCGCTTTTCTTAAAAGATAAGAAAGTATAAAATTTTGGCTAGTGTTTTGATCTAGCTCCAGCGCCTAGCCCCTCGAGGTCAAATAACCTGAGCCAATAAAAGTCAAAACCGGACTTTTATTGGCTCAGAACATTTGCTTGTCGGGGCTGAGCAAGGCGCTTGCGCTTTTCTTAATTGGATAAAAGGAGTTTGTTGGAGTGAAAATTGCATATTTAGGACCTAAAGGGACTTTTTCGGAAGAAGCAGCCATTCGTTATTTTACAGAGGATGGCGTCGAGTCGATTATGTACAGTACGATTTTTGATGTGTTAGAAGCAGTGGATGAGGGCAGCGTGGATAAGGGGATTGTTCCGATTGAAAATGCGCTGGAAGGCACGATTACGATGACAACAGATGGATTGATCCAGCATGATTTATGGGTTGAAGGAGAGGCTGTACTTCCTGTTCGATTGCAATTGTTGGGGAATCCAGGAGCAAAGCTTGAAGAGATAAAAGAAGTTTGGTCAATTCCCCCTGCCCTTGCTCAATGTCGAATATTTACGCGAGACATAAAGGCGGAAACGAAGAATTATAGCAGTACCGCAGCGGCCGCGAAAGCGATCCAAAATGAAGCAAGGATGGATGCAGGCGCTGTGGCTTCTGAATGGGCGGCAGAAACATTTGGTCTTGAGGTGGTTCAAAGGGATATTCATGACAATGCCTGTAATTCGACAAGATTTGTCATTATTACGAAACCCTCTAAGCCGCGTATTCATACAGAAGAAAAGGCAAAATCAATGCTTTTAGTTACGCCAACTGAAGACCGACCAGGACTATTAGCGATTATTCTAAATGTTTTTTCCTCTCTAGGAATAAACCTAACATGGATTGAATCCCGTCCAACGAAGAAAAAACTAGGGACTTATCGCTTTTTTATTGAAACAACAGCGGGAATACAAGATGACCAATTGCAGAGAGCTAGGACGATTTTAGAAACATATGGGTACGATGTCCGCATATTGGGAAGCTATATAAAGAAGGAGCTTTAAGAAATTCGGAGGTGAGATAATGAAAATTGAAGTATGGTCGGATTTTGTTTGTCCCTTTTGCTACATCGGCAAGCGTCGTCTAGAACAAGCTTTGGAACAATTCCCCCACCAAGATGAAGTAGAGGTTGAATTCCATAGCTTTGAGCTTGACCCGACAACAGCGAAAGATCAGGAGAAAACGATCCATGAGTCGCTAGCAACGAAATATGGTGTTAATGTAGACGAAGCCAAGAAGATGAATGAGGGAGTGGGCGAACAAGCTAAGAGTGTTGGGTTGAACTTTCACTTCGATACGATGGTCCCAACCAACACATTCGATGCCCACAGACTAGCACATTTTGCGAAAACGAAAGCGAAAGACAAAGAGATAACCGAAAGACTTCTGCAAGGTTACTTTTCAGAAGGAAAAAGGTTAAGTGATTATGAGGTACTAGCTGATTTGGCGGTGGAAGTCGGATTGGATCGGAATGAAGTCCTGCAGATTCTTCAAAATGAAACTGCTTATGCTGATGAAGTTCGCTATGATGAAAATACCGCCCAACAAATCGGAGTTCGCGGGGTTCCTTTCTTTGTTGTGAACCAAAAATATGCCATCTCAGGTGCACAGCCAGTGGAAACCTTTGTTGGCGCCTTGGAGAAGGTATGGCAAGAGGAAAAATCAACTCCAATTTTACAAGATTTATCAGGTGACGCAGATGATGCGGCTTGTGTCGATGGTAATTGTGCCGTTCCGAATGATAAGGAATAACTTTTATAGGCCAAATCTGAAAAGGATTTGGTCTTTTCTTGTGGTCTAGGAAATTATAAAATTCTTGGCTTGTGGATAACTAGCTTTTCTTATGACTTTTATTTTGAATTACTGAAGTTTTACCCATGATTGCGCAACTTTTTATGGGGAATGCGTAAGTTAGAGGTTGAATGGGCGAATTTAAATAGGAAATGCGTAAGTTAGAGGATTGAATGCGCAACTTTTAGTAGGAAATGCGCCAGTTAGAAGACAAATGCACAACTTTCAATGCTTATTGCGCAACTAAAAGGAATTCTGTCTCTTTTTGGAGAATAGTTGTAGTAGACATATTCATTCTAAAAAACGAGGTGACCTATGAAGGAGAAAATAAGATCAGCGTTTAATCAACTTTCAGAAGCATACGAGCATACCGTAGATACGGAGAGTTTATATAATATGGAGCTTGAAAGGCCAGCCATGATGCAGCAACTTCCGGAAAACCTTAAGCAGATGCAAGTGCTTGATGCTGGATGTGCGGCTGGCTGGTATACAGATGAATTTCTCGCGAGAGGGGCAAAGGTAGCAGCGATAGACGTTAGTCCCGAAATGGTAGAGGCGGCAAAGCGACGTACAGGGACGAAGGCAGAAGTAAGATGCTTAGATTTAAGTGGAAACTTACCATTTGATGATCATTCCTTTGATTTTATTGTTAGTTCATTAGCACTTCATTATGTAGAAAATTGGAGAAAGACCTTCTCAGAATTTCAACGAATACTAAAACCAAATGGTTTCCTGTTATTCTCTGTCCATCATCCTGCCATGGATATCCACTTATCCCAAAATCAAGCTTATTTTGAGACAGAACTGATCATTGACCACTGGAAGAAAGACGGCCAAACAGTAGAAGTCCCTTTTTATAGAAGATCGTTACAGACCCTTGTAAATGAAGTGGTCACGTATTTTATAATCGACCAGATTATTGAGCCGCAACCAACTGAACGCTTCAAACAGAAAGCCCCTGAGAAATATGAAAGATTAATGAAAAGCCCTCAATTCCTTATAGTAAAAGCTAAAAATAGTAAATGAAATTTTCTTCCTCGTTTAGTCTAGTCAATAAAAATGGAGGTGCTCTAGATGGAAGATTGTTTAATTTGTAATCGGATCAGCATGATAAAGAAAGGGATGAACCAATACTTTGTGGCTGAACTTGAAACAGGATATGTGGTGATAGGGGATCATCAATATTTCAAGGGCTATACATTATTCTTATGTAAGGAACATCATAAAGAATTACATGAATTAGAGCCCGAATTCAAGAGAAATTTTCTTGTCGAAATGAGTACAGTTTCAGAGGCGGTTTATAAGGCATTCAACCCAATAAAACTAAATTATGAACTGTTGGGGAATGGAGATGCACATATGCATTGGCATATTTTCCCGCGAAGTTCGAAAGAGCCAAATCCGACCCACCCTGTTTGGTGGACACCAAGGGATGAAATGTATTCCGAAGCTGTCAAACCAAATGAGGAAGAGCTAGAAGAGTTAAAGAATCGATTATGAAGTGAATTGAATGAATTGCTTTAAAAAGAAGCGAAAATGAATTGTTATCAATGTAGGACATTTTATCCAGCTTCTAATTCAAATTATAAGATGATATTGTACTAGAATAAGGTTTCAAGGGCGGTCAACACCTGTTTCTGATCCGAGAAATCAAGGGACTTCCATACGTTTTCCCTCAAAAATCTTGGATGCGATAAAGGATTGATCTTTTGGAGGGATAAAAAATGAGTCAGATCTGTTTAGTGAGACATGGAGAAACGGATTGGAATGCAGAGGGGAAAATTCAAGGTAGGACTGATATTTCCCTTAATGCAACGGGAAAACGGCAAGCGGAAGAATGTGCTCAGTACTTTTCCAATTCAGAATGGGATCGAATCGTTACAAGTCCTTTGAAGCGAGCCAAACAAACGGCAAACATCATGAATCAGTCATTGCAGATTCCAGTGATAGAAATGGAGGAATTTGTTGAGAGGTGTTATGGAGATGCGGAAGGGCTGACAAGGGAAGAAAGACAAAGACTATATCCGCAGAGGAGAGATATCCCGAATCAGGAGCCTCGAAACTTGCTTGCCCAACGTGTCATGAAGGGGATGGAGCGAATTCAGGAAGAGTATCCGAATGATAAAATTATTCTTGTAGCACATGGAGGCGTGATTAATACGATTTTAGCAGTCTTATCAAATGGTGAAATTGGGTCTGGGAAAACTAAACTCATCAATGCCTGTATCAGCAATCTTCACTTTATGGAAAATCAGTGGAATATTCAAGAATATAATCAAGTCCATCATCTATCACAATATAATGAATACAGGGGAGAACAAAATGAATGATCACCCTATATTTCTTTCCAACGAAAGGGTTTCTTTAAGAGAATTTACAAGTATGGACTGGGAGGCTGTTCATGCATACGCTTCTCTGGAAGAGTCTTGTCGTTATCAGCCTTGGGGGCCAAATACAATTGAAGATTCAAAAGTCTTTGTTGAACAAGTCCTCCAGGCTGCTTGCCAACAACCAAGGAAAAGGTATGCTCTTGCGATTGTAGTAAATGGGAACATAATTGGGGCTGGAGAAATCAGTGTAGTGGATTTCCAACATCAAGTTGGGGAACTAGCCTATATCGTTCATCCTGCCTATTGGGGGCAAGGCATTGCAACAGAAGTTGCCCAGTTATTAATAGAGTTTGGCTTTAGAGAACTAGGATTACATCGCATTCAAGCTACTTGTGACCAACGAAATATAGGCTCTGCTAAGGTTTTAGAGAAAGTTGGCATGACCAAAGAAGGCAGATTGCGTGAACATTTATTGATTAAAGATGGATGGCGAGATTCGTATCTTTACAGTATTTTAGAACAGGATTGAAAAATAGGATGTATGACGATAAAAGTCATCCATCCTATTTTTTAAAGGTTCTTATCCTAATTCTTGCTTTAGACGTCTCTTTGGCATCCATAAATAGGCTAGCAGAGCTCCGATAAAGCTAAGACAGCCAATTAGGATAAAGCCACCTGAAAGGCCAACATATTCCCCAATCCACCCCGCAATAAACGGTCCACCGAACATTCCGAGTGAATAGAGCGCCTGGAAAAAGCCCATCGCGGAAGCTCTTCTTCCTTCATTGACGGATTGAATCGCCAGCCCCATTAATACTGGCATCATCATGCCTTGGGCGAAACCATTAAAGGCTTGTGTCAAAATCAATAAGCTCAAGCTTGTTGTAAAGGGAAGAAGAATTGTACAGATTGCGGCGGCAATAAAGCCGATTAAAATCGTATACCTTTCTCCAAATCTCTTCACAAAAATACTGCCACTAATATAGCCAGCAATCGCATTGGGCAAGGTAGACAACAAGGTTAATACGCTTAGATCTGCATTGGATGCTCCTAAACTAGTAGCATGTAATGGTGTAAAACCAAACATTGTCGTAAAAGTAATACACTGAACCACGATTGCTAGTAAGGAGACCGATAACAATAATTTTTCCCCGCCCATTTTAATTAATTCCTTTACCTGAACAGGCTTCTTTTTTACATCGGCTGGTTTTTCAACAAGCTTTATAGCAAGGATTAAACCAATCAGGCCAACAATTGCGCCTAGATAAAAGGGAGCTTGCCATCCAATATAATCAGTTAGAAATCCACCAACTGAAGTAGCAGTCATTTGGCCAATACTTGTGTAAAAACTAATAATGCCCATTGCCTTCGGTGCCTCATCAGCTTCAAAATAACTGGCAAATAAAACAGTAAAGGCTACCCAGCTTGCTGCCGCCACACCTGCAAGTGAGCGAAATCCGAAAATTGCCCACACATTAGTTGAGAGTGCCAAGCCTAGACAACTTAAGACAGCACAGGCGATCCCCGCAAAAATAAACAACTTTCGCTTGCCAATTCGATCAGACCAAATGCCTAAAGGAATCCTGACAAGCATTTGTGTGAATCCATAACTACCGACAACCAGTCCAATCATAAAAACGGAACCGCCAAGGCGTTCTACATAAGGGGAAAGGATGGGTACATACGTATACATGGAAAACCAATACATCATCGTAACAACATAAAATAATATTTTTCCAGATGATTTCACAGGCACACCCCTACCAAATTCTAATGAGTTAAATAATATGTATTCCCACACTAATATATACCATGTAGGAGAGGAAGGAAATATATCATTTAAGCTTGCGCGAAAAATATTGAAAATGAGGAGGAATTTCCCCGGAAATAATCGAAATAAGGGAATATGCATGTATTTGATAGACAGGATGTGAGAAGATGTGTCAAATTATCGCACTTGGTGGTGGGGGGTTCTCAATGGAGCCAGACAATCCATTATTAGATGCTTATATTCTTCAACAATCTAAAAAATCCAATCCAAAAGTTTGTTTCCTTCCTACTGCTAGTGGAGATGCAGAATCCTACATAACTCGATTTTACAACTTTTTTGACAAACAGGCTTGTCAACCATCCCATTTGTCGCTATTTCGCCCACCTACAAAGGATTTGGAAAGTTATCTTTTAGACAAAGATATTATTTATGTTGGGGGAGGAAATACGAAAAATTTATTAGCTTTATGGCGAGATTGGGAAGTTGATATAATTTTAAAAAAGGCATGGGAAAAAGGAATTCTTCTTGAAAGGTAAGAAAGTATAAATTTTGGCTAGTGTTTTGATCTAGCTCCAGCGCCTAGCCCCTCGAGGTCAAATAACCTGAGCCAATAAAAGTCAAAACCGGACTTTTCTTGTCTCAGAACATTTGCTTGTCGGGGCTGAGCAAGGCGCTTGCGCTTTTCTTACTGGACTAAGTGCTGGATCCATTTGTTGGTTTGAGGAAGGGGTAACCGATTCATATGGAGCTGAGCTTGGTCCGCTGACATGTTTAGGATTTCTAAAAGGAAGTCATTGTCCACATTATGATGGGGAAGCAGAGCGTAGGCCTACTTTTCATAAGCTCATAAAGGAAAGACGAATAAAGCCAGGGATCGCAGCCGATGATGGGGTGGCTCTTCATTATGTTGACCAAACGTTAAAGAAAATTGTTAGCTCTAGACGTGATGCAAAAGCTTATGAGGTCTCATTGACCGAAGAAAATGAATTGAAAGCCGAGTTTTTAGGTGCTCGTAACAGTTGAATAAGAAAAGGTGTCTAGCAACTTACAAGTGCTAGACACCTTTTCTTATTTTTTAGTTAATGATTTTCCAAGATCTCACTTACTGTCGATTCTACTTCAGCACGTCCCATTTTTTCCTCGCCTTTGTGCAATGCTTTTAGAGTCTTTTTGGCAAGAGCGAGCGGGATTTTGCAAAACAATAGGATGTTTTTCGTATCGATGGATGTGATATACTCGTCCGCCATCTCTAGATGAGCATGGGCATAGTCAAACATCTCACTTCGTCCCCAATCATCTGGGATAAAATGGACTCCGCGCTCTGCGTCCTCATCTTGATTTCGCAGCATGTTCACAGCCTGCAAGCCGCGACCATATCCAATCGCTAAATCGCGATCTGTTTTTGTGCCATCATACCATTCCCAAATATCCGAAAGCATCACACCAACTAAACCGGCTACATAATAAGTGTAATCATCTAGATCTTCCTTTGTTTTGACGATCCAATCCTTTTCCACCCATTTCGCCATGCCGTTTGCCATGATACTGGTCGACTCTTTCACTTTATCGATAATATCGGCAGGGCATACTCTTAACCAATCATAAAGTCTAAGGGTTACTTCAGGTAGAAGATTTTCATAGGGCTTTAATAGCTGTTGATAAACATGGGGATCGAATTTTGTTTGAAGAAGTTGGCTAGTCGAACGGAGTAAATGTTGTTTTGTATCAGACGACAACTCTTCATGATCCTCAATTTCATCAATGGCTCGCATGCATAAATAAGCAGCCCCAACTGTTTCTCGGAGCATTGGATTTAACAGTTTAATGGGAATGTAAAAGGTTCTGCTTGTTAACTTTAATATGTGCATGGCCTCTTTTTGTAATGTTGCTCCATAACTCAAGGGGGATTCCTCCTTTACCAACAGGTAGTATCTTATTACATCATCTGTGCTTGTCCGTTCGATCATATTTTATTATACGTATCTTTATCATACACGATTTAGTAAGGGAGTTGCTAGAGATAAATCTGTATGAATAAATGAAGCTGAAGAATTTTGCCATAAAATTTTCGATAAAGGCGGGAGATGTTATTAATCAAACGTTTGATTAGATTTGAAAAGAAACGGGTGTACGCATTTGATATAATAGAGGAACAATAGACTAGCTTTGTATGAGGGGTTAGGCACGTCGTTTGCACCTTCTAGGAATTGGACATTTTCCTATGAAGGGGGTGTTGACGTGGAAGCGCCGTTCACGCTGATGATCTCATTCGGCATGTTAATCGCGTTTATCATGTCCGATCGACTGCTTTAGCAGGCCTCGAGGGATCATTTATCTTACTTGTGCATAGCCCCATAATTGGACTGGTCTTATTGTAACTGTTCCATGTGACAGCATGGAGCGGCTTTTATAGTGTATGAATTTCTACTATTAGTAGAAGAACAAGAAAAGGAATTTTGTACACGTTTGATCGGACCTTTGCGACTAAAGAAACAAATTTAATTTTTGTCAGAAACAGCGTGTGATCGTGTAGCAAAAAAATTCAAATATAAAAGATCCTGTGATAGACTTAAAAGTAACTTATATCAGGAAGGAAGCGATTTCATGAATTACATAACATTGAATAATGGGATTCGTACACCGCAATTAGGTTATGGTGTATGGAAGGTGCCGAATGAGGAAGCCGAAAATGCCGTTGCACAAGCTTTAGAAACGGGATATCGTTTGATCGATACGGCCAAAATTTATGGAAATGAAGTCGGAGTTGGCCAGGCGCTTGCGAAGAGTAGTCTATCACGTGAAGACATTTTCCTGACGACAAAAGTTTGGAATGCTGATCAAGGATATGAAACGACATTAAAGGCTATGGACGAAAGTCTTGAGAAACTCGGTTTGGATTACGTTGATCTATACTTGATTCATTGGCCAACACCTAAGTTTGATACATATGTGGAAACGTACAAGGCTTTGGAGAAGCTATATAAAGATGGACGCACAAAAGCTATTGGTGTATGTAATTTTGATATCGAACATTTGCAACGTATTATGGATGAATGCGATGTTGTACCAGCCGTGAATCAGGTAGAGTGTCATCCGTATTTACAGCAGAAAGAATTAAAGCAATTTTGTAAAGAACATGGCATTTACTTAGAATCCTATAGTCCACTTATGAACGGGACAAAGGTGATTGAGGATCCAGTGATTCAAGAAATTGCTGAGCAACATGGGAAAACACCAGCACAAGTGATTCTTCGCTGGCATGTACAGACTGATGTCATGGTTATTCCTAAAACCGTTACTCCTTCTCGCATGAAAGAAAATCTAGATGTCTTCGATTTTGCTCTATCGGATTCAGATATGGAGAAAATTGCTTCTTTGGATCGCAATGAGCGTCATAATTCTGTTCCTAATGAAATGAATCATAAATAATCAAGAAGCTGATCCTCCATACTTGCATAGTAGGGAGGATTTTTTTCTTATTTCTCAAAATTGGAGAACTGGGGTATGGTAAAATGTTATCAAAACAATGATCGGAATAATCGGTTTAAGGGGGAGGATCTAGATGTTTGGACAAATAAACGAGAAAAAGGAAAAGTTAGATAGTTTGAGGCCAATACCGAAATATACTTTAAAGAGTTTACAGGAAAAACTATTGCTTGAATGGACATATAACACTAATGCTATAGAGGGTAATACGTTAACACTTAACGAGACAAAGGTAGTGCTAGAAGGAATAACGATTGGTGGAAAAACGTTGAGGGAGCATTTAGAGGTCATCAACCACCGAGATGCGGTAAAGTATGTGGAAGAAATTGTACAAATAGATGAGCCGATGTCGGAATGGCAAATAAAAAATCTCCATCGTCTTATTCTAAAAGGAATCGATGACGATTATGCGGGTGTATACCGTGACCAACAGGTATTGATTGCTGGAGCCAACCATGTTCCTCCCGCTCACTTCCTAATTAAGGAACAAATGGAACAATGTGTAGAGTGGGCAAGAGGAGAGGCATTAGACTTACATCCAGTGGAAAGAGCGGCCATGTTACATAGGATTGTCGTTGGTATTCACCCATTCATTGATGGAAATGGACGTACTTCCCGCTTATTATTGAATCTAGAATTGATGAAAGCAGGTTTTCCACCCATTGTCATCAAAGTGGAAAATCGATTAGCTTATTATGAGGCATTAGATAAAGCTCATACTGCGAGTAATGACGATGATTTTATCCAGTTAGTCATAAAGGAAGTTGAAAATTCATTGGATTTGTATTTGAGTGTTCTTTCTTGAGCAACATCGCTTAAAAGGAGGGGAAGAGATGAAAGAATGGAGCGGATCAGCCGCCATTTGTATTAATGAATATCAACAAGTACTTATGGTCAGGAACAAGGAAGAGGATTTATGGGCAGTGCCATCCGGAGGGATAGAAGAGGGAGAGACACCGGAGCAGTGCTGTATAAGAGAAGTGAAGGAAGAAACGGGGTATACGGTGAAAATCCTTCAGCCTCTATTCATAAAACATACGGATATCAACAAGATCCAAGTGAAAACTCATTATTTTCTTGTTCAAACGATAGGAGATAGTCAAGGAATTCAGGATCCTGATAAGATTATTGAAGAAAAAGCGTGGAAGTCTCTGACAGATATTCAAACACTTAAACATATGTATCCTGAGGATTTGCAGACTTTGGAATCGTTTCTGGAGAAAATGTAAGGGAATTCATAGGGAAGGGGATAAAAAAGTGAGTGATCTCTTAGTATTATTCATTATTGCCATATTGGGTGGTGTTGTATTCTTTTTGGGGTTCGGCTCCATTGTATTTAGAAGGTTGAAGGAGCCAGATGAGAAATTGGAAAGAAGAATAGAAAATCTGGAACAGGAAGTGGAACATTTAGATCAAAAGAAATAGAAATGATAAAATTATTTTTTCTTCCCCATATCTTTTCAGTATCCCTAATCGTTTAGTAAGGAGAGAGGTGCTAAAGGAGTGAAAGAGATGGTTAGAAAGCATACTTATCCAGCCAAGCAATATTCCCATCACCGAATAGGACAGAAGATCGTAAGCTTGTATCCACAATTATTGCCATATTGCCATCATTTGGCACAAAACAAATGGGACGGAGAGGATATCGCACAAGAAGTGATGGTGAAAGTGTTAAAACACTATGCTCATAAAGACGAAATCTCTCCTGCCCTATTGAAAAAAATGGCCTATAATCTATGGATTGACACCGTCCGAAAAAGGAGACATGAGACAACGCATACTGTAACGGACTTCATTGCAGATCATAATAGTCCTCATTCTGTGATGGATGAAATTGATTATCTAATCCGTTCATTAACGCCGAAACAAGCTGTGATAGTACTGTTAAAAGAAGGCTTTCAGTTTCAATTAAAAGAGATTGCTGCTTTTCTGAACACGTCTGAAACGGCTGTAAAGGCGAGCATTCAACGTGCAAGAAAAAGAATGGAGAAAAAAGAAGGAAAAGAAGACTTTTCGAATGACTTATACTGGGATGAGGAAGAACGGGAACGGCTTTATGAGCTCTTCCAGCAAACGATAACATCACAGGATCCAACAGACCTAATCCAAGCTATCCCCTCTATTCGTATATTGACAAAGGAGACAGACGTGCCTTCTATGCGATTACGGGAAACATATGCCTATCCACATCATTCTCCTTCTAGCACCCTCACAATGGCTGCGTAGCTAATCAATTATAAAGGAGGATGGGATAGATGAATCCAATTCCATATGTTATTGAACAATCTAGTCAAGGGGAGCGTTCTTATGATATCTACTCCCGGTTATTAAAGGATCGTATTATTATGATTGGTGAAGAAATCAATGATGCCATGGCTAATACGATTGTTGCCCAATTGTTATTTCTAGAAGCGGACAATCGGGAGAAGGATATCTCGCTGTATATTAACAGCCCTGGAGGATCAACAAGCGCTGGTTTTGCGATATTAGATACGATGGAATATATTCAACCTGATGTGAGGACGATTTGTACAGGGATGGCGGCATCATTTGGAGCTCTTCTCCTTCTGGCCGGTACTAAAGGCAAACGTCTTGCGCTACCAAATAGTGAAATCATGATCCATCAACCTTTAGGAGGAGCAAGAGGGCAAGCAACCGATATTGAAATCTCTGCAAAAAGAATTTTAAAGCTGAAGGATCTAACGAACAAAATGATTGCAGAAAGAACTGGGCAACCATTTGAAAAAGTGAAAAGAGATACGGATCGGGATCATTTTATGAGTGCAGAAGAAGCAAAAGAGTATGGGATTATTGATGAAATCTTAAGGTGAATAAAAAGGAAACCGTGCGAAGTAAAAAACGGAGGGGAATCCCCCTCCGTTATTTTTTCACCAACTCAATAAATTGTTCAAGTTTTTCTAATGACCGTAAGTTCTGGTTGCATGTTAAACTATCTGTGCAAATATAATTTCCACGATTTGTGTAGGTCTCTTTACCACTTTTGACGTTGGCCATAAATAACCCGACTTCTTCGTGACCATTACATAGAGCACAAATCCCCTTTGTTGGCTGGCGAAAGGTTCCATGGATGCCAACTAATTTTCCCTTATAGTCGAAAATAAGAAATTTTTTCTCCGAACGGATATCATACCAGCCCAAGTAGGTCAGCTCTCTAGGATCTACCTCATCCAGGGAGGGGAGCTTTAACTTTTTAGCTTTAGGAAACAATTTACTTACTGTTTTTTCTGTTATAGCCTTGAATGGAATAACATATTCTTTTAGCTCAGTTAAAAATTGTTCGGCTTGCTGTTCTTCCTTGATTTCCGTGATTTTATTAAAAATCGCCTGCTGTTGCTCATGAATCTCTGGAAACAAATCCATCACTTTATCAGAGGCTCCATATTTTACCGCCTTCAGGACATTCGGATCGTTCACAGTGGCATAGGCAGACACGAGGTTCTTCACTTGAAATTTTATAAACTGATATTGATCACTTCGAATAAATGCTTCTGTTTTCATATGGCTTGTCATATTTGTCAGCTCCTTATTGTAATTGATTGAAAATAAGGGGCAAAGCCATTAAAGTCAGGCGATTTTTATTTGATTGTCCACCCCATGCAAAGAATCGCCTGTTTCATAATAGGCTTTGCATGAGACGCTACCAATTCTGGCGGCAGGTTACTCGCCATCGTCTATCACCTCCGGTAACATGTTCGTATTATACAACAGAATGAAAGAATCTTAAACCCCATTAAAAGGATTTTCCCAGCTTAGAATCGAATATAGGATAGTAAAGATAAACAATCGGAGGGATGAAATGAGCAGTCTTGTATCATTGGATCACGTGTCTTTTTCGCTAAAAGAACACCATGACTTTGCTTGGCTCCAAGATCTAGGTGAGGTATTCACTGTTTTTGCTGAACAGGATTCGGGCAACTTGAGCTTTGGTGTGGAAAAGAATGGACTAAAACAATTCGTTAAATATGCTGGCGCCAGGCCTATTCACTTTTCTGGGGAGCCGCAAGAAGCGATCACTAGGTTAAAAGCTGCCATTCCCATTTATGAAAATTTACGACATTCATACTTAGTAAACCTCGTCGATCATTTTCAGCTTGAAAATGGATATGTGCTCGTATTTGACTGGTTTGAGGGAGAAGGATTGCATCCGCATTGGAAATTCCCTCCTCCACTGAAATATGAACATCCAGATTCTCCATTTTTCCGTTTTCGGCAATTGTCCATTGAATATCGACTTAAAGCATTACAGGATATTTTTGATTTCCATGTCCATGTAGAAGAGAAGGACTATGTGGCGGTTGATTTTTATGATGGTAGTCTGTTGTATGACTTCACGAACCAGCGGATGAAAATATGTGATATTGATTTGTATCAGCAAAAGCCTTACATCAATACAATGGGCAGACTTTGGGGCTCATCTCGCTTTATGTCTCCCGAGGAATTTACCGCAGGGGCTGAAATTGATGAAAAAACAAATGTGTTTCTAATGGGAGCAACTGCATTCGCATTAGTAGGCGGAGAGCTCGATCGCTCAATCCAAAAATGGGAGGCATCTCAGGCATTATACGAAGTGGCCATGAAAGCTATTGAAAAAGAGCGGGATGATCGCTATGCAAGTGTGAAGGAATTTGTCCAAGCATGGAATGAAGCTTTGGGAAGTGAGAAAAATGCCGAAAAAACCTGATTTGGTCTTAGATATTGCCGGTGTATTGGCCACTAATTTTTCGCCCTTGTTTTGGCGCCACTTATCTACCACTTATGATGTGCAGTATGAAGAATTGCTCGAATTTAGAAAAGGGATCCGTGAAGAATTATGGATAGGAGTGATCACTGAACAAGCCTTTTGGACAAACTTACAAAGACAATTTCCTCAAATTCATATTAAATCGGCTAGAAAGCAATTATTATCGCTGATCACCCCTTTACCAGCTATAAAAGAGATTCCAAGTTGGAGTAAAATGGCTGATATTCATTTATTAAGTAATCATCGGCTTGAATGGATCGAACATATCCTCATCCCGATTCAAGAATATTTAACAAGTGTAACAATTTCTGCAGCGGTAGGCGCATGTAAACCAGGAATTTCCATATACGAAAAAACTCAAACCTACCTAAGAAACAATGGAACTGTGCTATTTGTTGATGATCAGGAGAAAAATTTTACCGGGGCAGCGGAACTAGGTTGGGACACGCTACTTGCTGATAAGGAGGGAGAATGGACGGAGAAAGTTTCTTCGCTGCTAAATCAATAGTAGATCCGTAAAAGAACATATTACCGCAGCATCAACGTTCAAAAGGGGGATTTGCCAATATTTGTACATACGATTAAACCAAGTATAATAGAAAGAAAAATTCGCTATGATGCGACAATTGTAGAGTATCCTTGTTCTTTATTGTATGCGGACAAGAAGCAAGCAATTCTTTTTCATAAGGTCCAGCAGTCTTTTTCGATGGTGACAGAACAAGCAACCTTAACCATTCCAGTAGAGAGTTATACGCTGGCGTATTATTGGAAAGATCGCCCTTATAATTTGTACATTTGGCGAGATAAGAATGGCCATTATTTGGGGGCCTATTTTAATATCGTGAAAAACACTTCTATTACAGACTCCCTTATCACTTTTGAAGATTTGATTATCGATGTTTTGGTTTTTCCGAATGGTGATTGGTATATTTTAGATGAGGACGAGCTGCCTGTGGCGCTTGCTCAATTTGAAAATGGATATGTTCGACAATCTGTAGATTTACTAACAAATGGACTTGATGACCTGCTTTTGCCAATTTTAACAGAGGGAGAAACAAAATTTGGACATAAGTCGCTTTTTACTTTGTTGAATGGATAAATAGTATTTGATTTAGACTTTCATGCTTAGGAGCGTATTTTAAAAAATGAAACATAAAGCAGGAAAATTATACGAAACTCATTTATATCAACCGATTCAAAACTACTTTATCCAACGTGATTATGAGGTTTACGGAGAAGTTAACCATTGTGATTTAATCGCTGTGAAAGAGAATGAGCTTATTATTGTTGAGCTAAAGCTTAATCTAAGTGTGGAACTCCTTGTACAAGCTACCATCAGACAACGCTTATCTAACTTCGTCTACATCGCTATTCCCAAACCCAAGTACAGTCTATTTTCGAAGAAATGGAAAAACATATGTTACTTGATAAGGAGACTTGAGTTAGGTCTGATTCTCGTTTCAATTGAGCAGGACCAGGTTGAAATAAAAATTCCCCCATCTTCTTTTGATCGAAAAAAGAGCATGGAAAGGAGCAGGAAAAAAAGAAACCAGCTTCTTAATGAACTTAAAGGGAGGCATGGGGACCATAATATTGGTGGGAGTCATAATACCAAGATTATGACGGCATATAAAGAAAATTGTATCCACATTGCTTGCTGCCTCGAACATTTCGGCCCGTTGTCGCCTAAAGCACTGCGTCATTTGGGGACAGGGGACAAGACCTTATCCATCCTCAATAAAAACTATTATGGTTGGTTTAATAGAGTTCGCAGAGGAATATACACCATCAGCGAATTAGGTAAAAAAGAGATACATGAATACCCAGAACTTGTTCGTTATTATGCCGAATTAGTAGGGAATTCGTCGGATTAATGATTTGCAGTGTATTCATGTCCATATAAAAGAGAAATAATCGAAAAAATGGAGGATAACTATGAATGAAAACCTGCGAAATTCGGTTAATCAATTAACAGAAAGTGAGGCAAAATCGATTCTCTTACAAACAATGCTTCGGTTAAAAAGGATACCAGAATCTCATGAATCACAGCGACAGATGATGAAAGATTTACATGCATGGTGGAACCTTAAATTTGCTCAAAGTAATAAAAAAAGCACTGAAATAGAATATAAAACGGTACATATCGTCTGTGGTGAATCTACTGCGGGTTCGCTTAAGGTAGGTTTAGAACATGGGAATAAAGTGATCGGCTTTCCTGACTTCTTTACTGCTGGGCCCATATGGAAGCTTTATGAAGAAGAAGGACGTACGCATCGCTACGAGTGGCTGCGGGATCATTTGAATATTGAGGATGGTTTTATTGAAAAAGAGTATCAAAAAAGATTTTCAAAAACGCTTGCAGAACTAGAAGTGATTCCAGACCATGTTCCGATTGTGCTCTGGACCGGTGAAAATGCGGGCGAACAAACAGGGATACGCTATCTTTTATATTTGTTGAAGGAGAAACCAAATGATGTTTTCCTAATCAATACAACCCTTGCCTATCAGGAGTTGTATAATACAAATGAAATCCAGTATTTTTATTTTCATACAGGAGAGGTTCATCCAGAGAAGTTAAACGATATCTATCAAAAGAAATTACCGGAAGCTTTAACTCCTGAAGAAAGATCACGATTTGAAAAAGAATGGATCACTTTATCTAATACGAAGGGCGTAGTGCGGATTTGGGAGAATCATATCATCAAAGAAGTAGGAGAAGATTATTTTGATGAGTTGCTTATAACCGCTGCTCAAAATTTACACAAGCAAAAGGGGAGGGCTTTTATTCAAGCAGGTCGACTGATTGGAGAAGTACTTGGTCAGATTGATGGCATGGTAGGGGATTCCTTTTTGGAGTATAGAGTGCGTAGTTTAATCTATCAAGGTTTTTTTGAAATAAAGGGAATTCCCAAGGCAATGCGCTATTATAGTGTGAAGATAAGAGGCTGATTATCCCAGGCGATCCAAAACCTCTGAGAATGGGTACTTTTAGGCTTTTACCTCACGTAAGAAAAAAGGAGGGCAATGATGACAACATTTATCGATCCATCTCTTTTATCTGGATGGCTTCGTCCACATTCACTAGAATGGTATAAACAGCTGAGTAAGCTACAGGGGGAATATGAATACTCTTGGCAATCCACTCATACAGAACCGAATGGGGAGTCAGTTTTTGATCGTGAAGTGGCTCAAATGGTTCAGAATAAGAAGGTACTTGACGTGGGGTGTGGCCATGGAGGATTTGCGAATAGGTATGCTCCTCTAGCAAAAGAGGTGATTGGCCTTGATGCAACAGATAGATTCATCAAAATGGGGAAAGAAAACAGACACCCCAATGTTTCCTTTGTGGTAGGAAATACGAAACAGGGCTTGCCTTTTGCTGCTAATACCTTTGATTGTGCGTATATTCGTAAAGGACCAACATCGGCTTACCTATACTTGCCACAAGTGATCAAAAAGGGAGGAGAGGTCCTAGCCTTACATCCTGGTGATGAATCACAAAAGGAGCTTCCGCAATTATTTCCCAACTTGTTTCCAGTAGCGACAGGGACACCTGTCTTGGAAATTATTCGACAAAAAATAGAAAACCATTTTATGAGTTCAGAGATTGAAGTCGTCAAAAGTACCGAATATCTTCATACTCCTCTGGACATCATTAAGCGGCGATGTTTTGGCCAGAAGCCGGAAGTATTGGAACAAGTAAAAGATGCAAACCTGGAACAGATTACTAAGGTATTTGAGAAAGAGGCGACTGAGAAGGGCCTAGCAGTCACTCAAGTGTATTATATTGTGAGAGCGGTAGTTTGAATACAGGTCAATAAAGGCGTGATCAAGATTTTTGAAATCATATCTAGCTTTGTAATAGGCAGTGCACTCTTATTAGTAGGTTTTGTAGCAACACTAGAACGGAGATTGCCATGGTCGTTTAGGTTCTTAATAATCCTGTACGGCCTTGGATTTGTTGTATATCCCGTTTACCAGTTACTTAGTTGACTATTTCTGTAAAATAAAGGGGAGTTCTCATGGAGATAACATATAGCTTAACAGAAGAAGAGTACCTGAAGTTTAATTTGTTTCATGTTAAAAATTCCAATACCGTAAAGAGAGCCTTAAACATCCAACGATTTTTATTTCCAGTCCTCTTTATCGTTTTCTCTTACTTCTTTTCAAAGGTGACAGATATGCCTTTTCTCGGAATATTTATCCCTTTTTTATTGATAAGTATATTATGGGTGATTTTCTATCCAAAATATTTTTATCGCTTTATCATCCGGAATACGAAGAAACTGATCAGAGAAAGAGAAAATGAAGGTTTATTAGGGGAACATCGAATGACTTTGTTAGAAGAGGGGCTCGTTGATATCACTCCTAATAAGGAAACGAAGGTCACCTGGTCGGGTATTCAAGGATTAAAAGAGGATGAGCAGGCGATCTATCTGTATAATAGCTCCGTCAGCGCGTATATCCTGCCAAAAAAGGATTTACATAATGTGGAGGAGACGAAGGCGTTTATTCAGGCGAAGATTAAAGATGCATAGGACTGGGGTGCCTAAAGAACACGGAGGAGAATATAGATGAATCAATTTACGGCTGTCATCAACAGTTGGGAATCATGGGGGCAATTATTTCAATCCATTCCAACCTTTGAACCGCTAATACAATCTATCTTTGCAAAAGAAAAGCTCGCCTTTTCGAAAATAGAGCATTGTACACCTGGGACAAATGCTGTTTTTAAAGTGGGCGATTACGTGATCAAGGTATTTGCGCCAGCAGAATCTGGGATAGACAGTACAACAGATTTCACAACAGAATCATTTGCGATGCATAGAGCAGCACAGCTTGGTGTGTCTGTACCGAACCTGGTTGCAAGTGGGTCAGTAGAAGATAAATACCACTTTTCCTACTTAATTATGGAATATATCGAGGGGACAGAATTGAATAAAATCCATTCCTTTTTAACATTTGCAGACAAATTGACTATTGGACAAAAATTACGCCACATCACAGATGCAATGAATACTCCATGTGTTCCTTTTAACGGAGTTGACGTGATTCATGATAGAGACAGGCAAAAGCGATGGGAAAAATACCCTGAGAATTTTAAAAAGGAGCGACTGGATTATATCGAATCCCATGACTTTGGCGAAAACGTGTTTGTTCACGGAGACTTAAACAGGGACAATCTCTTGCTGGCTGATGATCATACCATACATATTATTGATTTTGCTGATGCTGTACAAGCTCCTCTTGTCTATGAACAGGCCTTGGTTGTCTGTGAGTTATTTCAATTCGATAAGGCTTATATACAAGGGTATTTTGGCCAGGCTTCGAACGAAGAAATAACGGAAATTTGTTTTAATGGCCTCTTGATTCATGATTTCGGTGGAGATGTGATTGAACAAAATATCTGCTCGGTAAGGGAATTAGACAGCTTGAATACTTTACGTAAACGGCTTGATAGGTTAATCAAAAATACCGAATGAAAATAGGAGATTAATGGTTGGTAGATTGCAAATATATAAAAGTAGTACAAATCTTTGGTATAATAGATGCTAAAAAATGGGGTTCATATATGAAAAAGATTGAAGCGACACTCTTATCGATGGTGATCGTCCATGACCAGACGCTGAATAAAATTTTACTCGTCAACCGTCCAAGTAAATTGGGATTTCCAGGGTATTTAGGACCTGGAGGGAAAATTGAATTAACCGAGAGCTTTGCCGAGGGTGCAGTGAGAGAATTAAGGGAAGAAACGGGATTACTTGTGAATCCTGAAGATCTTATCTATAAAGGCGTGGATGAATATATTTTAGTAGATGAACATTATCGTTATATTGTGTTCAACTATGTAGCGACTGAGTATAAAGGGAAGTTGTTAGAAAACCCGCCTGAAGGAGAGCTAAAATGGGTTTCCAAAGAGGAAATGACAGACTTGCCAATGCAACCTTGGTTTCGAAGAAGGTTACCCTATTTCTTTGAAAAAGGTACTTTTGAAATATCCATCCATTTAAAAGATTTTGAGAGTTCACCGATAAAGGAAAGTATTCGCCAAATAGGGTAATTCGTTCTATTTACTGCAGCCCTTACTCCACCGTAATGGATATTGAGTCCCCATTAAGGTCCCTTTTTGTTATAATAAGAATAGATTACGAGAGGGGACATTCGAATCCATGAAAAAGTATTTTATCATCCGAATTTTGGTTGTGTTTTTATATATTGCTGTTTTATGGTATGGATTAACGACAAGGACTAATACCGGGTATGCGGTGATTATTATTGGAATGTTGGCTGGATTAGGAATTAATTATTGGAACTATCGAGCCAATTTAAAAGGAAATCTCGAAAATCCGCAGGTAGGAGAAAAAACGAAGAAATCGCCGTGAAAACCTGAGTTTCAAGCTATCAAAGCGTAGATAAAGTGTACTAACTTTGTCTACGCTTTATTTTATGGTACTAGCGATTGTGGTCTATGCCTAGCTCCAAGCGCCTTGCGTTTCATGCATAGTCGAGTTTATTAATAACAGGCCTAAGCCATAACGACGAATAAAGGCCCACAATGTTTTTAATATACCGAATATCGCCGAACAGGCACTTGCGCTTTTATTTTTAGCTCCTCTCGCATTGTTTTTCAAAAGCATGTAAGATTTTGATTAGTGTTTTCCCTAATGTCTGCACATCTTCCAACTTTGTATTCTTTCCAAAAGAGACTCGAATAAACTCCTTTGCCTGTTTGCCTGTTACGCCTAAAGCTGTCATTGTTTTAGCGGGAGCTTGACTACCGACCTGACAGGCGCTTCCAGTTGAAATGGCGTATCCATTGCGATTACATTCCAGCATTACAAGTTGTCCTTCGATTCCCTTGATTCTTAGGCCGACAATCGCAGGGAGGTCGGAAGGATACACTTTAATCTGCGTTGCCTTGTCTTTAATGGTGTTTAAGAATATATCGTGAAGTTTTATAAAATGTTCCTGCTGTTCTGCAAGGCTAGCAATCGATCTTTGCGCAGCTAAAGTCATCGCCGCAATCCCTGGCACATTAACAGTTCCAGGCCGAAAGCCATTTTCATGGGACGTGTTCGGGTAAAAAGGTTCCCAATGTAGGTGTGGACTTAGATATACAGCTCCAACTCCCTTTGGCCCATAAAATTTATGTCCTGAGATCGCTAAGCTATCAACAGAATGAGCAATTTCTTGCATGTCTAGCTTCCCAAAAGTTTGCACACAATCACTATGCAAAAGAATATCCTTTTCACGGCATAGTTTGCTTATTTCAATAATTGGCTGGATTGTGCCAATTTCTGCATTCCCATGTTGGATCGTAATTAAAACAGTTTCCTCGCGGATCGCATCTTTTAGTTTCTCCAGATCAATATGTCCATCTTGATCATAGGGGAGGGCCGTCACCTCGTACCCCTCCTGCTTGCATTTTTCCATTGCGCTGTGGATGGAAGCATGCTCCGCTGTACTTGTAATGATATGCTTTCCTTTTTTTAGAGGGGATGATAGCAAGGTCTGAATCGCTAAAAAGTTCCCTTCTGATCCTCCACTAGTAAAATATATCCCATTTGTTTGGACACCGAGCATTTGTGCAAATTCTTTTCGACATGTTTCCAAAAGCTGTTGTGCCTGATTCCCGGTATCATGAAGACTACTCGTATTTCCAAAAAATTCGGTTGCCGATTGAATATATAATTGAGCAGCCTCTTGATCAAGAGGACAAGTAGCCGCATAATCAAAATATTTTATGATGTTTTCTCTCCTTATCTAGTATTATTTTAAAAAAACTCTTGTCATAAGTTTAATTATATGTAAATATATGTGTCAAGACACATGTAAAATATTTTTGAGTAAAATGTAAAGGAGGGGCTCATGAATCAGACAGATGTATTAATTATAGGAAGTGGGATTGCAGCACTCCAATTAGCCTGCAAACTTCGTCATGATATCAATGTGATGATTATCACAAAGTCGCATATCCAAGAATCTAACTCCTATCTGGCTCAGGGCGGGATTGCAGCAGCTATAGGGAATCAGGATCGTTCAGAAAAGCATTACTTTGACACGCTTGAGGCAGGGCGATTTCATAATGACCCAAAAGCTGTTGAAGCTTTAACTGATATGGCTCCATCCCTTATACAATCTTTAACACAGCAAGGCTGTCCTTTTGATAGAGATGAACGAGGAAAACTTCTTCTCGGCATGGAAGGCGCCCATAGTGAAAAAAGAATTATTCATGGTGGCGGCGATGCAACTGGAAAAATGATTATGGATTGTTTGCTTCCTCGCATACCGAATCATGTTAAGGTGCTGGAAAATCATTTTGTATATGAGCTTTTAGTAGAAAAAGATACTTGTGTTGGTGTAAAGACAAAAGACGAAAATCATGAGAATCACACCTTTTTAGCCGATCATATTGTAATCGCAACGGGTGGCTGTGGACGATTGTATCGCTATAGTTCTAATGCGGAAACGGTGACCGGCGATGGGATCGCGCTTGCGTATCTTGCTGGTGCAAATATTTCGGATATGGAATTTATTCAATTTCATCCTACTCTTCTTTATATAAATGGAAAAACGAAAGGACTTGTATCAGAAGCCGTTCGAGGTGAGGGAGGACGGCTGGTGACAGAGGCTGGAAAGGAAATTATGAACGGTGTTCATCCACTGGCAGATTTAGCACCGAGACATATTGTTTCACAAACTATTTATGAACATCTTTCACAAGGAGAGGATATTTATTTAGATATCTCACAAGTTAAAGATTTCTCTAGGCGATTTCCGACGATTTCACGTCTTTGCCAAGCAAATGGCCTCGATTTAGAGGAAAAGCGAATCCCAGTTGTTCCTGGAAGTCATTTTTTAATGGGAGGGATTCAAACGGATCTTATAGGAAAAAGCAGTCTTCAAGGGTTATATGCATTGGGAGAGGTCGCGTGTACTGGCGTTCATGGAGCCAATCGATTGGCTAGCAATTCATTACTGGAAGGTTTGTTTATGGGAGAAAATCTCGCTCAGTGGTTGAACAGTCAGCCCTTTTCTAAAAGGATTCGGAGTGAAGCTTTTTATTGGCAGCAGCCTCAGCACATGGGGAAGCCGTTACCAAGTATAGAGGAAATTCAGAAGAGGATGATGGATTATGTGGGCATTGTGCGAACAGAGGAAGAATTAACAAAGCAATTGCAATGGTTAGAGTCATTTATGGGAGAGCATGCCTGGGGTGGAAATCTCGATCATATGGATAAAGGCGAACTCACTCGTTATTTTATGGTCATGACAGCTTATCTGGTGACAAAGGCAGCACTTCATAGAACAGAGAGCCGTGGTGGTCATTACCGAATGGATTTCTCATGTGAAGATGATCACAACTGGAGACGAAAACGATTGATTCAAAATCGGAAAGCGAAAGAAGGAATAGCGTATGAACAAGATCAAATTACAGCAGCAACTTAAACAATTTTTTTTGGAAGATATCGGGGATAGAGATGTATCCAGCAGCATTTTTAGCAGAGAACAAATGGGGCAGCTATCTTTGCTTGCAAAAGCCGAGGGGATTTTTTGCGGAGAAGAAGTGGTGAGGACGGGATTTTCTTTGCTTGTGGATCAGTTGGATATCAATATGAAGATTCGTGATGGGGAATGGATTGAAAAAGGGCAACTGCTTGCGGAAATTAGCGGGACAGTCAACGATCTTTTACAAGCGGAAAGAGTTGTTCTGAATTTAGTACAAAGAATGAGCGGCATTGCGACAAAAACAAATGAGGCTGTAACTTTGTTAAATAGTGATCATACTAAAATATGTGATACAAGAAAGACGACACCAGGTTTGCGGATGCTGGAAAAATATGCGGTTCGATGTGGGGGTGGCGTGAATCACCGATTTGGACTGTATGATGCAGTCATGTTAAAGGATAACCACATCGCGTTTGCTGGTTCGATTGCAGGGGCCGTAGCAGCAGCTCGGAAAAATGTTGGCCACATGGTAAAAGTCGAGGTGGAAATTGAGTCAAAAGCACAAATGCAAGAGGCAATTGAAGCGCAGGCCGATGTCATTATGTTTGATAATCGCACCCCCGCCGAGATCAAGACGTGGATAAAAGAAGTGCCAAAAGGTATTGTAACTGAAGCATCTGGTGGGATCACACTAGAAGATCTTGCCTCCTATGGCGAGACAGGGGTCGATTACATTTCGTTAGGCTTTCTTACTCACTCTGTCTCAGCGCTAGATATTAGTGCCAAAGTTGAGTTGGCATAAGATGAAACTTTAAAAATACACGCGCAATGGTGCTCATTGTATGCGCTGGAAATCGAGCATAGTGGAAAAAGTGTAGGGTGTCGGTGTTCGCCGTGCCTGAAATCAAGGAGAAGCGTAGAAAGCGTAACGGCGAGAGTCA
>NZ_JADIJK010000014.1 GCF_017355205.1 Bacillus sp. SD088
AACAGTCGCTTCTTCTTTTGTTTACTTCACGAGTATTTTATTCATATCTGCGAATTGATAGATGAGTTTAGCTAAGTTTTTCATTTGTGCCAAGCGATTTGTTTTAAGTGATTCATTTTCCGTCATGACCATAGTATGATCGAAATAGGCTGAAATCGCTGGTTCTAGGGAGGCTAGTGATTGATAACGGGCTTCCACAGAGTGTTCATTTGTCATTAAGATTTCTGCTTGCTGCCATTCTTCATACAATTTCTTTTCATATTCGTTTTCGAAAAGATCCTTATGAATGTTTGCGGTTTGCTCTGCTTTGCTTGCGATATTTAGTACTCTTGATAATGATTCGACAATGGCCTTAAAGTTTGGTTGTTGACTGTTTCGTTCCAATACTTCAGCTCTTTGAGTGAGCTCTGGGATACTATTCCACTCACTGTCTAATATAGCTTCCACAATATCATATCGAATTCCTTTTTCTTCTAATAAATAATTTAATCTTAATCTGAAAAACTTTTTAAGTTGTTCGTAAAGCTCTTGATTATCTTCTTGATGATTTCCTTTTAAAGCTAATTTTAATAGGGCTGGTAAGGCTATATCCCAGTTTTTCACCTGCAATATCTTTACAATTCCAGCAGCCTGTCGTCTGAGAGCATAAGGATCCTGCGAACCAGTTGGTACTAATCCAATTGAAAAGGAAGAGACGATCGAATCCAATTTATCAGCTGTACTGATCACTGAGCCGACAATCGAACTTGGCGCTGGGTCCTCTGGATGAATCGGTTGGTAATGTTCTCGGATGGCTTGGGTTACTTCAGGTTTCTCACCGTGGAGCAAAGCATACTTTTCCCCCATAATTCCCTGCAATTCCGGAAATTCATCCACCATATTCGTCACTAAATCAAACTTACTAATTTCAGCCGCTCTGCTAATAGAGGATTTTTCCTGCTCTGAAACATCTAGTATCTGTGCAATTTCTTCCGCGATCGATGTTACTCTCTTCACTTTCTCAGCAAGTGTTCCAAGCTTTTCATGGTAAACAATATTTTTTAACTTCTCTAGTGCTTGCTCAATGGACAATTTTTGATCTTCATGATAAAAGAAATCCGCATCTTGCAAACGGGCGCGGAGCACTTTTTCATTTCCTCTCATGACGGTTTCCAAATGTCGATGATCACCGTTTCGAACAGCAATAAAATGAGGAAGCAGCTGATTGTTTTGGTCTTCGACTGGAAAATATCGCTGGTGCTCCTTCATGGAGGTAATTAAGACTTCTTTCGGTAATTCAAGGAAGCTACCTTGGAAAGAACCTTGAAAAACAGTTGGATATTCCACAAGATTTGTAACCTCTTCTAATAATGTCGGGTCAACGGGAATAATCCAGTGTTGTTCATCCGCTAGTTTTGCTATTTGTTCTTTGATCGCTGCTTTCCTTGTCTCATAATCTGCAATCACATACTGGCCAAGTAGCAGTTGTTCATATTCTTTTGGCGCTGTTAAGCGAATCTTCTCACCTAGAAAACGATGACCATACGTTTGATTACCCGAATCCACATTTGCGACAGTGAATGGGATGATATTTTGCCCAAATAAAGCAACAATCCAGCGAATGGGGCGGATATAACGCGTGCTTAAATTTCCCCAGTGCATATTATTTGGAAAATGAAGTGATGTAATAATTTCTTTCAGATCCGGTAAAATTTCTTCCGTTGCTCGCCCCTTTTCAAATTTCTGAACAAAAGCGTATTCTACTCCTTTTAATTCTTTAAAAAAGATATCATCTACTGCCGCTCCCTGAGATTTCGAAAAACCGACTGCGGCTTTTGACCAATTCCCTTCTTGATCCAGTGCAATTTTCTTTGTCGGTCCCTTCACTTCTAATTCCGTATCTTCTTGGGATTCAGCTACATTGGATATAAGGACCGCTAACCTTCTCGGAGTCGAAAACGCCCGAACCTCTCCAAATTCTATTTTTCTTTCCTTTAACCACTCTTTAGTTTTTTTCTGTAATTGATCGACAGCATCTAATACAAATCGAGCAGGAATTTCCTCAAGCCCAATTTCCAGCAATAAATCTTGATTACTCATAATGGGCTTCCTCCTTTTGTTCTAGCATTGGAAAACCAAGTTTTTCCCGTTCCTCATAGAATGTTTTGGCAACTTGTCTAGCCATACTTCTCATTCTCCCGATATACCCGGTTCTTTCGGTTACAGAAATAGCGCCTTTCGCATCAAGTAAATTAAAAACATGCGAACACTTTAAGATATAATCATAAGCTGGATGAACTAAACCATACTTCATCTGTTCCTTTGCTTCTGTTTCGTAGGTGTTAAACAAATCGAATAACATTTTCTGATTCGATGTTTCAAATGCATACTTCGAATGTTCAAATTCTGGTTGGTAGAAAATGTCACGAATTGTAAATCCATTCGTCCATTCAAGATCAAATACATTTTCTTTATCCTGAATGTAAGAAGCCAACCTTTCGATCCCATATGTTAATTCAACAGATACAGGTTTACATTCCAATCCGCCCACTTGTTGAAAATAAGTAAATTGTGTGACTTCCATTCCATCAAGCCAAACTTCCCAGCCAAGACCCGCACAACCGAGAGAAGGATTTTCCCAGTTATCTTCTACAAACCGAATATCATGCTCGAGTGGATCAATGCCAAGCGCTTTTAAAGACTCTAAATACATTTCTTGAATATTGTCCGGAGATGGTTTCATAATCACCTGAAATTGATGATGTTGATATAAACGATTTGGATTTTCTCCATAACGACCATCTGCTGGTCTTCTTGATGGCTCTATATAGGCCACATTCCAAGGCTCTGGACCAATAGCCCTTAAAAATGTATAAGGACTCATGGTACCTGCCCCTTTCTCCACGTCATAAGCCTGCATAAGAATACACCCATAGTCAGACCAATGCTTTTGTAAAGTCAAAATCACCTTTTGAACATTCACTTCTATTCATCCTCCATTCAAATTAGAAAAGCGTAAGGCGCCCGCTTATCGGCGACAAGCAAATGTTCCTGAACCTAGAAAGGGTGCATTTTCCCTTTCTAGGTTCAGGGTTATTTGACCTCGAGCCGCTGGCGCCTGGAGCTAGATCCAAACACTACCCGAATTTTCTTTCTTAATCCTTCTAGAAATGCGTAAACGCCGCTATGTAGACACCATATTTTTTCCAGGCATCAAAAAAACCCTCGTCCTATGCTTTTAGCATAGGGACGAGAGTTTACCCGCGGTTCCACCCTATTTGCTACTGTTAGTAGCCAACTTTTTCCATTTGCTGTTCAGGAATGCCGTTCACAGAATCTTCATACCTGGCTTTCACCATTCCAGGTTCGCTAAAATGAAAAGATTTTCTGTTACTCTTTTCCTTCTTCACAGTCTAAATAAATGTTCTATAAGAAGAAAATAGCTGAATTTTGAGCAAAAGTCAATATTTACCGCTGTATCAGTCAGTAAATTAGTCACCTAATTGGTTCTTCCACTTCCCTAATTGATCTAGAAAACGCTTCGTCTTTAAATTCAAACCAGAAAATTCATCGTAATAAGTGGAAATAACGTCTCGAAGTTCCTTTTTTGTTCCCTCTTTTACTGATATTGATCCTAGTCTATAGATATCAAAGAAATAAAATAATCTTAACAACTTGATCGTATTTTGCGAGACCGGAAAATAATGCGGATCCTTTTGGAAACAGTCTTGACAGATTAGACCATTTTCTTTAATCGAAAAACCGAATGGTGCTTCAGTTTTTCCACAAAGAGCACAGTGATTCATCTCAGGATATAACCCAAAAACATTGAGCATTTTCATTTCAAATATATTTGTGATAATGTCAGGATCGTATCCTTCATTGATGTAGAGCAATGTTTGATAAAGTAATTCAAATAAAAATGGATTACTCTCTTTTTCTTCGGTTCCCTTATCAAGCAATTCGACAATATAGGAAGCATAAGCTGTTTTAAAAATATCTTCCCTTATATATCGAAGGGATGAAATCATTTCTCCTTGCTGAATTGTCCCTAAGCCTCGTGTTCCGCTAATAACAAAGTATCCGTATGTAAAGAGCTGGGAAACGCTGGACAACCGATTACTTGGTTTCTTAGCTCCCCTGGCCATTCCAGCGATTTTTCCAGCCTCTCTTGTGTAGATTGTCACAATTTTATTTGATTCCCCATAATCTGTTGTTCTAATGACAATACCTTCAAATTTATTTACCATTGATTTTATCCCCTTTCACTGCGTTCACAGCATTTGGGATAATTCACACGCTTAAGTCACTTGTGTGCAGTCTGCTTCGTCCGTATTTTCCCTACATGGCAGAATATTCAAATGCTCTTCTTTTTCAAGTTCTTTTAGAAGCAGGTACGTATTGACATTACCTGTTTCTTTGAAAACTTTCCACGTAAATTCATACATTTTAAAATTCCCGCCTTTCCAAGTGATCAATTATTTTTCGTCTTCTGTAAAGATAAAGCCGAATAAGATTATTTTCTCATCATCTCTTCTAACCATACTGTATAAAATTTGTCAAAGTTCCTTATATGTGTCAATATTCCTCTTCAGTAAAACCATAATCACGTAAATGGAACGCTTTATTTCGCCAATCCTTTTGGACCTTTACCCACAATTCTAAATAAACTTTTGAACCAAGTAACTTTTCAATATCCTCTCTAGCTCGTTTGCCGATTTCCTTTAACATTTTCCCTTGTTTTCCGATGACAATCCCTTTTTGCGAGTCTCTCTCCACAATAATAGTAGCCATTACATCAATCATTTCTTTTTCCTTGCGCCGCTCCATTTTATCAATCACCACAGCAAGGGAATGTGGTACCTCTTCCCTTGTTAAATGAAGCGCTTTCTCGCGGATCATTTCCGATACAATGAACCTCTCGGGATGATCGGTAACCTGGTCTGCAGGATAAAATTGGGGACCTTCTTCAAGTCGTACCCGGATTTGTTCAAGTAGACGTTCAACATTATTTCCTTCTATTGCTGAAATCGGAATAATTTCTGCAAAATCATATTTTTCCTTATAAGTATCTATAGTGGTTAAAAGCGTATCTGGAGAAATAAGATCAATTTTATTGATCACAAGAAAAACTGGTGTTTGGATTCCACTTAGTTTATCCAAGATGAACTCTTCGCCGCGTCCAAACCCTTCCTCAGCATTTACCATAAACAAAATAAGATCTACCTCTTTTAAGGAATTGACTGCAATTTTCATCATGAAATCGCCTAGTTTATGCTTCGGTTTATGGATGCCTGGTGTGTCTATAAAAATCATTTGTGCATCGTCTGTTGTTAAAACACCTTGAACTTTATTTCTTGTCGTTTGTGGTTTATCACTCATAATGGCAATTTTTTGACCGATTACGCGATTCAAAAAAGTGGATTTCCCTACATTCGGCCGACCAATTATAGAAATAAAACCAGATTTAAAAACTTCACTTTCTTCATTTCGATTCATCATGTATATCCTCCGCTGTAAATGCAAATGGCAATAGTTCTTCGACTGTTGTCTGTTGTTGATCTCCTTGGAGATTGGTTAAAATCACTGGCATATCCCTTGGACAGAACTCCGCTAATACTTGGCGACATGCTCCACATGGAGGCACAGGCCGGGCTGTGTCGGCTATCACAAGTAACGTAGTAAATTCTGTTTCACCTTCTGAAACTGCTTTAAAAATCGCTGTCCGTTCTGCACAGTTCGTCATCCCGTAAGATGCATTTTCAATATTGCATCCTGTAAAAAGCTTTCCATCTTTGGTCAAAACAGCTGCCCCAACCGCAAATGTAGAATAGGGCACATAAGCTCTTTCTCTTGCCTCGCTTGCCGCTGTTACCAATTGCTCCATATTCAAATAGTTCTCCTCATCTTTCATACCTTATTTTACTACAAATTCATTCAAAAGTTATCATTTTCAAGAAAGTTTTTTGAACATTTCCATTTCATGATCGAAAATGACCGTAAAATTATTTTACCGTACCTGCTTAACACATTCAAATTCTGGCATAGTTTTTTTGCTAAATGGGTAAAAATGGGCGAATGCGCATACACCCTGTTAGATTTCTAAAAAAAGGAGCTTCCAAAAAATCAATTTTAGAAGCTCCTTAATGAAATAACTGTATGATTTTCGGGCCTAAAATAAGGATACCGATTAAAACGGCCATCAACGTATAAATTAACACTGCAGCGGCCGCTAAATCTTTTGCCTGTTTTGCTAAGGGCTGAATTTTTTCTGTAGCTAAATCAACCGCCCGTTCCATCGCAGAATTTACTAATTCTAAAGCCATTACGCCAAAAATGGAGATCATCATAAAAATCCATTCGATTTTATCAAGTCTTAAAAGAAAAGAGAGAATGATCACAATCACTGCAGCCACAAGATGAATTTGAAAATTTTTCTCTACTTTAGCTGCATATTGAATCCCTTCTATCGCATACTTAAAGGCGGATACCAATCGCTTCAGAGAAAAACTGCTTCTATCTTTCAAGACCAAAACCTGCCAATATGTCATTCTGCTTCATGAACATACGATTTTCATCCTCTCGGTTCATATGGTCATATCCAAGTAGGTGTAAAAAGCCATGGACGGCTAGAAAGCCTAATTCTCGTTTAAAGGAATGTCCATATTCATGTGCTTGCTCCTTCGCTCGATCAAGAGAGATAATTATATCCCCAAGTACACGTGGTAACTGTGCATCTTGAATCAACTTCTCCCCTTCAGAATTCTCCTCAAGTGCGAAGGAAATCACATCCGTCACTTGATCCTTTTCCCGATACTCTTTATTGATTTCTTGTATTTTTGGGTTGGAAACAATCATTAAGGAAACTTCTGCGTCTTCACGAATTTCTTCTATTTCAGCCGCATACATTAATAGCTTTTCGACCATCTTTAAGTTTTCCTCTGTTAATTGTCCTGTCTCATCTATCGTATCAATTAGGAGTGCCACCATCTATCACCTTCTGTTGTTTTATGTCAGGATACTCAATTCGTGAATGAAATATGCCATTTAATGTCTCACAAAACACCTTTTTTGCCTTTTCAATTTCTTTTAAAGTTAGGTCACACTCATTAAACTGGCCATCGAGCAGCTTATCTTGTGCAATCTGATGAACAAGTGTGCGAATTTCTTCTGGTGTTGGATTTGTCTTTGAGCGCACCGCTGCTTCTACACTATCTGCCATGCTAATAATCGCTATTTCTTTTGTTTGTGGTTTAGGCCCTGAATACCTAAACTCACTTTCAGCAATCTCTTCATTCTCTTTTTTCGCCTTATAGTAAAAGAATTTTAACAGACTTGTTCCATGATGTTGTTCCGCAATATCAACAATCTCTTTCGGGAGCTTATGTTTCCTTAATTCCTCAGCTCCATCAGTTGTATGGGCTAAAATAATATCCCGACTCGTTTCAGGCGGAAGCTGATCATGGGGATTCTCGATATTTAATTGATTCTCAATGAAAAAAGGCGGTCTTTTTGTTTTTCCGATATCGTGATAATAACAACCAACCCTGGCCAAAAGTCCATTTGCACCTATTGCTTCACAAGCAGATTCAGCTAAATTGGCGACCATTACACTGTGATGATAGGTACCCGGCGTTTCGGTTAATATTTTCTTCAATAATGGATGGTTTGGACTCGACAATTCGATTAATCTCATTGTTGATAAGATTCCAAATCCTGCTTCAAAAAATGGCAACAAGCCAATTGTGAATACAGCTGAAAGAAGACCAGAAACCACCGCATATAGAGCAAAATATAAATATTCCGTCGGTGTATACTGTCCACTCCCACTAAACATTAAAAACAAGATTAAGAGTAGGTTAATAAGGGAGATAAAAATCCCTGCACGCAAGATGTGATTTCTTTCATTATGGCCTGATAAAAACAAAATACCTGCTAGTCCACTAAAAAGAATATAGATGGCGACCTCAACATTGATCGTCCCTGCGATTCCATCATGAAAGACAATACTCCCGCAGGTTGCGAGCATAATCGTCATAATCAAAGCCAACCGTTCATTCATCAATATTTTAATTAGCATCGGTGCCATTGCAGCTGGGAAAATATATGCCATATCATTTATTTCTTCATCAATCAGACCGACAATTTTCATCACAACCAGAGAACAAATGAAAATGAAGCTTGATAGTAATAAGTAATTTTGCTTCTTATCTTCAGGTAAATCGATTCTTGAAAAATAAATATAAATCGAACCAATGACAAGGATAACAAACAAAGCTAATCCAATTAAAGGTTTGATGGTAGGATTACTTTTTAATAATCCGAGCAACTCCAATTGACGATAGGAATCCCGATCAATTAAATGGCCTTCTTGAACAACAATTTGTCCTTGTAAAATTTTGAATGGCTCCACCTCAGCCATTGCTTGTTTTTTTCGTTCCTCCGTTAAATCTGGATCGTATAGATCATTTGGTACAATAGCGTATTGCCCCAATTCTTCTCCAGCCTTTTCCATTGCCTCAGGCAAATCTGCCGCCCTAATTTGATTCTGCACAAGCTTTTTCACATCATTTAAATCATCATCACGGATTTTTTCTGTCATCGCCGTTTCCACATTTTGGATCACGACATTTTTTGTTGTTTCTAAATCAGACTCTTCTGCCTGTAAAAGTGAATTTAATATCGTATCAGAAATGGAATCTGTAATATCCTCTGACACATTTTCCGTTAATTTCGATTTTAAGACTTTCAATCTGTCCTGTAATGGAATCTCTTCTGATTGTTCTTTTTTCTTTTTATCTTCCTCTTTTTCATTCTGATCAGATTCGTGGTTCGTTTCCGAAATAAAATCAAAAATAGAAGTTAGTAAAGAAACACGATTTTGTGCCATCTCTTTTTTAAACACATATACCTTATCTACTGCTTCAGATGCTTTTTCTCGCTCCTCTGCTGTTTTCATTTCATCTTCAATCGTCTTAGGTGAACGGATCGTTTTATCAGCGACCTGGAATTTTTCCATATCATATGTTTCAGGCTTCATATTATGATACAGAATTAACAGAAGCACTAAAGCCAATAAGCAATAAATCAATGTTGTGAACACTTTATAGCTTAGAAAAGAACGTATTTTACTTATGTATGCATGAAATTTCATAACATCCTCCATACCCTTTAATAGCTGACGGATATTCAGTTACTCAAATGATAGCAGTTTTTTACAACGAAAGCATTATTTTTTTAAGATTTAAGAAAAGCGCAAGGCGCACGCCTATCGGCGACAAGCAAATATTCTTAAACCCAAGAGCGGTTTTCCCTTCATAGGTTTCAGGTTATTTGACCTCGAGGGGCTAGGCGCTGGCGCTAGATCCCAACACTAGCCAATTTTTATACTTTCTTACCTTTTGTTAAAAAACCGTTTCACCCTTTTGGGCAAAACGGTAAAATGACAGAGGTTAAGAACGTGGTAATTGATCATTACGTTCATATGCTTGAATAATTTGCGAAACAAGTGGATGGCGAACAACATCGCTTTGATTCAGATGAATAAAAGAAATCCCGTTTACATCTTTTAGGATCATTTCTGCCGCCATCAAGCCAGACTTTGCGCCTTTCGGTAAATCGACTTGGCTCGAATCCCCGGTAATCACCATCTTCGACTCGAAACCAAGACGTGTCAAAAACATTTTCATTTGCGCTTGAGTCGTATTTTGTGCCTCATCAAGAATAACAAATGCATCATCCAATGTACGACCTCGCATATAAGCGAGAGGTGCTATTTCGATTGTACCACGGTCAATCAAGCGCTGAGTATGTTCTGCCCCAAGAACATCGTTTAACGCATCGTATAGAGGACGTAGGTAAGGATCAACCTTTTCCTTTAAATCACCTGGCAGAAAGCCAAGGCTTTCTCCTGCTTCGATTGCGGGACGCGTTAAAATGATTTTATTCACATGGTTCTTTTTTAGCGCATTCACCGCCATCACAACGGCCAAATAGGTTTTTCCGGTTCCTGCTGGCCCAATGCCAAATACAAGATCCTTTTTCCGAATCGAGTCTATATATTCACGTTGACCCAAAGTCTTTACGCGAATTGCTTTTCCTTTCGTATTTCGTGCAATCTCTTCATTAAAAAGATCAGCAAAATATTCAATTTTTCCAGCTTTGGCCATATTAGAAGCGTACGTTACATCTCTTTCACTTACTTGAATTCCTTTTCGAATAACGTTTAATAATTGATTAATGATTTGCTCGACAATTCCAATATCGGTGGTGTCTCCTGAGATTGTTAAGCTATCCCCACGAGTCACAATCGATACTTTCCATTGTTCTTCAAGTAAGCGAATATGACTATCCGCATTCCCTAATAACCTATATGCTTCTTCTGCATTTTCTAATTCAATCTTTGCTGTTGTGTTTTCTTCAGACATCCGTCAGTCTCCTTGAATGATTGGTTTTTCTATGGCAATATTCTCTAAAACCTGAAAATTAATTGATAATGTAACTTTACCATTCTCGACTTTGTCTTGCAAAATTATTTCCTTATCAATACTGGCATCTGGAGGGATTTTCATTTTCAAGTCCCTTCTAGCCAGTTCCTTTGCCGCTTCTAATGCTTCTTTCTGCTTTAAATTTCGTTGAATTGCTTCTGTTTCTCGAATCGTCTCTTTTGAATACTGGATGGGAAGTTTTTTTCCCAAGAAAAAGATATCATTATTGTCTACTTCCGTTTCATATTTAGCAAATTCGTTTTTACCGAATCCCCAAATTGGCAATTGCAGTTTGCCCAAATGTAAAAAATACTTTCTCATTTCCCTTCCATTCAAAACCTTAAGAGGCGTATCCAAAGGGAAGCTCACCTTTGTATTATACCACGTATATCCCCAAACCTCTCCCTCGGCAATAATCGCCATGGACTTGTCTTCCTGGCCAATTTCACCTGAGACAAGCATTTGCCCTTTCTCAACCAATTGGTCTTTTTTCACAACTGCTTTTCCTTTTTCAACAAACATTTTCGCAATCACTGCTTTTTTATTTGCCACTAAATGACGTGGGCTCGCTTCTTCTACTTTATCAGGCTCTGTTTTTTGTACGACTTGAAAATGATAAGTTGTCCCTTTTAATTCAACACCAACCCATGTAATGTTATCGATTTTATCTGTTAGCTTTTTTTGAATTTGATCTGGTTTTTCTGAAAACAAGTGCATAGATCCATTCACAATTCCAAGATTCGTTAATTCTTTTCTAATTTTATGTTCTGTTTCTGGATCAGCCCCTTGGATTTGAATCCCCCACGTAATATTAGATAAAAATAAAATGAGAACAAAAAAGAGTAAAATTCCGATAGGAAACCCAATGTTTTTTAGTATCCTTTTCCAAAGGAACGGTAATCCTTCACCACGTATAAAATAAAGAGTACAATCAGCTTTCCTTGCTACACGACGTAATCTGTGAAGATCAGGCCATGTAATATAAAAGTACACTGTTCCTTCATAATTTCTTTTCACATTCCATATACTAAGTCCGGAACGAGCGAGTCGATTAATAAATCGTTCCATTCCTGGTCCTGTCGCCTTCACTAGTACTCTGCCTGTTAAAAAAGTAATCCATTTATTTTTCAACCAAGCCACTCCCTATTCATTCAAATAAAGAACTTCTTCTATATATCCTTCAAGTAAGATTTCTTCTGGTAGAATGGTTTTCAGCACAAAAGATTTTCCTTTTATTAATAGTTGCCCCTGTTTGAGGAGTAAGCGCAATTCATTATCTGTAAATACGAGCAGGCCGTTATGGTTTTCAATATAAATATGTAAATTTCCGACCATCGTTATCCTTGGAAGATCCATCATAATATCAGCGGGAAGTTCCATTTTTGATGTCATCCATTTTTTTATTTTCTTTGTCCACGTTTTACTCACAGTAAAGAACCCCCTTTCCACTCATGTGTATGAGCAAAAAGGGGGTTTCATCACTTGTTTTTTATCTAAATTCGTCTTTGTGAGTCTCTAGATGAGAAGTACAAGGTATGACAACCCTTCATGTACTGAATTCATCGCTGCTGAAAATGCATATGTTATCTTATGTCCTTCTTCGATTATAGGGTTTTCTTGCCCTCGGGGGCCCTAAAACCTCTGACATAATGATCCCATTTACAATATCTTTTTGTTTTAAGTCTAAATCTAGTTGTACCTCTTCATCGTATACTTCCGTATTGATAACTTCTATTTTTTTACGATGAAGTTCTTCCTCTCTATTTAGATCATTTAATTTTGCTGCCATTTCTTCTTGCTGTTTATAGAGATCAGGTTGAGTTTTAAGTTGATCTGCTGCGTCTTTCAATGTTCTAGCTTCTGTTGCTTCTGCAAAAGGAGAAGACTCTTCCCGTGCTTCCTCCATTTGCATCGGACGCGTTTGGACAGGTTTTGGTTGCTCTGATTGCTGCTTTTGGTTATTTATTTTACTTCGATTGAAAAGTAAACCAACGATCGCAACAATGATAAAAATAATAAATTGTTCCACAGGAGTTTCCCCCTTTCACTAGGGTTATTACTGGTCCTTACGATCATTCTTTGGTTTGGACATTTTTCCAATGGAATCTCTCATATCTGTATCAGCATCAATATTCTGTAGTGAGTAATAATCCATTACACCTAGTTTCCCGGATCTAAGGGCTTCTGACATGGCTAATGGTACTTCTGCCTCTGCTTCTACCACTTTTGCTCTCATCTCTTCAACACGGGCTTTCATTTCTTGTTCATTGGCTACAGCCATCGCTCTTCTTTCTTCTGCTTTTGCTTGAGCAATCTTCTTATCTGCTTCAGCTTGATCTGTTTGCAGATGGGCACCAATGTTTTTACCGATATCTACGTCTGCGATATCAATAGAGAGAATTTCGAAAGCTGTTCCTGAGTCTAATCCCTTACTTAGTACTGTCTTTGAAATCATATCTGGATTTTCCAAAACCTTTTTGTGATTATCACTTGAACCAATCGTTGATACAACCCCTTCACCTACACGGGCAATCACGGTATCTTCTCCCGCTCCCCCAACAAGGCGATCAATATTGGCTCTAACAGTAATACGCGCTTTCGCTTTTACTTCGATCCCGTCCATTGCTACACCGGCAATAAACGGTGTTTCGATGACTTTTGGATTAACACTCATTTGGACAGCTTCTAACACATTTCGACCAGCTAGATCGATCGCTGCTGCACGTTCAAACGAAAGTTCAATATTGGCGCGTTGTGCTGCAATCAGGGCGTTAACAACCCGATCCACATTACCTCCTGCTAAATAATGGCTCTCTAATTGATTAGTTGTAACTTGTAGCCCCGCCTTATGCGCTTTGATTAATGGGTCAACCACCCTCCTTGGAATAACACGTCGCAATCTCATTCCAATTAATGTAATGATCCCCATTTTTACTCCTGCTGCTAAAGCTGAAATCCATAGTCCAATCGGTACAAAAGTAAATAACACTAAAAGAACAATAATACCTACGACAATGGCTCCCAGTAAAAGTATCGTTTCTACTGGCATCTATCTTTCCTCCCTAAATCATTTTATTTTATGCTATATTTCGCGAACAACAATTCTTGAACCTTCTGCTTTGATAATTTTAACCTTTGTATTGGCTTCGATATAACTTCCCTCTGCTACTACATCAAGGCGTTCATCATCTACTGTGACGGTGCCAGATGGCCGCAAATCGGTTAATGCAATTCCTTCTCGGCCAATTAAATCGAGCCGATTTACATTAGATACATAACCACTTTCTGTATTGGTAGAATCTTTTAAAATGAGTTTTTTGAAAAATTTCATTCGTTTACCAAGCACCTTTATCATAATAATGATGGCTACCGCAGCAAGGAATAGTGCGATGATTACGGAAATCGCCATATAGACGGTATTTTGCCCCGCCATAATAATACTACCAATAATCGCTACTGCTCCCAAGAGACCTGCAATCCCCCCTGGAAGGAAAAATTCAGCTACAATGAGAATGATTCCAAGAATAAACAAGATCAAGGTTTCATAACCAGCTAAACCGGCTATATAATGGCCAAAGAAGAATAAGATTAGCGCTGTTAATCCCATCCCTCCGGCTACTCCAAACCCTGGTGTATAAAGCTCTAATACAAGGCCTAGGCTAGCAATTGACAACAGTATTGGGACAACCACTGGATTGGTCACTAGCTTTGCTAACGACTCCGCAAAGGTGCTCTCAACTGTTTGCATGTCCGCCCCTTTATATCCTAATGTTGTTAAAAGCTCATCGATATTTTTAACCGTACCGTCTGAATAGCCAACTTTTAAGGCATTTTCCGCATCCAAAGTCAATAAATCGCCTTCTTTTTTGAGCTCCGGAAGGGAGACATCCCCAATCGCCATCGCTTTCGCAATTTCTGGATCACGATTCTTTTGCTTTGCTGCTCCCTCCATTGCAGCAATCCACATACTCTCTGCTTTTTCTCCAGCGGTATTCCCGTCTTGGTTGATAATAGCTGAAGCCCCTATTGTTGCATTCGATGTCATGTAAATCTCTTCTGTATGAAGGGCGATATATGAGCCGGCCGATAATGCCCGTGAATTGATAAATGTAACGGTTTTTATATGATCAATATCTAATATAAGGTTGCCGATATCCATCGCTGCATCCACGGCACCACCTGGGGTATTCATATCAAAAATAATGACTTCTGCGTTTGCTTCCTTCGCTTCATTGATTGCACGATTCAAATATTTCTCTAGACCTTTTGTCACTTCTTCTTTGATCGGGATGACGTAAACATTGGATTCTTCTGTCTCCGCAGACACAGGCACAAACGCAAGAACAGCTGCTAAAGAAAAACAGATAGCAATCAGAATTTTCCTCATCATTTTTTCCCCCTTTCCGAAGCATATCTATCTTTCATACGAATAGGACTAAGAAAAGGATTCATTAATACTTTATTTTGCAGGTATTCCATTCAAAGAAATAAATCTGAGGATCTTTCATGCGAGATATGTGAAAAAAAAGCTGACAAGCTATCGCTTATCAGCTTTTCAGGGGACCCATAACCATAAGTTATGGGTCTGAAAGGACTTGTCACAAAATATGTGACAAATTTGGCCGTTCATCCATAAACGGCGATTCCGCTTTTGGGCTTCGTTATGATAAATGTTTTTGAACAAGTTTGCTAACCAATGAGCCGTCCGCTTTGCCTTTTACCTTTGGCATTAGTACACCCATAACCTTACCCATATCTGCTTTCGAAGAGGCATTGGTTTCTGCGATAGCAGCAGTGACAATCGCTTCTACTTCTTCCTCACTCAATTGAGTAGGCATGTATTCTTGTACAAAAACAAGTTCGCTTTGAATTTTTGTTACCAGATCTTCACGACCTGCTTTTTCAAATTCATGGAGGGAGTCCTTGCGTTGTTTCACTTCACGAGAAAGAACTGTCAATTCTTCATCCTCGGTTAATTGTTTTTTTCCGAGCTTTATGGCTTCATTTTGAATAGCTGCTTTCAGCATCCGAACGACAGATAATCTGTCTTTTTCTTTGCTTTTCATCGCTTGTTTCATATCTTCATTTAATTGGTCATGAAGACTCATGATCGCACCCTCTTTTAAAACTTACGTTTTCTTGCTGCTTCAGACTTCTTCTTACGTCTTACGCTTGGTTTTTCATAGAATTCGCGCTTTCTATATTCTTGCAAAGTACCAGTTTTAGAAACTGTACGTTTAAAGCGGCGAAGAGCATCTTCAAGCGATTCGTTTTTACGAACAACTGTTTTTGACATTTCTCTTTCCCTCCCTCCGAACATAACAATCACATGTTCATACATGAAAACCCATGTACCATGCAATTATATAATAAGCTGAATATATGGTCAACAATCTTTCACTTTTAAGTTTACCGATTTTCATTAGATATGAAGGATTTTTTCATCAACCAAATATTTTCGAAACAGAAATCGTTGGATTGATTTCTGTTTATACATTTTATGCAATACAAATAAACGTGCGGTTAGGCACATTTTTTATAAAGGTTAGTGTTGGGATGAAGATGTTGATTTTCGTTTTGGCTGGACGCTTTCCGCGGGGCGTGTCTTGAGCCGCTTCGTCGCTTTGCTCCTGCAGGGTCTCAAGCTGCACGCTCATTCCCGCAGGAGTCGCCAGCCGCCACTCCAATCAACGCATTTCTTAAAATGATCTTCCTGCCCAAAAGATGAATTTATCTTAAAAAATATATTGAGTTAAATGGATACAGCAAATTTTTCAGATTTTATTTTTTACGAAAGGGATTTTCAAAGCAAGGAGGCAGTTATGAAAATACAAGCGTGGGTTATTTCTATATCTGTTCTTTTAGAGATTATTTTCTTTTTTATCGTTACTGACCCAACAGTTTCAGGAACATACTGTAGATTCAATTTCTGTTAATAATGTTGTTGTACCAATCACTATTTATGGTATTTTATTTGGTATTTTTCTTAAACTGGCGGGAAATTTCTTTAATTATTTCTGGAAAGGTTTCCTTCAGTTGGTTCCCAGCGATTATTTCAGTTCTTCTGCTTGTTCTGGTCTTTATTCCCTATCATAATTGGATCTCTTGGTATGGAGTTCAGACGAACAGTTGGGTATCTTTTATTATGGAAAGCATTCTCGCAAGGATTCTTATCCCGGTTTTTACTGGTATTCTATTCGTCCGCTCTTTTGTAAATAATTAACTACAACTGAGAAAGTAAGGTGAGACTAGGACAAAATTCCAATAAATAAATTGAAGGTGTTGAAGCTTACACTATAAAGTGTAAACCTCACGCCTTTTTTGTCGCTATTTTAGTCAACAAAAGGACACCTTTTGATAAAATTAAATTGACCAAACAATAATTTTGGAGGTGCCATGAGGAAGCTCACCACACGTCCCCCGGAAAGCGTCCGACTGGAGCGGAAATCAACATTGTTCGGATTTTAATACTGAATTTTCTATTATGAAATTGATTCATTATGTTTAAACACTCTACTTTTACCTCTAGATTTAGAAATTAAATTGAAAGAAGACGATTTTGCCTTTGCAATCAATATCTTGTCAAGAGTATTCCCGAAGAAGCCTTCGGGGGCACCGGCCACCATCGTATGATGTTGAAACTCATTTTATATGGATATACGCCATCCTTATAATCCTTTTAATATAGCTGGTTGATCCTACGCATGACTACTTTACAAAACTATAATTTTATCAAATATTGTTTTTCTTATTTGCATGTCCTCCATGACCTCCCCATATGCTATATATAAGGGGGTTGGACATGCTACACATATTTATTTTTGTTTTATTAGCAAGCGCCTTTTTATTGGGCATGACATGGATGAGAGTTGGCCTCTTTAATTTATCTGGTAGTAGAATGGAAAACTGGTTGCAAAAATTCACTCGTTCACCCTTTATGGGCATGCTGGCTGGCATTGGAATGACCGCTGTCCTCCAAAGTAGTTCTGCCGTGACAGTGATTGCAGTCGGGCTTGTGTCTGCGCGAATTCTCACATTCCCTCAAACAATTGGCATTATACTAGGAACGAATATCGGCACAACGATTACATTGGAATTTTTCACCTTTGATTTAACCCGAATGGTTATCCCATTTATCATAGTTGGAATTTGCTTGCAGTTTTTCAAAAATACAAAATTCAAAAGCTCTGGTTTTATTTTCTTAGGAATTGGAATTATTTTTGCCTCTATGAACGGATTTGAACAATTAGCAAATTCAATTGAAGATGTTCCTTTTATGCAGAAACTCATATATACAATGAAAGATAATATTGCTATTTCATTCCTTACAGGAACATTCCTTACTGCATTCATCCAATCGAGTACTGTGATGACAGGAATTGCCATGACTTTTTTGACTTCTGGAACTTTCACATTAGATACTGGGATTGCTATTATGATCGGTGCTAATATTGGCACCTGTGCTACCGCATTATTAGCAAGTATTGGAGTTGGAAATGAAGCAAGACTGACCGCCTACGCCCATACCTGGTTGAATTTAATTGGTGCCATTATCTTTTTACCGTTCATCTCTATTTTAAGTCATACAAGTTCTATGCTTTCTGACCTACCAGCTACACAACTAGCACATGCAAGTGTTCTGTATAATATGGCCGTTTCTTTGCTGATTTTACCGTTTGCTCGAAAATTCGGGCAGTATATAATCTGGCTTCACGGAAAATAGCTCTCATCCTTGGACAATGGCGACTCCGGAGCTCGTTCCAATACGGGTCGCCCCTGCTTCTAGCATTTTATAGGCATCTTCCTTCGTTTTAATTCCACCAGACGCCTTGATGCCCATTTGCTCTCCTATTGTTGCTCTCATTAACTTTATATCTTCAATCGTTGCACCTCCACCTGAAAAGCCTGTGGATGTCTTGACAAAATCAGCGCCTGCCTTTTTTGCCAGAAAGCATGCTTGACGTTTTTCTTCCTCTGTTAATAGACTTGTTTCAATAATAACCTTTACCAAAGCTTTTCCAGTTGCAGCAGCACATACAGCATCAATATCTTTTTGCACTTGATCATTTTCTCCAGCTTTAAGAGTACCAATATTGATGACCATATCGACTTCATCAGCCCCTTGTTCAATGGCATGCGTTGTTTCAAACACCTTTGTTTCTGTTGTATTCGCACCAAGTGGGAAACCAACAACTGTACAAACCTTCACATTTGTTTTCTGTAAACATTGATTGGCCGTGGACACCCATCCAGGGTTCACACATACTGAAGCAAAATGATAATGACTTGCTTCCTCACATAGTTGGATAATCTGTTCTTTAGTTGCATCTGGTTTTAATAATGTATGATCAATGATCTCCGCTAAATTCTCAGACATATAACAACACCCCTATCAATTTCTTTTAAATAAGCATACCATTTCTTCTGTTTTTGAAAAAGAAAAGCTATCCACCATAGAATGGGATAGCTTTTCAAAAGTATAAATTCAGCTAATTTCGTATCCAGCGCCTAGCCCCTCGAGGTCAAATAACCTGAGCCAATGAAAAGCAAAGAACATTTGCTTTTCACCGATAGGCGGGCGCCTTGCGCTTTTGTTTCTACATAGCCATGGAATCTGTTTCTTGAATCTCATCCATTTCTCTTACGAATTTTCCCTCGTTGTATGGATAACCCGCTTTTGTAATTTTTACGCGAATTAATTTCCCAATCATGTCCTTCGTTCCTGGGAATACTACTTTCATGTAATTATCTGTATATCCTTCATACAATCCGCTCTCAGGATCCTCTTTATAAGGTTCCTCCGGGATAATCTCAAGAACCTCATTCTCAAAACGTGAAGCATATTCTTTTGCAAGCTGGTCTGATAAAGAAATCAAGCGATGGACACGATTGTTTTTCACATCTTCATCTATTTGATCCGTCATTCTTGCGGCAGGCGTTCCAGTGCGCATGGAATATGGAAAGACATGAAGCTCTGAGAACTTATGTTTTTTTATAAAATCATATGTTTCCTGAAATTCCTCTTCTGTTTCCCCAGGGAATCCAACAATCACGTCAGAAGTAACGGCTAGTCCTGGTAAAGCTTTTTTCAATCTTTCAAGTCTTTCCGCATAAAAGGCCATTGTATATTTTCTACGCATTCTCTTTAATACAGTGTCAGAGCCCGACTGAAGCGGAATATGTAGATGGCGAACAACAATTTTAGAGTTCTCCATTACCTCAATCACTTCATCCGTTAATTGGCTGGCCTCAATAGAGGAAATACGTAATCTTTTTAGACCTTTTACCTGTGACTCAAGGTCTCGCAATAACGCTGCTAAATTATAATCTTTTAAATCTTCTCCATATCCACCAGTATGAATGCCTGTCAAAACAATTTCTTTGTATCCTGCATCCACTAATTGTTGGGCTTGGCGAATAACTTCTTGAGGATCACGGGAACGCATTAAGCCACGTGCCCATGGAATGATACAAAATGTGCAAAAGTTATTGCATCCTTCTTGAATTTTCAAAGAAGCGCGAGTTCGATCGGTAAAAGAAGGAACATCCAATTCTTCATAGACACGATTTTTCATAATATTACCGACACCATTGATCGGTTGTCTTTCTTGTTTGTATTGCTCAATATATTCAAGCATTTTAATACGATCCTGCGTCCCAACGACAACATCCACACCAGGAATAGCCATAATTTCTGCTGGAGATGTTTGTGCATAACATCCTGTTACACAAATAACGGCATCAGGATTTTTTCGGATCGCCCGTCTGATAACCTGGCGACTTTTTTTATCTCCAGTATTTGTCACCGTACAAGTATTAATGACGTATACATCTGAACTATTTTCAAAATCGACACGTTCATATCCTTGTTTTTGAAACAATTGCCAAATCGCTTCAGTCTCATAGTGGTTAACTTTACAACCTAATGTGTGAAAAGCAACACTAGACATATCCTCACCTCAATAATTCAAAATGATAAGAAATAGCCGCCAATGTGTATAACGGCGCTGTTTCTGTTCGTAAAATTCTCGGGCCAAGTCCACATATTTTAAAGTCATTTTCCAAAAGAAGGTTCTTTTCTTGATCTGTTATGCCGCCTTCTGGACCAAAAACAATAAACATTCTATCTCCAGTTTTCATTTCCGAAAGGATCTGAGCAAATTGACTCTTTTCTCCTGCTTTTGCCGCTTCTTCAAATGCGAGTACCTTCTGATCAAAGGCTTGGCTATATCCAATAAGCTCCTTTAGCCTTACTGGAGAGTGAATAACAGGTAAGCGTTGACGATGTGATTGCTCAGCGGCTTCTTTTGCAATCTTTTTCCATCTTTGCGATTTCTTTTCTGCTTTTTTCTCTTCCCATTTCACTACAGACCGTTCGGCAATAAAAGGGATAAACTCAGTTGCTCCAAGCTCTGTCCCTTTTTGAATGATCCATTCTAATTTATCCACTTTAGGCAAACCACTTGCAATCGTTACATCGATAGGAAGCTCTTTGTCTTCTTGTTCCCACTCAATAATCTTTGCCTCTAACGATGAATCACTTATCGAATTAATTGTAACGAGTGCCGTTTTCAAATTGGAAAAGGCAACCAAAAAGCTGGCTCCTTCCTTCATCCTCATAACATGATTAATATGATGATACTCGTCACCTGAAAGAACAACCGATTTTTGTCCCTCATAGGTTTCATTTAGAAAATATCTTTGCATAGCTTTACTCCGTCATCTTTTTGTTGTAATAAAAGTGACCCAATCTTCCATTACGAGCGTTTCGACAATTTCAAATCCCGCTTGATTTAATGCCGTTTTGACTTCTTGTTTTTTCAGTTGAATAATCCCAGATGTTATAAAATATCCACCCTTACGAACAATCGATGCTGCGTCCTTGGTTAAACGGATTATGATGTCAGCCAGGATATTGGCTACAACGACATCTATATTATTCACTGAGAGACCAGTCAATAAATCGCCTTTGCGGACTTCTACTTTTTCCTCTAAGTGGTTTAATTGAATATTTTCTTTTGCCGATTCAACCGCCACTTCATCTAAATCAAGTGCTGTGGTACTTTTTGCATTTAACAGGGCTGCAGCAATACTTAAAACACCAGACCCTGTACCAACATCAACGACTGTATCCCCAGCCTTTACCGTTTTTTCCAAGGCCTGAATACTCATGACTGTAGTCGGGTGTGTCCCTGTACCAAAAGCCATCCCTGGATCCAACTCAATGATGAGTTCATCGCTTGCCACCTTTTGATAGTTTTCCCAAGTAGGAACAATTGTAAATCGCTTGGAGATCTTAGCAGGGTGGTAATATTGTTTCCAAGCAGTTTCCCAGTCCTCTTCCTTTACCTCTGTTGTGGAAACATGATTTCTTCCAATGTCAATATTATACTTAACCAAATCAGAAATCTCTTTTTTGATCGAATCAATTGTCTCACCAATAAAATTATTGATGGGTACATACGCTTTAATGATGACTCCTTCTTCTGGATAATCATTTGGATTTAGTTCAATGATTTCTCCAAACCAATTCTCACGTTCTTTGGTTAATTCTAAAGGATCCTCAATAACGACTCCACTTGCACCAGCCTCATGGAAAATATTGGATATTGCCTCAACGGCTTCATTGGTTGTATGGACACAAATTTCATTCCATTTCAAGTTGTCTCATTCCCTATCATCAGCTTTTAAAAGTCCGTTTCACTTTATCAAAAAAACTTTCGTGCTGCTCATCAGGAGTACTACCACTAAGTTCAGCAAAGTCACGAAGAAGCTGCTTTTGTTGTTCTGTTAGTTTAGTCGGTGTAATCACTTTTACTTGAACGTGTTGATCACCAGTCCCATAGCCACGAACATTTGGAACTCCTTTAGCACGTAAGCGGAATGTTGTACCAGTTTGGGTCCCTACTGGAATCTTTAATTTTACTTTTCCATAAAGTGTCGGAACTTCAATTTCATCTCCCAAAGCCGCTTGTGCATAGGTAATCGGCATTTCACAATAGATGTCATCACCATCACGTTCAAAGAATTCATGATTCTTTACATGGAAGACAACATATAAGTCTCCAGCTGGGCCACCTTTTGTACCTGGTTCTCCTTCACCAGCGACACGCATTTGTTGTCCTTCATCAATACCTTTCGGAATCTTAATATTGATCTTTTTCCGTTTTTTGACTTTTCCGTCTCCACCACATGTTGTACACTTATCTTTAATAATTTCTCCAGTTCCTTGGCAATACTGACACACTCGTCGATTAACAATTCTACCAAAAGGTGTATTTTGTTCTACATTGAGTTGACCAGTCCCATTACAATGGGTACATTTTTCAGGAGAAGTTCCTGGTTTTGCACCACTACCGTGGCAAGTTTCACAAGTTTCTTCCCTTGGTATTTCGATCTCTGTTTCCTTGCCAAACACAGCCTCTTCAAAAGATAGAGTCATTGTATATTGGAGATCCGCTCCTTGTCTCGGAGCATTAGGATCACGTCGACCGCCACCTCCTCCAAAGAAAGTGTTAAAAATATCTTCAAATCCACCAAAGCCAAAGTCGGAGCCTTCACTAAAACCGCCTCCGCCCCCAAATCCTTGTGGACCAGCATGCCCAAATTGATCATACTGAGCTCTTTTTTGGTCATCGCTCAATACTTCATATGCTTCCGTGATCTCTTTAAATTTCTCATCTGCCCCTGGTTCTTTGTTAATATCAGGGTGATATTTCTTCGACAAACGCCTATAAGCTTTTTTGATCTCATCTTTTGACGTATCTTTCGATATACCTAATACATCATAGTAATCCCTTTTGCTCATCTAAACACACTCCCGGATCCTTTTCACATAAATTCTATTCTAACATATATAATTTGTGGATTGAAAGTACTGATCTTAAGAAAAGCTCAAAGCGCCCGCTTATCGGCGACAAGCAAATGTTCTGAGACAAAGAAAGACGTTCTTTGTCTTTCATTGGCTCAGGTTATTTGACCTCGAGCCGATGGCGCCTGGAGCTGGATGTCAAGCCGCAACGTAAACAGTTATCCACAGGCCAAGAATTTTATAGTTTCCTTAACAAGCACAAAAGCTCAAGGCGCCTTGATCTGCCCCTTATAAGAAAAGCCAAAGCCGATTATGGGCTTTGGCTTTTTTCAAACCAATTCTTTTATTTTTTCTCTTCGTCGTCGTTAACTTCTTCATAATCAGCATCGACAATATTATCATCACTGTTTTCTTGTCCAGCTTCGCCACCTTGGCTTTCTTGTGCTTGCTTAGCAGCTTCTTCATATAGCTTCATAGAGAGATTTTGGACGATTTCTTGTAATGCATCTTTCTTTTGACGCATCTCTTCAAGATCATTTTTTTCAATTGCGGATTTTAATTCCTCTTTTGCTTCTTCTGCTTTCTTGACCTCTTCTTCATCCACTTTTCCTTCAAGGTCTTTTAATGTTTTTTCAGTTGTAAAGACTAGTTGATCTGCTTCATTTCTTAATTCAACCTCTTCTTTACGCTTCTTATCTGCTTCAGAATTTTCTTCCGCCTCTTTTACCATTCTATCGACTTCATCATCTGATAGACCGGAAGAAGATTTGATTGTGATATTCTGCTCTTTGCTAGTTCCAAGATCTTTAGCACTAACATTAACAATACCGTTTTTATCAATATCGAATTTCACTTCAATTTGCGGCACACCACGTGGTGCTGGAGGGATATCCGTTAATTGGAAACGTCCCAATGTCTTATTATCTGCAGCCATCGGTCTTTCACCTTGTAACACATGAATATCAACCGCTGTTTGACTATCTGCTGCAGTGGAGAATACCTGAGATTTTGCTGTTGGGATTGTGGTATTACGCTCAATTAATTTTGTAAATACTCCACCCATTGTTTCAATACCCAAGGATAATGGTGTCACATCAAGTAGGACAACATCTTTCACGTCTCCTGTAAGGACTCCACCTTGGATCGCGGCTCCCATTGCCACCACTTCATCAGGGTTCACACCTTTATGCGGCTCTTTGCCAACTTCTTTACGGATAGCTTCTTGTACAGCTGGAATTCTTGTTGATCCACCTACTAAAATAACCTTATCAATGTCTGAAGCAGATTTACCCGCATCTTTTAAAGATTGACGAGTAGGTCCCATTGTTCTTTCTACTAGAGAGGATGAAATTTCGTCAAATTTTGCTCGAGTTAAATTAATCTCAAGATGAAGAGGTCCAGCCTCTCCTGCTGTAATAAATGGCAGAGAGATTTGCGTTGAAGTCACGCCTGAAAGATCTTTTTTTGCTTTTTCAGCAGCATCCTTCAATCTTTGCAAAGCCATTTTATCATTAGCAAGATCAATTCCATTTTCTCGCTTAAATTCTTGTACAAGATAATCGATGATGACTTGGTCAAAATCATCTCCACCAAGCTTGTTATCACCAGCAGTAGCTAGAACTTCAAAGACGCCATCTCCAAGTTCCATGATTGATACGTCAAATGTGCCTCCACCTAAGTCATAGACAAGGATGGTTTGGTCTTCCTCTGTTTTATCAAGACCATAGGCAAGAGCTGCCGCTGTCGGCTCATTAATGATTCTTTCAACCTCAAGACCAGCGATTGTGCCAGCATCCTTCGTTGCTTGACGTTGGGCATCATTAAAATATGCAGGAACTGTAATAACAGCCTTCTCGACTTTTTCACCTAGATAATCTTCTGCATATGATTTAAGATATTGCAAGATTACAGCAGATAGTTCTTGTGGTGTATAATTTTTTCCTTCAACTTCTGTCTTAAAGTCTGATCCCATATGACGTTTAATCGAGATTACTGTATTAGGATTTGTAATAGCTTGACGTTTCGCCACTTCACCAACTTGGCGTTCTCCATTTTTAAAGGCAATAACAGATGGACTTGTTCTGTTTCCTTCTGGGTTAGGAATAACTTTAGGTTCTCCACCTTCTAGGACAGACACACAAGAGTTTGTTGTCCCGAGGTCAATTCCGATAATTTTGCTCATAATATTTTACCTCCAATTAAATTATGTAAGATTTAACGATTATTGATTTACTTTCACCATTGATGGACGGATCACACGATCTTTTAAGATATACCCCTTTTGGAGCTCTTCCACGATTTCATTGGATTCAATCTGTTCATCAGAAGTTTGCATAACAGCTTGATGATAATTGGGGTCAAATTGCTTTCCAACTGCATCAATTTGTTTAGCACCAGCTTTTTCAAGCGCATCTATAATAGATCGATAAACCATCTCAACACCATTTAATAAAGCTTCTGATTGCTCGTTTTCAGGTTCAAAAGCCAAAGCTCGTTCAAAGTTATCTATAGCTGGTAACAACTCTGTGATCAGTGTTTGCGATTTATATTTTTCACTTGCCTCCAGTTCCTGACGTGCACGGCGGCGTGAGTTTTCAAAATCAGCATATAATCTTACATAACGATTTTCAGCCTCTTCAAGCTTAGCTTCCAATTCTTTAATTTTAGTACCTTCTTCTGTATTTTCTTGTTTATCCTCTTTTACCTTTTCTTCAGCTTGTTCAACCGTATTCTCATCATTTTCATCAACAAATTCGGCGTTATCGCTGGTTTCAATCGTTATTTCATCTTCAAATTCTTTCTTCTCAGCTTGCTTACTCGCATCTTGTTGCATCACAGTCACCTCCTTAAAATAATAATCTGGCATTGCTTTTCGAGCAACATTAACCAGTAGGAAACAAAATAATTTCCTTCCTGGTTGAACTTTGCACTCCCCTTAGCGGTATAATCTTGTCATCGCTAACGTCATATCTCTACTCAAGAAATCTAATAAACTAATGACTCTAGAATATTCCATCCTCGTTGGGCCGACAATAGCAATGGTTCCAACATCTTCATTCGCGATAGAATAGGTTGCTGTAATCAGGCTGCAGTCTTCCATCATAATGTTATTATTTTCCTTGCCAATTTTAACATTAATCCCTCTAGGGGTGTGCTTGAAAAGTTCGTATATTCCTTTCCCTTCCTCTATCATATCCATGAATGACCGAATTTTTTCAATATCATTGAATTCGAAATGATTCAGCATGTTTAATTTCCCACCAAAGAAAAGTCGTTCAGATGCTGGAGAATCAACGGTTTCCATGATGATTTTAAAGAAATAATCATAACGTTCAATATTCTTCTTTAGAAGAGTTGCCACTTCTTTGTAGATTGTACGTCCTAATTCAGAAATAGGAATTCCAGAAAGTTTCTCATTTAATATATTGACCAACTTTTCAATTTCCCCAGCCGCAATATCATCAGGTAAAGTGAACAATCGATTTTCAACATGTCCCGTATCTGTGATAATGATTGCGACAGCTCTGTTATCATTCAAAGGGATAATTTGTAGACTTTTTAACTGATTTTCCTTTACTGCAGGTCCCAATAAAATCGCCGTATAATTTGTTAGCTCTGATAAAATTTGCGCCGATTTTTGGGCAATATTTTCTAGTTCGTAAAGTCGTTCACTAAATATCGAATGAATTTTATTCATGTCATCTTTTTTTAGTTCTGGTGGTGATAACAAATGGTCCACATAATAACGATATCCTTTTTCAGATGGGACTCTCCCAGAAGATGTATGGGTTTTTTCTATAAAGCCCAGTTCTTCTAAGTCAGCCATCTCGTTTCGAATCGTTGCTGAGCTAATCGCAAAAGGAATATTCTGTGATAATTTTCTTGAGCCGACAGGTTGGGCAGATCGAATAAAGTCATCAATAATTACCTGCAATATCAATAATTGACGATCTGTTAACAACTTTCATCACCTCTATTAGCACTCTATAAACTCGAGTGCTAAATCTATAAATAAAGTATCAAAATGACTAGATGATGTCAACGATTAATACTCAAAGGATACAAGATTTTTTAAGCAAGGAGAAATGCCTGGAAAACCACATTTCCTAAGAAACGGCCTTTTTCGGTTAGACGAATATGATCATCAGCAATTTCTAGTAAGTCTCTTTCGGTCATTTCCTTAATAGCGGACCGAAATGTCTGGAAAGGATCCAAGGAAAACTTCTTTTGAAAATGGGAAATGGAGACCCCTTTTGTTTTTCGCAGACCAAGAAACATCTCTTCTTCCAGTTTCTCTTTCATTGTCGGACTGTTTTCGGAGAAGATCGGAAGCTTACCTTCCGAAATAGGTTCCATATATTTTTTTAATGGTCCCGCATTGGAATATCTTGTACCATTTATATAACCATGTGCTCCTGCTCCAAATCCGTAATATTCTTCGTTATTCCAGTATATAAGATTGTGTTTGCTTTCAAATTCACTTCGCGAAAAGTTGCTAATTTCATATTGCTGGAGTCCCTTCTTCTCCATTTCCTCCATTAGTAAACGATACATATCAGCCTCTTCGTCTTCACTAGGAAGCGGTAATTTACCTTTTCTCATTAGGTTGTAAAAAATTGTTTTCGGCTCAACAATCAAGGAATACCCTGAATAATGTGGTAAATCGAGCGCAAGTGCTTTTTGAAGAGTATCTTGAAAATCTTCGATTGTTTGTCCAGGTAACGCATAAATCAAGTCAATACTGATATTTTCAAATCCTACCTCTTTGGCTTGTTCAATAGAGCGATAGACATCATCGACTCGATGGGAACGACCTATTTTTTCAAGCAATTCATTGCTAAAGGATTGAACACCAAAGCTTAAGCGATTCACTCCATAGTCTGCAAGAATTTTTAATTTTTCTTTAGATAAATCACCTGGATTGGCCTCAAATGTAAATTCGCCCTTTGTAAAAGGGAGACCTTCTCTAATTCCTTTACAAAGCCACTCTAATTGCCGCTCATTTAATGCTGTAGGAGTTCCCCCTCCCACGAAAATAGTCGCTAAGTCTTGTGTAGACTTTCGGTCTATCGTTAGCTTAAATTCTTGAAAAAGTGATTGTAAGTATTCATCAACAGGTTGTCCCTTTAAAAAGAATTTATTGAAGTCACAGTAATAACATATATGTTCACAAAATGGTATATGAATATACGCAGCTTTCATCTTATCACACCTTATCTTAAGAAAAGCGTAAGCGTCCTGATATAGGAAGAAAGACTAAGTTCACGACATCCTGTACGTCGCAGCGCCTTTCTAACCAACATCCTGTTGCCCTCCGACAAGCAAATTTTCCTGAACCTTGAAAGTACGATCTTTTCCTTCATAGGTTTAGGGTTATTAGTAGAACATCCGCTAAAAGCACGATATCCTTGAGTTTCTCGGGGCTAGGCGCTAAAGCTAGATCCAGTATTAGCCAATTTATACTCTAACCTTTTAAGAAAAGCGCAAGCGCCTTGCTCAGCCCCGACAAGCAAATGTTCTGAGACAAGAAAAGTCCGGTTTTGACTTTTATTGGCTCAGGTTATTTGACCTCGAGGGGCTAGGCGCTGGAGCTAGATCAAAACACTAGCCAAAATTTTATACTTTCTTATCTTTTAAGAAAAGCGCAAGCCTTTTATGAGCTTTACGCTTAGAATTTTTTACCCTCTGCAAAAGGTCTATACGAAAAAAGGAGTTAGCCTTTATGGGCTTATCTCCCTTATCAGCTTCTATTTTCCGTCTTCATCTCGCCTGAGTACCGCCATAAATGCTTCTTGCGGAACTTCTACCGAGCCTACTTGTTTCATTCGTTTTTTACCTTCTTTTTGCTTTTCAAGTAACTTACGTTTTCGTGAGATATCCCCACCATAACATTTTGCTAATACATTTTTTCCCATCGACTTAATCGTGGAACGGGCAATAATTTTTTGTCCAATCGCCGCTTGAACTGGTACTTCGAATTGTTGACGAGGAATTAAATCTTTTAATTTTTCTACAATTGATTTTCCACGCTCATAGGCAAAATCACGGTGAACAATAAAGCTTAATGCATCAACCTGCTCAGTATTTAATAGGATATCCATTTTTACTAAATTCGAAGGTTTATACCCAATCATTTCATAATCAAAAGAGGCATACCCTTTTGTTTGAGATTTTAATTGATCAAAAAAGTCAAATACAATCTCTGCAAGTGGAATTTCGTAAATAACATTTACTCGAATATCATCCAAGTATTGCATATCAACGAAGTTCCCTCTCTTCGCTTGAGAAAGCTCCATGACTGCTCCGACATAATCGTTTGGCACCATCATCGATGCTTTCACATAAGGTTCTTCCACATGATCAATTTTTTGCGGGTCAGGCATATTCGATGGATTGTCCACCTTTAACTCCGTGCCATCTGTTAAATACACCTTATATACAACACTTGGTGCAGTCGTAATAAGGTCTATTTTAAATTCTCTTTCAATACGTTCTTGAATAATTTCCATGTGGAGCAGGCCTAAGAAGCCACAACGAAAACCGAACCCAAGTGCTTGTGAAGTTTCCGGCTCATAACCAAGTGCCGAATCATTTAGCTCCAATTTTTCCAAAGCTTCCCTGAGATCATTAAATTTATTTGAATCAATCGGGTATAGCCCGCAAAATACCATTGAATTTAATTTTCGATAACCTGGTAAAGGCTCATCAGCAGGATTATTCACTTGTGTAATGGTATCCCCTACTCTAGTATCTGCCACATTTTTAATAGAAGCCGTCAAGAAACCAACATCCCCAACAGTGAGTTCTTCTACAAGCATAGGCTTTGGAGCATGGACTCCAACTTCTAACACCTCAAATTCTTTCCCTGTGGCCATCATCTTAATTTTATCTCCTGGTTTAACGGTCCCCTCAGCAATTCGAATAGAGGCAATAACGCCACGGTACGCATCATAAATCGAATCAAAAATTAATGCTTTTAATGGCGCTTCAGGATCCCCAGTAGGAGCTGGTACTTTTTCGACAACTTGCTCAAGAATCTCCTCGATTCCAATGCCCGCTTTCGCAGATGCGAGTACAGCTTCACTTGCATCAAGCCCGATAACATCTTCCACCTCTTGCCTTACTCTTTCTGGATCGGCAGCAGGAAGGTCAATTTTATTAATAACAGGCAAGATTTCCAAATCATTATCTAGTGCCAAATAGACATTCGCCAATGTTTGTGCTTCGATGCCCTGGGCCGCGTCCACAACTAATATGGCCCCCTCACAAGCAGCCAAACTGCGTGACACCTCATAAGTGAAATCGACATGTCCCGGTGTATCGATAAGATGAAAAATATAATCTTCCCCATCTTTAGCTTGATATTTTAATTGAACCGCATTTAATTTAATCGTAATGCCGCGCTCTCTTTCCAGATCCATGGAATCAAGAAGTTGCGCCTTCATCTCTCTAGTTGTTAAAGCTTTTGTTTTCTCCAATATTCTATCTGCCAATGTTGATTTTCCATGATCAATATGAGCGATAATAGAAAAGTTTCTTATCCGTTCTCGTCTCTTTATCTTTTCTTCACGATTCATTCCGTTCACTCCTGTTAATCGACACATGATTGCTAGGCTAAATTATAACAGCAGTATCGGGAAAAGTGAAATGGAAAAACGCTTCTTATTCTCTTATAAGCCATAAAAAAGAACATCAGTGAACGGCAAAAAGCAATTTCCTTGCAAGCTTCACTCATGTTCGATTTCGTTTAGTCCACTACAAATCCTTATGCTGCCCTAAAAAAGACTTGCAAAGAAGTTAATAACCGCTTGGGCAATACTAGAAATTAAATCCGCTAATAACTTACCGATTTCTGAAAAAAAGTTAAACGATTTTGCTTCTTCCAGTTTTTCTTTTTTCTCATCTAAATTAAAGGAGGAGATTTCGTTTCCTAATACAGCAGCATTGAGAGATCCCTCATCCGTTGTTTCTATATTTACGGGTGTTTGGAAGGAGGAATCTGTATACCCTCTCATTTCGTTCATCCCTTGATTCGCTTTATTCATGCCGATTAAAACCCCTACAAGTAAAATGATAATCAGAAATATTGATTTGAATACAAACTTCCCCATTTCTTCCACCTCTCTATCATTCCCTCTACTAATCCGTATGCGGATAGAGAAAAGAGTAGAACAAAATCATCTTGTTTTAAACCCAGTATCTGTTTGATCCACTGCCGCATGCAAGGCTGCGTTTAAACCAGTTGACAATACATTTGCCATATCTTCAATAAACACATCTACTTCTTTTGGTGTCACCATTAAATTATGTCCTAAGGGTGCCAACACCTCGGAAATCAAACCTCTCTTCTCCTCTTCGTCCAAGATACCTAACATCCCTAAAAATGTTTGTCTTTCATTTTCCTCAGGTAGATCCTCTTCAGTCAATTTTTTCTTCTCTCCAAATGTCATGCCTGCCGGCGCCAAAGATTTTGAGGGCTGCCCTGACTCTCTTAATTCCTTACCAAAATGCTTTAAAATAAAATCAATGGTGTCACTTGTAATCGTCACAGCATCTACAACAGTTGGGACTCCAATTGAAATCACCGGAACTCCTAGTGTTTCTTTACTTAGTTCTTTCCTTTTATTCCCTACCCCAGATCCTGGATGGATGCCTGTATCTGAAATCTGAATAGTCGCATTGACCCTTTCGATCGATCTGGAAGCTAGTGCATCGATCGCAATAACAAAATCCGGGTTAGACTTTTCTATAACCCCAAAAATAATATCACTTGTTTCAATGCCAGTAAGTCCCATTACACCGGGAGCAATCGCACTTACAGCTCGGTAACCTTTCTCCACATTTTCCGGTTGTAATTGAAATAAATGTCTAGTTATGATTAAATTCTCACAAACACTTGGCCCTAGAGCATCTGGAGTAACATTCCAGTTTCCCAAACCAACAACTAAACAAGTAGCATCTTTCGGAATTTTTAACATTTGTAAAAAAGAGTGGAACTCACGAGCAAATACTTTTTCAACTTCTTGTTGTGTTTGACTATCTTGTGAGCGAATTCCTTGTACTTCAAGCGTAAGATAGTGACCTTGCTTTTTCCCAATTCGTTTTTCCCCTTCAGCTGTGACCGTCGCCATAGATATCTTCATGTCCTGTTCCATTTTTTCCTGGATGATGACACCTTCAATTTCTTTTTTTTCTACCTTATCCTTTTTCTTTCCAGTTAATTGTTCTAAAGCTATTTCAAAAGCTTCTGTTGCAAGGTCAGTCCGAACAGAATATGGATTTAAATCTAAGTTTTTTTCTGTCATTTCTAGCTCCTCCATTCTAATGAGTGTTCAAAAAGGAAGATAAAAGGACCGCGTCGCCTAAAGGTGCTGACGTCCTATCAGCAACGCCGACACTAGTACATCCTGTATGTCGAAAGTTCCAGGCGGACCACAGGATGTGGTGACTTCTACGTTCGATACAAGACGTGTCTGTACTTAGTCGAAGATTTTTTATCCCGCAATGTCATTTTTACCGGACTTTTTGAACAACCTCTTCTATTCTTTTCTTTTTCACATCATTTCCTTCCTTGGCAAATTTCATTCAGAAGTATTGCAATCCTGCTATCTGTTTGATAAAATATCCTTTGTTCTTATTGTTTATAATGGTATTGGTCGAGTGACATAGAATCTCGAGCTATACAGGAGGTGAAGGGAATGCCAAATATTAAATCAGCGATTAAACGTGTAAAAATCAATGATGCTAAAAGCGCACAAAATGCGGCAGCAAAATCTGCTATGCGTACTGCTGTAAGAAAGTTTGAAGTAGCTGCTACAGCAAACCAAGAAGATACAAAAGAATTATTCAAGGCTGCAGTAAAACAATTGGATAAGGCAGCAACAAAAGGCTTAATTCACAAAAATACTGCTAACCGCCAAAAAGCTCGTCTAACTAAAAAACTAAGCAATTTGGCATAATTAAAAAAACGCCCCGTTTTGGGACGTTTTTTTAATTTTCATTTAGATTTCCTAATTGTAGTAAAAACAACTCTAAAGCGACTTCTCTCCCTGCTCCACCTGTCTTAAGTTTTAGGTCTGTTTGCGATAAAAGATTGATAATTTTTCCTAATTCCACTTCTGAAAAGGAACGTGCTTGTCCAGCGGCAAGTTTTACCCGAAAAGGATGAACCTTTAATGTACTGGCAATTTGCGGTTGTCCATATCCACGCTTCGTCAATTCCTTTACTTGATAAAGCAAGCGAAATTGACCGGCGATTAAGGCCAATATTTTGATGGGTTCCTCATTTTGCTTCTGTAAATCGTAATATATTCTAAAGGCTTGATCCATTTTCCGTTGTACAACTTTATCAATTAAATCAAAGATATTTTGTTCTAATGACCGAGAAGCCAATTTTTCAATGATGTCTGTATGAACTTCCTTCTCGCTTCCAACATACAAAAATATTTTTTCGAGTTCTGAATGAAGACGTGTTAAGTCCGATCCAACCAAATTTACTAGTAAATCAATTGCAGCTTGATCCATTTTGATTTGCTGGGCTGCTGCTTGCTGTTGCACCCAAACAACCAGTTCTTTCTCGTTTAGCTTTTTTCCTTCCACCACTTCCGCATGTTTCTTTAGTAATTTCGTTATTTTTTTTCTTTCATCTAATTTTTCATAATCACCAGCAAATACTAAAATCGAATATGGCGCAGGTTCCAGTATATAGGTCTCTAATTTTTTCAAATTATGTTCCACTTTTTCCTTCGGCTTTTCTGAAGTAAGAAAGATCGGATTATGTAAGATCACCAATTTTTTTTCTCCAAAAAACGGAAAGGTTTCTGCATCCTCTAACGCCTGCTCTATCGAAGATTCCTCCATATCATAAACAGATAAATTAAAATCCATTTCTTCATCTGTTAACACATTTGTCACTATTTTTTGTTTTGTTTCATTGATTACATAACTTTCCGTTCCGTATAATAAATACAAGGGAGCAAATTGTTTTTTTTCTAATTGATTCCAAATTTTCATATTAGCCCTTCTCTCATTCATCTTCTTATGATATATACATGTTCAAAAAGGTTGAGGCGGCGCAGCCTTCGAGCAGCGGAGAAGCAAGCCAACGAGCTACCACAGGATGTGGTGACTTCGACGTTCGACACAGGACGTGTCAGTACTTAGTCGAAGATCTTTTATCTCGCAATGTCATTTTTACCGGACTTTTTGAACGTCCTCTATATCGTAAGAAAGCTGGGCTCATTTGACAAGTACAAAGAGACAAATCAACTCATGTTGATTTGCCTCAGATCTATGATGAACGCCACAGAGAAAAGACCTAGGATTCTTTTTCTGAAGCGGAACATAGCACAGTGCTTATTACTGTTGGTTGTGATTCTGCAGAATATAAGAAGTGCTTCTTCATCTTCTTGTATCTATATTGTGACCTCATTGCTAAAAAGTATGGGTGTCAACTCTTGTCAACAGTGGTAATGGAAAAAGTGGATTTTTTTTAAGTCTTCGTCTATACTATAAGTGGAAATAGGAGGGGTAGTTGTGAACGAATTTGAAAAAAATGTACAATCGAAACGAAATGACGCGATAGACTCAGGTGTTGGTTTTGTCGTTTCTTTTGTTTTCTTCGCTGCTATTTTTGTATTAGGAACGGTCATTGAACTCGTAGGAAAATAACTTATTTAAAGTGTGTGTTCAAAAAGTCCGATAAAAAGGACCAAGAAGTTCAAGGCGGCGCAGCTTTGAGGAACGGAGCGTATGCTTTTACATACGTGAGTACCGGAAAAGCAAGCCAACGTAGAAATTCGATGTGTCATTTTTGTTGGGCTTTTTGAACAACCTCTTAAAGAAAGTTTGCTTTCATGCAAACTTTTTTTATTTAGAGGTAAGAAGCTGATTACGGATTATTTTCTTCTCGCGCTTTACAATATCTTATTGCGATATGGTTTGAAACGTTCCTCCTTCAGAAGAAAATTTATAATGTAAGGCTCCATGCTCATCGATCCGAAAAATCTTCACCTTGAATCTTTGAAGGTTTTCTAACACATCAGGATGTGGGTGTCCATAACGATTATTTTTCCCCGCAGATATGACTGCGTATTCAGGCTTGATCCTTTCTAACAATTCAATACTTGTCGATGTCTTACTTCCATGATGTCCGACTTTTAAAACATCCGTTGATAATTTTCCATAAGTCTGTAATAACTCCCTTTCTCCCTCTTTTTCTAAGTCACCCGTAAACAGCCACTTCATTCCCCCAAAGTCTGCCAGCAAGACAAGTGAAGAATCATTATCCAGATACTCTTCCTTTATAGGATAAATAAATGAGAATGAGCCTGATTTATTTTGCCACTTTGACCCAGCTTTTGTAACCGCAATCTTCACATCTTTTTCTTCTGCCTTTGTAAGAAAAGCTTCCATCATTGGTTTCTCCCAAGAGTTCGGAGGAACATGGACTTCTTTTATCTTTATTTGTTTCAAAAGCTCCTCCCCAGCCCCCATATGATCAATATCTGCATGTGTTAGTATTAATTTGTCTATTTTCTGCACCCCTTTACTTTTTATAAAAGGAATTAGAATACTTTTTCCTACATCAAACGGAGTTGCCCGCTCTTTCCACTCTTCCTGCGGAAAGTCAATCTGCCCTCCAGTATCAATTAGATAATTACCACGATTATAGGGTAATTGAATAAAAATACTATCCCCTTGTCCGACATCAATAAAAACTACTTCTCCCTTTGGCGAATAATGTAATCCCACAAAATAGATGATGAAAATAAATAGGAGTGGAAAAACCGCAACTAGCCGAAGCTTTTTCTTTTCCCGTAAAAGAAAGTAGATCCCAATTCCTATTATGATACAGAATAGAGCTGTGCCACTTGGCTTTCCCGTAATAACAGAAGAAAAATGCCATGAGCTTACATACATTACAATATGTTCCGAGAAAATCAGGACCTTTGCTAAAAGATCGGTAAAATACAGAAAGATCTCATCATTCACAAATTGTACTACCCAAGCAAAAATCGACGAAGGGAGAACAACCAACGAATAAAACGGAACAAAAAATATATTCGCAACAAGGCTTACGAGAGAGAATTCATAGAAATGCCACATTAAAATAGGGAGAGAGACAAGCATTGAGGTAAGAGATGTTTCAAACAAAGTCTTAAGGAAAGAAGTTTCTTTCGGCAAACTATTCGCCATTATGACTAAGCCCATTGATACGACAAAGGATAATTGGAATCCTGCTTGATAGACGATATAAGGATTAAATAGAATAAAGAGGATAAAGCTGATGGCAATCGTATCCATTGGTGTTAGCGGCCATTGCCATTTTTTGGAGGTCAAGAGGAGTAGCATCATCAGAATCGCCCTGACAACCGGGGGATTTGCTCCTGTGATCATGGCGTACATTGGCAGAGTAGCTACAAAAATCCAGTAGGTGACTTCTTTAGTTAATCCGATCCTTCTAAAAAAGTAATAAAGAAAACCCATTATGAACCCAACATGAAGGCCAGAAATAGCCAATAAATGGATCACCCCCAATCGCTGATAAGCATTCAATAGATCTTCATCAAAAAAGCTTCGTTCTCCGAAAACTAGTGCATTCACATAAGGGAGTATAGTGGTGGGAAAGTTTTCTTCAACAAGGCGAATCCCCTGTTCGCGGATGTTGATGAAGTAACTAGAGAGGGATTTTTTACTAGAGGTACAATTTTGAAGCATATTATTCGAAGGTTGGAAAATCCAGTGGATGTCATGCCTTTTTAAATACTTAGCATAGTTAAAAGCATGTTCATTCGTGTTATTCATTGGTTCAAGCAGTTCACCTGAGATTTTACATACAGTACCAGCTTGAATCGACGTTTTTAAGAATTCCTTTTCATGCTCAGTTTGTATACGATACTGTAACTGAAGTTTTTCATGTTCGGTAACAACGACTGCTCGTAAACGATCTCCGTCAATAAGAGGGTATTGTTGAAATGTAATGATCGCAGTCATATCTCCCAGATTATAAATGGACAGATTATTTTTTTCTTTTAGGAAACTAATACTCGAAAAAATCAAAAGGCATATACAACAAGCGAGTAAAAGTCTTATATTTTTTTCAAGAACCACTCTAATTATGAACATGAGTATCAATAAAACAGAAAATACATGTAGTTCAAGTGTGAGTATGAGACCCGAAAGTGAAGCTAATGCTAAAAATATCCATCTGCCTGTAAACATAACATCTCCTTATTCAATTTTATTGCATAATGCAGGAGCTGTTCAATCAAGCGAGACTACATGGCGCAGACCCAACTCTTTTGAACAGTTCCATATCATAATGATTTAAAAAAAGCCTATTAGATACTCTCTGCAAATGCTAGAAAGACATCTTTATCTAGTGGAACTTTCTCTGTTTTCACATTTGCTTGTTCAAAGAGTTCTAGAGCGTAGGGATGATTTTTATAATCTTCCGCATAATAAACAGCCTTTATACCAGCCTGAATAAGGGCTTTACAACATTGTAAGCACGGAAAATGTGTAACATAAATTTCCGCTCCCTCTGTCGCTACCCCAAATTTTGCACATTGAAGGATGGCATTCATCTCAGCATGAATGGTTCTGACACAATGATTATCAACAATATAACACCCCTCATCGGCACAATGAGTGCCACCTGCAATCGAGCCATTATAACCGCCTGCAATCATCCGTTTATCTCTTACAATTGTGGCGCCAACAGTAAGCCTTGTACAAGTACTGCGAGATGATAGTAAGTGACTTTGTGCCATAAAATATTGATTCCAAGATATTCTTTGCATTCCTTTTACCCCTCTACTTTTTTCTCCTTATAACAGATTACCAAAAAACCATGTTTGAGTCAGTATATTTCTTCTGAGCTATTGGATTGTGATTTGTTCCTTTAATTTTTCGAATGTCTTTTCACCAATACCAGATATGTTCATAAGTTCTTCTATCTCTTTAAACAAACCATTTTCTTCACGATATTGTATAATCGTAGCTGCTTTACTGGGACCGATTCCCGATATTGTTTCTAGCTCGCTTGCATCTGCCTGATTGATATTCACTTTCTTATCATTACTCGAACTCATAGTGTCTATATGAGGCATTTCCATTTCTACTTCTCCGATTTCCGGAATATAAATCACCATCTCATCGGATAACTTCATTGCGAAGTTTATTTGCTTTTCATCAGCTGTTTTTAGTAATCCACCTGCTCTTTCCAATACATCATCTACACGCTCTCCCTCGATCGCTTCATATAATCCGGGGTTTTGAACTGCTCCTTTTACATCGATAAAAATATTCTCAGGCGTAGATTTTACGTCCTGTATTTCCTTTTCAACTTGCTCCGACTCCAACTCCGATTCCGTCCAAATTGGTTCACTCAACGCCTCCTCTTTCTGTTGGAACTTAAATACAAATAGAAGGAGTATAATCACTGCAATAACAACAATCACTATCATTTGTTTATATTTTTCAAACCAAATAAGCAATTATTCAATTCACCTCATATTATTATGAATATTTTGTGGGCACCAGCATACATTTGTTAGGAGTAATGGATGAAGGAGGGAGAAACGTGAAGGTCGGAATTATCGGAATCGGAAATATGGGTACCATTCTTTCTGAAGCACTTCTCACAGGAAAGGCCATATCTCCTTCAAACCTCATAATTATCAACCGCACAACAGCAAAAGCTGAGAGGCTTAGAGATAAATACCAGGGGATTACCATCGCAAATAGTCCCAAAGAATTAATTGAAAGTTCCAACCTTATCTTTCTTTGTTTGAAACCAAAAGATTTTTACAGTTTTCTGCAGGAAAACAAGCAATATTTTAGAACAGATCAATGTCTTGCTTCTATTACTAGCCCGATTCATACAGCTTGGTTAGAAAAAGTGGTTCCTAGTTCTTGTGTACGTACTATCCCAAGCATCACTAATCGCGCGCTCACAGGCGTTACATTAATTACTTTTGGAGAGCGATGTACAGATAAATGGAAGGATGACCTCCATGAAATCTTTTCAATGATTTCTACCCCCCTGCTTATTCCTGAAGAAATCACACGTGTTTCTTCAGATATTGTAAGTTGTGGACCAGCATTTTTTAGTTATATAACAAGGCGGTTCATTGAAGCAGCGGTCGCAGAAACAAAAATCGATAAAAAAACTGCAGAAATAATGTTTGAACATATGTTGGTTGGCTTTGGAGATCTCTTAAAAAAAGGGTATTATTCATTATCTGAGCTGGAAGAAAAAGTATGTGTGAAAGGTGGAATTACCGGGGAAGGCATTGATGTCTTAGAAAACGAATTAGGCGATACATTTGAAAAGGTCTTTCAAGCAACACATAAAAAATATACAAAGGAGGTGCAAGAATTAGAAAAGGATTTTATCGATTAAGTATAGTTTTCGACGTGGTTCACGATAATCCTGCTATTTTATCAAATTTTTTTGGTATTCAATCCCAGTGAGGGAGGGATGTGCGCCTTCCCCACTGGTTCAACTTTCTCTTTAAAGATTGCTTTTACTTTTGACAGACAAAAAAGATTCTTTCTGACTCTTCTTTTGGGGCGTCTTTCGTAAAATCTGCTGTAATAGAACGTATTTTAAAGCCAGTTTCTTTTAACCATTTTGTAAAGTCAGCTACTGAATAGGTCCTTTGTGTATGAAATTCATCAAATCGTTCATATTGACCAGTAGCATGATCTTTTAGAAAAAAAGTAAGATCATGCTCTACCGTATAGGATGTCTCTCCCGGATAACAATCCCATATATAAGAAATATCTTCATCTACATATGAAAAAGTTTGATCCATAAAGATTTGTTCTATTTTATATAGAGAATGGATATCAAATAGAAATAATCCATTTTGATCCAAGTGGGTAAAAACCCGTTGAAATGTTTGCACAACTTGGTCAGGAGATTGTAAATAATTTAAAGAATCACAAAAAATCGTTACAATATTATATGTTCCTAAATCTTCCAGCTTGGACATATCTTGCTCATAAAATTGGATATTTTTACGAATGCTTTCTGTCTTTTCATGGGCAACCATTAACATATCCGAAGACAAGTCCACACCTGTCACTTCATAACCATTTTGTGCAAGTAATACAGACAATTCTCCTGTCCCACACGCAATTTCTAAGATTTGTTTCCCTTTTACTTGATTGGCTTGTGTCTCGCGTTCTACCAATTGAAGCCATTTATGATAGGGAACATCGCTCATTAACTCATCATAGACATAGGCAAAGCGACCATACATTACGGATTCACCCTGCTTAATACATCGATCATGGGTGCATCTCCCCAAAGTTTTTCTAAATTGTAGTAGCTACGTTCATCCCGATGGAAAATATGAGCGATCACATCCCCAAAATCCATGAGAATCCATTTTCCTTCATCAAAGCCTTCTACTTTTTTAACATCTATTCCCATTTCTTCAGAAACATCTTTCATTTCTCGAGAAATTGCTTGCACTTGCTTGCCAGAATTGGCATGACAAATGATAAAATAATCCGCAATCAAGGATAAACCTTTCATATTAAGAACAACAATATCTTCTGCTCTCTTATCGTCAGCTGCTTTTACAAGAGTATCTAATAGCTTTTCTGTACTCAAAAACGAATTCCTCCCTTTTTTAAATAGAACGAGATCATTTACAAATGGCGAATCTGCTGGTCACCGTTGATTTCCGTTCCACGGACGCTTTCCGGAGGCCTGCAGAATGTAGGTCACAAAGACACTGCGACGTACAAGGATGTACTAGTGCAGGCAAAGCAACATTTAAGTCTGCCGACAGAACGTCGCGAACTTAGTCTTTCTTCCATACAAGGCGCTTACGCTTTTCTAACTAAATCATTATAAGCTTCAAATGTATCTGGATAAATAGTGGCCTTTTTCGCTAATAAAAATACGATTGTATTACTTAATGCTTTTAGCACCGCTTCATCCAAATTTTTGCGAGCTAGCTCTCTCGTTTCGTTTATTCCTGGAAAATCTCTTTGTGGCTCGATATAGTCTGCCAAAAATATTATTTTTTCAAGACGAGACATATTTGCCCGACCAGTTGTATGGTAACGAATCGCATTTAATATATCATTGTCTTCTATCGCAAATTCCTCGCGAGCCAAATAGGCTGCTACTGGTCCATGCCATAACTCGGGATGATACTCTACTAGCCGTGGATCTTCATTTGCCTTCAATAGCAACTTTTTCAACTCACTCACTGCCAGCATTTTTGCATAATCATGGAAGATTGCTGCTAATTCAACCTTGGCTACATCTTCCCCATATCTGTCTGCTAATATTATCGCTGTTTCTAGTACTCTAACGGTATGTTGATACCGTGGTCCAGACCCTAATGATCTCTGAACAATTTCTAAAGCTTGATCATGATTCATATAAACCCTTCTCCTCAATATACTGAATCACATTATCAGGCAACAGATACCTAATGGAAAAAGACTGCTTACATCTTTCCCTAATGAGCGAAGAAGATATATCCACTTGGGGAATGTCGACATATTGAACCGGATAAGGGCTTTCTAGCTCATATTTCGGACGGTTCACCCCTATAAAGGAGACAATATTAACTAATTCTTCAATGCCGTGCCACTTCGGCAAATACTCCACCATATCTGCTCCAATAATGAAATAATATTCCACCTCTGGGTTTCGTTTTTTTAACATTTTCATTGTATCAAGTGAATAGGATTTTCCTTGTCGTTCCAATTCAATTTTTTCAATGGCAAAGCAAGGGTTATCCCCAATAGCTAATTCTAGCATCCGCACCCTGTCAGACTCGGTTGTACCACTTTTTCTTTCCTTATGAGGAGGCTCTTGGTTAGGCATAAAAGCAATTTGATCTAATTCCAAAGTATGCAACACTTCATTCGCGATTACTAAATGACCGAAATGCGGGGGATCAAAGGTACCGCCTAAAATGCCTATTCGTTGTTTTTGCATGTTACAAATCTCCTCATACTATGGTAATTCAAGTTGTTTATTTTCCTGCGATTCTTTATATAAAATGATCGTATTCCCGATAATTTGCACAAGTTCAGCATTAGCCCCTGCAGACAAAGCATTGCCCACTGTTTCCCGATCTTCCTCACAATTTTGTAATATGCTAATTTTGATTAACTCCCTTGCTTCAAGGGCTTCCTTGATTTGCTTAATCATATTATCATTTACTCCACCCTTCCCTACTTGGAAAATCGGCTGGAGATGATGAGCTGTCGATCTTAAATAGCGTTTCTGTTTTCCGGTTAACATACTTTTCCTCCTAAATGTTTCATTACGATTTCAGTCATTCTTTGTGTATTAGGCATATCCCCTGTCCACTTCTCGAAAGCCAAGGCACCTTGGTAGACAAACATCCCTATGCCATTTTGTGTTTGGGCCCCTTGATTCTCTGCCTGTTTTAAAAAGGTCGTTTGAAATGGATTGTAGATAATATCAGAAACAAAGGCCTGAGAGTTTAATCGAGCTAACGAAAAAGGGCTTTGATTCATCTCTGGATACATCCCAATGGAAGTCGTTTGGATCACTAATGTATACTCATTTAGTCGATCTTCCGCTTCTGCAAAAGTTAAAGCAGACGAATGACCTTTATAAGGGCACATTTCCATGAGGTTGAGCGCGCGTTCGACCGTACGATTGCAAATATCAATATGCCCAATCCCTTTTGATAATAATGTATAAAAAATCGCTTTTGCTGCCCCGCCCGCTCCGACAATTAATACCCGCTCATTCTCTAACCTTTCTTTCCATTCTGCTTGTAAAGCCTTAATGAACCCTTCCCCGTCTGTATTAAAACCAACCCATTGATCATTTTCCCTGATCACAGTATTAATCGCTCCAATAGCCTGAGCTAATGGATCAATTCGATCTAAGAAAGGGATAATCGCTGTTTTATGTGGGATCGTAATATTAAAGCCTTCCACCCCTATTGCTTTCATTCCTTTAATGGCTATCTCAAGATCAGTTCCTTTAATATGAAAGGGATGATAGTAAGCTTCCATCCCTAATTCTTTAAATTCTTGATTATGCATTAGAGGAGACAGAGAATGTGCGATCGGATCCCCAATCACTCCATATAATTTCATCGTCAACATTTCCCCTTTCTCTCTCTATTAAATAAGTGATTTTCGTAATAATACACTAACGCCTTTCGGAACATAGGCAGCGATTTTGGCTCCAGCTTCTGGCACTGTCACCCAACCTAGACCGGAAAAGACAATATCTGTCTTCCCCTCACGAATCGTAAAATCATGGCGAACAAGCTCTGGAAATGCTTCAAGTTCATTCTTTCGAGGTGGTTGAAGCATTTCTCCAACATGATTTTTATATAAAGCATCAGCATTTTCTAATTTAGTCCGATGAATATCAAGTTCATTTCCCATATAACACACGAGAGAGCGACGTCCGCCTTTTTCATAGTCCAGTCGAGCTAATCCACCAAAAAACAAGGTTTGTTGTTCATTTAGCTGAAATACCCTTGATTTTATTTCTTTTTTGGGTGTGATTATTTTTAAGTCTTTTTTCCCTACAAAGTGAGCAATTTGATGATGATTTATAATTCCTGGCGTATCAATTAATGATTGACCATCCTGTAAAGGAATTTTGATCATATCTAATGTTGTCCCAGGGAAATGAGAAGTCGTAATAAGGTTGTCCACTTCCGCAGCTTCATGCAAAATCCGATTAATCAATGTGGACTTCCCGACATTTGTACAACCGACAACATATACATCTTTTCCCTGTCGATACTGGTCGATTTTCTCAAGTACCTCTTGAATATGGAACCCCTTTTGTGCACTTGTCAGGAGAACATCCACCGGTCTAAGCCCTAATTGTTTTGCCTCACTTTTCATCCATTGAATCACTTTATTCGCTTTTACTGATTTGGGAAGCAAATCCGCTTTATTACCAATAAGTAAAATCGGATTTTTTCCTACAAAGCGATGAAGCCCTGGAAGCCAACTCCCATTAAAGTCAAAGATATCAATAATTTTGACAATCAAGCTATCTGTTTTCGCCAACTGATTTAAGATATTCAAAAAGTCTTGATCTGTAAGAGATACATCCTGAACCTCATTATAATGTCTTAAACGAAAGCATCTTTGGCAGATAATCTCTTCTTTTGCTAGTGAAGAACTTGGTGCGTAACCGACCCCTTTAGGATCTATAGTCTGGATCGCGGCACCGCACCCATAACAAATATATTCTTCGGTATTACTCAATTTGATTCCTCCCAATCAATCAAGCCTTTTCGCTTGAAATTCGCCATTATTTTACGTTCAATTTTACGATTAAATTGAGTAAAAAAACCATCCGAGCTAGCAACTGGTACAACTAAAATCGTGTGTAATCCCATGCGATTTCCACCCAATATATCTGTGAGCAACTGATCTCCAATAATGACTGTCTCTTCCTTTTTCAAATTCATCGTTAGCATAGCCTTCTTAAAAGCCGTACGTAGCGGCTTTCTCGCCTTAGAGATAAAAGGTATTTCCAATGGATCAGAAAAAATTCGCACTCGTTCTTCATTATTATTCGACACAATGGTAATTTTAATCTGATGTTGTTTCATGTCATTTAACCACTCAATCAATGGTGGGGTCGCATTCGGCCGATCCCATTCAACTAATGTATTATCAAGGTCTGTGATAATCCCTTTGACCCCTTTTTCTTTTAATACGCTTGGAGAAATATGATAAATACTTTTGACATATTCTCCTGGCAAGAATTTTTTCAGCAATGATTTGCACCTCTATTAAAAAAATATATAAATGTATCTTACCTAACTTTTGACAAAATCGCACCTTTTTTGTTAATACCAAATACTTTTCGACATTTTCTAACAAACTTGGATCTGTGGATAACTTTATTCACTTTATTAAAGTGGTTATATCAAGCTTAAACAGATTTATCCATACGTTGCCCACAAGTTATCCACTTCTGCCTGTGGATAAAGGAACACTTGTTCCAACGATTTAATTTTGTTAAAGTAACAATAACGTTTAGACAACCTATTATTTTATGAATGCATGTTGAATTAAAATTGCTGGAGGTGAAGCTGATGAATAAGCTATCAGACGAACTATTGATTGAATCTTATTATAAAGCAAAAGAACTCGAATTGAGTTACGACTTTATTCAGCTAATTGAATTGGAGCTCCACCGGCGATCACTAGAAGAGTATACGGAAAAAGTAACTTTAAACTAGCGAAAATGAACTTGATTCGTACGAAGCGTCTCTATCTTAATTTATGGCGCTTTGTTTTTATTTTCCCAATCGGCTCCCCGTATTTCACAGGAAGAGGTAGGTCTTGTTGTAATAGTGATTCAAAGGTTGCTTTTGGAAACAATAACATAACTGTCGAACCAAAAGAGAAGTAGGCAATTTCTTCCCCTTTTTTCCAAGTCTCATTGTGATTTGTCACTTGTACCGAATTGATCATCATCGCTCCAACTTTTATCATCGCCAAACGAACACCTTCGTGCTGTAATAATGTTATGACTCGGTAATTGCTCGCTAAAGTAGCCTTCCCGTATTTTAAGCCTAATGCATTTACAGGGAAAGACCGGTCCCCAAGGCTGTATTGATCCATTTTTTCCACTAATAATGGAGAATGTATTCTATGATAATGGGAAGGACTTAGATAAATGATCATATACGTTCCTTCTACAAATTCCTGGGCTTGTTCCTTTCCACCAAGCATTTCCGCAATGGAATATCTTTTCCCTTTTACCATGATATCTTGATTTAAATCAACCGTCCCCATCTCTTTAATCACGCCATCCACTGGACTCACGACCGTATCAAATTGTTCATCGATTGAGCGGACACCCGCTTTCAACCTCCGTGTAAAAAATGTATGTAAATTCGGATAGGAGCTCCATTGACCGGCCATTTCATCCAAATTGATTCGGAAAATTTTTGCATAAGGCTTAATGAGGGGTCGACTTATATTCGATTGTGCAAATCGTGAAAGGGTCTTTGAAAAAATCGGACCATTTGTCGCTCTAATCATAGCTCGGTATAATAGCTCTTTCAAAATATATTCCTCCGGTAAATAATTTTGTTAACATTTTCGTTGGAAAGTTTTATAATTATAAAGAAGACCTGTAATTAAAAGGAGGTGCTGTAATGTTAATCAATGTAATGGATATGACAGTTCGTTTGTTGAAAGCAAATGCTGCAAATTTCTTAACACTTATCAATTTAGGATTAGGTAGTTTTGCCATTATAGCCTGTATCAACGGTCAATATCATTTAGGCTTACTCTTCATATTTATTGCTGCATTGGCTGATCGGTTCGATGGAATGACTGCCCGAAAGTTTCATATTGAATCTGATTTAGGAAAACAACTGGACTCAATGAGTGATATTATTTCATTTGGGGTCGCTCCTGCATTGTTATTATATCAGGGAATTCTTCATCTGTTTGGTTTTCCAGGAATATTTTTTACTGTTTTCTATATTGCTTGTGGAGCTTTTAGACTTGCTAGATTTAATATTACGGAAAATGAGGGGCATTTTACGGGACTTCCTATCACAGCCGCAGGATGTTTGCTTACACTGAGCTATCTTACTATTCCTTACCTACCATCATACTCTTTTATTCTTATTAGCCTTCTTTTATCCATCATGATGATTAGTACTTTTACAATAAAAAAGGTTTAATATAAGCCGGTTCACCTCGAAAGAGTTGACCGGCTTAATTTAAACCAACAGGATGTTGATCAGAACGGTGTTGCGACGTACAGGATGTATAAGTGAGACGAAGCGACAGGACCTCGCTATTTGAGTCTGTCGCCAGGACCGCAATTTTTGCCGTTCAACCTTATTATTTAAATTTGTACGTCGCTGAACAGGCGCTTACGCTTTTCTTGTCTAGCTACAGCGCCTAGCGACTAGCAAATTTACGGCTTCCTCCTACGATAAGTCAACATCGATTCGTCCTCTCTCCTCATCGTGTTTCCTTTATCTCGTCTGAACCCTTTAAATTTGTACGTCGCTGAACAGGCGCTTACGCTTTTCTTGTCATCTTCATAAATTCTTTTACGTCTTGGACGCACAGTTGGATGCCTTGTTCCCAAAAGTCTTTTTTTGTTAGGTCGACATCTAGATGTTTTTTCGCGAGTTCTTCTACTGTCATGGCACCTGTATCCTGGAGAAGCGAGATATAGTTCTGTTCATAGCTTTTCCCTTCTTTTAACGCCTTGGCGTAAATGCCTAGCGAAAATAGATAACCAAAAGTATAAGGGAAATTGTAAAATGGTACGCCTGTGATAAAGAAATGTAATTTTGAGGCCCAAAATTGCGGATGATATTCTTTTAGAGCATCGCCGTAGGCCTCTTTTTGTGCCTCTGTCATCAACTCATTTAGACGGTTTTTATTCACAATTCCATTTTTACGTTCCTCATAGAAACGAGTTTCAAATAAAAAACGAGCGTGAATATTCATAAGCAGGGCAACAGACCGTTGAATTTTATCTTCTAAGAGAGCAAGCTTTTCATCATCATTTTGCGCTTCTTTCACAGATGCATCGGCAACAATCATTTCCGCAAATGTTGAGGCTGTTTCAGCTACATTCATCGCATAATCACGATTAGCGGGATTCACCTCTTCTAGCACATAAGAATGAAACGCATGACCTAATTCATGAGCAAGGGTTGAGACATTTCCTGGTGTTCCAGAATAGGTCATAAAAATTCTTGATTGCTGACTATTTGGGAAAGACGTACAAAATCCTCCTGGCCGTTTGCCTGGGCGGTCCTCGGCTTCAATCCATCGCTCTGCAAAAGCCTTTTCCGTAAACTGAGGTAACTTATCTCCAAATTCACTAAAATGCTTTAAAATAAAATCTGCGCCTTCTTGATAGCTATATGTTTTATTGGATTTCCCAATCGGTGCATCTAAATCTTGCCAACTGAGCTGTTCAACACCTAGAATCTCTGCTTTACGTTGAAGAAACTCTACAAATGGTTGTTTATGAGCAGAAATCGTCTCCCACATTACATTTAAGGTCTCTTCACTCATCCGATTATATGTTAGAGCTTCTTTCAAAAAATCATCCCATTGTCTTTGGTGGTAAACAGATAACCGAAAACCAGCAAGATGATTTAATGTATCCGCCAATACATCAGATTCTTGCTCCCATGATTCTTCCCAAGCAGTAAATATTTGTTGACGTACTTGCGGATCAGGAGACGAGAATTTATTGGCAGCTTGCCCAACAGATAGCTCCGTTATTTCTCCATTTTCTTCAAAGGGTATCTTTATTTTTCCGACAATCGTATCATATAATTCTCCCCAGCCATGATAGCCATCTACACTTAATGCATGGATAAGAGCTTCCTGTTCTTGTGGTAACTTTTCAGATGCCTGTTGTCTTTTTTCATTCAACACGAATGTGATTTCTTGAAAATCAGGCCTTTTTAATAAGCTTAGCCAAATATTTTCTTCGATCATGGATATTTTTTCATCGAATACGGTCAGAAGCGTTTCGAATTGGGCACGTAATGTTGTGACGATTCCACGCAATTCATTCGCCTTTGCATCGTTTAAATTTTGAGCTTGCAAACAACTGACAAATGCTCCTGCCTGTCCCATATTATCAGCGACGGTCTGCATATTTGCTAATAATTCCAAAAGCGACGTATCATTGTTGCTTGTCGGGATTGTCCAATGTTCAACATGATCTTTAAATTGGTTCAATTGTGACTTCAAGCTTTGTAAATGTTTGGCAAATTGGGGTGATTCACTTCCCCCTTCGAAAAAAACTTCTAAGTCCCAAGTCTCTTCATAATGACTTCTCAATATGATTCCTCCTCAACCTTGTCTTCCAATTCATTATAAAAGACTTATCCTATATTTCATAATTTTAGAGGTTCTTCAAGTTTTTAGTCTGGACAAGCAAAACTATTCAACTGGACTCATATACATGAGATATAGGCGAAAGCGGAGATGGAGGTGAGGATTTGTCCGGGATACTAGCGGCAATTGGGTATTTATTCAAAGAGCTAATGTTCCTTGTTTCATATGTAAAAAATAACGCTTTTCCGCAACCTTTATCCCCAGAAAAAGAAAAACTCTACTTAGAACAAATGGCAGAAGGAGATGAAACAGCACGTAACCTTTTAATTGAACATAATTTACGGCTTGTTGCCCATATCGTAAAAAAGTTTGAAAATACTGGTGAAGATGCAGAAGATCTAATTTCTATCGGGACAATCGGATTGATTAAAGCAATTGAAAGTTATTCCTTCGGTAAGGGGACCAAATTGGCTACTTATGCTGCCAGATGTATTGAGAATGAAATCTTAATGCATCTTCGGGCATTAAAAAAAACAAAAAAAGATGTGTCATTACATGATCCAATTGGTCATGACAAAGAAGGGAATGAAATTTCCTTGATCGATGTTTTAAAGTCAGAACTGGAGGATGTATTTGACACCATTCAATTAAACATGGAATTAGAACGAGTAAAAAAATATATTGACGTTTTGGATGAGAGAGAAAAACAAGTGATTGTCGGCCGCTTTGGACTAAACTTAAAAAAAGAAAGAACACAGAGAGAAATTGCAAAGGAGTTAGGAATATCAAGAAGCTATGTATCACGAATTGAAAAACGAGCGTTGATGAAAATGTTCCATGAATTTTATAGGGCAGAGAGAGAAAAACTCAAAAAAACGCAGGGAGATGATTGAGGTTCCACTTTATAAAGGGTTATAATATTATGTTTTTCATTACAGTACGACTGGGACATAAGTATTCTCATCAAAGAAAAAACCGAACAAGTATGTGCATATACCTCTACTTCGGAAATATACTTCGCTTTCCGCTGGTCATGGAATAGATACATTTCAGCAGCTTGTTCAACAAGCTACAATGGCAACCTTATCCTTTTTGGGATGGGTTGCTTTCTTAACTTATAATAGTAATCCACTATATGATTCGATGCTTTTTTTGTTGACGAATCATGTTCCGAACGATGTGAAGATTACTTAAAGCGCATTATGCAAGTACATCCGTGTACAGAAATAGTGGGCAAAGTCATTCGTCAATGACTTTACCCACTAATCTTAGTATGTTTTATAGTTCAGGATATTTCCTTGATCATTTCTACTACAAGCTGAGCGGAATGAACAGCAGCAGTCTCAAGGAATTGGTCAAATGAAATATTAGAATCTTTCCCTGCTATATCAGATAAAGATCGGATGACGACGAAAGGAACATCAAATTGCGATGCTACTTGTGCAATCGCAGCTCCTTCCATCTCAACCGCATAAAGATCCTGAAATTGTTGACGAACGAACTCCACTCTTTCAGGGTCATTCATAAATGAATCACCTGTTGCAATTAGTCCTTCTACTGTCTGAATCTCGTCAATTTTCTCAGCGGCTCTTACCGCCTTTTCTACAAGAAAAGCATCTGCCTTAAAAGCAGGTGGCATTTGTGGAACTTGACCATATTCATACCCAAAAATAGTGGCATCAACATCATGATGGCGAACCTCTGTTGAGATCACTAAATCTCCAATATTTAAGTCAGGATGATAACCACCAGCAGAACCAGTGTTAATCACAATATCTGGTTTGAATCTTTCCAATAATATCGATGTTGACATTGCTGCATTGACTTTCCCAATTCCAGATTTCAACAAGATTACTTGCTTGTCCTCTATTTTCCCAACTGTAAACTCACAATTAGCAACAATCTCTGTTTTTATATCGACCATTTGCTTTCTTAATATCGAAACCTCTTCCTCCATTGCACCGATGATTGAAATGATCATGCTGCATACCCCATTCCTATTCTTGACCTTTATCGTTTTCGATTAACTTCTTCACTTCTGTCGGTTTCCATCCCTCGCCATCAACCCATTCAAGATATACCCGATAAGCTTCATCTGGCTTACTTGATTCAGATACTGTCATAATAGCTTGACTTCCTGTATCGTCCCCTTTTCTAGTCCACCAATTTGTCATACTGTCCGGGGAAATTCCAATGGCATAGGCAGCAGCCTTCTCTTTTTCATTCCAATCTGTCGATCCCATTTCCGAAGAATATTGATGCTCACCTGATTGTTCTGTGCCAACTGGCTCCCATGAAGGATCTTTGATCACTTTATCAACATTTGCTTCATCACTATCCTCTTCAATTACCTCTTCGTCTTCTGCATTCTCATCAGTTTCTTTCTCTTCATCCGCATCTTCTTTTTCTCCTGCTTTATCTGTTTTGTCTTGCTTATCATCTGATTGTTGATTTTCCTTTGTTTGTGCTTCTGTTTTAGCTGCTTCTTTCATTTCTTTCTCTGTCTTACTATCTGTTAGGAAAATATTGCCACCTACTATCAGAATAAGAATGACTACAATCGCAATCAATGTATTTAGTACAATATTTGTTTTCCTTCGTTTTGCACGTTGTTCATAACGTGAATTAATTCGATTAAATTTATCTGGCATATAATCCACCCCATTTCCATTGTCTATATCATATCATGGACAGGAAAAAACGTGAATTAAATTTTCTCTTATTTGCTATTCAATTTTCTTCCTCATGGATCATCTCAACTAAATCAGCATAAAGACTTGTTACTGAGCCTTGATCATCTTTCACCCCTAAATTAACCGTCACAAGAACGTATTTGGGATTTTCAAAAGGAAAATAACCAGCAAACCATTTGTTATACAACTGCTCATCCTCAGCTTGCATACCTGTTTGTGCTGTACCGCTCTTCCCTGCCACATCATAAGGGAGATTTTGAAAATAAGCACCCGTTCCTTCTGGATCTGTTACAACTTTTCGAAGTAATTGCTGCATTTTTTGTGCAGTAGCAGTTGAAATCGATATGTCTTTTTTATCCTGGGCAGGAAATTCAAACATTGAGCTTCCGTCCGCATATTGAATCTCAGATGCAATCCTAATCGATTTCCCTTTCCCTCCCCTTGCAATCGTCGCCATCATATTGGCAACTCCGATTGGTGAGACACGAACCTCATGCTGGCCAATTCCAGTTTGCGAAATAAAATTATGGTCAACTTGATCATGATTTTGCAAAAATATTCTTCCTGTAGAAGCTGTAAATTGTTTAAAGTCATTCAGATAAAAAACATTCCCCTCCCAGCTCTGAGCTCCAATTAAACCTAATTTCTCGGCATAAGCTTCTAATAAATGGGGGTCCTTGTCCTGAATTTTATTGGCAAGTTCCGCAAATGTACGATTGCAACTACGCGCAAAGCTATCTTCTATATTCAACTCACCTAATTGGCGCTTAGCACTATCGCCCCTAATATCAAGATTACAATTAAAATGGTCCGAATTCGTTATTAATCCTTCTTCAAACGCCGCTGTAGCCACAACTGTTTTAAATATAGACCCTGGAATCTGCGCTTCAAACATTTGATTGACCACCCCTTTATCATCAAAAGGGCTTTGACTGTTAAGAACAGGACGAGATGCATCCGCAATCACTGTACCTGCTTCGATATCCAATAAAATAGCCCCACCATTTTCAACTTCATATTGATCTAGTAGCGATTCCATTTTTTCTTGTATCGTTCGATCAATCGTCGTTTTCACATTAAGGGGATAATACGGATTATTCTCACCTGTATATTTGACATCAACGCCAAACAAAGGGTTCCCTATTGCATCCACATGAAAAATTAACTTCGTCGGTGTATCAGGTAATAAAAATTCATCAAATTGCTCTTGTAAGCCGGTAACTCCTATTTTTAAATCACTGATATTTTTTTCCGGATATCTTTCTTTGAGTTTTTCATTATTTTCACCAACTACACCAATAAGTTGGGCTGCCGGTAATGTATCAGGAATCCATTTTCGTTTTAAGGAAACAACTCCAGGAATATTTAATTCGTTGATCTTATTAGCTTGTAACTCGGTTAATTCCCCATAAATAAAAGGAGATGCAGCATTCTCTATTTTCGCTGTTAACTGCTTTGATGGAACTTGTAAAATTTCAGCTACTCCGTTTTGATCCCACTCAATCCCTTTTAAAAAAGGGAATAACACCAGAACCATCTCTTCACGATGTGAAAGTGGCTTATCCTCTGAATCTAAAAACAGTCCGCGTCCATCATCAATGAATACTTGCTGTGTCCTTTGCTTCACACTTTCTTCAAAAAGATTAACCTCATGTTTCGAAAAATTTTCGGTTTGAAATAATTGAATTTGCATTAATCTTCCTAATAATAGTCCTAATCCTAATAGAATACTGATTGATAAAAAGACAACACGTTTCTTGCTCATGCAACCACCTCAAGAACAGTGTTGCCTTTTTAACAATTAATCAACCTATAGCTGGAAAATAAAGGGTAAATTGTCGCTTCCATCACCAGCCAAAGAACTATTGAAGAAGGAGCCTCCCAAAAGTCCATTAACTGACTTATGAGAGGCTCCTCTTTTATTCTTTATTGAATTGAAACAAGTCTTACTTTCATTTCTCCTCCAGGTGTTTGCACATTCACTTCTTGATCTACCTTATGGCCCAATAAACTTTTGGCGATTGGAGAATCGTTGGATATTTTTCCTTCAAACGGATCTGCTTCCGCACTTCCAACAATCGTATACGTTTCTTCGTCACCATCAGGAAGTTCAATAAATGTGACCGTTTTCCCTAATGTGACCGTATCTGAATTCAGATCATCATCCTCAATGATTTTCGCATTACGGATCATATTTTCTAAAGTTGTGATACGTCCCTCTACAAAAGCTTGTTCTTCTTTTGCAGAATCGTATTCCGAATTCTCAGATAGATCTCCAAAACTACGAGCAATTTTAATACGTTCCACAACTTCTTTTCTTTTAACCGTTTTTAATTCTTCTAGTTCTTGTTCAAGTCTTTCTTTACCTTCTTCTGTCATTGGGTAAACCTTTTCGACAGCCATTCCCTTCACTCCTTATCTGTTTAAAACCTCTATATATTAAATATTGAATGTATACATGATAACGCGCCTATTTAGAGGCGCGCATGTTCTTCATGTGAGTACATGTATATATAGTATCTATGCTATATTATTACAAAAATAACTTTTGTTCAAGATAGGCTTATCTTTACACAATTACAAATGAATATCAATATTTATACTTTCCGACTCACTGCCAAGCCATCCCCAACCGGGAGAATAACTGTTTCAAATTCATTTTGGCTCATTAACCATTGATTAAAATTTTCCAGCTTTTCTGCTATTTTTGTCAATCTTTTATTTTCCCCAATAGTTGGATCTGCTACTAATCCTCTGAATAAAACATTATCAATATAAACACATCCTGATGGTGCCAGTAAATCGCTGTACATTTCAAAGAATTTTTTATATTGTCCCTTCGCAGCATCAATAAATATAGTATCAAAGGGACCATATATGCTCACTGTTTCAAAAACATCTAATGCATTTCCATGGATGATGTTGATTCTTTCTTTAAAACCAGCTTGTTGGATATAATATTGAGCTCTTTCCACCTTTGATTCGTCGATTTCTATGGTGACGATCTGGCTATCCGCTAAAGCCTCTACCATTCTAAGAGCGGAATATCCAATAGCTGTGCCGATCTCCAAAATGCGTTTCGGTTTTTGGAGCTTCATCATGTGTAACATCACTTCTATACCGGCTAAATCCATAATAGGAACATGTTCATCTTTGGCATATTGCTCCATCTCATAAAAAATACTTGGACGAGTGCCCATAAGAGAGTGGAGATAATTTCTTACCGATTCATCTATCACTCCGAAGCTTCCTTCCTTTTATCTGTTATATGTTTTTTCTTTAAAGCATTATGCTCTTCCAATGTTTTTGCGAAGTAGACATCACCTGTCCCATACTCTGCTAGGAAGTAAAGATAATCGGTATCAGCAGGATTCAAAACAGCTTCGATCGACTCCTTACCAGCATTTGCGATGGGGCCTGGTGTTAATCCTTTATGCACATACGTATTATAAGGAGAATCTACTTGCAGATCTTCATACATTGTCCTTACTTGATGTTCCCCTAAGGCATAAGCAATCGTTGGATCTGTTTGTAAAGGCATATCTTCCTCTATACGATTCACAAAGACGCTTGCAATCTTTTGGCGATCGGCTTTAGCTGTTGCTTCTTTTTCAATTAAAGAAGCCATCGTCAACAATTCATGAACACTCATTTTTTTCTCAGAAAGCGCCTCGGTATAGTTCGCTAACACAATTTGCGTTTGCTTTATCATTGGATCGATAATCGCATCTAATGATGGCTTTTCCTCATAAAAAGAATATGTTGCAGGATAAAGGTATCCTTCAAATGGATGCTTAATTGCATCAGCTTTCATATCATCTGTAATAATTTCCGGATATTTTTCCGCAAATTCATCCACTGTTTTAGGATCGTCTAATTTTTCCATAATCTCCTTTGCTGAATAATCCGTTTGTTTAGCCATTACTTCTGCAATTTGCTCTAGTTGAAATCCTTCAGGCACAGTGATCTTAAATACTTCTTTGCTGACTAATTTCCCCGTTTGCAGTGCATCCGTAATTTCCGCTAATGTCATAGAAGGAGAAAATTTGTAATTTCCCGCTTGGAATCCAGAAATGTTATTAAATTTTACATAATATTTGAAAATCGTTCCATTTTTAATAATTTTCTTTTCTTCTAATAATTGTCCAATCGAGCTTGTGGAGGATCCAATAGGAACTTCAACCTCTTTTTGCTTTTGATTATCAGGATCAAGTGGTTTCAATGATGATTCAATATATATATATCCCCCCAAGAAAACTCCCCCCGCAGCCAATACTAAAATCAGGGCGATAATGGCTACAATTCTTCTAATGATTCTCGCCTCATTTCCTCTCTCAATCAAATTATTTTTAATGATCGTCTTTTTGGATAATTTATTGTTTTTCTCGCGACTTTTACCCGCCACGTACAATCCCCCTTATGAAGCAAAAAAGCTACTCTATATTTTTTCCTGTTCATTATACTATAAAAAATGTCTAATTTACTCGTAAAATGAAATATAACATTAAAAACTGAAGTGAAAAAGGGGAGGTACTGTCCGTTCATGCGGAATAAAAGAGATGGACCTAGCTTTTATTATGAGCTAGGTCCATCTCTTTCATTATTCGGAAGATTGTTCCTGCTATTCCTCTTCTTCAGCCAGAAAAGTATTTAGCATTTCTTCAATCATATCCCATTCTTCTTCTGTTTCAATGGGTTGCAGATTTCCCCCATCACTCTCATTATTTTGATTGTAAGCAGACGCATGAATTTCGATATCTTCCTGCTCATCTTCTTCCGCTCCTGCTGGGAAGTATAATACGTACGATTTATTAAATTCTTCTGAATCAAAGGTGAATAAAATTTCATGTAACTGTTCATTTCCCTCTTCATCTACAACTGTAATAAATTTATCACCGTTTTCCATATCTTCACCTCATTATTGTTGGCTATCTAAATAGCCCTGTAAAATCATGCTAGCGGCCATTTTATCGATAACCTTTTTTCTTTTCTTTCGACTTACATCTGCTTCAAGTAATACGCGTTCAGCTGCCATTGTACTTAAACGCTCATCCCATAATAAAACTGGTAACTGAAATTGCGTCTCCAATTTTTCGGCATAGGATTTGGAAGCTTCTCCTCTTGGACCAACCGTATTATTCATATTTTTCGGGAAACCAACGACAATTTTTTCTACGTTGTATTCGTCAATGACCTGCTTGACTCGATTAAAGCCAAAATTATTTTTCTCTTCATCAATTGGGATGGTCTCTACCCCCTGGGCAGTCCACCCCATTTCATCACTGATTGCTACACCAACTGTCTTGGACCCTACATCTAAACCCATGATTCGCATATATTATTCCTCTCGATGCTGCTTTAAATACGATTTAACTAGCTCTTCAATGATTTCATCTCTTTCTAGCTTTCGCATCATATTCCGTGCATCCTGATGACGTGGAATATAGGCTGGATCCCCGGAAAGTAGGTAACCAACGATTTGGTTAATCGGGTGATATCCCTTTTCTTGAAGAGCTCCATATACCTGTAATAAAACCTCTTTTACTTCCCGCTCCATCGGATCCTCATGAAAATCAAATCGCATTGTTTTATCAAAAGAGCTCAATATATAACACCTCTCTTAAGACATACCATAAAAGTGATGTTCAAAAAGGAGCAAGTCGGCTTCGACACTGACATCCAACCATCTGCCGACATATTTTCACCGAACTTTTTGAACATCCTCTTAAAGATATGCCCAATTGTTAAACATTACCTTTATTGTACATGATTTCGACTTGGAATCAAACGGATTTCACCCAATCCTTGACATAGTTTAACGCTTCTTCCAATTTTTCGGGGTTTTTCCCTCCAGCCTGAGCCATATCTGGACGACCGCCGCCACCGCCGCCGCAAATAGCTGCAACTTCCTTTACTAATTTCCCGGCATGATACTTTTCAGTTAAATCCTTTGTAACTGCGGCAATAATATTCACTTTTCCGTTATGACTTGAAGCCAAAACAATGATACCTGAAGATATTTTTTGTTTTAAATCGTCAACTGTTGTTCTTAATGTATTCATATCCGTTGAATGAACCTGACTCACTAGAACCTTAACGCCTTGAATCATTTCGACTTGATCAAGTATTTCCCCTGCTTCTTGATTCGCCATTTTGGCTGATAAAGATTCATTTTCACGGTGAACTTCTTTTAATTCATTTAACAGGGATTCCACTCTCTGAACGAGATTTGTTGGTTTTGTTTTCAGACGATCTGCTAGCGTACCAAGCTTCTTTAATTCGCTATTGACGAGTTCATAGGCAGCCTGACCCGTTACAGCCTCAATTCTTCGTGTTCCAGCACCAATTCCACTCTCAGAGAGAATTTTGAAGAAGCCAATGGAAGCACTGTTTCTGACATGACATCCACCACATAATTCTAGACTATAATCACTAATAGAGACAACGCGAACCACTTCACCATATTTCTCACCAAATAAAGCCATGGCCCCTTTCTCTTTCGCTTGGTCAATCGGCATCGTTTCAGTCACGACAGGTAATGATTCCCAAATCTTCTCATTCACAATATGTTCAATTTCTGCTAATTCATCTGGCTTTACTTGCCCGAAATGAGAAAAGTCAAAACGAAGCCGATCGGGACCAACATAAGATCCAGCCTGGTTTACATGTTGTCCAAGTACATCTTTTAAAGCTTGATGCAGTAAATGAGTAACCGTATGATTTTTTTCAGTATGACGACGTTTCGTTTCGTCTACTTGAGCATATACTGCCATACCTTCCTTCAATACTCCTGCCTCTACCTTTGCTTTATGGAGATTTTGCCCATTTGGCGCCTTCTGAACTTCTGTTACTTGTACGAGTAAATCCCCGCTGGTTAACTGCCCATGATCCGCAACTTGACCACCGCTTTCCGCATAAAAAGGTGTCTTTTCAAGGATAAACTCCACTTCATCTCCCGTAGCTGCAGATACGACTAGCTTTCCATCCTTTACAATCGCTTGGACTTTCGTTTCCACGCTTAACTGTCCGTAGCCGATAAATTCACTCTCCACGTTGATATCACCTAGTACGCCCCCTTGAATATGCATTGATGCTGAATCTTCACGTGCAGATCTTGCCCTTTCCCTCTGCTGCTCCATTGCCTTTTCAAAACCAGAGTGATCAATGCCCATTTGTTCTTCCTCAGCATACTCTTCCGTTAATTCTACAGGAAAACCATACGTATCATACAGCTTGAATACGTCGGCCCCTTCAAGCACCGTCTTGCCTTCCTTCTTAGCCTGTCGGATCATCACAGATAAAATCTCTAATCCGTCATGCAATGTCTCATGAAAACGATCCTCTTCATTCTTCATCACTTTTTGAATAAAATCCGTTTTCTCCATAACATTCGGATAATAATCCTTCATAATGTCTGCAACAGTCGGGACTAATTGATACATAAACGGTTTTTCAATTTGAATTTGTTTAGCATATCGTACAGCCCTTCTCAATAAACGACGCAATACATAACCACGGCCTTCATTGGAAGGTAAAGCCCCATCGGCAATCGCAAAGCTTACTGTACGAATATGATCCGCAATGACTTTAAAGGCTGTTCCTGTTGCTGCCTCATAGGTTTGACCAGAAATTTTCTCTGTTGCACGAATAATCGGCAAAAATAGGTCTGTGTCAAAGTTGGTTGGGGCATTTTGAATAACAGAGGTCATTCTTTCCAAGCCCATCCCTGTATCAATGTTTTTCTTTGGTAAAGGCGTATATGTTCCATCAGGATTATGATTAAATTGAGAAAAAACTAAATTCCAAATCTCTAAATAACGTTCATTTTCTCCTCCTGGATAAAGTTCGGGATCATTTGGATCATCGCCATACTCAGGACCTCGATCATAGAAAATCTCCGTATTGGGACCGCTTGGGCCTTCTCCAATATCCCAAAAATTTTCCTCTAAGCGAATAATTCGCTCTTCCGGTAAACCAATTTTCTCATGCCAAAGGGCAAAAGCCTTATCATCCTCAGGATGGATTGTCACTGATAATTTTTCTTCCTCGAAACCAATCCATTTCGGATCTGTTAGGAATTCCCATGCCCATTCAATCGCTTCTTCTTTAAAATAATCACCGATCGAGAAATTACCCAGCATTTCAAAAAAAGTGTGATGTCTTGCAGTTTTCCCTACATTCTCAATATCGTTTGTGCGAATTGATTTTTGTGCATTGACAATACGAGGATTCTCAGGCTTTACCCGTCCATCAAAATATTTCTTTAAAGTGGCAACCCCGCTGTTAATCCACAGTAATGTTGGATCATCTTGAGGAATTAAGGATGCGCTCGGTTCGACTTTATGACCTTTTTCCTGAAAAAAATCCAAATACATTTGTCTAATTTCTGCACCAGTTAATTGTTTCATCTCTTTCACTCCTTAAAAAAATATAAAAAAGCCCCGTCCCTATACAGGGGCGAAGCTATTATTCACGGTACCACCCTGATGAGTCACATAATAAAACCAATGACCCACTCAGTGCTTTAACGCAGCAAACGGCAGGGATTAGCTGCTCTCAGGATTGGCGTGTTGTTAATGCTCCGAATAGAATTTCTTTCAGCCTTGGAAATTCCTCTCTAGTATCCGCCCTTTTTTAACAACTAGATCCTTCATCAAGTTCCATTTATTAACTTAATCCATAATCGCATTATAGAAAGAGAAGCATGATTTGTCAATCTATGACTGTCTAGTTTTTATTAAATAGTCCCTAGAATGAACAATCGCGATCTTTATTACAGCCAAAATTGGGATGGATAATATCATTCCTATTACTCCAAAGACCTCCCCTCCAACAACTAAGGCTGCCATAATAAATAGCGGATGCATATGAAGGGATTTCCCAACGATAAATGGTGATAAAACATTCGCTTCTAAAAATTGAATAATAAGCATCGCAATCGTGGTAATAATCGCTAATTTGGGTGAAGTTAATAAAGCGATCGCCACTGTGGGAACTAAGCCAATAATAGATCCAAAATAAGGAATAATATTCGTAACGCCAATAAAAATTCCTAACATAATTGGATAATTTACTTTTAAAATGACCAAGGTAATAGCCGACAAGATAGTGACTAAAGCACACACTAAAATTTGACCGCGAATATATCCACCCAATGATTCATTTACCGCCTCGAGAAATTTCTGTCCATTTCCACGCCATTTTTTTGGCGCTATGTACCACGCGGCTCTTTTTAATAACGAAATGTCTTTGAGCATATAAAAGGAAATAAACGGAATGACCGCAATGATCACAAGATGGTCGATTAACTTAACAAGAGAATTAATGCTTTTTTCAATCCAATGATTGAACCAATTTTCTAGCGCGTCAATCTTATCATCAATTTGATCTTGAATGCCGTCGGGAAAATGAGATGTTGATACTTCTAGATGATGAATCCAATCTCGGTATTGTCCGATAAAAATCGGGAGCTGGTCTGAAAAATCTCGAAGTTGACGAATAAACATCGGAATTCCAGCATAAAGTCCATAACCCATTCCTACAAAAAAGACCACATAAATAACCGTAATTGCTAATGTTCTATTGATACCGAACTTCTCTAAACGAATAACAATGGGATGCAGAAGATAAGCGATAAATCCGCTTAATAAAAAAGGCATCACTCCAATCATTATCGCTCTTAATAGAGGTATCCATACTGGTTTGATCAGTAGGAAGCAATAAAGAGTTAGAAAAATGAGTAATGCGATACTAAGTTTTATAATAAATTGGAGATGACGCTCTTTCAAAGGTTCTCCCTCCTCGCTGTTAGTTTCTCATGCGAAGGGAGAATTTATGTAAAAAAAAAGAGGCTGGGACAAAAGTGTTTTCACCCAAAAAAACCGAACTAGTATAATGCATATCCTCCGCTCCGGAAATATACTTCGCTTTCCGCGGGCGGCTGGTGAGCTTCCTCAGGCTTACAGGATGTAGGCCAGGAAGGCATTGCGCCAGGACGGTTTTAGAGCTTAACTTTTTAGTTTTGTCCAGCCTCTTGCTAATTAACTAAGCTTGCGGAGTTGCTCATCAAATAAATCATCCAATGAACTTAGGCTTCCATCCTCTTCGACTTGATGAGTATGGATTGTTTCCTTCCCAATGGATAATTCAATAAAGCAATTCCAACAATAATATTGATTGACGCCGATCTTACCGAGATCCTTACTTTGGCAATTCGGACATTTCATCATCATGACCACCTCGTAACTTATTCACTGACATTACGAGTGTCTCTTTTCTAATCTGGGGTGGAAGTGAAGTCCGAATGATTCGTTTTCCTTTGGTGATATCAGAAAAGAAACCATCTGTCAGCTCATACCCTACGATGGTGCCCATCTCTTCTAAAAAATATACATCATCTAATAAACCTAAGGTTTCTCCTTCTTGAGAAATGGTCTTAATTTTGGTTAGAGGCTGATCATGTGTCATGGTATATGTCCGCTCATCTTTGCTATAGGATCTAAGTTTGTCGTCAGAGCGAAGCGTGATCCCGCTCTCTTCCCAAGCAGTTACTTCTTCCATTGGCAAAATAAATTTCTTCCCCATTAACCCTTTTTTCTGTAATAATAAATGAGTTACACGGCCATTCTCTTCAATACAAATATCACAAACTGAGCCGAAAAGCTCACCTTGATGATCATATATAGGCGTGTCCTTTAAGAGGGAAAAGGTCCGCAAAAGAATCTACTCCTTTCCGAACATCTTTATTTTCCCTCGACCTCCATAAAATCATAAGGTGTAACATTTTCCATTCCAATCATCGGATCAATCATCATCCACGTCTCTTCCGATAATTCTTCGCCAACTTCTTTTTCCTCGTTCAATTGCAATGAACTCAATTTTTCGTAAAGAGATGTTTTCCTTTGTTGATCATCTTCCCTTTGGATCCCGATTTGGAACGCTTGTTCTTCCCCACATAAAACTAAAGACTTTTTACTTCTGGTAAGCCCTGTATATAATAGATTTCTTCTTAACATGCGATAATAACTACGCACGATTGGCATAATGACGATTGGAAATTCGCTTCCTTGAGATTTGTGTATGGAACAGCAATAAGCCAGCGTAATTTGATTCAAATCTGTTCTTGTATAAGTGACTTCTGTTCCTTCAAAGGATGCAATCACCATATCCTGTTTTTCGGTCGTTTCCTTTGCCGTTAGAATTGAGATAATTTCGCCGATATCGCCATTAAAAACATTTTTTTCAGGCTGATTGACAAGTTGTAAAATCTTATCTCCAATTCGATATTTCGTTTCCCCAAATGAAAGTTCTTTTCTTTTTTGATCTTCATTTGGATTAAATATTTCTTGTAAGATTTGATTCATTGCATCAATTCCTGCAGGTCCTCGATACATCGGAGCTAACACTTGGACATCCATGGCGGTGTATCCCTTTTTTTTAGCACTTAAAACAATTCGTTTGATCACATCACTCATTTGATCTGTATGACATTTGATAAAAGAGCGGTCCTTTTGTGGTTCTAATAGATCAGTGGGGATTTCACCTTTTTTCACTTGATGTGCAAGCTCGATGATGGAAGAACCTTCTTTTTGCCGATAAATATCCGTTAATTGAACAACTGGAACCGCATGTGATTTTAATAAATCCTTTAATACTTGTCCTGGTCCAACAGAAGGTAATTGATCTTCATCACCTACCAATACCACCTGAATTTGAGAAGGAAGTGCTTTAAATAATTGATGTGCTAGCCATGTATCAACCATCGACATTTCATCAACGATCAATAATTTACCTTCTAATTCCCGCTCTCCATCAGAATCGAGATTCTCCTGTGCTGTCATTCCTAAGAGCCTATGAATGGTCATGGCCGGTAATTCCGTTGACTCTGACATTCTTTTTGCTGCTCGACCTGTTGGTGCTGTTAACAGAATAGGAAACGGCTCTTCCTGTTTATAAGCTTTTGGGTCCAGCGAGCAGCCATGCAGCTCACCATAAAGTTCGACAATCCCTTTAATAACGGTCGTTTTCCCAGTACCTGGCCCACCTGTTAAAATCATGATCGGGTTAGTCAAAGCCGTTTGTATAGCCTCTTTTTGTGACGGTGCGTATTGAACATTTAATCGTTCCTCCAATTTCCCTAATGCTAATAAAAACTCCGATTCAGGAAATTGATCAGCATATTCCGTCTGTTCCATCACCCGGTTAAGATTTGTTACAATTCCTTTTTCGGCAAAATAAAGCGAAGGTAAATAGATCCTCTTTTTTTCGCCTATAATTTTCCCTTCTTCTTCAAGACTAATAATCGCTTGTGCAATATTATCATAGGGAATTTCTATATGTTGACTATCTTCCAATAATCCTTTTACTTTTTCTAATAATTCTTCTGATTCAAGGTACACATGTCCATTTTTCAAACAATCTTGCTCAAGCAAATAGAGACAGCCCGCTTTAATTCGATCCGGATGATTCCCAGTAATCCCCAATTGTGAACCTAACTCATCTGCTCGTCCAAATCCAATCCCTTCTACATCTTCAATTAATTGATAAGGATTTCTTTCCAAAATAGTCAAGGTTTCTTCCTTATAAACCTGGTAAACCTTCATAGAGATTTGTGGACCAAATCCATATTGGTTTAACCCAACCATAATTCTTTCAAGCCCCTGGTGTTCCAGTAATGTCTCATACAAATCTTTTGCCGTCTCTGGGGCTAATTTTGGAATCGAATCAAGTAAGGATGGTTGTTCAAGAATTCGACTAATCGCAGCTTCTCCGAGCTCTTCTACAATTCTTTCGGCGGTCTTTTTGCCAATTCCTTTAAATAATTCACTGGACAAGTAAGTCACAATCCCTTGCTTGGTTTGCGGCATTACCTTTTTAAAATGACTTGCACTAAATTGCAGACCGAATTTAGGATGCTCCTTCATTTGCCCATAGAAAACATACGATTCTTCGTCCTGTAATTTTGGAAAATGGCCGACAATTACGGCTTCTCTATCTTTTATTTCCATATCTGTTTTCTCAATCCTTATTCTGACCACAGAATAGAAATTTTCTTCATTATGAAAAATAGTCACAAGGTGATGTCCTTGAATATATTTTTCCTGCTCAGAAAAAAGATCAAGCGAGTCTTGCCGCACATCCATACTTCTCTCTCCTAACAGCTTTATTTCTTACTTTCCAATAATTCTACAACAGCCTTTCTTGCATTTAGGGCTAATACATGATCTGGTTGAATGGCTACTGCTTGATCTAATAATGTGAGGATGTAATCGGGGTCTGCTTCTGTAACCGCATGAGCGATTGCTACATTATAATAAGCATCCGCATGTTGTGGATCTTTTTCTATGACGATTTGTAGTTGGTCGATCGCTTCTTTATAGGCTTCAGATTGGGCTAATGCCAAACCATATTGAAATCTTGCTTCTACATCATCCTCATTTAATTCTATACTTCTTTGTAAATAGGGAAGCGAAAGGGTAAATTTACCTAAGGACATAAAACACATACCAAGCATATAATACAAATCATTGGTATCCAATCCATTTGCGAGCGCCTTCTCAAACATCCCTACAGCTTGATCATATTTTTCTTGATTAAAATAATAATTTCCATAGCTATAAAAAGCGGCTGCAGCCTGATCATCAAGTTCAATCGCTTTTTGTAAAAACGATTCAGCACGTGCTGTTTCTCCAATCGAGATCAGTACATTAGCAAAATTCACGTACCCGACGGGATCCTTAGGGTTCTCTTCAATCACTTCAGTAAATAATTGAACTGCTTTTTCAATCTTTCCTTCTTGTAATAACTCGATTGCCTGTTTATTTTTATCCATACTTCACACTCCGAACCATTTTCTAATGAAATTATAGCATAAAATTGATTGCTGATGGTTTCTCAACGATCTCATTACCTGATGAGAATCGTTAATTTTCAATCAAAAATGTCAGCCGTGGTCGACTGACATTTCTAAAAGTTATATATTGTATATTGTCTACCCAACGTACATAAGTTGAGAATCCTCTTTATAAATCTGATCAATTGTTCCGCCACCTAGACATTCATCTTCTTGATAGAAAACGACCGCTTGTCCTGGTGTAACAGCTCTTACAGGCTCTTTAAAGATCACCTTTACTTCTTTTCCTGGTAAAATATGCACTTCCACCTTTACATCTGGTTGGCGATAACGGAACTTAGCTGTACATTCAAAAATTGCCGGTTTTGGTATAGTAGATATCCAATTGATATTTGTCGCAATCATGGAATCTGAGTAGAGGGTTGGATGATGAAATCCTTGTTCAACAAACAATATATTTCTTTCTAGATCCTTTCCAACCACAAACCATGGCTCACCTTCTCCGCCAATCCCAAGGCCATGACGTTGACCAATCGTATAATACATGAGCCCATCATGTTGCCCCATCTTTTGTCCATTTAATGTCTCCATCCGGCCCTTTTGTGCAGGTAAATAGCCTTGTAGAAATTCCTTGAAATTTCTTTCACCGATAAAACAAATGCCTGTACTATCTTTTTTCGAAGCTGTAGCAAGCCCAGCCTTTTGAGCTATTTCACGTACTTCTTTTTTACATAATGCCCCTAATGGAAACATGACTTTTTCCAATTGTTGCCCACTTAATTGGTTTAAAAAATATGTTTGATCTTTATTTTCATCCAAGCCTCTTAACATTTTAACTTCTTTTCCATCATTGGTTACTTGAGCATAATGTCCTGTAGCAAGATAATCTGCCCCAAGATTCATCGCATGATCTAAGAAGGCTTTGAATTTAATTTCTTTATTACACATCACATCTGGGTTAGGTGTTCTCCCAGCCCTATATTCATCGAGAAAGTACGTAAATACTTTATCCCAATATTCCTTTTCAAAATTTACGGCATAATAAGGGATGCCAATTTGATTACAGACTTTGATGACATCATTATAATCCTCTGTTGCTGTACAGACTCCATTTTCATCAGTATCATCCCAATTTTTCATAAAAATACCGATAACTTCATAGCCTTGCTCTTTTAATAAAAGAGCGGCAACAGAAGAGTCAACGCCACCAGACATACCGACAACTACTCGGGTATCTTTTGGTGCTTTTTTCATCTTAAATCTTCCTTTCAATTTTGAAACCTACGAACGATTTTAGCGATTTCCTTTCCTGCTTTCACCATTTGTTCTTCTGTATTATCAATCCCAAAACTAAAGCGAACCGAATTGCGAACCCGCTCCGATCCTTCGCCAAACATCGCAACTAAAACATGGGAAGGTTCGACTGAACCTGCTGTACAGGCTGAACCACTAGATGCCGCAATCCCGACTAAATCAAGATTCACAAGCATTGATTCCACATCGGTTTGCGGGAAACTAATATTCAGGATCTGTGGCAAACCTTCAGTAAGCGCACCATTTAAATTCCAATCAATTTTTTCCGCTTCGAATGTTTTGATCATTGTAGCTTTTAGCTGTGAAAAAAATTCTGCTTTCTTCTCTAAATCATCCATTGCGATTTGAGCCGCTTTGGCAAAACCAACAATGGACGGCAAATTCTCCGTACCAGCTCTCCGCTTTCTTTCCTGCTCTCCGCCATATAAAATAGGGACAATGCCTGTGTCAGCCTTTATATATAGCATGCCAATTCCTTTTGGACCATTGATTTTATGAGCTGTTACCGACAGCAAATCAACGCTTAACTCGGTGACATCAATCGGTTTTACTCCATATGCTTGAACAGCATCTGTATGAAAAAGCGCTTGATGGGATTGTAATAAAGAAGCAATCTCCCTTATTGGTTGCAATGATCCTACCTCATTATTTCCATACATAATTGTCACTAAAATGGTATCAGGACGGAGGGCCGCTTTTACTGAGTCTAGAAGAATTTCTCCTTGCTCATTAGGACTTAAATAGGTGACGTCAAACCCTTCTTTCTCCAGATACTGACATGTATGAAGAACAGCATGATGCTCGATTTTAGAGGTAATAATGTGTTTACCAAAATGTTTCTTTGCTTGAGCTGTTCCTAAAATGGCTAAGTTATCTGCTTCTGTTCCCCCACTCGTAAACACGACTTCATCAGGAGTAGCCCCGATACTTTGAGCTACTATCAACCGAGCATCATCCAATTGTTTCCGTGATTCTCTGCCAAAAGAGTGAATACTAGAGGGATTTCCAAATGTTGTATTTAGGACCTCTGTCATTTTATCTAGTACGAGTGGATGCAGCGGAGTCGTTGCTGCATGATCTAAATAAATTCTTTCCAATTCTCTCACCTATTTCATTTCAAACTGACCCTTGAACAGATTTAAATATAAAACATATAAGGGGTCTCTGTTCCATCCTCTTCATAATTAGCTAGATCCTCAATGGTCGTGTTATCTAAAACATCTTTCACTGCATCGCGGACTTTCATCCATAAATTGCGTTTGGCAGGTTCTTCTTCTTCAATGCCTTCAACTGGACTAATCGGCCCCTCTAATACACGAATAATATCGCCTGCCGTAATCTTCGCTGGTTCATTAGCGAGGATGTACCCTCCATAAGCACCTCGGACACTTTTCACTAAACCAGCATTTCGTAATGGCCCAGCAAGCTGCTCTAAATAATGTTCAGAAAGGTTATGTGTTTTGGCAATTGATTTTAGTGAAATCGGGCCCTCTCCATATTTCTTACCTAATTCAATCATTATAGTTAATCCATATCTTCCTTTAGTTGAGATTTTCATAATTCTGCACTCCGTTCTATTCTTTGATCTAATTTATTATTCACCTTTAAAAACTTTCTTGCTATAAACTGACATTGAGGTAATGCAAATCCAATAAAAGTACCTACCGTTAGGCTAAAGATAATCGTTCCATAAAAAACAGGTCCTCCTAAAATCCAGCCAATTGCAAGGACAATCACTTCCATGATTCGTCTCACTGTCGCAATTTTCCAGCCTGTTTTTTCCTGTAAAGCAAGCATGAAGCTGTCTCGAGGACCAGCCCCCATTTCAGCTGAAAGATAGATTCCCATTCCATATGCGTTAATGATCATCCCAATAAAAAACATGATAAACTTCTCGACCATATGATCTGGTTCGACCAGAAAGGGAATTTTCATATACATATCAATGAAAAATCCAACAAGAATCATATTCAAATAGGCGCCAAATTTGGGCCATCTTTTCATTAATAAAGACGAGCTTCCTAACACAATGAATCCAATGAGAATAGACCATGTTCCAATTGTTAAACCAAGTTGATAATAGAGACCAACATGTAAAACATCCCATGGAGATACTCCAAAATTTGATATGATCATAAGGACAATCCCAAAAGACATAATGAGAAGCCCGATCACAAAAAGGAAGAATCGTTTATATAGCTCTACATTTTTCACCTCATCAGACTCCTTCGCATTTCACTATTATAGCATATCCATCATATTGAATGCATATATCTGACTATTTTGGTATGATAAAAACAAAAGCGCAAGGCGCCCGCCTATCGGCGACAAGCAAATGTTCTGAGACAAAGAAAGGCGTTTTTTGCCTTTCATTGTCTCAGGTTATTTGACCTCGAGCCGATGGCGCCTGGAGCTAGACGACACAAAACTCAAAATTTCAACTTATTCACAAGCGACAATTTTATAGTTTCCTAAGCCAAAACAAAAGCGTAAGCGCCTTGATCTAGGGAGAAAGGCTAAATTCGCACCGTCTTGGCGACAGACTCAACCGCGACGTCCTGTCGCTTCGTCTGTACTAGTACATCCTGTACATCGCAACGCCGATGAACTCACATCTTGTGAGTTTCTCGGGTCTATGCGCTGGAGCTGGATGTCAATTACAACCTTAAAGTTATCCATAAGCTAAGATTTTATAGTACTCAAGCAGTTTGGAGAGATATTTGTGAAGAAACAACCTTTAGCTTTTAGAATGCGTCCCAAAAACATCGATGAGGTGATGGGACAGCAACATTTAGTTGGTGAAAACAAGATTATAGCAAGAATGGTCAAGGCAAAGCAATTATCGTCCATGATTTTATATGGTCCTCCTGGAATCGGTAAAACATCGATTGCCAGCGCGATTGCTGGAAGCACACAATATGCTTTTCGTGCTTTAAATGCCGTGACAAATAATAAAAAAGATATAGAAGTGGTCGCCGCTGAAGGGAAAATGAGTGGAAAAGTAATCCTCTTGCTTGATGAGGTTCATCGTCTTGACAAGGCAAAACAAGATTTCTTACTTCCCTATTTGGAAAACGGTACAATTATTTTAATTGGAGCCACAACAAGCAATCCTTACCATGCGATTAATCCAGCAATCAGAAGCCGCTGTCAAATTTTCGAATTATTTCCATTAAGTGAAGATGAAATTAAACAGACATTAAAACGAGCATTAGAAGATCCAGAGAGTGGGCTTGGTACTTATTCCATCTCCATTGAAGAACAGGCTTTAGATCATTTTGTTACGGCAAGCAATGGGGATGCTAGAAGCGCTTTAAATGCTTTAGAGCTAGCTGTTTTATCAACTGATCCTGCTGAAAACGGTCAAATTCATATTACGGTGAACGTCGCAGAAGAATGCTTACAGAAAAAAAGCCTAGCCCATGACAAAGATGGCGATGCTCATTATGATGTTTTAAGTGGTTTCCAAAAGTCGATTAGGGGCAGTGATGTCAATGCAGCTCTTCATTATTTAGGGCGGTTGATCGAAGCTGGGGATCTGCCAAGTATTATTAGAAGGCTTTTAGTAATTGCCTATGAAGATGTTGGTCTTGCCAATCCTCAAGCGGGATCTAGAACCCTTGCTGCGATCCAAACAGCTGAAAAAATCGGATTTCCTGAAGCGCGTATTCCGCTGGCCAATGCTGTGATTGAATTATGCCTGTCCCCTAAATCGAATTCAGCCATAACCGCTATAGATCAAGCACTTAGTGATATTAGAGCAGGACAAAGCGGGGAGGTTCCTCTTCATTTAAAGGATGCACATTATCAAGGAGCCAAAAAACTCGGCAGAGGAATTGATTATAAATATCCTCATAACTATGAGAGTGGCTGGGTGAAACAGCAATACCTCCCTGATAAACTAAAGCACAAACAATATTATGATCCTAAAAAGACAGGTAAATTTGAACAGGCCTTAGCAACGGTCTATGAGAAAATTAGGAAGAATAATCGTGAATAAAAATAGCACAAACTTAAAAGCTGGAGGCATCATTCCTGGTAGCATTATGAATGGTATTTTTTTCGATATTGTCCAGGTGTCATGCCTTCCACCTTTCGAAATGAACGGATAAAAGAAGCCGAGCTATTGAAATGAAAGATCTCCGCAATCTCAGAAATCTTCAAATCTGTTTCTCTTAACATTTGTTTCATTTTTTTTACTCTAAACTTTAAAAGGTATTCACTGAAGCTTAGTCCCGTTGCCTTTTTAAATACTCTGCTAATATAACTAGGATGGAAATTTATCTTAGCAGCTATCATCTCAAGCGTTAAATTGCTAGTAAATTCCTTTTCTATAATGGATATGACACTTACTGTAATATTAATTTGTGCGCTCCTTTGTTTTTCGGCATACTTTTCCAAAATCGGTGGTAGTATAGTCTTTGTAAACCAACTTCTAACTTCATCAATATTCTTGTGCCGTAGTATCTCCTCAAATAATAGTTTATTGCCGAAAAGGGCTTCCGAAGTTTCATTCAATTCTTCAACAAGCTCCAAAAGCTTAGATAGTAATTGAACCATTATGTTTTGATACTGCTGAAAAGAAATATTATATTTTGTAACCGTTACCATAAATTCATTTATTGATCGTTCAGCCTCTTCTGTATGTGCACCCTTTATCGAATCTATTAGCTCCTGACAAACCTGTTTCGGAAAAATGCTTTTTTCAGTGTGAACTAGAACAACATCATCAATATTTATGATCGTTCTAGGTTCTATTTTCTGATAAAACCTAAGTGCCTCTGTTGCTTCATTATAAGCATATTCGGTGTTAGCTAGATTCCTATAAGGGCGACTAATTCCAATACGAATATTTAATTCATGATAGTTCTGAACCAAACGATGAATTTCTTCAGCCAAACTGTATAAATATTTATTATGATCTTTCGGATTTTTTTCATGGATTTGTATGATGTTCACTTGGTAATCATTCAAAACTACCGGAGGAAAGCGTACTCCGATAGGGACCGATTTGCTGATTAGATTCTTAATTGAATATAATATTAATTCATTATCTGCTTCTTTGTATTTAGCTTTTCCCAGCATATCATTTTCAATAACGAGGACAGCCAGTGATTGCCAATCTGTATTAAATTCTAGATCCTCTACCATTTCATTGATTTTTTCAACTTTTAGTTGTCCCATAAACAAACCTAAAACAAAGAATTCTTTTAAATGTTCTCTTTGAGTTTCAATCTGATCCTGAAATTGAGAAATCCCATTCCGTATACTTATAAATTCATCCTTTAGATTTAAAATGTTTTTACTACCTTCGTGAGACACAACAGATTGATACATGTGAAGAATTGGCTGATATAAATGCCTGGAAGATAAGGAGACAGCGATAATTGTAGCAAGCAAAATAATTCCACACACAATTGCCGTATACCAGCCGATATCCTTTGAGTTCTTGGTGATAGCTCTTATCGGGACAATGGATAAATAAGTCCAATAATTATAAGAAGATTTACTAAAATTAACGCCAACATGCTCATCATTTATTTTCAACGTAAAATAACCATTTTCCATTTCTTTTCTTCTCAGTTCATTAATCAGCTTATCTGATGTAAGAAGGTGATTCCAAGATCTACTTTCAGAAATTAGTTGGTAATCACTATCCAATACAAAGAAATTTTCTATATTTTTATTCCGATTCATTAACTTGCTAATTTCCTTCTTCGGAATTGATATCCTTATTAGCCCTTTTGGTTCATTCGTTAACAAAGGTAGTTTTTTTACTAAGTTGACAGATTCCACATTGTCTTGCGAAATCGTCATCCAAGTTGAAGAATTGGGAATTTCTTTTACACTGGAGTATTTTCTAAAATACCCCGTTTCACTAGGATAATTTAATCCAGCTTTCGTAATCACCCAGTTTTCTCTAAAATTAATTAGTTCTATCTCATCACTCCATAATTTGTTTGTTTGAAATCTTTTCATCGCAGCTAATAAATCTCGATATGTTACAAAATCTTTAGAAGTTAACCTACGTTCATAGTTAGAGGTAAATAAGGGGGACAAAATAAATTGCGTTACATTATTGTCTAGTGACTCTAGGTGATATTCTAGACTCATCTTAGTCTGCTGTAAAACTTGCATATTTTCTTTTGCAACTTTTTCTTCTATTTCGCTCGCTGCCTTGTAGTAAGATAGAACGCCTAATATAATGACAGGGATAGTTGATAATAATAGACTAAATATAAATAGTTTTTTATAATATCTTGATTTTTTCATCTTAATTAAGATCCCCCTTATTTCACCATTGTATTCAGGCTCTCCTAATATATTAATCTTAATATTTTAAAAATTTCAAGTGACTTTTAGGGGATTCCATTGTAATAAGACAGGCAGCAAAAGATACCTGTCTCTAATTTTATATGCCAATTTTATTGTTCTAATTTAGCATATTCTGCGGCATACTCTTTGCCCATTTTGTCTCCACCGCTAGCTCTCCATTTTTCTATTTCTTTTTTCCAACCATCTTCATCCAATTGCCCCATAATAAACTTTATATTTGCATCAGAAATGGTCGTATTTAATTGTGGTCCTTTATCGGCTTGTGTGTCTGAAATTAATCTAGTTGCAGGATTATGAATAGCAAAAGATTCATTTTCAATCGGAAGTTCTATTTCTACCTTCTCTAGCGCCGAAATATCACCTTCTAGCGCATTCGTTTCCGCTGGTACAATTCCAAGTGGTAATGTGTAAGGAAGAATGACATCATTATGAAGGTCTGCTCCCTCATTTAAAACAGGCTTCTCATCAACCAAGTCATAATGCTTTCCTTCAATTCCCCATTTAAATAATGTATGCATCGGCTCTTCCTGAAGTTTTTCAAAAAAGGCTAAAACTTGAAGTAATTCCTCTTCTGTTTTTATAGCTGACTTTGGAAAAACAAATATCCCATTATGTCCTCCTCCTGCAGGAACCCTCTTTCCGTGAGGCCCCTCAAGTAAACTGAATGCTGCCAATTCTACATTTGGGTCATGTTCTCTAATTCGATTATACATACGTACAATCGAATTACTCGTATCAGGCCAAACTCCAGCTTTTCCCAGTGAAAAGGCTTCTTCCCATTGAGAACGCTCAATAACAGCAAAATCTTCTGTAATTAATCCATCGTCATATAACTTTTTAAAGAATTTCAACCCATCCAAATATTCTGGGGTAGATGTTGTATGAATAAACTCTCCATCTTTCTCTTCCCAACCATTTGGTGCACCAAATAGAGGAGCAAACCGATTAATCAATCCTTCCTTTTCCACAGTCATACCGTACGTATCATCCTTCCCATTCTGATCAGGATCATTATAGGTAAAGGCATGGAGCATTTCGTAAAACTCTTCAATCGTTTGTGGTTCCTTCATTCCCAAGTTATCCAACCAGTCCTTTCGGTAGGTATAAATATCACGGGCTAAGGGTCGCATCCGCGGAAGCCCATAGGTTTTTCCATCGGTGGAAATATTTTCGAAAATAATCGGATTAATGCTTGATAAGTTTGGAAATTTATCTAAGTAAGGACCAATTTCCCAAAACAGATCGCCCCTAAACGCATTAATCATATATGGCTCTCTGAACTGATTCATACCGATGACCATAGGCATATCTCCTGAAGCAATAACAGCCGGTAACTTTTCTGAAAAGGTTGCACCTGGAGCAGCTTGGATATCCAATTTTGTATTTGTATATTCCTCTATCGCTTTTTCAACATCATTTCCTTTTTGCGGAAATTCGATGCCATCGAAATGCATCATAATACTTATTTCTAATTCTCCATCCTGGTTAGAACTAGGTTTTTCACTAGCCACTTGCTCTTTCCCACTACAACTTACTAAAAAAATTACAGGTAACACCAACCCAATCATAAAAACAAATAATTTCTTCAACATGGCTCTTTCTCCTCCTTTTTTCAGACAAAATTGATTTATTCCCGTGTTAACTGTCTGTTACAGCCTGTTGATTAAAGTTTCACTTTATCCTTTAACAGATCCAAGTAATACCCCTTTTGCAAAGTGTTTTTGTAAGAAAGGATATACTAACAGGATAGGGACGGTGGAAATCACAATAACTGCCATCTTAATTCCTTCCGAAAAAACAACTGCATCATCTGCAATTTCAGAAGAGTCTCCAATTGAACCTTGAGCTAAGATCACAACTTGTCGAAGTAATACTTGCACCGGCCATTTTAATGGATTATTAATATATAAAACAGCATTGAAATACTGATTCCATAATCCAACTGAGTAAAAAAGACCAAAAGCAGCCATTGCCGGCAATGATAGAGGGATGACGATTCTAAATAAAATACCCACTTCATGACATCCATCCATTCTCGCCGATTCCTTCAATTCTTCCGGTATCCCTTGAAAAAAGTTTTTCATAATTATAAGGTAAAAAGCACTAATAGCATTAGGAATCATTAATGCCCATAATGAATCTATTAGTCCCGTCCCTTTGACGATAAAATACGTAGGGATCATCCCCCCATTAAATAACATTGTGAAGATTACTAGCAGCAAAATGATCCGCCTACCCGCAATATGAGTATGTGCTAAAGCATAGGCCATTAACGAAGTAAAAAATAAGTTAATAAATGTTCCTAAAATGGTGATATAAACCGAGACGCCCATACTTCTGGCAAATGTTTCAGTTGAAAAAATATAACGGTATGCATCTAAAGAAAAACCCGTTGGAATAATCGATGATGAATTGGAAAAGGATGTCATTACAACATATAAAAACGGAAGAACAGTTACTAAGGCAATAATAAATAAAATCAGGTGGTTAAATACATCGAATATTCTACTTCCAATCGTTTTATCCTGAATCAAGTGTTATTCCTCCCTCCCGCTTTTTTGCTAATAGAGGATGTTCAAAAAGTCCGGTAAAAATGACACTGCGAATTTCTTCGTTGGCTTGTTTCTGCGCTGCTCATGTATTTAAAAGCATACATTCCTCTGCTCGAAACTGCGCCGCCTCGAACTTCTTGGTCCTTTTTATCTTCCTTTTTGAGCACGCACTAATAAATCCCCTCTTCACCAAATTTCTTTGCCAATGAATTGGCTCCTATAACTAATATAAAACCTACAATCGATTTAAATAGACCGACTGCTGCACTGTAGCTAAATTGCCCTTGTCTGATCCCAACTTGATATACGTAAGTATCAAAGACTTCTCCAACTTCACGGTTCATTGCATTTAACATAAGAAAGATTTGTTCAAAGCCCAAATCCAAGAAATTCCCAAGACGGAGAATAAGCAAGATCACTATGACACTACGGATAGAAGGTAAGGTAATATGCCATAATAGTCGCCACCGATTAGCACCGTCAATCCGCGCAGCCTCATATAGTTGTGAATTCACACCCGCTAAAGCTGCAAGAAAGATAATTGTTCCCCATCCAGCATCCTTCCAAATCATTTGAATGATGATAAGCGGACGAAACCAATCCTGACTCATTAAAAACGGGATTTTATCGCCTCCCACCCAAGAGATAAGTTCATTTATGATTCCACCTTCTGTAGTTAATAAAATATAGCTGATCCCAACAACAACAACCCATGATAGAAAATGGGGAACATAAACCATGGTTTGAACAAAACGTTTGAACATTTCTTTTCTAACTTCATTCAATAAAAGGGCAATAATAATGGTGATAGGGAAGAAAATCATTAAGTCTAGAAACGCAATATATAGGGTATTTCTAAACAACATCCAAAACTCAGGTTCACTAAAAAACCTTTCAAAATGTTTGAATCCTACCCACTGGCTATTCCATATACCTAGGTGGGGCTGGTAGTTCTGAAAAGACATTAAAACTCCCCACATTGGCAGATATTTATAAACAAGAAAATAGACAAGACCTGGTAATAAAAATAAATAAAGCCATCGATCTTTCCACAAACGTATTGTAAGCGGTTTCCCTTTTGGTGATAAAAATCTCTGCTGAGTAGTCTCAGCTAGCGGCGTTGCTTTAGAACTCATAGATAAACCTCCTTTTCTTGTCTGATTTTCAATTTACCAAAAATTCCTCTCCCAATAAGATCATTGCCTATATATAAATTAACAAAGCCGCTAATTACAGTCTACATCCATCTTATTACCTTATTTACAGAATCTTTATGAGGCATACAAGCCATACATTGCATTTATAAATCCGAAAAATAAACATACATCTCTTAACCTTAACTATCCATTTCATGATCTATAGAAGGCTGTGAGCGGCCGCTATGTGCCACTCCTATTTCTCCTAAAACCCAAAAAGAAAATAAGACCGAAACAAAAGAAACATAAATCGAAAATAATTTATGTTTCTTCGTTTCGGTCCATAAAAAAACTCATTTGTTCAACTATTTACGATCCTTTATTCGTTCGATTGTAATATCTTTAATAATTTCCCTTACGACATAACTAGCCGCAATTAAACCTGCTGTTGAAGGAACGAAGGCATTGGAAGAAGGAGGCGTTTGCGCTTTTCGAATATCCGATTCGTCATTCCCCACGGTCTTTCGAACATCTTCCTTGATCACAATCGGGCTCTCATCCGAAAAAACAACCGGGATTCCCTTTCCGATCCCTTCCTTTTTCAACCTCGTCCGAATGACTTTTGCAATCGGATCCGTATGGGTCTTCGAGATATCACTTATCTTCAATCGTGTAGGGTCCATCTTGTTTGCTGCACCCATGGAGGAGATTATCGGAATTTTCCGCTCTAAACATTCCTTCATTAATAAAATTTTGTAACTAATTGTATCTGAGGCATCTACTACAAAATCAGGTTGTTGTTCAAAAAACAGGTCTGAGGTTTCTTCTGTATAAAACATTTTCAAGGAAACCACTCTACATTCGGGATTAATATCTTGAATCCTTTTCTCCATTAAATCAACTTTCGGTTGACCGACAGTTGATAATAACGCAATCAATTGTCGATTGACATTGGTTATATCTACATCATCTTTATCAACCAAAACCAGTTTTCCAACTCCAGATCGAGCTAAAGCTTCTGCTGCAAAAGTACCTACCCCACCTACCCCTAGAACAGCTACTGTACTGTTCTTCAGTCGGTCAAGCCCTTCTTGTCCAATCGCTAATTCATTGCGCGAAAATTGGTGTAACATCTTGTTCAACTCCGTATAATCAGTTTACTTTCAAAAAATATAATATCTTCTCGTAGATTTCACTGCTAGATAAAATAACGAGATCGTGTGAAACCATCGCAAGCTAAAAAAGTTCATTTTACACAGTAAAAAAACAACCAACATTTCCCCAGCTGGTTGTATCATTGAAAAAAATGGATAAATCCCGATTATGCCGTCTTTTTAACCTTTGTTTTGAACCCGCTCTAGGCAGGTGGGTGTCCTGCTACAAACCTCATATGTCCTCTCAAGCGGAGGCTTATACTCGAAAGGTAGACAAACAGACTCCCGTAATTATAACTTGTCGGTCAAAACGATAAGGCATTAGGACGAACACATCAGGATTTATCCTGTTAATAAAATATTATCACAGGTTATTTATTTTTTCAAATGGAGCGAAATGGGGATTTCTCCCTGTTTTTAATAAGAGAATATAGATTTTGGCTAATGCCTTATTTAGCTCCAGCGCCCAACGACTAGCAAACTTTCAGTACCTTACTACGATAAGTCAACAGCGATTCCCCGACAGGCTCATCGGGTTTCCTTTATCTTTGGCCAACTGGATGTTGATTAGAACGGCGTTGCGATGTACAGGATGTACGAGTGCGGACGAAGCGACAGGACGTCGCGGTTTGAGTCTGCCGCCAGGACGGCACGAATTTAGCCGTTCAACCTTATCCTCTAAGTTTATACACCGCTAAACAGGCGCTTGCGCTTTTCTTAATCCTCTTTCACCAAATGCAAATGTAATTCCTGTAACTGTTGTTCACTTACGATGTCTGGCGCCTTCATTAATAGGTCACTCGCACTTGCTGTTTTCGGAAATGCAATCGTGTCACGCAAGCTACCACTACCGGAAAGAAGCATGACTAGCCGATCTAAGCCAAGGGCGATTCCACCATGTGGAGGAGTTCCATATTCAAATGCTTCGAGCAGGAAACCAAATTTTTCTTTCGCTTCCTCTTCTGAAAATCCAAGTGCCTTAAACATTTTTTCTTGGATATCTTTTTCAAAAATTCTCAAAGATCCTCCACCAAGCTCATATCCATTTAACACAAGGTCGTAAGCCTGTGCTTTTACTTCTGCGGGATTCGTTTCTAGCTTATCAATATCCTCACGAACAGGCATCGTAAAAGGATGATGGGCAGCGGAATAACGACCTTCCTCCTCGTCGTATTCTAATAATGGCCAATCCACAACCCAAAGAAATTGATACACAGATTCATCAATTAATTTCAGGTCTTTGCCTAATTTTAGACGTAAAGCTCCTAAGGCATCTGCAACAACGGAACTCTTATCTGCCACAAATAGAATTAAATCTCCAGATTGAGCGGAGAGCGTTTGGCATAATTCAGCTTGCTCTGATTCCGAGAAAAATTTTGCAATCGGCCCTTTCAAAGTGGTTTCTTCGACTTTCATCCAAGCCAATCCTTTTGCTCCATATCTTGCTGCAAATTCTCCAAGGGCGTCAATATCTTTTCGAGAATAGTGCTGATTGCCATCTTTCACCACAATTGCCTTTACTTGTCCCCCTGATGACACTGCTCCTGAGAATACTTTAAAGCCGCTATCCTTTACATGTTGAGATACATCATTTAGTTCCATTCCAAAACGAGTATCAGGCTTATCAGAACCGAATCTCGCCATTGCATCGTCATACTTTAGAATTGGGAATGGTGTTTCAATCTCAATATTCTTCGTTGCACGCATAATTTTTTTCATCATTGCTTCCATCATGTTTCGAATATCATCTTGACTCATAAAACTAGCTTCAATATCCACTTGTGTAAATTCTGGCTGTCGATCTGCTCTCAAATCTTCATCTCTGAAACAACGGGCAATCTGATAATATTTATCAAATCCACTTACCATCAATAATTGTTTAAACAATTGTGGAGACTGAGGCAATGCAAAAAACTCGCCAGCATGTACCCTACTTGGAACTAAATAATCTCTTGCTCCTTCAGGTGTGCTCTTTGTTAAAATCGGTGTCTCCATATCTAAGAACCCTTCGTCATCTAGAAAATTACGAATCGTTTTCGTGATATCGGAACGCATTTTAAATACGGAATACATATCGGGCCGACGCAAATCGAGATAACGGTATTTCAAACGAATTTCCTCAGCGGCATCTGTTCGATCTTCAATCATAAATGGTGGCGTTTTGGCTTCGTTCAGCACGGTGATATCAGATACGAGCACTTCAATTGTCCCAGTAGAAATATTCGGATTTATTGTACTATCCTCTCTCTTCACAACCTGGCCACGTACATCTAGTACGTATTCATTTCTTACTTTTTCTGCTTTTTCCAAAGCTTCTTTTGACATATCAGGGTTAAATACAATTTGTACAATTCCTGAACGGTCACGTAAATCAATAAAGATTAGTCCGCCTAAGTCTCTTCGTCTTTGAACCCAGCCTTTTAAAACAACGGACTCTCCAACAGCCGATTCTGTTACTTCTCCACAATAATAGGATCTTCCAAACATCTCTTTTCCCCCCATCAACTTAACAATTCCTCTTTAAGATGCTCCAAGGCGACTTCTTTTTGTTCTCCGTTCGCAAGGTTTTTCACTGTTGCTACACCTGAGGATAATTCATCATCCCCAATGATCACGGCATGTTGTGCACCAAGACGCTCTGCAGCTTTAAACTGTGCTTTTAATTTCCGATTCATATAATCTCGTTCAACAGATAGACCATCACGACGTAAATTTTCCAACAACGCAACCGAATAATCTTTTGCTTTTTCGCCTAGAGCAATAATATAAGCATTGATTTGTTTGTTTTTTTCCATTGGAATAGCTTCTGCCTCTAAGGCATGAATTAATCGTTCTATACTTAAAGCAAAACCGATTCCAGGAGTGTCAGGTCCCCCCATTTCTTGTACGAGGCCATTGTATCTGCCACCGCCGCAAAGAGTTGTAATCGCTCCAAACCCTTCCGCTTCACTCATAATTTCAAAAGCAGTGTGATTATAATAGTCCAAACCTCTTACAAGAGTAGGATCGACAACAAATTCAATGTTCATGCCCTGTAAATAATGTTGAACTTGCTTGAAATAAGTGTCTGAATCATCGTTTAGAAAATCGAGAATAGATGGAGCTGATGCCATTAACTCATGATCACGATCCTTTTTACAATCCAAAATCCGAAGCGGATTTTTTTCTAATCTTTCTTGACAATCTGAGCAAAATTCATCAATGCGTGGTCGGAAGTGTTGAATCAATGCATCTCTGTGAGCCTTTCTGCTTTCTCGATCACCAAGACTATTTATAACAAGCTTCAATCGTTTAAGGCCTAAGCTACGATAGAATTGCATTGCTAGAGCAAGCACTTCTGCATCTATGGCTGGATCCCTACTGCCTAGTGCCTCTACACCAAACTGTACAAATTGTCTGTATCTACCTGACTGTGGGCGTTCGTAGCGAAACATAGGTCCAAGATAATAAAGCTTAACAGGTTGATTGGGTAACCCAAACATTTTATTTTCCGTAAAAGAACGCACAATCGCAGCTGTTCCCTCTGGACGTAATGTCAGATCTCTCCCCCCACGATCCTGAAAGGAATACATTTCTTTTTGAACAATATCAGTCGTATCCCCCACACTTCGTTGGAATAATTCTGTTTGTTCAAAAATGGGTGTTCTTATTTCTTGATACTGATACAATTGACATACTTTTTTAGCTGTTTCTTCAATCCATTGCCACTTCTCTACTTCTCCTGGCAAAATATCCTGTGTGCCTCTAGGTATTTGAATCGCCAATGTTTAATCCCCCTTACATTTTTTCATGACTATATATAGCTAAACGGACATTTTTTCTACAAAAAAAACTCCCGTCCCTTGTTCCGAAAAACAAGGGACGAGAGTTTATTTCCCGCGGTGCCACCCTTTTTAAAGCTATATATTTAACAGCTTTCACTTTAACCGTTATCGCCTGTGTACGTCCAACTTCTACTATCTTTAAGAGGTTGTTCAAAAAGTCCGGTAAAAATGACACTTCGAATTTCTTCGTTGGCTTGTTTCTGCGCTGCTCATGTATCAGGTGATAAGGATCTTCCGTTAAAACCGCCCACGTCCTGTGGGCAACACGGAAGTCAGTACATCCTGTACAAGTCCACTGCTTAAAACTGCGCCGCCTTGAACTTCTTGGTCCTTTTTATCCTCCTTTTTGAACACACACTTTATGGGTTCGAAGAGGAAGCCTACGGAATGTGCTTCATTAAGAAATATATCAGAGAAATGCTTTCAACCGAGGCATTTCCTCTCTTTCTGACCATTCTTAATTACTTTTTCCCTCATCAGCTTAATATTGTAATTTGATTATTTTATCATACGAATTTCGTGCTTCTTTGTCAATAGCTTCCAAATATTTTAAGAACGATAAAGACTTTTTTTCCAAGCCTTTATTTCTGATAAAGTTAAACCAGCTTCGTGAATGGATTCATGTAATAGATCCATATTGTTTTTTTCACACTTATCTTGCAAATCCATTTGAATGATCTGGGAAGAGCTATAGATTAATGTTTGATTTTTCTCATTCGCTCTCATTTATTTTTTCCTCTCTTTCAAGTTTCTAATAGTATGTCCTGTAAAAAAAGTTTTATAAAGTGAAACTTCATTCAGTGGGGATTTTTTCATCCCCCACTGAATGTTAGTTGAACCAATCGGGGATTTACTGGCAGTTGTCCCCCACTTACAATTCTCGTTTTCACCTCGAATTCTTGAAATGGGGGTCTTACTGCCAGTTAATTCGGGATAAAAAAAGGATTTTGAACAAATATCAAGAATACTTACATTGATAATGAACTATGCAAGCTGGTACAATGAGGTGAATCTGATTAAAAGCGCAAGCTTCTTGATCAGCCTGACAAGCAAATGGTCCTGAACCTATGAAGGGAAGGGTTATTAAGTAGAACATCGGCTTAAAGGGAAGACATCCTGTTGGCGGACTCAAACGCGACATCCTGTCGCTTCGTCTACACTAGTTCGTAACGCCGATGGACTCTCGCTCCTGCGAGCCTAGAAGCGATGGCGCCTGGAGCTAGATACAAACACTAGCCAAATTTATACTTTCTTACCTCATTAGAAAGGCGGTTTTATTTGCGGTGAAAAAAAGAATGATTTTTTTAATAATCACAGCATTATTTGTAGCAATTATTATGTATTTTTCTCCTGTCACATCAGCAGATTCCGAAAAAGTGACGATTACAGGTGAGATTGTCAATGTTCGCGAACAGCCTGGGACAACTTATTCTATTGTTACCCAAATTCATCAGGGAGAAACCTATACTCTAATAGATCATAAAGATGACTGGTATAAAATTAAATTGAGTTCCAATCAAACTGGTTGGATTGCAAGCTCGTTAGCGGAACAACAAGCGAATGCAAAGACTGTAATGGCAACAGTCAATACCGATATTTTGAATGTTAGGGCTGAAGCAGATTCAACTAGCTCGAAAATTGGGGTTCTTCATCAAGGGGATCAAGTGAAAAAAATTGGGGAACAAAATGACTGGAGCCAAATTGAATATCAATCTAAGAAGGCTTGGGTAAATAGTGCCTATTTAAGTATAGAAGAACATGTATCTACTACAACTGATGAAAATCCGATTAGAATTTTGTATGACGGGACGAATGTCCGGAAAAAACCTGCCTTAAAATCCAAAATTATGACACAAGTTTCAGCAGGTGATACCTTTTATCCGTTAGAAAAAAAAGGAGACTGGTATAAAATTGAATATGCTAGTGGAAAAACAGGATATGTAGCAAGTTGGATTGTCAGCGCCTATGAAGGGGATCTACAATTCAAAGGAAAACCAGGTGCTAAAACAATCGTGATTGATCCCGGGCATGGTGGAAGAGATCAAGGAGCCACTGGTGTCAATGGCAGTCTTGAAAAAACTCTAAACTTGGAAGTAGGAAATCTGCTTGCACGTAAATTAGATAAGGCAGGCTTCAATGTCGTTCTCACTCGTTCCACAGATAAGTATGTTAGCTTAGAATCAAGGACAGAACAAGCAAATTATGAACAGGCAGATGCCTTTATCAGTTTACATTTTGACAGTATTGAAGATCAACAAGTTGTGGGGCATACTTCTTACTATTATAATGAGCAAGATAAGGTTTTAGCACAAACAATCCATAATGAAATTACAAATATGGTCGAGCTACATGATCGCGGAGCTCGTTCCGGAGATTTTTACGTCCTAAGAGAGAATTTACAACCAGCCATTTTGCTAGAATTAGGATATATCAGTAACGCTCATGAAGAAAAGATTATGAATTCACAATCATTTCACGAGCAAGTAACCGATGCAGTCGTTAAAGGATTGAATAAGTATTTTAATGAATAGAATGGAGTTTGATCATAAAACATCACAGGCTGACGCACGAATCAGAGCCTGTGATTTCCCTATATGTTTGGCCCAATTTATTTTCTTTTTTCTGTGTTCTCCAAATATTCAATATACTTGGTATACCTATTGCTATACTTCAACGGCATATAAAGCCAGTTTCCTGTGAAAACAGACACACTAAAAAAATTATTAATCATATTCTTCAAACAGAAGAGGTTTGACATTTTCACACGGAAAATTAGCACTTCTGCGTAAATCAACTATCCACTTCTAATTTAAGAAAAGCGCAAGCGCCTTGCTCAGCCCCGACAAGCAAATGTTCTGAGACAAGAAAAGTCCGGTTTTAACTTTTATTGGCTCAGGTTATTTGACCTCGAGGGGCTAGGCGCTGGAGCTAGATCAAAACACTAGCCAAAATTTTATACTTTCTTATCTTTTAAAAAAGGAGCCTCCAAAAGTAGGTCATTGATCTTTTGGATAGCTCCTTCTTTGCTATAATATTCATTTTTCAAGAACCAATGTAACAGGTCCTTCATTCACAAGCGATACATCCATCATTTCGCCAAAAACGCCTGTTTCAACCTGCAGGCCTTTCTCTCGCAAAATATTATTGAAATAATCATACAATGCTTCTGCTTCTTCGGGCTTGGCCGCTTTCATGAAATTAGGGCGCCTCCCTTTCGTGCAATCCCCATAGAGTGTAAATTGAGAAATAGACAAGATAGAACCTTCTTCATCATATAAAGAGCGATTCATTTTCCCATTCTCATCTTCAAATACACGCAGATGAATGATTTTTTCGGCTATCCACTCACAAGCTTGCACTGTATCCCCTTCTTGAAAACCAACTAATAACATGAACCCACGCCCGATTTCTCCTACAACTTCTTCATTTACCGTAACGTTTGCTTTTTTACATCTTTGTAAGACAACCTTCATTCTAGCTAAACCCCTTTAATTCATAATCCTACGTACGGAATAAATGTCCGGTATTTGCTTGATTTTATCGACAACCTTGTGCAAATGGCTAATATTTTGAATGGAGATGGTCATCAGAATCGTAGCCATTTTATTTCGATCAGCACGTCCAGTAACAGCTGTGATATTTGTTTTCGTTGCACTGACTGTTTGCAAAACTTCATTTAGTATTCCACTACGATCAAACCCAGTAATTTCAATATCAACCTTATACTCTTTATGTTGATAGGTAGCCGTTTCCCATTCTACCTCAATAAGGCGATTACTCATTCCCTCTGTATCAATGTTTGGACAATCAGCACGATGAACAGAAACACCTCTCCCTTTTGTAATAAAGCCAATAATGTCATCTCCAGGTACAGGATTACAACATCGCGAAAGACGGATCAAAAGATTATCTGTTCCTTTCACTCTTACACCTGCATCATGGCGTTTGGGACGAGAGTCTGTCTTCGTTTCAGCTATCATTATTTCTTCTATTTTTTCTTCTTGATCTCGCTGCTTTCTTAATTTTTCAGTTAAGCGATTTGCCACTTGGAGCGCGGAAATACCATTATATCCTACACTAGCGAACATATCTTCTTCATTTGAAAAATTAAATTTGTCGGCCACTTTTTGAAGATTTTCAGAGGTCATAACCTTTTTTACTTCAAAATCTAGCTCTTTTATTTCCTTCTCAATTAATTCTCGGCCTTTTTCTATATTTTCCTCTTTACGTTGCCGCTTAAAAAACTGTTTGATTTTATTTTTTGCTTGGGAAGTTTGGGCAAGCTTTAACCAATCTTGGCTAGGTCCATAGGAATGCTTGGACGTTAATATTTCAATAATATCCCCTGTTTTCAACTTATAGTCCAGTGTTACAATCTTGCCATTCACTTTAGCCCCTATCGTTTTATTCCCGATCTCAGAATGAATACGATAGGCAAAATCTATTGGTACAGAACCAGCTGGAAGTTCGATGACATCGCCCTTTGGCGTGAAAACAAAAACCATATCCGAGAATAAGTCTATTTTCAAAGATTCCATGAATTCTTCTGCATCATCTGTTTCATTTTGAAACTCAAGAATTTCACGGAACCAACTCAATTTTTTATCCAATGTATCTTTTGAATCATTTGTTTTTCCTTCTTTATAAGCCCAGTGGGCTGCAACCCCGTATTCAGAAATACGATGCATTTCTTTCGTACGAATTTGCACCTCTAAAGGCTCACCTCTTGGCCCAATCACTGTTGTGTGAAGAGACTGATACATATTGGGCTTAGGCATCGCAATATAATCCTTAAAGCGACCAGGCATTGGCTTCCAACAAGTATGAATGATTCCTAAAGCGGCATAACAATCTTTAATACTATTGACAATAATCCGCACGGCTAATAAATCATAAATTTCGTTAAATTGCTTATGTTGAACAACCATCTTACGATAAATGGAATAAATATGTTTAGGGCGTCCGTATACCTCCGACTTTATTTCCATCTCGTCTAATTTTGCTTTTACGCCTGTCATGACGTCTTCTAAATACTGCTCTCGCTCTTCTCTTTTCCGCTTCATTAAGTTGACAATTCGGTAGTATTGCTGTGGATTCAAATAGCGCAAAGCCGTATCTTCTAGTTCCCATTTAATCTTTGAAATACCGAGACGATGCGCAAGTGGAGCAAATATCTCAAGTGTTTCGTTTGCGATTCTTCTTTGTTTAGGAGCTGGTAAGTGTTTTAGAGTTCGCATATTATGAAGTCTGTCAGCTAGCTTAATTAGGATCACGCGAATATCTTGGGCCATAGCGACAAACATTTTCCGATGGTTTTCAGCTTGTTGTTCCTCGTGTGATTTGTATTTAATTTTCCCTAGTTTTGTGACTCCATCAACGAGCATCGCCACTTCACTGGAAAAATCATTGGAAATATCAGCTAACGTCAATTCCGTATCCTCTACCACATCATGAAGAAAACCCGCCGCGATTGTTGCTGGATCCATCTCTAAGTCAGCTAGAATGCCAGCCACTTGAATAGGATGGATAATATAAGGTTCACCGGATTTACGAAATTGATCTTTATGAGCATTCTTAGCAAACTTATAAGCCCTTCTAACAAACGCAACGTTTTCCTCATTTAAATATTCACTTGTCTTATTGAGTACATCTTCTGCCGATATGTTTTGGTCTTTTGCCATGAGGATCACCTTTTATTTAAATAATAATTACCATGTCGTGTTACTATCTATATTATCGAATATTAAGACATTCTGGAATAAAATGACACTTTTTTTCCAAAAGAATTTGATTACACTATTTTCATATAGACTAACTATTCGTATTTAGCCGAGAGCTGTATGTTTTCGATACTTAGCTATTAAAGAATAAGGAAGGCTGTCACAATGTTCCTCTAATCTTGAGAGTAAGTTACATTGGACAGCCTCTGACTATATGAGTTAAAACGTCATTAATGAAAGTATATCATAACGATCAAGCTTTTCTCTTCCGTTCAAGTAGGAAAGCTCTATTAAGAAAGCGATTCCAACCACAATCCCGCCTAATTTTTCGACTAATTCTATCGTTGCGAGAATGGTTCCGCCTGTAGCTAATAAATCATCTGTTATTAACACGCGTTGGCCTGGCTTGATGGCATCCTTATGGATGGTTAATATATCCTTCCCATATTCTTTGCCATAATCGGCTTTGATTGTTTCGCGTGGTAGCTTCCCTTCTTTTCGAACAGGAGCAAATCCTAAGCTTAATGCATAGGACACAGGGCAACCAATAATAAAGCCCCGAGCTTCTGGGCCGACTATGACATCCACTTCTTTTTCTTTTGCATACTGAACAATTTGATCTGTTGCATAATGATAGGCTTCCCCATTATCCATTAAAGTTGTAATATCTTTAAATACTACCCCTTCTTGTGGCCAATCAGGTACGATCGTGATAAATTGTTTTAAATCCATGTGCTTACTTCCTCCTCTGCCAACACCTTTTGTGCAAGCCTCTCATCAAACCATTTTTTTAGTTCATCATATGTGGAATAAGTAAATTCCCTTTCCACTTTTATTTGTTCTAACTTCATTTTGTATGTAGGTGAATCATCTAAATCCCTTTTTCCTTTTTGGGGATTTATTTTAATGAGCCCATCCTTTATTGTAACAAAATCTAGTTCAAAAAACACTTTTGACATAAATAAAATGGTTTCTTTGGACCAGCCACGGTGAGTAGCTAGATCTTTTCCATATTTTTTCAGATCAAAGGTCCCTCTTTTTAATAGAAATGCATAATACCATTTAAAATGATCTCTCGTCGGTACAGTCGCAAAAAAGTGAGCTTCTTCTTGGAGAAAATGGGTATAGATCGATGCCGGCATTTTATCTTTTACAAGCGCCTCTATCCAGGAAATTTGTGACGGCAGGTCAAATAAGATGATATTTCTTCCATTTATATCTAAATGATTGGCATCTTCTTTCTCTGTTATACATTTGCTTTCGAGATTAGCGCCATATGCCTTAAAATGCTTTTCTGAAAAAAAGATAAACAATCCTTCTTTTTCTTTTAAATAAGTCATCCAGTGTTCAAATTGGCGATTTCCCCGTAAATCAAATAGTTGCCATTCTTCAATCGAAACATCTTTCAAGAATATCTGGGGCTTCCTCTGATTATTCCATTCATTTATAGAAAGTTGCCCGATAACAGATGTCGTAGCTCCAAGTGAGAGATCTGGGGCAAGATGTCCCAGCTGAAATCCAATCCCATCAAGGGATTGATCCTGCTGTGCTAAGGTCATCCGTAAATGATTTTTGTTTGCACCAATTTTTTTAGTTGATGTAATCATTGCCTTTTCAATCAGGATTTGTGGTTTGGGATTCCCCATTCCATACGGAGCCAGGTGATTTAATTGGGCGATAGAATTAAGATCAATCTCTGTGAGCGAAATGGCTGCATCTACTTCTGTTATAGGTATTAAATCTTCCGAGTTCAATTGATCCTTAGCTGAATTGTTTAATCTTTGCCGCAGTGTATCAACATCATCAATTGCTAAAGACATTCCTGCCGCCATGGCATGCCCACCGAAATGAGGAAGGATGTCAGAACAAGTGGATAAATTATCAAAGAGATTAAAGCCTTGTATGCTTCGAGCAGATCCTTTCGCCATCCCCGTTTCTTCATCAAAACTTAGAATAATCGTTGGCCGGTAAAACTTCTCTACTAGCCTAGAAGCCACAATCCCGATAACCCCCACATTCCAACCTGTTTTTCCGATAACAAGGACTTTATTTTCCGCAAGATTGAAATGATCATGAACCATTTGAATCGCTTCATCAGCAATGGATGAGACAATATGCTTACGTTCATTATTCATTTGATCTACCTCTGCAGCCAGCATTTTTGCCTCTGAGGCATTATTGGTCTGTAACAGTTGAACAGCAGGACCGGCATGTTCTAGCCTGCCAGGAGCATTCAAACGCGGGCCAATCGTAAATCCAACTGTTTCTTCATTGATCTCAGAAATGGTATTCCCTGCTAATTCACATAATTCTTGTAAGCCAAGACGCGGGGTATTCGCTAATTTCTTTAAACCTTTTTTAACAAGTGTACGATTCTCCCCATAAAGAGGGACTAAATCCGCAATCGTTCCAATTGCAACTAGATCAAGTAAATCTTCTGGAAGATCTCCATTTAATGCATGGGCTAACTTAAAAGCAACCCCCACTCCAGCTAAGTTTGCATATGGATATGTAGAGCCTGGAATGTTTGGATGGATAATCGAAAAGGCTTCTGGGAGCTCTTCCCCAGCTTCATGGTGATCTGTAATAATTAAATCGATGCCTAATTCTTTTGCCTGCCTCGCTTCATCTAAGGCGGCAATGCCAGTATCGACTGTAATGATTAATTGCACCCCATCTTCATATGCTTTCTGAAAAGCTTCCTTGTTTGGTCCATATCCTTCTGAAAAACGATTGGGTATATAATAAGTAACATTGGCTCCCATTTTTGATAAGGTTTCTAACAGAACGGTTGTACTTGTAACACCATCGGCATCATAATCGCCGAATATCAAGATTGGCTGCTGTTCATGAATGGCTAGTTGGATTCGTTCAACTGTTTTTTCCATATCTGAGAAAAGAAAAGGATCATATAGCTCTTCTCTTTCTGCATACATAAAAGATTCTGCTTCTCCTTTCGTAGATATTCCACGATTCACTAACAAGGTTGCTACGAGAGGAGGAATATCGAGTTGTTGTGATAATTCATTGGTTAGCTGCTGATTCGTTTCCCGCACGATCCAGCGACTACTTGGCTTTAACATCTTTTCACTCCTTTAAGAATTACTCGATTGGGTTATACGGATTAAGAAGAACGAAGACATTATGTACATGAGGATTATTCATTAATTTCCGTTTTACCTCTAACCTATATTTAGAATAAGTAGACTCGGATTAATAGGTAAAACCGCAGTATCCTGCGGTTTTACCTTGGCTATCAACGTTTCTTATGCAAAAGATCGATGCACTTGATGTACTTCTTATACTTGTGGCTCATCTGTCCATTTCTTTTTCTCTTTGACCGTGTCGATTGGCCCTTTCTTTTTTAACTCTCTTACTTTCATATCATACCATAGTTGAGCTGAAATAAAGATGGACGAATAGGTTCCTGCTAGTAAACCTACTAATAAAGCAAAGGAGAAGTTACGGATCGCCTCACTTCCTAAAATTAATAAAGCAACAACTGTTACAATAACTGTTAATACTGTATTAATCGAGCGTGTCAATGTTTGCCGTAATCCCTGATTCACGACCATCGCAATATCTTCTTCCGTTTTTAATCGGCGTTTTGCTGTCATGTTCTCCCTTATTCTGTCAAAAGTGACAATCGTATCATTAATCGAGTAACCAACAATCGTTAATACGGCGGCAATAAAGGTTAAATCCACTTCCAACCGGGTCAAACTAAATACCGCGATAATAAAGAATGCGTCATGAAGCAGCCCTATTATGGACGTAAAGCCCATCGCGGACTCAAACCGGAAGGACACATAAATAATGATACCAATCGCTGCAATAAACAGAGCAAAAAAGGCATTTTTGATTAGTTCTTTCCCTACTGTTGGGGATACGGTGCTTACATTTGGTTCTTCGCCATACTTATCATTAAAGTATGCTTTTAATTGAGCGATTTCTTCACGATCCAATACTTCATCCTTGAAACGCGCGACTCCGATTTCATTGTTATTTCCAGCCAATACGATATCTTGCGTATCGATGCCAAACTCTTTCAAATCAGAACTCACTTCTTCAGTAGTGATAGGCTTGCCTGCATTAATTTCAACCCTTGTCCCACTTGAGAAATCAATTCCTAAATTCAAGCGGAAGACTGCTAAAACAATAATTCCAGCAACAATTAAAACCGATGAAAACATATAGAATTTCTTCCGATGTTTAACAAAATCAAAGCGATCAAATGGTGTTGCCAAATCATGTGTTGTTTTATTTTCGGTTAATTTAAAAATAGCTCCACGTTTCACACCAAACCAGCCTGGTTTCTCTTTAAAAAAGCGGCTGTCAATTAATAAGCTTAGCAACCATCTTGAGCCAAAAACAGCTGTAAAGAAACTCATTAAAATACTAACGATTAACATTGTTGCAAAACCTTTAACAGAGCTGTTTCCAAAATAGAATAGAACGCCTGCAGCTAGTAATGTGGTAATATTAGCATCTAAAATAGCTGTAAAGGATGACTTACTTCCTGCTTTAAAAGCCGAAGAAAGCGACCTTCCTACTTTCATCTCTTCCTTAATCCGCTCATATGTAATAATATTCGCATCTACCGCCATCCCGACTCCCAGTATCAATGCAGCAATTCCCGGAAGGGTTAATACAGCTCCCATTAAATCAAACACGAGCAGTATTAAATAGATATAAATGGAGAGTGTGACGGTTGCAACTAGACCAGGTAGGCGATAATAAGCAATCATAAAGATAAAAATAAGCAAAACACCTAAAATACCTGCATTCACTGTTTTATTTAAAGCCTGTTCTCCAAACGAAGCTCCGACTGAAGTAGAATAAACCTCTTTTAATTTTACAGGTAATGCTCCTGCATTTAAAAGATTGGCTAAGTCTTTTGCTTCTTGTGTTGTAAAATTACCCTCAATTGATACACTAGTATCATTAAAAACTTGCCTTACATACGGATCTGAGAGCAATTTAGAACTCCCAGTTTTGGACGCTTCTTCGTAAGAGTCCACTCCTTCTTCAAAATCCAGCCAAATTGCTAGAATATTATCCGGTGCCATATCAACAATATCTTGAGTGACATCACGAAACTTTTTCCGATCCTTCATTTCAACTAGGACAATTGGCTCGTTCGTATTTGCTTTAAACGACTGTTCAGCCGCCCCTTCTACTAAATCTGTTCCATCTAACTTAACCTCGTCATTTACATCTCTAAAGGTTAAAACAGCTTGCGTACCGAGTGTTTCTCTAGCCTGGTCTTGGTCTTCAACCCCTGGCAATTGTACACGAATCCGGTCCGTTCCTTCTATTTGGATATTGGGTTCGCTTACGCCTAAAACATTAATCCGTTTATTTAATGCTTCTGTTGTATGTATAAGAGTATCGTTATCTATTTTTTGATCTGTATTAACAGCTTCTACTTCATATAAGACTTCGAAGCCTCCTTGCAAATCAAGGCCTAAATTTATATTTTTTAAAATCGCATTTGTTGTTGAACCACCTAAACCCGCAAATAACAGGATAATTAGGAAAAAGACAACAATTCTACTTCTTTTTACCATTATTGATAAATCCTCCTCGCCATAATGAACACAAAAACCTATATGTAAACTCTCAGAATGAAGTCAATATGATTATTATGAATCAGTCAAAAAAAGCTGTCAATCATTTCTGTATGTATTTCATCGCTTATTTAATCGACTTTATCTTTAGTATGGAGCAATTCTTCTAATTCATTAGAATCTAAATCCGAGAACAAATCAGGAGATTTATAGGCCTCAACGGTCGCAAAATTCATATAATCCCCAATTTTCACCGAAAGAACATCTGAGACTAATTCATACATTCTAATACCTTCTTTATATTTTTTCCATTTCTTCTGTATAAGAAACGTCCATAAATCCCTTTTTTCAATAGTCCCATAGCCTAAAACAGTAAATTCTTCGATTTTACTTTGTAATGCAAGGTCAAGTATATGAAAGTAAGAATCGTAAGGATGCTCTTGTTTAGCGTTCATCGTCTCCGCCCCCGTTTTATAAAATGTTCACAGATAACTTGTCATGCTTTGTCCACCTATTAGCATATACTCATTGTAATCCAATGGAACAGTTTTGAGAAGGCAGGGAAGGTAATGAATAAATTTTTAAAAGGAACGATCATCTTAATGGCTGCAGGACTTATCACAAAACTTCTTGGTTTTATAAACAGGATTGTGATTGCTCGCATGATTGGAGCAGAAGGAGTCGGATTATTTATGATGTCTTATCCTACCCTTATTCTTGTTATTACCATTACACAAATGGGGCTGCCTGTTGCCATTTCAAAAGCTGTCGCAGAGGCGGAAGCCAAAGGGGATCGAAAGAAAACGAAAAAGGTATTAGCAGTTTCTTTAGCTGTAACTGGGACATTATCACTCATTTTCACACCGACTTTAATGTTGATTTCACCGCTCTTATCCCAGACCTTATTCACAGACCCGAGAACACTGTATCCATTGATGGCCATTACCCCGATTATCCCGATTGTCGCTATTTCATCGGTTATTCGTGGGTATTTCCAAGGAAAACAGAATATGAAACCTTCGGCGATTGCTCAAGTATTAGAGCAAGTTGTCAGAATCTCTTTAATCGCCGTTCTGGCAAAACAATTTCTACCAATGGGGATTGAATATGCGGCAGCGGCAGCAATGGGCGCATCCGTCATTGGCGAACTAGCTTCGTTTATTTACTTATTTATTATGTTTAAAGCAAAGAAAAAATTTAGAGTTCGTAAAAGGTTTTTTCAATCTGTACATGATGGAAAGAAAACATTAGGAGAACTTATGCATGTAGCATTGCCGACAACTGGTGGGAGATTGATTGGATCGGTTACCTGGTTTCTAGAACCGATTGTTGTCTCACAGAGCTTACTCTTAGCTGGAATAGCAGCCGGGATAGCGACAAAGCAATATGGGCTTTTAACGGGGTATGCATTACCTTTACTATCCCTCCCTTCTTTTTTTACACATTCATTATCCACCTCTCTAGTACCAGCTATTAGTGAGGCTAATGCCAATAGAAACCAATTGATGGTAGAATACCGCTTTCAGCAATCTTTACGTTTCGTCTTAATGGCTGGCTGTTTATCAACGGTGATTTTATATGTGTTTGCTGAACCTTTGATGAAATGGTTTTACGGAACTTCCGATGGTTATGAATTCATTCAATTTCTGGCTCCATTCTTTTTATTCACCTATTTTCAAGGGCCATTCAGCGCCATATTACAAGCGCTAAATTTAGCCAGTGCAGCGATGATCAATAGTCTTATCGGTTCAGTTCTAAAAATACTCGTTATCTTTGTATTTGCTTCACAACCGGCGTTTGGTATAAATGGCGTCGCTCTAGGAATGGCTGCAGGGACAGTGCTTGTCACACTTTTACATTTTGCGACCGTACTAAAAAAAATACAATTCACTGTCTATTTAGGCATGTATGCAAAATTTATTTTCGCCACCTTACTATCCGGGATTTCAGGTATTCTTTATATGCAATATGTGCTTGAGCAATACCATACTCTTCCTTTCCTAGTTATTGGGATTGTGCTCGTCACTTTCATCTATCTTATATTTATATTTTGTTTTAAATTATTAACAAGAAGTGATCTCATTCGCTTGCCTTTGTTTAATCGGATTCTTAAATAAAAAATGCTAAACTCGTGCCGTCCTGGCGCAGACTAAACAGTGTCATCATGTCGCTTCGTCTACATCCCTACATCCTCCTGTAAGAGTGAGACTTTTTAACGGCGTTGTCATGATTTTAAATCATCGTAATCAATAAAGAACTTTCCGTCCTGAAAACTGCAAAAGGAAATTTGCTCGATATCTTGATGACCGCGTCGTTCTAATTCTTTTCTTAACCAAGATTCATCCTTTCTTACCTCTTCCAAATGGTCTTGTTGAATTTCGCCATTAAGAATAAGAGGGAGGGTGTAAGATCCTGTCTTGGTCTTTTTATCTTTTTTAATGACAGAAAGGTTACCCGAAGGCTCTAGAATAGCGAATTCAACATCAGAAATATTAGCAACATCCTTTTGTCGTAACTGCATAAGCAAGTCATCAAAATTATAGCGAATCTTTTTCATTTCCTTTTCATCGATTTTTCCCTTGTTAATGATTAAAGCAGGCTTTCCATCCATTAGCCTTCTAAACTTGCGACTTTTTAAAGAAATTACCGCTAATCCTAATTGAATTAACATAAGTGTGACCATTGGAATAATAGTATGGGCTAAAGGATCTTCATGTTGCTCGATCGCAATAACCGCCATTTCCCCCATCATAATAAATACAACAAGATCTAAAACACTTAGCTCACCGATTTCCCGCTTACCCATCAATCTAAAAATGACAAGTAATACAATATATAAAACAACCACTCGTGCAATAATAACAAAAAAATTTTCCATATCACAATCCCCCCTCATTTATCGCATTTTTAGTATGTGACTAAAAAAAAGAATTATGAAAGAATCTTCATCATAACAAAAAGGTCATTTGTTTTATGAATCCTACTAAAAAAGAGAGACAAGTACTTCTAAAAAACTCTTTTGTGAATATGCTTGTACAGAGGGATATATGGTGTTGGTAGAAGGGAGAGATTGGGAATCGAAATTAAAAACTTTGCTGTTTCAATTATTTATGGATTAATGACCATCCTAGTTTTTGCAGTACTATCCAGTCTTATTTTTTCACTCATTTTGTATTTTAGTAATACGCAAGAACAATCTGTAAGCCTGTTAATCACAATTATTTCATTTTTCGCTGTATTTTTCGGTGGTTTTATAAGTGGAGGAAAACGAAAACAAAAAGGTTGGATCATTGGGGGAGCCACAGGGATATTATACTCGCTTATCCTCTTATCTTACCAATTTTTAGGACATAGCTCTTTATTCTCCTTAGAACAATTGGTTTATCACATTTGTTATATTTTAACAGCAACAATGGGAGGTGTTCTTGGGGTAAATATTTTATCCAATTCAGATCATAAATAAAGAAAAAAGAAGCTGTCATTGAGCAGCTTCTTTTTAAAAGATTTAGGATTGTATACTATTATTTGATTCTAACACTTCACGGACCGCATTACGATCGTATGTAAGTTTACTGCCATCGCCACATTTAATTACAATAGTTCCTTCATCCAATGCTTCGATTCGACCATGTAAGCCGCCAATCGTGACAATTTTATCTCCTTTTTGTAGGCTACTTTGCATTGAATTCACAGCCTTTTGACGCTTTTGATTTGGCCGGATCAATAAGAAGTAAAACAAGATGATCATAATAATAAAAGGTGATAAACCGATTAATTGTTCCATAAAAACCCTCCTTTTCTTATAAAATCTATATTAGAAATTTTTCGCGTCGGGAGAATTAAATCCATAACGCTCAAAAAAATCTTTTCTGAAGTCACCTAGGCGATCTTCTCTTATCGCTTGTCGGACTTGCTCCATCAATTTTAACAGAAAATGCAAATTATGGTAAGTCGTAAGTCTTATTCCAAACGTTTCGTCACATTTGATTAAATGACGAATATAGGCTCTGCTATAATTCTTACATGTATAGCAATCACAGTTTTCATCGATTGGATTAAAATCACGGGCATAGGCTGCATTTTTTACGACTAAGCGACCATTCGACGTCATCAATGTTCCATTTCTAGCAATCCTTGTTGGCAATACACAGTCAAACATATCAATCCCCCGTATACTCCCATCAATTAAAGAATCCGGAGAGCCAACACCCATAAGATAACGCGGTTTGTTACTAGGCAATAAGGGTGTAGTATACTCTAACATTCGATTCATAATATCTTTTGGTTCACCAACGGATAATCCACCAACAGCATAACCAGGAAAATCGAGAGATGCTAAATCATTAGCACTTTGTTTCCGAAGATCCTCAAATTCTCCGCCTTGGACGATTCCAAAAAGCCCCTGATCTTCTGTACGATTATGAGCGTTTAGACATCTCTCGGCCCAGCGGGAAGTTCGTTCAACTGATTTTTTCATATATTCATGCGTAGCAGGATATGGTGGACATTCATCAAAAGCCATCATAATGTCTGAGCCAAGGGCATTTTGAATTTCCATCGATTTTTCGGGAGAAAGAAACAGTTTGTCCCCATTTAAATGATTGCGAAAATGGACGCCCTCCTCTTCAATCCTTCTAAATTCACTTAAAGAGAAGACTTGAAACCCACCTGAATCTGTTAAGATCGCTTGATCCCAATTCATAAAAGAATGTAGGCCACCTGCTTCTTTTATAAGTTCATGCCCAGGCCGGAGCCAAAGGTGATAAGTATTACTTAATATCACACCTGCCCCCATTTTTTTCAATTCTTCAGGTGACATCGTTTTGACTGTCGCAAGTGTTCCTACAGGCATAAACATGGGAGTTTCATAAGACCCATGAGGAGTATGCAGGACTCCTAGTCTGGCGCCAGTTTGTTTACATGTTTTTATTAATTCATATGTGATCGCGCTCAAGCTTTCCAATCCTTTCTACAACTTAAATCAATAACATTGCATCTCCAAAGCTAAAAAAACGATATTTTTCTCTCACTGCTTCTTCATATGCATGGAGGACCTGCTCTCGACCAGCAAGTGCGCTCACAAGCATAATGAGGGTCGATTTTGGCAAATGGAAATTTGTAATCATTCCATCTATGCCTTTAAATTCATAACCGGGATAAATGAAAATATCAGTCCACCCATTGCCTTTGGTAAAATAACCATTATGAGCGGATGCAATCGTTTCAAGGGTTCTTGTAGAAGTCGTGCCCACCGAAATAATCCTTCCCCCTTGTTTCCTTGTCTGATTCAATAACGCCGACGTCTCTTCTGATATTCGATAAAACTCTGAATGCATATCATGTTCCTCAATATCATCAACATTAACTGGCCTAAATGTTCCTAGTCCTACGTGAAGAGTAATATAGGCAATATGTATTCCTTTTTCACGTATTTCCTCAAGGAGCTCTTCGGTAAAATGCAATCCAGCTGTTGGAGCTGCTGCCGATCCTCGCTCCTTTGCATAAACGGTTTGATAGCGGTCTTGATCTTCAAGTTGTGTTTTAATATAAGGGGGAAGCGGCATTTTACCAAGCTGATCGAGCACTTCGTAAAAAATTCCATCATAATGGAATTCAAGAATACGTCCACCATGCTCTAATTCATCTAGGCAGACCGCTTTTAACTGACCGTCTCCAAAAGTTAATGTCATGCCTTTTTTTAAACGCTTAGCAGGCTTTACTAATGTTTCCCATTGATCCCCATTTAATTGTTTTAACAATAATACTTCAACTTTCGCGCCTGTTTCAACTTTTAAACCAAATAATCTCGCAGGGAGCACCTTTGTATCGTTTAAAACTAAACAATCGCCTTTGCGTAAAAAAGTCATTAGGTTATGAAAAGTCTCGTGTGTGACCTTTCCTGTCTGTTTATCTAAAACCATCAAACGACTGGATGCGCGGTCTTTCAGCGGGACTTGTGCGATTAATTCTTCCGGCAATTCAAAATCAAATTGATCCAATTTCACAACTATTTAAACCTCCCAATCAAATACAGCACCACTGTTAATATTACACTTAGGAGAATGGATGTTACAACTGGAAAGTAAAATGTGAAATTTTCTTTCTTAACAATAATATCTCCAGGTAGTTTACCTATTTTTACAAATTGCGCAATAAAACCAATCGCAAAAATAACTCCTCCTATAATCATAAGAACTTTTGCTGCTCCATTCACCGTTCTGGCACCTCTAAATGAAAATGTTCGTACACAAGCTCTGTCACGATTCTTCCCCTTGGTGTCCTTTGCAAAAAGCCGATCTGCATTAAATAAGGCTCATAGACATCCTCTATGGTCATCGCTTCTTCCCCGATGCTCGCGGCGATAGTGCTTAATCCAACCGGCCCTCCTCGAAACTTATCAATCATCCCTTTTAAAAGCTTATGATCAATATTATCAAGACCTAAACGATCGACCTGTAATAACTCTAAGGCTTGATCTGCAAGTTGTTGAGTGATTACTCCATCTCCCCTCACTTGCGCAAAATCACGAACCCTTCTCAATAATCGATTTGCAATCCTTGGCGTTCCACGTGAGCGCCGAGCAATTTCAATTGCACCTTGCCCCTCAATCTCTGTTTCTAATATTTCCGCTGTACGATGGATAATATTTGTTAATTGATCTTCAGTATAATATTCTAAACGACTTAATACCCCAAAACGATCGCGTAATGGTGCTGAGACGGAACCAGCTCTTGTTGTTGCCCCTACAAGCGTAAAAGGTGGAAGATCAAGACGAACAGATCGAGATTCTGGCCCTTTTCCGATGACAATATCTAAACAATAGTCTTCCATTGCGGGATATAACACTTCTTCGATTGCTCTAGGTAAACGATGAATTTCATCGATAAATAATACTTCTCCTGGTTCAAGAGACGTTAAGATAGCTGCTAAATCACCAGGTCTTTCAATAGCAGGTCCAGAAGTTGTCCGCACATTGACGCCCATTTCATTAGCAATCACAACCGCTAGAGTCGTCTTCCCAAGTCCTGGCGGTCCATAGAGAAGCACATGATCTAAGGTTTCTTTTCTTAATTTTGCTGCTTCAATAAAAACAGCTAAATTTTTCTTTACTTCATTTTGTCCGATATACTGGGATAAAGTTTGCGGACGGAGACTCTGTTCAAAAGAAAGATCATTTACTATTGCTTCACTAGATAATACTCGTTCTTCCATCCCATCTCTTCCTTTCTAATGAATGTTCAAAAAGAAGGATAAAAAGGACCAAGTCGGCGACTACGACGCTGACGTCAATCACTAACGCCGACACTAGTACATCCTGTACGTCGAAAATTCAAGGCGGACTTGCCCGTGTTATGCTGACTTCGACGTTCGACACAGGATGTGTCGGCACTTAGTCGAAGATCATATATCCTGCAGTGTCATTTTCATGGACTTTTTGAACATCCTTATCTATCAAATCATCAATAATTGTAAAGCCTGTTTAATATACTGATCTGTTGTTAAGTCCTTTCCTTGTAGTTTTGGTTCGACCTTTTTTAGTTCACGTTCGGAGTAGCCAAGTGAGCCCAATGCTAATAATGCTTCTTTCAACTCATCTTCAGCATCATCTAGTACAGCCTCTTCTCTTTGAACAGTCGCAGCCACTTCAGGTAAAGTCACAACATCTTGTAATTTTCCTTTTAAATCAAGGATCATTTGCCTCGCTGTTTTCTTTCCTACACCAGGAAATTTAACAAGAAACTTCTCATCTTCATTTTCAATTGCCTGGATCACCTGAGCCGGTTCTCCATAAGCCAAAATGGCCAATGCTCCTTTGGGGCCAATCCCTGAGACATTCAAAAGCTTCTTAAATAGGATCTTTTCTTCAAATGTCGTAAAACCATATAATGCGATAAGATCTTCCCGAACATGTTGATATGTATAAACAATCGTTTCAACGTCCTGATTCTTTGAAAAAACAAATGGATTAGGTGTTAAAATTTGGTAGCCAATCCCATTGTTTTCTAACACAATATACTCAGGTCCAGTGTGTTCAATTATCCCTTTTATATACTCGTACACTAGTTTCTCTCCTCTTTCATACTAACCTTTATTGTAACATAAAACTTTCCATTAATGAGGGATAAAATTCCTTCTGTTACTGCAAACTTAAAGCCTGACTCCCTAAAAAGTCAGGCTTTTCTTTTCAGTTGAATACTGTTTCATTGTTTCTAATACTTCTGTAAAGGTCTCTTTTGTTTGGATCGGGATTCCCTTCTTAAGCTCTTCCCTTTTATTCCCTTCTAATTTTTTCATATCAATTTGAAAAAAGGAATGGATAATATCCTCTTGATCAGGGCTGCCATTAAAAATCGATAAGGTACCGTCCTCTTGCAGACCAAAGAAGCCATTGACTTTTAATAAGGGGGAAATATCATTTACTTCCCTTTCAAAAATAACTCGTTTTTCATCTATATCAATTAGCTGCCATTTTTCATATTTAGACCAAAAATCCTCTAGTGCCCATATGGTTTCGCTTACTATTTCTTCACTTATGTCGCCATCTAAATATTTCCTTTTTAGCAAAACCTCAATCTCAAGCGGGCTTTCAGGGATGTAAACTGGATCTTCCTCAGCTGTTGATTGTGCTTGAGTCCTCTGCATATCTAATGATGGCTGATTCGCTAAACTCACTACTACTAAGATCATAAATGAAATAAGCAATTTTCCCGTAAGTTTCATACGGATCACCTCTTTGCCTATAAATTTAATTCTTAGAATCTATATTGCCCATAAAATAACATTCATATCCATATTTTTATTTTGACTCTTTTCATATTCCCACACAGGAATCCGAATGCCCAAATAATTGAACTGTTAAATAGAGAGAGTTGCTTCTGGGTTGCATGTGTTCATTGCAATAGCACATCAGTTCATTGCAATAGCACATCAGTTCATTGCAATAGCACATCAGTCCATGGCTAGATCTATGGTTTAAAGTTTAATAATGCCATTAAATTTGCTGTATTGCCCTCAAATGTGAAGAAATATGGTTTGTTTTCCTCGTCAAGCATCATTAAATATGGACTTTCTTGACCAGAAAAAATAATAATCACTTCATCTACAAGATCATCAAACCATTGGTTTTTCACCATAATATTAGGCTCCAAAGGAATTCTGATCATCCACCCTTTATTTGGAATCGGGTTGTGATGAACATATACACCTGTTATACCTTCAAGAAATTTCTCTACTTCTTCTTGTATATCTGTGTCTTTTTGTACATATTTTATAACCTTACCTTGCTGTATATCGAATATTTCTATTTGCGGGTTAGTTTGCGCCATAGGGTTAGTTGCAATAAAATGAAAAGCAAAGATATAAACCAGAATCTTTTTTAGCATTTGGACACCTCGATGATATTGTTTCCAAAAAATAGCGCAGTATTTATAAGTCATGATTGGGGCTGTCCCTATAGTAGAAAAGTGTCCAAGCCGCAGACCTTCATTCGGATTTCAATCCTATATTAAATAATGGGGCTGTCCAGAAAGTCAGTGAAAACTGAGCTTTTCTGTGACAACCCTTTTTCTAAGTATGTAAAAGTTGGTGTGCGGTTTCCGGTTGCCTTCCGTTCCGGGGCAAGGCTTGAGCTTCCTCAGTCGCTGTGCGCCTTGCGGGATGCTTGTCCCGCAGGAGTCGGCCTCTGCACTCCCAGCAACGGACGGGCAGTGTATCCCACACCTATGCTTCTCCGTAATCTCTAAATTCTTGAGGTGGGGGGTATTACTGCCCGTTAATGCGGGATAAATAGAAAAAATCGCTTCCTTTAGTAGAATGAAGTTACCACCACAACATCCAAAGAAGCGATTTTTTATGTGCAATCCGAAGACTGCTACTGAAGAGTATCCCACACAATTGGCTTTTTCGATAAAGATAGAAGAGATAGCCTGTGAACGACCGAAACGCAAGCTTGCGCCTGTATTCCGCCCCTACAACAACCGCCAGTCCTTCGTCATCCTGGATGTCGAATCATTGATTCCGGAGCACCATGTCGCCCGGGTCGACTCCATGATCGAAGCCATCCCGGATGAACAGCTTTTCGTCCATTATCCGGGGGACGGCGCAGTTCCTCCATCCGAAAATGATGCTCAAGGTTATCATTCATTTGCAAAATTATGATACACTTCCTGCACATCGTCATCATCTTCCAGCACATCTAACAATTTTTGCATTTTCTCCGCTTGTTCACCCTCAAGTTGCGTATAGGTTTGTGGCACCATTGTGATTTCAGCAGTGGCAAACGTAAAACCTTGGTTTTCTAGGGTTTCTTTTACCTCTATGAAACTTTCAGGATCTGTATAAATTTCAAAAGCTTCTTCGCTTGTTTCCATTTCCTCGCCACCTGCTTCAATGACTGATAAAAGCATATCATCTTCGGCTATATTTATATCTTGACGATCTATGGCTAAATATCCCTTTCGATCAAACATATAAGCGACACAGCCTGTTTCACCAAGATTCCCGCCATTTTTATTGAATGCCACTCTCACATTTGTCGCCGTTCGATTTTTATTATCGGTTAAACACATCACCATCACAGCTGAACCACTTGGGCCATATCCCTCATAGATAATCTCTTCATAATGTTCCGTATCTTTGTTCCCAGCTGCCTTGTCAATCGCCCGCCCGATATTATCGTTAGGCATATTTTCTGCCTTTGCTTTCTCCACCACAAGTCGCAAGGAAGGATTTGTACTTGGATCAGGACCACCCAATTTTGCGGCCACATAGATTTCCTTGGCTAATTTTTGAAATACTTTCCCCCGTTTGGCATCTTGTGCATTTTTCCTATTTTGAATATTTTTCCATTTCGAATGTCCTGCCATGTTAAACTCCCCTCTCCCATGACTTCATTTCCTTAACTATATCGAAAGTTGGAATAACGAGCAATCTTTCCACACATATTATAAAGATTCAACTTTCTTCATGATCTCCTTATTAAATTTCATTCTTTGCTTAAATTGTTTAAGTAATAAAGTCTCCATCATCGGCCATCTTCTTTTTTGCTCAAGTGAATGACTCCGTGTAAAATGAAGCCACTCTCTAAAAATATCAGTTGGGTACACAAGGGCTGTTATAAATGCTGCTTTTGTTTGGAATGGCTGGATAGGCTGAAATGAAATTAAACGTTCAAGCTCCCAATTCAGATGGGGGAGAATCCGATTAGAAAGCTGCAAATAATCAATATGTGCTGGTGCTAAAGCAATTAAATCAAAATCAATTAGCCATAATCGATTTTTTTTATCACGAATAAAATTATGACTAGCGACATCTCCATGTATAATACAATGGGGTTCTTCCGTGAAAAAGGAAGCCTGCTTTTGCATTTTATCAAGAGCCCAATCGCCGAGATCTGCAAAATAACTTAACTGAGGACGGAGCGGATGCTGAGTATATAGAGAAAGTGTCTGCCTAAAGTCGGTTAATCTTTTTTTCCATTTATTTATTTGTTCAAAAACAGGCATTTGCTCTCTTACGGTGTTGGATATATTGCTGGTTGCTTGATGATATGTTTGCAGCAATAAGAAAACATCCTTAATATCAGATCTATGCTGATAATTAACGTTCCCCCCTGACCCAGCTTCGATAAATTGGATGAGTCCAAAAACTCTATCGCTTAGTATAATTGGTTTCGGGTGGATGGAATAGGTTTGGGTAAATCCATTCTCCTTTAATTCTTCTGTAAAAAATACTTGTCTTTTAAAAAGGGACAATGTAGAAAATTCTTTCAAAATCCAATGTTGATTTTTTGTACTAGCTTGCCATACCATTTTTTTTATTGGCTTGATTCGAATAAAAGGAAGTTCAAAATTCTCCCTCAATAAAAGAAGGAGACGGCGTTGTATCCCGTCTCTCTCTTCTGAAAAATTATTATTCATTTCCTTCCCCATGATTGGGACGAACAGGCATAGCATAGGTGGGCGGTATTGCTGTTCCTACAGGTGGATATCCTCGATACATTTGCCCTTGCATAGGCATTGGCTGTCCTTGCATACCGTAGGGGTGTGGATGGAACTGAGGTATTTGATTTCCACACCCACAATCCCCCCCTGCTTGATTCATATAGTTAGCTTGTGGTGGCATCGGTTGTTGGAAGCCAGCCATTTGCATACCAGGTTGGGGGTAAGGTTGAGCCATACCATGCATCATTCCCATTCCCATATGTTGATTATCGGAAGAACTTTCCATTTGATGCTGTGTCCCACCATAATATGGTTGTTGCATTCCTACATAGTCATCCGAAGATTCATCCACTTCCCATTGCGTTTGCGGGCCATAACCAGGCATCGGCATGTGAGGTTGATAAGGCATCATCGGAGCCCCTGTCATCGCCCCTTGCACTTGTGGCATCATATATCCTTGATATGGCTGCGGTTGTGGATACGGATAACAAGGATCAAAACACGGTTGTGGCATCGGATAACACCCATACATAGGTTGCTGAACTGGCATTTCCTGTATAGGAGATTCCTCTTCATGTTGTACAGGTTTTTCCTTTGGAGGCACCGGTTGTGGCATTTGTTGACTCTGCATTTGTTGCATATTCATCGTATAATAATTGTTAATATCAATCTCTGGTAATGGCTGTGGTTGAGGCATTACCGGTTGATAGATATACTGTGGTTTCTCCTTCTTTGGCTTTTCCTTCGGTGGCTTCGCAACGGGCATCGGTGCTTCCTTTTTAGGCGCAAAAGGATGTTCTGCCTTAGGCATTTCCTTCTGTCCGGATTGCTGGTGATGAACCGGTTTCTCCTTCGCCCCTCCACCTGAATGACCAGGGACTTTAATTTTCATTCCCGGCATAATCATTTCTGGATTGGACAATTGCGCATTTAACTTTTTCAGTTCATCAAAATTCACACCATACTTTTGGGCAATATTCCATAATGTTTCTCCTTTTTGTACAATATGGATCTTCACAAATTTTCCCTCCTCAAGCTCAGTCTATATAGTGTATGAATGATTGGGCAAAATGCTAATAATCTTCATCAAAACTTATGAGATTGGGCGGTTATTTATGACAAATCTAGTTTGTCCTTCTTCATTAATGAAGAAAGAACAAAGAATATGATAAAATAGGCTTAAAATATGGAATGGAGGGGTTAAATGCAGAAGGAAGGAAAAAAGATTCTAGGAGAAGAAAGAAGAGAAACATTGCTTTCTTTATTAAAAGAAAAGAATTCTCCCATTACGGGAAGTGAGTTAGCCGAAAAAACAGGGGTCAGTCGACAAGTTATCGTTGGAGATATAAATTTATTGAAGGCACGGAATATCCCTATTATTGCTACAAGTCAAGGCTATTTGTATATGCGCTCCCCTCAGGAGAACCTTCTTATTGAAAAAACCATCGTTTGCCTACACGCACGTAGCCAAACAGAAGAGGAACTGAATATTTTAGTCGATCACGGCATCACAGTAAAGACTGTGGCTGTCGAACATCCCATTTATGGAGATCTTACTGCCTCCCTGATGGTCTCTAATCGAAAAGAAGTGGAACATTTCCTCAATAAAGTAAAATTAACGAATTCCTCCCTTTTGGCGGATCTCACATCAGGTATTCATTTACATACGATAGCAGCACCTAGTAAGGAAGCTATCGAAAAAGCGGAAAAAGAATTAAAAGCCGCAGGGATACTTGTCGATGAAAATGAAACACCTTAACCAGACCATGATTCTGGATAAGGTGTTTCTTTTGCAACAATCTAATTCATCTTTCCCACTAAATTTTCATCTAAGTGAGATTTAGTGGGATCTGACTTCTGATGTGATTATCCACCTGAACTCAATACATCAACTCGATCAACAAATTCCAGTCGATTCAGTTCGGCAAGGAGATCATCAATTTCATCACTCATATTCGCGATATCCAGTGAAAGAGTTACATTTGCTCGTCCTTGTAAAGGAATCGTTTGATGTATGGTTAATACGTTGCAAGCATGTTTGGCAACAATTGCTAATAATGTAGAAAGAGACCCTGGCCGATCTTCAAGATAAAAGAACAACGAAATAATTTTCTCTTTTACAACCCTGTGAAAAGGTAAAACTGTGTCTCGATATTTATAAAACGCACTACGACTTAAATCAACTTGTTGGACAGCATCCCAAATAGAAACGGACTTTTTCCGCTCAATTAACTCTTTTGCTTCCAATGTTTTTTTCATTGCTTCGGGTAAAACATCTTCTCGCACCAGATAAAACTTTTTTTGATATTCTTTCTCTCCCAATATCCTCTCCCCCATTCACCATAGGTGTTATTCAATAAATTCAAATTCAAATTCTAGAATTCGAATAATGTCTCCATCCTTCGCTCCACGTTCTCGCAATGCATCATCGACGCCCATTCCCCTCATTTGTCTAGCGAACTTGCGGACCGATTCATCCCTTGAGAAATCTGTCATCTTAAACAGACGCTCGATTGAATCTCCATTTATCACAAAAGCACTATCTGGGTCTCTTGTAATCGAAAATTGATCCGGGTCTTTTTCATAGCGGTATACAACACGATGAATGTCCGAATCAGCGTCTTCGGTCTCATAGAGCGGAAATTCTGGGGTTGTTTCCAATTGATTCGCTACTTCAAATAATAAATCCCGGATTCCACTCCTTGTCAACGCGGAGATTGGGTAGATTGGATACTCTTCCTTAAGTTTAGTACGAAAAACAGCTAAATTTTCCTCTGCTTCAGGCATGTCCATTTTATTAGCCACAATAATTTGCGGGCGCTCAAGCAAGCGAAGATTATATCTTTCTAATTCTTGATTAATGGTCTGGAAATCTTCAAATGGATCTCTTCCTTCCATACCAGACATATCGATCACATGAACAATTACTCTCGTCCTCTCAATATGGCGAAGAAATTGATGACCAAGCCCCACTCCTTGATGAGCCCCTTCTATCAAGCCTGGCAAATCAGCCATAACAAAACTACGACCATCTTCAGTCTCTACAACACCTAGATTCGGAACGATGGTTGTGAAATGGTATTCTGCTATTTTAGGTTTGGCTGCTGAAACAATAGAAAGCAAAGTGGATTTCCCCACACTTGGAAAACCAACAAGTCCTACATCAGCAAGAATTTTTAGTTCAAGAACAACATCTCTTTCCTGTCCCGGCTCTCCATTTTCTGCCATTTCTGGAGCTGGGTTTGCCGGTGTAGCAAAGCGGACATTTCCTCTACCTCCACGTCCTCCTCTAGCCACTACAGCTTGCTGGTCATGTTCGACAAGGTCGGCAATCACCTCTTCTGTTACAAGATCCTTTACAACAGTTCCTGGTGGTACTTTGACAACTAAATCTTCTGCACCCTTTCCGTGCTTGCTTTTAGACATCCCGTGCTCACCTCGGAGCGCCTTGAAATGCCGTTGATAGCGGAAATCCATGAGCGTACGTAATCCTTCATCTACCTGGAAAACAACATCTGCGCCTTTTCCGCCATCTCCACCAGCTGGTCCGCCCATCGCTACATATTTTTCTCTGCGGAAGGCAACCATCCCATTGCCGCCATCTCCACCCTTCACATAAACCTTCACCTGATCGACAAACACAATGATCACTCCATTCCACTAAAAATAACGTTACAAATAAAATTCGTTTCACTTACTTCTTTAAGGTTAATGTGAATCTGTTTATCTTCATAATGTAATAACCATTTCTCTAAACTTCTTAAATCCTTTAACTTTCCTTCAAAATCAAAATGCAAGGAAAGGCTTTTTTCCAACGGTTCAATCGAAACATATAATTGATTCGCATATAATGGATGAAGAGCATCTGAGATTACTTGAAAAAAGCTTTTCATCCAATCCGTCAATGTTACATCATTGATGAATTGGGCAGGTAAATCATTGATGAACTCATATTCTATCTGAAATGTATGGCCTTCCCAGCCCCAATTATGAAGCAGAAACAATGTCGCAAATTCTGGCAAACCTAATTTTGTTAATTTCGTTTCCTGTTGAGATTCTAAAACGATTTCTTCAATCACTCGTTCAGCTTCTTCCGTTTTTCCTAAAGCTAGATAGCCTTTAATCAATTGAATTCGATTTAACCAATCATGGCGAGCGTGCTGTAATAAAGTAAGTGTTTCTTCTTTATCTTTCATCATTATATCCTTCCCAACATTCTTCAATCGTCTCTATTGTATAATAAAAAGAAGCGAATGAGTAGAAATAAAAAAGGCTCTAGCCATAGTTGGTTAGAGCCTTTCTGTGATTTGTCTTATGCTACTGGGTATACGCTGACTTTTTTCTTGTTGCGACCAACACGTTCAAAGCGAACCACACCATCTGTTTTGGCAAATAGTGTATCATCACTTCCACGGCCAACATTTTCCCCTGGATGAATTTTTGTTCCACGTTGACGGTATAAAATCGAGCCACCTGATACAAGTTGACCATCTGCTCGTTTCGCACCCAATCGTTTTGATTCTGAATCACGACCGTTTTTAGTAGAACCTACTCCTTTTTTCGAAGCAAAAAACTGAAGATCCAATTTTAGCATTTGATTCACCTCCATTTTTAGAAAAGCGCAAGTGCTTTGATCAGCCCCGACAAGCAAATGTTCTGAGACGGGAAAAGTCCGGTTTTGACTTTTTTCGTGGCTTGGCACTGGAGCTAGATCTAATTCTAGCCAAATTAACTTTTCATAAATTTAATTTTTACATACTCAGGATATTCTCTTTCAATTGTTTGTAAGGAAACAATCATTCCTTCTAATAATAATTGAACCTGCTTGTTCCCTTCTCCTTCCAAAGGCTGAGAAAGGGAACACTTTAGAAAACCATCTTCTTCTATCGTGATATCCGGTTCAATTGGAGTCAGGGCAATAACTGCATTTAAACTGCCAAAGGCGACAGCTGAAACACCTGCACAAACAATATCTTTCCCTTTATCGGCAAATTGAGCATGACCTTGCATTGTAAAGCCACTAATGTCGCCATCAGCTGTACGGCTAATTCTAATTTGAATCATAGGAACATCTTCTCTTAAGCATTGATTTTTTCAATGACAAGTTTTGTGTAAGGCTGACGATGCCCTTGTTTTTTATGATAATTTTTCTTCGGCTTATATTTGAAAACAACAATTTTCTTTTGACGGCCTTGTTTTTCAACTTTAGCTGTAACAGTAGCTCCCTCTACAAATGGGCTCCCTACTTTTACATCTTCGCCACCAACGAAAAGAATTTTGTCAAAAGTAAAGGAATCTCCTTCAGTCGCATCTACCTTTTCAACGTAGATTACTTGTCCTTCTTCTACCTTTACTTGTTTTCCACCAGTTTCAATAATTGCGTACATAATCGCACCTCCTTATTAGACTAAGACTCGCCATTTGCAGGTGCTCTATTTTCAAAAAATAGAAACTTTCATACCTGGTATGCGCGGTTGTAGCTCAGGCGCTACAAACTAACATAAAAATTTTAGCATATACAATGTTCAACTGTCAATAGCGGTTTAAGTATAAAAGATATACATGGCAAAAATCGTTAGCTTGCATACATGAGATCGATTAAGCGCGCTCGTACTTTTTTCTCCGAAAAGTACGCATGGAGGAGTTCATTTTCATCTAATTGACATTCACGATCCGTTTTTCCATCAATATCAATTAAATGTTTATAGCCTCGTTTAAACTTGCTTAATATATCAAAAACATAATCCTCGCTATCAGCCTGTATTGTTTGTAATCGTGAAATGCTTTGTTGTTCTCCAAAATGGCGTTCCAACAAGAATCTCATTAAGAGATATTTTTGCTGTTTCCAATCCGTCCATAAACAAACATTTAAATACATTAAAATCACCCAAATGTTGATATGAAGAGGTGCCACCAAAAGAACAAGTATATGGAACATCAATAAAATAACAAATGAAATAACTACAGACATTCGTACGGAATCAAGATAAGATTTATAAGTTGAGAGATATAAATGAACTAATTTCCCACCATCAAGTGGGCGAATTGGCAGAAGATTAAAGATCATAATCATCCAATTATAGTGGCTAATTTGCTGGGCATACTCTGCTGATATTAGTCCGCCCATATGAAGAAGAGGAATGATTCCAGCTATCCATAGGTGTTGAAGGGGCCCTCCGATAATCACACAAAACTCTTCAACCAGCGTTCGATTTCCATGCTCATCAACATCACAAAAACCCCCAAAGGGGAGAAGCATGACCTTTTTTATCTTCCAATTAAAAAATTGAGCGACAACAGCATGACCCATTTCATGAATAAAGACGATCGAGAAAAGGGCGAGTAACTCCCAGAAGTATCCAGTGAGCACACTTAGCCCAGCTATTCCCCACATTAATGGATGAATTCTTATTTTTGTAAAAAGGCGCCCATACTTATTCAAATTTCATCACCTGGATAGGATCGATAAATGTATCATGTTGTTTAATCGCAAAATAAAACTGCCCGGTTTCTCCATCTTCCCCTGAAGAAACAGTGCCAATCAGTTGTTCCGCCGTCACTTTTTCCATTGATTTGACAGAGATATGATCCAGCATACCATACCATGATTCAGAATAATCAGGATGCTGAATAATAACGGTATTGCCGATTCCCTCCTTCTTTCCGGCGAACGTGACCGTCCCTGATGACATTGCCTCCACCTTCGCTTCAGTTCCTGTCTCCATAATAATTCCCTGATGCTCCTCGGAGAAAGGTTCTAGTATTTTTCCTGTTACAGGCATAGCTAAGTTTTCCTTCAGTTCCTCCTTGTTAGAATCCGATTGTGCAGGAAAAAGGGCCAATGGTTGTCCGAATTTTTCTTCATACCAATCTGCTACAACCGCGAATTGAAATTCACGTTCAAATGTTTTTTTTATCTCAGCCTTTGCCGCTTCCATCTTTGAAGAGGGTGATTGAAAAATAATAGCAACAAGCAGGACAAGAATGGCTGAAATAAAGATTTTCATAAAAAAGACTTCCTTTTTAAAAAGTGGATGCACCGATTCGTTAGGGTCTGATTCAAAAACAGAGTTTTCCCCATCATCCTGTTGAAAAAATGTCTCTTCTAATTTCCGATCATGAGTAATGCCATATTGTTTCCTTCTTTTATTCATTTCTCTCCGAATTTGTTCCAATTTATGGCGGTCCATTCTCCCCCATCCCCCTTAGCCATTTTTACTACCATATGACTTGTCCAGAGCAAATATGCGATAAGTTAGGAAAAGCGCAAGGCGCCCGACAAGCAAATGTTCTGAACCAAAGGAAGGCGCTCTTTGCCTTTCTTCGGTTCAGGTTATTTCGAACATCAGCTAAGGTCGCCACGTCCTGGCGGCAGACTCAAGCGCGATGTCCTGTCGCTTCGTCTGCACTAGTCACATCCTGTACGTCGCAACGCCGGTGGAATCACTCCTGCGAGCCTCAAGCCGATGGCGCCTGGAGCTGGATCAAGCACTAGCCAAAATTTATACTTTTTTATCTTGCAATACAAAAAAACTTCCACATCAAAAGATGTGAAAGTTTCGTTGGTAGATTTAGGATGAGCTACTAAATAACCTCTTCAATTTTACAAAGAAGCCTGTTTTTTCATCATCAAGCGATTGTAAGGGGACAGACTCTCCTAAAATTCGTCTGGCTATATTCCTATATGCAATGGAAGCTTTACTATTAGGATTAAGCGCAATCGGCTCTCCTTGATTCGATGATTTTATCACTTCTGCATCATCTTGAACAATCCCCAGTAGATCAATCGATAAATGCTGGGCGATCTCATCAACATCTAGGACATCGCCATCCTTCATCATTTGGCTACGGATTCTATTTATAATTAATTTTGGCGGTTCTAATGTGTCTTCCTTTTCCAATAAGCCGATAATCCGATCTGCATCACGGACAGCCGAAATTTCAGGTGTAGTGACAACAATGGCGCGGTCTGCACCAGCGACTGCATTTTTGTATCCTTGCTCGATTCCAGCTGGACAATCAATTAAAATATAATCATAATCTTGTTTCATATTGGAGATGAGTTGTTTCATTTGTTCAGGCGATACAGCAGTCTTATCACTTGTTTGTGCAGCTGGTAATAGGTATAAACGATCATCAAATCTCTTATCCTTCACTAAGGCTTGATGCGGTTTACATTTTTCTTCCACAACATCAACAAGATCATAAATAATGCGACTTTCCAATCCTAATACAACATCAAGATTACGTAAGCCTATATCCGTATCAATTAAACATACCTTTTTCCCTTGCAGGGCAAGGGCTGTTCCAAGATTTGCGGAGGTAGTTGTTTTCCCAACTCCTCCTTTACCTGATGTAATCACAATCGCCTCACCCATTTTAACGTCCCCCTTTGAATCTTGTAATATTTGGTCTAATATGTTTCAAATTTTGCAATCTATCAATCATAATTTGTTGCGATTCATCTATGTAGGCACATTCCATTTGATGATGTCCTTCCTGATCACGATCATCAGGGGGACGTGTGATACAGTCAGCAATCCGTAATTGTGAAGGTGTCATAAAAGAAGCGACAATGACTGCTTCCTTTTTACCTGCGAAACCAGCGTGGGCAATTCCTTTGAGAGCGCCCATGATAAAAATATTCCCACCAGCTCGAACGGTTCCACCAGGGTTCACATCTCCTACAAGTAATAAATCACCTGCCACTTCCAAGACCTGTCCTGATCTGACAATTGTCGTAACAGAGGTAATCAGTTGTTCATCTATAATTCGCTGCGATTCTTCCTTTGTTAAAACATTACTCACAATTTCTTCCACTACAAGGTTTTTTTGATCGCGTATTCGTTCCTTCAATTCCTGCTGTTGCTCTTCCGTTAACAATCGATTTCCAGCGAGAATGCGTACAGAAATAAGCGGACTATCGTTCTCTCGCCCATGTAAATTCACTAACTTCTCGTCCAGCTCTTGTAATAATGCTTCATAAGAACAAGTATCATTTAATTGTAATGAAAGACCATCTTTCGTTCCTTTTATCATGACATTTTGTCTATTTTTCATATATAGCGGGCAAAGGAGACGTTCAATCGTTGACTGTGCCCTCTTATCTCCTTTCAACAACTAACTTCCATCGTGGTTCATTTCCTATATTTTAACGCAAATAACCAAAATCGTCATCTCTTGCTCATTCGACAAATCTTGAAAAAACCCTCTTTTTTAAGAAAAGCGCAAGATTTTTATTCATGCAGTTCAATCTTTTTACGTTGCGTCAATAATTTTTTAAATGGAAAATAAATAATCAAGAAAAAGATTTGATTGACGATCAGTGTAGGCCATAGTCTTCGATTTAGAAATTCCTGAATCCCCATATTATGCTGAAGTACAAATACATTCAAACCATATACAACAAATTCAACTATTCCCACAGATAAAAGAGCAATAAAAAAGGTGGTAAGAATGTTTACTTGGACCACTTTAGCCATCTTAGAAGCTAAATAGACAACAATTGGGAGTAGAAATAAATAAACACCAATAATCTCCGTATAATACACATCGAATAAAAGACCAAAAATCGCTGCATAAATCAGGGTTCGGTTTCGCAGATAGAAAATCCCCATAACAATCAAGAGGACTAACAAAAAATGAGGGACCAATAGAATATCGTTTTTAATTGTTCCAGGTGGAGTTAGCTCGACAAAAACACTTTCACAATAAAAGCATACTGTTAAAAGAAGAGGAAGAATCAATCGTTGCATCATTCTTCCCCCTCATCTAAATCGGTTTGCTTCCCCATTGTGCGTGCGACAACCATAACATGTTCAAAATCATAAAATTGAGCTGATGGCTCAATATAAGCAATTTGGGTTAGACCAAAACGATCCATTTCTACCGATTTTACTTTTCCAATATCAAGTGCTTTTGGAAAGACCCCGCCAAGCCCAGAGGTAACTACATTTTGTCCTTCTTTTAATTTTTTATCAACCGGGATGTCCTTCATTAATAATAGCTTTTTGTCGGCATCATACCCATTTATCAACCCGTAGATGTCTTCTTTTCCTTGTATTTCAGCTGATACTCTATTTTGTGTATTTTCTGATGTCAATAACTCAACTGTCGCCGTCATTTTGGAGACACTTATCACTTTTCCAACTAACCCTTTTGCAGTGATCACAGCCATCTCTGTGTCCACCCCGCTGTTCGTTCCCCTATTAATAATGAATTTTTCGTCCCATCTTTCAGGGTTTCGACTAATAACGGTTGATTGAATTGTTTCATATTCACGTAGATCATCTGTTTTATCAAGGACATTCCTTAATTCCTTATTATCCTTTTTTAAATCAGCAATTTCCTTTTCTAACTTCGCTAAACCCTCTAATCGTGACTTTAGTTTCTTATTTTCAGTATATGTATTTTTTAAATCTTCTACATTCTCAAAGAAATTGGCAATACCATGAGCCGGTCTAGCAACAATTGATTGACCAAAACCAACCACATCTTTAAAAAACTGCTCAGGTTTTGAAATATTATCCTTATCCCTCAAAGAAAAACCGATAAGCGAAACCAGGATAATAAGACTAACTAATAATATGATTAGACGTTTATTTAGAAAAAAATGGGGCATCCCATACACCTCTAACTTTCAAAGCGGAAATAACGTAGCTATAGTAAAAGAAGTTCAAAAAGTAAGACAGGCTCAAAACGCAACGTCTTGTCCCTTCACATGCACGTCGCAACGCCGTTCTGACCCATGTCTTTGTGGCCTAAAAGTAGAAGCGCCAGTAGCAAGAACCGGCGCATCTTCCTTATCTAGAATCCTTAGCTTTATTCTTAAATAGGTCAATATGCTCTAAAGCCTTTCCTGTTCCAATCGCAACACAATCAAGTGGCTCATCGGCAATTAACACAGGCATTTCCGTTTCTTTACCCATTACCTTGTCCAGGTTATGTAATAAAGCTCCTCCGCCTGTTAAAACAATTCCCCTATCCATAATATCTGCAGCTAATTCTGGCGGCGTTTTTTCCAATGTGTTCTTCACCGCATCGACAATAGCTGTTACAGTATCACTAAGCGCACCAGAAATCTCTTCAGCTGAAATCTCAATTGTCTTTGGTAAACCTGTAAGTAAATCACGACCTCTAATCTCCATTGGTGCGAGTCCTTCTACTTCTCCGGCTGAGCCAATTTCTACTTTGATCGCTTCTGCTGTACGATCCCCAATTAATAAATTATACTTTTTACGAATGTAGGCGATAATCGATTCATCGAAATTGTCTCCAGCGGTACGTATCGACATGCTTGTAACAATTCCACCAAGAGAGATCACAGCGACCTCGGTTGTACCGCCGCCAATATCAACAACCATACTTCCTGTTGGTTCCCACACTGGTAAATCAGCACCAATTGCTGCAGCAAAAGGCTCCTCGATTGGATAAGCATCACGTGCTCCTGCTTCTCTTGTTGCATCAAGAACGGCTCTTTGTTCTACAGCCGTAATACCTGATGGAACACAAACCATTACATACGGCTTTCCGCCCATTCCCTTCCCCTTAAGAGCTTGATTAATATAATACTTCATCATAGACGCAGTCGTTTCATAATCAGCAATGACACCATCTTTCATTGGACGTAAGGCAATAATATTACCCGGTGTACGACCAATCATATTTCTTGCATCATTTCCCACTGCAACAATTTTTCTTGTGTCCGTTTGTAATGCAACGACAGATGGTTCTCGTAATACAATTCCTTTGTCTTTTGCAAACACTAGGGTGTTAGCCGTTCCTAAATCAATCCCTAGATCTTTCGTACCTAATCCAAACATTGTATGTATCTCCCTTTCCCATGCCATATGTCTTGTACGACATCTTCCTACAATTCATGTGGCAAAATTCACGATTTTTCGTATTTTATACAGACTTGATCTACTTAGTCTTACATAATTATTCAAAACGCCAGTATTATTATATCTTAACCTTTTTCAAAATAACAGTCTCACATATATCCTTTTTCTTTCATGCTGACATATTTTTTATCTCCGATTATTAAATGATCCAATACTTCAATCCCTAGCATTTTCCCACATTCCGCTAAGCGTCTGGTTACTTCAATATCTTCACGTGAAGGTGTTGGATCGCCTGATGGATGATTATGAAAGCAGATAACCGAGGCTGCCGCCCGTCGGAACGCTTCCTTAAACACTTCCCTAGGGTGAACGATAGACGCATTCAGACTCCCAATAAAAATTGTCTGTCGGTGCACCACTTGGTTTTTCGTATTCAAATATAGGACGACAAAATGTTCCTGCGTGAGAAAACGCATGTCATTCATTACATAATTGGCGCCATCCTCAGGGCTCTTGATTACATAGCGATCATCATATGTTAAGTTGCTAATTCTTCGTCCTAGTTCAACAGCAGCCACTAGTTGAACAGCCTTCGCTTGACCAATTCCCTTAATACTTACTAGTTCTTCAAAAGCTGCCTCCTTTAGCCACATGAGACCATCGAATTTTGTTAAAAGACGATTAGCAAGTTGAAGGACCGATTCTGATTTTGTCCCTGTTCTTAAAAGAATTGCGATAATTTCTTGAGTAGATAAGCTTTGTGGACCTGTCTTAACCATACGCTCACGCGGACGGTCTGCGATAGGAAAATCTCTAATCATTAACGCCTTTTTCGTATCCAATATACTCCTCCTTATTATTATAGATGTTTATGAATAAGGAACAAGTCTCTTTTCCATTAAAAGACGAAATAATCGGGAGATCGGTAGACCTACAACAGAATAATAATCCCCTTCAATAGATTTGACGAACAAGGAACCTAAACCCTGAATCCCATAAGCTCCTGACTTATCAAATGGTTCACCACTATCTAAATATTTTTCAATCTCTTGATCAGTTAATGGCCAAAAATCAACAGCTGTTTTTTCATAAAAACGTTCTATCTGCTGTTCATTGAGCAATGTAACACCTGTGTAAACAAAATGCCTCTTCCCCGAAAGGTTCCATAGCATTTGTTTCGCTTCTTTTCTATCAGTGGGTTTACCGAGGATTTTCTCGTTTGCAACAACAATCGTGTCTGCAGCAATAATAGTAGAAGAAGGAAATTGTTGAGCGGCTACATTCGCTTTGCGAGAGGATAACATCATGACCATCTCTTCTGGCGGGTAATTTCGACTAATAGATTCATCGACATTTGGTGAAAAAGTTGTAAATGGAATGTTTATTTTTTGAAGAAGTTCTTTTCTGCGGGGTGAAGTTGAAGCCAAGATGAGGTTCCTCATGTGGTTGTCCTACCTTTCTCAAGATTGGGAGATACATAGCCTTATCTTACCAAGAAAACAAGAAAGAAACAAGCAGGTAGAGACGCTAATTATATGAAAATAAAGCGACAATCGACGAGACCGCAATGATGAGCTTAATAAAGCAGCCATTCACTAAGATTGGCTGCTTAATTGGTAGTAGATCGTAATGTAATTTAGTAAAGATTGTTGAACTTTTATTGCTTCCTCTTTATTTTCTGAGGAGTTTTCGAGACCTTTTAAAGCAGCTTGTAATTGCTCTTGCAAATTTACCGCTTCCTCATTTTGATATACTCCATCCTTATAGGAGTCTATTAGTTGTAAACCATTCTGCGATACTTTCTCGTTTACATCCCCTCCCACTTCTCCTTTTACCGCTTCTCCAGCAACAGTTTTAAAGTAATTTACCTCTTTTAAAAGCTGTTCTGCTTGTTCTTTGGATGCAAGCTTGATCGAGCTTTCCTTTAGTGACAGCTCTTTGGCCAAAACATCTAAACCGCTCTCTTTTACATTTTTTTCCCACGATTCTACTTCTTGAAGTTCTCCTGCCACTCCTATAAATACATTATATTTTCCATCCATCTCTAAAATCGTTGTAGCATAGTTTTGATTGGTTAATTCCTTCGCTGCAGATTCAGCATTTTCCTTTGATGAATAAACCCCCGCTTGTAAAACAGGGACAGCCATTGCTGGCAGTGTTGCTTCGTAATCCGCACCAGGGTTTTTCTCTTCTCCTGACTTATCTTCTGCAGCAACTTGGTTCTGTGCAGTTGTGGTTGCTTGTATATCTTCTCTTTTCATGATCTGCAAGAAGAAAGTCCCGAGCAATAATCCTACCGTTATAGCTAGTACAAAAGATATGATTGTTCTTTTAATCCCTAATGTAAATGGACCATTGCCGAATCTATGAATATTGGGACGTTTTTTCGATTCGGTATGATGATTCACTTTAAATTCTGGAATCTCTGGCTCCTCTTCATTTGGTAGAATCCATTCGAACTCCTCTTCATCGAGCATTTCTTCTGATGAGGCTGCGGATGTTTCTTCAGAAGCTGCTTGCCAATCATGCACAACCGTTTTTTCCTCAAAAGGGCGTTCTTTTCCATTTAATTTGATTTTAATTGTTGATTGTTGTCCATCTTCTTTTGTCATTCCTATTACCTCCCGCCCAGTTATTTTCCTCATGCTATCATACAACCCAAAAAAAAAGACGAAACTTTTGTCGTCTAGGAAAAAAAGGTTTTCGTCAATTTTTTTAGTAGAGTTTTTGAACATACTCTATTGGAATAGAGATTGATACCATGTTAGGATAGGCTGATGGTAAAAGTAGGTAATGAGGGTTCCGATTGCAATAAACGGACCAAAAGGAATGGGTTTTTTTCTTTCAAAAAATCCGCAAGCCATACCGATGATCCCAATTATTGCGCCAAGAATATTGGCAAAAAAGAAGGAAATAAGCATAAATTTCGTCCCAAGCGCAAGTCCTAGTACTGTATATAACTTAATATCTCCTCCCCCCATTCCCCCTTTTGATAGAATCGCAATAAGCATTAGTAGAATAAACGCGACGGCTGCGCCTAGTAACGAATCCCACCACGGTTGTAGAGGCTGAATCATTCGTTCGACGATAAATAAGATGGCAAAAAAAGCGAGGATTTTATCGGGAATAAGCATGAACTTTATATCTGTAATAAAAATAATGACAAATAATGTAATTAGGGTCCATGCAATTACTAATTCAAATGCCCAACCAATCCTTGAATAGGCATAGACAAATAAAAGAGCTGTGGCTAATTCCATAATCGGGTAAAAAGGAGAAATCGGCTGCTTACATTGTTTGCACTTTCCCCACTGAAGCAGAAATGACAGGACAGGAATTAACTCAAAAACTGTTAGTGTTTTTCCACATCCAGGGCAGGCTGACGGAGGCTTCACAATCGATTGTTTGGCAGGAACTCTCAATCCCACCACATTCAAAAATGATCCCAAGATAAGAGCATAAACAAAAATAATAATTTTCATTTTTCACCGCCTTTATCCCGCATTAACGGGCAGTAATCCCCCCACCTCAGCACTATAGAGAATACGGAGAAGCGTAGATGGGGAGACACTACCCGTATCTAACTCCAGCGCCTAGCAAATTTGCGGTTTCTGCTTGCGACAAGTCACCCCTTTTGGCTCATCGTGTTTCCTTTAACTTGTCAGAAACATTTAAATTTGTACGTCGCTAGACAGGCACTTTCGCCTTTTTGAGTAAAAGCCCGATTCGTTCAGGCAAACAAGATGCTGTTCACAAAGACACCACGTAGTGGACGTACAAGTGCAGGCGAGACCACCACTAGGACGGCGGGGATTTAGCCTGTGATCCTCTGAAATCAGTGGAGGATGAGGTAACAGGCTAAGTTCGCGACGACAATCACACCTCTGCACTAGCACATCCTCTACATCGAAAAATCCCCATTGATTGAAGTTTCACTTTATTTCTCTTTTGGAAGATCAAAGGATGAACCAGTTTCCATTCTTAACTGAATCATTTCTTTCAAAAAGGGTTTTATTTCTGAGATAAAATATAGAGAACCAGTAATCGCTAAGATATCCGTCTCCTTCGCTGATAAAACCAATGTTCGGATCAGATTTTTCCAATCTTTATTACAGTGAGCTTCTGTATTACTTGATTTAGCTTGTAATTCTTCTACCGATGCCGCTCTTGGAAAATCAAACTCAGTTAAATAAAGATCAACATTCATCGAGTTAATAACTGTAAACATATCTGTTAAATCTTTATCTTTTAATGCCGTAAATACCAGCTTTATTTTTTCTTTTGGAAAATGCGTCTCCACTGCTAATTTGAAGGCTTGTACGCCTTGTACATTATGTGGGCCATCAATGAAGATCAGAGGTCGGTCATATAAGCGTTCTAGCCTTCCTGGCCAAAAGGCCTTTTGTAACCCGACTCGGAACTCAACATCTCGTATATTCAGCTGCCCTATAGATTGCAAATAGGATAATGCTGCTAAAGCCGCTGCTGCGTTTTCTGTTTGATGCCGCCCCAACAATGATACTTGTAAGTGATCATATGAGGCCCATTTCGATTGATAGCTAAATTGTTCTCCATGCTCAATGGGATGATATTCCGTTATAAGGAAATCCTCGCCTATTTGATAAAATGGAGCTTTTTGCTGTATAGCTTCTTGCTTTAGCACAGATAAAACACGCTTATCTTGTGCCGCAGTAAATATAGGAATATTTGGTTTTATGATACCAGCCTTTTGGTAAGCAATTTCTTCAATTGTATTACCCAATATTTGCATATGGTCCATGCCAACATTTGTAATGACGGAAGCAACAGGTCGAATGACATTGGTGGAATCATATCTTCCCCCCAAACCTACTTCAAATAAAGCAACATCCACTCTTTGGATTTCACTAAAATAATAAAACGCCATCGTTGTGATTACTTCAAATTCTGTCGCTGGTCCTAGTTCCGTTTGTTCTATTTCCTCTGCAATTGGCTTGACTACATTCACTAATGCAGTGATTTCATCGTTATCAATTGGTTTTCCATTGATACTAATCCGCTCATTAAATTGTTCAATAAAAGGTGAGGTAAATGTCCCCACTGAGTATCCAGCTTCATTTAGGATCGAACGCATATAAGTTACAGTAGATCCCTTTCCGTTCGTCCCTCCTACATGGATCACCCGAAGAATCTTCTCAGGATTTTCAAGACGGCTGAGCATCCATTCCATACGTTTTAGTCCTGGTTTTATCCCTAGTCGAAGCCGTGAATGGATCCAATTAAGTGCTTCTGTATATGTATGTATCAACTTCACACCTTCTGTTCTGTATAAAGCGGGATTGTTGGATGATATTTAAAACAACCCCGCTCATTTATTACATTGCTTTTAATTCTGCGATTCTTTTTTCTACTGTTTGTTTTTTCTCTAGGTAATCTTTTTCTTTTGCTCTTTCTTCGTTGACTACAGCTTCTGGAGCTTTTGCAACAAATCTTTCATTCGCTAGCTTTTTTTGTACCCGTTCTACTTCTTTGTTCCATTTATCCCATTCTTTTTGCAAACGAGCAAGCTCTTCTTCGATGTTGATGAGACCCGCTAATGGTAAAAATAATTCTACTCCTGTCACCACAGCTGACATTGCTTTTTCTGGCATCTCTATAGTTGTGCCTATTTCTAGATTTTGTGGATTACAGAACTTTTCGATGTATTGTTTATTCGCTGCTAAAGCTTTTAAAACCTTCCCGTCTTTTGCTTTTAACATAAGATTGATTTGTTTACTCATCGGTGTATTGACTTCTGCTCTGATATTACGAACCGAACGAATAATGTCCATCAGTAATTTCATTTCACTTACTGCTTCTTGATCCATATATCGTTCATCAGCTTTAGGCCATTCACTGGCTGTGATCGACATGCCACTATGAGGTAGATGTTGCCATATTTCCTCTGTAATAAAAGGCATAATTGGATGAAGAAGGCGTAGTGTCTGATCCAAAACATGTGCTAGAACTGAGCGGGTCATTCTTTTCGCCGCTTCATCTTCACCATATAAAGGTAGTTTTGCCATCTCAATATACCAGTCACAGAAATCATCCCAAATGAAGTTGTATAAGGCTCTACCAACTTCCCCAAATTCATACTTTTCAGCTAGTTTCGTAACTGCTTCAATGGTGTCGTTTAAGCGAGTCAATATCCATTTATCCGCTACGGACTGCTCACCATTTAAATCAATTTCTTCATATGTCATTCCATCCATATTCATCAAAGCGAATCTGGAGGCATTCCAAATTTTATTGGCAAAATTCCAGATTGATTCAATTTTTTCCATACTGAAACGTAAATCTTGACCTGGTGAGCTGCCTGTTGCTAAAAAATAGCGAAGTGTGTCTGCACCATATTTGTCAATAATATCCATTGGATCGATCCCATTTCCAAGCGATTTACTCATCTTACGTCCATCTTCAGCACGAATTAATCCATGAATTAAAACATCTTTAAAAGGTCGTTGATCTGTAAATTTCTTCGCCTGGAAAATCATTCGCGATACCCAGAAGGAAATTATATCGTATCCTGTTACTAAGCAATCAGTTGGATAATAATGTTTGAAGTCATCCGCTTCTGTATCAGGCCAGCCCATTGTGGAAAAGGGCCAGAGAGCGGAGCTAAACCATGTATCCAATACATCTTGTTCTTGTTCCCAGTTTTCTTCATCTGCCGGTGCCTCATGTCCTACATAAATTTCTCCTGTTTCTTTATGATACCAGGCCGGAATTCTATGTCCCCACCACAGCTGACGAGAAATACACCAATCATGAATATTTTCCATCCAGTGCATATAGGTTTTTTCAAAACGCTCAGGGACAAAATGAACTTTTTCTTCACTTTGTTGAAGTTCGATCGCCTTTTCAGCTAATGGTTGCATTTTAACAAACCATTGTGTGGATAAATATGGCTCTACAACGGCACCACTACGTTCTGAATGACCAACAGAATGAAGATGGTCTTCAATCTCAAATAGTACTCCAGCTGCTTGTAAGTCTTTTACGATTTGTTTACGGCATTCAAAACGATCCATGCCTTGATATTTGCCAGCATTCTCATTCATTGTCCCATCTTCATTCATGACGAGTACACGCTCTAAATTATGGCGATTTCCAACTTCAAAGTCATTCGGATCATGAGCTGGTGTAATTTTAACAGCACCTGAACCAAACTCCATATCAACATAATGGTCAGCTACGATGGGAATTTCCCGCTCTACAATCGGAAGTTTCACTGTCTTTCCAATTAAATGCTGATAGCGCTCATCGCTTGGATGGACCGCTACAGCTGTATCTCCAAGCATCGTTTCAGGTCTCGTTGTAGCAATCTCAATAAATCCTGAACCATCTGTAAGTGGATAGTTCATATGGTAAAAGGCTCCTTGAACATCTTTATGAATGACTTCAATATCAGATAAGGCTGTTTTTGTTGCTGGGTCCCAATTAATAATATATTCGCCTCGGTAGATGAGACCTTCTTTGTACAGCGTGACAAATACTTCATGAACTGCTTTAGATAGCCCCTCATCTAAAGTAAATCGCTCTTTCGAATAATCAAGGCCCAGCCCCAGTTTCGCCCATTGCTTGCGGATAAAATCGGCATATTCTTCTTTCCACTTCCAAGTTTCTGCTAAAAACTTCTCTCTTCCGAGATCATATCGGCTTTTTCCCTCTTCACGCAGCTTTTCCTCTACTTTCGCTTGTGTAGCAATCCCAGCATGATCCATTCCAGGTAACCATAGAACATCATACCCCTGCATTCTTTTCATCCGCGTTAAAATATCTTGTAAAGTTGTATCCCAAGCATGCCCCAAATGAAGTTTTCCCGTAACATTCGGGGGAGGAATTACGATCGTGTAAGGTTCCTTATTTACATCATTTAGCGCTTCAAAAAACTTCCCTTCCACCCACCAATCGTATCGTCCTTGTTCAATTTTCTGTGGTTCATATTTTGTCGACATCGTTATATTTTCCATTTAAATTCTCCTTTTTACTATTCGCTAAGACTGCTGACATCCTTTTTTAAATACAAAAAGCCCCCTTCGTCAAAAGGACGAAGAGAGCAGATTCGCGGTACCACCTTTTTGCTTAAGCCCACATTACACTAAAGGCCTAGCACTTCATAAATTAACGACAATTTTGCCGGCTTTCACTATTAGGGAGATCCAAAAAGTCGGATACGAAATTTTCGTGTTTTGTTTTCCTTAACTCGAGACAGCACACCGTTAATTTCTTTGTCTTGTATCCTTTTATTTGAACAAGCATTACTATCCAATTCATGAAAGCTGCTCAAGGGCGACCTTCCCTTAGGGCTACTTAGAAAATCTCACACCACTGATTTTCCTCTCTGTAAGTAACGATCCAAAGTACTCTTCCCTATCAAAGCATTTATACAATTTGATTTACTCTATAGTAGCGAATAAAGGGGGATGATGTCAATCATTTTCCATGTCCATTTACATTTTAGGCTATTTCTAAAAAAATTACTCCTGCAAAGTTAATTTTAATTTACAGACGTTGATGACAATTGCTGTGACCGCCGCCGACATTAGTACTAAAATAGCATTCTTTTCATGCTTTTTGCACATCACTCTTCCACTTTTATTATTTATTCTCCCTAAGAAACGTTCCTACCCTCTTCATATATTCATTTTTGGGATACCCATTGTAAAGACCCATAGCCAATCGGACAGGATCACCAAAAAAGAATCGTTCATAATGTGTTTGTCTTGTTCCAAATGCACTCATGCATAAATCCCAGACTAGCCGAAATAACCTGACACGATCTTCAGCAGTAGAATTGGAGCCTTGTAAATAAGTATCAATATACTTACGAATAGGAGATTCAAAACTTTTTTCAGCTGGGAGTAAAATAAGTCCACTTCCACCTAATAATTGCAGAATTTCAACCAAACGAGGATATACCCTTGGATAATAGTGAATGGCAACTTGTAATGGTTTTGCATCTGGAATCATCGTTCCCCATTCATCCAATTCCGCGTTCACTTGTGAAGACAAATGAAGTCCTTTCATAATTTCAAGTGCTGCGATAATCTCACTCATTTTATCTTGTATATGCTGGTATTCTCCAATATTAATGGCTTCTACTACGGATTCTGCTAATCCTAATATAAATTCTGTTTTTACAATCATTCTCACAACTGCCTGAAACAGTAGCATCGTATTAAAATTAGCCTCTGAAAAAAATCGATGCGCAATATTTATATCTTTGTATAAAAAAACTTTTTCCCAAGGAACTAGAACATGATCAAATACGACGATCGAATCCATCTCTTCAAATCGTGATCCAAGAGGATAATTGAAAGAGGAGCCTTCATCGTTCACAAATGATTCTCGGCAGATGAACTTTAAACCTTGTGCATTTGAAGGGACTGTAAACCCATAGATATAAGCATCTTCAATAAAATTACCCCCAGCTGGTAAAACCAAGATTTCATCGGTTATCCCTCCTTGTGTTGCTAACAATCTAGCTCCTTGAATTATAATTCCTTCGCTGTTCTCTCCAATGACCTTTGCCGCAATATTTGCTTCTGAATCTGAATCCTCTAAATAACTAATAGACCGGTTCACTTGAGGATTGATAAAGGTATGTGTAAAAGTAAGATCCTGATCCATCGCGGATTCATAATTTTGGAGGATATGCTCACCCAATTTTTTATCCTTTGCACCAAAAAGCTGGTGAGCAGCAGCCAATACCATCATTCCGGTATTTACGTAATCAGGAGATCGGCCTAATAAGCCAAAGTTCTTCTGAGCCCACAGCTCTGTTGCTTTTTGACGAAATAATAAATCATCCTTCGTTTTCGGTTGATGGTAGGAAAAACCTACCCTTTCTTCTGTTTTCGGAGAAATGAACGTAAACACATCTCTTAAAGCAGGATCATTTTGCATATCAAATAACTGGGCTTTGCTTTTCATGACCCCTCGAAAGGCAGGATGCTCTGACACCTTTCCCACTATTTTATTACCATCAACCCAGATATCACTTTTTAAATGATCGATTCTGTTGATAAAATCTTTACCAGAAATCGTCATAACAATCGCTCCTTCTTTGATCATATGAAATGATTATGCAATGCAGCTATTTAATTAAGAAATGTGAGGACGGATTGTTTGGTGGACTATTATGGAAGATTAGGCACAGAATAAAACACCTCTACATAAATTAAGGTAAAGTCATTAGATAGAAGGTGAGGATATGAAAAGAAGATTTAATACGTATGCTTTTCAAAATTCGATGAGAAATCTGAAGGCAATCTGTCGCCAGCTCGTTATACCCATTTGTATTTTCCAAGGTATTCGCACACTCATTTTCCCGACTATTTTAGATGTTTTTCTGTTAATTATCTTAATTACAGCAGCATTTAGCCTACATTTTGAATGGATCTAAAAGCCCCTTCCACTTTTTACTCGGAAGGGGGCGCTGTATTCTGTTCTTTCTTTTGCTGCTCTCTCTCTTCCAATTTCATCACAACATACTCTGTATTTTTCATTCGCCAATACTGTCTCTGTAATTGTTGAACAAGCTTCATTTCATTCTTTTCTTTTTCACTAGCAAAGTATTGCTCAATGGTGGCGAAGACAGAGCTTGGATAAGCCAAGTAACTTAAAAACAAAAGCATTTCATCCGCAGTAAAGGGGAAATAGCGGAAATAAGCATCTAACCATTCCATTCCATGATCAAATGCCTTAGGGCGCGTTTGGAAGGCGCGATCCAAGAAAGGCAATAAATCATGGATAGGGGAAGCAACTCCCGTTCGTTCAAAATTAGTAAAATATCCAATCCCATTATGGTCATAAAGAAAATGTTCATTCGATAATTTCCCGTGAATGACGACACTTCTAGCTGTGGTGTCTTCAGAAGTCGATTCATGCCACTCTTTTAACTTGTTAATGGCGTAACGTTGGCCCCCTGTAATTTCGCTGTAGATCGTACAAAATAGGACTTGAAACGGTGACATATACATTTGTCTTTCACTTTGTTGGATAAATTTTTCTAATACATCTTGTTCTAACTCCCATCGTGTACCCATCCGTTCAAAATGCTCTTCTCGCTCTTCGGCACGAACAGGAACTTCGCGTACGGTTATCGAATGAATCCGTGCTAATTCACGGAAAAGATCAAGATGCTTTTGTACATGTCCTTCTCTCTCTTTATTGTCCAACCATGGCATTAAGTAATAAAGGGAATTTCCTTGCAAAATAGCATAGCGACCATCTAATGTTGGATAAATAGGTACAATGCGATTATAGCCTTGTTGGTATAATTGTTGAATATAGGATAAGAAATCTAGCCCATGTTTGGCAACCATTCGTTTTAAAGCAAATTCTCCTTTATCTGTATATACTTTAAAAACCTTTCCCTGCTTTTCCGCAAATCGCAATGTTAACCCATACGACTCTACTAAGCTCTCTATTTTTTTTGATGATTTATTATCCATAGCATCACCCATTTTACTCTCATTCCCTAAGCCTAACCTTGATTATCTCTCCACAAATAGTTTGCGATCAGAAAAAGGGAGGACGACAGATGTCATCCTCTACTTTCTTTTCAATGGATGAATTTTTGTGGGAATATACAATACCTGTCCCTCATGCACTTCATCACTTTCATTTAATTGATTTGCTCTTAATAGTTGTTGCGTGGTGCAATTATATTGTTCTGCTAAATTTTCAATAGAGTCACCTTGCTGGACTAAACGAACTCTCATTTTGCTAACAGATTCTTCCTCTTTTCTAGCAAAAAAATCAGCAAATGAAATCGATTGGTACTTATCTTTCTTTTTCTTTTTCTTGCTGCTCATCTCTTCCTTAGATTCCATCAGGCCACTTGATTCAACCGCTTGGGGAGATGATGATTCTTCAAAATAAATGGACGATGATTCTGGCTCCCGCTGTTCTTCCTCCTGAACGTTACTTTCCTCTTTAAACGCGTCTAATGTTAATTTTGGTACTTGGCGAAACAAAGTAGAAAGCGTTTTTTCTACCTCTTGTAATTCATCCTCTTGTTCCATCTGTTGCTCTTCAGTAGTGTCTACATCTGTTCTTGTATCTAAATCAGTTAAGCCGCTTGGCGCTAAATTTCCCTCGTCCTCCTCCTCTGCTTTTATTTCTATCACCTGATTTGGATCATTCCCTTCCGGCGTATTTTCATGCAGATTTGGAAGCTGATGCTGGAAGGGAGACATATTCTCTTCTTTCTCATCATTATTTTCTTCGAGCTCAGGTAAAATTCTTGCTTCTACCTCAAACGATTCATATAACTCATTTTCATTTTCTGAAGCAGTTTTTAGTTCCTCAGTATCTTCTGGCTCTTGGAAGACCTCAATCGCAACTTCTTCCCTTTCTTCTTCCCTTTCTTCTTCTCTTTCTTCTTCCCTTTCTTCTTCTCTTTCTTCTTCTCTTTCTACATCCTGATCATCATCTTCCTCAGGTAAAGTTGCGTCCGGTACCACCTGATTCAACTCTTGTCTGTCTTCTTCCTCCAATAACGGTTCAGTTGATTCGATCGATTCACTTGCTTCCTGTAATGAAGCAGCATCTAAGATCACTTCTTCCTTATCCTCATATAAGCCGTTAATATAAATATCTGCAAGTACTTGGAGGCGATTCTTTTCTGGTAAAGCATAATCGAATGAGTAAATCTCAATCTCCAATTCTCCAATATCGGCAATCCTTCTTTTCGGGATTGTGATATCAATGGGAAAGCGATGAGAAAATTCACCAATTTCATTATTTCTGATTTCTACATTCTGTATATAATGCCTATTGCTCTCTGGAACTTCCGTCACCGTATCATTTCCAGGAGAATGATTATACTCTCCACTTAGTTCAAGGGTTCCTTTTAATACAACAAATTCTTCTTCATCCAGTATGTTAATAGTAGGATCCAATGAAATGGATAAAAGATCCTCAACTTCATGTCCTTTTTCAAACCAAACCGTTTCCTCCAATGGAAATTTAAGCGATGTTTGTTGGCGATCAGGCAAATTCATTCCTCCTTTCGTTCCAATGAAAATATTACTCCCTATACTCTATGACCGTTATTGGTTATTTATGAAAAAAGAAAAAGAATGGCGGGGTGCCATTCTTTCTTTAAAATGCGTGTTCAAAAAGGACGAAGAAATACGAAGTGTCATTTTACCAGACTTTTTTGAACATCCTCTTTAACTTTTTAATTTTGCAAATGTCCGTTCTGCGGCTTGTATTGTCTTTTCAATATCCTCGTCAGAGTGAGCTGTAGAAAGAAAAATACCTTCGAATTGAGATGGTGGCAAAAAGACACCTTGATTGGCCATTTCTTTATAATAGGCTGCAAATAATTGCAGATCAGACGTCTTTGCCTTATCAAAATTATATACATCTTCATTCGTGAAAAAGAGACCAATCATCGAGCCAGCTCGGTTAATCGTATGAGGAATATGATGCTTTTCTGCGGCTGTTTTTAATCCCGCTTCTAACATATCCCCTTTTCGGACAAACTCCTGGTAGGATTCAGGTGTTAATTGAATGAGTGTTTCATAGCCGGCAGTCATGGCAATTGGATTTCCAGACAAAGTCCCAGCTTGGTATATTGGTCCACTTGGAGCGACTTTTTCCATAATCTCAGCTTTGCCACCAAAAGCTCCTACAGGCAGTCCCCCGCCTATTACCTTGCCTAAACAAGTTAAATCAGGAAGAATACCGAAGTACCCTTGAGCACAATTATAACCTACTCGGAACCCAGTCATCACTTCATCAAAAATGAGAAGTGAACCATATTCATCCGTCAGCTCACGAAGTCCTTGTAAAAACCCAGGCTTAGGAGGGACTACTCCCATATTTCCGGCTACAGGTTCTACAATCACACCTGCTATATCTTCTCCAAATTGCTCAAATGCCGCTTGAACTCCTTCAAGATCATTATAAGCAACTGTTATTGTATTTTTAGCGATCCCTTCTGGAACGCCGGGACTATCAGGTAATCCAAGCGTAGCCACCCCTGAACCTGCTTTAATTAAGAGGGAATCACCATGACCATGGTAACATCCTTCAAACTTTAATATTTTATTACGACCAGTATATCCCCTTGCTACTCGTAATGCACTCATCGTCGCTTCTGTTCCCGATGAGACCATTCTGACCATTTCAATGGAAGGAACTCTTTCAATAACAAGTTCTGCTAACTTATTTTCCAAAATGGTTGGTGCACCAAAGCTCGTACCATTTTCTGCTGCTTTTTTCAAAGCCTCTATAACCCGCTCATTTGCATGACCAAGGATGAGTGGCCCCCATGAGAGCACATAATCAATATATTCATTGCCATCAATATCATGGATATGGGAGCCATTTCCTTTTTCCATAAAAATCGGGTCCATATCAACCGATTTAAACGCGCGGACTGGACTATTCACACCACCAGGCATCATATGTATGGCTTTTTCATATGCATTGCGAGATTTTTCATAAGAACGCATGTCATATACCTCCAATTATGTTTTATTTTTCCATTCTATTTAGTGTTAGACTTCGTCGCGTTGTCTAGCTACAGCGCCTAGCGATTAGCAAATTTACGTCTTCTTCCTACGATAAGTCAACATCGATTCACCTTTCAGGCTCATCGTGTTTCCTTTATCTCAGGCCAACAGGATGTTGGTCAGAACGGCGTTGCGCCAGGACGGCGCGTTCTTAGCCGTTCAACTTTATGATCCAAATTTGTACATCGCTGAACAAGGCGCTTTCGCATTTCATAACCAGCTGGCTACATCTTTAGCAAAGTATGTAATAATTAAATCAGCGCCAGCTCTTTTCATACTTGTTAATGATTCGAGCACGATTGCTTTCTCATCAATCCAGCCATTTGCAGCTGCAGCTTTCACCATAGAATACTCCCCACTGACATTATAGGCAACAATCGGCAAGTTACATTCATTTTTTACATCGCGAATGATATCCATATAGGAAAGTGCCGGCTTTACAATAAGAAAATCGGCTCCTTCTGCGATATCCGACTCTGCTTCCCTTAATGCTTCCAAACGGTTAGCCGGGTCCATTTGATAGGTCTTTCGATCCCCAAACTGTGGCGCACTGTTGGCCGCCTCTCGGAATGGACCATAGAAGGCAGAAGAGTATTTCACAGCATAGGACATAATTGGAATTTCTTTAAAACCAGCCTCATCCAACCCCTGGCGTATAGAGCTTACAAAACCATCCATCATATTAGATGGAGCAATAATATCCGCGCCTGCTTGCGCTTGACTCACAGCAGTCTTGACTAAAAGCTCTAAGCTTTCATCATTAAGGACTTCCCCATCTTTTACTACTCCACAATGCCCATGGTCTGTATACTCACAAAGGCAAGTATCTGCAACAACAAGTAGTTCTGGATAATGCTTCTTCACTTCACGTGTTGCTTCTTGAACAATCCCATGATCATGGTAAGCCCCAGTCCCACATGCATCTTTTTCTACAGGAACACCAAATAGGATGACCGCTTTAATTCCAAGCTTAACAATCTCATCGAGCTCCTGCTTCATTAAGTCAAGTGAGATTTGATAGATCCCTGGCATAGAGGAAATTTCCTGTTTCTGCTGTTCTCCTTCGACAATAAACAAAGGATAGATAAAATCCTCTGATCTTAAATAGGTTTCACGAACTAGCGCTCTCATATTTGCAGAGCTTCGCAAACGTCGATGTCGATCAAAATTCATATTCATCTTTCCTTTCCTGTTCTTGATAATAATTGTATATCTCTTGAAATAAATCATCCATCGTAAACTTCTCGGGACAAATCTGCACGTGATATCCCTCATTTTCTATCACTTGTTTTGTTACTGTCCCAATGGTAGCGATAATCAATCGATCTATGTGCCGTTTGAACGGCTGTTTCACGATTTTCATAAAATGATTAAACGTTGAGGGACTAGTGAAAGTGGCAACATCCAAAGTATCTTCTTTTACTAATTTCAGTAATTGATCATTCTGCCCAGGAGGATAAAAAGTTTCATATACAATCCATTCATCCGCTAAAATCCCTCGACTCCAAAAGCCTTCCGCAATCGTTCGCTTTGCCATATTCCCTTTAGGAATAAGTACTTTTTGAGCTGAATATCCAGTTTGAAAGAACTCTTGAACGAAATCTTCTGCCGTAAATATATGTGGCATAAAGCATGAAGCAATATGATAGCGATCTAAAGCCTCTTTTGTCTTTTCACCAACAACAGCAAACTGAATCGATTGACTTAAGACGGAAACATCATCCACATGCTTTTTCAGCTGCTCGAAAAAATAATGAACACCATTTTTACTTGTAAAGATAACCCAGTCATATTCTCTCAGATGGTGAAGATAATAAGCTTGATTTGGATCTGTAAATCTTCGAAAGTCAATAAGAGGAAGCATATGAGGGATACCTCCAGCTGAAGCCACATCCAAAGAAAACTGCTCTCCTTGCTCTCCACCCCTAGTAATTAAAACATGTTGTCCTTTTAAGGGCTTGTGCCTATGATTCATTGGCTAAATCTTCCCTTACTTGGTCAATTAATTTCTTCGCTCCTTGTTCACTCAAAAGGGAAGCAGCTTGTTCTCCAACTAATTTCGGCTCCTCGCCTTTAAGTGTTTCTTTATAAATCTTTTTTCCATCTGGCGAAGCGACTAATGCCGTTAGTTGTACTTGATTTTTATCCACTAACTTCGCTAAACCAGCAATTGGTACTTGACAACTTCCTTCCATTTTATCGAGAAACGCTCTCTCTGCTTCCACTGTTTGCGCCGTTGTTTCACAAGTTAGTTCACTAAGAAGCCCGAGCAATTCTTCATCATTTTCCCGACACTCTATCCCTAATGCACCTTGTCCAATCGCAGGCAAACAGGTTTCCGGCTCAAGATATTCTGTAATAATATCTTCATCCCACTCCATCCGTTTTAATCCAGCTGCAGCCAAGATAATTGCATCATAATCCCCCGTTTTTAATTTCGATAAACGGGTTTCAATATTGCCTCTTATCCACTTAATTTCAAGATCAGGACGAATCGCCAAAATTTGCGCACTTCTCCTTAAACTACTAGTCCCAATAACCGCAGCTGTCGGCAAATCCTCTAATCGAATATGTTGATTGGAAATGAAGACATCCCTACAGTCTTCTCGTTCGGGAACACTACCAATGATCAACCCTTCCGGGAGAACGGCTGGTACATCCTTCATGCTATGAACAGCCATATCAATCTCTCCATCAAGAAGCGCTTGCTCAATTTCTTTGACGAACAGACCTTTCCCCCCCACCTTTGAAAGCGTGACATCTAAAATCCGGTCTCCCTTTGTCGTTATTTCCTTAATTTCAAATTCAAAAGGTCCTCCTATCTGCTCTAATTGTTCTCGCACCCAATTGGTTTGCTTTAGGGCGAGATTACTTTTTCTCGACCCAATGACAATTTTTCTCACCTATATTTCCTCCTTTAAAAATAACTTCATTTTTTAATGATACCAAATATGAAAAGTAGAGATACGGCTAGCTAAAAAGAAATTAATTAAAAGAATTAAAAAGGCTGCACAATTCCAAAGGGCTAAGCGTTTCCCACTGGTTTCTCTTTTTAATCGTAAAAACAGCCAAATTCCATAGATTATGATTACTAAAAAAGACCCAATAATCTTAGGATCATACCATTGAAGCACTGAAAGCTTTATTAATGCCCATTGTAAGCCAAGAATCAAGCTTAATAGTAGGATAGGCACAGCAATAACATTTAAAACATAGGACAGACGCTCTAATTTCTTTAAATCTCCTAAACGCCAAAGAGTTTTGAACCATTTTTTCTCTTTTAATAGTTTGTATTGCAATAAATATAGAAGTGAAAACACAAAAGATAATGTAAATGCCCCATATGAAAAAATAGCCATGGTTATATGAATAAATAATAACTCTGAAATAAGCTGATCAGCCATTGCAGGCATTTGCCCAGGTGCAAAAGCATGGATCGTCATGATCGTGAAGCCAACAGTATTTGTAAAAAAAATGGTAAAGTCGACTTTAGAAATTTTATGAATCGCTAAGGATAACGTAATCAATACCCATGAATAAAAATAAAGTCCCTCAAAAAGGGTAAGGATTGGAAACCTTCCTGTATAGAACATATAGAAAAACAAAAAAATTGTTTGTAATAACCAAACAATTGATAACAGATAGAAGGCAAGCTGACTTGCCTTCCGGTTGTGTCCAATAAAATCAATAAAATAAAATAAGATCGATAAAGCATAAAGGACAATAATAAGCTCAGGTAATCTAACCATAATGAGTGAATTCATCTTCATTCCCTCTTATGATTGAAAAAGAGGAGCTTTATGACTAGCTGCTTCTTTTGTGATTGGTTTGACCGTTGTTTCCTTTTTTGGTTGTTCCTTCCCCGTTTCCAATTGAAAGATTTGCTGAAACAGGGCGATTTTCTCTGCGGCTTGAGGCTCACTAGCCATTTCTTTAATTTGTGAAATAGGCTCTTTCAATAATTGATTAATGATACTTTTTGTATGTTTATTTAAAACTTTTCTTTCCCTTTCAGATAAATTAGGCAATTTTCGCTCAATGCTATTCATCGTTTCCGCCTGGATCGCAAGGGCTTTTTCTCGTAAAGATGTAATCACAGGCACAACCCCAAGCGTATGGAGCCACTCATTAAAATCATTAATTTCTTCATCAATCATGGCATCGATTTTTGCTGCCGCTAATTTACGTTCTTCTAGATTTGCTTCGACGATGCCTTCCAAATCATCGATATCATATAAAAATGCATCTTCCAGTTCCGAAATCTCCGGATCTAAATCACGGGGAACCGCGATATCTAGAAGAAATAGAGGTCTGCCCTGCCTCATTTTTTCCATTTCAACTAGTATATCTTTTTTAATGATATAGCCATTAGCACCAGTTGAACTAATCACAATGTCTGCTTCCATTACAGCACACTGAAGTTCATTTAATGACTTAGCTTGCCCTGCAAATTTTTGAGCAAGCTCCTGGGATTTTTCAAATGTACGATTAATAACCGTCACCTTTTTAGCGCCATTAGAATAAAGGTTTTTAATGGCTAATTCTCCCATTTTCCCGGCCCCAATCACCAAGACATGTTTATCCTGTAAATCACCAAAGATTTTCTTAGCTAATTCAACTGCAGCATAACTAACAGAAACTGCGTTAGCACCTATATCCGTTTCAGAATGGGCTTTTTTGGCAAGGGCTATTGCTTGTTTCATGAGCTGATTAAAGACAGTTCCTGTTGTTTTATTTTCTTGAGCATTTAAAAAGCTATTGCGAATTTGTCCTAATATTTGCGTCTCACCAATGACCATGGAGTTTAAACCACAGATGACCTTGAAAAGATGCTCTACCGCCAATTCTTTTTCATGAATGTATAGATAATCTCCAATCATTTCAAGATCCATATGAAACCAATTCGCTAAAAAAGACTTTATATAATATCGACCAGTATGAATCTGATCAACAACTGCATAGATTTCTGTACGATTACATGTAGAAACAATGACATTCTCAAGAATACTTTTTTGTTGCTTTAAGGATGCCATTGCTAAAGGCAGCTCAGATTCAGAAAACGCTAGACGCTCCCTAATTTCCACTGGAGCCGTTTTATGATTAAGCCCCACAACAATAATATGCATTTGATAAATGGCACCTCCAGTTTTAGTCCATATCTATATTATAACATGCTTAATTAGAAGAATTCTAAAAAGATGTGAACACATATTGAAACCTGTGCTATATTTAGAGTAATCATTTAAATGTATGTTCAATAAGGACGTTGAAAGTTCGAGATGGCCTTGCGCGTGTGTAGTGACTTCGACGTTCAACACAGGACGTGTCGGTACTTAGTCGAAGATCCGCTATCTCGCATTGTCTTTTTTACCGGAGGCCTGCAGGACGCAGGTCACAAAGGCGTTGCGACAGGATGTCGCGAATTTAGCCTTTGATCCTTTTGAACAATTTCTTTAAGGAAGTTGAGGAATTTTTATGAAAAAACCACCCTATCTTTTGTCAGGAATTATCCTATTTGGATTTGGTATTTATTTTCTTTCACAGTATTATCAGCTTTCCCTATTTGAGGGTTTTTACTCTTGGCCTACTCTCTTCGTGATTGTTGGGATCGCTTTTCTTGTAAATGGCTATGCAGGAAAAGATTACTCATTCATCTTTCCCGGAGTTTTATTAACTGGAATTGGGCTTCATTTTCATATTGTTCAACATTTAGCCGTAACGATTGATATTTCTGGCATCTTTTTGCTTCTAATTTCGATCGGTTTATTCCTTACCTATGTGAAGACGGGTAATGGTTTATTCCAGGGCATTCTGTTTCTCGGCATTTCTTTATTATTATTGTTCTTCGACAAATTAAAAGAAGGACTATTAAAAAATGGACATAGTATTGTATGGGTTGACCAAGCATGGCCTTATCTTTTCATTATTTTTGGTTTATATTTCTTATTTTTCCATAAAAGAAAATAACTTGGATAGAGGAGCATAATTAAAATACTAAGCTTCGAACAGTACACCACCTTAGCGAAGGAAGTATACGTATACTTCTACAGGAAGTGAGAATTCGGCAAGGCCTCGGAAGGCGAATCCTAAGGAGGCTTAACACTCGCTCACGGAAAGCGAAGTATATTTCCGGAGCGAGTTATATGCACATCGATAGTTCGTTTTTTCTTTAGTGAAACCACTATTATTCCCAGCACTTTATTTACTATTTTACAGCCATTTTTCTAATGTATGCCACGCTTTTTCTTTTCCCATTCCTGTTTCTGATGAGAAGAGGACAATGTCATCTTCTATCTGTAATTTTAATGTTTCTTTCACTATTTGTTTGTGTTTCTCCCATTTTCCTTTAGGGATTTTATCCGCCTTTGTAGCGATTACCGTACATGGAATGTCATAGTGTTTTAGAAAATCATACATTAAAACATCATCTTTCGTCGGTGGATGTCTTAAATCAATGATAAGCAAAACAGTACACAATTCCTCCCTTGATGTGAGATACGTCTCGATCATTTCTCCCCATGCTTCCCGCTCTTTTTTGGATACTTTTGCAAATCCATAGCCTGGGACATCAACAAAATAGAAGGTATCCTCAATTTTATAATAATTCAAGGTTTGGGTTTTTCCCGGTTTAGAAGATGTACGTGCAAGACTTTTTCGGTTAATCATTTTATTTATAAAGGACGATTTTCCCACATTGGATCTTCCCGCCAGCGCAAACTCAGGTAATCCTTCAGTTGGATACTGCGCTGGTTTAACGGCACTGATAATAAACTCTGCATTATTTACTTTCATTTTTTTTCCCCCGATAATGCAATTTTCAACACTTCATCTATATGGGAAACAGGAATAAACGTAAGATCCTGGCGGACACTCTCTGGAATATCCTCTATATCCTTTTCATTTTCCTTCGGCATAATTATCGTCGTGATCCCTGCTCGATGAGCGCCTAGCGATTTTTCTTTTAGTCCGCCAATCGGTAAAACTCTTCCCCGTAATGTGATCTCTCCTGTCATACCGATTTCCTTTTTCACAGGATTCTTTGTCAAAGCAGAGATAAGCGCCGTTGCAATGGTAATCCCCGCTGATGGGCCATCTTTAGGTACAGCTCCTTCAGGAACATGGATATGAATATCAGTTGTTTCATGAAAGTCTTTTTCAAGATTGAATTCGGTTGCTTTCGATCTGACATAACTAAAGGCAGCCTGAGCCGATTCCTTCATTACATCGCCCAATTTTCCCGTTAGGATTAACTTCCCTTTACCAGGAGATAGGGAAACTTCTATTTGTAAAGTATCCCCTCCTACTGAGGTATAGGCCAACCCGGTTGCTACGCCGATTTGATCCTCAAGCTCAGCTTGTCCATAACTGTATTTTTTCTTTCCAAGCAATTCCGTCAAATACTTCTCGGTTACAACTACTCTTTTCTTTTCACCAGAAGCAATTAATTTGGCCGCTTTTCTACAAATGGAAGCAAGCTGACGATCCAATTCACGAACTCCTGCTTCACGGGTATAATAACGTACTAACATTTTAATCGCATCATCTCTTATTTGGAGCTGGGCTTTGGTAAGACCATGATCTTCTATCTGTCTTGGCAATAGATGATCTTTGGCAATATGAATTTTTTCCAATTCCGTATATCCTGCTATAGAAATGATTTCCATTCTATCTCGAAGTGGACCTGGAACAGATGCTAAATCATTGGCTGTTGCCAAGAACATGACCTTAGATAGATTATAGGGCTCTTCAATATAATGATCACTAAAATTACTATTTTGAGCAGGATCCAATACTTCTAACATTGCAGAAGAAGGATCTCCACGAAAATCATTGGACATTTTATCAATCTCATCTAGCAAAAAAACTGGGTTAATCGCGCCCGCTTTTTTCATCCCTTGGATAATTCTCCCAGGCATTGCCCCCACATAAGTACGACGATGTCCACGAATTTCAGATTCGTCGCGTACACCTCCTAATGAGATGCGAACAAAATTTCTTCCCATTGATTCTGCAATCGAACGTGCTAAGCTTGTTTTACCTACTCCAGGCGGTCCGACAAGACATAGAATAGGACTCCGTAATGAATTTGTTAATTGTTGTACTGCAAGATATTCGAGCACTCGTTCCTTTACCTTCTCTAGTCCGTGGTGATCGCGTTCTAAGATTTTTTCAGCTTTATGAATGTTTAAATCATCTTTTGTAGCATTGGACCATGGTAATGCAATTAACCAGTCAATATAAGTGCGAATAACAGAACTTTCAGCAGAAGAAGTAGGGATTTTTTCATAACGATCTAACTCTTTTAATGCCATTTTTTCAACGTTTTCTGGCATTTGGGCTTCGCGGATTTTTTCCGACAAATCTGCTATCTCACCCGTTTTCCCCTCTTTATCCCCTAATTCTTTTTGGATAGCCTTCATCTGTTCACGTAAATAATATTCTTTTTGGGTACGATCAATGGATTGCTTGACCCTTTGACCAATTTTCTTTTCTAAATGTAAAACTTCTCTTTCATTGTGAATGATATCAATCACTTTTGCTAATCTTTCTTTTACGTCAATGATTTCCAAAATGCCTTGTTTATCTGGAATTTTCAAAGGCAAATGAGAGGCAATAATATCGGCCATCCGACCGGGTTCATCTATATCAGCTACTGTTGCAAAGGTTTCTGAAGAAACTTTTTTCGACAGCTTAATATATTGTTCGAAATACTCTAGCATGGTTCTTTTTAATGCTTGGATTTCAACATCTTGATTCGCAGTTTGTATATCATCATCATATCGTTCCAGATCTACAGCATAATAAAGACCTTGGTCTTTTATATTTTTTATTTTGGCACGACTCAATCCCTCTACCAGAACACGAATCGTTCCATTAGGCAATTTTAACATTTGCTTAACCTTAGTTAATGTACCTATCTCGAATAAATCCCCATCTTCTGGAGATTCAATTTCGATATCCTTTTGGGTTGTCAAAAAGATTAAATGATCATTTAGCATCGCCTGTTCTAAAGCTTGAACAGATCGCTCCCTTCCCACATCAAGATGCAGGACCATTGTTGGAAAAACAAGCATTCCTCGTAATGGCAATAGAGGCACTAATGGCTCTATTTTTTTTGTCATATTTACTACCCCCGTGCTATTTTTTAGACAATGTGGAATGCCTAAAAGGATAAATAACAAAAGATCTACGTCTTTATCCCTTGTGAAACTAGTACCGAATTATATTATTTTACTAGTCCGATTTTTACTGTTTCACTTATTCACATCGTCCATTTATTTCCTACAGAATCTAAGAAAAGAGAAAGCGCCTTTAAGGGCGCCATCCATTCTTTTATTTTCCTTATTCGTTCTGTGTCCATTTTAGCCTAAATGGTCATATGATGTCGAGAAACTGGCTCGCAGAAAGCGAGTCCATCAGCGTTGCGACGCACAGGATGTGCTAGTGCAGGCGAAGCGACAGGACGTCGCTGCTTGAACCTGTCGACAGGATGCCGCGCTTTTAGTCAATGTTCCACCTATCTTAGGTTACACACTCTTTTTATTTTGGGCTGAAAAATTAGGGAGGATTCGATCATGCCCAGCTTTTTTAATTAGAGCTACTTCTAGAGCTTCTTCTAGACGACTAATGGGCATAACTGTGACCTTTTCTATTTCTTTTAAATTGGATTGCATATTATCAGCAGGTATTAGGACTGTTTTAGCGCCGGCGAGTTTTGCCGCTTTCACTTTAGAATATACGCCGCCAACAGGCTTTATATCACCATGAATCCCTATTTCTCCAGTCATGGCGACTGTGTGTTCCACCGGTATTTTATAAATGGCTGAATAAATCCCTACCGCCATCGCGACACCAGCAGAAGGACCGTCGGCTGGGATTCCTCCTGGAAAATTGACATGAATATCATATTGCTGAACTGGAACGCCCATTGTTTTTAATACGGTTAATACATTCTCAATGGAGCCCTTTGCCATACTTTTTCTTTTGACGGTTTTTCCTTGACCGTTAATATTCTCTTCTTCAATGATACCGGTAATTTGTACTGAGCCTTTATCCGCTGGAAAGACTGTGACTTCAATATCTAATAGCATTCCACTGTTAGGTCCAGTTACTGCAAGACCGTTCACAACTCCTGTTTTCGATTGCGCTGGGATGGATTTTTCATGACGTGGGACAAGCTGACTTGAACGAATGACCCACTCCATATCTACATCTTGGATATACTCTCTATCCTCTATGATTGCTAAACCAGCAGAAGTTTGGATCATATTGACAGCTTCACGTCCATTTCTAGCATAAGAAGATAACAAGGAAAGACCTTTTTCATCAATCGTAAAATTGATTTTGTCTACCGCCTTGTTTGCAACAATTTCAATCTCGCCTTTCTCCAGTTCATGAAAAAACACTTCCATACATCTCGAACGAATGGCTGGTGGAATTTCGTTAGGCGTTCGTGTTGTAGCACCGATTAAACGAAAGTCTGCAGGAAGTCCACGCTTAAAAATATCATGGATATGAGTAGGTATTTGATTATTTTCCGAACTATAATAAGCACTTTCGAAATAGACTTTTCGATCTTCTAACACTTTTAATAGCTTATTCATTTGGATCGGATGAAGTTCACCAATTTCATCAATAAACAAAACTCCACCATGAGCATTAGAAACAGCACCTTGCTTGGGCTGTGGAATTCCAGCCTGCCCCATTGCACCAGCTCCCTGATAAATAGGGTCATGTACAGAGCCAATTAAGGGGTCTGCTATTCCTCTTTCATCAAATCTTGCCGTCGTAGCATCTAGCTCAACAAACACTGAATCCGCCTGAAAGGGAGATCGTCGATTTTTCTTTGCTTCTTCTAGAACAAGTCTTGCAGCAGCTGTTTTTCCTACACCTGGTGGTCCATAAATAATAACATGTTGAGGATTTGGTCCACATAATGCCGCCTTTAATGCTTTAATTCCATCTTCTTGCCCCACAATATCCGAAAACTTCGCTGGTCTTACTCTTTCTGCTAAAGGCTCTGTTAATTTTATCCCTCGCATTTTTCTAAGATGTTCCATTTCCTTTTTTGATTCTTTATCAATAGTAACCTTTTGAGATCTTTGGTTCATCAATAGATTTAGAAAGTACAATCCAATAATGATGCCAAAGAATAACTGAATCATAATAATAATCGCTGTCCAATTCATACATTACCCTCCCGAAGACACAATATAACGTCTATCTTTTATCTATTAGTATCTCCGCTTCAAAGAGGAATAAACCATGATTTTCTTATCATCTTACGGATTTTTACAAATTTTATCCAAAAAAAAACTAGGATTTTTTTGTTAAAAACCCTAGTTTTTTGCTATAGCATTTAAGCAGAGGTTTTTTCTGACCCCTTGATGACCGTTCCATCCTCAAGCACAAGCTTCGGTGGCTTATTATGAAGAACAGAATCTTTCGTAATGATACATTTTTTTATATCCTCACGAGATGGCAGGTCAAACATCACGTCTAACATCAGCATTTCAATGATAGATCTAAGACCACGAGCACCTGTTTTTCTTTCAATCGCCTTTTTCGCGATTTCATGAAGGGCATCATCCTCAAATTCAAGTTCAACTTCATCCATCCCCAACATTTTTGTATACTGTTTGACGAGGGCATTTTTCGGTTGAGTTAAAATTTCAATTAACGCTTCTTCATCCAATTGTTCTAAGTTTGCAATGACAGGTAAACGGCCAATAAATTCTGGAATTAAACCAAAACGAAGTAAATCTTCTGGAAGAATTTCGGATAAAAGTTCTTTCTTTTCTTCCTGACCTTTTACCTCAGCACCAAAGCCAATCACTTTTTGTCCAAGACGGCGCTTGATGATCTGCTCAACTCCATCGAAAGCTCCACCACAAATAAACAAAATGTTCGTCGTATCAATCTGAATAAATTCTTGGTGTGGATGCTTTCTTCCTCCCTGAGGAGGCACACTCGCTACAGTACCTTCTAATATTTTAAGTAAAGCTTGCTGTACACCTTCACCTGAAACATCTCTTGTGATGGAAGTGTTTTCTGATTTTCTAGCTACTTTATCGATCTCATCAATGTAGATAATCCCGCGCTCTGCTTTTTCTACATCATAATCAGCGGATTGAATTAATTTAAGTAGAATATTTTCCACATCTTCCCCAACATAACCCGCTTCTGTTAATGATGTCGCATCTGCAATTGCAAATGGTACGTTTAAAATTCTTGCTAAAGTCTGTGCAAGTAAGGTTTTACCGCTTCCAGTAGGACCTATTAAACAAATATTACTTTTCGCAAGTTCGACATCATCGATCTTGCTGTTGGCGTTAATACGTTTATAATGATTGTAAACAGCGACAGCTAAGGACTTTTTAGCTTGTTCTTGGCCAATTACGTATTCATCTAAAATTTCTCTAATTTCGCGTGGCTTAGGGATATCTTTAAATTCTACTTCTTCTTCCGTCCCTAGTTCTTCCTCCACAATTTCCGTACATAGCTCAATGCATTCATCACATATATATACACCAGGTCCAGCCACTAATTTCCTCACTTGTTCTTGTGTTTTACCACAAAAAGAACATTTCAACTGACCTTTTTCCTCGTTAAATTTAAACATGATTTCACCCCTATAATAAGCTATATCCTTTCCATTCAACCTCTAAATTAACAAGCCATAGCTATGTATTGCATTGTACCACATTCCATTAAGCAATAACCATTATTCAAACTCACGCCGAATCATGTTGGTCATCGATCAATATGTATTCTTTTGGCAAAACAAGGCACGAATCTTATCTGTGCCTTGTTTTGTGTTCTTATATCTTATGTGTATGTTTATGTTTTTTATGCATTTGTTTTGCTATTTTCAACTAGAACATCAATAGCTTTTTGTAATTTCAAATCTGCTTTCAGACTACTCATATTTGCACTCATGATCTTTTTAACTTCGTCCACTTCCATTTTGTACATTTCAGCCATTTTATCCATTTCTTTATCAACAGCTTCGTCATCCACTTCGAGATTTTCAGCTTTTGCAATGGCTTCTAATGTAAGAGACGTTTTCACACGCTTTTCAGCATCTTCTTTCATTTGGCTACGAAGATCCTCTTCGTTTTGCCCTGAGAATTGGAAATAAAGGTCAAGATTCATCCCTTGCATTTGCAAGCGTTGTTCAAACTCTTGCATCATTTGATCCATTTCATTATTAACCATTGCTTCAGGTACATCTATTTCAGCATTTTCTGCCGCCTTTTCAACTAAACCATTACGTAATTGTTGCTCAGCCGCGTTTTTCTTTTCTTCCGTCAATCTTTTCTTGATATTGGCTCTAAGTTCTTCCAATGTTTCTGCTTCTTCGTCAACGTCTTTAGCAAATTCATCATCAAGTGCAGGAAGTTCTTTTGCTTTGATTTCATGAAGCTTAACCTTAAATGTAGCTTCCTTACCTGCTAATTCTGCTGCATGGTACTCTTCAGGGAAAGTGACAACAACATCTTTCTCTTCTCCTGATTTTACCCCAATAAGTTGTTCTTCAAACCCAGGAATGAAAGATCCTGAACCAATCTCTAGGGAGTAGTTGTCGGATTGTCCACCTTCAAAAGGCTCTCCATCAACAAATCCTTCAAAATCGATGACAACTGTATCACCATCACTGACTGCACCATCTTCTTTGACAACAAGCTCTGCTTGACGCTCTTGAAGAGTTTTCACTTCTTCTTCTACATCATCATCAGATACAGATTCATCTAGTATTTCTGCTTCAAGACCTTTGTATTCACCTAGTTTTACTTCTGGCTTTACAGTAACGGTTGCAGTGAAGATTAATTCTTTTCCTTTTTCCATTTGTTCAATGTCGATCTCTGGACGATCTACTGGTTCAATTTCTACTTCTTCTACGGCCTTAGCATAAGACTCCGGAAGAATGAAATCAAGTGCATCTTGGAATAAACTTTCTACACCAAAACGTTTTTCAAACAAAGGACGTGGAACCTTTCCTTTACGGAATCCAGGTATATTGATATCCTTAGATACCTTTTTAAAAGCCTGGTCCAAACCTTCATTAACAGTTTTTACATCTACTTCTACTGTTAATACACCTTTATTACCTTCAAGCTTTTCCCATTTTGCTGTCATTTTAATACCTCCAACAATATATACTCAGTTGTTTTACTGCTTATTTGCGGTTACTTGCTTCACTATGTATGTGCCGCTATATTATACAATCCAGCATAACCATTACATTATAACATAGGATACATACGTTTCAACTATTGGGGTGAAACAATCGCCGAAGAAATTTCCTCCAATTTCACGATAAAGGCGAATATAGTCCCTAACTCCGCTTCTTGCACACTATGAAATTCCGCTAGTTTTTCAAGATTCCAATTTTCACCATACAGCTCATATCCAATTGCCCGGTATGCTGCTGTCCAGACCGATGGGTTAGTTGGCTCCCATTCAAATGGATAAAGACAAAGGGAATGGCGTTCTATCATATCAAGAATTTGTTCTAGTAAGACAGGATTATGATCTCTTAATTGACTTTCCATCTGTTTTTTCACAGGTTGGAAGAAGGGGAATTCCTCAGCGGAATGGATATTCATTGGATTCAACGTTTCTTTTTTTCCGAATTTTTCCACTAAAATGGATTGATCAATTTTATTCTCCTTAAAAAGTGAAAGGATAGCCGTTTTGATAAACGGATGAACATTTTCAGCAGAAAGCATTTCTATTAGTGAACCCATATATGGATGAATATTTTTATCTTTTAGCATACCCAACCCAATTAACTGATCTTGCGGGCTTTGCCCTTGGTGAAGAAAAGGAACATCCTCTTTTGGAGCATTCTCCACTACCTGGTTTGAAGCAGCCTTTTCACTCAATTTTAGTAATTGTAAAAAATGTTCCGCTTTTTCAGGAGGGATTTCATTCTCTTCAAATAACGGTTTTAGAGTCGTAACGACCTGTTCATAATCGTTTAATTGAATCAAAATCATGAAGTAAATATCAAGAACATCATAGAAACTCCCAACACCACTTTTCAAAAGTTCCTCAGCCATTCGCTGGGAGTCAGCATAATCTCCATTCTCATATAAAGCCGCAAGATAAGCTGCCGAAATATGCGGATCGGTTGGGTCCATTTGATATGCATGTTTAAGAAAATCAACTGCATCTTGAAAATGATGAGATTCCAAGCTAGATATCCCTTTTTCATAATAACGGTCCTTCAGTCCTGGAAAAGGAATGATAATGGCCGAATCACGATCGTTTTGGTCTTTTTTCATGATAGAACCGCCCATCATTTAGGTTAAAAATCAGTGTATCAAATCATTTCTAAGAAAACAAATAATAGATTGAATCTAAAAGCTGAAAATCACCAAAGATAGGTCCCACATCGAGCCATTACCAAGTCTGTTTCAAAGGGGTGAGAACTATACGGATGTATGATTTTCTATAGTTTAGTTGCGGCTAGCTCATTTTTTGCTTTTCACTATAAATTCCAATAATATATAAATCATTCCAATACATAAAACCACTAGCGTTGCATAAAAAAGCGATAATAAAGTCAAGTAATTTGTTTTTCACAAAGACGATATATAACTGAATGTTCAGTTATATATCGTCTTCGTGCGAGAAAAAAGGAGAATGGGAATGAAAGGTAGCCCTTCATCCATTTTTTAGAATTTTATATTAAATGAATCAATTTCATAAAAGAAAATGTAGTACTAGGATCCGAATAATGTTAATTTCCGCTCCAGTCGGACGCTTTCCGCGGGCTTGGCTTCAGTCTCCTCGCCGCTATCGCGCCTGCGGGGCCTTCCGCTCAAGCTA